>NZ_BIMK01000019.1 GCF_004001045.1 Paenibacillus chibensis
TGCCGGCTGCCGCCAAAAGCGTATAGTCCGGTGATCCTCCCGGCGTGCCGCTCGGACCGGCTACATCTGCAATATACGTGCTTCCATCGTAAGTAACGACTTGACCCTGCGGATAACTTGGACTTTGCGCAGGATCAAAAGGAACGACGCCGTCCAACCCTATTCCTGTAGCCCCTGTCGCACCCGTGGCGCCTGCAGCCGCCAAAAGCGTGTAATCCGGAGACGAACCCGGCGTCCCTACGGGTGCATTGACATTGACCAGATAAGTACTGCCGCCAAACGAAACCACCTGGCCAGCCCGATAATTCGGCGCCTGGGCCGGATCAAACGGAACGATGCCAGTCAGTCCGGCTCCCGTGGCGCCCGTTGGTCCGGTTGGTCCGGTTGCACCGGCTGGACCTTGTGCGCCAGCAGCACCTGCAGGACCCTGGATTCCGGGAGGGCCTGGAACACCCTGCTGTCCGGCGGGTCCCTGAGGCCCTGGAGGACCTGGGGGTCCCTGCGTTCCGGATCCCAGCGATACGGAAGGCAGGATGTCCCCAATGGTACGCTGAATCTGACGGATCAGCTCAACCATCGTATCCTTGACCACCGGTTTCAACCGGAGCAGCAGAACCGTGGATAATAGATCATCCAGGTTTTCCTCCAAATTGATGAGAAGCCCTACGCCCGATGCCGGAATCGCTTCGCACATCGTGATCGCAAGTTCAAGAGCAGACTGAAGAAGCGCTTTGTCTCTTACAGGGAATTCGGAGTCCGTTACAAACGTCTGCAATCTTTTAAAGACGTCCTTTAAAGCCGCTATCGACGCCGGGTCCTGCCTGAGCAGGGCAGGTGGAACCGTCTGCAGCAGACGGGACAAGAGCCCGATGAGCTGCTCGGTCTGCTGGGCGGTAATCGGAATGACGCCGATTTCGTCCCTGTCCGGTCCCAATCCTCTCTCGTCTTCGTTTTCATTCAAGCTCATGTATCTTTCCTCCTCCTGTGTTTTGTTGCCGCGGTACAATCATTTCCCTCGCGTTTTTTCAGGTGCATGGACGTCAGCCGCCCTTCCGCCAGGCACCCCGTTTGCGGTCTGCTTTCCAATTTTGCGTCATACATATGACTGATACCGCATGAGATCCTTCCATTGCAGCCCAATACCTAATGTATTCATGAGATTTGTACCACTTACTAGGTTTTGGCAATTATTCCTGCCCAAATGATCTTTCATGCCAAGGAGTGATAAATAATGATAAGCATCAGCTTATGCATGATCGTCAAAAACGAAGAGAATGCTCTGGACCGCTGCCTTTCCTCCGTGCAGAAGGCTGTCGATCAAATTATCATTGTCGATACCGGCTCGACGGACAGCACCAAACGGATCGCCCGCAAATTCACCCGGAACATCTTCGATTTCGAATGGATCGACGATTTTGCGGCTGCCCGCAACTTTGCTTTCGATCAGGCGGAGATGGATTACATATTATGGCTGGATGCGGATGACATTCTCATGGAGGACGACTTGGCGAAACTGCTCGCGTTAAAAAGCACGCTGGACACGGAAGTCGACTCCGTTACTATGAAATACCACCTGGCCTTTGACGCGCAGGGAAACGTGGTCTCCAGCCTGCGACGAAATCGCCTTGTCAAACGCAGCAACCAGTTTCGCTGGAAGGGGGCTGTTCATGAATATCTTGAGGTTGGAGGCCGGATCCTCGACAGCGATATTGCTGTCACGCACTGCGGCGATGACCGCGACAGCGACCGGAATTTGGACATTTACATGAAACGACAATCCGCCGGTGAAAGCTTTTCGCCAAGAGATATCTACTATTTTGCGAATGAACTGAAGGATCACCGTTTCTTTGAAATGGCCGCCGTATATTACCAGCGTTTCCTGAAGGAAGGGAGGGGGTGGATCGAGGACAATATTGCGGCCTGCGGCAAGCTTGCCGATTGCTATCACGAGCTAGGGGATACTTCCATGGAGCTTGCCAGCATTTTAAGAGCTTTTGAATACGGCCCGCCCCGCCCGGATGCCTGCTGCCGCATGGGATATCATTTTCTGCAAAAAAACGACTACAACGCTTCCTTATATTGGTATAAACAGGCGCTTGAAATCTCCGTACCCGAGCATTCGTGGGGCATGCAGAACCTGAGCTGCTCCACCTGGCTGCCCCATCTGCAGCTGTGCGTCTGCTACGACCGCCTCGGCCTTTATGATTTGGCTTACCGCCACAACGAGGCAGCGCGCCAGTACCAGCCGGATCACCCGTCCGTCATCAGCAACAAAGCCTATCTGGAGGATAAGCTTGGGCTTGCTCAGGTTTCCGGTGCTGCCACTGTCCCGAGTACGTAAAGAAAAGAACTTTCGCTTGAAAAGCACTCACTACCGCAGAAGCAACGCATAACCGGCTGTGATGATTGCCATCAAGGAAATTTAAAAGCAATGCGTGCTGCGACAAAAAAGAGCCGAGGATCATGATCCTCGGCTCTTTATATAAAAGGCGTGATATTCCTGTGCATAGGTGCAGCGTTACAGAGTGTTTATCAATGTGTTCATCGATGTTGAAAACGTATTGAATCTCGTTATATTAAGACATCCGGGACAAAAACGGAGCCAAATCCACTTGAAGAACATCCGCCAGACGTTTGCCCAGCTCCTCATCGGCGCGGTAGAAATTGCAGATGGCAAGCAGTTTGGTCTGATCCGCAACAACCGCCAGATCGGCTGCCAGATTGCTCACGAGCTGCGCCTGCACTTCAGGCGTATACTTACGGAAGACCTGACCGGCCTGGCCGAAATCATTCGGCTTATTGATTTTCTCCCGGGAGACAACCCCATGAACAGGCTGCGGAGCATCCCGGTAAGCCGGATCTTCCTTCGGCGTATCCTGGTACCGGTTCGGTTCATAATTGATCCGGCTGGTTTGCTGTTTGAACGGCATGGCGCCGTCACGCTGGTTGTTGCTGACCTGCGCGAACGGGCAGTTGACCGGAAGCTGCAAATAGTTCGGCCCGATGCGGTGGCGCTGGGTATCCGAGTAGGAGAACAGCCGTCCCTGCAGCAGCTTATCCTCCGATGGCTCGATCCCCGGCACCAGCACGCCCGGATTGAATCCTACGGATTCGGTCTCCGCAAAAATGTTTTCCGGATTCCGGTTCAGCGTCATCGTGCCGACCAGCTGGTAAGGAATATCCTCTTCGAACCAGTCTTTCGTGGCATCCAGCGGATTGAAATCGAAGCTGTCGAGGTCCGCAGGATCCAGCACCTGTACATACAAATCCCATTCCGGGTAATCCCCTTGCTCAATGGCTTCATACAGGTCCCGGCTCGCATGGTTGAAATCATTCGCCTGAATCGCCGAAGCCTCCGCCGGGCTCAGGTTTTTCACGCCCTGCTTGGGTACCCAGCGCAGCTTCACGTATACCGTATTGCCATACTCGTTAATCCATTTATAGGCATGAACGCTGGAGCCGCGCATCTGGCGGTAGCCCGCCGGAATGCCTTCATCTGTGAACAGGTGTACCATCATGTTCGTCGATTCCGGCGTCAGCGACATAAAGTCCCAGTAACGATCCGGATCCTGTATGTTCGTGCGCGGATCCGGCTTCAGCGAGTGAACCATATCCGGAAACTTCATCGCGTCGCGGATAAAGAATACCGGCAGATTATTGCCGACGAAATCATAGTTGCCTTCCTCCGTATAAAATTTCACCGCAAAGCCGCGCGGATCGCGAAGCGTCTCCGGGGAATGCAAGCCGTGAATGACCGTGGAGAAACGGGCAAACACCGGCGTTTCCTGGCCTTCATTTTGCAAAAATGCCGCTTTCGTATATCGCTTCATGCTGTTCGTCAGCTTGAATACGCCATGCGCCCCTGCCCCGCGTGCATGAACGACGCGCTCCGGCACGCGTTCTCGGTCAAAATGCGCCAGCTTCTCCAGCAGCTGATAATCTTCCAGCAATGTGGGGCCATGCTGCCCTGCCGTTCTTGAATTTTGATTGTCTCCAATCGGTACCCCTTGGTTTGTTGTCAATTTTGCCATCGGTACAACGCCTCCTCATATATCTAAATTAGAATAATTCTAAATAATTAACTGGTGTGTTTCATTGTAACGCAGGCAATAATGAAAATCAATATTAAATTATAATAATTATAATCTAAATATTTATATGCTTATATTTGCAGTGTTATGCCGTAAAATCTCGTCTATAGCAGAGACGTTACGCCCCGGCTTTTTCGCGAAGCCGCATGCAGTGTGTATAATATGGTTCATAACGGCTTCCCGTCCATTAATCCATGAAGGAGCTGTCCTGATGTATACAATCCTTATCGTTGAAGATGATCCGAAAATTGCGGACCTGCTAAAGTCCCATATTGAAAAATACGGGGATACAGCCATCGTTATTCATGATTTTGAGCATGTGCTGGAACAATTCGCGGCGCATGAGCCCCATATCGTGCTGCTGGACATCAATCTGCCGAGCTTTGACGGATATTACTGGTGCCGGCAGATCCGGCAGATTTCCACCTGCCCGATTATTTTCATCTCCGCGCGCAGCGGGAAAATGGATCAGGTGATGGCGCTTGAAAACGGCGCCGACGATTTTATTACCAAGCCCTTTTACTATGAAATTGTTATCGCCAAAATCCGCAGCCAGCTCCGCCGCGTCTATGGCGAATTCGCCTCCAGGAATGAAGAACGCACCGTCGAAAAGGACGGGCTGATCCTGTACGCGGAACGCATGGAGCTGAAGCTGGGAGCCGAAACGGTAACGCTCAGCAAAAAAGAAGCCATACATGGAAACCCTGCTGGAACGAAGCCCGCGGGTAGTCAGGCCGTGAGGTCATTTTGGAAAAGCTGTGGGATGACGCTTTCGTGGACGACAACACCCTGAGCGTCAACATTACCCGGGTACGGAAACGCTTGACGGAGCTTGGGATTGGGGATGCCTTGGAAACGGTGCGGGGACTCGGCTACCGCCTGAATACGACATGGAAGGATCTATCGTAATCATGAAGCTATTTATCAGGGAGCATCTCCCCTTGCTGATATTCACCTTGCTTGAGCTGCTCGGCGTACTGATGGTGTTCTGGTTCGATGGCTACGACCATCCGCTGACGGCCCTGTATGCCCTCTTTCTTGGACTGTTCCTATTCGCAGGGTATCTCGTATTCCGTTTTGTCACGCACCGCGGCTTTTATGCCCGTCTCTCCAATCCATTCGAATCTCTCTCCGAATCTGTACAAAAGCATGAACCGGCGCCGCTTCCTTCCGCTCTCAGCGAGCTGCTCGAGACGCAGTACAGGCAGTATCAGAACATGCTTCAGAGCTGGAAGCGTAAAAATGAAGATTACCTTACATTCATGAACCAATGGGTTCACCAGATGAAAACGCCGCTGTCCGTCATTGAGATGGTCACGCAGGAGGAAGAGGATGAACGGCTTGTCAGCATTTCGGAGGAAACCGACCGGCTGCGGGAGGGGCTGGAGATGGTGCTCTATGTCGCGCGGCTGGATACCTTTGAACAGGATTTTGGCGTGGAGAACGTGAACCTGAACGAGCTTGCAAGGGATACGGTACACGAGCATAAGCGGTATTTCATCCGCAGCCATGTTTATCCGGAGGTAAGCATCGAAGAGGGGATATCCGTACGAACGGATCCCAAATGGATGAGGTTCGTGCTGGGGCAACTGCTGAGTAATGCCATCAAATACTCCGCGGGAAGCGGCCATAAGGTTACGGTCTCGGCCAAAACAACGGGACACGAGGTCATTCTCGAAATCCAAGACCGTGGTGCAGGCATTCCGAAATCCGATCTGCCGCGGGTATTCCGCCCCTTCTATACCGGCGAAAACGGCAGGCGCTTCAAAGAGTCCACAGGCATGGGCCTGTATCTCGTCAAGGAGGTCGTCGGCAGGCTGAATCATCGGATCGAACTGGAATCCGCCGAGGGGGAAGGGACGCTCGTACGAATTCATTTTTCGTAGACCAGGCTGCCCTTCATATGATGAGACGCGTGAATCTTACAGCGGTGTAAGATAGGTGAAAGATGTGTCGATAGGAGATTCCCGTCCGGGCAGGTACACTGGGGGTATCGACTAATAAGGAGGCGTTGTACAGCCAATGGAAATGTTGTCTGTTCGAAATCTCGGCAAAATATATAAAGGCATGGTCTCCTACGAGGCCCTCTCCAACATCGATCTTACCATTCATGAAGGTGAATTCGTAGGCATCATGGGCCCTTCCGGAAGCGGCAAGACGACGCTTCTGAACATGATCTCGACCATCGACAAGCCCACCTCGGGCGAAATCCGCATCGGCGGCGAAGACCCCTTCACGCTGTCGCCGAACAAGCTTGCCCTGTTCCGCCGGCGCGAGCTCGGCTTTGTTTTCCAATCCTTCAATCTGCTGAATACGTTAACGGTCAAGGAGAACATCCTGCTTCCGCTGACCTTGGACGGTGTGGGGCTCAAAGAAATGAACGCGCGGGTCGAAGCGGTCGCGAAGAAGCTGGATATCGTCCCCATCCTTGATAAACGCACCTATGAAATCTCCGGAGGACAAGCGCAGCGCACGGCCATCGCCCGGGCCCTAATCCATGAGCCCAAGCTGCTGCTCGCGGATGAGCCTACGGGCAACCTCGATTCCAAGTCGGCACGCGATGTGATGGACATATTGAGCCAGCGCAATCGGGAGGATCGGGCGACGATGCTGCTGGTTACCCACGACCCGGTTGCTGCGAGCTACTGCAGCCGAGTCATATTCATCAAAGACGGCCAGCTCTATAACGAAATTTATTATGGAGACAACCGCGCCTCCTTCTATCAAAAGATTATCAACGTCTTGTCGCTGCTGGGAGGGAACGGGCATGAATTTCCGTCAGTTCGCATTTAACAACGTCCTCCGGAACAAGCGGACTTACGTCGCCCATTTTTTGAGCAGCGCCTTTTCGGTCATGATCTTCTTTACGTATTCCCTGCTGGCTTTTCATCCCGACCTTCGCGGATCTATCGTTTCCGGCAGTACGACGCTGAGCGTGCTGGGCACGATGGGCATGAAGATATCGCAGGTGATTGTATTTGTCTTTTCCTTCCTGTTTCTGCTGTACTCGGTGAGCGCCTTCATCAAGCTGCGCAAAAAGGAGTTCGGCATCCTGCTTTTGCTCGGCATGTCCCGCAAACAGCTGAACCGCATGCTTTTCATCGAAAATATCGTGATCGGCATCTTCGCCATCATCACAGGCATCCTGGTGGGCGTCGTATTTTCCAAGCTGATTCTTCTGATTTGCGCCACCCTGCTCGCCGTCGAACACGGGCTGCCGTTCTACCTGCCGGGGAAAGCCATCCTGATTACGGCTGCGGCGTACTTTATTCTGTTCGTGATCGTGGCCGCCTTCACGTCATACCTGACGAAAAAAGGAACGCTGGCGGATCTGATCAAGTCGGAAGATAAGCCGAAGCCTGAACCGAAGGCCTCCGTTCTGCTGTCCTTGTTGTCGGTACTGCTCATTGGGCTCGGTTACGCCTGCGTGCTGCTCTTCGTGATTCGGCGTATTCTGTCGTTCACACTGCTGTTCGGCGGCGTGGCGCTGGTAATTATCGGAACTTATTTCCTGTTCACCCAGCTTAGCGTGTATGTCATGAGAGCTTTGAAGAAAAGGCCGCACGTTTTCTTTAACCGTACGAATCTGCTGACGATCTCGGAGCTAGTCTACCGGATGAAAGACAATGCCGTCATGTTTTTCATGGTATCGGTTATTTCGGCCACCGCCTTCACGGGCATCGGCACCTCCCTGGCCATCGGCGATCCGGGACTGGCCGCCATGATAAACCCGTATGCTTTTTCGTATATTTCCTTTAATGAATCCGATCAGAAAAACAGCTTCGAACAAAAGCATATCCGCCTGATCGAGGAGACTTTGAAACGGGAAGGCTTCGCTTACCAGATGGCCTCCTATACCCCGACCCATACCAAGGAAGGATTCACACTGGTCAAGCTGAGCGAATATAACCGTCTGGCCGCAGCACTCGGTTATGACCGGGAAACGCTCCAAAACGGGGAGACGCTTGCAGCCCCTTCAACCATATCCCAGAACAGCAAATACAAGCTGGAGGGGACAGGCGCCGACACGGTAAGGATGGTTCACTTCGAGGGCAACCAGGAAATGACCATGCATATCAAAAAGGCTCTTCCGCATATCGTCATTCCGGAAGCCTTCAAAATTTATATCGTTACCGATTCGGATTACGACACATTTAACGCCGGCAATCTAATGAAGGTAAAATATGTAGAATTTGTCGTCCCGAAGTGGCACGATACGCGCGCCGTTACACGGGAATTAACAGCGGCCATATATAGTAGCGATACTCAATCGCTGCAATTTGTCCCCTTTCAATTCAGCGCGCTGGTCACCCAGTGGGTGGAATCCAGGCAAACCAACGGCATGCTGCTGATCGTCAGCGGACTCATCGGCATCGTGTTTTTCACCTTTGCCGCCAGCTTTATCTATTTCAGACTCTATGCCGATCTTTCCAGGGACGAAGAGCAGTACCGGATGATCTCCAAGGTTGGCCTCAGCCGCAAGGAGTTGGCCAAAACCGTGACGAGGCAGCTTGTGCTCATGTTCTTCCTGCCGCTGCTGATCGCCTTTATCCACAGCAGCGTGGCATTTGTTGCGCTGCAGCAGCTGGTGGATTTCTCTATCTCCACCCATACGCTGTCGATCTTTGCCACGTTCCTCGCCATCCAGGTCATCTACTTCTTCGGGACACGCTGGCGTTATCTGAACCATTTATATCAAAAACTGCTGTAACACCAATTGAAAAGACATCTGCCCGTTGCACATCTTCGGCTGCAGATGTCTTCTTTTTGTCCGTCTGCCAGGTTTCATAGATTGTGCAGCTCGCGCCGGATAACATTGCGCCTGTCTTCGATGTAAGCCTGGATGACCTCCGGCTCGGAGGCAAACATGCTGAGAGGCTGGCCATTTGTATTTCGGATCACGGTATACATCCTCTTCAATTTGTCTATGCATTTTTTTGACTACCGGCATGAGCTTCTGGCTGGTAAACGAAGTGGCCAGTATGTGCTCCAAGCGCTGCTTGTATTGCTTGCGGTATGCACGGTATGCCATGACCTTCGCGGTCAGCCGGTTGTCTCCCTTGAGCTTCACCAGGTCGGAAGCGACCGCCTTACCGTAGCAGTTGCGGCCCCAGGTCCCTTCATAATCCCATGGGAGAAAGCCGTATGCCCGTCTCTTCTTGTATTCGAAAATCGTATAGTTTTGCCGAAATCCGTCATAATTGCCTGTAAGCACGGCCCCGCTCAGCCACTTCAGATAATTGTCCATGTAAAGCCGTCCGTTCAAATATCTCTGCAGCGCGATTCCGCGTTTCGAATGGATATTCCGGATGAAGCCGGTCAGTCTCAGGCGATCCTCTCCCGTTCCCTTCATCAGGCTGTATCCCGAAAACAACGAACTCTTAGGTTTCTCTGTATTTACATCCTTCAGCTCAAAGGTAGCATTATCATTCACAGCATAGATAATGCTTCTTACCGGTATTTTACGCACTCGAAAAAAGGTCTGGTTGACGGCCTCGATCCTCAAATAAACCCCTTGAATCACTCCGTTTATTTGAAGAACGCAGTGCTTCGTGGACGGAGCCGGAACGCCGATCTCATTAAAAAAGTGAAACGAAAGCGCATTTCGGAGCAGCGAAGGATCGTCATGCTCCGCATTAAAATGATAGGTCAAGCGGGAGGTTTGAATCTCATATGACCTTTTGGGATACTCTCGCGTATGACCGCCTCGGTAACGGATTTGGACCGGCTGCGTTCCGTTTCCGTCGGTAAAGGTTGCCGGGACGAACTTGTCGGACCAAATCTGCCTTTCCATCTGCGTCAAATCCTTCTCCTTGATCACGATCCGGTAAACGGGCAGACCCATGCACGCAACCGCCTTTCCAACATGAATAATAGGCCTATTACAGGCTCTTCACCATCCTATGCTGCATCAGCGTATGCCGTCAGGGCAAACGTCTCGGTGTCGGGGATTATATGCTTGATCCGATTCTAGCAATCCGACAACGGGATATGAGCCGAATTTTGCGAATCTAGTATATCCGGCTAGTCCCCTCTCGCTCGAGGACACATATAAATAGAGCATAGATAGACTTGAAGGACGAAAGGACGCTCTTCTTCGTCTACCTAATGATTAAGAGAAAGGGGAATGTGAAATGTCTTTAACCGGTAATGATTTGATGGGCTTGGTCGGTCAAACCGTGAAGATCAATCGCGGCGGACCGGACATGGTAGAGGGTGTGCTGCTCGCCGTGCAGAACAACTATCTGGCGATATGGGCCAAAGACAAACACATCGTTTATGTCAGTACCGCCCACATCAAAAGCGTCACTGGCACGGGTCAATCCGGAGGAGCGCAGGGTGGAACCAGCCAATCCGTCGGTGCCCGGTCGGGAGGATCGCGTTCAGGAGGGGTGCAGTCCGCCATGGCGCGCCCGATCCAGGCTCACAGCTTTGTCGGACTGCTTCAATCCCTGCAATACCGCCATGTACAAATTAACCGCGGCGGGCCCGAAAAGCTGGAGGGCATTATTATTAATGCCAACCAAAACTATCTGATGCTTGCCGTAAAAGGGGAAGAGGTTGTCCGGATTCAAATCTTCCATATTAAATCGGTAACCGTGCTCGGCAGCTCCAGCGGAAACAGCAGCAAGGGGAACAAGAATAACAGCAACGGCAACAAGAATAGCAGCAACGGCAACAAGAATAGCAACCAATCGGGGGGGAACCAGTCCAAGGGTAACCAAGGCGGAGCCAATAGCGGCGGAAACCCGACTCGTGGGAATCAAACGGCAGGGAATCTAAGCCGCGGCAGCCGGACATGGGGCAGCATGAGTTGGGGCAGTCGAAGCACTAGTCGAACCGGTAACCGAACAGGCAACCGAACCGGAAGTCGCACGGGCAACCGCAAAGGTAATCGCAGAGGCAACCGGCGCAGAAACAGCAGCGGTGAATAAAAGGCCGATTATGCGGGCTTACTAAATCACTGAACTTTTTCAAAATTAGGCGTCCCCTGCGAGAACGATGAAGCCGTTTCCTGTGCGCAGCAGTATACGGATTTCTGCAGCCCGCAGGGGTCGTCCTTTTCAGCAAAGCATCCTTAGTAAAAAAGGATGTTCGAAACAGTATATGCTCGTGTGACTATCTGGTGACAACAATCGGGCATCCGTCCCGCTTCCGCTCTCCATTGAAGTCGATAAAGCGAGAAAGGAGGTCGTTTATGGAGTCGATACGTTCTCTCCTTGGGAAAAAAGTTGAGCTGAAAATCTCCGGTTATAAAGTTCCGGTTATCGGGGAGCTCGTAGATCTGGGCAGCGATATCCTGGTTCTTTTCTCGGAAACACGATATATTTACGTACCCATCCATCATGTACAGCAAATGAAGCTCACGCAGGACGGCGACGATGCTTCTCCGGGCGATATGGAACCACTGGTAGACCATAACCATATTTCCTATCGGAAAATGCTGATGAATTCCAGGGGGATTTTTACGGAAATCGGGCTGGGAGGCCCTGATCCCCTGTATGGTTACTTGACAAGTATTATGAACGATTACTTTATTTTCTTCTCCCCGCTGTATCATTCCGTCTATATACCGCTCCACCACGTGAAATATCTGTGTCCGCTGCCGCCAAGCATGACCCCGTTCTCTCTGAACCAGCATCTTTTTCAAGTACAGCAGCCTGCAATTCCGCTCTCCCGCACGCTCGACCAACAGCTGGAGAAGTTCCAGAATGAACTTGTCATCTTCGATCTGGGGGAATCCCCACTCAAGGCAGGGCTGTTAAAAAAGGTGGATAACCGAATGATCGAACTGGTGGAGGCCGGAGGAACCACGATCCTGCTTCACTGTGACCATATCAAATCGATTCATCTGCCTTAACCGCCTGCTTGCACTCCACTCTCCATGCGCCGGATACAGGCGGACGGGCATTGGTGGAACAGCCACAAGCCATTCGGCGCCGAACTGGATTTGCCGATAGAAACCGTCAGGGTGTATCTTTCGCCGCAGAACGAGACGCTCGGCCTTTCTTCCCGAGCACGGGCGCTGCTGGCGGCGCTTCAGCCGGGACCCTTGCCGCCGCTTTCGGCAGCCTTACAGTCATCGTCGTACCTGTGCCTAGATTGCTGTCGGCGCTTACGCTGCCGTGATGCATTTCCACGATTTTTTGAATGATGGAAAGTCCCAACCCGCTCCCTCCGCCGGAGCGGGTTCTTGATTTATCCGCCTTGAAGAAGCGTTCGAAGATATGCATCTGGTCTTCCTTCGAAATGCCGATGCCCGAATCGGCCACCATGACGCGCACCTCCTCTTCGTCCGCTTCCAGCCGGACTTCGATGGCACCGCCGGGAGGCGTGAATTTGATAGCGTTATGCAGCAGATTTACCCATACCTGGCTGAGCAGGTCGGGATCGGCGTCCATCATGACCGGGGTCAGATCGGCCGATACGTCCAAATTCTTCTCCAGCCATTGCGGCTCGCAGGCCAGGATCAGCGTCTGGAGCTGCTTATCCAGACGCATCGGGACGGGCTGAAAAGGATGCTGCTCCGAGTCGAGCGAAGCCAGCCGCAGCATGTTCTCCGACAGGCGGGAAAGCCGGAGGCTTTCCTGCTCGATAATATCCAGATAATGCTCCCGTTCCTCCGGGGTCAGCTCCTTTTCCTTCAGCACGCGCGCAAAGCCGCTGATGGACGTCAGCGGAGACTGGATCTCATGGGAAACGTCCGAAATGAACCCTTGGCGCATCGTTTCAAGCTTATTAAGATCCGCTGCCATGTCGTTGATGCTTTTGATAATATCCGTAAAACGGCCGTCGTCCAAGCCTTCAAGCGATAGAGAGACACTGAAGTCTCCTCTGGCAATCCGCCGAAAAGCGTCGATGATGCTTTGGTAGAATTCAATCTCTTTTTTGCGTCCGAATTGGGAGATAATCCAAATAATGAAGCCGAACAGGATAAACCCTAATACGGAGACGCCGAGCTGTCTTACCAAGCCGGTCCAGTGCCATCCAAACCACCGGAAGAGAAAGTAGGCCGCCGTCC
Organism: Paenibacillus chibensis; assembly: GCF_004001045.1. Taxonomy (GTDB): domain Bacteria; phylum Bacillota; class Bacilli; order Paenibacillales; family Paenibacillaceae; genus Paenibacillus_AQ; species Paenibacillus_AQ chibensis. The sequence goes on from NZ_BIMK01000019.1 coordinate 13,114, forward strand.
AGCATAGGGAAAGTCCGGTTAGGACCATCAGCATAAAACTTATCACCCGCAACTTCATCCACAAGCCTTTTTGCTTGTTCATCCTATCACCTCCAGCCGGTAGCCGAGCCCGCGGATCGTTCGGATCTGAAAGTCCTGTTCATCCGTCGGGAAGCGTTCCCGGAGGCGTTTGATATGCACGTCGACCGTGCGTTCATCACCTTCGTAATCAAACCCCCAGATCTGCTCGATCAGCTGGTCGCGGGAAAACGTTTTGCCCGGATAGCTCGCCAGCAAAAACAGCAGCTCGAATTCCTTCAGGGGCAGCGTAATGCCTTCCTCACCGTTATAGCATTCATAGGTTTTGCGGTTGAGCCTTAAAGAGCCGATATGAATCTGCTGCGAGGCTGAAATCCGGTAGCGCTTCAGGAGCGCCTTAACCCGCACGATGAGCTCCGGCGGATCGAAAGGCTTGACGAGATAATCGTCGGTACCCAGGTCGAAGCCCTTGACCTTATGGACAGTCTCGCCTTTTGCTGTCAGCATCAATATCGGCAAATCCTCATAATCCTCCGTCAGCTCCTTGCACAGCTCCCATCCGTCCATGCCCGGCATCATTATATCAAGCACGACCAGATCGGCCCGTGTCGTTTCGAGCACTTCCAGCGCTTCATGCCCGTTTGCGGCTTCCGCGGTGTGGAAGCCTTCGCTCTTGAGCAGATGGGTGAGCAGCTCGCGGATATGCGGATCATCATCAACCACTAAAATAAGAGGCATCCCGTCGGCTCCTTTCTATCGTGAAATATACACTTACTGAAATAAGTTGGCTCCAAAGCCATCATATCCCGTAATCACATCAAATACTACTTGCAGACCCTGCGGTTTCGTCCGCATGCAGACAACGGACGGACACGCAGCGCCGCAAGTTTAGCGTTGGTATTGTCCTGCAATGTACATTGGTTTCATTCCCGTCACGGCTTAAGAATAAACCGCGAATATGAACTGAATATGAACTCGCATTCCCTTGGGGGCGGTGCTCGGCACCCGTTATCAATAAAGTTTGCTTTTATTTAAACTTTATCTTGTAACGCTTCCATATTATTGTATGATGGATATTATTTGCATCTGGTCAATTAAAAGGGCTGCGGCCAGACGCAATTTCCTAAAGCTGCAAAATACATCATACTTGTTCGGTTTGGAATTGGGGGTTTTTCGCATGCAACAACCTAAACAGCCATCCATGTCATGGCTCTTCCGGTATTTGCGTCCGGTCAAAGGCCGGCTGCTCGTACTGCTCGTTCTGCTGCTCGCTTCTACAGCGGCTCAGCTCGTCAATCCGCAAATTGTCCAGAGATTTATCGATAAGGCCGCAGGTCAAGGCATCGTTTCCGACCTGTTCATGCTGGCCGGCGAATTTCTGATCTTTGCCGTTCTCAATCAGGTCCTGACGGTAGCCATCAGCTACCTTGGGAACGACGTCTCCTGGCGTGCCACGAACCAGCTTCGCGGCGATCTGCTGAAGCATTGCCTCCGCCTCGACATGCGCTTTCATAACGTGAAAACGCCCGGCGAAATGATTGAGCGGATCGACGGCGACGTGACGAACATGTCGAACTTTTTCGCCATGTTCATTATTAAGGTCATCGGCAGCTTTGTGCTTCTCGCCGGAATTCTCAGTTTTATGTTTACCATTAATTGGCCGATCGCAACGGTTATGACCGTTTTCACTCTAGCCTCCATCGGCGCCATGGTGTTTATCCGCGATCTGGGCGTCAAGTCGTCCAAGGACGAACGCGGGGCAAGCGCGGCGTTATTCGGCTTTATTGAAGAACGGATCGCCGGGATCGAAGACGTGCAGGCCAACGGCAATGTGCCTTATGTGATGAACCGGTTCTACCGCGCCATGCGCAACGTATTCCTGAAAGGCCGCAAGGCGTGGATGCTGCGGGTCATTCCGTGGAACACCACCGTCGTTCTTTTTGCTATCGCGGTCACGGTCGTACTGCTGCTCGGCGTTCATTATTATCTGACCAAGCAGATTACGCTCGGTGTGCTCTTCCTGATTTATCAATACACGCAGATGCTGAATGATCCTATCGAACAGCTTGGCGACCAGGTGCAGGAATTCCAGAAGGCCAAATCCGGCATGATGCGCTCGCAGGAGCTGCTGGGGAACCGCAGCGAAATCGTGGATGGCAGCCGCACGGAGCTGCCCGAAGGCGCGCTCGGGCTGGAATTCGACCATGTGAATTTCAGCTACAACCCGGATAAGCCGGTGCTCCATGACATTACCTTCTCCGTCCGCCCCGGCGAGCGGCTGGGCATCATTGGACGGACCGGCAGCGGCAAATCGAGTCTCAGCCGGGTGCTGCTGCGGCTGTACAACATTAACAGCGGCGTCATACGGGTCGGGGGCACCGACATTCAGGATTTGAAGCTTGAAGCCCTGTATCGCCGGGTTGGCATGGTCACGCAGGATGTACAGCTGTTCGACGGCTCGCTTCGCGATAACCTGACCTTGTTTGACGGCAGCATATCCGATGATTATATCCTTGAAACGACCGGCCGTCTCGGGCTGAAGCAGTGGATCGATTCGCTGCCGGAAGGCCTCGATACGCATCTGAAGGCTGGCGGCGCTTCCCTTTCGGCCGGCGAAGCACAGCTGTTTGCCCTGACGCGCGTCTTCCTGACGCAGCCAAGCCTGGTCATCCTCGATGAGCCTTCGTCGCGTCTGGATGCGGCGACGGAAGCGATGCTGCAGTCGGCCGTGGACCAGTTAATGAGGCATTGTACCGGAATCGTGATTGCACATCGTCTTTCTACGCTGGAGCAGGTCGATCACATCATGGTGCTGGGAGACGGACGAATTCTTGAATTTGGGGAAAGGGAGGCTCTGGCCAAAAATCCTTCCTCGCATTACGCTCAGCTGCTGATTACAGGCAGAGAGGAGGATCTGGCATGACCGTATCCATATTTATCAAACGCCTGTTTACCTATAACCTATCGCTCTTTATCGTCAACGGATTGCTTTGGGGCGCTTTTCATTCCCTGCCGCTGCTGCTAGGCATCGGGATGGAATGGTTCTTCGACCGGGTGACGAGCCAGTCGCATGACTACCTCTGGCTTGCCGTTCCGCTCATTTTCATCGTCCTCGTACGGGTTTCTCGCGTAGGCGTCTTCTTCTGGGCATTCTTCAAATGGGTTACTTACATTTACGACATCCAGGCTATTCTTCGCACCAACATGCTCAAGGGAATCATGCGTTGGCCGGGCCGCAACCTCCCTGCTTCTCCGGGTGAAGCGGTAAGCCGGTTTCGCGAAGACGTGGATGAAGTCGTCGAATACGTGGAATCCTGGGTCGATTTTTGGGGACGGCTCGCCTTTGCCGTCATTTCCCTTGTCATCATGGCCCGGATCAATTGGCAAATTACGCTCGTCGCCCTGCTTCCGCTGATCGCCGTGACGCTGCTGAACAACCTTTCCGGCAACCGTGCCAGACGGTATGGCCAGCAGAACCGGGAGGCCACGGGACGCATCACGAGCTTTATCGCCGAATCCTTCGGCGCCGTGCAGGCGCTTAAGCTCGGTCAGGCGGAGGAACATGTCCACAAGCGTTTCGTGGAGCTGAACGAATCCCGCCGGCAGGCGGCGCTGAAGGATAATCTGTTCAAGCAGTGGATGCGTTCTTTGAACCAGCATGTCCTGAGCATCTGTACCGGCATTATCCTGTTGATGTGCGCTTCGGCGATGAAGGCGGGCCATTTTACTGTCGGCAACTTCGCGCTATTCACGACCTATCTGTCCAATATCGCCTTCAGCATTTCGCTGTTCGGCTACATGGTCTTCCAGCATAAACGCCTGAAGGTTTCACTCGACCGGATGAGTGTTCTCTTCCGTCCCGGTGAACAGGAGCGGATCATGGAACCGAGCGAAACCTATCTGTACGGAGAGCCGCCGGAGCCACCCGTCATCCGGAAGGATCCCAAAGAACGGCTGCAAAGGCTTGAAATCAAAAGGTTATCCTACACCTACCCGAACTCCGAAAACGGCATTTCAGATGTAAGCTTCACGCTCGAACGCGGCAAATTCGTCGTCGTTACCGGACGGATCGGCTCCGGCAAATCGACGCTGGTTCGAACCTTGCTCGGACTGCTGCCCAAGACGGACGGGGCCGTGCTCTGGAACGGCCAGACCGTTGATCCGGCAGCCTTCCTGATTCCGCCGCGGGCCGCTTATACGCCGCAGGTGCCGCGGCTCTTCAGCGATACGCTCCGCGAGAACATCATCCAAGGAAGCCCGGCTGATGAAGACACGCTGGCGCGTGCGATCCGCCTGGCCGTCATGGAGAAGGATATCGAAGACTTGGAAAAGGGTCTCGACACCTTTGTCGGCCCAAGAGGCGTCATGCTGTCCGGCGGCCAGATTCAGCGCGCCGCCACAGCGCGGATGATGATGACCGAATCCGATCTGTTTATCTTCGACGACCTGTCGAGCGCGCTCGACGTGGAAACGGAGAAGCAGCTGTGGGATCGGCTGTTCAAGGAACGGGACGTGACCTGTATCGCCGTCTCCCACCGCAAGGCCGCGCTGGCGCAGGCAGATCATATCATTGTCATGAAAGACGGACGCATTGAAGCAGAAGGGTCCTTGGACGATCTGCTGGGGACCTGCACGGAAATGCAGCTGCTGTGGCAGGGCGAGGTTGCAACTGAGGAAGACACCGATGAAAGCCTGGTGACGGCGAATACGAAGCTCTAATCCCCTTCCGACAAACGCATCACGTTGCGTTCTACGCTCTATTCATCCAACGCTTCTAAACAAGGCAGGCCCGCATGATACGGCCTGCCTTGTTGCGTATCCAGCCACCGTTTTTCTGTGTGCTTTGTCTTATTGTCAATGGCTGTTTCATGAATATATAAAAACGGTCAACGCGCTTATCGCGTTGACCGTTTTTTCTAACCATATGTTCATCACGGCTTGGCTGGCAGATGATTTCCCTCCCGGATGAGAGAGAAATATTGGTCAGCCAGCACCGGCTGGTATTCCGGTCCGAGCGAATCCGTCAGCCTCACCACATCGGTCGGCGTCATATTCCAGGCGAGTAGTCCGAGCGATATGAACAGCGGCGATTTGCCGTCCCATTTCGCTTTGGCGTCCGCCAGAACCTTTTGTCCGTCCTCGACGGTACTAATGCCTTGAATCGTCGATACCGGCAGATTCCCTTTCACGATATCCACGCCGGAATGATCCTCCCAGCTCAGGAACAGCCCGTTCGGACGGTAGTTGTCCTCATACGCCTTGATGACCGAATCGCTGAGCTGGACGTTCTGATTCGCGATGCGGTTCAGCACGTAAGGTACGGTCATGCCGGTCTTTTTCAAATACGGGGAGGTCTTCTTCAGGAATTCGGGCAGCGTCTTCTCCGGCCAGGCGTTCGGGTAGAAGTATCCTCCGCCGGAAGGTCCGGCGATCAGCTGATCATTCGCGGTTGCCGTGCTTCTGTAGTAGTTCAGCATCGCCGGTGCCCCGTCGTACAGCAGCGGACTGGACGTCCAGTTGATCGGCACCTTGCCGCGGTTCGGGTCATCCCACAAATGGCGCATCCGGTGCTGATTGTACTGGAAATTGTCGCCCTCGCTGAAGGTGTACGTCACATAAATTTTATTTTCGAGCTTCGGCGACTTGACCTTATCCGACGGCAGCGGCCCCTGCCCTTTGTTATCCGTCCCGGAAAATACCGTCAGATTGCTGAACCAGTCCGCAGCAAGCACGTAGACGCTGTGGTTCGACAATTGCTCAACCCCGTTGAACTCACCTTCGGTATCGTTGCTGAACCAGCCGAGGTATGGCGTGCCTGCTGGCACATCGGACAGAATTTTATCAAACAATGCCTTTTGCTCAGGCGTATTGGAGCCTAGCCAGAACACCATCGCCTTGTTGGCGACCGCATAATCGCGGAGGTAGCCGTACGGCTCCTTCTGCTCCGATGAAGGCGGTGCTTCATTGCCCGCGTACACCTTGAATTGGTTCCACATGTCGACCGAAGCGGTCAGCGATGTCGTGCCTGCAGGGACTTTAAACTCGTACACGAAGTACCGTCCGTTGTCCGCGAACCGGTGTCCTCCGCTGCCGCTGGAGAGCTGCGATTCTTGGGCATCGTACAGGAAAGGCTTCTCGTCGTCGGTTCCGGGCACGAATCGGGCGATCGTCTGTCCATCCGCCTTCACGGTCACTTCATGAACGGCCGCGCCCCATCCATCCTGCTGAAATGCATCCTCAAAGCGGAGGTATACCGCATCCTTACCCAGATAAGAGGACAGATCCAGGTCGTAAGTCTGGCGGTTCTTCGCATCCCGCTCCTGGGTTTTCTCCTCAGCCACCACTTTGAACGACTGCGGGAGTCCCGGAGGCAGCTTCACCGACGTATCCGGGCTGAGCCCAATCAGCATCCGGTGCGTAGTCTGCTTCCATAAATTCTCGTACTGCCAGGTGTAAGCGTCCATCTTATTCTTAAACTTGCCCTGCAAATCATCGAGCACCTTCAGGCCATAAGGAGCCGCCGTCAGCTTGGCGCTGAGCTCCGGGCTGACGACTACCGCATCCTTCAGTCCGGCAAGGGTTGTCGCCACGTTAATGCTGTCCGGTACTTTCGGATCGTAAACGATGACTCCCTTCACTTCCTTCTTAAATTCGCTTACCAGTTCCCAAGGATCGTTATGTACCGTGTAAGGTACCTTGAGATCGTTCAACCAAGTCATTTTGCCTTCTTCCTGGTTTTCCAGCAAATAAATGCGAGGCTGGCTTCTGTTGACGATGCCCTGCAGGGTCGCAAGCATAATCTTGACGTCGCCGGGGGCGTCATAAACGTCCGCTACATCCAGACGCTTCACCTTTGCAAAGCTTGGAAGCGCTTGCGATTCCGGCCATTTGATGCCGCTGATGCCGCCGGATACAGAGGTGGAACTTGACACCGGCTCGGCGGATGCGCCTACAGAGATGGACAGTGCGCAGACCGCAGTGAGACAAACCGTGGCAAACTTACGAAGCATAAACAATACACCTCAACTTTACGATGATTTGGTTGGCAGATGAAAGAAAACGTCTTTCCTCCCGGCCTGAACCCAAAATCTCCCGCATGCTGAACGCCGAATGGATCGAGGATCTCCTTCACAGCTAATATATATAATCTATATTTAATATATACAATATAATATTACAATAGATTTCATCAAAAATAGTGCTGTCGGTGTATTGGCCTGGTGCTTTATTCCCTGTAAACCGGTCAAAATCTAAAAAGGGAGATTGTAAATTAATTAACAAGGTCAAGTGCCTCAGATTTTGGATATCAAAATTACTTTGTCACGCATAGTAATATGTGATACATTATATTCACGAGGTGAACGCATGTGGGTGAAAGCAGCATCAGCAGCGATCTGATCCGCGGCCATATTGATACGATTATCCTGCGCATATTGTGCGAGGGAGACAATTACGGCTATGAGATCATTAAATCGATTCATAAATACAGCAATGGCCAGTACGAGCTGAAGGAGCCTTCGCTGTACACCAGCCTGAAGAGACTCGAATCCCAGGGATACATCACATCTTACTGGGGGGATGAAAGCCAAGGCGGACGCCGGAAATACTATACGGTAACGCCGCTGGGAGAAGAAAACTATCACCTTAGCGTAGAGGCTTGGAATATTGGCAAAATGCTGATCGATCAGCTGATCAAATCCGGGGAGGGATCGCATTGAATCCGTTACAGAAGCATGTCGAAAAATTATTCGCGGGATATCCGCCCACCCGGCAGGTTCGGGAATTAAAGGCGGAAATTCTGAGCAATCTGGAGGCTAAAGCCGCGGATTTAACCGCGGAGGGGATGGAATACGCCCAGGCGGTTGAAGCCGCCAAAGCCAATATGACGAGCGTTGAGGGATTGCTGGAAGAACAGGCCTCTTACGATATTTCCAAATACAGAACGGCCATGCTGCAAACAGCCCTGCTCTACTGCCTGATCGCCTGGATCATCACGATTCCGATGCGGCTCTTCCGGGTGGCAGAGAATCTGAGTCTGCTGCTGCCGCTGATAGCCCTTGTTCTGGGACTGATCTACCTGATCGTCCGCGGCGCAGCTGCCGGTGACGCCATGAAGACATCAAGCTTTAATCATGCTGCCGCTGTGCTCAGCCGGAATCTGGCCTGGATCATCTGGGGCCTTTTCTTCCTGACCATGACGATGTACACGACGGTGCTTCATATGGGCAGCAATATCTGGTTCGGCCGACCGCTGCATCTTTCCGGCCCTTACCAGTTTGGCGTGCTTGCGGCGAACTATGCATGGCCGCTTGTCACGATCATCATCCCGCTGCTCTTCAGCGCCTCTCTCCGGTTGAAAATAAAATACGAGGCAGGTAGCCGCCATGTGGACTAAAAACAAAACCATCCTGCTGCTTGCCGCAGCCGGCATCCTATTGTTCGCGGCCGTTCAGAACGTGGTGCTGCCCCAATGGGACCGGAATGCGGAGATTTATGCGGCCGAGCAGCAAAGCCCGCTGACGCATCATCTGGAGAGTATTACGAAATACCACAACAAATACATGGGCAATGCCTCGAATATCTCCAACCTGATGCATTCCCTTCCGCTCAATGAAGTACGGAGCACCATGCAGCTTTACCCCGACAGCTTGACCGCAGATATTCTGTATCATGCGGATACGGCTGATCTGGATTCGGCAAAGCTTGAGCGCTCGCTCATTTACAACGCCACCGCCGCCTTTGCGCTGATCGACAATCTGAAGCAGATCCGCTTTAAATTCGATGACCGGGTATATATAGCCGAGCGGAGCCGGCTGGAGGCATGGTACGGCAAAAAGCCGTCCTCCCTAACCGACTCGCCGAAGATATGGATTCCCGTTGTCCAGGACCCGCTTGCGGACCTGTCCTATGTGCAAAAAGGCATCGCCAGCCTGTTTACCGTCACGGACGCGTAAGCGGGCTTTTTATTTTACAAGAAGGACAACAGAGGGGTTTCCTACGGATGTATTCCATCTTTTATACAATAAAGGAATGTTTGTCCAGCAGACCGAATTAACTATATTATAGGGATAGGCAACATCGAAAATATTTTATGAAAAAGGGTGTTTATCGCATGTTTGAAATGATGGCCATGTCCGGCTTGTCCTTTTTGCTGGTGGCAGTGCTCATGCCCATGCTTATCTGGGCGCTGCGAAGACTACGGTTGACGCAGCCGATCCGGTCGGAGCTGCCGGCAGATCATCAGGCCAAACGCGGAACGCCGCTAATGGCCGGACTGATTCTCATGATCGGCGTGGCGACCTCGCTGCGGTTCCATCCCGTTCCGCTCATGCTGCTGCTTTGCGTGACCTTTTTGCTGTTCAGCTCCATCGGCTTTCTGGATGACTTCAAAAAAGCGGCGTGGCAGGACCCCTCCGGCATTTCCGGCCGGATGAAGCTGGTGCTGCAGTTTATATTCACGGGCATTCTCTTGTACGCGCTGCTCCACTCTTTCGGCTTGACCAGCGACATTGCGCTCTTTCAGGGTTATCATCTGCACCTCCCCGTATATGTGTATGTGGCGGTCATCCTGCTGTTCGTGGTCGGCTCGGCCAATGCCATCAATTTTACGGACGGCTTGGACGGACTGCTCATCAACGTGGCGATCCCGACGTATTTTTTCTTTTTCATGATTTCGGACAAACCGGAAGTGAAGACCTTCTCGCTCATCATGATCGGTTGTCTGCTCGGCCTGTTCCTGTACAACATCTATCCGGCCAGAGCCTTCATGGGCGATACCGGATCGCTTGCCATCGGAGGCTCGCTCTCCATTTTGGCGGTGATCGAGAAGGTAGAAATCCTGATTCCGATCCTGTTCTCCGTATATCTCGCAGAGCAGCTGTCGGTCATTTTGCAGGTATGGTATTACAAGCGGACCAAGCTCCGCCTCTTCCGGATGGCACCGATTCATTTCCACTTCAGCATGAAATACGGGTGGAGCGAGAACCGGATCGTCGTGACCTTCGGCTTCATCTCTTGGCTGTCGGTGCTGATCTGCTGGATGATTTGGAAGTACTGGATGTAAAAAACGTCTATGCTGGACCTCCTCCAAATGATAAATTCTGTAAATAAGAAAGCCGGGAGCGGATGCCCCCGGCTTTCTTCTCATGCGTCACCGCCGTATTAATATGTCCACCAGTTGCCGGACATCACGATCATGGAGAACAGCTTGATGCTATCTTCGTAGTAGCCTTCATTCGAGCTGCCTGCCGTTTTGGTCCACACGGCGTTCAACCAGCTTTGGTTTGCGGACGAGGTCATGGCGCTGACGCCAAACGGTGCATAGAACGCGCCGCTTCCGCCGGAGCCCGTAACGGTGCCGTTCAGCTTGTATCCGTCTTTCACGCTGCTGGGATTGCTGCTGACTTTGCCCTGAATCCAGGTGTTCATTTGGTTCAGCTGATTCAACGCGCGGTTGTCGCCGCTGATCAGATAATCGGTCGTAATGCGCCAAGGCGTACGGCAGGAGTTATAGTCGTAATTGCCGTCATTCGCGCTCTCAAGGAAATTAGCTGATGCAGGCTTGTACGTCGTACCCGACAGGACGACGAAATCAGGCAGTAAGCCGGTGGTCGGACTGTAGCCGCTGTAAATCGAGTTGATAATCGTATACGTCTTGTCGATGACATTCTTCCACTTGGTATCGCCCGTCGCCGCCTGAAAGGCCTTCATATGGTTCAGCATGAAGTCCGATGGACGGGTCGCATTTTTGTACGTGCTGTCTGTAGCCCAGTCGCCAAGACGCAGCGTCCATTGGGACTGATTCACGTCGCTCTGCATGATGGCGTTGATGATGTCTTTGCCTGCCTGCAGGTAGTTGATGCTGCCGCTGCTGCCCCACTGTTTGTCCGCCAGCAGAAGCGAATAGGCGATGTCCATGTCGCCATCGGTCGCCGAGTCGGCGCCTTCGATGTTCTGGAAGCTGCTGTTTTGTTTCCAGGCCATCAGCTTCGCATTGTTGTCGCTCGGATGAGCCTTATAATATTGATAAAGTCCGTCATAATAGGTCTGCGCATTGCTGTCATAGCCCGCCATCAGGACGGTCGCCAGCATGCCGTAGCCATGGGCCTCGGACACCGTATCCCCGTTGGACTCATATTTCACGTAGTATTTGCCGGTACCTGCCGGCTTCAGATAAGCCGATTTCCAGCTGTCCCATTTGGCTTGGACGGCGCTGTCCATCGCGCTTTGCGTGACGTTATTCGGTTTAATCGTGCCGCTGGTGTATGTCGTATGCTGCGGGAACGGCTTGTTCGGAGAGGCGAAAGCGAATCCTGCCGGAATCAGAAGAAAAGCGAGACAACACATCGTAACAGCCTTGCTGCTAAACGAAAATTTCCTGTTTTTTCTCATAAACTTCGCTCCTTTTAGGTTCATAGGGTTGAATCCATGACATAACCTTCAAGCCGGAACAAATGCAGCTTGCGGACGACAAAAGAAGCAGGTACCGATTCGTTGTTTCTCTGGTGAGGTTGTATGTTGTAAGCTTCACCCCCTATTAAAATTAAAGCGCTTTAACTTAACGCTTATATTTATTTTAGTATTTATGTTAATTATTGTAAATAGGACTTAGGAAAGCTGCTGCCAAAGTCCCGAATCGACAGATTCCCCAAAAAAACGCGCAAAGTGAGGCTTTACTCCGAGGTCGATTCAGACGTGCTATGCAGGTACATCGGTAATATTCAAAACCCCCGCGGCTGCACGCCACGGGGGTTGAGATGGATTCATCTTACGTTTGATGCTTGTTAACTTACGGATTCACGTTGATCGTAAACGTCGACGTGTTATTTTTGATCGGCGTGACCGTATTCGAAATCTTCAGGTTATTGAAGGTGACAGAGCCGACCGCCGGGCCTTGCCCCGGTTCTGGCAGCTCGTTGGCCCAAATGCCGACGCCGGACTTCGCATCGAACGCATCCCCGCTCTTCTGGGCGCCGGAGATTGTAATGTTGGTGAAAATGGTATCCTTGATCGGATTCTGCGGTGAGTTTCCGACATAGTTCGTCTGGAACATGATGCCATGGTAGGTCGGATCAATGATATCTACATCGCTGACACGGATGCCTTGGAACACCTTGGAGGCCGAGAACAGCCACATGGCCGGAAAAGTCTGCTTATCCCAGAAGTGGCCGCCCGCGCGCACGATCGAGATGTTCTCCAGATTGGTCGTCGGCGACGCGCCGAAGCCGTTCATCGGATAGCCGAAGTCGAGCGAGCTGATCGTTACGCCGGAGTAGCACAGCGTATCGGCGATGTAGATATTGCGGAACGTGTTGCCGTAACCGCCGTATACCGCAAGCCCTGCAGCTCGCCAGGTCAGCATGGACGTCAGGTTCTCGAAGACATTATCCTTCTCGTCCGCCCCGCCCGCATCAATGGCGGAGAACAAGGCGAAGCTGTCGTCGCCCGTTGCCCGGGCCTCATTGTTGCTGACGAGATTGTTGGTGCTGCCGTTCGTCATATTGATGCCGTCCGCGAACAGGTCGCGGATGCGGGAGTTTTTGATCGTCATATAGTCGGTATTGGCTCCCCAGTACATGCACACCTGATGCTCGACCCAAATGTTGTCGATGGTCATATTGGCGACATTCGAGAAATCGAAGACTTTGCCCGGACCGTCACTACGGGACGTATAGTTGCCGAAATAAGCAAAGTTCGCAAAGGTCGAGCCGTTGGCCGACGAACTTGCCGAAAATCCGATATCGGTATTGGTCTGGCTGGATGGAGCCACGAATCGGGTGTACCACGGTCCAGCTCCGATGATTTTGATCGCCTTGCCATACACCTGGAACTTATTCGATGTCTGGTATGTGCCTGCCGGCAGATAGACTCCCACCAGATTGCCCGTGGTATCCATCCGTACTTTATCGAGGGCATTCTGCACGTCCTGGTGGGTGAATCCTGCCGGTACCGCATACTTGGCCGGATCCGGATTCGCAATCGGTGCAACCTGCTCCAAGTTAATGAAATCGATGGCATATTGGCTTGTGTTCGAGGCATCCTTCTGCAGCTTGATGGTGCTGCCCTTCGGAATCGTCGAGTCGAACATCAGGTTGGCCTCGTCATAGATATGTCTTGGCGAACCCGCCGACGGGCTGTTGCCCGGATTCGTTTCACTGCCGTACAGCCACGCGTACTTCGAGGTCAGATCGATCGTTTTGGTAAAGACCCCGTTCACGTATACGTTCAGCGTTGAGTTCATGCCGTCTCCACCGGGTGCATCCGGGATGGAGTAGCGAACCACGAGCGTATTCGTGCTGGCTTTGGTCGTAAACTGGACATAGCTGCCGGTCGTATTCAGCGTAACCGCCTTGCGGCCCGAGGCTTCGCCCGCAATATCGCCGATGTTCCGGTTCGGACCGACAATGGCTGCGCCGCCGCCGATCGTTCCGTCTTCTGCTTCATACATGTCGTAAGGCATGTTGGCCCCGCGCCCCACGAAGAAGGACTGGGTTGATACGTTGTTCGCCTGCTTCGCGGGCAGCTCATTCGCATCCGCCCCGATTTCCGTCTTCAGCGTATATTTACCGTTCGCAGCGGTCCAGCTGCCCAGATTAACTGGAGCCGCCGACGCGCCGCTCGCGATGACCCCATTGACGGAACCGGTCATCGTCGTGATCACAGCCCCGGTCGTAGCGTCGCTGAGCGTTAACTTAATGGAATGTGCGCCGCTTGCGGATGCGATCGTTCCCTGGTTTTTGACCGTGACGGAGAAATTCACGGCATTCCCGGCCGATGGGTTGCTTGGCGACCAGCTCACCGAAGAAGCGATCAGGTCCGAGCTCTGGACTGCGCCGACGACCAGCGGAGAAGGATTCGTATAGCTGTTATTGTTCTCGTTCTGCTCGATCACCTTGTTGTCCTCATCTACCTTCGCGCTAAGCGCATAAGACCCTGCATCTTTGGTGCCGAGCGTATAGGTTACGTTCGCGGATGCGCCTGCGGCGAGCGCGCCAACGGCCGCCGTGCCGACCTTCGTGGTCCCGAGGTAGAAATTCACGCTCGTGGCGGAGGATGCCAGCGTTCCTATGTTTTTGACTGTGGAGGTAAGCACGATGGAATCGGTCTCCACAGGCGATGCCGGCGTCCAGGACATGCCCGTGATCGTGAGATCCGGATTGGCCGCCGGAGGAGCCGGAGTTGGCTGTTATTTTGAGCTGCACCGCGCTGGCCGTCGCGCTGAGGGGAATGGTTACCGTATTGCCGGAGGCCGGATTGAACGTGTACGACGCGGAAGAGACCAGATTGACGAAATTGGACGAGTTCTGGTCATGTCCGAGCACTTGAATCGTTTGCGAACGCGTGGCCCAAGCGCTGTCCGGGTTCAGCTTCAGCACGATCGACGAAAGATCCGCATTCGCTCCCAGATCAACGGTCAGCGTATTGGGATAGCTGCCGCCCGCCCCTTCCCAATACGTCGTCAGGCTGCCGTCATTGGCGTTGGAGGCATAATAAATATACTCGTTCGAGGAAGCGGTAATGGGCTTATTCAGCGCCAGATTCGTTCCCGTTCCCCCGCCCCCGCTTCCGGTTCGCGTGACCGTGTTGCTGGCCTGCGACACGTTGCCTGCCGCATCCTTGGCTTTCACGTAATAAGCTACCGTCGCGGTTGTCGGCTGACTGTCCGTGTAAGTCAGGACATTGCCCGCCACGCTCGCACGCAGCGCACCGTTTGCATAAATGTCATAGCCTGTAACACCCACATTATCCGTAGAGGCCGTCCACGTCAGCTTGATCTGGCCGGATGACGGCTCGATGTATGCGAGATTCCCCGGAGCCGTCGGCGGACTCGTGTCCCCTGCCGGTGCTTGGCCGTAAACCTCGAATTCGGATACTTGCCCCGCAGGCCAGCCTGTGTTGGCGGTAAATACCAGCCGCACATATCTGGCGGAAGCCGCCGTGAAGCTGATCGTCACTTGGTTCCCGCTTGCCGGGTCAAAGGTATAGCTTGCCGAAGCCGACACATTCGTGAATGTTGAACCGTTACTGCTTCCTTGCACGCTGAGGGTCTGCGCACGCGTCTCCCAGCCGCTTGGCGGCAGTTTCAGGATAACCTTATTCACATCGTAGGAGCTGCCGAGATCCACCTGAAGCCACTGCGGAAAAGCATTATTATTGCTCTCCCAATAGGTGGACGCGTTGGAATCGCCCGCATTCGCAGCCACATAAGTCTGCGTATACGAGCTTGCGGTCATTGTTTTGCCTGCAGCCAGGTTGCCCGCTTCAACAGCGGCGACGACGGCGTCCGCAGACGTTGGTTTGGATCCGTCTTGGTTGGAAGCGCTGCCATTCTGCGGCGCTGCAGCGGGATCGGAACCCTCCTCTGTGCTTGCGGACGGCCCTTGCGTTTCCGGTGCCTGCCCCGGATCAGTAACGGCCGGAAGCGAGTCGACAGGCGCATTGGGGTCGGCAGCAGCCGTAACGGCGGAGAATGGAATAAGGATCAGCATAAGAATGAGCAAATATACGGCAACCGATTTCTTCAAGGTTTGAGCTTTTTTTGCAGCCATACTTGGACCTCCTGGTTTCAAATATAGAGAGATGCACATATTTTCAGCCTAGTCTAGATGGTTATCCGGGATGAATGCATGTATCCGGTTGGCCGCGGCCAGCGCAAATATCGCCTCCTTTTGGGGATGCGTTTCAAACCGTAGCAGGGGCTTGAGCGAATGTCTGGGAAATCGGGTTGAAGGAATGAGAGTAAGTCTGCAAGAAGGATGGCTGGGAAAGTCAGGGAAGCCGCCTGAACCTTGAAACGCGGATGGATGATGCTGCCATGATGTGGACGGACTGCAGCACGCCCTGTAATATGGGGTCGATCAGGGCGTTTCTCTGGAGAATTAACGATGTGACAATACTATAAGCCAGGCCATGGGCTTTGACGATGCGCGTTCATACGATTTTCATGTCAGATGATATGTTCGACTAGAAATGAATGGAAAATAATAAAGCAGGCTCGCCTCGTCATGGGGTATTTCCCATTAAAAAAGCTCCTGGGAATCGCCCCGGGAGCTACTATTATGCTCATTGTTCCTACACTTGCTATAGAGTCCGAGCTCACTCAGCATGGTCATTCTCTGCGCTTCAAAACGTTACGAGCATCGCCCGCTGCCTCCGCAGCAAAGAGCCGCTATACTACGTCCATGCCCACATAAAACCATCCCGGTCCCAGGCGATCCGACCGCCGTGCAGCTTCCGGAAAGCCTTTTTCACTTCTTTTTCCAGCGAGGCATTCCCGTTCTCATTAACGAAAACAAATTCCTCTCCAAAATGCTCACGTACGTATGAAATGGCCTCGGTTTGATACAAAATGCCCTTGAACCTGATCTCCTGAACCATCCACTCCGCCACCTGCTGTGCCGTAAATGCCATCCGTGCATCGATCCCTTCCGTCTTTCGTCCACCCATTATAACAGATCAGACATGAAAAACGATGACGACTACGCCTGATGACGGCCTAGAGAGGATGCAAGGACGATTCAGATACCCGTCACGGTAACAAGACAGTCCCCTGATCCTCGTATGCAATAGCAGTGCACCCAACCGGCTGCATAAGGAAGGTAACGTTAAATACTTACCTGCTCCAGCAGTAGTTTACGCGGCTGCATCAAGTACTCCCCTTGGATCCGCTCTGCACGCAGCTCGATGCTGTGTTCGCCAGCCTCAGGAAAATGCAGCTCTCCCAGCTCAAAGCGGTGGAACGCATACGGGCCGCCCGTCGATTGGACTTCAGCATTCAGCGTTTGACCTGACGCTTTCAGCATAAAGCAGCCCCCGCCCTCGTCGCCGCAGCCGTAATCCAGGTGCGCCGTAAAGGTGCAGGGTCCGGATGTGCGTACGCTCCAAGCTGTATATTCCTGTTCATCCGTCCAATCCAGCAGGTTATCGCGGTTCTTTTTGCCGGTGTCATAACGAAGGGTTGAACCGTTGATTTCGCTCTCGAAAACACCTAATTCATAGACCTTGGCTGCGCCCTCACCATTCATCAGCAGCCGGACGGGGCTGCCCTTCACAGGGCCGGAGCATTCCACCGCCAGCACGTATGGTTTGCCGTCCGCATTCAGGCCGCTTAGCCCGTTCTCCGTCAAACGTACGATAAGATCGCTGCTTCCAAGCCATTCGAACGGCAAATCATCTCCGCCTGCCAGCGGGTATATCCGCTCCACCCGGCTCAGCAGTCCAGGAACCACTAAATGCCCGTCTGCCGGCGGCTCAAATACATGCAGATACAGCGTCTGCCCTTTTAAGGTGCATCTGCCCCAGAAAGGCTTGGCGGTCGGAGAAGCCCCAGCGCTATATATGCCGTCTCCATTGACGCGAAGCCAGTCCCCCACCTCCAGCAGAATCTGCTCGGAAACCGGATCCCACTCGCCCGTGCCCGTAGGTCCGACATTGATGACCAGATTGCCGTTTTTGCTGACCACGTCAATGATTTGACGGATGATCGAAACCGGGGATTTCCAGTTCGTATCGGACTTCTTATGCCCCCAGGAATCATTCAGCGTGATAATATTTTCCCAATCTTGGCGGATGGTCCGCGTCTCCAGCTGATTATCCGAGGTGTTGGCGTAATCCCCAAGCGGACTTTTCCATACGCGGCTGTTTACGAGGCAGTCCTGTTGAAGGGCATGCACCGTGGTAAGGAACAGCTCGCCCTGCTCCCTCGTCAGCTTGCCGCCGCAGTCGAACCACATCAGTCCGACCTTGCCGTATTCCGTCAGCAGTTCTCGAACCTGGGGAAGGGATTTGCGATGCAGGTAATGGTCAAAACGCGTGCGCTTGTCCTCGTCATGAATCCAGCTGTCCACGTCATCATAGGCGCCGATATTCCCCGGATAATCCCACGTATTTCCTTGCGAATCCGGATCATGCCAATCCATCGCATGCGAATAGTAAATGCCGAGCACGAGCCCTTCTTCGCGGCAGGCATCCTCCAGCTCCCGCAGCGGATCGCGGCCGAACGGGGTATGCCGTACGATGGAATAATCGGAAACCTTCGAATCGTACATGGCGAACCCGTCATGATGCTTGGCGGTAAAAATGATATATTTCAGTCCCGCCTGCTTGGCGGTACGAACCCATTGGCCGGCATCGAAAGCGGTCGGGTTGAACTGCTCCGCCATCTCCTCATACCCCTGCACCGGAATGCGGGCCCGCAGCATGAGATGCTCGCTGTACGACGCCTCCACCTCTTCGCCGTTCCAGACGCCCGCAGGTAGTGAATACGGCCCCCAATGAATAAACAGGCCGAGCCTGGCTTCCCGCCACCAAGCGATCCGCCGTTCATGAGCATCGTCATGCAAGGTCTCCGGCTTCTCCCTCAGCGCCTGCAGCGGGTCGTCCAGAAGGTTCTCTTCGGGCCTCCCTGCCTGCACGGAATCCGTTTTTTGCAAATCGGTCTGATCTCCCATGATTCGTTCGAACCCCTTTCAATATCTAGTTCTATATCGACTTGGAGGAAGTGCCGAAACTCCGTTATTAGAGCCTGCATCTTACCAGAAACGGCGTGTCGAGCCGCGCAGCTTGGAGACGGCCTCCACGAAAAAGTAATCGCCGTAAATAAGCGGTGTATCGATGTGCACTCCGCCCGGCAAATTCGAGGTTCCCGACAAAATCAGTCCTTCCTCATCCTCCCGGTCCCAAGCGCCGTAATTTTCATCCAGCGAGCGGATCAGGCGCGCGGCGGCCTCCAGGTACATTTGGCCTTCGCCCGCAGGCAGACAGCCTGCGAGCTCGATGAGTCCGCATGCCGCGCAGGCTGCGGCGGACGTATCCCGCGGGGTGTCCTCGTTTCGCGGCGCACGGAAGTCCCAATGCGGCACATCATCCTCGGGCAGATTCGCAAGGAAGAAATGGGCTGCCCGCTTGGAGCCGATCAAAAATGCTTCATTGCCCGTGTATTGATAGGAGAGCAGCATGCCGTATACGGTCCAGGCGCTGCCCCTTGCCCAAGCGGAATTCTCCGCATGGCCCTGACCGGCATCCGCGCCCAGCAGCTCGCCGGATTCCGGATCAAAGCGGAGAATGTGATAGCTTGATCCGTCCGGACGCATGAAATGCTTCAGCACGGTATCCGCGTGAGCTTCGGCGATATGCCGAAAGCGCGGATCGTTTGTCGTCTCCGACGCCCAGTAGAGCAGCGGCAGATTCATCATCGTGTCGATGATGGACCAGCCGGCGCGGTTCAGGGTTTGCGTATCATGCCAAGCGCGGATGTAACGGCCCTTCAGGTTGAACCGGCTGGCGAGCTGGGAAGCCGCCATCAGTCCCCGCTCCTTCGAGCGCTCGTTGCCCGTGATGCGGTAGTTCGCCACGGAAGACAGCAGCCAAATGAAGCCGGAATCATGATGCACGGCCAGCGTGTTCAGTGGCTCATCCAGCCGTGCTTCGCATTGCTCGGCAATCGCCTTCAGCTCGGGATGCCCCCCTTCCGCCGACAGATGCCACAGAATCCCCGGCCAGAAGCCGGCCGTCCACCAGGATACCCTCATGTCGTCGTATACGCCGTTCACCGAAGCATGCGGACAGCTGACGCCGATCCGGCGGCTGGTCCGGCCGACCTTCCGCTCAATTTTTTTCCATAATCCATCCGCCCAGGATTGAACCGATGAAGATAGCTCCGCATGCCCGGATTCAGCCGCCTGATTTACAATCTGTTCACTCATTGTGTAATCCTCCTCTGTGTCCGAATTCCGTAATTCCGTATCTATTCCTGCGGCAGACGAGTCTGTCCGAAACGCCAACCGGTAATGTTGTACCTGCAAGCCGGGCCGCCCTTCTCGGCCGTCCCCGTAAAGCCGCCGCCTTGGGCAATGGCGACACGGACCTTTAACCAGCTGCCGCCGCCCTTTTCAAAATCAAAGGTTTCCCCGTCATCGTCATACAGCAGCCCTTCGCCCGGTTCGGTGCCAAAATGGACCATTTCAACCGGGATCTCCGTTTGTCCTTCAGGCACATGATCGAGCGCGGGCATCATCGGGATAATGGCACCCTCCCGCACGAACAGCGGCAGGCGCTCCAGCGGACAATCAACATGCACAACCTGCCCGCCCGCATGCCGCGCGCCCGTCTCGGCTTCATACCAGACGCCGCCCGGCAAGAGGATGTCCCGGCCGGTTTCACCGGCAAACAATGGCGCGACCAGAAGATCGCGTCCGATGCAGAACTGGTCATCCCATTCGCGCCCGGCCTGCTTGCCGTATGCTCCTTCCGCGGTATTAAATCCGCTTTCGGATTTCCCCGTACCGAAGGAGCTTCCTCCTGTTTCTTCCCGCTTGCCCTGCTCCTGCATTTCATCGGCCAGCACGAGCGGCATTGCTTGAAACGGCGGGATCCCTTTCTCTTCGTATTCGGCAAAGACCGTATACAAGTAAGGAAGCAGGCGCATCCGCAGACGGATATAATGCCTGATAATGGCCTCCGCCTCCGGATAGCTCCATGGCTTGACCCCGTCGCCCCACGCATTCAGCATGGCAAGCGGCGAGAAGCATACCGTCTGCATGCGTCTGATCCAATCCTCTACGCTATCGGCCCTGCGTACCTCCGGGCACCAGAGCAGCCCGGCAAACGAAGCATTGCACAGCGCCCTCACAAATTGGCGGTGATCATACAGATCCGAGTAGAGTACGTACGGGAGGTTGGACGCGCCTGCATTCGAGGCGCGGACGAGCCCGTAGGTCCGCCGGTTCTTCCCGCGGTAAAGCCGGTCCGTCACATCCTGCAGCAGCAGTCCGTACAGCTGCCGCATTTGCTCCCCGTCATGTCCGGATGGAAATTCGGCATGCGCCGGGAACATCCAGGCGTTGCGCGTCAGCTCGCTGCCGTCGCATTCATCCAGCTTGTACCCTGACACGCCCAGACTCACATGCTCACGCTCATGCTGATCCGCATAAAGCTTGCGGGCTGCTTCCAGGGTATAGTCGGGAGCCAAGCCGCCCCACACCGAGTAGCTGCCGGACAGCTCCCGCATACTGCCGTACAATGCCGACTCCGGCGAAACATACGGATGCTCCCACAGGTTGACTTGAAATCCGGCATCTCTCATTCTGCTCACAAAACCGGCCGGATCCGGATACCGGCCCCCATCCCATTCATACGTGACCGGATAGCTAGCCGAATGCCAGCCGGGCTCCAGCCCGATGACATCGCAGGGGATGCCGCGTGCCCGGAATTCCATGGCTTCCTGCTCCACCTCGGCATCCCGGAACAGCGTTGGCACGCGATGCCAAAAGCCCAGCCCCCAACGGGGCGGCAGGGTTCCTCCGCCGCAGAACAAATTGTAGCGCCGCACGACATCCTGCATTCCCGGCCCGGCGAACACATACACGTCCGCGCCTTCCTGCGGCAGGCGGATTTCCAGCCGATCCGAGACGGGCGTCGCCTTCCAGCCGCGGTCCGTGTTGCGGTCGCGCGCCTCCGCAGCGGCATCCTTATGCTGACGCAGCGCCGAGCCGCAGTAGAAGGTGACGGCTCTGGCGCTGTCCACCAGTATGCCATACCCCCGCCCGCTGACGAGAAAAGGAACGGGCGCATGGGTCTCGCCGGTATCCTGCTTCGGATCGCTGTTCACCCGCAAATAGCGGGTTCGTCCGCGCTGATTCATGTGCATGAACTGCAAACCCATGCCGTACAGCTCTTCACTCTCAGCCAGCGGCAGCGATAACAGACTGCCGCCTGCACGCAGTTCCCTAAGGTCGATTGTCTCGCCGCTTAAAGGTAGAGCGGCTTCAGGCAGCTCCTTCATCGCCTCCGTTCTGGGCCTGCGATTCAAGCAAGTCAACGGAGTCCATCCCCCGGGGCTGCCGATCGTCGTCTTCCATACCCCAGGCGCCGCTTGGTTCCAATCGATGTTCCGCATCGGTCAGTCCTCCTTCAAGCCGTCAACGTCCGCCGATAGCGGGATGACCATATTCCAAGTGTTTTCCGCGTGATGGAAGCCTCCCGGACCATCGGCTACGGCTGCAAACATATGCGTCGGCCTGCCGTCCTGAAACAGCAAAAACGGCCTTTCAAAGCTGCCCATCACCCGCTCCTGCCCGTCGTCCCACAGGATCTTCCTTGAATAAGCTTTCCGGTGATCCGCAAGCTTCCATCCCGTGCCGTTGTCCGACACCGCCAGGATGCCTCCGTGCTTCTCGCCGCACAGATGTCCTTCCATATCCTTTGCGATCATCGCGTATCCGTGACCGGTCCGCCAAATAAACGGATCCTCCACATGCACATCCGGGGGAAACAACGGCTGTTCGCTGATGACGCGGTAGCGTCCTTCCGCCCGGTCGGCCTCTGCCGCGCCGAGCGTCATTTTGCCGTACGTATGGCCTTCGTATTTCCGCGCCTTGTAGATCAGGAGCACCGAGCCATCTTCCCGGATGCACGGCGCGGGATTGGAGGTCAAATAACTATCAAATTTGCCCGGGCGAACGGGCAGAATCGGGGCATCCATCCGCTTCCAGGGGCCAAGGATACTGTCCGCCACCGCAAGACCGACACGTTTGGCCGCTCTGGCAGCGATCACCCGGCAATCGTCCATGTCGACCGTTTCCCCCGGCTCCGCTTCCGCAAACGGATGCGTCGAGCCCATGTAATAGAGCAGATATTGATCCCCCTGCCGGATGATATGCGGGTTATGGGTGCTGCGGCCGTCCCAATACTCGGCTCCGCGGGCCGGCAGCACGGTTTCCGCGTACGTGTACGGACCTTCCGGCGTATCCGAAACCGCCCGCACGATCTCGGAACGGATCAGCCAGCCCGGATGCATGGGAAGCCACTTGGGCCACCGCGAGGCGAACATATGGTAACGCCCGTCCTCACCGCGTACGACCGATCCGCACCACACCCACCAATGCTCCATCCGGAAGCCGCCGCCAACCGGAGCGGGAAGCATACGGTCCATCAGCGACCAAGACATTTACATTCCCTCCCGCCGGTTTAAGCCATACCTTTGTGCCGCACTGCCATACAGCCATTCCGAAGCGCAGTAGAGCGCCCCTTCCCGGTCGATCCAGCCTTTGGCTGTCTGATCATCCAGAAATCCGGCCAACAGCCGCTTCACGACATGAATCTTGCCGTACGTCCACTCGATGCAGCGGGCATCGGACACAATTAGCGAGCTCTTGATCGGCGCCAATGCCTCAAGCCTATGCTGCATGCTTTGGGTATACGTGCTTGCCCGGAAGTTATACCACCACATGCCGCCGACATGCACGTTCGGAAAATTCCAAGCCGCCTGCACGACATCCAGATTGCTGAGCTCCGCTGCGGTCACAAGCTCAAACGGAATGCTGTAGCGCTCGAACAGTCCGTATAACCGGACCACCCGCAGCGAATCGTTCACCGGGGCTGCAGCCGTGCTGCCCCATCTG
Organism: Paenibacillus chibensis; assembly: GCF_004001045.1. Lineage (GTDB taxonomy): Bacteria > Bacillota > Bacilli > Paenibacillales > Paenibacillaceae > Paenibacillus_AQ > Paenibacillus_AQ chibensis. Next base: position 36,531 of record NZ_BIMK01000019.1, read on the forward strand.
CGTTCCACGCCCAAAAACAGCTGCAGGAACATGCCCAGGCTTTCAAGCTCGGCGCATATGTCATGCAGAAGCATGAACAGGATTTCATCGGAAGCCGTATCGCCGCTGATGGCATACGCCTCATTCGCAGCGGCTTCATAATTGGAAAGCGTCGTCATGATGCCCGGGCAGCCCGCCTCATGGTAGCCGCGGAGCTGCTCCCGGATATGCGCCTTGGCCTGCTCCAAAGCCTCCTCCCGGCTCTCCGCCCGGAACACTTCCTGCACCAGCTTCGGCAGCCAACCGTCAATCCGCGGGAACAACAGCGCTTGATCCTTCATGCCCACAAATGCGGCGTGATCGGGATGATTGACCGCGAAGCGGCGTACATGCAGCCGGTCCGCAACGCTTTGCGCCCAGCCCGCCTCTTGTCTCCGGGCTTGAATCCGCTCATCCGCTTTCCGGATCGAGGCAAGGTCCGTAAGCTCTATTCCGTATAAATCGTTAAGGATGGTTGTAAAAGCGATATTCATCAGCGTGTTGCGCGAGCCCTGATAGGCCTTCAGAAATGTCTCCATTCGATCTAGCTCCGGCAGCTTCTCCGCGTCAGCCGGATAGCCTGCGGTCTGCAGCTCGCGGTTTAACCAGAAATAATCCGCAATCTTCCAGAAATCCTCCGCGCACAAATGGTCTCCCACCAGATGGGTGTGCGTATCGATAACGTCCATGGCCATGATGTCATCCAGCAAGGATGCTTGCTTCATCCGGAATCCTCTCCTTCGTTGCCTGCTCATTATTTGTCGATATGATCTGAATGCTCCTATTCAGAATGACGGCTGCTGAAATTTCAGCTTCATGATTAACGGTCTTCCTGCCTGCAGATCCGCCTGGAGGCAGACGGGGCCTTCTCCGGTCAATTGAACAAGGCTTTCCGCCATGCTTTCCCGGCACGCGGAATCGCGATCCGAAAACGCGGCGCCTCGTGGCAGCTTCAAGGTTACACGCTGCGACGAGACTGTCTTCAGCATCACCGTCAGCGCCTCCTTTTCCCGGTTCCAGTCCACATCTACCTCGATATTGCCGCAGGCCAGCAGGCCATGCGCCCGTCCCCGTCTCCACCGGTCCGGCAGAGCCGGGAGAATGCGGATCAGCCCGGGCTCGGAGTACAGCAGCATTTCCTGCACAGCCGCCGTAAAGCCCATATTCGCATCGATTTGGAACGGGGCCCAGTCCATTGAGAGACCGATGCCCATGTTTCGCCAGTCGTTATGAAGCGTAAAAAAATTGTTCATGACCGCCGATCGGCTCAGCAGATCCAGACATTCCAGCGCCAGATTGCCTTCGCCAAGGCGTGCGTACAGGTTGGACATATGGGCTAGCGACCAGCCGGTCTGCTCTTTGAGACCGACGACCAGCCTTTTTTTCACGGCCGTCAAGAAAGCCTGGAACAATTCAGGATCCTTATCCCGGGTGATTTCCTTGCCCGGAAACATCGGGTACAGATGCGATTGGTGCCGGTGATGGTACTCATCCCCGTACGGGGAATGCATCCATTCCCGGACGGCTCCGTCTTCATTAAGCTGATAGCCGGGAATCCGGCTAAGCAGTTCCTTCCAAACAGGAACTTCCTCAGGGTACAAGCCCTCTTCACCGGCTCCGGCCACCAAACGGCTCAGCACCTCTTTGGCAATGGCGAAATCCATCGTCGCGTTGACCGTCGTTCCTTTCGGTCCGCCCGTGCCGTTGCCCAGCTTATTCTCGGGCGAGTTGGACGGGCAGCTGATCAGCTGCCCATCCTCCCCGGTGATGAAGAAGTCCTCATAGAACAAGGCGACCTCCCTTAAAAACGGCAGCGCCCGGTTGCGGAGAAATTCCCGGTCCCTCGTATACAGGTAGTAGTCGTAATAATGCTGCGCAATCCAGCCTGCCGCTCCGGTCCAGTGGACGATATGCGGGGCGAGGGTCTTCAGCAGGCCGGAATCCGGCGCTGTCGGTGCCGGAATGAAAATCCCCCGGCATCCATATATATGCCGGGCATTCAGCCGGAAATCGTCCAGAAGCCGCTCGACGTAATCGAACACCGGCAGCAGCAGCTCCGGCATCCGGCCGCTCAGCGCCTGCCAGTAGATCATCTGCAGGTTTTCGTTCGCCATGTTAAACGCCCAGAAGCCCCGGTATTCCCCGCACCATAAACCGTACAGATGGCAGGGGCTGCCGCCTTCGCGGGAACTGGAAATCAGCAGGTATCTGCCGTAAGCCCACATCTTTTCCAGCATGGCCAGGGGGGCTTCACCTTGGTAGGCTTCCAGCAGGAGCTCCTCGTTGGAACGTCCGCGCCCCTCTGCGCCCAAATCCAGCAACGTCCGTTCAAACAGCTGTCCATGTGCAAGAACATGGGAGGCCAGGAGCTCCTTGTAGCTCCTCTCTTCTGCTGCCAGTTCAGCCGTAAGCCGCTGCCACTCCTTCTCCCGGCTCCCGTGAACGAACATGCGCAGCAGTACCAACGCCTCATCCGCACCGCTAATCACCGTTTCGTTGCCTTCGGCTGTCAAACGGCCTCCTGCCGGTATAACCCGGGCCACCGCGCCGAAGTCGCTGCCGTCATCGCTGCGCGCGGCATACCACAGATAGACGCCATCCGACCCCGATTCCGCCTCGGCAGGAAGCGGTGCTTCCGGCCGTCCGGGCGGCCGTTTTACGTCCGCGGGGTCATGAAGACCAAGCGACAGCCGGGCCTGCAGCATGCCGCGTTTCTCGCCGCGAAGGGCCATCACGATCATGTCTTCGGGGCGGGATGCGAACAGGGCCCGCTCGAAAGCGGCCCCCCTGTCCTTCCAGCGAACGGTTACTTCGCCAGTCTGCATATCCAGCTCACGGGAATAGTGCTTGAACCCTTCATTCACTGCCGACACGATCGTGAGATCGCAAAGCGGCAGCGGAACAGCCATAGCCGGTTCATAACCTTGCCGGCGAAGCTCATCCACCAGGATCGGTTCGGCCTCCGCCTCCCGGCCTTCCAGCATCAGCCGGCGCATTTCCGGCAGCCGGCCGCTGACGTCAGGCAGATCCGGCGTGGCGCTCTGCCACCACAAGTCGCCATGCGTCAGCATTACCGTTTCCCTGTGCACCGCCCCATACACGGCCGCGCCGACAGTTCCGCTGCCAGTGGGCAGGGCTTCCCGCCACCCTGCTCCCCACCAGGAGGAGGGGGTCCGCAGCTTCAGCTTCCAGGGATGCTCTGTATTCATGCTGCACACCTCTTTCTTCCCGTCTTTAGGGCTCATATCTCGAAAGTTATTGATTTCGGCTCGATTGGTTCAAGATGCCGTCGTTGTTTTTGAAGCGTTCAGTCGCTTCCTTAACGATATTGTTACCGCCTTTTTGCTTGTATTCCTCAATGACCTTCGGCCAATCCGAGATCGGTTCTTTGCCATAAATCATTTTCACCATATGGTCGATGATCATCTTCGGGGCTTGATCGGGACGCTTGGATGCAAGGTCCGGATTCTGACCGAACGTTTCCAGCTCAGGCACGAACCCGATCCCGCCGATGCCTTCGTGAGCGAGTGTCTCATCCAGTGCCTTTAGCACGTCCATTCCGCCCGGAAGCAGCTCGGTGCGCTCGCGGTTAATGGTGCCGTCGCCGACCCATCTCAGCATGGAGCGGAAGTTCTGCTCGTCGTTGCCTGCTTTGTCCGTAGGGAATTTGTAGTCGATTTTGCCGTCTTTCTCGGTGTAGTTCTCGCCTTCGATACCGAAGCTGAAGAATTTCGCCGCTTCAGGCGTCTGCATCCAATCAAACAGCTTGATGATGCGGATCGCTTTTTCCTTGCTAACCTTGCTGTTGATATACAGGGAGGTATTCACCGAGCTGTACAGACCGTATCCCTTCAAGCCGTTGTCGCCTTCCGGAGACGGGATGCTGTCCACCTTGGCATCCGGTACGACGGCCGAGATTTTCGTGCGGAAGTCCAGCAAGCTGGCGGCATTCGCCGTCCAGATCCCTGCATTGCCCGCCTCAATGTTCTCGGAATACTGCGGCGCCTGGATCGTTGCAAAATCCTTCTGAATCAGGCCTTCGTCATACATCGTCTTATACACGTTAAGCGCCTTTTCCATGTGATCCGCGTTGTAGAACTTCGGTACGACCTCGCCGTCCTTTTCCATGAACTGATAACCCAGCGCATCGTAGGCCCCGAAGCCGATATCGGCATACTTGAAGTTTTCGCGCGCTTGGTAGGGTGCCGGCACGCCCAGTTTCTTGAAGGCACGCATCACGTTCAGGTAATCATCCATCGTTTTCGGTACCGGAAGCCCCGTTTTCTCGAGCAGATCGGTGCGGATAAACGTCGCGCGGCGGGAAGGATTGCTCAGCCACGTCGGTACGCCGTATATTTTCCCTTTATAGCTGACCTCGGCCCAAGCTTCCTTCGGAACCGCTTTCATAATGTTCGGCGCGTATTCCTTCAGCAGGTCATCGAGCGGCATGAACACGCCGGCTTCAATGGAACCCGACATCGATTTATCGGTTGCGCCGCCGACGTTTTGCACCACGTCAGGAATGTCTCCGCCCGCGAACATGACGGCCATTTTGGAGTCAAAATCCTTCAGCGGAATCATGCTCATGTCTACGTCCACATTGGCGCGCTTTTCGAATTCCTTCACCCATTTATCGTTGTTAATATCTTTGGAGCTCTCCGCGTAAGCGTTTCCACTTGTTGTCAGGGAGATGGAGAATTTAAGCGGTTTTGATTCGTCCGAGGCGTCGGCCGTTTCCTGCTTGCTGCCGCCTCCGCATCCTGCAAGTCCTGCTGTAAGAAGCGTTGATGCCAACATCAGGCTGATCCATTTCTTCATTAGACTTTTTCCCCTTTCCGTTTATCGATCGTGCATACCTCATGATAGAACGAAAGGCCGGGAAGCACCCATGGGGCGGATTATGCTGGTGATGTGTTTTTTTAGGATAAAAGCATATAGCGCCCTTGAACGCCGTGATTTTCGGAAAAATCCAAACCCATGCTCCTTTCCGCTCGTTGTAGCCCGCCCGGATTGAGGAATATCAGTTTTGGGACAAAATCCCTCCGGAGCTGCTTCATGACAAAGAAGCCGTCGATCTGCATGAGATCCCGGCCCCGATCATCGAGGATAAACTGTTTAACGGATAAGGCCACCTGCGGATAAGGAGGCAGGTCATCCTGCCCCCTTCATCCGTTATGTCTGCATGGAGATGTTATCCCACCTGCCAAGAATCGTTTTTTCCAGAAAAGCCCGGTGGCAGAAGCTCCGGTTGGGGCGAGGCCTCCGCCCCGTTCCCGGCAAGCTGCTTCGCCGCGGAACGGGGCATTCGCATGATCATCCGCGTCCCCTGCTCCAGGCCGCTTTCAACCGTGAGTCCGTAATCCTCGCCGAATACAAGCTGTATGCGGCGATGCACGTTCGCCACGCCGATGCCGCCTTTCAGCTGGCCCGCTTCACCGTCATCATCGGCAAGACGGTTCTCGCGGAGCTTGGCACGCAGCTCCGCGAGCCGCTCCGGCGTCATGCCGCAGCCGTTATCCTCCACGCTGACCCAGAAGCCGTCCCCTTCCTCGCCCGCATCAATGATAATCGCATGATGATCTTCAACCCCGTAACGGAAGGCGTGCTGAAACACGTTCTCCACCAGCGGCTGGAGGGTAAGGCGCACCATTTTCCGCAGTAAAAGATCCGGACTGACGCGCATATCGATCTCAAAATTCCGGCCGATCCGGTGATTGATGATGACCATGAAATACATGACATGCTTCAGCTCATTGGCTACCGTGATTTCTTCAAGATTGGTCCGCACCGAGTAATGGAGCATGTAGGAAAGCGCCCCGACAATCTCGGAAATCTCGTCCGAGTCTTGAATGACGGCATAGCAGACGACCGTTTCGAGCGTGTTATACAGAAAATGCGGATTGATCTGCAGCTGCAGAGACTGGAATTCAGCCTTCTGCCGTTCGGCTTGCATCTCCTTGTTTTTCAGCTCGGACTGGTAGACGATATCCACCAGCTCCGACAAACGGTTTACCATCGTGTTGTACCTGACGATCAGCTCCGTAATTTCGTCGTGCCGCTTCGGCAGGGGAATGAACTCCCAGTTTCCTTTTTCCGTCTGGCTCATTCCCTTCATCAAGGACCGAATCGGGTTCGTGATCGATGCGCCGAAATGGTTGGCCAGGTACAGCGCACAAAGAAAGGTTAGGGCTGCCACGATGAAAATAAGCATCCGCGTCGTTTCCAGCGGCTTCACCAGCTGGCTGTTCGGGATGGAAACCACCAGGTTCCAGCCGGAGTAATCGGCCTTGCGGCTGATATACGCCCGTTTCGAGCCTTCCGCGGAGCTGCGGAACATGGACGTGCCCGCGTCGGCCATTTCGTTCGCGAGCTTATGGGAGATCTGCTTGCCCACCTTGGAAGGGTCGGTATGATACTGGATCTGGCCTTGATCATCCACGATGAAAAAATAGCTGTCTTCGCCTAAATCGATGCCCTTCCAGAGCGTGGAGAGCTCCTCCGACTTGACCTCAATGCCGACGAACCCCTTCATGTCCGGCGAGCTCAGGCCGCGTATGCGGCGGATCAGGGTCAGCATCGGCGCCGCATTTTTCCCCTGGATCGTATGGTTGATAATCGTCAGGCGTCCGGATCCATCCGTATGCGACTTGAAATATTCAATCTGTTCGGCCGTATCCTTGGGCGAGAAGGACGGCTCGGTCCCGCTGTTAAAATAGTACAGCGCGTTGCCGTTGTATCCGATAATGTAGAGCGCGCTGATCTCCGGATTGCGGATCCAGACCGGCTCGACGATGGAGTCGCGGATATCGGTCATATAACGGTAGTTTTCGTATTCTTCACGGTCCGACGGCAAATCAATGTATTTTTTGACGCTCAGATTGGAGAGCAGGGCCACCATCGAGCGCTGATAGGAAGACAGATACAGATTGGTATGATGGACGGCATTGTTGATGATCTGGGTCATCTGATTCTCCGTGCTTCTCTCCAGCTGCCTGGCCGATATCGTGTAAAAAGCAACGCCCAACGCGGAGAGCGAGAGCAGAATGACGACCAAAAAGCTGGCCAGCAGCTTGACCCGCAGACGGATCTTCATCCTCTTCATCATTCAATGCCGAAAGACGAGCGGTATTCGGAAGGCGACATGCCCACGAAATTTTTGAACGTCTTCGTAAAATGGGGATAATCCTCATACCCGACCTGCACCGCGATATCCGTAATCGTGAGGGCGGGAACCGCGAGCAGCTTGCGCGCCTCCTCGATCCGCTTCTTGATGCGGTAATGCACGAACGTTTCGCCCGTCATCTTTTTGAACAAAGCGCTGAAATACGTACGCGTAAGCCCCACCCTTTTCGCGACCTCCTCCAGCGTCACCTCTTCGGACAGATGCATATCGATAAAAGCCTTCGCCTCCTCGATCGGATCCTTGAATTTGCCTTTTCTCGTCAGCTGCAGCTGGGTAAAAATATCGTCCAGCACCGCGCCGAAGGCATCCATCGCTTCCTTCTTACCGATATCGCTGCTGCTTAAGCCGCTGCTGATCTGCGGCTGCCAGCCGCGCTGGGCAAGCTTGCCCACGATCATGTTCAGGCAGTCCTTCAGCACCGATGTCATCCCGAGCACATGCAGGCCGCTGAACAGGCAGCTCCGCTCGCTCTCTTCGAGCAGCCGGTCCATATCGCCCTTTTGCAGCATCCAGATGCTTTCTTCCAGCTTTTCCGCCCATCCCACGTATTTTTGCAAGGAGACGATATTTTCGTTCATCCCGGCGATAATCTCGCGCAGCGCGTTATGGATATCCTGCTGGGTCACCGGCTTCAGCAAATAACGCTTCACGCCGTAGGCGATGGCCCGCTGGGCATACTGAAAATCGTTATAGCCTGAAATGACCGCCACCTGAACATGGCTGAACTCGTGGTGGATCCGTTCGCACAGCTCGAGGCCGTCCATCCGCTTCATCCGCAAATCGGTCAATACCAGATGCGGCTCCTCGCGTCGGATCATTTCCAAGGCGGATTCCCCGTCATCAGCCGTATAGATGGCCGAGAACGACGCGGGATACCTCTGGACCATTTTCACCAATCCCTTTTGAATGACAGGTTCGTCTTCCACAATCAGCACTCGCATGGACCATAACCCCTTTTCTCATCGGATTTGAGAAGTAAACGGCAGCTTGCCGCGTTTTGTCTGAACAGATCCTTTTAGCGGCTCTGCAGCACCATGACGCCTTCGTTCGCGTGATAACGTTTCGTCGCCTCTTGAATAATGGCATCCCCTCCGCGGCTACGGTATTCCTGTATCACCTTCGGCCAATCCGAAATTGGTTCTTTGCCGTACATCATCCGCACCATGTGGTCCACGATAAACGGCGGGGGCTGATTCGGATTGTTCGGTGCCAGCTCCGGGTAAATGTTGAACGCGTCCAGATCCGGAATAAACACGATATTGCCGCGTCCTTCCCCCGATAGCGTCGAGTCGATGGCTTGCAGCACATCCTCGCCGCCGGGAAGAAGCTTCGTCCGCTCGCGATTAATCGTCAGATCATGGCTCAGCCACAGCAGTTCGCGGAAGCCTTGTTCGTCCTGCTCATCTTTCGTTTGGGGGAACCGGTAATGGATGATGCCGCCGTTCAAGGTATACGTGTCTCCGGGAATCCCGAAGGAAAAGAACCGCTCGGCTTCATCACTAAGCATCCAGTCGAAAAATCGGATAATGCCGATCGCTTTCTCCTTGGAGACCTGTTTATTGATGTAATAGGAATTGATGACGGAGCTGTACAGGCCATAACCCTTCTTGCCGTCCGGCCCCGCCGGGGAAGGGATGATGTCGACCTTCGCCTCCGGAACCGAATCGCCTACTTGAGCACGGAAATCCAGCAGTCCGGCTGCATTCGCCGTCCATACGCCCGCTTTGCCGCTGTAAATGCTGCGGGCATATGCGGTAGAGCTCACCGTTGCGAAATTTTTCGCGATCAGTCCTTCCTCGAGCATTAATTTATAAACGGAGATCGCCTGCATCATGCGTTTGGTTTCGAAGAACTTCGGCACGACCTCGCCGTCTTTGAGTTCAAACTGGTAGCCGAGCACATCGTACGCCCCAAAAATAACATCCGCGTATTTGAAATTTTCACGCATCTGGTACGGATTCTCCACGCCCAGCTTCTTGAAGGCGCGCAGCACATTCAGGAAATCATCCACCGTGCGGGGTACCGGCAGCCCCGTCTGCTTGAGAAGATCCGTGCGGATATACGTGCCGCGCCGTGAAGGATTGTCCAGCCAGGCTGGAATGCCGTAAATCTCGCCGCGATAGCTGGTCTCCTTCCATGCCTCTTCCGGGATTCGCTCCAGCAAACGCGGTGCGTAGGTTCGTATCAGATCATCCAGGGGCATGAACAGACCGGCTTCGACCGTTCCCGACATCGCCGCCGAGCTTGCACCCCCAACGGTCTGGATCACATCCGGAAAATCATCCCCGGTCAGCAGCACCGGCAGACGCTTATCAACATCCTTCAGCGGGATCATCGTCATGTGAAGATCCGTGTTTGTCAGCGCTTCCAATTGTTTAACCCACTTATCCTTCTCGATATCGGGCGACTTGGCCGCATAGTTGTTGGAGGCGGTGGATAACACGATGGAAAAAGACAAAGCCCCCGGGGAAGAGCCGCTGCCGGCCGTTGGTCCAGGGGAGGGTTTAGAGGTGCCCGGAGAATGCGTGATTCCCGGAAAAGAACAGCCTGCAAGAGTCATTAACGTGGTTAACATCAGATAGAACCACTTCTTCATGGTCTCCCCCTCTTTTACGTCCTCCATATCTTTTTCGGACAGAATGGGCGCTATTCGGTTTGGAACACCTCTATATTATCATACAACTTTCGTTTATGTGAAAACGCATTCAAAGGGAGCTATTCGTTCCTTTCTTTTGTCAGAACCTAGGTCTTGATGGATCCTACCAGCATCCCCTTGATGAAATATTTCTGCAGGAACGGATACACGATGATGATCGGAAGCACCGAGACGATAATCACGGCCATCTGCACCCCTGCCGGAGATACCTCGTTGACCCCCTCCAACAGGCTTCCCGCCTGACCGAGGTCGTTGCTGAGCACAATTTCCCGCAGCCGGAGCTGAAGCGGATACAAGGCCCGGTTGTTGATAAAATACAGCGCCGTAGAGTAGGAGTTCCAGTGCGATACGGCATAGAATAATCCCATCGTGGCCATTACCGGCTTGGAGAGCGGCAAAATCACGCTCCACATCGTCCGCAGCTCGCTGGCGCCGTCAATCCGGGCGCTGTCCACCAGCTCGGCGGGGAGCGCCACGAAGAAGGATCTCATGATAAACAGATTATACGCGCTGATGGCTGAAGGAATGACGAGCGCCCAAAGCGTGTTCAGCATATGAAGGTTTTTGATCACCAGATAGTTCGGAATAAGCGGGGCCTGGAAAATCATCGTAATCAGGATGAAAATCAGGACCACCTTCCGCATGGAATACTCCGGCCGCGACAGCGGGTACGCGAGCGAGGCGGTCATGATCAGGTTAATTGCCGTGCCGCCGACGGTAATGATGACGCTGACCAGAAACGCCCGCCAGATGGACGTATCCGCCAGGATGACCTTATAGTTGACGAGCGTCCAATCCACCGGAATCAGCTTGACGAGTCCGGCGTTGATGGCTTTGCTGCTGCTGAACGATTTGGCAAGCACATGGAGCAGCGGAAATACCATGAGGCAGCCGACGACCGTCAGGAATATCGTATTAAACCAGTCGAACCATCGTGATTTGATGTTCATTTTCGCCTTGCTCCCTTCTCTAGTAAAGTCCCTCTCCGCTTGCCCTTTTGCTCAGCGTGTTGCCGATCATGATCAGCACCAGGCCGACAACCGATTTGAACAGGCCGATGGCGGTCGTATAGCTGTACTGCTGATCCAGCAAGCCGACCCGATAGATATACGTATCGAGGATGTCGCCGTTATGCTCGTTCAGCGAGTTCACGAAGACGAATACCCGTTCGAAGCCGAAATCCAGGAAGTTGCCGATATGCAGCAGGAACATGATCGTAATGGTCGGCAGAATGGCCGGAATCGTAATGGAGAGCGTTTGTCTCCAGCGGTTGGCGCCATCCATGCGGGCCGCTTCGTACAGCTCCGGATTGACGCTCGCGAGCGCCGCCAAATAGACGATGGTTCCCCAGCCGCTGTCTTTCCAGATGCCCGTACCGACCAGAATGCTTCGGATATAGGAATCTTCGCCGAGAAAATAAATCGACTTAAGGCCCAGCGCGTTCAGCACTTGATTGACGATCCCCGTTGTCGGAGACAGAATGCCGATCATAATGCCGCCGATAATGACCCAGGAAAGGAAATGGGGCAAATAAACGATCGTTTGCAAAATCCTTTTATAAAGCACCTTTCTCAGCTCATTGAGCAGCAGCGCCAGAATGATCGGGACCGGGAAGGCAAACAGGATATCGTAAAATCCGATCAGCACGGTATTCTCCAGAATTCTCAGAAATTCCGGATACGTGAACATCCGTTTGAATTGATCCAGCCCCACCCACGAGCTCCCCGTAAAGCCTTTGAAAATGTTGTAGTTCTGGAAGGCCATGACCGAGCCCATGAGGGGCAAATATTTGAAAATAATAAAATAAAGAATGCCTGGGATCGTAATGAAATAGAGCGCTTTGTACTTCCGGAAATTACTCCTTTGCCTGCCGAGAGGCTTGCGGGCTTTCATGCTTGTCTGGCTGACTGTGGGCGCCTGTCCTGACATCGTCATCGCTCCTTCTGCTTGTGGACCGGACCGCGGATTGTACCGCATTCTGACCGGTTCCGTTTCTCGTATTGAAAAAGAAAGCGTTATCTTAAATCCGTACTAGGCTCAAGATGACTCATTCCGCCTTCGCCATTATCTTACCGCCCTCCGGTTACCCGCCGGAATGGGGATTTGTCGACTGACCCTGTGTTTTATTACGATCCGCAGTCTAAGGTGGCATCGTCTATCGTTCACGCTTGGATCACGATGCTCTTCCCTTGCTCCACTGTGATCCGGTAACGGAACCCGCCGGGGTCTGCTGCTCCCGATGCCTGCGCTTCAAGCCCTTGGGCATTCAGCGGCACCGGCGACCAGATCTCGCACACCCCGCTCTGCTGCGGATGGATTACAGCCTTGGACAGCGCTCCGCCGCGCCAGCTTATATCCACCGCATAACCGCCTCTGGCCCGCAGCCCGCGCACCTCGCCCGCAGGCCACTGCGTTGGCAGCGCCGGAAGCAGCCGCAGCTCGCCGGTATGCGACTGCAGCAGCATCTCCGCCGCGCCGGCCGTACCGCCGAAATTGCCGTCAATCTGAAACGGCGGATGGCAGTCCAGCATATTCGGATAGGTAGACTGCGCCAGCAGCTTCACCAGATGGTCATGTGCTTCATCGCCCATCAGCAGCCGGGCGTAGAAGTTAATGATCCAGGCACGGCTCCAGCCGGTATGACCGCCCCCGGAGGTCAGCCTGCGCGCGAGCGTTGTTTTTGCGGCTTCCGCCAGCACCGGCGTGTCGAAGACATCGATTAGCCGGCCCGGATGCAGGGCGAACAGCTGCGAAATGTGGCGGTGTCCCGGATCGGCTTCCTCATGGTCCGTTTGCCACTCCATGATTTGGCCATGGCGGCCGATTCGCGGCTTTGGCATGCGGCCGATGGCTTGTTCAAGCTCTTCGATAAAGCCCGTCTCCTCGTTCCCGCCGATCAGGTGCGCGGCTTTCAGGCAGGACTCGAATAAGGTGAGCGCAATCTGCACGTCCATGGACGGCCCCATGCACAGACTGCCGCTGCTGCCGTCTTCAAGGACAAATCGGTTTTCCGGCGACACGGAAGGGCCGGTTACGAGCTCGCCCTCCCCGTTCAAAGTCATGTAGTCCAGCAGGAAGACGGCGGCCTCCTTCATCACCGGATAAGCCCGTTCCTGCAGGAATTTCGCATCGAGTCCGTAACGGTAATGCTCCCACAGATGCAGACTAAGCCAAGCCCCTCCCATCGGCCATACCGTGCAGGTCATGAGAATGCCCTCCGGCCGGGTCTCCGCCCACAGGTTCGTATTGTGATGGGCCACGAATCCCCGGCAGCCGTACATCTCCTGCGCCGTGGCGCGCCCGTTCGGCACCATCCGCTCGATCAGGTCAAAAAGCGGCTCATGGCATGCTTCCAGCCCGAGCGGCTCCGCCGGCCAATAATTCATCTGCGTATTAATATTGATCGTATATTTCGACTCCCACGGCGGCGTATAGCTCGGGTTCCAGATCCCCTGCAGATTGGCAGCCAGCGTGCCCGGCCTGGAGCAGGAGAGCAGCAAATAGCGGCCGTACTGTACGTAAAGCGTCATCAAGCCGGGGTCGGCGGACAGGTCCCGACTGCCGCCCCCGGTCTTGCCCGGTTCCCGTAATGTTTCGTGCAGCCTGTGCAGACGCTGATCCGTCGGCAGCTCCTCGAATGGATCGCCATCCGGCGTTAGCGTCAGCTCAAAACGGTCGAACCGCTGCCGGTATTCCTTCACATGCCGCTTGAACAGCTCATCGTAGGAGAAAGACGCGGCCCGTTCCAGCTGAGTCAGGCAGGCCTCCTCCGGATGCTCCTCCCGGTATGAGGTCTGTGCTGCGAGCAGAAGCGTCACCGCATCCGCTCCTTCCACCGATAGAAAATCCCCAATCATACGCACGGTTCCGCCTTCCTGGACCGCACGGAAGGCGGCGCTGAAGCGAATGCCGTCCGCACCGCATTCGCCGCCCATGATGACCGTCCCGCCCGGTGCCGTCCCGCAGCCGCCGTCGAAGGGGCGGCGCATGAGATTGGCCGCGAAGGTCAGCGCGCCGGGACGGTCTGCCGTCAGGCGCACAACGAGAACGCCGTCCGGCTCGCTGACGAAATACTGCCGGCGGTAGTTCACGCCCTGCGCATGGTACGTCACGTTCACGACGGCGCGCTCCAGATCAAGCTCACGCTCGTAGTCCTCCACCGGGGAGGCGTCGACGAGCGGCTTCAGCATCAGGTCGCCAAGCGGCTGATAGGGCTGCTCGTATTTGGGCGAAGCCGTGAGCGCCATCCGCGCCAGATGCTCCGCCTCCGCCTGCCTGCCTTCACGCAGCAGGCTCCGGATTTCATCCAGATAGGGTCCCGCCTCCGGATTGGCCGCCCGGGAAGGGCCGCCATACCAGAACGAGTCCTCGTTCAGCCGGATCGTCTCGAGGCCCGTGGAGCCGTATACCATCGCTCCAAGGCGGCCGTTGCCGATCGGCAGCGCTTCTTCCCATGCGGCAGCCGGAGCGGTATACCACAGCCGCAAAGGGCGGCCGTGACCGGCCGCTCCGCGCGCGTCTAATCTGCTGCTGCCGATGTCGAAGTTATATCCGTCTGGATCCCGCTGCGCATGCTCCTGCCTGAAGCCGCTGCTTGCATTTTGGTTCATACCGCCAATCTCTCCTTTCGCTCCCGCAGCTGCCCGCAGGGCCATTGCTTCCATTCAAGCCTTATCCACTTCAAACACAAGCGCCTTGATCGGCTCGCTGCCGTCATTGGCCAGCCCATGCTTCCACCAGGGCTTATTTACGATCACATCTCCCGGACCTACCCGCGTTTCCGTTCCGTTCATGGTCATCAGGCCCGTGCCTTCCAGAATGATATAAACCTCCTCGTCCTCCCGGTGCCCATGGTAACCAATCGAAGTGCCCGGAGGCAGCACCGAATAATACAAAAATTTGAGCGGAGACTCGAAATCCGCATTGCTGAACAGCCGCGCGCTCTTAACGAGCCCTTGCCCCCCGTGGCTTACGGAAGGCTTCAGCTCGGCCCGCAGGAAATTACGGATATCCGCCGGTCCGTAGCCCCAGCTGGCAGAGGTATCCACCTGCTGTCCCTGCTTCAGCGATAGCCTCGTGTAATGGGCGAGCGCCTGATTTTTGAGATATTCCTTCGCATCCGTTTCGCCGCGCCGCTTCTCTTCCAGCGCCTTCATGAATTCCTGCACCGGCGTTCGAACCGCCACATCGCTGAAGTCGCTCCAGCGCTGGACGCCGGCCGGCGTCGTCAGCTCGATCTCTCCGTCCTTAAAGGTCAGGCTGCCCTGATCTCCTTCAATCCGCCAATCCCCCGGCCACTGCGTTTCGCGCCCTACGCTGTGCAGCGAGCAGCGGAAGGAAGCCTGAATGCCTGCCTGCAAATCCATCACGATATGAAACACATGCCGTTTGACGGCATACAGCTTCCCGACCTCACGTCCCGACAGATGGCGCAGCAGATCGAAATGATGAATGATCACTTCCTCCAGCTCATCGTTTGGCTCCAGCGTCACCCGCTGGCGCTTGCGGAAGAATTCGCATTCCAGCGACTGCAGCGTGCCGACCGCGCCTTCGTCGATCAGCCGCTTCAGCTTGCGCAGCGGCGCGAACGTGCGGTAATTTTCCGCAATCATAAACGGAATCCGCTCGTCCTCCGCCCTCTTCACAATCGCCTGCGCCTTCTCGTAATTCTCCGCAATCGGCTTCTCGCACAGCACCGGCAGCTTATAATCAAAGGCCAAGTGATTGATACTCGTATGCGCATGGCGCGGTGTTACGTTGATCACAAAGTCGGGCGCCTCCCGCTCGATCGCTTCCCTGGCATCCGTATAGAAGGGAACGCCCTCCGCCTGCAGCTGTTCGCCCCGGCTCCCGTCCGTATCGGAAACGGCCAACTCCAGATCCCCGTTCAAGCTCCGCAGTCTGCGGTACCAGCCGCTTCCGGCCTCACCCAACCCAACTAAAAGCGCTTTCATATTTTCATCCCCCTGTCCCATACCGTAATTTAAGCTTTCTTCCATGCTACTACCGGGCCGCCGCGACCTCCATTGCATAGGTTGTGCTGGGCCTGTGTTTTTTTAAGGTGCTCTGCGAAATCAAAAAAAAGCAAAGAAAAGCCCGGCCCCGAAGGCCGGACTTCTACAATGCAATGGCTGAATATAATCAGCTCTATCCTTTGACCGCGCCGGCAGCAATGCCGTCGACGAAGTATTTTTGCAGCAAAATGTAGACGAGAATGCTCGGGATCGCCGCCATTAGCGAGCCGGCGGCAATCCAGCCGATCTGCGCACTATTTTCACCGAAAAAACTGGATAAGGCGACCGTAATCGTGCGCGAATCGGGCTTTTGCAGAAAAAAGAGCGAGAACTGATAGTCGTTCCAGATGGAGTTGGCGTTCATGATGACGATCGTGGCCGTCACGGGCTTCAACAGCGGCAGAATGATGCGAAAAAACATGCCCGTCTTGGTGGCTCCGTCAATCATCGCCGCTTCGTCCAGCTCCCGCGGAATCGTGCCGATGAAGCTCGTGTACAGGAAGATCGCCATCGACAGCTGGAAGGTCACATGCAGCAGCACGATCCCGAAATAAGTGTTCATGAAACCGATATCCACGAAAAGCTTATACAGTGGCACCAGTATGGTCAGCGGCGGCACGATGAGCGCACTGACGAAAATGCCATACACCCACTTGTTCAGCCTGGACTGATACCGCGCCAGGGGGAAGGCCGCCAGCGAGCCGAAGATCAGAATCAGCACGACCGACAGAACGGTAATGACGCCGGTATTCAGAAAGGCCCTGCCAAGATGGGCATTTTGCCATGCGCTAACGAAATTGCCCGTAAACCAGTATCCGGGAAACACCCATTTAGAGCTCATATCCCGCAGATCCTTAAAGGATACGGTCAGCAAAATATAAAACGGAACAATATGAACTAAGGCGACTATGAGGCCGACAATCGTGTAAACGGCTGCGCGTTTACGCTGCTTCATTGCGACAGCTCCTTTCTGCGCAGGAAGTACAGAGACGTAAGGCTAATGGCCGTAATCAGCAAGAACATCAGGTTGCCGAGCGAGGCCGCAAGCCCCGCATCCTGCCTTGCAAAATACAGCTGATACATCATTGTTGACAGCGAGGCAGAGGCATATCCCGGGCCGCCGTTCGTGAGCGCGGCAATAACGTCGAAGAGCTTCAGCCCCCCAATCAGGTTCAGGATGATGCTGGTCGTCAGCGCAGGAGCCAGCAGCGGGAAGGTGATGTTGAAAAAACGGTTGAACGGCGTGGCCCCGTCCATTTCAGCGGCCTCATAATAGTCCTTGGAAATGCCCTGAAGTCCCGACAGGAAAATCATCATCGCGATCCCGAGGAACTGGTAGGTGTTCACGACCATGATGATCCAGACGTTCACTTTGGGGTCGGCCAGCAAATTCACGGGCTTGCCCGTGAACGCCGTAATGATGTCGTTAATGGCCCCGCCGTTGTATTGAAGCAGAAAATACCAGATATAGCCCATAATGATCGGACTGACGATGGCCGGAATATAGACGATGACCCGGACGAACGTCTTGCCCTTGCCGTGCTTGTTGAGCAGCAGCGCATACAATAGACCGAATATATTTTGGAAAAGCGTACTGCCAACGCCGTAAATAAGCGTATTGATGATGACGGTGTGAACGCGGCTGTCGGACAGCATTCTTTTGTAATTGTCGATGCCGATATAATGAAGTGCCTGGGAGTAACCGTCCCAGTCGGTGAAGGAAATCAGCAGCCCCCTGAAAAAGGGATAATAAATAAACACCGCAAACAGCAGCAAGGCAGGCAGATACATCCAGTTCAGCATGACCGGGGATTGGGCCAGTCGCCGCATCCCGGCCGTTTTGCGCGGAACTGCCTCTGTGACCATCATGTCTGGCTTCATCTCTTCACGCTCCTCAAGCCAAGGCGGCAGGAAGCGAGGCATGACCTCATGCCCCGCCGCCCCTGAAGTTATTTTTTGGACAGGCGCTCGACCTCGGTCTTCATCGACGCGCTGAACTGCTCGGGCGTCATGCGGCCGGCCAGCAGCTCGGTGCCGTTTTTGCAGAGCACATCCCACATGCCGTTCGGCAGGTAAACGCGGTCAAAGTAAGGGAATACACGAATATTTGCGTATTTTTCATAGTAAGGTGTGAGCTCATGATCGGTCTTCACGTCTTTCAGCCCCGGAGGGTTCTTGGAGACGTTCGAAAGCTTCGCCATATTGTCCGGCTTGGCAAAATACTGCAGCAGCTTCTTCGCTTCATCCAGATGCTTCGAATCCTTCCATACCGCCAGCGTGTTGCGTTCCCCGCCTGCAAAGGTCGGCTCGTCACCCGCTACCATTGACGGCACCGGCATGATGCCGATTTTCATGTCCGGAGCGATTTCATGCACGGAATCCATGAATGCCGGTCCGACCAAAGCAAACGTGACCTTCTCTGCGGCAAACGCGGCTGGAAGGTCGCTGCGCTTGGCTGTCAGTACATCTTCGTTGATCAATCCTTGTTTCTGAAGCGTGAGCAGGCTTTGCGCCAAAGGCGTCATATGCGACCAGTCGAAGCTTCCGTTCAACAGCGCATCTCCATCATTGTCCTTGGCCGTAATCAGGAGCGGGTTCGCGAAATTGTCCAAATACTGGCCAATCATGCTGTCATCAATGCCCGACAGGTAGAATGGTGTCGTTTTCCCGCCGCTTTCCTTCTTGATTTTCTCGCCTGCGGCGACCATTTCATCGAACGTGCGTGGCACTTCAATCCCATATTTCTCGAGCATACCCACGTTGTAGAGCAGTCCGTCCTTGGCTTCGGTCAAGACAAGCGCGTACACTTTGCCGTCTTTGTCCGTCACCACGTCGCGGATCGTGTCGGTCAATTGGGAGGCCCAAGGCTCATCGCGCAGATCCGCCAGGTAATCGCCATAGCGGAGCTTTGCCCAGCCATGGGTATCGAAAATATCAGGCAGGTCGTTCGCCGCCATTTTGACCTTCATCGTGTTCTCGTAGCCCGTGCTGTCAAATTGCAGGTTGACGCTGATATCAGGATTTTCCTTCGTAAAGCCGTCCACGATTTCACGGTACGCCTTGGTCAGCGATTCATCCGAAATGTTCACCATCATCGACAGCGTTGTTTTTGCCTTGCCCGAGCCAATTTTACCGGAGCCCGTTTCGACGCTGCCGCCGTTCCCGCTGCCACTGTCCGGACGTGACGAGCAGCCGCTGAATATAACCAGAAGCATGGCCAGAGCCAAGAACCAAAATGCGCGTTTTCTCATATACCCACCTCATCGTCTTTACGTGATTGGTTTTGCATTTTCAGCTTAGCACACATAAAAACGCTTACATATGTCTCATTCCTACGATGTAAGCGCTATTTTCTCTCTATTGCCTAAGCCGGATTCATCCCTTAAAATGAGAACCATCTTTTCCAAGGTCATGCCAACGGAGGTAGCTGCACTTGAAAAACAGAGCCTTGTCCATCCGTTCCAAGCTGATGATACTTTTTTCCGTCACGATCCTGTTCCCTGTACTCATTATCGCTTATGTGCTGCCCGCTTATTATACAAAGCTGATTACGACCGAAACCGAAAAGCTGACCGAGTCCACGCTCGTCGGCTTGACCAGCAATATACAGTACTATCTGGATGAGCTCGAGCGTGTGACCACGATTCCCTACAACTACAACGAAGTGATGTATGCTCTGAAAATCCGCTCCGCAGGCATATATAAGCAATCTGACAGCTACACCAAATACAAAGCGGATTATGCACTCTATAACACGCTTCCAAGCGTCCTTGAAAACATGCACAAGGAAATTTTGGGCACGCTGCTGCTGCCGCTGGACGGCTCCATATTCTATAAAGACAGCCGTTCAACGCTGTACACGGCCCGCAGCGATTATCCTTACCAGGAGCAGGATTGGTATAAGGAGGCCGTGAAGGCCAACGGCAGAGCCACCTTCGTCCGTGTACATCCCCAGGATTATCTTAAAATCGATAAGGTGCAGAGCGTGTTCTCGGTGGCTCGACTCATCCGCGATATGGATTCCCGGAAACCGATTGCCATCATCATGGCGGATGCCGACACAATCGTGATCGACCGGATTGTCCGCCAGCTAATCAGCAATGACTCCGTAGTCGTGATTACGGACAAAAACGAACAGCTCGTCTATGCCAGCAGCGACGTTCCCGCCGAAACCCTAAAGGAGCTTGCTTCATCTGCCGGTACCGTGGACTATCACGGGGAGGCGTACGTGCAGGTTTCCAAGACCGTTCCCTCCAGCTCTTGGAAGGTCACATCGCTCATTCCCCAAAGCCGCTTCACCGACAAGGTGAGGTGGATGCATACGACCGGGCTGATTTTCGCCTCCGGCGGCCTCGTGCTGACCCTGTTCCTGTTCTTGGCTTACTCCCGCAAGCTGCTGACTCCGTTCCGTGAGATGATTCAAGTGATGCGCCATGTGCAGCGCGGCGATATGACCAAACGCGTGGACATTCACGGCAAAGACGAAATTGCCGAGCTTGGGAGCGCGCTGAACCGCATGATCCGGCAGCTGGACGATATGGTCATTAGTGAATACCGCGCCAAGCTGAAGCAGCAGGACGCGGAAATGCAGGCGCTCCAGTCGCAAATCAAACCGCATTTTCTATATAACACGCTGAACGGCTTCATCGGGCTCAACCGCAGGCGCGAGCATGATACGCTCGATCGGGCGATCCGTTCCCTGAGCGGGCTGCTGCGTTATATTTTATCTTCCGATATGACCATCACCCTCACCGAGGAGCTAGAGATTATCCGCAAATATGCAGATCTGCAGTCCATGCGGTTCAGGGATCGCCTCTCTTTCCGGTTCGCGCTGGATGAGAAGCTCGCAGGACTGAAGATTCCCAAGCTGCTGCTGCAGCCGCTCGTGGAAAACTCGGTTGTGCATGGATTCGAGCCCTGCGAACATCCCTGCCTGATCGAGGTGGACGCGTTCCTCAAGCGGGAAGACGGACGTCCCCGGGCGGTCATCCGGGTGAAGGATAACGGAACCGGATTCGACCCGGCTGCGCTGACAAGCAAGGACCGCGTCGGCATGCGGAACGTAGAGGAGCGACTATCTCTTTCATATCCGGGTGCATCCACTCTCCAAGTGCTGAGCGCACCAGATCAAGGAACGTTGATTACAATTGCCATCGATCTTCCGGAGGAGGGATTTGCCGATGAATATCATTGTGGCTGACGATGAAATGCTGGCAAGAGAAACACTGCGCGGTATCCTGGAGGATACCGGAACCGCTCTTGACATTCGCGAGGCAGGAAGCGGGCAGGAGCTCATGGACCTGGTCCGGCGGCAGCCGCCGGATATCGCTTTCGTGGATATTCGCATGCCGGGTAAAAGCGGGTTGGAAGCGATCCAGGAAGTCCTGCCCTTTGCCCCATCCACCCAGTGGGTCATGCTCACCGGTTATGCCGAATTCGAATACGCGCGGGAGGCGATTAAGCTGGGGGCCGTCGAGTATTTGCTGAAGCCGGTGGAGCCGGAACGGGTGGAACACATTCTCAAGCAGGCCATCGCCAAGGCCGGGAAGGACTCACTCACCTATTGCAGGGATTTCGAAGCGCAGCTGATATCCGCTTTCCAGGAACAGAGCCTGCCGGAACCCATGCCGCCAAGCCCCGGCAAGACAGGCGAAAGCTGGCTTGCCTTAATCATCTATGAAGACAAACCCGCGCAGGCAGAAAGCGGCTCTCATGCGGATACGGGATTACCCGTGTCCCGGATTCTGCGGGAGCTGATGAACGAGTGCTGCTCGAAGGAGCTGCTGCTTGCCCTCGTTATGCTAGGAAAGGCGGAGTATCTCATAATCGGCAAAGCCTCCACCGACAAGGATCGACGCAGCCTGCTCCGCTTGCCTGAGCAGATGACGCAGCGTTTACAGCAGCTGGCCTCCTCCACGCGGCTGCTGACCCGGATGATGACGAGAGAACAACTGTCGCTGAGCTCCTTGCAGGATGAAGTCGCCATGCTAAGAGCATTGTCTCATTTACGCAGCGTTGTCGGTGGAACCGCCTTTCTGACATTGAACGAATTGAAGCCGCTTGCGGATAGCCCCGTATACGCGAAGGCTGGCCGCATCGCTGCCGAGCTGGCTCAAGCCTATCAGCGCGAGGATTATGTCTCATTCATCAGTTGCTGCGAGAAGCTCCAGACCCAGTGGGCAAGCGTCCCCGTTCATCCTGCAGCGCACGAAGATCGGCTCGCCGCCTTCCTCCACTGCACACTAGGGATAGAGCTGTCATCGGAGCCGCAGCGGGACCTAGCCTGGCTGGAGCAGCTACCGGAAGCAGGCGCCTCGATGCTGAAGAAAAAATCCAACGATGATCCCGCCAAACTGGATTGGCTGGAGGCCGTCATCCGGTATCTGGATGCGAACTTCTGCGGCGACGTGACCGTGGCCGGTGTGGCGGAACGGTTCCAGTTATCTCCCAATCATCTCAGCACCCATTTCCATAAGAAAATGGGTATCACATTCATTCAATACGTCACCCGCCTGCGGATGCTGAGAGCCCAGGAACTGCTCGCCATCCCAGGCATGAAGGTGTGCGAAGCCGCGGAACAGGTCGGGTACTACAGCACGCGCCACTTCACCAATTTGTTCAAGGAAATTGTCGGCTGCTACCCATCCGAATTCAGTAAAAATCATCAGCGGTAGCCATGTAATTAACCTCTTGCCGCTTGAAAATAGCCCCTGCCTTCGGCAAAAACCGAAGGACAGGGGCTTTCAATGGCAACTCTTATGCCTTATTTAAACTCCGGCAGCCAGCTGCCATGCGCTTCGATCAGATCGTCGCATAGCGCTACAATATCGTCCAAGGAGAGCTCTGCAGCCGTATGCGGATCGAGCATGGCGGCATGATAGATATGTTCCTTTTTGCCGGTCACGGCTGCCTCGATGGTCAGCAGCTGCGTGTTGATGTTCGTGCGGTTCAGCGCGGCCAGCTGCGGCGGCAAATCGCCTACGTAGGTCGGGGAAATGCCGGAGCGGTCCACGAGGCACGGCACCTCGACGCAGGCCTCCTTCGGCAGGTTGGTGATGAGCCCGGTGTTCATGACGTTGCCGCCGATCTTGAACGGCACGTTCGTCTCCATCGCTTCCATGATATACGACGCGTACTCCTTGGAACGCTGGTGCTCGATATGCTCGCTGGCGAAAATTTTCTCGCGCATTTCCTTCCAGCCATTGATTTGGTTCACGCAGCGGCGCGGGTATTCGTCGAGCGGAATGTTGTATTTCTCGATCAGCTCCGGATAGTTCTTCTTGATGAAGTACGGATGGTATTCCGCGTTATGCTCGGAGGATTCCGTCACGTAGTAGCCGAACCGGAGCATCAGCTCGAAGCGTACCATGTCGTGGTGCTTCTCCTTCTGCTTCTCGGCGGCGCGGCGCTTGATTTCCGGATACAGGTCGACGCCGTCCTTCTTCACTTCCAGCAGCCAGGCCATATGGTTGATGCCGGCGATTTTCGATTCCACGCCCGTCTGGTCCATATCGAGCGCTTTGAACAGCTCGGAGACACAGTGCTGCACGCTGTGGCAGAGACCGACAGTCCGGATCCCGCCCACCGTGTTCATCACATTGGTAAGCACCGCCATCGGATTCGTGTAATTGAGGAACTGGGCGTCCGGGCAAACCTCCTGCATGTCTCTCGCAAAATCGAGCATGACCGGAATGGTGCGCAGGTTGCGGAAAATGCCGCCGATCCCGAGCGTATCGGCAATCGTCTGGCGCAGACCGTATTTTTTGGGAATTTCGAAATCGGTGATGGTACACGGATCATATCCGCCCACCTGAATGGCGTTAATGACGTATTTGGCACCTTTGAGCGCGGCTTTACGGTCGCTGTAGGCTTTAATGACGCAGGTGCTGCCCAGCGTTAGCTTGATGCTGTTCAAGAGCCGCTCGGAATCCTGCAGGCGCTCCGGATCGATATCGAACAAGGCGAGCTCGAAGCCCTGCAGCGCAGGCGTCGACATGACGTCGCCGAGCACATTTTTAACAAAAACGGTACTTCCCGCACCGATAAACGTAATTTTGGACATAAAGGATATCCTCCCCTTCGGATTGCTATAATTTGATACTAACTATACCCTCCGGGCTGTGGGCAGAACATGGAGCAACCCCAGCAATACATGTCATAATCCCATTTTCGTATCCGTTTTCAGACGGTAATTATGCAGTTTTACCTGTTATAATATAGAGGCAAGCGGCTTAAGTAAGAAGGGAGGCGTCCGAAGTGGCGCAAATGAACGTCGATAATACCATGCCGGCCATGCAGGGCCATATGGATCTGAACCCGCTGTTCTTCGGCCTGGAGGAATGCATGCCGGGGCATACGTGGGGACCGGGTCTCCGCGATGCGTATATTTTGCATTACATTCACAGCGGGCGCGGCGTATTCCGTACCAGCGAAGCCGTATACGAGCTTGGGGCCGGGCAGGGCTTTGTCATTTTGCCGGATACGCTTGTCCATTACAGTGCCGATAGCGCCGACCCCTGGACGTATTCCTGGATCGGTTTCAAAGGGCTGAACGCCAAACCGCTGCTGCAGCGTGCGCACATCACCTCCGGGCGGCCCGTGTTCACGGAGCGTGCCGGGAGCTGCTTCAGCGGCTTTTATCGAGAACTGGAAGCGTCCCGCGACGCCCGCGGCAGCGACGTGCTCAGCCAAAGCATCCTCTACCGCATCCTGGCCGACTTGATCTCCTGTTCTCCTGAAACGGAAGACATCAGGCCGCAGCACTCCCGTGAAGCTTACATCCGCAAATCCATCGAATATATCGAAAGCAGCTACAGCCAAAAGGTCTCCGTGCTCGATATCGCCCGCTCCGTCGGTCTGGACCGTACCTACCTCTCCGGCCTGTTCAAGGAACAATTCGGCGTTTCGCTGCAAACGTTCCTGCTCGAATACCGGATGAACCGTGCCGCCGTTCTGCTGCGCAATCCCGAGCTGTCGGTCAGTGATATTTCGCGTTCCGTAGGGTATAATGATCCCTTTTTATTTTCGAAAATGTTCAAGAAGATGATGGGCTTGTCCCCGAGAACATACCGGGAAGAACGGCGCTGATTCACGGATTCGCATGACTGGCGGTGCAACAAGGCATACAAAGGCATACCCCAACAAGGATGCCGCGGTAAGCCGATACCCTCTGGATTGTTCTTAAAATCGAGGGTGCCCATCAAAACGAGTGCGAATCAGCGTCCGCAAGGCTTGGGCAAGTGATTCGTCTATGAAAAAAGCGTTCAACGGCCCGAGCTGGATTTGACCAATTTACTCAAAATCGGGGACTGCTTCACCGGGTGCGGGAACGGATAGCGCTTGCTCGGCGCATAGGCCGAGAGTCTCGCCTTTTTTTCATTCGTTCCGCTCTTCGTCTCCATGCCTTTCACCTGGGGGTTGCTGCTCAGGCTGCTGTTGTTCTCCAATTTGCTGACATACCGCAGACGTCCCCGTTCGAGAATATTCTCCGCCTGCTTGGTGTACAGCGATATTTCCATTCTTGTTCTGGCTTCCCTGATTTTTTGCTTAAGCCGGTTGTACTCATTGATCTCGTCACACGTCAGTGTGATCTTCCCAAGGGTCATGTCATCTTCTCTCCTTTGCGGTCTGAAATCGCCAGTTCAAAAGTCACTTCATCGGAGGGCTTCGGTTCGGGCACGCTGGACGCTACGATCGTCGGCAGCTTATCCTGAGAGGACACCTTGTCTTCCGCCGTCAGCTTGGCTTGCTTGGCGATGAAGCTGCCGCCGCCGAAACCGGCGATGATCGCCATGTAGATGTATTTCGGAAACTCGAGTCCGATCGGAAGCACGGCGATCAGCCCTGCACCGGCTCCAAGAACGAGATCCGAGAGGAAGCCGATATGATAATTTCTCCCTTTGGATCCGTCGCTGAGCTCAAGCTCGATGATTTTGGGCAGAATCAGGGATCCGTCATGGATATACAAGCTCGACAGGAGACCGCCAAACGAACCCGACGCAATGATCACCAAAAAATCAGTCCAATGCATGATTGGATTCCCCCATACTTTCTAATATGTCATTCGCAGCCGAATGGTGATTTCAAAAAGTGACAAGAGGCTGACAATTCAGCAGGCATCCTTTGTTCTGCTATTCTATGCGCGGGTCCGCGGCAACTTGCGAGGTTTTTAAGATAACGGACAGGTTGTTATGCGAAGCAAGAAAAGATCCCAGAGCTGCTCGCAGCCTGGACGCATAGCATCATTTCGCAATCCCGAACGCAAAAAAGCGGCTGCCAAGCAGCCGCTTTGATCCTCAATTACATCTTTTCTTTTTACCAGCCAAAATCCAGCGTATTTCCCGTTTCCGCCACGGTCTTGATGTTGCTCAGGATCATCCACCAGTGCCCCTCGGTATTCTCGAAGGAAGGATGGTTGTCCGACCACTGATCGTTGACGAGCGTTAATTTCGTGCATTTGCCTACCGCCTCCAGCGTAAACGTCACCCGGGAGGTCAGCTCCTGGTGATTGGCGTGATAGGACGGTCCCGGATGCTCAAGGTAGCTCAGCACCTTGCCCTGTTCATACGCGAGAATTCCCCCGTAAACATGCACCGTCTCATCGCCGTCCGCACCCGGTCCCACGTAAGCAAACGGCTCTCCGGCTTTAAAGCTCGATTGCAGCACGCAGTTGAAAAAGGTTTTCTTCGTTCCCTCGGGCGCTACCAGCAAGCTCCATACATTTTCCTGACCGGCGCCGATATAAAACTCGTATTTCAGGCTATGGCTCATATTTCTTGCACGCTCCTTTTGTGTTGGTTATGTTTTTACTTTTACAATGAACGCCTGTCTGCAAATCTGGAAACTTATGCTAAACTAAGAATACCTTTGGCCGAAGCCTCTGTATTGTAAAAACACGACAGGAACGCCAGTTCTATAAAAAATCTTTCAGAGCAGTGCTTTGAATATATAAGGAGCGTGACCCTATGCCTGCAGGATTGCCAAGACCCAGCATGGGCGTCATGAATCTGCAGGGCGGCGAGAAAAGATTCAAGCTGTCCCGTATCGCAGCCTCAGACGCCTTAAGCTTCTTCGTCAAGCATTATTGGATCGTCAGCTGGGACTGTACCGACAAGGAGCCTTACCTTCAGCACGTTGTGCCCAACCCCTGCGTCAATCTGGTTGTGGAGCCGCAGAAAACCCTGATCTTCGGACCGTCCACCCGGAAATTCTCTTATCCGATTCACGGCAAGGGAGTCGTGTTCGGCGTCAAGTTCAAGCCCGGCGGTTTCTATCCGTTCTTGAATCAGCCCGTCTCCACCCTGCTGGATCATCCGCTTGAGGTACAGAACATCCTGGATCTGAGCGGCCCGGAGCTTGAACGGGAAATGCTCTCCCTGGGTACGGAGCAGGAGATGGCCGCGGTCATGGACCGGCTGCTGCTGTCCAAGCTGCCCGATCCGGATGAGCAGGTGCTGCTCGTGAACCGGATCATCGACTTCATTGCCGGCGAACGCGAAGTCTCCAAGGTTGATCAGGTCTGCGAGCATGTAGGTATGCATATCCGCAAGCTGCAGCGGCTGTTCGATCAATATGTCGGCATCAGCCCGAAATGGGTGATCCGCCTATACCGCCTGCAAAATGCCGCCGAAACGATGGACCGACGCCTTCCCGTAGATCTGGCGCGCCTGGCCATGGAGCTCGGCTACCACGACCAGCCGCATTTCAGCAAAGACTTCAAGGCGGTCGTCGGCTGCACGCCCGAGGAATATCGGCGATCCGTGGAGGAAAGCTAGGCGGGTGCCGCGGGTTATTCCACCGAAAGACGCATGCGCTCCGCTTCGTCCCCCAAGCCGATGCTGCGCAGGGACGACTCCAGCATGTCCTGTAAAACGGTCATCCCGGATAGGACATGCATCTGGATATCCCGGATCAGTGCCTTCACCGCAGGCGGATCGGCATGCTCCAGAAACCTTCCGATAGCATCGGTGTCGATGATGCCATCAGCCCCGATAGAATATAACGCGCCTGTATACGGCACTTCTGCTTGTCCCGGCGTCGGAAGAACATGCAGACGGGCCTGGGTGTGAATCCAGGCTTCGCGGTCCCGTTTGGCCTGCTGCTCCTGCACATAGCGGTATGGAAAGTCGATCTGCGGCAGCCGTATCCGTTCCCTCACCCGCTGTTGGATCTCCTCTCGTCGGCACTCCCTTTCTGCGTCGGGAAGGTAAGGCATGCCATCATAACCCAGAACTTCACGGTGAACGAATTCGTCATATGCCTCTTCCGACGGGAAATGATTATAAAAAAGCGCGGATTCGTTCATATTGATGGCCAAAAAATGCTCCAGGTTCTCGGCGATGACCCGCACCGGGCAATCAGAATCCATCGGGGTCACGCATACCACCGGCGCCTCATCCAGCGTCCGAACCGTTCCGAAATCCGTCAGCAGGCCATAATGAATGCCGTCCGCTCCAATGTTGCCGAACACCACCACATCGCATGGGGTGTTAAAGTAACGGTATTCTTGATCATGAACAAGGTAAAAGAAAAGCCCGTCATCCAGGTGGCGTCCCTCTTCCTTCAAGCTTTTATCAATGCTGGACAATTCCCGCAGCACACGGGGAAGGGCATATTTGCCAAAATTTATTTTAAAGGCGTGTTCATTGTACATAAAATAGACCCTCCTCATGATCCCCATCATCATTTCATCGCCCCAAACGCCACGCCCAGCAGCCACAATACCACCAGCAACCAAAAAATCGGCAGTGACAGGGACAATACGAGCGCAATTCGCAGCAGCCATCTTCTGGGGGCATTCCTGATCAGCCCTGCAAGCGCAAGCGAAAAAGAGACAACCGTAAGCAGCACGAGCGCGAACCCGCTGTACGGAAACCGCTCAGGCGGAATTTGCAGCGGAATCACATAAACGAAAAGAAAGCAAAGCAGCCCCGCGGTTAGAGCGGCCCAGCATAGAGCGCCTTCATGCCTGCCTCTTCGCTTCAGCATAATCTATCCCCTTCCACTCTCATCCCTTAACTATTTTACCATTTAAAACCATACATTTGGCGTTATTGTTGATATAACTCGTCGTTTTTACGCTGACGCTTACAAGGTTACGATGGCGGCAATCATGCTATGGGCTGCTTGCTCCGGAATTAGAAAAAGGGGCTTCCTCAGGTCTGCCCAACCTACTGGAATGCCCCTTTTATGTATGTTCGTTACGCTTGCCCGATCGGCAGATAGATATCCACCGTTGTTCCTTCATGGACCGTGCTTGTAATGACCAGCCGTCCTTTATGTGCCTCGATGATTTTTTTCACGATCATCATGCCAAGGCCGTTGCCCTCCGGCTTCGTGGTATGAAAGGGCTCTCCGAGCCGCTGCAGCACGTCATCGGTCATGCCGACGCCGGTATCGGCAAAACGGATGAGCTGGTAAGCTCCTTCCGTGTCGAGCAGAATTTGCACGCTTCCGCCGTAAGGCATGGCTTCCACGGCATTTTTCAATATATTCATGAATACCTGTTTAATCTGGTTGCGGTCGCAGCGGATCACATGATCCCTTTTATTCTGGAAATCCAGCGTGATGCCGTTCAGAGAAGCCTCAATTTCAAACAGATTCAGCACTTCCTCCAAAATAGGCAGACAGCGCTCCTGCAGAAAATGAACGACCTGCGGCTTACCCAAAATCAGAAATTCGCTGACGATCAGGTTCATCCGCTCCAGCTCCGACATAATGAGATCATAATGCCGCATGCGCGTATCCTTCTCCGCCAGTTGCAGCATCCCTTTGACGGTCGTGAGCGGATTACGGATCTCATGCGCAATGCCTACGGCAATTTGTCCGGCAAAAACCAGCTTTTCCGTATGGCGCAGCATTTCTTCGGTCTTCTTCATTTCTGTAATGTCGCGCAGGCTCCCTACCGCTCGGATGAGAGTTTGATCCATATCATATACCGGCAGCACGTCCAGCATGTAATAATGGTCCACGCCCTTTACATTCACGCACAGCTCCACGCCGATGCATTCCTCGCTGCGTTGGATCACCCGCTGAAAATAGCAGCTGATCATGCCGATATCGTACACGGAGAAATGCTGATACACGGCTTGAGGATTCAACTGCAGCATGGATTGGCAGCGTTCGTTCATCTCCAGGATGCGCCCCTGTTCGTCCGTGATGACGACACCGTAAAAGTTCGTATCCAGCAGAAACTGGTTCAACACTTGCAGCTGGGTGTTTTGCCTGCGGAGCAGCAGCTCCCGCTCCACCGAATCCGCCATAGTACATAGAAGGGCAAGCAAATGGGGATGGGCAAAACGAATGTCCGTCATCAGTGAGATGGTTCCCGCCACCTCGCCTCCGTTCCTGTGGAAACCGGATGTATAACATGCCAGTCCATGAAGGATCTCATGATAATGATCATCGCCGATCAGCTGAAAAGGACAGCCGTGGGCCAGGCACAGATCAATGGAGTTCGTGCCCGCGTCCTTGTTGAATTGGATGCCTTCCTCGATTCCCAACTGCCTCACCGTCTCGATGATGCTTGGGTCACCCGCAAATTCCAAAATATATCCCCGGTCATCGGTAACCGCAATCATAATCGGACTGCCCGATATAGAGGAGAGGAATTTATGGATGAACAAGTGGATCACTTCGATGTACTCCCTATACTTCGCCAGCTTTGCCTTCAGCTCCGCGTGACTGTATCGCCGGCTAAACACGGGAAGCTCGCCGGGTTTCATGCCCGTTTGTCTGCAATACTGCTTGGACACCGCGATGGCATTGGCAGTATCCACTTTAACTAATGGCCCTTCCATACTGCATACCTCATTTATTCTATACTCATTCACTCGGCATTGATATCGGACCGTAAAAATGCAAGTGGTTTCATTATGATGGAGTCCCCCCCTATCATAACACCCAATGAATAATCCTTCACTAATGATTTTGCAGTCCCGCAAATTCAGCCTGGAGCGTTTGTATGTTACACTGTGGTTATTCAAAATGCAGAGATTGATCTAACTCCAAGCTTCGATAAAAGGAGGATGCCATGCAGCCATTCACCGCATCCGTCATTGAACAAATCAAAGCCATTCCCACCGGCAAAGTCATGACTTACGGAGGCATCGCCGCCGCAGCCGGAAGTCCTCGCGCCGCAAGGCAGGTCGTCCGCATCCTTCACTCCATGAGCGGCAAGCATGAGCTGCCTTGGCACCGGGTCGTGAACGCCAAAGGCGAAATTGCCCTTGTTGACGATGAAGCCCGCTTCCTGCAGCAAACCCTGCTCGAAGATGAAGGGGTGGAATTCATGCGGGACGGCCTGATTGATTTGTCGGTGTACGGGGTATAGCCCGTCACCCGTCACCCGTCACCCATCGCGGTGCTTACACGTAGAAACAAACGTGCAGATACGAATCGTATCTGCACGTTTGTCATATTAAAGCTGCACGGACTTGAACGCTTAAGGCGTTCCTTGAGGAAGCGCGTCGTCTCCACCGGAAGCGGCTCCATCACTGGCAGTGGAATCCCCGCCTGGCACAATGCCTTCTTCCGGAGTCTGCTCCGGTGCGGGCTCCGCTGCCTTGACCGTGAAATGAACGGTGGAATTGGAGGTCTTTTGGCTTTTCGTATGGACCGCCGTAACGACAAGCGTGTAGCTCCCCGGCGTCGTAATCGGCGTGCCTTTGATATATGCGGCTCCATTCAACAGAGCGCTGCTTTGCGTATCCGCTGCGTCGGCCCATTCCGGGGAAATGCCCGAAGCATACGTTTCCCCGTCGGTCACGCCGCTAATGACCGGCGCATCCGGTATCACGGGCAGTTCAGCGTTCTCAGGAGCCTCGAATGGAATTCCCTTCAATCCGTTCGCCAGCGCAGTAAGCAGGCGTCCCGACGCATCCTGGCTGTATTCCCAGAACATGGCCCCGGCCAGCTGCTGATCAAGCACGTATTTCGCTTTCTCCGATACGGATTGTTCATCGTCGTACGAGACGAAGATGCTGCCGTCGAACAAGTACGGCGCTTTGGCCGTATCGTCCCAATAGCGGGTAAATCCTTGATCGGCAGTATACTGTGCAAGAATATCATTAAAGGTTGGCGTTACACCGGTGCCGGTTGCATCCTGACCCAGGCCGTGCTGGTCCCCGGATTTCACGCCGGTCCATAAATGTCCGTAAAATGCAGCCCCGATAACCAGCTTATCCGCCGGCACGTTGCTTCCTAAATACAATCTAACGGACGAATCCACGCTTATGCTTCCGCCATACAGATTCGTATGATGCTCGGTCTGGGCGCTCCAGCCTCCGGCAAAGTCATACGTCATCAGATTGATATTGTCCACGTACTTGACGACCTCATGGATTTCCACGCCATTCAAGTAGTTCTGCGTCGCGCCGGCAGCGATCGTCAGCTCATAATAACGATGCTTCTCTAGGCCAAGCCCGTTCAGCTTCTCGCGCAGCAGCTTCAGCAGCAGCGAGAAGTTCTGTTTGTCCTCCGGTCTCCCCGTGGTGTCTCCCGCATTCTGGGTCGGATATTCCCAATCCAGGTCAATGCCGTCCAAATCATATTTTTTCACGTAATCGATGATGCTGCCCGCAAAGGTCTCGCGGCTTTCCTCGGTCAACGCGGCATCCGAGAAGCCATCCGCGGCCCAGCCGCCGACCGAGTTCAATATTTTCAAATGCGGATTTTCTTTTCTCAGCTCCCGCAAATAGGCGTAATTCGCATCATCGTTTTGGCCTTTCAGTGGAATGATTCTGTTGTCTTGAATATGGGTGAACGCATAGTTGATATGCGTCAGCTTGCTCGCGTCAATCGGATGGGCATTCGACCAATCGACCCAGCCCGGCACATAGGCGATGGCTTTCAATCCCTTTTTCTTGACGGTAAAAGGAACCTCGGTCTTTTTCGTTTTGAGGCTCTTGCCATGCACCGTAATCAGGGTGAGGACATAGTCTCCAGGCGCCGTGATCGCGGTGCCTTTCACGTACGGTTGACCGTTCAGCTGAGCTGTACTCACCGTCCCCGGTGCATCGCTCCATTCCGGCACGAAGCCAAAGTCGTATTCCCCATCGTCCTGCACCCGTATCTGCGGCTTATCCGGTATGGAGGTGGTATCCTCTTCAAACTTCTTGCCCTTCAGTCCGTCGTTCAGAGCGGTAAGAAGGCTGCCCGACGCATCCTGGCTGTATTCCCAGAACATGGCCCCGCCCAGCTTGTGATCAAGCACGTACTTCGCTTTCTCCGCCATGGACTGCGGATCGTCATAGGAAATAAACGTACTGCCGTCAAAAAGATACGGCGCTTTCGCATTATCATCCCAGTAACGGACAAAGTCGCTATCCGCGTTGTAGTTGGCCAGAATGTCCGTATAGACCGGCGTCTCCCAGGAACCTTCTGCCCCCTGACCCAGGCCGTTATGCTCCGCCGATTGCACTTTTGTCCACTTGTGGCTGTAGAACGCAGCTCCGATGACCAGCTTATTCGTTGGAACATGGCTATTTGAGAACAATGTAACAGCATGGTCAGCACTCTGGCCGTCTCCGAACAAATTGGTATGATGCTCGGTTTGGGTGCTCCAGCCGCCTGCAAAGTCATACGTCATCAGGTTGATGTTATCCACGTATTTGGCAACCTGATCGATTTCGACTCCGTCGAGGTAGGACTTCGTAGCCCCGGCCGCAATCGTAAGCTCATAATACTTGTTATTTTCCAAGCCCAGCTCGTTCAGCTTCTCGCGGATCAGCTTGAGCAGCAACGTGAAATTCTCCCTGTCTTCCGCTCTCCCCGTGGTGTCTCCCGCTTCCTGGGTCGGATATTCCCAATCCAGGTCAATCCCGTCGAGGTGATACTTTTTTACATAATCGATGATGCTGTCTGCAAATGTGTTCCGTGAAGCGCCCGTCAGAGCCGCATCCGAGAAGCCGTCAGCCGCCCAGCCGCCAACCGAGTTCAAGATTTTCAGATTCGGATTTTGGGATTTCAGGCCGCTCAGGTAAGCATAGTTATCATCGTCGTTCTGGCCTTCGAGCGGAATAATCTTGTTATCCTTAATGTGGGTAAATGCGTAGTTGATATGGGTCAGCTTGGAAGCATCCACCGGCTGCATATCCGACCAGTTGCTCCAGCCTGCCACGTAGCCGATCAGCTTCGTCTGCGGCTCCATCGTAAATTTGACGGTGGTGCTCGCTTTTTTGCCGCTCGCCTTATGCACAGCGGTCACGATCAGCTCGTAGCTTCCCGCTTCGATAATCCCGCTGCCCTTCACGTAGGCAGCGCCATTCAATGATGCACTGGTGGCTGTATTCGGCGCATCCGTCCAATTCGGAAGCACGCCCGCGTGATACGTCGTGCCGTTCAGGACGCCTGTTACGACAGGCGCCTGCGGTACGGTCGTATCCACGCCTCCGCCGTTATCTCCGCCCGAGCCCGACCCGCCGCCGGAGCCGCTGCTGCCGGAACCGCCTGACGATCCCGTGCCGCCGTTTCCGCCGGCACCTACCTTGATCGAACTGGCTTGTGGACCATCGGTGCTCAGCGGTGCCGTTTCGAAAGAGGAACCTTTGGCCCCGTCATTGATGGTGGCCTTCTGAATTTTGCCCTTGCCCTTCACTTGGGTCAGCGCGTTCAGCACCAAGCTGGAGATGCTGGCATCACTGCCGAGCTGCAGCGTGTTGCCCTGTCCGTCGATCACGACGGTTCCGAGCGAGCCGCCACTGATTTCCAGCACGATACCCGCGGCCTTGATCGTGAGCGTCCCCTCCACTTTTACGTTTTTGAACGTAATAGCTCCGGGACCTGCTCCAATGTCCACCACAAGGTTTCCATGAAACATGACATTTTGCAGTGTGACGCCTGAGGCCTTGATCACGGCATCCCCTTCAACCATGTCCATTCCCTGCCCCGGACCGTAGGTCCCCGCTTTATCATAGGTAACCACTCCCGCCAGAGCAGCTGGCAGACGGCTGATCAGCGCTACGCCTTCAGCCCGCGTAAGCGGCGTCTTCGGACGCAGCGTGCCATCCTCGTATCCGCCCAGCTTACCCTGCTCCAGCAAATAAGCAAGCGCCTGCTTGCCCCAGGCCGAGATGCTGCCGGCATCCTTGAACCGGCTCAGTCCGGCGTCGTTAACCGTTCCCGCTTTCACAATCTTGGCCAGCATGACTGCGGCTTCTTCCCTGGATATGATCCGGTCCGGATGAATGCTGCCATCTTCATATCCCGTCATGTATCCCGCCTCCAGGGCTTTTGCGGCTTCCTCATACTGCCACTGACCGGGCTTCACGTCGGGAAACGTGATATCTTTATGACCGGTAAAATGAAAATAACGGTTGATCATGGCCATCCATTCGGCCCGGGTCAAAGCCTGATTCGGCTTGATGGAGCCGTCCGGATAGCCCTTAAGCAGGCCTTGATCCTTCCAGTCCGTAAGCAGCTGCTCCGCCCAATGGCCGCGGGTATCGGAGGAGCCGGCTGAAGCCTGTCCGGCCACAGCAAATGATGAAAAGATCATGGCTGCACATACGAAGCATATCAACCACTTCCATTGCAACCTCTTCTGAAGCGCTTTCATATTACACCCCATTCCAACTGATTTATTGCATTGCGCTTGCCTGCAGCGATAAGCAGCCCTTCACCTCCAACTGCCGCCTGTTGGGACGCATGCATGGCTATTAAACCCGGCCCTGAAAGGCCGGACTTAATGACGGTTACGGTTCTGACTGATCAGGAAGATTGGATGAGCTTCTGTCTAATAGAAGTGAAGTCTCGGTGCGGAAGTGTCCGGGAGAGCACGAAGGATGAGGAGCTTGCGAGTGAAAGCAAACGGAAGTCGACGACATTTCAGGTGACGCATAGGTCAGTCATACAGCGAATTTACATACAGCATAGCATCCCTTTTTGTCTGCGAAAATCGGTTTCACGATAAGTATCTTATTTCATTGATTTGTATCTTTTTTTGCGGACGAAAAAGCAGCCTCCGGCCTGTTTAAGACCGGAGGCTGCTCCTTTTTTCGGGGTTAAGGCAGTGTCGAAAGGAACGGCTTAACCGTATTGGCGAAGTTATAGCTACTTGTTTTATCCCAGTTGATCGACCATGTCATGGCCCCGCGGATATCCGGGTACTTGGCCACCGGCTTGTAGCTGCCGCAGTTCGTACCGCTTGCCAGACAGCTCAGCGCGTTATTGACGACGCTCGGGGCGACGTAGCCGCCGCCGGCTGCGCTCGGCACGGCGGGAACGCCGATGCCCAGCTGCGACGGAGCCACCCACTGGAGCGACAGGTCGGACAGCGCCGTCAGGAAATCGACCGTTCCCTGCGAGTAGCATTTGCCGTCGCGTCCGAGCATACAACCGGAGTTGTAATACTGAACGTTGATCACGGTCGTGATGCTCTTCAAATTATTGTAGAGCTGCATATAAGACGTGCTGTTGCTTTGCATATCGATCGTTTGCGGAGCCATCGTCAGGATGAAGCCGGAGCCCACCTTCTGCTGCAGCTGCTTGACGGCGGTCGTCAGATTGGCGACGTTCATGCCATTCTCCAGATCGATATCTATGCCGTCAAGGCCATAGGTCGTGATGAGGTTATACATGCTGTCCACGAAATTGGCCACGTTCGGTGAGGCGCTGCCCAGGTTGACGTTGCCCTTTTCTCCGCCGACCGAGATGATAACCTTCTTGCCTTGCGCATGCTTAGCCGCAATATCGCTGATTAGATTGGCATTCGTATATCCGCCCAAGGCACTGGAGAGCGACGAATCGACGTTAAACGTGACGCCGCCCGGCTTGGCGGGATCCATGTCGGCAAAAGCCAGCACGATGATATCATATTGGCTCGGCACATCGCTCAGCTTCAGATTCGAGGATCCGTTGATGAAGTTATGCCAGTAGCCTGTCAGTACATGCTTCGGAAGCTGGCCCGTTCCACCGCCGGAGCTTTGGGTCGTTGCCGAAACGGCTGCGCTTTGCGGAGAGACGTTGCCCGCGGCATCCTTGGCGGCTACCTTGAAGGTATATGCCGTGCCTGCCGCCAGTCCCGTAACCGTGGCTGTCGTTCCCGTGACCGTCATCACCTGCGTCGTGCCTTGGTAGACGTTATAGCCTGTCACCCCGACATTGTCGGTGGAAGCGTCCCAGGCAAGGGCGATGCTGGAGGAAGTGACTGCGGTGGACCTCAGATTGGCGGGAGCGGTTGGAGCCTGCTGGTCCGCGCCGCCTCCGCCGCCGGTCACGAGCTGCCACAAGGCAGGCACATTCGGCGGTTCCCAGCCCGTCAATGAGGTATGCGCCTGAATGACTTTATAGGTGCTGCCGCCATAGGTGGCGGTATCGTTCACCGCATAAGCCACATTCGGAGCCCATGCCCCCCGGTCGGCAGCGGATGCCATCGACGGCAGCAGCCCGACAAACAGCGCGATTACGATGAATAAAGGCATAAATCTTTTAAACATGGTCCCTTTGAGAGATAAAGCTTTTCCCATGATTTCCGCCTCCTAAATATGAATTAGTGATGAAAGCTGTCCTCTTGTACCGTCCTGCTGGCCAGCACCTCCCTCTTCAATTGAATAACAGACCTGGATGGATTACACCGGCGGAGCGACATATGATTCATATGCAAAAGCATAAGAAGAACAATGTGGAAACAACCGTACTACTGCTGCGCAAAGCGTCATAGGATCGGGTATTGGCATAAGAAAAACGTCTATCGACGTACCTTCAAA
>NZ_BIMK01000020.1 GCF_004001045.1 Paenibacillus chibensis
TTTATAAATTCTATAATCTTAAAAAAGGGATATAAACAAGAGTGTAAGCGTTTTCAGGTTAGCCGGACAGTCATTCTCCTCGGCTCAGCGAACCGTCAAAACAATCCATTCTATCAGGTTCTATCCGGATCTATCAGGCTCAATTAAAATTTACAAATACATCGTATCTCTTAAATCTATCGAATCTCTTGAATCTCTCAAATCTATCGAATCTCGTAGTATGCTTCAGCGCTTTCAATAACCATAAACTTATATTAATTGTAATTAAATGTTATTTGGTAGGCTATAGATCGTTAGTTGCAATTTTAATAATAAAAATCAACGATTTTGCCGAATCACCTGCCCCTTAGGCTTTACATCCCGCTTGGCCTCGAACCCATGCCTAAACCAAAAAAGGACCGCCGGGAACAGTACCCATGCGGTCTGCATCTTCTATGGGGGCTCTACCAGCGAATCTCCTTGATCCGCGCGGCGATGCGCTCCTGCTCCATAACAGGCAGCGGCCAGTCGCTGATTTCCTCCAGGATCCGCGACCGGTTGGTATACCCTTTTGCGAGTCCGTTCAGCCTTGCCGCCAGCGTTGTCCGGTCCATTTCCGCGATGGACAGATACAGCGCAGCCAGCTTTTTCAACGCATCCGGATGGCGTTTAAGATAGTATTTCTGGTGCCTCTCTTCGGCGGGATAAAACACGGTGAACGGCTTCACCTCTGTCGCCGGCTCCGGTTTGCCCGCGGCACGCCGCGCTTTGAGTACTTGTTCTATATCATCCTTTTGCTCCGGCGTGCGGTACAGCAGCATGGATTGATACTGCCGCCCTTTATAATCATTAATATTTGCCGGATTGTGATTCTCCCAGAATACGCGCACAATCTCCTCGTAAGGCAGCTCGTCCGGATCATATTCCAGCTCTATGGCTTCCGAATGATCGCCCATATGACGGTAAGTCGGATCAGCCAACGTACCGCCCGTATAGCCTGTTCTCGTACGGATGATCCCCGGCATGGAACCGAACAGCGCCTCCGGACTCCAAAAACATCCCATGGCAAGCACAGCCTTCTCCATCCCTTGTGTCATTTCTTTCATGTTCCCGCTCCCGTCCGGCACGCTTTTTGATTAGATATCAATATACACGAGCCCGGCGGGATTTGCCAGCGCGTGCAGCAGGGCGGCAGGAATCTGCCCCGTCATGTCAAAAACGCCCACTCTTTCGAGTGGACGTCGTCATGCATGCTTGCGAAGCTTCCCTCCGCCATGCAAATTTGGGTTTTAGAGGTTCACGGCCGCTTTCTTCATCTCTTCGTCCAACAGCCGGAACGCGTCATGGAGCTTATCCTTCGGCACGCCCGCGTAGCGGTCGCCGATGCTGATTTCAAAAGAACAGGAGCTTTCCCCGGTATGGCGCAGCCAAGCCGTTAATCCTACTCCCGTCGCTCCTATAACGCCACTAAGTATCGGTGCGATCCGCTCTTCGGGCAGCCGGAAATGAACATGGAACATGTTCGACACGGGCACCTCAGGCACGGTCGAAACGCCTTCGCAGGCATTGTAAAGCGCAGCAAGCTCCTTCGCTTCCTCGTAATACTGCGCCATTTTGCCGATCCGCAGGTCAAAATAATATTCCGAGCTGACAATGTACGGATACAGGCTGATCAGATCGCCTCCATGGCGTCTTTTCCAGATCTTCGACTGCTCCGTGAAGCCGGGATCCCCGGCCAAAATCGCGCCCGCAATGCCGCCAATGCCCTTGTAAAAGGACACGTACACGCTGTCGAACAGCGCGCAGATCTCCGCAGCGGTCTTTTGATAATACGGGGTGATCTCGAACAGTCTGGCCCCGTCCAGATGGAGCTTGATCCCTTGTTCCCGGCAGTAGGCGGAAATGGCCTCCAGCTCCTCAAAAGCCGGCAGCTGGCCGCCGATCTCGCGCTGCGGCAGCTCCAGCAACAGGCAGGAGATGTCCTCGCCCAGCTGCTGCACATCCGCAAGGGTGATCAGCCGGTCCTTGTCCGCCAGCAGAACCGGCTCGATGTGATGCAGCTCCTTCATGCCGTCCTGCTCGTGGATTTCCAGATGGCAGAGCGGATGATAGGCCACGCGCTTGATGCCCTTCTCATCGCACCAGATTCTCAGCGCAATTTGCTGCGCCATCGTGCCGCTCGGGAAAAATACAGCCGATGCCTTGCCAAGGTACGCTGCCATTTTATCCTGAAATTCCTCGATCACCTTGCCGCTACCGTACATATCGCTCTCGAGACTGCCCGAAACTTCATCAAAAGCTTCCTTCAATACCTGTATATCCCGCGGACCGTTGCCACCCACCGGGTAAGCCGCCTTCTCATAGGACTCGATCAATGTTTTGCCGCTCATGACTGCTTGTCCCCCTTCGGTAAACTCTATCCTCTCTAGCATACTAAATCCGGCTCGCCTTGAAAAATCACATTTATCCCCATTTCCCTCCTGCTGGCCAGTTCTCCCTTCATCATTCCGCAAGACACCACCTTATAGGCATCCGCATACGATATTCCATCCAAACCCTAAACGGAGGTTTTGAATATGAGTCTGCAGCAAGCGAACCATCAGCAGCATCTGTACCAAGCCGAGTCTCATATGGGGCCCACGCTCCAATCGGTGCGCGACCGCTTCAGCCAGATTTGCAAGCAGCATGCGAACCGGCATGTCCGCGTCGAAACCATGGACGGTGATGTGTTCGAAGGAATGATCGTCGGCTGCAATAAAGGCATTTTGTACATCCAGATGCCCATGGAAAATGCGAACGGTCAGCGCTACCTCGGCCGCCCGCCGGTCTATAATGCCATCCTGCCCTTAGTGCTGTATGAACTGCTCGTCATCACCCTGCTCATGTAATTCAAGCGGCTTCGGACATGTCATGAATAAGGAGTGCTATGAAAATGGCTTTTATGCCCCCATTTGGTCCGCAAGGACAACAGCAGGCACCAACCTCACCGCCGCCTCAATACACGCCCCAGATGCCTGTCGCATCGACGTTTGCCATCGATCCCGGAGCGATTTCCGGCTGCCTGTTCCGCAATACTTACGTTTGGCTTAACAATGGTTCCGGCTTCTGGTTTTATCCGGTCTTTGTCGGCCGGACATCCGTCGCGGGATTTCGCTGGAACGGCTTCTTCTGGATGTATTCCGGTGTGGATTTAAGACAAATCCGCTCGTTTACCTGCTTCTGAAGCTTGCACGACCGTGCTGCTCTCCATTGCACGCAAAAGCCCCCCGTTCCGCGATTCAGGCGGTTTCGGGGGGCTGATTTGCGATCTCCTTGATCTATGTGTAATTTCTTATTCTCTGCTGCCTGGCAAACAGCTTACTTATCCGCTGCTTCGTCCGCGATCATCTGCTTGTACTGCTTCAGCAGCTCGGCCAAGGCTTCCTTGATGGCGGCTGCGTCTTTGGACTCTTCCGCTTTGGACAGCGCCGTCCACGCATTGCCGAATGCGTCATGCTCTCCTTCCGGCAGGCTGGATGCCGTCACGAGGGAAACGGCGACAGTTTTCGCATTACCGTCACCCGGAACCCATGTCGCTGCCGGAACGGCAACCGCTGCCGGGACGGAAATCATGTCAAGCCTCACGGCTTTCGCGAAATTTTCTGCTGCGGGTTCGGCTATCTCTGTTTTCGCGAAATCTTTCGCTTTGGCGGTGTCGAGCTTCACGGCGGTGACAGCCTTGACGGCCGGGATGAGCTTGGTTTCGCCCTTGACATCGCCATCCTGAATTTCGACGCTCGCCATCGGAGTCGTCTCATCCTTGGTTGCTTTTAGCGTAATGCTCTTACTGAAATGCTTCATGGTT
Source organism: Paenibacillus chibensis (assembly GCF_004001045.1). Taxonomy (GTDB): domain Bacteria; phylum Bacillota; class Bacilli; order Paenibacillales; family Paenibacillaceae; genus Paenibacillus_AQ; species Paenibacillus_AQ chibensis. The sequence continues at coordinate 3,824 of NZ_BIMK01000020.1, forward strand.
TCCTGCCAATCGGACACCGTCTCCGGTGCGTATTGCCTGGCGAGCTCGACCGGATCGAGGATTTTGTCGATCTGGATTTGCTTCGCATCGGCGCTCACAGCCGTCGCTACGGCCATGGCCGCTTCCGTTTTCACGGCCGGGACGGCCTCCGCCTTCTGGCTGCTATCCGCGTTCGTAATGGCCGGAGCCGCCACTGCGGACAACATCACCGCGGACAATGCCGTTCTTTTCAGTATTTGCTGCACCTTCATGGGTAACACTCCTTCGATTTGGTCTTGCAAACCCCAATGCGCGAATCAGCCGAGGCAACGAATCGGGTGAAGAATAGAACGGTGAACGCACGTAAACGATCAGCGAATCACGCTTCGGACGATCACGTCATACGCCAGCAGCGCAGCCTCCGAGCAGGCGAAAAAGGCGCACCAGCACAGCAGCATCAGCCCCGCGATCCGGCATATCCTTGTAAGCGCGGTCCACCGTTTTGCCGTGCTATGCCTGGTCTCCTCGCTTGGATTGGCCATTTCCTTCAGCTCCTTCTTCCTTGCCCTTATCTGCCGTTCTCATCCTCTTGCAGAGCTTCATCCGGGCTTGCAAGTCCCAGTATATCCGGGGGTGATGGCAGGCCATTGGTGGATTTGTGGAAAAACGATGGCATTCCTCCTTCCGTTCCTTACGGCCTGCTATACTTAATGAAAGAAATCCGGCCTGGAGGAACCAAACATGAATCAAAACTACGTCATTGCCATCGTCGATGACGATCTCAATATACGCCATTTGGTGGAAGCCTTTTTGCAAAAAGAGCAGTACCGTACCATCGGCCTTGGCAGCGCCGAAGAAGCCTGGGAGCTGTGGAAAACGAGCCCGCCCGACATGTGGGTGCTGGACATTATGCTGCCCGGCATGGACGGGTATGAATTTTGCCGGCGGATCCGCAGCGAAGCGGAGGTGCCGATCATCATGATCTCCGCCCGGGATAACGAGGTTGATAAAATTTTAGGTCTGGAGCTCGGAAGCGACGACTATCTGGTCAAGCCGTTCAGCCCGCGCGAGCTGGTCGCCCGCATCAAGAGGCAGCTTCAGCGCTGGTACAAGCTGAACGGGCCCGAGTCGCAGGGCAGCAGCCCTGCCCCCGTGCGGATCGAAGCGGGCGGACTGGTGCTGATGCCCGAGGAGCGGCGCGTTTATTGGCAGGGCGAGGAAGTCGATCTGACCAGCAAGGAGTTTGCGATGCTGCAGGTGTTCGCCGAGCATCCGAATCGCGCGTTCACGCGGGACGAGCTGCTGACCTTCGTCTGGGGGGACGATTATTTCGGCAGCGACCGCGCGGTCGACCACCTGATCAAGCGGATGCGCAAAAAAATCGACCGCCTGCCGGTCGAAGCCGTATGGGGACATGGCTACCGCCTGAGAAACGATGGAGGTGACAGAAGCGATGAAGCTCGTTCATCAGATTAATTTGGCCTTCGGCATCGCGCTCGTGCTGGTGCTCAGCGTTACGGGCATCGTGGTTCACTATGTGCTGCTCGATCATCTGATCGGCGCGCAGAAGGACGATCTGAAAGCCATGAGCGCGGAGATGACCGCCACGATGAAGACGCTGGACGTGACGGTCAAGCATACTCCGGTTCCGTCGTATACGCAGGCCATGCCGGTTGCGCCTTCCACCGCCGGCGTCAGCGCGATCCTGACCGATAACACGGGCAGCGTCCTCCAGGTGTCGCCCGCAACCTCTATTGACATGTCCCAGCCCGTGAAGCTTGAAGCAGACTCTCAGCCCGTGACGACCGCGGCCAGCATCCAGGCCATTCAGAGCGGTTCGGCCAAGAACTATATCACAGTGGATCATCCGACGCCGCTGGGAACGCTGACGCTGTACACCCCCATGAGCAAAATTCAGAGCATTGAGCAGGCGCTGCTGAAGCGGGTGCTGATTATTTTCGGCGCGGCGGGTCTCGTCATGTTTCTCTTCAGCCTGTTTATAACGAAAAAGCTGATCCGGCCGCTCATTCGCCTGCGCGACGAACTAACCAAAGTCAAGGAACGCCGCTTCTCCGACGTGCGCTTCATCAAGGCGGGAGGGGAAATCGGGACGGTCGCCAAATCGGTGTACGACATGGCCGGGGAGCTCAACCGCTTCAACCATGTGCAAAAGCAGTTTTTCCAAAACGCCTCCCATGAGCTCAAAACGCCGCTGATGTCGATCTCTGGCTATGCGGAGGGCATTCGCGACGGCGTGTTCGAGGGCGAAAGCGTGAGCAAGGGGCTCGACGTGATCATGAACGAAAGCGCCCGGCTCACAAAGCTCGTCACCGAGATGACCTTGCTGGCCAAGCTCGACAGTGAAGAAGATGTGTTCAAAAGCGAAGAGGTATGCCTGCAGGAGCTGCTCACCGAAACCGTGGAGCGCATGAATCCCCTGCTCGTCAAAAAAGGAATTACACTGCATACGATGTACGAGGATGCCGAGCCGGTAACGCTGCGCGCAGACCGCGACAAGCTGCTGCAGGCGCTGCTGAACGTCGTATCCAACGCCGTACGTTACGCCAAGCATCATATTTACATCCAGGCCGATATCCGCAAGGATCAAGTCATGATCCGGGTGAGCGATGACGGTCCGGGCATACCGGATGATCTCCTGCCGTACCTGTTCCACCGCTTCGTGAAAGGAAAGGACGGCGAATCAGGCCTCGGGCTTGCGATCTCCCGCGCCATCGTCGAGCGCTGCGGGGGCCAGATCGCGGCCGGCAACGGACGCGGGGGCGGCGCGGTGATTTCGCTGGGTTTTCCGGCGGCTCCGTGCTGACCCGAGACGGAACCCTGAATCAAAAAAGAGACCTGCAGAGGTCTCTTTTTTGATATCGATTCGCCGACTACAGCTGCCTCACGAGATGCAGCGCCGAGCGCAGGCGCGGACGTTTCAGATGCTCCTGCACATAGCGGTAATCGGTCAATTCCACGCCGGCATCGCGGAGCGCGTACCCGAAATCCTCGTCGAAAGGGAGCTTGAATTCCCATACGCGCTTGGCGTAATTCGGGATGTTCGCAAGCATCCAGGCATCCTCGACACCGGGATGGATGTATGTTTCGCACACGCCATCCGGCAAATGATAGAGCTTGGCGATCATCGACTGCTTGAAGCTGTCGTAGGTCTCTCCCTCCTCGATACCGAAGGGGTGGGACAGCAGATAATCGGGAATCGGCACGCCGAGCGCATCGGCCAGCGCAACCACGCGGGCGACCGGGCGCTCAATCCCGCTCAGCGAACCGAGCAGCGGATCCTCCTTATAGATATGCCGGAAGAAGCGCATCGGCAGCTTCCAGCGCGACACTTTCCAGAGCGTCTGCGGCAGCAGGCTGCGTCCGGTTTCCATGCCGTACAGGCTCCCCATGTGGTTATCGACATGGCTGATGGCGATGCCGGCCTTCCTTGCCCGTTCATACTGGGCGTCGATCTCCTTCATGGCCGCTTTCGCATCCGCCCCCTGTTCAAATTCCTTCACCGTGCGGTATTGGTAGCCGCTCTCGTCATGCAGCGAAGGATCCCCCGTCAGGCTGCGCCAGCGCAGCGCGTCAAATTCGCTCGTCATCGTCAGATGCAGCCCTACGTTCGGCTGGTTCCGGCGGGCCGTCCAGGCCGCAGCCTCTTCAAAGCCGGGCGCAACCGCCATGATGGTGGCCGAGGATACCTTCTTCTCCTCAAGCAGGGCCATGATCGCCCGGTTCAAGGCCGGGCTCTGCCCGAAATCGTCACAGTTGAGGATGAGTTTCTTCCCCATGCGCCAAGTCTCCTTTCCGATTCGTCGTGAATTCAAATCTGGTAAGCAGCGAAATGATGATCGAGACCAGAAGCAGGCAGAACGGCACGATACTGATCAGCACCCGGAACGTCATTTCCGGATTCGGTCCCGGCTTGTCGCCGCTTTCGTAGCCGAAGATCAGGCCGACAATCAGGAAGGCGAGCGCGGAAATCAGGCCGCTGGAACGGGTGATGAACCCGGCCACAGCCGTATAGATGCCCTCCCTGCGCAGGCCTGTTTTCTCGGCATCCTCATCAATAATGCGCCCGCTCACCATGGCCGGCGTAACGAGGAAGCCGGCCAACCCGAAGCCGACGGCGATTCCCGCGGCGACCCCGCTCACCAGATTAAAGCCGAACCAGAGCGGCAGCACGGAGACGGCGTAGACTGCCAGCGACAGCCGCCATACCTTCACCCCGTCCATCCGGCGGCAGATCCAGTACCAGACAAAGACGAGCGGAATGACCGAAACGAATACGGCCGCCATCAGAATCGTGACCTGGGGTCCTTCGATTTTCAGCACGTATTTCGCATAGAAGGGGATGATGGAGCTGACGAGCCCGTTCACGGTCTGCGCGAAGGAATTCGAAATATTGAACAGCCAAAACTTCTTGTTCTTCATCGTTTCCTTGAACGCGGCGCCAAGCTTCAACGGCTCGCCCACGCTGTACTCCCTGCGTTCCTGAACGTATAGCATGCACACGAGCATGCTGATGCAAAAGACGAAGGCATAAATGATGGACATCGTCGAGAAATTGAGCGCATTGAAAATAATCGGCGTCAGCGCCGAGCCGATCAGCAGTGCCACAACCTGATAGCTCTGCTGGATCGCCGATGCTTTGGCGCGAAGGCGGTCCCCATGGTACAGCTCCGGAAACAGCGCTCCGTAATTGACCCACAGGACGGTGGATACCGCTTCAAACAAAATCAGCGCCGTCAGAAACCAGGCAAACAGTCCGTGCTGCGATAAACCGCCGGGAGGGGAGAACACCATGATGAAAGTCAGCATGAACAGCGGCATAGCCCCGAATATCCAGGGCCTCCGCCGGCCAAGGCGGGTATTGGTGCGGTCGGACCAGTGGCCGAACAGCGGGTTGTTCACGGCATCCCATATGAGGAAAATCGTCCGGGCCAGCGTTGCGAGCCCGATGCCGAGTCCCAATTTCTCCACATAAAAGAAGCTGTAGAACGTGCTGAAGGCCTGGCTTGGAACCATCATGGCAAACATGCCGAGTGCGAAGGTGTACGGCGAATTGATCCATTTGCGCTGCATGCGCATTCCTCCCATGCGTGAATCTCTTTTGTTCTATACTATTCAACGCATGGGTTATTTTACCTCCATACGAAAACTTATATCTATCAATTTAATGAGCTGCTGACACCCTAAGGACAAGCCTTGTCTATGAAACAGATGCACGAAGCGGACGTAATCCGGCAGCAAAAAGAAAGAGGACGGATCATAACGATCGTCCTCCTTTTTAAGAAATGCATCCTTCAAAACCCGAGCAGGTGCAGCGGAAACGCCAGCACCGACACGAAAATGCCGGTCAGCCCCATGCTGAAGCCGCTGACGGCACCCATCCATTCCGAGTCCCTCAGCACGCGCGCCGTGCCGATGCCGTGCGAGGTCGTCCCGATGGCAACGCCGATGGCTGTCTCGTCCCGGACGCCGCACAGCCGCAGCAGCGGCGCGCCGATGAGGCTGCCCGCAAGGCCGGTCAGGACGGTGAGCACCGCCGTCAGCTCCGGATAGCCGCCGTACAGGCGTGATACTTCCATGGAGATCGGCGTCGTCGCCGATTTAGGCATAATCGTCCACGCCATGCCAGCCGCCCCTCCCATGCACAGCACGATCAGTCCGGCACTGAGCATGCCGCATAATGCCCCGACCGTGATGCCGCTTAGGATCGGCTTCCAGCTGCGGCGGATTTGCTCGGCATTCTTGTAGATGGGCACGCCGAGCGCAATCGTTGCCGGTCCGAGCAGAAAGCTGAGCCAGCTGCCGCCCTTCTGGTAGTCCTCGACCGGAATCCGGAGCACCACGAGCATGATCATGATCACCGCGCTTGTCATGAGCAGCGGCTGCACCCAGGTACGGCGCGACTGCAGCCACAAAAACGCCGCGTACACAATCACGGTCACGGCGATGCCGAATAAAGGATCAGCCGCGATGGACATGAGCATCCTCCTCCCGCGGCCGGTTTCTGCGGGCCTGCAATCGACTTTGCACCAGCCATCCGGTCACAAGCAGCGGCAAAAGCAGGCTGACGACCCCGCTGCTTGCGAACACGGCCCAGTGCTCGCGCAGATACGGGAAGAACGCGAGGCTTCCCACGATGACCGGCACAAAAAACAGGCTCATGTATTTGAGCAGAAAAGACGCCGCTCCCTCTACCTGCTGGAGCGGCACCCACTTCAAAAACAAAGCCAGGATAAACAGCATCAGGCCGATCACATTGGCGGGGAGCGGCAAGCCCGTCAGATGCTGAATGAGCCAACCGACCAGCTGAAAAAGGACGAGTATGGCGAATCCCATCATCTTGATTCCCTCCTTGTAAACGGCTTGATGTCTCGTTGAAGATTACAAATCCTTTAAGAACTGAATGATTTTATCGTTCAGCCCCGGCAGCCCCTCATGCCCGAAGTCCGGGAAAATTTCCAGCTGCACCGGCGACGTGATTTTGTTGATCGCCGCAAATTGCGTGGACGGCGGGCAGACAACGTCCATCAGGCCAACCCCGATAAGCATGTCGGCTTGGATGCGCGGAGCCAGGTTCTGAATATCGATGTACCCGAGCTTCGTGAATATTTCATCCTCGCGCTGATGCTGCGGATCGAAATAGCGGAAATACGTGCTAAGCTCTTCGTAAGCATGCTTGAAGAGGTCCATTTCCCAGGTTCTGCGGTAATCGCTCAGGAACGGGTAGACCGGAGCCGCCTTCTTGATCCTTGGTTCCAGGGCTGCGCAGGCGATCGTCAGCGCACCGCCCTGCGACCAGCCCGTAGCGCCGACGCGGTCCGCGTCCACTTCCGGGAAGCTCATCACGATGGAAGCCAGCTGCGCCGTATCCAGGAATATATCCCGGAACAGCAGGCGATGCGGATCTTCGTTCTCCAGGCCGCGGATAATATGGCCGTGATGCGTATTGCCGCTTACACCGCCGGTATCTTCAGACAAGCCGCCCTGTCCGCGCACATCCAGGGAAGCGATGGAGAAGCCAAGCGCAGGATACACCATCTTATCCATCCAGTCCCCGCTGTTTCCGCGATAGCCGTGGAATTGCAGGACGGCCGGATGCGGCTCCGTTGCCCCCTTCGGTCTGATATACTTCGCATGCACTCTGGCACCGCTTACACCGGTGAAATACAAATGGAAGCATTCCGCGAACGGAAGCTGGAATTCGGCCGGAATCAGCTCAACCTGCGGATCTACGGCGCGCATTTCTTCAAGCGCTTTTTCCCAGTAGGCATCAAAATCATCGGGTTTGGGATTGATTCCTTGATACGTTTTCAGCTCGGATAGGGGCATATCGATTAGTGGCATCGTCATCACCTTTTCTTCTGATTTATCAAACTTGCGTTGATTCTGACAATACAATATCAGTCCGTTTATATCCTCTTTTTATCGACTCGCCTATTATATCACGCCAATGTCCCAACCAAGAAGAATTTTTCTTCCAAAATCCACTCTATAATGACGAAAATCTTCAGTTCATCCCTTCTCCGGTGAAAACCGGTTCCCGCGGCGGGTATTCCCACAGCTGCAGCCCCGCGCCGATCATGCCGCTATGATTGCCCCGGTACGCCGGAACGATCCGCAAATTCTCCGTAAAAGACCGCATCGCCCGCTTCAGCGTTTCCTCCCTGACCCGTTCCAGAAAAATCTCTCCGCTTTCGGCCACGCCGCCGCCGAGGACAATCATTTCGGGATTAAACATATGGACGATGGACGCGAGGCCCGAGCCCAGCGCCTGGAAGGTCTCATCCATGACCCTGGCGGCCGCTTCGTCGCCTGCCTGCCATAAGGCGATCGCCTGTCGTGCATCGACGCCTTCCGCATTCCGGCCCAGGGATTCCAGCTCCCGCCGCATACGCACTCCAATGCCGGTACCGGAAGCATACTGCTCCAGGCAGCCCACGCCGCCGCAGATGCAGGGAAGACCGTCAAAATCCACCGACATATGGCCGATTTCACCTGCCCCGCCCCAGCTTCCGCGAACGATCCGGCCGTCTGCCATGATACCTCCGCCGACGCCCGTTCCGAGGGCGAGACAAACAAAATTCCGCAGTCCCTTCGCGGCGCCCAGCCTCTTCTCGGTCAGCGTCAGCACGTTCACATCATTGTCCACAAACACGGGCATACGAAACCGCTCCTCGAGTATCTGCCTAAGCGGCGTACCCGTATAGCCCGGGATCAGATCGGTCGAGAAATGAACCGAGCCTTTCTCCCAATTGATCTGGCCCGCGCTGGCCAAGCCGATGCCGCGGATGCTCGGCACATCCGGCCCGGTGCCTTGTTGAAACAGCTTACCGATCGTCTCTATGATCCGGTCCGGAACGCTCCCCTGGCCCGCCAATGTAGGCAGGGATCATGTGCTCAGCACATGCCCCTGCTCATCGATCAAGCCCGCATTGATTTTGGTGCCACCGAGGTCCATCCCGATGGCAAAAGTGGCGTCCGGTGAATAGACAAGTCCCGTCATTCCCATGTCGTCCCGCCCTATCCCAGCACGACCGACATCGCCTGCACGTACTGCTCGGTGATCAGCTGAGGACGGGTAATCGCACTGCCGACGACGACGTATTCCGCCCCCACGGCCAAGGCCAGCGCCGCTTCCGCCGGCGTGGAAATTTTCCCTTCGGCGATGAGCACGGCCGTCGTCAGCGATTTGGCAAGCTGCGACAGCAGGCGGATGTCCGGTCCGGCGACTTGAGTGCTGTATGAGGTATACCCCGACAGCGTGGTTCCCACATAATCCACGCCAAGCTTTTCGGCGGCCATGCCTTCCTCGAAGGTCGACACGTCGGCCATGACGGCCGCCCCGGCCGCATGCGCTTCATCGATCAGCTCTTTCACCGTTTCCAGGCGGTTTTCACGGTCCGTAATGTCGAGCGCCACAATATCCGCCCCTGCCTGAATAATCTGTCTGACCTCGGTCAGCGTAGGTGTAATGAAAATATCCGAATCCGGCATGATGCGCTTGATGATGCCGATGACCGGCAGTTCTACTGCCTGCTTGATGCCCCAGATGTCGCGGGCCCCGTTCGCACGGATGCCGATGGCTCCCGACTGCTGCGCGGCCAAAGCCATTTTGACCATCGTATCCCCGCCATGCAGCGGTTCATCCTCCAGTGCCTGGCAGGATACGATCAAGCCGCGGTTTTTGAATATGCATTTCATATGGCTGCTCCCCCTATCTCAAACTCTTGCCAAGCATCAGGCTTTGACGGACGATAATGCCTCTTCCGTGTATTCATGAATCTGCTTCTGCAGAAGCACGATCCGGCCCAGGTCGGCCTGGGGCACCGGCAGCAGCGGCAACCGCGGCTCGCCGCATTCCACGCCCTGGAGCTTCAGCACCGCTTTGCAGGCACCGTACAGGGACGGGAAGCTAAGCAGATTTTGGATGATTTCGTTAATCTTGAACTGCCACGCCTTCGCCTCTTCCATGCGGCCTTCCCGATAGCAGCTTTCCAGCTTCAGGAACAGCTCCGGCATGACGCCGTACGTTCCGCCGATGCCGCCGTCCGCGCCGATGCTGCGGCCTGCGAGGTACTGCTCGTCAGGGCCGTTCAATACGAGAAAATCCGGGCCGCCGATCGCTTTGAACTGCTGCAGCTCATACGTGCTTTCCGAGGAAATTTTCACGCCGATGACCTTGTCCTGAGCCGCCATTCTGGCCAGCAGATCAGCCGAGAGGTGAAAACCCGTTGTTTGCGGAATGTGATAGATAATAAACGGCAGCGTCGTGTTGTCGATCATCTCCTGCCAGTGCCGCTCCACGCTTGCGGGCGACAGGCGGTAATAGATGGCCGGAACGGCGGATATGGCATCCGCGCCGGCGGCTTCCGCGTGCTTGGCGAGCTCGACGCTTTCGCGGGTAGAGGCTGCGCCGACATGTGCGATAACGGTCAGCTCGCCGCCGACCTCCTCCATGACGGCCTCCAGCACGACCTTGCGCTCCGCCGCCGTCTGCAGCATGCCTTCACCGCTGCTGCCCCCGACATACAGCCCTTTGACGCCTTTATTTGCGTAGTGGCGGGCCAGCTTCCGGACTCTTGCGGGATCCACGTTCCCCTCGTCATCGTAGGCGGCATACAAGGCAATCATAATGCCTTTGAATTTTTCGGTATCAACCATCGTTATCTCTTCCTTCCCTCTCATCCATTAAAATGACACCTTGCAGCTATAACTCCATTTGCAGCCTAGGCCAAACCGTTAACCTTTTACCGCCCCCATCGTAATCCCTTGCGTAAATGCTTTTTGGAACGTAAGGAAAATCGCGATCATCGGCACCGAGGCCAAGGCCGCTCCCGCCATCATGACGCCATAATTGGTGGTATATTCCCCCTGCAGCGTCGCGATGCCCATCGGCAGTGTCATCATCGAGGTGGAACGCGTCATGATGAGCTGGCTGAAATAGTCGTTCCAGGACCCGATAAAGGTGAATATCGCAAGCGCGCCCAGCGCCGGCGTCAGCAGCGGCAGAATGATCGTGGAGAACATGCGCACTTCCGAGCAGCCGTCAATTTTGGAGGCCTCGATCACTTCCGTCGGGATCGTCTGGGAGAACTGCTTCATCAGGAACACGCCGAACGGCCAGCCGATCGCCGGTAAAATCAGGCCGCGGTATGTGTTGACCCAGCCGAAATCCGCCAGCATCGTAAACAGCGGCACGAGGATGACCTGCTTGGGCAGCGCCATGGCTGCGACGAACATGGTAAAGATGATTTTGCGTCCCGGAAAGGACTTCTTGGCCAGCACGTAACCTGCCAGCGCTGCCACGAGGCATACCGCCGCCATTTCGCAGAACGATATGAAAAAGCTGTTGAACGTCCAGCGCCATATCGCATTTTTAAAGAGGTCGGACCAGTTCTGAAGCGTCGGATGCAGCGGGAACCATTCCGGCGGAATAGCGGTGGCCGTCGTTTGCTTTTTGAATGCGCCCGTAATAATCCAGTAAAACGGAAAGATGAAGAATAACGTCGACAAGGTCAGGATGACATTGCCGATCAGGTTGCCGATATTCCATGGTTTTTTGCCGGCCAGATCGGATGGATTGACTCCCGCCTTCATGCCGGCCTGTATGGTTGAACTCATCGCATGCCCCTCCTAGTACTCCACATCGCTGCCAAAAGTTTTGAATTGGATGGTGGAAATAATGCCGATGATCACGGCCAATATAATGCCCATGGCGGAAGCCATGCCGAAGTTGCCCAGCTTGAACGCCTGCTCGTACACGCCGTACATAACGGTGGAGGTGCTGTAATAAGGGCCTCCGGAGGTGAGCAGCTGAATGATCGCAAAGCACTGAAACGTGTTGATCGTCGTGATGACGATAATATAGAGATTGGTCGGCATCAGCATCGGCCAAATGATTTTCCGGAATATTTGCCAGGACGTCGCCCGGTCGATTTGGGCCGCTTCGATGTAAGAGGACGGAATGTTGCCCAGCGAAGCGACATAAAGGATAATCGGCTGCCCGACAGAGGTGGTGATCAGGACGGCAATAATGGACAAGAGCGCCGTTTTCTCATTCCCAAGCCAGGAGATCGGTTCAGCCCCGAAGAGCCCCGTCAAGTAATTGAGCACGCCGTAATTCGGGTGGTAAATCCAGCCCCAGACGACCGTAATGCTGACCACAGAGGAGACGGCCGGCAGATAAAAGACGCCCCGGAAGAAGGATCTGGCGAACTCCCGTTTGCGGTAGATGCTCATCGCGACGAAGATCGAGAACACAATCACCAGCGGGACGGTAATGATCACGAGCAGCGACGTATTCCACAGCGATTTCATAAACGTTTCATTGTGAAACAGATCGACGTAATTGCGCAGTCCCACATATTCGAATTTACGCAGGCTGTAGTTAAAAAAGCTGATGTAAATCCCTCTCAGCATCGGATACGCGACAAACACGAGGAAGAATCCGAATGCCGGGAGCAAGAACAGATAACTCATGAACCAGTCACGCAGTAAATTGGGATTTATTTTTCGTACCCTTGTTTCCATGGCTCTCTCCCCTACTTTCCCTTCTCTTTGTTGACCATCCACCATCATGCTGCACAGTCCGGATTGGAAAGGAAAAGCGCACCATACGGCGCGCTATTCCATCGTTTACGAGCGTCAGTATCGTTTATTTGCCGGCATCCGCCTTGGCTTTGGCGATAGCTTCATCTGCCTTTTGCGCGAACGAGTCCAACGCTTCCTTGCCCGTGGCTTTGCCTAGCAGCACTCTTTGCAGTTCCGGGAACCAGAACGTGCGCACTTCGGCGTAACCGTCTACGATCGTTGGCGGGTTCGTGTAAAATTCGCGTGCTTGCTCCGCATAGGTGTACTCCGGATCGTTATACAGACCTGTAATGGAGCTGCGAGCGGACAGGCCGCCGGTCTGGATCAGGTCTTTCTTGCCCCATTCGGGATCGTTCGCGATAAAGTCGATCAGCTTCTTGGCAGCGGCGATTTTGGCGTCGTTGCCGTTGTTGAAGATGGCCATACCGCCCAGGTAAGGCTCCAGCTTCGGCTTCGCGCCGTCGATCGTCGGGAACGGCACCAGCACGTCTTCGAATTCCGCTTTTTTCAGCGTGGCGTTTTGCGCCCGGAGCACCGGCGAATAATTCAGCGTAATGGCCAGCTTGCCTTGCAGGAACAGGTCATTGACATCGCCGCCAGTAAGGGATTCGGAGCCGGAAACAACCAGCTTATCCTTCACGCCTTGACGGATCCAGTCCAAAGCCGCGCCGGCTTTATCCGTATTAATCGCGATTTTGGAGTAATCGTCGTTCAGGAATGGGGAGTTGCCCAGGTTGGCGATATAAGCGCGAGTTCCTTGGTCCCCGGCTTGGCTTTTCGCGAAAAATCCGGAAGGAATAATATCAGGCGCTTTTTCTTTGACGGCCTGGAGTGCTTTCTTGTACTCGTCGAAGGTCCAGGTACGGTCCGGACGGTCCAGCGGCAGCAAATCCAGCGCGCCGATCTTTTCAAATACGGTTTTGTTCACGCCCATCATGAATGGTGCGGTATTGATTGGATACATGTACGTTTTATCGCCGACCATCGACTGCTTCCAAAGCGCTTCCGGAATATCCTTGCGGACCTCGTCCGTGACCATGTCGTCGAGCGGCGCGAGCAGATCCTTCTTCGCCCAGTCCAGAATCCGTCCCGGCGCGTCATAGATGACGTCCGGCGCGGTGTTCGAAGCGATCGCGACGTTCAGCTTTTCCGGGCCGGCCTCGAAGGTGATCATCTCCAGATTGACCTTGATCTCAGGGTATTTCTTGTTGAAGGCCTCGATGATCTGTTTCTCATACTTTCCGACTTCCCCGTCCAGCGCCTGGAAGCTCGGGAAGTTCCACCATGTGATTTCTACGGGCTTGGCTTCGTCCTTTTTGGCCGTGTCCGTTGCTGTTGTTTCTTTCTTGTCGCTGGATGCAGGCTCGGTTGTTTGGGACGAATCGCTTGTCGATCCGCAAGCAACAAGCTGGGTACCGATCAGCGTGATGCCCAGCAGTGTCATCAGCCCTTTTTTTACTGTGTTCATTTCTTACCCCCCTGAATGGTCTGAAATTCTTGATACAGCGCTTACATGTGTAATTATAGGGGCATTGACTGTGGTTGTTGAATACCCTTATTTTTACTTTCATCCCTCAAAATTGACCCTTATATCAAACTCTTTCACCTGGCGCTTCAATCTCCAATATTTGTTTTTTATCTTCGATTCGCTTTCGTTACAATCGGAAGTAACCTCAAGGATTCTTTAGAATCCTTGGCTGAATTTGCGGTTTTGCGCGAAGGCGCTTCGCTGGCAACGCCTGTCGGTAATCGATTAACGTACCTAGTTCTATACCATCACAACAAATGGCCGGAGGATAAACGCGATGTACAAATTGATGATTGTTGAGGATGAGCCGTTAATCCGCATGGGGCTTCAAAAGTATTTGGACTGGAAGGAGCTTGGCTTCCACGAAATCGTGGAGGCGGAGAATGGCGCTGAAGGCGTGCACACGGCGCTGAAGGAGAAACCAGATCTGGTCATTACCGATATCCGGATGCCTTTGATGGACGGACTCGAAATGATCGGCTCCCTGCGGGACACGCTTCCAGAGACCTTGTTCGTCATCTGGACGGGCTACAATGATTTCGAATATGCCCGGGAAGCCCTGCGCCTTGGGAATGTATCGGCGTATTTGCTGAAACCGCTTCAATATGAAGAAAGCCTCAGAACCATCCAGAACTGCGTCAAACAGCTGGAGCAAAAGCGGGAGCAGGCGCGGCTGGCATCGGCCATACAGCATAATCTGGTGGAAAATATGCAGCTGAAGCGAAGCCACTTCCTCAAGCAGCTCCTGGAGGATGGGGGCGCTTCGGCCGATACCGGCCAGCTCGCCGACTTATGCGGAATGAATGCCGCGGATATGCAGCTGCGGCCCTTCGTCCTTTCCTACGTTCCCGCTTCGGTGCCCTCCCCGCAATCCAGAGCCTGGTGGCGGCAGAGCGCCGAGCAGCTGCTGACGGATTTGCTACAGCGCATGATACCTTCCATGGAACGTCAGCAGCTGTTTTGCTATGGCTCTCATCATAAAGTGTATGCGTTTATAGTCACAGACGAGGAGCAGGCTCCGTACCTCATGTTGCCGTCGCTTCAGCAGGAAGCCGAGCGCCTGCTTCGCAGTGCGGCCGTGGAGCCTGATGTCCGTTTGTATTTCGCTCTGGGTCCCGTTACCTCCGATCTTCCTACGCTGTCTTCCCTGCTGCATCAAGCCGATCAGGCTTTCTTCGCACGATTCATCCCGGACGGCGCCCGGGCGTTCGAGCTTCGTCCATCCGGGGCCGATCCGCTCAGGACAGCGCTGGTCCAGCTTGGGGATAAGGATAAAATGCAGCTTCTCTCCTGTCTGGAGCAGGACGAAACGGAGCAGCTGAAACAGCTCATGCGGCGTCTTGGGCAGGAGCTGCAGGCCAAGGCCGGGCAGATTCCCATGGAGCAAGGCCTCGGTTTTATCCAGGAAGTGATCGCAACCGGCATCCGCTATGCGGGCAAGCATGGCATCAATATCGAGGAAACGTACCACCAGCGGCTGCTCTATTTGCGGTTCGTGGACGATTTCGATTCCATGCCGGCTTTATTCGAGTGGCTTACCGGCTGGATGCTGCAGCTGCGGACCGATGCAGGGCAAGCGGCGAGAAACGGCGGAGCGCCGGATACCGCCGTTTTCGACCAGATCGAGGCTTATATTCTCCAGCATATCGACCAGGAGATCACCCTGCAGATGGTGGCCGATCGCTTCTTCTACAACCCGTCCTATCTCAGCCGTCTGTTCAAAACCAAGCTGAATAAAAATTATATGGCCTTCGTGACGGAAATCCGCATCGCCTACGCCAAACGCTGCCTGGTGCAGTCCAAGGTTCCGATGACGGACGTGGCCCAGATGTGCGGCTATGCGAGCTACAAGCATTTCGTGAAAACTTTTCGTAAAATGACAGATACGACACCCTCCGATTACCGGAAGCAAATGGGGATGATGGATTGAAAAGCTCGCTCTGGCTGCGCAAGCTGTTTTATATGAGACACTTGAATACGCAAATTTTCGTGCTGATGATCCTGACGGTCACGATTCCGCTCCTGATCATTTCGGCCATCATCTACTCCGCCTCCCTGCAAACGGTCAAATCGGAATACACGAGCAGCTCCGATCTCATTCTGAACAATCTGTCGTTCAATATCGACCAGTACCTGCAAAGCATCGAAAAAGGAACGCTTTACGCGCATATGGACGGGCAGCTGCAAAACGCCTTGGAAAAATGGATCGACCATCCCGACGACGACCAGAAGCTCGCCTCCCAATACGTGATCCAGCATTTCATCGCCACGCTCGAGATGACCATCAAGAACGTGGACAGCGTACAGATTTACACCGGTCATGAGCTCTTTTACTCGGCCAATTTCAACCGCTCCGACCTGCATTACGAAAATTTCGAGCAGGAGGACTGGTATCTCAAGACCCTTGATAAAAAAGGCGGCATCGTGATTTTCGGCACGCACACGCCCTTCCATAAGGTCGATACGAAGGAAAAAGTGATTTCCATCGCGCGCGTAATCAACAAAACCGGCGGCAAGCAGCCGCTCGGCGTCATGCTCGTGGATATCCGCCTCGATTCCCTGCGCGAAATCCTCAGTCTCTCCGAAAACACGAAGCGCAATTTCGTCATTACGGATCCGGGCGGGGCGATTATTTATGCATCCAAAAACCCGGATTTTTCTAAACCGCTGCAAATCGGGAAGCCGAAGCTCGGGCAGGTGCTTGGACAGCAGACCGGCAGTTTTTACGGCAATTACGAGGGGAAGGATTCATACTTCAATTTCGTTACCTCGCCTTATTCGGGCTGGAAGGTCATTCAATATACGGATGAAAAGGAAATGACCAAGGATTCCGCGATGCTCGGCCGGATTATTCTCTTCCTCGCCGTCGGCTCGATCGGCATGGCGATTCTGTTCCTGCTCATCATGCGGGCCCGCGTCACGAAGCCGATCATTTTCCTGAAGCGCCAGGTCGAAAAAGTCGGGATGGGCAACTTCGACGTGGATTTCGGCAGCAAGCGGCAGGATGAATTCGGCGTGCTGTATCAAGGACTCCGCAAAATGACCCAGGAGCTGCAGGATTATATCGAACGCTCCTCCAAGGCCAAGGTGCAGCAAAAGGTCGCGCGGCTCGGAGCGCTCAAAAGCCAGATCAATCCGCATTTTCTTGCCAACGCGCTCGAATCGGTGCAGATGAAGGCGATCCTGAACGACCAGCGCGAGATCGGCGAAATGATCGGTACGCTCGGACAACTCTTCCGCATCCACACCCGGATGAGCAAGGACATCGTGTCCCTGGAGCAGGAGCTGCAGCATATCCGGCTGTACATTCAAGTGCAGCAGATGCGTTTCGGCGAGAAAATCCGGTATGCCGAGCAGCTTGCGCCGCAGACGAATGCGCTGCAGGTGGTGCATTTCTCTCTGCAGCCTCTCGTCGAGAATGCTATCATTCACGGCTTGGAGAAGCAGGTCGGACCCGGACTCCTGGAAGTGTGCACGGAGCTGACAGGCAGCCAGCTGCTCATTACCGTGCGCGACAACGGCGCCGGCATGACGCCGGAGGAGCTTGCGGCGCTTCGGCAGCGCTTAGCTGATCTTACCGACGCGGATGATGACAACCATATCGGTCTCGTCAATGTGCAGGAGCGCATCCATCTCTATTTTGGCGCACAGTACGGAATGGCGATCGACAGCACCCTCGGCGCCGGGACAACGGTTACGATCCGGCTCCCTGCGGTGCCCAGCCCGTAGCGGCTATGATTCCATCGGACATCTTGAACCTCCAAATCTAACGAAACATCATGAACGATGTGTCATTTCACTTTCTTGTGAATAGGCTATATCATCAAATTTGATTGGAGGTTCATGACATGACGACAAGCAGCAGCTATCCCTTCGGGCCCGGCTTCCAGCATATATATCCGGTTCCTTATACGTACGATCCATATGCTTATACCTTCCGCAGCCCGTTCCCGCCGTCCTTTTACTTCTGGCCTACGCCGGAACGGGGCTATCCTTACATGGGCGCATACCCGGGTTATTCCCCGTATCCGGTGTATACGGCGTATCCCTCCCCGTATCCCGGTCTCTCCTATGCCGCCCCTTATCCGCAGTCCGATCCCAATCGGGTGGAGCCGACTCCCAAAGGCTTTCAGATCAAGCTCCAGCCGCAGCCGGAGCCCATCATGAGCGAAAACGTGAAGGCGGAAAATGTGAAGGCGGAACAGGTAAAGGCGGAAAGTCAGCCAGGCGTGAAGATGAATACCGGGATTGAGGTGGGAGGCAAGCACGGAGCAGGCTTCCAGGCCGAGACCCAGGTAGACAAACATGGCATCAACAATCAGATCAGCAGCCATGTCGGCAACGAGAATTATGGCCTGAACATGCAATCCGAAGCCAACCTCGACAGCAACACCAAAGGTTTCCAATTCGAAACCGGCGGCCAGCTGGGCGGCAAATACGGCATACAGGCTCAAGTGGAAGGTCATGCCGGCCTGCAGGACGGCATCGGCATTAACACCAATGCCCAGATCGGCGGCCAGCATGGCGTCGGAGCCCATGTGAAAAGCCAGATCGGCGGCGGCCAGGGTGCGGAATTCCACACCGGGGCATCCGTCTTCGGAGACCACGGCCTAGGGGCGCATGCCGGCGCGCAGATCGGCGGCGGCCAAGGCGTCAGCTTCAACATCGGCGGAAACGTCGGCAGCCATGACGGGCAGGTGGGCATCAACCTGGGCGGCAAGGACAAGAAAAAGGCGGATTAGCAGCCCGTTTCAAGTAAAAATCAGAAAGGAGTCATCCCCAAGCGCTGTGGGGGTGGCTCCTTTCTGATTTTTGTGAATGATTTTTGTTACGAATGGAAATAGTACCATAAAAGTGTCCGAATAACTTAAAGGGAGACTGCCTCGATGAAACAAACTTACCTGAAAATCGGAGCCGCTATTTTGTGCTCCAGCTTGGTTTTAAGCGCCTGCAGTACCAATACGAACAAAAACGCCAACAAGACAGAACCTGCGCCCGCTCCAAACCCTTCCGAAAGCACGCCGTCCCCTTCGACACCGGCGAAGGTAACGGGAACATCTTTTGAAAACTTCGGAACATACGGCTTTGATTTAAGCAACACGCGCCATTCACCTTATAAGGAAGTCACCGCTGAGAACGTTAAAGATTTGGGCGTCATTTGGAGCGCGGATCTCAAAGCGCTGGACAAGGACGTCAAGAATGGAAACCAATGCTACCCTGTCGTCGTCGACGGCGTCGTGTATATCACCACTTCGGGGAACCAGGTTTTCGCCTTTGATGCGGTAACCGGCGGCCAGATCTGGCACTGGAAACCTTCGGCCGAACAAGCCGCCACATTCAGTAAGGCCGGAATTATCGCGAACCGCGGGGTTGCAGTGGCCGAAGGCAAAGTGTTCATGCTCACCATCGACAACCAAATCGTATCCCTGGATCAAAAGACCGGTAAACTCGTCAAAATGGTCCCGATCTCCGATTCCGTCAAAGGTGTCACCTTGGAGAACGGATACTACGAAACAACGGCTCCCGTTTATTACAAAGGAAATATTTATATCGGCAGCAGCGGTGGTGATAATGGCATTCGCGGCTTCGTCCATGCTTACAAGGCAAGCGATTTGACCCCTGCCTGGGATACTCCATTCTGGACGGTTCCCCCGAAAGGCCAGGACTGGCTTGCGAACAGCAAATTCCAAGGCGGCGGCGCCGTATGGAACCCTCCTGCCATTGATGAAGAGACGGGCATCATGTATTTTGCGGTCGGTAACCCTGCACCCGACTTTTACGGCGAATCAAGACCGGGCGCCAACCCGCATACCGATTCGGTGGTGGCGGTCGATGCTGCAACAGGCAAGCTGATCTGGTCGAAGCAGGAAATCAGCCATGACCTGTGGGATTATGATGCCGCCGCCTCGCCTATGATTATTAATGCGACAGTAAAAGGTAAAAAGCAAAAAATCGTCGTTCAGGGCGGGAAGTCGGGACAATGGTTTGCATGGGATGCGAAAACCGGTAAAGTCGTCTGGGATGGCATTCCTTTTGCCAAGATTGATCATCCGAAGCCTACGCCGGAGGGCGTAACGGTGTATCCGGGTGTACTTGGCGGGGAGAACTACGCCCCCGAAACGTATGACCCTGCAACCAATTATGTGCTGATCCCGGGCATTGAACAGGGGGCTGTCCTGAAATCGGCGAAAAATCAGGATGAAGCATCTACCCCGGATTCGCCGGGGGCGGCTGCATTCGGTACGACGATGTTAGCGGCAGAAAACGACGTGGCCTTCGGGACCATCACTGCCATGGACGTGAATACCGGGAAAAAGGCGTATCAGATTAAAACCAAAGACCCGATGCGCGGCGGCCTGACCAGTACCGTTTCCGGGCTGGCCTTCTACGGCGAGTTGGACGGGAAAATCAATGCAATCGACATTAAATCGGGGAAAGTCATCTGGACCTTCCAAACTACGGGCAGCAGCATTCAAGCCGCACCGGCGATCTTTACGGTAGACAATAAACAATATATGGCGTTCACGACCGGCGGAACCACGCCCAAGGCTTTCGTGTTTGGGCTGGGTGGAGACAAAACGCAAGGCAAGGCCGGCACTGCGGAGGATACGAACGCGCATCAAAAGAAATAAGGAAACATCCAACATCAAATCAGGTTCAACTGTACACGGGGTAAGGCTGGTTACAGCGTTACCCCATTTTTATTCGTAAGAAAGGGGCGCAAGCCGAAACGATGAAATATTCCCATGCCATGCTCATTCTTCTATTGCCTTTATGCCTTGGCGGATGCGAGGGGAAATCGTCGCAATCCGTCTCCCCAGCGCCAACGCCGCCGCAGGTGGCCAAACATAACGTTCAGCTAGAAATCGAGAAGCCTGTATTCTCGCTGAGTCCGTGGAAATCGGACGGATCCCACATGACCTCCGTTAAGGGGCGGCTGCTTATTGACGATCTCCCTGTCGCGAATGGCGTGCTGCATCCAAGCAACCAAACGAATCCGATCATCACCGGCAAGGATGGTTCGTTCCGGTTGACCGTTGACCAAAGCCTGCTGTCCGACATCAAGTTGAAGGTGGCTTCCCTCAAACAGGCGACCGTTTCCGGCAAGTCCCTGAGCGGGGAGATGGAGCAAGAGCTTCAAGCTGCTTCGGCAACGGTGAGTGTGTATTATCCCATTCGGATAAAAAAGGTTGAGCCGTCCCGGCAGGACCCTTCCCAGGTTCACGTATCCGGACAGATCATTCCCGGTAAGGGCAATGTCGTGTCTTACTTTCAAGTCGATAAATACCGGCTGGGCGGTGTCGTCAAGGACGCGGACGGCCATCCGGTTAAGAATGCGGTGGTCTGGTTTGACCGAGATGACGGTGAGGGGTTTGGTAAATCGACTCCCACAGATGAGGAAGGCAACTATTCCATTTATTATTGGCCTGAGGACGAAGATACCCATTTATCGGTTACGAAAGGGGCCAAGCGGTATACGCTGCCGGAAGGCAAGGTGTTCAAGATGCCCGAAAATACGAGCGTTGAGATCGATATTACCCTGCCCCGAAAGGGTACGGTTATTGAAGATAAGCCTCCAACCTTGTTCAGCGTAACCTCCGCGGGTGCGATGTACACCGGGGTTCTCGTCGGGCTTAACCTGCCTGAAAATATTCCATATACGGCGACGATCCCGGACAAACACGGGGACTTCACCCTAACCGTCTCCAAAAAAGCATGGGAGCAAAAGCCGGCTTTTTTCGAAACCACAGCCTCGAAATTTGTGAAGGAACGCCTCTCTTGGGGAGATACGCTTCCCGCCAACTACATTCATCCGGATGAAGAGGATCCGAAACATATCATGCCTGTCTTGTAAGTCTTGTAAGGAAGCCTGCAGATGATTTGCCGGTTTCCGGGCAAAGTGAAGCCCTGACCTTGGTGGAGGTCAGGGCTCTTCAATAGCATCGATCCTGTTTTTACAATCGGATAAGCAGCAGATTATCTCCGCTCGTCTTCCGTTCTTCTGCCCCACAATCCGCGGAGCCCGAATAAGCCAAGCAGACCAAGCCATCCCCAGCTTCCGCCGTCCCGGCCTGTTGCGGTTGAAGTGGTGTGTAATCTGTTATCCGTATGGTCCGTAATGGAATTCGTGCGATATCCGTCGTACTGATTTGTTCGAACCCCATTCGGTTCGATTCGATGATCTGTATTCCAATACTGGCTTCCTGTACTTGTCCCATAGACGCTCACATCGTAATTCCCGCCTGTTCCAACCTCGTTTATGCGGTAGTTGGAACCATCGGACGTTTTCGTCCCCATGGTCCCCATCCCGTTGCCCAGTCCGCCGTTGCCGCCATCTTCCGCCGTTCCATGGGCATAGGCCGGAACCGTCAGCATCAAAGACAGACTTGCGGCCAATAAAACACTTTTGATTTGTCTGTTCATCATGATACCTACCTCTTGAGTAAGATTGTTATTCCTTGAATTATTGTGTCTCAAGCGTTGTGGTCTTATGCAATCGGATTGACGCCTGTCCCTTACAGCCTCCGGGGGATGCCCGGGAAATCCAAGCGGCTGTTCATTGTTATAGAATGCCAAAAAGGTACATAGGATATAACAATGAATTCGAAGCTTCTTTTCCTCATGAACGATGTCGGGCACATGAGCTTCAAGGGGGTGAGGGAATGTGGGTTAAGCCTGAGTTTGAAGTCGTTGAGGTTTGTGCTGAGGTGACGGCATACGCCTATCAAAAGTAAGCAACAGCATCGCAGCCATATGCCGGAGCAATCCGGCATCTATTTTTTTGGGGAGGACAGAAACATGTTTCTGAAAGTGCTGGGGTCCGCGGCAGGAGGAGGCTTTCCGCAATGGAACTGTAACTGTCCCAACTGCCGCTCCGCAAGGGAAAACCAACGTTTTTTTCGCACTCGCATGCATAATTCTCTGGCCATTAGCGATAACGGCAAGTCATGGTATCTATTGAATGCGACTCCGGATATCCATGCTCAGATCGAAGCCCATGATGAGCTTCAACCCGGGCCTACGATTCGCAGCTCCCCGATCCAGGGCGTGCTGCTGACCGATGCGGAGCTGGATCATACGATCGGGCTGCTTCAATTAAGGGAATCCGCGGAAATCGAGGTGTATGCAGCCCCTCCGGTGATGCAGGCTCTGCAAGAGGCCTTTCCTATCCGGCAAATTCTTGAGCCTTATGCAGCGTTCCGATGGTCAATCGCGAATCCCGGAGAATCTTTTCCACTTTTTGGGGGAAACTTAATTCTATATCCGTTTCATTTAGGCTGCAAGCCTCCACGATATGCTTCCGCCCTGCAAACAAGAGAGCCTGAGCGCTCCTCTTGGGTCATGGGATACAAGATCGTGGACCAGCGCACGGGTGGGACGGCTGTATATGCACCCGGCGTTGAATTATGGACGGAGGAACTGGATAAGCAATTGGAGCATGCCGACTGCATGTTCATGGACGGAACCTTTTGGCACCCGGATGAAATCAAACGCTTGGGCATTTCCGATTTGAACGCTTCCGATATGGGTCATATCCCAATCGCCGGTCCGAATGGCAGCCTGGAGCGTCTTATCCGCCGGTCCGGTCGAAAAATCTACATTCACATCAACAACACCAACCCGATTCTTCATGAAGGCTCCCTGGAGAGCCGAACGCTCAAGGAACTCGGACTGGAGGTCGGCTATGACGGTTTGGAATTGGAGGTCTAGACGTACGTGAACCCTTATTTGTTGTCCAATGAAGAATTAACGATGAAATTACGTGAAGTCGGAGAGCTGCGATATCACGACAAGCATCCGTACCATGTACGTATGCATGAAGGAAAGCTAAGCCCCGAACAGCTTCGGGCGTGGGTGGCGAATCGCTTTTACTATCAGAAGAACATTCCGGTGAAAGACGCCATCATTCTTTCCAAACTGCCCTCAAAGGAAGAGCGGCGTAAATGGATTCAGCGCATTATGGACCATGACGGAACTGCGGAGCATGAAGGCGGAATCGAGGCCTGGATCCGTCTTGGCGAGGCGGTCGGAATTCCGAGAGAGGAAATGCTGGATGAGCGGCACGTGCTGCCGGCCGTTCGATTCGCGGTGGATGCCTATGTAAACTTCTGCCGACTTCAGCCTTGGCTCATCGCCGTTGCCTCTTCTTTAACGGAAATGTTTGCGCCCGTGCTGATCTCGCATCGTATCGCCATATTTGAACAGCTGTATCCGTGGATCAAGCCGGAGGGGCTTGAGTACTTCAAGGCCAGGCTGCACCAGGCGCCCCGCGACGCGGACCATGGACTGGGGCTCGTATTGCGCGAATGCAAAGATCGCAGTGATCAAGATCAAGCGATCGCCGCACTGCATTTCAAATGCGATGTGCTGTGGGCGATGCTGGATGCGCTTCTAATGGCTTATCCCATAGCGGAGGACGAGCGATGATGACAGAGGAGCTATCGAAGCAGCTCAGGCTGCGCCGCCCGGCCCGTTTGAAGTTTGACGAAGCCAGACAGACCGATCTGCTTCTTCTGCCGGAACGCGTCATTCGTCTGAATCCTACGGCAGGGGCCATTCTTTGGCTGTGCGACGGCGAGCGGACGGTAAATCAAATCATCGAGGAGCTGCAGACGAAATACAATCAAACGGATCTGAAAGCGGATGTCCTCGATTTTCTGACGCAGGCGGCGGATCGGGGGTGGGTGGAAACATGGAAGTAGCGATTCCCTATGCGCTTACCGCAGAGCTTACTCATCGCTGTCCCCTCCATTGCGCGTACTGCTCGAATCCGGTCGAGCTTTCCAGAAGAGAACATGAATTGTCTACACAGGATTGGATGAACGTATGGGAAGAAGCGCATGACCTCGGCATCGTGCAGCTTCACCTGACGGGCGGGGAACCGCTGCTGAGACCGGACGCGGAGCAGCTGATCCGGCGGGCCCGCGAATTAGGTTTTTTCGTCAATGTAATCACCAGCGGTGTGGGCGTTACGGAAAAACGCATCCGCCAGCTTGCGCTCGCAGGGGTGGATAGCATTCAATTGAGCGTTCAGGCGCCTACGGCGGAACTCGCCGACGCGATCGCCGGCTCCAGGGCCCACGAATCCAAACAAAAAGCCGCACAATGGATTCGAGCTGCAGGTCTTCCGTTACATATGAACGTCGTGCTTCACAGGCAAAATATCGACCTTGTGGAGGATATCATCGAGCTTTGCGCCTCATGGGGAGCGGAGCGGTTGGAGCTGGCAAACACCCAATATTACGGCTGGGCTTATCTGAACCGCCAGCATTTGCTGCCGGCAAAGGCCCAGCTTGCAGCGGCCGAGGAAGCTTACACGCGTGCCAAAGAACGCTTCGGTCAACAAATGGAGCTGATTTGGGTGATCCCGGATTACTATGAGGAATTCCCGAAGCCCTGCATGGGGGGATGGGGCAGCATATCGATGACCGTGACGCCCGACGGGAAAGTCTTGCCTTGCACTGCAGCATCGAGTATCCGGACGATGAAATTCGATTCGGTAAAAGAAAAGACGTTAAAGTGGATTTGGGAAGAATCCGCCGCTTTCAATGCATACCGGGGGCAGGATTGGATGTCCGAACCTTGCCGGAGCTGCGAACACCGCTTTCGGGACTTCGGGGGCTGCCGCTGTCAGGCTTATCTATTAACAGGCGACTCCGGGCAAGCCGATCCTGTATGCCAACGGTCACCCCATCACCATATGATTACCGAATTCATCTCCACGATGAACGCAGAAGACCATGCCGGAGCAAGCGCTGAACCTGGGGAGCTCTTCCCCTCCTATGCCTATCGCGGCAGGCCGGTCATGAACGGAGGCATTGCCGGTGAAAATATTTGATGCCCACTGCGATGTGCTGAGCAAGCTATTGGAAGACCCCGAGCTTGATTTCCGCCAGGAAAAGGACCGGCTGGATGTCACGCTCGATCGGATGCTGGAATCCAACATCGGATTCCAAAACTTCGCCCTCTATTTACCCGCGAAATTTTCCGGAAACTATCGTCATATCCTGGAAAGCATTGATTTATTTCATGAACGTATTCTTTCAAACCGACAGATCCGAGGCATTCGGACGAAGAATGATTTAAAGCTGGCTCAACGTGAAGGATTGATCGGGGCTTTATTGTCGCTTGAAGGCGTGGATGCGCTGCAGGGAAACTTGACTTATCTCAGAATCTTATTTTACTTGGGCGTCCGGAATGTCGGCATCACCTGGAATTATGCAAATTGGGCGGCGGACGGCGTTTTGGAGCCGCGCAAAGGCGGATTTACGTCTCAAGGATTGAAGCTGATCCGGGAATGCAACCGTCTCGGCATGATCCTCGACGTATCGCACCTGTCCGAAACGGCCTTCTGGGAGTTAACATCGCAATCCGAAAAGCCCTTTATTGCCTCTCACTCCAATGCCAGCCATGTATGTCCGCGGCTCAGGAATCTAAACGATGCGCAGATTGCTTCGATCATCCAGACCGGCGGAGTCATCGGGATCACCTTTGTACCTTCGTTCGTGCATGCTGAAGAACCGGCTGAGATGGATCATATATTGTTTCATATCGACCATATTTGCTCGCTTGGCGGCAGCCGCCATATCGGATTCGGGTCAGATTTTGACGGGATCAAAGAAAAGATCGCCGGCCTGGAGCATGCGGGGAAGTATGATCGGCTGGTCGATTTACTTCAGAAGCATTACAGCGAACAAGATGTCGAACGATTTATCTATAAAAATTGGTTTGACTTCTACATGGATCATTTACCGGAAGACAACCAATTCACGGACTAATTTCGCATACGTAAAAGCCTTATAAGAAGACGTAATTTATCAGGAGACAGACCGCCATCAGCAGAAGTTTTTCTTGCTTGATAAGAAAAACGTCTATCGACGTACCTTCAAAGAAGACAGACCGCGTTTAGCGGAAATTTTTCTTGCGATTATAGAATGGTTCAGCTTTGCTGAAATTTATAAATTCTATAATCTTAAAAAAGACAAGGAGCCGATGGCTACTCGCCGGCTCCTTGTCTTTTTTGTATGCTTCACGCCAAGCTGACTGCATCCGCTAAGCACCTAAGCACGCGGATCCCCGGCCCCATTTATGATTGGGATTCGAAGCTGGCCGTACTTTTCAATTCCATAGCCTCGGTGCTTTCTTTTCCCGACTCCTGCCGGTCGAACATCTTGCCAATCTTCCACCCGATCCCTACATTGAGGACTGCCATGGCCGCATATAGGACGACATCCCCCCACGGCTCCGGAAGAAGCAGGTCTGCCAGCAGCCAGCCACCGGTCATCGAAGCCCCCATAACTGCACCTTTAACGGATGACTTCAAGTACGTTTTACCCATTTTCCGCGCCTCCTGTCAATTTGACTTCATATAGGCTCGAGTACATGCCCTCGACCTAAGACGACATCCTTCTCTCTAAAACCGATTATATGTTGAGGACAAAAACGATTATGCTTAAAGGCCCGAAATAAAGAAGCAGCGGCACAAGAGTGTTCCCTTATGCCGCTGCTTCGTATTCTTTGGAGATCCTATTCAGCTGTCAGACGTGCTTCAAATTCAGCCCTTGATGACCTGAATGGCATCATCCAGAACTTCCACGTTGATATGCGTAACATTTCCCTCGTCCAGCACCAGATCGGTGATGCCGTCCTCCACGTACTGCTGGATGACGCGGCGCAGCGGACGTGCTCCGAAGGCCGGGTTGTAGCCGAGCTCGGACAGTTTCTTTTTCGCTTCGTCCGATATGTGAAGCGTGATACCCTGCTCACCCATGGTGCTGACGATTTCGTCCAGCATATGGTCCACGATCTGTACGAGCACGTCTTCCTTCAGGGAAGCAAACGGAATGATGGCATCGAACCGGTTCAGGAATTCCGGACGGAAGTACGCGCCGAGCGAATCCAGGATCGAGCTGGTTTGAACCGAATCGGAAGCCGAGAAACCGACGGTAATCTTCTTCTCCGTGATGCCTGCATTCGACGTCATGATGATGACGGTGTCCTTGAAGCTCACGGTCCGTCCTTGGCTGTCCGTCAGACGTCCGTCGTCCAGCACCTGCAGGAACATGTGCTGCACATCAGGATGCGCCTTCTCGATCTCATCGAGCAGGATAATGCTGTACGGATTGCGACGTACGCGTTCCGTCAGCTGGCCGGCTTCTTCATGGCCGACATATCCCGGAGGCGAACCGATCAGCTTCGAAACGGAATGCTTCTCCATGTATTCGCTCATATCAAGCCGGATCATGGCATCCGCTTGGCCGAACAGTTCTTCCGCAAGCGACTTGGACAGTTCGGTTTTACCAACGCCAGTCGGGCCGACGAACAGGAAGGAAGCAATCGGTTTGTTCTTCGGCTTCAATCCGGCACGGCTGCGGCGTACGGCCTTGGCCACTTTCTCAACCGCTTCCGCCTGCCCCATAACCTTCATGCCCAGACGTTCGGCAAGATTCTTCATCTTGCTTTGCTCATCCTGCTGCAGCTTGCCGACCGGAATCCCGGTTTTACGTTCGATGATATGCTGGATATCCTCGACGCTGACCTCTGCCGTATTATTTGGCTGTCCTTCAGCGCTGTTCAAGCGGCGGAGCAGCTCATTTTCTTCATCACGCAGCCGGGCCGCAACTTCATAGTTTTCAGCACGGGTAGCCTGATCCTTCTCGGCCTTCACCTGCTCCAAGCGGGCCTGGAGCTGTCCCTGTCCGCTATCCGACATCCGCAAATTCAGCTTGGCGCCTGCCTCGTCGAGCAGATCGATCGCCTTGTCCGGCAGGAAGCGGTCCTGAATGTACCGTTGGGACAGCTGCGCGCAGGCGGCAATCGTCTCGTCAGAATAATGGACGCCGTGGAATTCTTCATATTTCGGACGGAGCCCCTTCAGAATCTCAATCGTTTCCTGAACGGTCGGCTCATCGACCATGACCGGCTGGAAACGACGCTCCAGAGCGGCATCCTTCTCGATTTGGCGATACTCCTTCAAGGTGGTTGCCCCGATGACCTGGAGCTCGCCGCGTGCCAATACCGGCTTCAGGATATTGCCTGCATCCATCGAGCCTTCGGCCGAGCCTGCACCGACCAGCAGATGGATCTCGTCGATGAACAGCAGAACATTCTCGCGCTGCTGCAGCTCGGATATGAGCTGTTTCACCTTCTCCTCGAATTGGCCGCGGATGCCGGTGCCGGCAACCAGCGAAGCCACATCCAGCGAGTAAACCTCTTTGTTACGCAGCTTGGCAGGTACCTTGCCTTCCGTGATACGGAGGGCGAGGCCTTCGGCGATGGCCGTTTTACCTACCCCTGGCTCACCGATCAGCACCGGGTTGTTTTTGCTGCGGCGGTTCAAAATTTCAATGACTCGTTCAATTTCTTCGTCACGGCCGATCACGGCATCAATTTGACCTGCTTTCGCCGCGTCGTTCAGATTCCGTCCCAGCTGATCCAGCATGCCGTCTCCGCGCTGGCCGCCACGGCCCTGGGCGCGGCTTGCTGCGCCATTCGCGACGTTTGCATCCTGCTGGAATTGCGGCGGCTGCATGAAGCCTTTGAAGAATTCATCGATCGGCGACATGCCCAAAGAGCCGAAGCCCGCGTGGAACGGGATCCCGCTGTTCATTTTTGCATAACATTCCTGGCATATATATAAACGTTCTGATTTCTGATTCACGGTAAAGCTCAGTCCTACAGTAGCTTCATTGGCATTACATTGTTGACAACGCATAGATCCATTGCCCCTTTCTGGTTTGATGCTAATGGTTTGGAAATACGATTGATGTTTTGATCAAATTTTTTGACTTTGACTTTCTTTGACTATTATACCGCATGGAACAGAGATGTCAATATGTGTGAAAACAATCTTTTGAAAATTTTCATTTCGATTTCTTATGCATGCAAAAAACGAGCAGCTGCGCATGGTGCCGGCTGTTACCAGCCTCCATCGCGGTTGCCCGTAGTTCAAAGGTATACACTGCCCGAGTAAATGATGTGCCGTTGAAGTCACTTCGGATTTTTCGTATCCACCTTGATCTTCAGCACCAGCGTTACTGTATCTGTTTGCAGCATTTCCTCCAGTTGCTCCGGACCATACGTCTGATAACCGCCGGATTCATTCTGCCGCCATACCGCCAATATCGCGGAATCGCCGGCTTTTAATTCAAGCTTTTGATCCCCTATGACGGAGCCCATCATCGATGAAAGATTCTTATCGATCACCTCGGGTACGCTGCTTAATCCCGTCCCGGCTCCAGGAGCGTATAAAATCATCGACTTCTGCGCTCCGCCTTCGTTTACGATCCCCCACCCTAAAGCGCCTGCGCTTGTTTGGGACGGAGCGAAACCGTAGGAGAGCGAGATCAGCGGCGATTCCTGCATTTTTTTACCCTTTTTATAACCTTCCACCCATACTTCAACCCAGGTTTTGTCGGCATGCGGCAGGCTCAGGTTATAATCGAAAACATTGCCGAGAGATAAGGCATTAAACATTTCCGCATAGTTAGAATCCTTCTGCGCCTGGATCACCGCAAGCGTATCCGCCTCAGGCCGTGAACTGCAGCCGCCGAGCAGCAAAATCAAAACGGAACAGACCATCAAAAGCTTTAGCCCTGTTTTCATGTTTCCCCCATTTCGTACTTTTTGGTTGCCTTCGTCATTCGAATGGCTAAGCGCTCCAAGCTCACATAATCGAATGTCATAATTTGTATATATTGTAAGTTACTTTATGGAAATCGTAAACCCTGAAGCTCCGTTCCCGGGAATTTCCGTCTGCCTTACTCTAACAAAAAAAGGAGCATCGCCAGATGCTCCTTTTTGCGGCTATTTTTTCGCGTTGTACTCCACCTGGATATTGAAGCTGGACTTGTTTCCCGACAGGTCGACCGCTTCCAGCGCGATCCGGTTTACCCCTTTGGACAAGGTCAGCTTCTGATTGAATTTTCCGTTTGAGACCTTCACCTGCAGCGGCTTACCGCCATTCAGCGTGACCGTCAAGGATGCTTTCAGCAACGCTTCATTGACTCTACCGGATAACACGTAGTTTCGATTATGTACCGTTTTATTCGTGTTATCGAGCGAAATCACAGGCGGCGTGGTATCTTGCCCCGCAGCCGTGTCGCCCAGCACGATGCCCAAGCCGTTCGTTCCCAGATAGACGCGACCATATATTCTCGGATCGCCGGTAATCGCCGCATTCGCCGATCCGAACTGATGCTGGTCGTCGTTGATGCGAATCCAGGTCCGGCCTGCATCGTCCGAGCGATAGATGCCTTGCTTGCCATGGATAGTGGCATTCGTATAGAGAGCCATGTATTTCTGGCCGGGAGCTGCCTTGCCGAAACCGATGGAAGCAGCCTCCTGAACCTGATTCATCTTCTCAAACGATTGACCGGCATTGGTGGAGTGCCACAGACCGTACGGGCTATTCTTTTTGCTGTTGTCTGCGGCTGCCGCGATCCAGATATCCCCTTCCACGCCCGGCACGGCCTTGAAGTTGCTCGTCAAATTCGTCGGCAGCCCCGAAGCCGTCTTCGTAAAAGATGCCCCGCCGTTTCTGCTGACGTAAAAATCACCATCTGCGATGCCATAGAACAGAGCCGGGTTCACGCGGTCAGAGGATATGCTCGCGCCGCTCGGGATGCCGCTGGATATTTTCCAGGTCGCTCCCTGATCCGTAGAGTAGCTTACCGGCTTCGGAGCCTCCGAATTCGCCGGGCTCCACAGGATGGTTCCCCCGTTTGCCCCTACGGCAACATGGCCGCCCTGCGTTGCATCATCCTTCACCGCAGCCCAGGCATTGGCCGCCGGTTTCCAGGTCTTTCCGTTGTCCGTAGAAATGCCCATCCGCGGATTCTCGCCGTCGCTGTTACCGACACGTACGACCATGTCCGGATTCAATTCGGCGTAATCGATATCGGTGCTGGTACCCAGATACGGATTCGTGATCATGGAAGGAGCCTTGGTCAGATCTTCATGCCGGAAACCTCCGATATCCCCCATGGAGCTCAGCAGATGAGCGCCGGAGGGCGGACTGATCAGGCCCAGAACAGCCGTTTCCTCAATCCCGTTGGCCATGACGGATATGTTGACGTTTTGACCTTGGTCCAGGGCCGTCACATTGCTCGAACCATACAGCGTAGCGCCGGTTCCATACAGGATGCGATCCGAATTAAACGGATCAATCTCCAGATCCCCGATCATCCAGCCGAGCTTCGGATTTTGCTCCGGAAGGCTTTTCTTTTCTCCCCAGTCGAGCCAAGGGGCAAGCGAATAATCGATGGTGTATTGATTCTGACGTACCGGGTCCTTGGAATAATCCAGCGTCCAGAATGACTTCCATGTCTTGCCTCCATCCGTGCTGCGGTATATGAACTCATCCGGCCACCATTTGTTCATCGTGGCTACCATGAGGGTGTCCGGATGCTGCGCATCCACCGCCAGTCCCCCGTAAGGGCTGTCCGTCGAGCCTGCTCCGGTCGGACTGATATCCGTCCATGTCCGGGCAGCCGTGTCGTATTTCCATACCGACCCTTCGCCGCCGTTGTAAGGACCAACCTCCTTCGCGTAAGTTACGTAAAGATGACCGTTAGCGGACAGCACGCCATGATGAGGAAGATAGCCCTGTTCAGGCTGTCCCGGCACCGGCTCCCAGGTCTTCCCGCCATCCGTGCTCCGGTATATGCTGTGCTCCGTATCCGCCACGCCAACATAGATGGTTTGCGTCGTTGTGCCCTTGCTGCCTGTCGACGGGTCAAAGGTCACCCATACGACGCCGACGAGATCATTATAATAATCTTTCACGTTGCCTACTGCCTTGAAGCTGTCCACCCGGCTCCAGGTCACCCCGTAATCGGTACTTCTCCATAGACCGTTTCCGCTTCTCGTCCCCATATACAGCACGCGATTATTATTGGGATCGATAGCCAGACGTTCCCCCATCGACCGGCCCGGCATATTCCCTCCCAATTTAAAAGGTAGCTCGGTGCGCTGCCAGGTGTCCCCCCGGTCCGTCGAGCGAAGCAAAACGCCATTCATGTCCGTCCAATCATTGGTATACGTTCCGGACGCTACATACAATCGGTTCGTGTCTACCGGGTCCGTAGCCAGCGTATCCACGCCAAGCATGTTCCATTCCTTAAAGCTGACGGAGTCCAGCAGTTGAACCCAGGACTGCGTTGACGGGTTCCAGCGATAAGCTCCGCCAATATCCGTCCGGGCATAAATCAGATCCTTTTCTCCGGGATTGTAAATAATGCCGGGAATGAATCCGCCCCCGACCACTTTCACGCGATCCCAGCTGTAGGCTTGCCCAGGGGATGGCTTCTTCTCTTGCGCTTTTTCAGCCAGTGCTGGAGCAGCTGGCGTTCCGGCCACAGTGATTGGCACGACCATAGCGGCGGCGAGAACCAAACTCAGCGTCTTTTTCAACATCATGACTTGCCTCCTTAGAAAGGTATCGAGATACAGAAAGCGTTTTCATAAATGACTGACTTGCTTACACTTTTTTCTTCCTCCTTCTGCTGCCGAAAACGCTAGGATACGATGGATCAGGATCATCTATGTAAGCGTTTACGAGTATGGGCTCCCGGAGGATATATTTTTATTCTAATCGCGCGCTTTTGATAAAAACACCCCAGGAATTAGCTTCCTTTTCATATCAAAATTAGTGGTTTTTCCATGTAAAAAAGACTTCTCCCGCCCGTCTCCGGATGACTCCGGACGCGGACTATGGAAGAAGTCTTTAAAAACCAAATACGTTTACGAAATTACCGTGCTTTTATGGATATGCTCTTTGATCTGCCCGTTGATCCACTCCCGTTTGGACAAAATCCATGCCGCGTCCCTTGGGTAACGGCTGAAGGTGATCGGCTCTTCTAGGCCCTCATCCAGCGCCGCAAGCACGGCATCCCGCCCGATCAGTTCCTCCAGCAGACGCAGCGCGCGCAAATCCTGCAGCGCCTCGTACAGAACCTCCATCCGGATCGATTCGATCGGACCGTCCTCGCCCGGATATACCAGATAGGCGTCGCCGGAAGGGAAGGCGCCCCCTGCATCCGTCACGCGGAACGGGTCGATGACCTGCTTCGAATACTGCGTATACCAGAAATTGAAGCCCCAATGCAAAAATCCCGCCGCATCGTATTTATACAGCTGGTAGCCCAAAATCCGGTTGCGCGCCGACGGCATGCTGAAGAAGCGGTTGGATACGTCCTTGTACTGCGATACGCAGTAATACGTCCACAGCGGTGTGACCCCATGCTCCAGGAAAGGCTCGATGTGATTGTTGGCCGGAATCGGGTTCTCCACCAAACCCTTTTCATAAAAGTCGTAATCCGACAGCGCGTCGATGATGGGAAATCCCTCGAGCAGATCCTTGACGATATTACGGGCGCTTTCACAAGATTCCAGATGATCCAGCGTCGGCTCATCGGAAATGTGGAAATAGCTGCGTTTCTCCAGCCCATTCTCCCGAATCCAGTCCACCAGCTGCGGCAGGAACTGGTTCAGGAACGTATGATAGGCTTCGCCCGACGCGTCCGTCTCCCAGCCGAAGATCCGCTTCGTTTCGCCGTTTACGGTCGCCATGATTTTCGGCGCGTGATGCGCGCCCCACTGCGTGAACAGATGCGAGAATTCAAAATACTCGATACCGCATTCGTTACACAGCTCCACCCATCTACTCAGGCGGTCAAACCCGAAAGCGTACTGATTCTCCCCCGTCACCTCGACATCGACCAATTGCACGGTCGGACGTTCCCCTCCGACTTCCGTATCGAGCGGAGGCGTGAAGAGAGGCGTCAGCAGCATATTGATGCCGTGATCCGCCGCGGTTTGTATGTACTGCTTCAGAAGCTCCCAGTGCCTTTCGCTGAACGCATCCGTATGGTAGTGCGTTGTCAGGCAATCCGTGTGAAACCACTGCGTATGCAGAAGCTGCTGCTTGGGCAGCTGTGCCCCGATGATTTCCAGCTCAAAGCGTTCCTTTGCCAGCTCCTCTCCCGATTCCGTCACGAAACGCACCACGATCGGGTAGAGGCCCGGATTGACCTCGTTCTCAGGGTTCACCGTAATCCAAATCGAACGCCACTGCGCCGGATATGCACGCACGCCGTCGCCGCTCAGCGGCAGCAGCGGATCCGGATACAGGCCTGGCGTGGTCCGCAGCATGTTGTCGTCATGGTCGCCCTGCACAGGGTACTCCGATGGCGACAGACCGACGCTGCGCAGCGTGATGTAATCTCCGATTTCGGACTCGACCTTCACATGAATCGACGGAATCCAATACTGCGACCGATAGGCCACCTGATACGAGAAAACCTCGTTTTGGAGCGCCGCCCCTTGAGCGACGGCATGAACTGCCAAATCCTCGTCGGGAAATATTTTCATCAAAGAATGGACCGTTCTTGTCTCCAATTGTTGCGTCATATACTGCATCCTCCCTTCATCTCTCACCGTCCCGGCTCTGCCGGCGTTCATCCATTTGCGGTAACGCTTACAGCAAAGATTATAACCAACTCTTCTCTTGGTTTCTATGCACGATTTTGTTTTGTTTTATGTTATTTTCTTTACATTCCCAAACATACAAAAAAAACCGCAGGAACGGCGCCTTTCGGACCTTACCATGCGGTTTTAATCTATTTACAATTTGAACGGGATTAGCCTATTATTTCGTCACGTTTTTCCAGTCAGCCGCAAACTTCTCCATGCCTTGATCGGTCAAAGGATGTTTGGCAAGCTGCGCGATAACGCTGAACGGTACCGTTGCGATGTGGGCACCGGCCATGGCGACACGGGTAACGTGATCGGGATGGCGGACCGAAGCGGCAATGATTTGCGCGTCCAGGTTATGAATGCGGAACAGCTCAGCGATTTTGGACACGAGCAGAACGCCGTCTTCCGAAATATCGTCGAGGCGTCCCAGGAACGGAGACACGTACGTTGCGCCTGCACGAGCGGCAAGCAGCGCCTGGTTCACGGTGAAGATCAGGGTCACGTTCGTTTTTACGCCTTTTTTGGTGAGGTAGCGGCAAGCTTCCAGACCGTCGAGGGTCATCGGCAGCTTGATCGTGATATTTTTGTCGCCGCCGTTGATCTTGATCAGCTCTTCCGCTTGTGCGATCATATCTTCCGCGGTTAACGCATCCGGAGTCACTTCGGCAGATACCGATTCAACTTCGGGAACGGCCTGCAAAATTTCAGCAATGCGGTCCTCGAACTTCACGCCTTCTTTGGCAACCAGGGAAGGGTTCGTTGTTACACCCGACAATACGCCGACTTTGTATGCTTTTTTAATGTCTTCCAGATTCGCAGTATCGATGAAAAATTTCATGATTCACTTACCTCCAGTTTGTATAGAAAGTTTAGTTTTTGACTACGGCATGGCCGCCAAACTCATTGCGGAGCGCTGCAACGACTTTACCGGTAAAGGAGTCATTTTCCAGGGAACGGTAACGCATCAGCAGGGACAGTGCAATGACCGGAGTCGCGGTTTGCAGATCCAGCGCGGTTTCCACCGTCCATTTGCCTTCGCCGGAAGACTGCATGACGCCTTTGATGCCATCCAGGTTAGCATCCTTGGAGAAAGCCTGCTCCGTCAATTCCATCAGCCAAGAGCGGATAACGGAACCGTTGTTCCATACGCGCGCCACTTTCTCATAGTCATAATCGAAGTCGCTTTTCTCCAGCACTTCGAAGCCTTCGCCGATGGCAGCCATCATGCCGTACTCCACGCCGTTATGGACCATTTTCAGGAAGTGTCCGCTGCCGGCTTTACCTGCGTACAGGTAGCCATTTTCAACTGCGGTGTCCTTGAAGATCGGTTCAACGATGTTCCAGGCCTCTTCGTCCCCGCCGATCATATAGCAAGCGCCGTTGCGTGCGCCTTCCATCCCGCCGGACGTACCCACATCAAGGAAGCTCACGCCAAATTCCTTGAGCTTGTTGTATCTGGCGATGGACTCTTTGTAGTGAGAGTTCCCGGCTTCGATCACGATGTCGCCCTTCGACAAAACCGGAACCAGCTCATCGATGACGGAATCAACGACGCCATGCGGAACCATGATCCAGAAAATCCGCGGAGATTCCATTTTGGAAGCGAGCTCCTTCAAGCTTGCCGCACCTTCGGCGCCTTTGCTCGTCAGTTCTTCAACCGCAGCTGTATTCAGGTCAAAAGCAACCACGTTATGATGATGATCCAAAAGATTTTGTCCCAGGTTGAGACCCATTTTACCTAATCCAATTAATCCGACTTTCATGTTATTACCTCCACACCATGCTTTTTAATCTATCTATTATGATTTAACCCGTATGATTCCCTGAAGATCAGGCTTGCGTTACCAATTCCTTCTCGTCTTTCTTTTGCGCAGCCGCAGGGGCTTGATCAAGCCACCACTGGAAGCCGTCGGCCTGCACCAATTGCTCGGATGCTTCCGGACCGTTGGAGCCTGCAGGGTAATAAGACAGCGGAATCAGATCCTGCTCGAATGCGTCGAGGATCGGCTGCACGTATTCCCAGGACAGCTCAACCTCGTCCCAATGGGCGAAGAAGGTGGAGTCGCCGCGGATGGCATCGAAAATCAGGTTTTCGTAAGCTTCCGGCAGATCCTTACCGCTTGAGAAGAAGTTTACGCGCATCGGTTCGAGCTTCTCTGTGTTCAGCGGATCTTTTTTGTTTAATTGAATAAAGATGCCTTCATTCGGATTAATTTCGATCACCAGCAAATTCGGGTCGCTTGTGGTAGTTTGTCCTTTTAAAGGCTCTTTAAATTCAATGACAATTCGCGTAGATTTTTCCGCCATGCGTTTGCCTGTACGGATATAGAAAGGAACCTCGCTCCAGAAGTAATTATCGATCCACAGGCGAAGCGCGATAAAGGTATCGTTCTTCGACGTTGTCGGCACGTTAGGCTCGCTGGTGTAGCCCGGTACGGCTTTTCCTTGAATTTCTCCGGCGGTGTATTGGCCGCGGACGACGTTCTTCGCGATGGTCTCCATGTGCAGCGGACGAAGGGATTCCATGACGTTTCTTTTCTTCATGCGGACTTCGCTCGCGTCGCTCTTGCGCGGAAGACGCATACTGATCATCATCAGAAGCTGAAGCATATGGTTTTGAACCATGTCCCGGATGGCTCCGGAATGATCGTAGTAACCGGCTCTTTCTTCAACGCCGACGATCTCGCTCGCGATAATCTGGACGTTGGCGATATGGTGGTTGGACCATAGAGCCTTCAGAATCGGATTTGAGGATTCGAGGATTTCAAGATTTTGCACCATCGACTTGCCGAGATAGTGGTCAATGCGGTAAATTTCGCTTTCGTCAAAAGCTTTGCTGAGCTGCTCGTTCAAATGGCGCGCCGATTTCAAATCGCGTCCGAACGGTTTCTCGATAATGAGCCGTTTCCAGCCTGTTGTCGACCCGAGCCCGCTTTCTTTGATGCTCAGCGCGATCACGTCGAAAAATTCCGGTCCGACCGACAGGTAGAACATGCGGTTTTCCGGTATGCCAAGCTCTTGCTCCCGGGACTCCACGAGAGTCCGCAGCTTATGAAAGTCCTCTATGTTACCTGCGTCGAGCGAAGAATAACGAATCGACTGCAAAAAGGATTCAACGACAGCCGGATCGCTTGCCGTTCTTCTGGAGAACGTCTGCAGCGATTGCGCCACGACCTGTTGAAAATCCGTATGGGACTGTTCTTTTCTGCCCAAAGCAACAATCGAAAATGCCTCGGGCATTTTATTATCTATATATAGGTTGAATAAAGCAGGGTAGATTTTTCTCTTAGCCAGATCCCCTGTGCCTCCAAACAAAACAAATGACATATTGTCCACAGTATATTCCTCCATTCCCACCAAAAAACATCTAGCTGCCGGCAGCAGCGTTACGCTGCATATTTGGTTACTTTAAATAACCCGATAACTTAACATGGGCAATATTAAACCCATTTTTCCGCGCTGTCAAACATTTTTTGTCCAAATTATGAACGGTGCCCGCGGGGCTTTAATGATAGCGTTTTCCGTGATATGATGTTCTACAATCATCATGTGACAAACATCATATTGCCTTGTATTGCAGATGTAGTAACTTAATTATGTTTAGTAACCTTGGTACAGAGGAGTGAGTACAATGAACGACGGAAAACGTGAAAACCCATTATGCGAGAAAGTCGAAATGGCATATCAAATCACGGGGAAAAAGTGGGTAAATCTCATCATTCACACGTTGATGGAGGAGCCCAAACGCTTTAGTGAGATTCAAGCCTATATTCCCGATCTCAGCAAGCGTATGCTGAATGAACGGATCAAGGAGCTGGAGGATGGCGGCATCATCGTCCGCAACGTGATCGCAGACCGCCCGGTTCGCATCGAATATTCCTTGACCCGAAAAGGAACCGAACTGGGTCGGGCTTTACGCGCCGTCGAAGAATGGGCTGAGAAATGGTACTAGGCGCGGACTGCCCTGATACGCATTTCTGTTAGCGTTTACAAAATAAAATATGTATTTTTATACATATTGCGAAATCATCGCACAGCCATATCTCATTCCTGCACCAGACAAGCTGTCATCGACATTCTTCCTCCAATCACAACAAAAGCTCTGCATCTCTGAGAGATGCAGAGCCGTAAGCAGGCAGCGTTCATATGGTTACAACCCTGACTAGGAAAGCGTCAGCACTTCATATTTATCCGCCAGCTCCATAAAATGCCCCATGCTGGAAATTTCTCCGACGGTCAATTGCTCCCGGATACCGTAATAGTCCACGCATGTGGCGCAGGCCAGCACCTGTACGTTTTTGTCGGCGAGCTCCTTCAGATGAACCGATGCCAAAGACTGCTCCGTCAAGGCAAGCACGCCCCGGTTCGCGCAAAAAATGGCCGCAGGCAGCTGCTCACGCTGCTTCAGAAGCGTGAAATACGTCTCCAGAATTTGCGTTCCCAGCTCCCGTTCTCCGTTTCCCAGGCTGTCTGTTGTCAGAAAAATCACTTTGCTTTGCATCTGAATCCTTCCCTTCCGTCCTTATTCTGTCTTTATCTCTTCAACGATATCCCACGTATGGCAAAAGAGCAACTCAGAAGAAAGGATACGACGAACCCCGACAGGACATAAGCATGAAGAATTACACCCGGAATAACCCGGCCGGACAGTAAGCCAGAGAGCTGAATAAAGAATAAATATACGCTTGCTCTGCCGCGGATCGCTATTCTGCAGAAGTACATACCAAGTGGCGAATGGGGCGATGGAGGAAGCGGAAATCAGAAGTATTCGCGGCAGTTTTTACCCATTTCGCCATTCTGTGTGGTTCCATGGTGAAAAAAAGCGCATGCTGTGCTACAATACTGGAATTGCACAGGCATTTAAATCAGGGAGGTTTATATACACGCCATGCTCATTATTGGTATCGCCGGCGGGACGGGCTCCGGCAAAACGACGGTAGCCCGCTCTGTCATTGACCGTCTTGGTACGGGAAAAGTTACGTTTATATCCCAGGACAACTATTATAAAGACAACAAGCATCTAACGCTGGAGGAACGGGCGCTGAACAACTATGATCATCCGTTCGCCTTTGATAATGAGCTGTTGATCGAGCACCTCTCCAAGCTTCGGGCAGGTGAAACGGCTTATGCGCCGGTATATGATTTCACGATTCATGCCCGTTCCACGACAGAAACGCTGGAGCTTAAACCGAATAATATCGTCATCATCGAAGGCCTTCATGTCCTGTCGGATGAAAAGCTTCGCGACATGCTGGATATCAAGGTGTTCGTCGATACCGATCCCGATGTGCGCATCCTTCGCCGCGTCGTCCGTGACATCGAGGAGCGAGGCCGTTCGATCCAATCGGTTCACCAGCAGTACCTGACGACGGTCAAGCCGATGCATGAAGCCTTCATCGAGCCGTCCAAAAAATACGCCGACCTGATCATCCCCGAAGGCGGGCAGAACGAGGTCGGTATCCAGCTCCTGTCGATTCTGACGGAAAAGTTTCTCTCGGGTGACCGGGATTGGTCCGACTACTAGAACGACATATAAAAAACGTCCCGCAGGCCCATGATGCGTCTGGGGACGTTTTTTTATAAGGAGCTATTCATTCAATGCCCCGCGGTTGAAATGCTCTGAAACTCCCTTGCGGGTCCGCTCTCCGCGCCCAGCTCCTCGAGAAATACGCGCTGCGATGGATAAGCCAGCCGGACGCCCTCTTCTTCCAGCACTTCCAGCACCGTGAGGTTGATGTCCTCGCGAATGGCCAAATATTCCGCCCACACGGTCGTTTTCGTGAAAAAGTAGAACATGATGCCGAGACTGCTTTCCTGGAATTCCGTAAATTTAACCATAATGGTCGCCGGATCGATTCGTTCATCCTCCCGGAGCATCCGTTCCATGCGCGTCGTGGCCGCATCCAGCCGCTCCCGGTCCGAGTCCAGCGCCACGTTCAATGTAAATTGGATTCTACGCTTGCCCATCCGGCTCCAGTTCGTGATCGGCTGCCCTGACAGGGTCGCGTTGGGGACCGTCACGAAGGCATCCGCAAAGGTGCGGATTTTCGTGCTGCGGAAGGTGATGTCCTCCACAAAGCCTTCCACGCTTGGCGTCAGAATCCAGTCTCCTTTGGAAAACGGCTTTTCCAAAATGATGACGATGCCCCCGATAATGTTGCCAAGCGTGTCTTTAGCGGCCAGCGCGATCGCCAGACTGCCAAGACCCATGCCCGCAATGACGCCGCTCATGCTGAAGCCCCACTCGGATGCAACCAGCGTAATGATCAGCACGAAGACGACGAACCGAAGCACCTTGGACAGAAAAGGAATCAGCATGCTGGAATCGTCCAGCCGGATTTTCTTGCTGATTTCCTCGAGCAAAAAGGAGGATTGATTCGACAGCACCAGCAGCCCCCAACCGGTCAGAATGATGACCGCGCTCCGAAACCACCGGTCCAGCATAATGGCTGTCGACCAGCCGCCCGGCAAGAGATATTTCAAGCCCCAATACACGCCAAGCAGCATGAGGAACAGCCTTAGCGGCTTCTCGAAGGCTTGCCTCCACATCAGCGCATTCTCTTCGGCTTTGAATTTCTTGTTGATCATTGAAAATACATAGGTTACCAGCAGCCGGTTCACAATAAAAAATACAGCCATAATGCCGAAGGCGATCAGCACGTCCATCCATCGGATCTGGCGGTAAAGATCTCCGGCCCATTCCCAAACGTTCATGGCGACACCCCCTTGAAAATGAAGTACCTATTGTATCATTGATTGCACACGGATGTCTAAATGCATGCATGATTGCGCGTTGATCCAAAGCACAAAAAAGAACATCCGCAAGGATGCCCTGTTGTAGTCGCTATCTATTTTCGCGCAATCTACACGTACCGGCTCGGAGATACCCCGAAATGCTGCTTGAACAGCTTTACAAAATAGCTTTTATTGTCGTAGCCCAGCATGAGCGCCACCTTCTCCACGGTATGATCCGGATCGAGCAGCAGCAGCCTTGCCTTCTCCATCTTCATCCGGGTGACATGCTCAATGAAGTTCTCACCGGTCTCCTTCTTATACAATCTGCTGAAGTAGCTGAGATTCAGATGCAGACGGTCCGCCACTTCCTCGAGCGTAATTTTCCGGTGCAGGTTCAGCTGGACGTATTTCTGGGCGTCGATGATCTCTGATTTCTTGCTCTTTTTGGAAATCTGTTCGGCGTGGATCACCGCCTCTTTCATGAACTTCAGGAGCCAGTCCCGCAGCTCGCTCACATTCAACATTTGTCCGATGTCGTGCTGAACCTTTTCTTTGTCGTAATGCAGGCTGAACTTCAGTTTGAGCTGCAGATCCAGCGCCAGCTTCCAGACGAATTGCTTCACGATGGAGGGCTGGAATTTCCGGCTTTCGATGAACGCCAAGAACCCCGCAATGACCGAGTCGATATCGCCATTTTCCTCGATCAGCAGACGGTTCAGCTTTTCGCTATATTCAGCATAATGGAGAAAGAGATCCTCTTCCCGCATCTTCGGCTCCAGCTCAGAGGATTTCAGGATGACAGGACCGCTCGAGTAGAAAAAGCCATCCGCCGAAGCAAGC
Source organism: Paenibacillus chibensis (assembly GCF_004001045.1). GTDB lineage: Bacteria > Bacillota > Bacilli > Paenibacillales > Paenibacillaceae > Paenibacillus_AQ > Paenibacillus_AQ chibensis. The sequence continues at coordinate 46,491 of NZ_BIMK01000020.1, forward strand.
AAATGGGACAGCTCCCGCCTCATGCCTTCGGCTCCGGCCACCATTGCGCCGATCAGGACCGACACCTCGATTTTCAGATACTTGGCAAAAGCCTTCTGGAGGTGCTTGGAAATCCGCGCCATCGTATCGTAGGGATTTGTGACCAACTCCTTCCGGCAAGCGCAGAGCAGAAAAAACTCCTGGGACGAATAGCTGAAAAAGATGACGTCAGGCTCTTCGCGAAGCAGCTCCCCCGCGGCATTCTCCACAATGAATTTCACCATTTCCTCGCTGTTATAGCGGCCGATGGCATCATGAAAACGGTGGATCCTGCAGCAAACCGGAATAAAATGTCCCAGCGTCACGTTCAGACCATATTCATGCAGCTGTTCATAGAGCGCTGCGTCCTCCAGAACGGGGCTCGACAGCAGATTCCGAAGCCACTTTTCCTTCATCGCTTCGCGGCTGCGATGGGCCTGGTCATGCAAGCGATCCACACGCAGCTTCAGATGAAGGTCGTCGTCGATCCTGCTTTTGACCCTTTCGAGGATGTCTCTCATACCGTCCAGGCTCAGTGACTCTTTCAGAATGTAATCCTGGACCCCAAGCTGCACGGCCTGCTGCGCAAAGTGAAACTCGTCATGGCATGACAAAATGATGAACCGGGTTTTCACGGCTCCGGCCTGAAGCTGCTTGATGAAGGAAAGGCCATCCATCACCGGCATCCCGATATCCGTAATGATCAGATCGGGAACCAGCTCGCCGCTCATCCGGATCGCATCATGCGCATTGGTGTATGTGCCTGCCAGCTCGAAGCCCAATTCCTGCCACGGAACCAGCTTTTCCAAAAAATTCAGCACCATCACATCATCATCGACCAACATGACCTGATACATCCCTGTTCTCCTCTCTGACCGTTAATGGAATCTTTAACATAAGAATTAAGCCCGAGCCCGGCAAGCTGTTTTTCATCTCCATGGAAAATGCGTCGCCGTATATGATTTGCAGTCTTTCCTTGACGTTCTTCAGTCCGATCCCGGATACCGGCGATCCGCCCTGGAGCTCCTGTATTTTCTCCTCCGACAGACCGATGCCGGAATCCTTGATTTCAATGAGCATCGAGCCCGACTGCTTCCATGCCGAAATGGAAATTACGCCTTGCTTCTGCTGCAGCCCGTGTATGTACGCGTTCTCGACGAGCGGCTGCAGCGTAAAGCGGGGAATCGATTCCAGGATCGTATCCGAGGCCAGGTTGGTATGCAGCTCGACCCCCTCGCTGTGCCTGAAATTCATCAGCCGCATATAATGCTCGATCGTTCCGATTTCCTCATGCAGCGGCACGAATTCATTGTTGCGGTTAATGGTCATCCGCAGCAGCGTGGAGAGCGATCCGATATTGTCGGCAATGGCCGGCTCCCCGCTAAGGATCGCCTGCAGGCGGATGGAATTGAGGGTATTGAACAGAAAATGCGGATTCATCTGGGCCTGCAGCAGCTCCAGCTCCGCCATCCGCTTGCGGGACTGCTCCCATTCGATCTGGTGGATCATCTCCCCGACCCGGTCAAGCATGCTGTCAAAAGCCAGGCCCAGATGGCCGATCTCGTCCCGCCCTTTCACCTTGGAGCGTTCCTGCAGCAGTCCCTTTTCCACCTTCGCAGCCGTGCGGGCCAGTCTCATGATCGGCTTGGTCCACTGATTGAGGAAATATAACAGCACGATGGCGAACAGGAGGAAGAAGATGATTTGCAGCACGAATACGTAGCTGAACAGGTTGCCGATGCGGCTTGTAACGCTTTCATAAGGCGTCAGGCTTTGCATGCTCCAATTGGCAAACGGGAGCGCATGTGTGACGGAAATATACTCCAGCCCGTTCCATTTCACGATGTCAAACGCGCCGGAAGAAGCATTCCGGGGCCGAAAGGTTTGGCCGATCTGCTGCGGATCGGTATGCGAGATGACGGTGCCATGGGCGTCCAGCACCATCATGACCTGGTCGGACGCGTATTTGGCGAAAATCTGGCTGAACTGTTCTTCCGGCTTGCTCAGTATGATATACGCCTTGACGCTGCTATTATAGAGCTGGAACGTGCGTGCGATCGTGACCAGATTCGGCGCCTGATCCGCATCCGAACGGACGTAATTCGGCTGCGTTCCGATCCAGGATGTCGTATTCGTCGGCTCTTTGGACAGCTCTTGAAGCCAGGGCTCCCCATACATATATTTCAAATCATTTTTATACGTCGAATAATTACTGAAATACAGGCCTCCGGGCAGCAGAATCGTAACGTACGTCTTGCCGCCGAAAAACGTAATGCGGTCCAATTTCTCGGTAATTTGCTTGAAGGAGAAAAAATCGACGGCCCCGGTGTTGTCCTTCTTATATTTATTCCAGGCCACGCGCAGATCCGTAATCATTTCACTGTCGTATTGGATCGAATTGAAGGCGTTGACCATATCCTTCATAATGTTGGATTCGTAGAGATCCGCCACCTCGAGCGATTGCTCCGCTTTGTCGACGGCCTTGTTCCTCAGCTCGTTTTTCGTATACAATCCCGTCAGGACCAAGGTAATGACCGAAGGGAGAACAAGACATAAGAGTGACGTGATGATGAGCTTCTGCCTCCAGCTCCATATAGGAAATCGCATCGCCAGCTGGTGCCTCCCTCCGCCAAACAACAAAATAACCCCACAACGTGGGGCACTGCTCCGAAGTCCATTCAGGTACTTTGCGGGGACCCCGTTAAATAACATTCTATCATGTTAAAAAAAAGGGGATGTACCATCCCCTTTTCATTATAAAATTCTAACTATTTATTCGCATCAATAATTTTCTGGAGGTTGGTCTTGATGTTTTCCATCGTTTTATCAATATCGGTCACGCCCAAAATGTAGTTATCGGCTTCGGCAATGTATGCGTTTTCCAAATCAGCCGCATAGGAAACGGTAACTGGCGGTACCGGCAGCTTGGTCACGCTGAGCGTATTGACCAGAGAAGCTTTGTCGATTTTATCCGGTGATAGGGTGGAGGATATGATCTCATCCACTTCCTTATCGAGATCAGCCTTTTTCCATGCAGACAACTGCTTCGTCAGAACCATACCTTCCGTAGAGAGATAACGGAGGAATTTGTAGGATTCTTCTTTATGCTTCGATTTGGAGGACACGACAAGCGGATCGGCTCCCCCATAAGAATAGATGTCGTCCCCTTTGTTGTTGGTAGGCCAAGGAGCGAAGGCCGATACGAAAGTCGCCGGAATTTTCTCCGTTCCCCCGGCTTCCGAGATCATCCAAGGTCCAATCGGCATCATCACGCCTTTTTGCTGGAAGTATTGGTCGCGGTATGGGATCTTCTGGGTGATGACGTCCTGATACGGCGTTGAGGATTTATCCGTTTTCTCCATTTCGTAGCGAAGCTCCAGCGATTTTTTCATGAGCGGATTGTCCGCGTTCAGGTTGATGCCATCATCCTTCATGATGCCTTGATTTTCGGGAGCGCTGTAGAGGTTCAGCAGGAAGTAGTCTTTCCAGGAATGGAAATGCGCGCCGTACGTCTTGCCCGCTCCTTCGCCCTTCGTCAGCTTTTTCGCGTAATCCCTGAAATCGTCCCAGGTCCAGTTTGTCGGTACCGGCAAGCCGGCTTCGTCCAACTTGGATTTATTCAGCAGGATAAACCATGGGCCGAATTTGCCTGGGAGCGAATATCTCTTATCGTTCACCTTCTGCTGCTCCGCTTTATACTCGTCCTCGTATTTCACGCCTTCTTTGGAAAGATAGTCGTCCAGCGGCTCCAGCATGCCATTCGCTGCTCTTTGGCTGAATGCCGGCGCGGAATTCAAGGTAAACACGTCAAAATCTTCTCCGGATGCATACATCAAGTCGATCTTTTTGATGGATTCGTTGGAGTCATTCTCCACCAGCGGAACATACTCGACCTTGATCTCCGGATTTTTTTGTTCGAATGCGTCGATAGCAGGCTGATAAACAGATGATTTTTCCCAGCCGAGAAACTTGATTTTCACGGGCTCCGTGGTGCTTGTTGGCGCATTACCTTTCGAATCGGCGTTTTCCGTTGCCGATGTTTTGTTGGAACCGCCTGAGCAGCCCGCCAGCACGCTCGATGCAACCAGCGCGGCCGTCAGGACCGACAACCATTTTTTCCCCATTTCGCATAAACCTCCCCTAGTCAATGAGCCTATTTCATTATATAGAATGAGCCGGGGCTTGACTGCCCTTGACCATTTTTGCCAGCACCCTAAATTTACCGCGTTTCTCTCAGGTCTTTCGAGTCTCTATTTTTACTTATTAGGAATTATTTTTACCCTTTTACACCGCCGAGCGCGATGCCTTCGATGACCTGCTTTTGCCCGAGCACAAAGATGACGATAAGCGGAAGGATCGCAGAGACGGTGCCGGCCATGATAAGCGAATAATACGCCCCGCTCTCCGATGCAAACTTTTGGATGCCGATTTGGATCGTCGCCAGAGAATCGCTGCGCAGGAAGATCAGCGGGTTGGCATAATCGTTCCAGGTCCATATGAACCGGAGAATCGCGTAGGTTGCCAGCGCCGGCCGGACCAGCGGTACGGCAATCCGTACGAAAATCCTGGCATTTCCGGCCCCATCCATTTTGGCGGCATCCAGATAATCCTTGTGAAGTCCGAGAAAAAACTGCCGCAGCATGAAGGTTCCCAATGCGCTGAACGAGCCGATCAGGATCAAGCCCAGATGGCTGTCAAAGAGATGCAGCCACTTGAAAATCATGAATTGAGGCACGATAATCGAATAGCTTGGAATCATGAACGTCATCAGCACGACGACGAACAGGGCGTTCCTGCCCTTGAATTCCAGATTGGAAAACCCGAAGGCCGCCATACTGGAAAAAAGCAGGGAGATCAGCGTGGTCAACACGCTAACCTTCACCGTATTCCAATAATAAACATAAAAAGGATGCTCTCCCACCCACACCTCGCGGTAATTGTCTACGATATTCCAATGCTTCGGAATCCACTCGATCGGATATTTAAATACGTCAATCTCCGGCTTGAAGGAAGCCGAGATCATCCATAGAAAAGGCGTGACGAAAGCCATTCCGGCCATGAGCATAAGGATTGTGGCCATCGTCCTGCCGATGATGTTCTGTTTACGCATACGTCACCCCGCGTCTAATAGTTAACCCACTTTTTTTGTCCGTACAATTGAAAAAGAGTGATCAGCATCACGAATCCGAACAGCAACCAGGCCATGGAGGACGCGTATCCCGTCTTCAGGTTCTCGAATGCCGTCGTATACAGGTAATAGGTAATGACCGACGTGGAGTAGGCCGGCCTTCCTTCGGTCAGTACCTTAATGATGTCAAACGATTTAAAGGTGCTGATAAAGCCCGTGACAAGGAGAAAGAACGTCGTCGGCGAAACGAGCGGGAACGTAATCTTCGTAAACCGGGTCCATGTCCCCGCCCCGTCGATATCCGCCGATTCATAGAGATCCTTGGGTATCGATTGCAGCGCAGCCATATACACGATGAGGCTAAAGCCGATGCCTACCCATACCATGATGATCATGACGGAGGGCAGCGCATAATGGACGTCGGCCAGCCAGATCGGAGGATTCTTCACGCCCAGCGCCTTGAGAAATTGATTCACGGGTCCGTAGGAAGGGTGGAAAAGAAGCTGAAAAACGATGGCTACGGCAACGATGCTGGAAATGTAAGGCATAAAGAAAATGACCTTGAAAAAGCTTTTAAAGTAGACCAGCTTATCGATGACGACAGCCAGCACCAGTGAAATGATGAGCTGAATGGGCACGACCAGCAGCAAAACCAGATTGTTTTTTAGTGAAATGAGAAATACCCGATCATGGAAAAGCAGCGAGTAATTCTTGATCCCCGTAAATTTAATTTTGTCCAGCCCAGCGATAAAGCTCCAGTCCGTAAAACTGAGAATAAGCGAAATGATGGTCGGGATAATCGTGAGCACGGTTAATCCGAGCAGCATGGGTCCGATAAAAAGGTACCCGGATAAGTTATCCCCCCGTCTCCTTTTCCGGCGTACGGCCGCGGCCTGCGCTTGCTTGCCCGTCTCCGCTAATGTCTTGTTCATAGATTGCACCCCATTCGACAGAGTTTCATACAGAAATCATATCGAACTTCGCCGCAGCGAATAAGAAATGAAAATGACCGATATGAAAATATATTTACTTTTTCTGTACGGAATCCGGACCCGGATGATATGAACGTATAAGCAAAAAGGAGTGTCTCCGCCATGAATGGCCTTGGAGACACTCCTCAATTTCCTTTCTCAACATGTATGGTTACTTCGGATTTTCATTGCTCATCCAGCCGTCCACCTGAAGCGGCTCGCCGTAATCCCCGCGGGCGACTAGCTTGCCGAGCAACTGCTCCGCTTCCTGCTTCGTCTCAAACCCGCCGAGCGCGACGACGTATTGGCCGCTCTTCGTCTTGATGATCGTGCTGCCGTCTCCGGCATACTGCTCGTCGAGCATGCCCAGCGTCTCGCCGAGCTCCATTTCCTGGCTGCGCACATAATACACCTCATGCGGCTTTTGCCGGGCTGCCGCGCCGAACAGCTTCAGCTGAATGAAGCCGGGCTTCTGGTACTCCGAAACGGAATAATCAACGTTGTCCTTCAGCTGCACGACAAACCGGATGGAGGAATCATCAAGAACGACGTTGTTGTAGACGTCCTTCACGTTCGAAAGCGCGCGGATGTCCTGCTTCAGCTTCTCCCCGTCCAGATTCCGGACCCCGTTAAAGGTAAAGATCAGACGGTTGGGTGCTTCCTTGCGATCCACCGTGTATGCGGGAGCGCTTGAAGTCTCTGCTCCATCGATGCTGAAATGGATGTTCAGCGTATTCTCCTGCACCGTAGTCGTGACGGAGACGCCGTCCGTGCGCTCCCCCCCGCCGCCTACCTGCAGTACCTTGACGATCGAGCCGACGACCGGCACGTCGGATAAGGCCATCGCGACGCCCGGCACGTTAACGGTAATCATCAACGCTGCACAGGCCGCGACCAGGATGGACGAGCCGCGCAGCAGTCTCATTTTCCTGCGATGGGTCCGTCCCCGCCGCACGGCTTCCTGCATGACACCGGATAGGCTCCCGGGTATCTGGATGTTGTCATAACGTTCTTTACCTGTCATGGGAGACCACCTCTTCCTTCTTCAAATGTTTTTTTAATTTATCGAGGATCCGGTACAGCTTCGTTTTGACGGTATTTTCCGGTAGGGACAGCACTTCGGCCATGTCCTTGAAACGCCGGTCCTCAAAATACTTCAGAATGATGAACGCCCGCTCCTCCGGCGGCAGCTGATCGAGCGCCTCATACAGATCCCACTTTTCCTCCAGGGAAATCGGCGCTTCCTTCGCAGGCAGCTCTCCTCCCCCATCCTCCATATAGGTGTACCTTTTCTTTTTCCGCATATGATCCAGCGCGCAGTTGATCACGATCCGGCTGATCCAGGTTTCGAAATATTCCGGATTCTTCATTTTCTTCAAAGACAGATAGGCTTTGTACGTTGCTTCAGATACGATCTCCAAAGCCTCCTGTTCGTTCTTAACGTAGCAGTAAGCGAATCGGTACAGCTTCTCTTTGCATAATTCCATGCGCTCGCTGAACTGCTGTTCCGATAATCCCGTATGTTCTTTCAGTATCCTCACCCCCTGGTTGTTGCACCAAGCATTCAGATAAACACGGCTTCCTCTCTGGTTCGAAGACGTCTATGAATGCTGCTATGCCCGTTAGACTGAGGAGTCCGCGAAAAAGTTTCAAGGTATATTTTCCTATCGTGAATATCATATACAAAAAGCAGCCCGGCCACATATCCGTGGGCCGAAGCTGCTTTTTCTTGCCATGCTTTATGACTTGGATGTAAGAAGCTTATAGATCACCTGGGCGCTCTCCGCCCGGGTGGCTTTCCCCAGCGGCTTGTACTGGCTGCCGTCACCGGTCAGCAGCTTCAGTTGAACAGCCTGCTGAACGGCATCGCGCGCCCAATCGTTGATTCGTGACGCATCGGTAAATGGAAGGCTTATTTCCGCTTTCTCAGGCAGAATATGATTCTTCACCTCATAAGCCCGCATCAGCATGACCGCCATTTCTTCCCGTGTGATGGGGGCTTCCGGCGCAAAAACGGTCTGCGAGCGGCCCTTAACAATGCCTGCCTCGTTCGCCGCCGCCACAGCCTCTGCATACCATTGATCGGCAGATACATCCGTAAACAATGCGGAATGCTGTGCTTTTAATTCTAACGCGCGCGCGATTAGCGCAGCGAATTCCGCCCGTGTAACGCTGCGGCTTGGCTCAAAGCGATCCTCCGCTGTGCCGGTAAGAATCTGCTTCGCAGCAAGGTATGACACCGCTGCCGAAGCCCAATGATCCGCAGGCACATCCAAAAACTTCTTATTGAATTCCACTACGGCATACTTTGAAAAATGCTGAAGCTCCGCTGTCATGGTACCGTTCGCATCCAGCTTGCCGTCAATGAATTCGATCTTGCCGTCATCTTTCAGACAGTATAAGAAAAGATGACCCTGACTGGCTTGACGGTTGACCTGAAGGGTGAGCAGCAGCGGCTTGCCGAATTCGCTGATTTCTTTCACGACCTTGCCGCCAGAATCGATCAGCAGCAGCTTGAAGTCGTAAATGGCGGAGGCTTGGGTTAGGCTGGCATGAACCATGCTGCCCGCGCGACTCAGCAGATCTGCTGCTGTCTGCTTGCTCAGCGGTTCCATCTGCACAGCCATCTGGAGTCCCGTTGTTTGGGAGGCGGATGCCGCAAGCTGCTCCAGGACCACTGCCGGCAGGGTCAGCGCATCGCTTCCATGCTTCAGCTGCAGCGATTTTCCTTGCAGAAGTTCCGCCGTCTGCAGCGGCAGGTATACCATTGCCGCATCACCGGCATCTAAGGTCACAGTCAATCCGCTTTGGGAGCTCATGGCTTCCTTGATTTGCGCAATGGTAAACGTAGTGCCAGCCTTACCGTTACCCGGCGAGGCTGTGCCGCTGCCTTGATGCCCCTGCGAACTGCCGGTGCCTCCGATCGTGCCGCTTCCATCCTGACCATTGCCATTTCCGTCGCCCCCGTCCTTCCGGGACACGACTACGGTGCTTTGAGCTTGATAATGACCGTCATGGGTCGTAACCGTAATCATGGCGGTTCCTGCTTTGAGCGGCGTGACCGTTCCGTCCGCACTTACCTTGGCGACGGAATCGTCGCTGGACGAGAAGGCCACCTCTTGATCGGATGCTCCTGCAGGCTGCACAGCAGCGATGAGTTGTCCCGTCTTCCCGCCAGCCGTTAAATTCAGCATAGGGGGCTCGAGCGTTACGCCCGTGACTGGTACCGTTCCCGGATCCACCCCGCTGCTTGTACGATGGATCGCCAGCTCAATTGTTTTGGTCGCCTTGGATGCGCGTCCCGGATCTTCATACCAAGGCAGGTTCAATGTTTCCGCACTTGGTTCGGCGTGTACACTGAAACGGTTAAGACCCGGCGCCAGCGGTATGTCCGTGACCTGCACGTTTCCTTTGGAATCCAACGTACCCGCAGGTATCGGCTGTCCATTGATGGTCACAATCGAGCCATACGGTACGTTAGCCTTGAGAGTAAACTGGGCTTCTTCCGTTTCATAAGCGATCGGATCCCCGTAAGATGTGCGCGGCAGCGTAATAATCATCGGCATATCCACCCAGCGGAGAACGTAATCGTCGATGGTCATCTTGTTGCCGCCCTGGTTCTGAATCGTCAGCTTCATATTCGTATTCTCTGAGGAATACGCATAATTGCTCATATCCGTTGAATCGTCAGCCAGGCGGGCGTGGGAAGTCAGCGCTTCCGTCGCCCAGGTTCCGCGCGTATATTTATATTGAATTGCTTTGCCTGCCATCATTTTGAAGCTGTATTCCACCACATCGCGGGTGGTCGCCCCGCTCGGAACGTTCAGCTTGCCGCCAGCTTGGTTCCACCCGTTAAAATCACCTGCAATATAAATATCATCCTGTACCGGCGTATAGCTCGGCAGATGCAGGCGCAGTTTAACATCCACCATGACGAGCTTCGGCGTCACGCTCTGTTCGGCCGATTCCGCACGGTTATAGGAAGCGTCTACAGCGGCAACCTTATAGGTGTATTGGGTATCATTGCTTACCGTATAGTCAATGAAGGATCGGGCCGCCGCCCCGAGAACGGCAAGCTTTTTATAATTCCCCTCATCCTGTTTCCGGTAAATTTCAAAATTGTAGATGTCTTCGCCTTCAGCCGTCCATTCCAGCTGCGCACGGCTCGATTCCGTATTGATCGCAGCCAGAACCGGAGGATTTGGTGGAATCATATCGCCCGGATCTGCATGCACGGCAACAGTTGCCTGCGCCGATGCGGTATAGTGCTCCCCATGATCGGTAGACACCTTGGCGAAGTAATCATATGGTCCCATTTCCGTCGGCTCAAAAGCGGCCCAGTAGACTTTTTTGTCCCCGTCATCCTTCAAGTAACGCAGCTTCGTCTCATCCGCATCCGCCGGATCCGTATCCTCCTTATAGAAGAGCAGCTTCGCAGTGATGCCGGGCATCTCTTTTCCGGCTAAAGCCTTATCATCGGATAACCCCGGGATGTCCATAGTTACTTGAATTTGCGAAGTTTTATTTCCTGCCCCAAGTGTAACAGCGCTGGACTGCTGAGTGATCTCTACCGAGGATATAGGATACGATGGCGTTGCCGATGCATATTCGCTCAAGCTGCTTTCTCCCTGATTCGTAACCGCTGTGACCGCATAGTAATATTTGGTGCCGTTTTGAACGTTCGTATCGTTCCAGATGGTGTCGGTAGCCACTCCTATCTGCTCGAGTGTTCCACCTTCGATTGGGGCGCGGTATACATGATATCCGTTAGCGTCAGGAACAGCATCCCACGTCAGTGTAACGGTCTGGTTGCCTGCTTGTGCCTGCACGTTCTTCACGGAAGACACAGCCTCCAATGCTCCATCCGAGGTCATCATCAGTCCGCTCATTGCTTGGACCGTCAAGGCCGCTTTTCCATTCTCGATGTGGACCTTCGTTCCGCTTCCCAGCTGGTCGGTCAGGCTGATGCCCGACGGCAGAAAGCCCGCTACATCGAGACTTACGGTCGTATCACTGCTGCCGCGGTTGATGACAACCAATCCTGCCTGCGTATCCGTTTTCCTTGCATAAGCAATCACGTCGCCTTTATCGTATGCCACCTTCAATGCGCCGGTACGGAAAGCTTCATTGTCATTGCGAATATGCGCTGCTTTTTGGTACGTAGCGAATAACGACGCGTACAGGCCATTTCCGGCATAGCTTCCATCCGAGCCGCTTACGCGTTCCCAAGGGAAGGTTCGACGGGAGTCAGGATCTTTTGTTCCCTCGAGCCCCACCTCATCACCATAGTAAATCGTTGGCGCTCCAGGATAGCTCATTTGGAAAATCGCCGTCAGCGCCTGCATCCTGATCGCCTCAGGCGACGCGCTTGGAGCTATTTTCAAATGCTCTTCTTCCCATGTAGGTTGATCATATTTCGTAATCGACCGGATCGTGTCATGCGAATCGACGAGATTCAGCATGACTTCCCATGCTTCTTCAGGATAATCTTCACGGATGGATTCCAGCGCATCATTAAACTGAGTCGCATTCCCATTCAAGACAAACGTTTGCAATGCGTTGCGGAAACGGTAGTTCATGACCGAGTCGAACTGGTCTCCGAGCAGGAACTTGGTCGCCACGCCCCACTCTTCGCCGAGAATAATCGGATCATCGATCGTTTCACCGTTGCTGTCGGATCGGCCTGCCGTTGACTTCACCGCTTTCCGAAACTGTTCCCAGGTCCCCGAGGACACGTCCGGAGCAACATCCAGCCGCCAGCCGCGGGCTCCGAGCCACTCCCAGCGCTGGGAATTGGCTTCCTGCATCTGCTTGTCCGCTTGCTCATCCGCTAAACCGCTCAGATCATGCCCAATGACCTGATCACGGTAGCCCTGCACGTTCCATTCATGATTGCCCGACAGACCCTCCGTATCACCGGCCGCCGGTTCCGGCGCGTCAATGACGGGAAGGGAATCATATCCCCACCAGCCTTCGTATTTGTAATGGCCATCGACCTTTTCGTTGGTGACCTTGAACCATTTGGTAAAATCGAAGTCCTCCGGGTAAGCATAATGTTGGCCGGTAGCCGGATTCACCTGTGAGGTAAAGGAGGCGATGACCTCCTGCTCCGCCTTCGCCTGGCTCAGGCTGGAATCGGCATTCATTTTGTCGTATACCTTGGACCAATATTCGTAAGCACCAATCTCCGGATACTTTTCATAACGGTCAAAGTAGATGGAATCGTCGCCGACGTGATTGAAAACCCCGTCCACGATGAGTTTCATGCCTTTGGCGCGCGCCTGCTTCGCGAAATCGGTAAATACCCGGTCGGAGGCCGCACGCGTCTGTTCGTAATTGAGACCCGAGGTCGGATCACCCGGCTCGTTGTACACCGGTTTGCCGAACATCGGATCCAGGTGCTTGTAATCGGTCGCATCGTATTTGTGATTGGAGGCTGCCCATGCGACGGGGTTGAAGTAGATAACATTGACGCCAAGTGCTTTCAGGTAGTCCAGCTTTTGGCCAACGCCTTGTATGTCCCCGCCGTAAAATTCGTTGGTCCAGATTCCATCCGATTTGGCATCCGGATAATAAGGTTTATTCTCCGGCAGCACGCGATCCGGATTTTCCGGAACGTCCTGCCACCTTCCCGCCACATCCTGAGGTACGGGGTCATTGGATACCCCACCATCGAAGAACTGCAGCTTATGCCCGTTCTTGGCGGTCATGGTTTCGCCCGGCAGGGCTCCTCCGCGGTATCCGTCCACGATCTTGGCCCGGTTGTTGGTTGGATCACCATCCAGAAAGCGGTCCGGGAATATCTGATAAACAACGGCATTCTTCATCCAGTCGGGAGTCACAAAATCGCTCTTATACACGGTCAGATCATAGGGAAGAACGCCTTCATCCGCAGTTGTGCCTATGCCACCGCGCGTATTGTCATCCCCGTACTCCACCTTGGTCATCCCGTCGATCAGGATAAACTTGTAATTCCAAATCCCGATGCCTTGAAAGGCCGTTTTGGGAATCGTAATCTCCCAATAATCCTGACCGCCAAAAGAGGTTGCTACATGCATGTCGTAGGCTGTGGAGAGACCGCCAGGGTTCGTCAGCTCCACTCGAGCCGCTTGCAGATCGCCGGATTCCGCAGCAATACGGAGCGTCAAATCGGCTTCCCTCTCTTTAATAGCACCAAAGGGCTTCTTGTACGTGATTGAGCGCGAGTCGAAATACAGCTTGCTCTTGTTAATCTTCCCGTCAAAGGAAGCATCGGCAGGCTTATAATTGGTTCTTAGCTCCGGCTTCTCAGCGCTTAAATCGATCGAGAAAATGACATCGGCAGGATCCAGCGTATTCAGTGCAAAGTTATTGCGGCTGCTGTCCCCATAGTTAAGAACACCCTCGTCCCAGCTATCCCCCAGCACCACTTTCATCTGGTAATTTCCGGCCGGGACCGAACGTTGAAGCTCGTACACGGAGCCGTCAAAATTCGTATCGACGAACATCTGCTTCGCATCAGAAGGCGACCACATCGGCTCGCCGAACACCGGCTGAATGTCGCCGACCAGCCTTGGCCACTGCGCTTCCGCCAGCTTTGGCGTGTACTGCGGCAAGCCCTGTACTCCCGGAATATTGATCCGGGCCTGGCGAAGCTTCTCATTGACATAAAAATTGACCTTTGCAGGCGTCGTCAGATCAAAGGCAAAATTATTTCCGTTATTGGAAAAACTGTCATCCCAGTTTCCGTTCCTAACGATCTTGAATTCATGATGGCCCGCTGAAAGGACCGTGGAGAACTCATAGAAGTCTCCTGTCAGATGCTTGAGCCTCGTATCCTCGGAAGTATTGTTCCAGCCTTGAAAGCTGCCCGCCACAACCCACTTGGAAGCACCTCCCGGCTGCTCGACAAGCTCATCCGGCTGAAGACCGGCACTGCCGCCAGCCGCCTTCGGCTGCGCGTCCGGCTCGCTCACAGTGATCACATTATCTGTCCCGTCTACCGCGGCATTACCCGGATCCAAAAAGCGGATATCCGCATACCCTTCCGCGGAAGCCATAAAGGAGTATGTATAGGCTGCGTTCGAAAGGGTTTCGGTATTATACGCATACAACCCATCAGATAAGGTGAGCCGATGAGCTTCACCTGTCGGGTCAAAGCTTCCCGTTACGGAGAAAGCAGGCGTATAAGCAAGATGCAGCGTACCCTGGTCATCGGCTTTAGCCGTCAGATCCGGCTCGCCAGGCTTCATGCCGTTTACCTCAAGGTGGTAGGCGTATTCCCCTCCAGCCTGCAAGCCTTGGATTTCTGCTGTATAAGTACCGTCATTCTCCTGATCGGTTAACTCCGCCGTTCCTTTCCAGCTCTCCGATGTACCGACCGCTATAACGTGAACTGAAGATTTCGGAAGCTGAAAATAGATTTTCCCCTGCTCCGCGTAGGTAGACTTGCTCGTTTCTGCCGCTGCATCGGCAAATATCGGGCTGAACGATCCGGCAATCATCTGTACAACCATCAATAAAGCTGACAGAAGAGCGGTCAGACGTAAATGCCCTCTTCTCTTAGAACGCATATAAGGCCTCCTTATAAAATCAATCAAAGCTTATACCCAGTTGAGCAAACGTTTGCACTAACAGAAACAACCGTCCTCCTCTCACTGCGTGCATTGGTTAGGTTATTATTGGAAACTGATCTCATCATATTATGAAAACGCTTTATCGTCAATTGAAAGCGTACTCATTTCTTATATTTTATACCTATTTTACTCTTTAATTAAAATTCTCTCTTGATGTAGAAAATCCACCTGAAATCTTGTGCAATCGTTTGACAAGAATAGGTTTGATTCGACGTTAAGAAAATCCGAAGATGAAGATGTAACTTTAAGAGCAGGATTCATGTTATATACAGTAAGCTGAATATTTTCCGATAATTAAAGAGGTGAGCCTGTGACCGATCACATGGAGGCAAGAGAAGAAGATGAAGAACTTCGGAGAAAGCATGAGAGATTATGGAATGATCTGTCCGCGCTCCCCGAGGATCAGGCACATGAATGGCTGGACGAATTTTCCAGTCAGATTCAGCTGCAGCAGATGAAGGACCAATCCTACCAAGACTTGAAGAGCACGCTTCGTTCGCCCTGGCTGTATGTAAGTCTAATGATAGGAATCAGCATCCCGGTGCTTCTGTATGTCGGGTATATCTATACGTCCCTCGCGCTTGAATAAAGGTATTACCAACGAATAGGAGAGAGCTTCCGCTTGAAAAACCCGACGGCATTTGCGATTTTGCTTACGCTGAACATCCTGTATGGATTGACCCTTTTTTTGTATCCCATCATGCTGTATATGTCCGTGTTCTTATTCGATGCGCCCAGCTCCTATCACTATTGGGGCACGTATGCCATCGCATTCACGATCATGAGCTATCCGCTGTGGCCGATCCTGTCGCTGCTGTGCTGGGTGTTCTATCATCGAAGCTCCTACAAGTGGGCTTACATTATTGCCAATTTAGCCTTGGTATGGCTGCTCGTACTCGTTCTCATGTTTATCATCGTATAACATGCCGCTGAGCCGCCGCTGAATGAAACACCAAAAAAGCTTCCACCGGAACTGCGGTTCCAGGGAAGCTTTTACACTTTGGCAGAAGCATTCGGACGTCTACCGCAACTGCTGCGTTTTCTCATACTGTTTCTTGGCCTTATAAGCAAAAATTGCATAGATCAGAATCATGGCCGGAATCAACAGCCAGGTAAAACCCCTTAGGAAGGCAAACGGCGTTTCAAACAGAAAGGCCCGCCAAAAATGTCCCCCGCTCATATCCCACAGCCCCGGCGTGTAATAGAGCAGCTTAGGCTTAATAAACGCCGTCACGTCAATTGCATCCGTGGAGATCAACACGGCAAACAGCGGGATGAAGCAGCAGGCCAGCGACAGCCACATATCCGAAATCCGCTTGTACCGCGCCGCCTTGGAATCGACGTCGGAGAAAATATCCTCGCTCCCCTGTGCACCGGTTCGTTTAAAGTATTGGGAGCCTGAGCTCTTTGTCCCTGCGACATGTATCCATCCGCTATCCTCAAACAACGCCTTGTAATCTTCGAAATCCCGCCGGCTTGTAAAGCTGCGGTAATCGATGCGAAAGTTCGTCTCCTCCGGCTGCGTGTGCACAAACTCGTAGGCTATCGATTTCCCCACCAATACGTATCCCTGCCTGGCCATTTCGTTGAGCCATTGTTCCTCATGGTCAAAGTTCGTAAAAAACTTCATTTTTTTCATGTCGGTCGCTCCCCTGTTTTTATCCCATTATCGTACTTGTCATGTCCAGCATGTGGCGCATACGTTCATAATCCTGCCGCAGTATCTCCCGTCCCCCGTCCGTGATGACGTACACCTTACGGCGGCTGTCCTCGCTGTGAACCGGCATGATGAATTTCTGCTTCAGCAGATTCTCCACGGCCCCATAAAGCGTACCGGCAGCCATCCGCACCTGGCCGGCGCTCAGCTCCTCCACTTTTTGCATAATCAAATATCCGTGCGCGGGTTCGAGCAATGCGAGCAGTATATAATAAACCGTTTCGGTCAGCGGCAAATTTTTGTCCCTGTTCAAAATAAAAGCCTCCTTTTATCCAGCGCCGCTTTATATCGCATCACTGTATAGTTATACTATATATAGTCAGACTGTATATTGCAATAGAAAAAAGGCCAAAACCTTCTAAGGCTTTGGCCCATACCACCAGACTTACTTCGCCGCTGCGTCCACACGCAAGGATACACGCTTGTCGCTCTGAGGAATGTCGAGCACGATAAGCCCGCTATCCGAGCCTGGATACGGACGAATCTCCATCTCGAAGCCGCTAGCTCCGGCCGCATGAATCCGTCCGTCTCCGAGCAGCGCCGCTTGGGGGTGATAAATCACCGTTTCGCGGCCCGACGGAATGAACTCCATGGTGAATGTTTCGGTGTCATAATCATAATGATAGCCTTCAAGCACGCCGCCGACAGCCTGCGGATACGCGCGCTGCAGCACCGGACTATACGGGGACTCCCGGAAGCCGTCGCACCAGCACCAGTACGTATTGCTCCATAGGTATTTCTCGAATATGGCAATCAGCTGCCGCGCCAGTGCCGCCGTGGCCGGGTGATTCGAAAAAGCCCCCCACTCGCCAATGAGAACGGGAATGTTCAATCGTTCCTGCACGTTGCGGTGCGTCTTGAAAATGAGCTCCACGCGCGCCGGGTTATAGATCTCGTAATGCTCCGTGTCCACTACCAGATCGTAGCCGTGAGGAACAAAAACCTGTCCCGGAAACACGCCTTCGTCCCCGCTTGCCAGCGTCAGGCCTGACTCCACGCCCATATTGGAAAAATAGCTCGTCTCCAGCATCAGAAATCCATCCGCAGCGGCCGTACGGATCGCCGCCGCGGTTTTGCCGAAGAAGGGCGCCAGCACATCCCGCTCGAACCGCTGCGACGCCTCCTTGGCGCTGTCCACCAGCTTGCCGTATACGGCCATATCCGCCATGCCTGCGAGCACTTCCTGCTTCTGTTCCTCATCGAACCATAACCCCGCCAATGCCTCCGTCGCCGTTTCCGTTTCCGCTTCAGAAAGACCCTTCGTTTCCCGGGCGTAGGCGGCAATGAGACTGCCGAACACCTCCTGTCCCTGTGTGCCGGGATAAGGCTCATTCATCATGTCGTAGCCGATGACATTGCTGCAATCCGCAAAAAAGGCAGCCGCATGCGTCCACATCGCCGCATAATGATCCTGGAGACCAATGCCGTCCGAAGCCGGCGTATTCGCCCAAAAATGATCCAGCGACCGGTTCACCGCAGGACTCTCCAGGTATGCATCGCTCCACAAACTCCCCGTCACATGAGGGAGATCGTCCGTAAGGGTCGCCCATGGCGGCGCACCGTCGCCAAAAAGAGAGCTGTACAAATCCTGGTGCATATCCAGGAAGACGTAGATGTCATGCTGCTCCGCCCAGCGGATCTGCCGCTTGATCCGGCTTAAATAAGCATCGTCGTATACACCCGGCGCAGGTTCCACGCCATCCCAAGTCAAGCCAAGGCGAATCACGTTAAAGCCCTGCTCATGAAACCAGGCAAACAGCCCTTTGTCACAAGGCGTCACATAGCCCTTTTCCTTCTCCTTGCAGACCAGGTTCACACCGCTCAAGATCACCTGCTGTCCCTCTTCATTCACAAACCGCCGTCCGTCCGTCATGAGCTTCTTCATCACTGATCTTCCCCTCCCGTTTCCCCGGCTTCGGCAACCGGGATATAGAGTTCGATATAATGCTTGTTGTATTGGTTATAGAGATTGATTTCCAGGGAATGGCCGTCTATGCGAAGACCTCTCCGGTGGATAAACGCCTTCATCTGATCGTAATGTTGATCCAGCTCGGCATAGCCCTCCTTCCCGATCATGACGCATTTTCTTGCGCAATAACAGGGTGGCAGCTCCTGGAACGCCCCGGCTTCCTCCATCGGAAATGTCGAAAGGATGCCGTTGTTCAAATAGCTGTGATACTGTCCTGACGCCAGATTTTCCTGCGATACGACCGATATAATATGGCAAAAGGCCAGCCATTCCTGATCGGCGCTGATGCTGCGCACCTGCTCCTGTACCCGGTTTCCGAGCTTTTTATCCCCGCTTTCCATGACAGAGTCGGTGAGGAGCACCCAATACGGACTTCTTTTCACCAGCTCGATCATATCCGTGTCCTCGAAGCGGCGCAGTTGTTCATCCAGCACGTCCAGCTTGCGCGAGAGCCGCTTCAGAAACGCGAGCTGGCGGCTGATATCCTGCCTCTTGTCGGCAATCAGACGGCGCACGTCATCCAGGCTGTCGCTCGTCAGGAGCGACTGGATCCGCTCGATCGGCACATCCATCGCCCGCAGCATCCGGATGGTGATCAAAGCATCGAATTGCTCGAGATCATAGTAACGGTAACCGTTGTCGTCCCGTTCTCCGGGAGGGAGCAGACCGATCTTGTCATAATAGCGCAGGGTATCGATGGGCATATCCAGAATTTTTGATACCTCGCCGATCGTGAATTTCAGTTTAAGCATGGCATGATTCATGCCTTCGGGCCTCCTCTGCGGGCATAGTTGCTGAAAGCGGAAATTTCCTCTTCCTTGTGCTTGTCGAAAGGATACAGCGCCATCGGAATAAGGCCGATGAATACGGTGACCAGGGGAATCAGACCGGTCGCCACCCGGATGCCCAGCACCGCGGAGTCACTCTGCGTTTCCGCCAAGCCGTTATAACCGAATGCCCCGATAACGCCCATGAAGACCACGGTTTGCAGGCTGGAGAAGGCGATAATGAAGATGGAGAACAACCCATTGAACAGCCCCGTTTTCCGCACCCCCGTCACACGTTCGTTCTCATCGATCAGCAGCGCCCCGACCTGCGAGGTCGCAGTCCGGAAATAATTGACCGTGAACACGATCAGTACATAAGAAAAGGCAGCCGCCCAAATATTGTCCGCGAGGAAAATGCCGCCGTAACCCAGCACCGCAAAGCCCGTTCCCAGGTACACGCTTTTTTTCGTGCCGAACGTTTTCACGATGTACCCTATGACAGGCAAAAATATCAGCGCAGTCACGTGCGTACTGACATCCACCACCGTCGCCGTCAAGCCGTCCACATTAAGCACATCATCCATGTAGTAAAGATAAGGCGTAAAGTAGAATCCGATGGGACCCAGCGTAACGATGGAGTAGATTACATAGGTAAGGAAGGGACGTGATTTGATGATATGCCATGCTTCCTTCCACATTTCACGCCGGTTCAGCGGCTGATGCTGCAGCGTTTCATGCATATGGGCATCATCCGGAAGTCCGCGCAGGGCCAGCACAAAAAATATCGTTTCCGCTGCAATGACCGCTGTAAAAATCGGAATAATGATCTCGCGCCTCCCGTCTCCAACCAGGAGCAGGGTGGGGATCAGCGTAATCAGAAAGGACATCGCCTGCGAGATGTAGTTCTGAATAATGTTGACGTCAACACGCTCTTCCTTGGTGGGGGCCGCGATCAGCGTGTAGGATTGATACGCCACGCTGTAAGCGGTTGCGGCTGTGTCGTATATAAACAGCTCCACCGTGTACAGCAGGAAAATAAGCCACTGGCTCCAGTCCGTACTGGATAGCATCATGAGGAAGGAGGACACGATCATGAAAGGAACCGTCACGCGCATCAGATAGACGTATTTGCCGCGGTTCGGGCGATTCCTCATTTTGTCGATCCAGACGCCGATCATCGGGTCGTTCAAGGCGTTCCAAATGTTGTAGATGATGTACACCCAGCCTACATAGGTAGGACTCAGCCCGATCATGTCGGTGTAATACTTGATGAACACGTTATGAATGAGTACGCCGCCGACAGACAGAATGGGGCCCGGCAGGGCCAACTGCCATTTCTGTTTCAGGGTCAGACCGGTGCCGGTAAAACGAAACGCTCCGCGAACGGAGCCTGCCATCTTCCGCAAGATGATCAAATATCCTTTCCTCCCTCGCTTTTCATCTTCGCCAGAGCCCTGCTGTTTGGTTGATTTGCCCATATTATAAAGGATGGAGTCACTCCAGGCTAAAGAGGTTTCCGCAAATAATTTTCACGAAAAAAAGGCGGGTTTGATCCGAGTTTTATTCCGCGCAAAAAGGCTGCCCCGGCAGCCATCCGGCAGCAGCATGAATGTTGAATGGACCTACGAATGCATTCGTTGGCCGCAGCACCGAGAATTCCGGCAATCCCTTTACCAGCCGATAGACGCCGAACCCTGCGCGACGTATTCCGTGGGCGACTGGCCGCAGTGCTTTTTGAATACCCGATGGAAATACGAAGTATCGTAATACCCGAGATATTGCGATATACCGGCGACCGTCATGTCCGAACCGAGCAGCAGGCTGCAGGCTTCCAGCATCCGCAGCTGGTGCATGTACCGGATCGGGGAGCGGCCGTGCACCTCCTTGAAGACGGCGGACGCGTAACTGGGGGAGCGGCCGATCAGTGCAGCCAGCCGGGTAATTTCGATCTGCTCCCGGTAGTGCTCCAGCAGGAAAGCCTTCATCGTATCCGCATATTTCAGCTTGATAGGCGCCAGAGCCGGCTTGTCCAGCTCGCGGGCAATCATGCCAAGGAGCTCCTGCAGAATGCCGAGGCAGATGATCGAGCGGTAGCTTCTGCCGCCCCGCATCTCCTCGTACAGCTTGTCGCAGCGGTGGAAGGCGTACTCGATCGGAGATAACCTGAACCGGACAAATTGCCCTTGATCCAGGAACGGAATTCCTGTCTTCGCCCCGGGCTCGCATGTAAACAAAACGGTATGCTTTTGATGGGGGATGCCGCTTAGGTTCTCTCCTGCGCGCCGGGCTCCCCGGGGAATGAACAGCACGTCCCCCGCCTCCGCGTCCGTAACTTGTTCATTAATCTCGTAACGCACACGGCCCTCCCTTACGACCACGAGCACGTTGTACGGAATGGTTTCAAGCTGGGTTCTCCAATCGGGGATGTTTTGATCGAAATTTACACTCAAGATTTGAATCATATTCGGCACCTCTTCGCTTCACCTGTTACATGAAACCCTATCATACCAGGGATTACACGTAAACCACGGGTCTATCGTTCTGCCTGAAGCCCAAAAAAATCATAGTGGAAATGTACAACGATTCAATGAATGTACATCGACGGTGAAAGGGCGGCACGCCTATAATTCACGGCATAGGCTTTTCAAATCATATCCGGAGAGGATGAATGAACGATGAGAGTGTTACTGCTGGATTTGGATTCAACGAGACCGGACCACCTGGGCTGCTATGGATACCACCGGAATACCTCGCCCCATATTGACCGCGTGGCGGCCGAGGGCGTCCGCTTCGATCAGTACTACACCTCGGACGCCCCTTGCTTTCCGTCGCGTTCGGCGCTGATGACGGGCCGCTTCGGTATCCATAACGGCGTGGTCGGCCACGGAGGGACAGCGGCTGACGTCCGGCATGAAGGGCCGGACCGCGATTTTCACGACAGACTGACCTCGGAGAGCTTTCCTGCGGTCTTCCGCCGGGCGGGCATGCGGACTGCATTGGTAAGCCCGTTTGGCGAGCGGCATTCCGCCTGGACTTTTTATGCCGGATTCAATGAAATTTATAATACGGGCAAGAGCGGCATGGAGTCGGCCGAGGAAGTTACCCCGGTCGTGCTGGACTGGATCGAACGCAACGCGGAACAGGACGACTGGCTGCTGTACGTGAACTATTGGGACCCGCACACCCCGTACCGGGCGCCGGAGTCGTTCGGCAACCCGTTTCAGGACGACCCGCTTCCGGCTTGGATCACTGAAGAGGTCCTGGAGCGCCACAAGCAAAAGGTCGGCCCCCACGGCGCGAACGAAATCAATATGTATAACAGCAGCACATCGCCGAAATACCCTCGTCATCCCGGCGATATCCGGGACATGGAAGGTTTGCGGACGATGATCGACGGTTACGATTGCGGCGTCCGGCATATGGACGATCATATCGGAATGATTCTAAACAGGTTGACCGAAAAAGGAATTATGGATGACCTGGTCATCATCATCACCGCCGACCACGGCGAAAACCTGGGAGAGCTCGGCATTTACGGTGAGCACGCCACCGCGGACCAAGGCACCTGCCGTATCCCGATGATCATCCGGTGGCCAGGCATGCAGCAGGGAATATCCGATGATTCGCTGCACTACCACCTCGACCTGGTGCCGACGATGGCGGAGATGCTGGGCGTCGAACCGGCGCAGAGCTGGGACGGCCGCAGCTATGCCGACACGCTGCGCAGCGGAAATCCTGACGGAAGAGAATACCTGGTCGTCTCGCAGTGCGCCCACGTATGCCAGCGCAGCGTGCGGTTCGGGGACTGGCTGTATACCCGCACATACCATGACGGGTATCACCTTTTCGATAAAGAAATGCTGTTCCATATCGCGGAGGATGCCCACGAGCAGAACAATCTGGCGCAGGAACGGAGAGATTTGTGCAAGGAAGCGGTCTACTTGCTGAACGAATGGCATGACGAGATGATGATGACGATGAAATTCGACGTAGACCCGCTGTGGACGGTCATCCAGGAAGGCGGGCCGTACCATGCGAAGGGACATCTTCCGATGTACATCGAACGGCTGGAGGAGACCGGAAGAGGGCATGCCGTGCCCGAACTCAAGCGCCGGCATCCGGGAGAGTTTACCCGGAATTAAGCGGGGCGGGCTGGAATAAGGAAAGGGACTATCACGTGAGGATAGTCCCTTTCCTATTTTCGGATGCCAGGACCTTGATGATCATCCTGAAAGGCATTACGCATGATTTTTCTTTCTCGTGCGCCACCGGGTCGGAGCTTCTCCCATCACCCGCTTGAACTGCCGGTTGAAGCTGGACAGGGTCGCATAGCCAACTTCCTCGGAAATGGCCAATACGCTGTTGTCGCTATGGCACAGCAGGGCAGCCGCGACCTGAATGCGCACGTTGTTGATATAATCCAGCGGAGCCATACCCATGCACTTGCGGAAAATGCGGCGGAAATGAGTAACGCTGAGGCAGCATACCCCGGCCAAACGTTGAACCGGGACCGAATCCATATAGTGCTGGGAAATATATTCGAGCGCTTTGGATATTTTGTGCATGTCGTGCCGGTCAGCCCTGCTCGCCGCGGCTTCGGGTATCCCCTCGTCTTGCAGCATCGTTTGCCTGCCGATCAGCGTCAGGAGGGTCCAGATGTATCCTTTCGCAGCCGATTCATACCCCGGCTGACGCCGCTCCAGCTCCTTCATTGCGTTATCTGTCAGCCGGACGACCTCGGCATGCTTATCGGAAGTGACGATGTTGCAGAACCCGGGGTGACTCTGCTTTCCGGCCCGATCCCAGAATCCGGAGGATACCGCGTCCGCCGAGAAAAGGGCCTTCGGGTCAACGAAGCAGAAATGCCACTTGCTTACGTTTCCCTTTAAGCTCTGAGCAAGGTGAAGCTGGTTCGGAAAGATAATGCTCACGTCTCCCTGGGCGTAAGGCAGGACTTTGTCTTCGATGAAAAAGACCCCTGAACCCTCGAAACAGTAGCCGATCTCAATGCAGTTGTGAAAGTGCAGATACGTAATCTCGTCATCCCCCTGAACGTAATTGTTCATCCAGTCGACGGGGAAATCGGAGGGCAGCACATAAGGCTGGGAAACCACTTTATAATCGGATGGTCGATTTTGCACAGTTTTCAGTCCTTTTTCGGCAGAACCGATGTTTTCCTTATATTAAACTATCCTTGAACATCATTCATTAATTCCGGGAAAGGAGTTTGATATGGCTTATCCTAAGGAACCAAAGGTGCATGAGCTGGCAGGCCAAATTATCGAATACGGGCGGCTCGCCCATGAATACGGGGGGCGGGACGTCGCCGCTGCCTGGGGCGACATTGAAGACAAAATGAAGGAAACGATCGAGAGATTAAAAGGCTTGCCGGTCGACGCCCACCTCCGGGAGCAGGAGCCGGATGATCTCCCGTCCATCCGGGCGCAGCGTACCGAAGGCCCCCGAAGACTGTGGGGATCGCTCGACCGGGCGGTCTATAAGGAGAAGCTGGAAGGCGCGATGCTCGCCCGTTTTGCCGGATGCACGCTCGGAGCGCCGGTCGAATTTTGGGGCGTGCGCGACATGGAGCAATGGGCTGCATACATCGGGGATGCGTTTCCCCCGCAGCATTATTGGTCCAAAATCAAAAATCCGAATGATCTTCGCTATGGCAAAAGCACCTTCCAAGAATATACCTTGGAGGGCTTGACTCAGGTCCCCGTGGACGACGACATTACGTATACGATCCTCGGGCTGCTTATTGCCGAAGAGCACGGTCTCCATTTCACGACGGAAGATGTGGGGGAGAGCTGGCTGAGATATCTCCCCGTCGCTTGTACGGCCGAGGAAGCCGCGTTGAACAATTTGAAGGCGGGCATCCCTGCGCTGCAAGCGGCTGACGTGAACAATCCGTTCTGCCAATGGATCGGAGCGGATATCCGGTCCGACCCGTGGGCTTATATGGCACCGGCCTATCCGGCCAAGGCAGCGGAATATGCTTATCGGGACGCTTATTTGAGCCATCGGAGGAACGGAATCTACGGCGAGATGTTTTTCAGCGCCGCACAATCGGCGGCCTTCGCCGTCGATCATCCCGAGCAGGCGCTTCGCATCGGCCTGACCGAGATTCCGAAAGGCTGCCAACTCTACAAAGACGTGGAATGGGCGCTTGAAGCCAGCAGCGGAATCCATGATTACAAGGAAGCGCGGGCGGCAGTGGATGAGCGCTTCCAAGGGATGTCGGGCGTGCATACCAATAACAACGCCTGCCTGACGGTATTCGGCCTGATGATCGGAGGGACCGACGTGTCCAAGGTCATCTCCGAGACGGTTGCAATGGGGCTGGATAACGACTGCACGGCGGCGACGGCCGGCAGCATCGCCGGCGCGATCGCAGGGAAGTCCGGCGTGCCCGAGCACTGGGTTAAGCCGTTTCATGATACGGTAACGACCTACATGATGGAGGCGGAGAAGTTTAAGATTAGCGACTTGGTCGAAAGATTCACGGTGCTTGCCGACCAAACGCATCGCGAAGCATAAAAAGGGAGCGGCGGCCTCGTCCCCTTCCCAAGATCGAACCGGCACGAATCCGGGCTACGGCCCTTATCGTTTGCAGAGGAACCAAAGAACCGGAGCTATCCCGGGTTGTCGAAGACCCGCTTGGCCCGTGCGCCGCCACAGACAGTCTAAAGGGCCGCTCCTGCTATGCGGAAGCGGCCCTGATACATTATTAATTCTGCTTCTGCACGGCGGAGATGGCAGATATCCTCCATTTCCCCTCCGATCTGTTCAGCGTAAAATCAACACTCGTCCCTTCTCCCTCGCCCATCGCAGCACGGATGACCTTCAAGTCTTCCTCATTCCTCAGCGTCTCGTAGCTGAGCCCGTTATCTCCTCCATACGCATGGATGACGTTCGGATTCAGGTCCTGCTCAATCGGGAACGTCCGCGCCTGTGGCGTCGACGCCAACTGGCCGATTTCGCTCCCGAAGTATTCCGGGCTTATCTGGTCCTCTATCCAATTGCGCACGACATCCTCGGCAGTCTCCGGATATACAAAGCTTCCCGTTTCGTTCCGGTACGCCACTTTCCAGGCCTCGGGCTTCGTGCCGTTAAACGGCTCGTATACCGTGACGACATGCTGCTGCAGATCGTCGTATCCGAAGATGGACACGCTATCGTATACTCCGTCGCCGTCCACGTCCTTCAGCAGCCTCTCGCCGCGGTTGGTGGCATCCGGATAATTATGCTTGACCAGGCCGACCCGCCCCCCGATCAGCCGATACACGCTGAAGCCCTTGGCTTCGCCTTCATTCTCCGCATAGACGACGATATAAGGCTCCTTCCCGGGCGTGAGCGGCTGAATCGCAAACTTGACGTTCATATGCTCAATCCCGGCAATCGGATCGACCAGCTCGCCTAGAATGGCGTAGACGCTACCCTTCGTCTTCACCACGTAGTTCCGTTCCTGGTACGTCACGATCTTTTCCTTGGCGCCATCCCCGTCCAGATCACCCTGGGCGCGCACATCCAGTTTAACCGTTTGAGCGCTTGCACCTGCCACATACGCAGCAAAGGAATCCCGGCCTTCATCTGAACGCTGCTCTTCTTCAGATGCCGTCCAGGCCTTCTTCCGGCCGTCGACGGCCGTTTCCATCACCAGCTGCCGCTTCCGGTCGCATACGACGTCGATCCGCGGCGAACCAGCCGAATCCGCGATGCTGAAGCTCCAATACGCATTCGCTTGCGCCAAGTCCGCCAAAAGCCGGCGCAGCTCGCCTTGGTTGTTGGAATCGCTAAGGGAAGGCGGCATGTCCACATAAAATACAGGATAGGTTTTTGATTGCTGCAAAACCACCTTGCCCAGCTTCACGCCGTGAGCGGCAAACACTTTTTTCACGGGATGATCCCACGCCCCCACATCGGAGATGACGACATCCTCTGTCTGCGCGCTCCCCTGCGACTGAGCCGGCCGCTCTTGGCCCTGGTTCGGGGACGATGCACGAACGGGCGCTGCCGCTGCGCGGTCTGCCGTTTGATTCGAGGCCGAACCGCCGGTCTGGCAGCCGGGCAGCATAAGCAACATGCAAGTGATATAAACGATCGCTTTCTTCATAAATCTCCCTTTTCGAGCAAAATGTATGCTACTTTAGGATTCGACCTCGGTGCTGCCAAAACCTTCGGCGCGCCCCCCTGCATTTGCTCAATGATAGGTTTTTATAGTATACATAGATATAGCGGATTTTTACGAGAAATGATAGAAACCCTCGCTTGCTTGGGAAACGACGTACCGGCCTGTCGCGAATAAACGCGGATGTCCAGCCTGCGGGCTGATGGATTGGCGGTTCCTCCCGAGCGAACTACCTTTTAGAAAGTGGAGGAAATTATGGCTCGTCCCAAGAAAAAAAAGAGTGTTGTTCGCAAAGTAGTACTCAGCTTCATCGGCGTGATTGGAGTCTTGATCATCGCTGCCGGGGTTTATGCCGGAGTGCTCCATCAAAAGGCCATGTCAGCCGTACATAAAATTGCCGCGGCCGAATACCAGTCTTCGCAGCATGAACCATCGGAACGCCCGGTTCCTCAAACGGAAAACGTCAGCGAGGATGACCTGAAGCCAAAGACCTTCCTCCTCACCGGCATTGACAACCGCGAGGGCAGCGGCGGCACGATGAACACCGACGTGATGATGCTCGTGACGCTGAACCCGGAGACGAAAAGCGCCAGCCTGCTCTCCATTCCGCGCGACCTGAAGATCACGCTGGAAGGGCAGTCGAGCCACAAAGCAAACTATTATTTCGCCCATAATTATATCAAAGACAAATCCACGGCCATGGAAGAAACCAAAAAGCAATTTGGCGACCTGTTCCACCTTCCGATCGATTATATGGTGATGATCAACTTCGACGGCTTCCGCCAGGCGATCGACGCCGTAGGCGGGCTCGATATCGATGTGGACATGGATATGCGTTACCAGGATACCGCTGACGGCACGGACATCAATCTCACGAAAGGTCCGCAGCATCTCGACGGGAAGCAAACGCTCGATTTCGTGAGATACCGCAAGTCCAATGACGGCAGCTCGCCTTCGTCGGATTTTGACCGCAACAAGCGCCAGCAGATCGTCTTAAACCAGATGCTGGACAAGCTCACTTCCCTGAACGGCATCAGCCAGTGGGGACACATTCTGGATATCATCGGCGATAACGTCAAAACGGATATCCCTGAAGACAGCCTGACGCGCTGGATCATGAACTTCAGAAAAATGAAGCCGGATACCACCAGCCTGCTTACGGTGGAGGGCGATTGGAAAAGTCCTTTCGTATATTGGAACGAAGAGGATCTGAAGCAAGCGATGGAAACCCTGTACTCGAACATAGGGCTGCAGTATAACGGCAAACATAACCTTGGCGAACATCTGGGTCTGTACAGCAAGCCGAGTCAAAAATAACGATACGTACCGACAAACAACCACAACCGGAAAAGGTTGTGGTTGTTTGCTCATGCTATCCGTTTGAAGGGCTATGTCCGACGTACCCGGTAACATTCATCCCTTGCAGCCGGGTCGTTTACCTTCGGCCAGCATGCCGTTGATCCGCTCAATCAGCTGAGGAAGCTCGCTCATCGTTTGAATGGTGAAATCGGCCCCGTGCTGCATGAAGGTTTGCCGCGTTTTCGAAATGGCTGCCTCTTTTTCCGACTCGGTGAGTCCTTGGTACTCCGCTTCCGTCAGGCCCATCTCGGAGCTGCCGACCGCAACGCCGACCGACCACACGCCGGCCTGAATGCCTTCCTGGATATCCGAAGCGGTGTCGCCGACCTTAACGACCTTCCAAGAGGCGGACAGCTTTAGCTCCTCCATGTTGCGGTAGATCATGTACGGGTAAGGTCTTCCGTATGAGTTTGTATCATCCGGTGTCACGACATGATCCGGACCGTAGCCTTTGTTCTTCGCACCCGAGATGACGACCTCCATCATCGAGCGGGTATATCCGGTCGTCGAGCCGATTTTCAGTCCCTGGGAGCGAAGCTCTTGTACCGTCTCGATGACGCCTGGAATCGGATCCGTATATTCGGACAAGGATGCCATCAGGGCAGGCTCGAATTCAGCGTACAGCCGCTTTACGTCCTCCTCGTCAAAGCTTCTTCCGTACTTGTCCTCCCACAGCCCAGACACTCTCGGCATGGACAGCATCGCGCGGATATGATCAATTTTCAGCATGCCCATCGGACCTCTGGCTTCCTCCATCGTTACTTCGATGCCGGCATTCTTGAAAATATCCACGAACACGTTTACGGGTGCAAAGCATCCAAAATCCACCGCGGTTCCGGCCCAATCCATAATTACGCCCTCGATTTTGCTCATCGTTTCATTCCTCCCATGTAATCCGCTATGATGCCGCAAAGCTCCTCGATATCTTCCTTGTAGATTTCCCCGATGTTGCCGATGCGGAATGTGTCCACGTCCGTCAGCTTGCCCGGATAGATGACGTAGCCTCTTTCTTTGATGTAGGCATAGAAATCGCTGAAGCTGAAGCCTTCGCTTGGAAAGAGGAAGGTCGTAATGATCGGAGACTGCTTTTCTTCCGCAATATAGGCCTCCATGCCGATGTCCGCAAGCTTTTGGCGAAGCAGACGGTTATTTTCCTGATAGCGCGCGAATCTTGCAGGGACTCCGCCTTCATCTATCAACTCATCGATCGCTTTGGCAAAAGCGGCGACGACATGGGTCGGAGAGGTAAAGCGCCATTTGCCGTCCTTGTCCATCCCTTTCCACTGATCGTACAAATCAAGCGACAGGCTGCGCGCAATGCCTTGGCAAGCCTTAAGCTTCTCTAGCTTGGCGATCACGAATCCGAAGCCGGGAACGCCCTGGATGCATTTGTTGGCGCTGCTGATGAGATAATCGATCCCGAGCCCCGCCACATCGATTTCGATGCCGCCAAAGCTGCTCATGGCGTCGATAATCAATGTTTTTCCGTATTCCCTGGACAATTCGGCAACCTTGTCGATCGGATTTAGAATCCCTGTCGTCGTCTCGCAGTGAACCATCGCGATATGCGTCAGCTCCGGATCTGCCTCCAGCAGAGCTCTGAGCTCAGCCTCCTCCGGATGGCGGTCGTAGCTTACGCGGTACTCCGTGTAGTTCAAGCCAATATACTCTGCCATCTGGACGATGCGCTCGCCGTATGCGCCGTTCGTAACAATCAGCACCTTATCGTCATCGGAGATGGCCGATGTCATGACCGATTCCACCGCGAACGTTCCGCTTCCCTGCATCAGCACGGCCGTATATTCCTGAGGATCGGCGCCAGCGAACGCCAGCAGCTGCGATCTGATTTTTTGCGTGATGGATTTATATTCATCGTCCCAGGTACAGCGGTCAAGCAGCATGACTTCCTTTACGGTGTGCGTCGTGGTCAACGGTCCTGGTGTTAACAGCTTGTAGTGGTTCATTGTGCTTCGCTCCCCGCCTGATTATTTTGCGCTATTGAAGAAGTCCTGATGTTCCTTAAGCAGCTCGACGGTCAACGGCTCGGCAAACTTCATGGATTGAGCCGGCTTGTTGACATCCTCCACGGTTTCGCCTTGATACAAAGCCACCGGATAGTTGGTGATTAGATCCTTGCGGGCATCCTTGATGATAGTCTCTGCCATTTTCATCGCCAGGTCGGTTGTGGCATTTTTCTTGTCCACCACGGCTACCGATTCCGTCAGCGAGAAATTCCCTTCGGACGGGTCCACGTAATCGATCGGCGCGCCGGAAGCCTTGGCCTTGACCGCTTGGTGGCGCAGACCGAAGCCTGCAGCGACTTCACCCGCCTCAACCTTTTTGATCGGGCCGGACCCGGAGCTTTCCAGATGCGGGCCGACGTTGGCGATCAGGTCATGCAAAACGGCTTTGCCTTCTTCCTTGCCATACTGGCTGATGATGGCCTGAACGAGCAGCCAGCCGGTGGAAGAGTCCATAATGTTCGGGATGGAGACCAGACCTTTGAACTCTGGCTTCGTCAGGTCCTTGATCGACGCCGGCATCGGCAGACCCTTTTGCTTCAGCACTTCCGTGTTTACGAAAATCGATCCGGTATTGGCCAGAATCGGCATATAGTACGCTGGATACTGATCCATCGCATTCGTTGTAAACGACAGGTCCTTGTACATGGAGTACTTGCTCTGCGAGCTTTCGATAAAATAGGAGCTCATGGTGATGAGATCCGCTTCGATCTTGCCGCCCTCGGCCATCAGCTTGCCGCCGAGCTCCGAGGTGCCAAGCGATTGAAGCACATATTGACCTTCGTAGCCGGCATTTTTAAGCGCGGTTTCCATGGAAGTGACGGCTTCCTCGTCGCCATTGGTATAAATGACCACCTTTTTCGCTTCTTCCGCTTTACTGCTGCCGCATCCGGTCATGGCAATGACCAGGCTGATGGCGAATAATGTGAGGAGCATTCCTTTAATCGTTTTGGACATGGTCGTAAATCCCTCTTTCTTGAACATATTTTTATGGGAGCGGCCGGGGTTAACGGCGGCTTGGTACATCATCTTCAGGCGAACACTGACGCTTCTTCAGCACAGCGCCGGCTTTCCTTCTCAACTACCTCGCGGCCCTTCTTTGCAGAACATCGCAGATTACCTTGATCAGCAGATTGGTGAAGAAGATCAGCAGCGACAGCACGAAGATCTCGTTAAACTTGGCGAAATGCTGCAGCTCCTTGATTTTGCTGGCCACAACGGATGTTTGGGCCGACACCAGGAAGATAATCCCGCTGATCGTCACCATCGAATTGATGAAATAGTAGCTGAACATCTCGATGACCGTGGAGGCCGAGTTCGGCAGGATCACCCGATAAACGGTCTTGAACCAGCTGTCTCCGAGCAGCTCGCCCGTCGTTTCCCAGGAGGGGTTCATCTTGGACAGGGAGTTTTTGGCCATGAGATACGGCGTCGTAAACAGATGCACGATGTTGCACAGCACGATGATCGCAAACGTGCTCTTCAGGCTGCTGCCGTTGAAGAGGAGCAGGTACGAGATCCCGAGCACCATGCCGGGCACGGTATTGGTCATCATGGAGACAATGTCCGTGGCTCCCCTCGCCCGAAGCCTCGTGCGTACATTCAGCAGCGCCGCGGCGTACGCGGTCAGCGTTCCAAACAGGGAGGTCAGCAGCGAGGTCCATAGCGAGTTTTTGTAAACCCCGGTCAGATCGCTCGACTCCAGCACGCTCTTCACATGCTTGAATGTAAAGCTGAGATCATACGGGAAGCTGTTCATGAAAGGCGCGATGAACATGACGGCAAAGATGGAGAGCATGGACAGCACAATCACGGTAGAGACAATTCCGAAGCCGGTATCACGGACGCGGTGCCTCGGCAGCTCCACGCGGGTGATTTTGTCATAATGGTAATTCAGCTTCTCCAGGTACTGCAGCAGCCAAATCCCGAACACCGCGGGAACCAGCATCAGCACGGCGATGACCGCACCCTGGTTGAAATCCGGTATGGAGCCGAGCATGACCTGATACAGCTGGGCCGCAATGACCGAATACGTTCCGCCTACCGAAGCAGGGATCCCGAAATCCGTGAAGCTCAGGATGAACGAAAGGACAAAGGCTCCGCCCAGCGCGCCCGCAAGCGGCCGCACGACGGTATTCAGAAAGCTCCGGGCCGTCCCGTCGCCCATAAGCCTCGATACGATAATGAATTTCTTATCGATATAGCCGAAGGCGTTATGAATCAGCAGAAAGGCCGGCGGCAGCGTGTAGATGACATAGCCTGTCAGCAGGCCGTTGAAGCCATATATTTCGAATAAGTTCCGTCCGATGAGCTTCGTGATCAGCCCCTGATTGCCAAACGAGTACATGATGGCGAATCCATAGGTAATCGTCGGCAGCAGCATCGGCACGATGATGACGGTTCTCAAAACGCCCTTGATGGGACGGGATATGTTGGTACAGTGAATGGAGTAGGCCAGGATAAAACCAAGCACCGTGGTCAGGACAGCCGTAACCACTGATACTTTGATGCTGTTCCAGGTCGCTCCGAGCATGTCCCGTTCCTTCCAGACGGACACGTAGTTCGCAAACGCAAAGCCCTGATCGGTTTCAAACGAACGGATGAACAAAACGATAAGCGGCAGGAAGAGAAATCCGGCAAACAGCAGCAGCAGCAGGGTGAAGACGATACGCATCTCGGGTTTAACGCTATGCATATGACTCACCGAACAGGTTATAAATGTTCTGCCGTTTGATCTGCAGCTGCTTGATGATGAACTGCTCTACGAAATCATTGGCCGGATGGTGGATGATGTCCTGAGGCGTGCCGAACTGCGAGATTTTGCCCTGGTTGATGATCAGGATTTTGTCCGACAGCGTTAAGGCTTCCTCCGGATCATGCGTCACAATGATGGTCGTCAGCTTGAATTCCCTTGCAATCGATTGGATCCGCTGTTTGATGGACTCCTTAATCACTCCGTCCAGCGCGCTGAGCGGCTCGTCGAGCAGCAGGATTTTCGGCTTCGTGACCAGCGTTCTGGCGAGTGCCACCCGCTGCTTTTGCCCGCCGGAGAGCTCGCCGATCCTCTTTTTCAAATGCGGGGTCAATTCCAGGAAATCGATATACTCCTGAACCTCCTTC
This sequence comes from Paenibacillus chibensis, assembly GCF_004001045.1. Lineage (GTDB taxonomy): Bacteria > Bacillota > Bacilli > Paenibacillales > Paenibacillaceae > Paenibacillus_AQ > Paenibacillus_AQ chibensis. The sequence goes on from NZ_BIMK01000020.1 coordinate 80,307, forward strand.
TTGCTCGCCAGTCCCTTTTGATTGCGCAGGCCGTAAACGATGTTGTCATAGGCGTTCAGATTCGGAAACAAGGCGTAATCTTGAAAAACAATATTGAAACCGCGCTTTTTCATCGGGACACGGGTCAGGTCCACATCGTTAAAAACAATGCTGCCGTGATCCATGGGGGTCAGACCCAAAATCAGATTGAGCAGGGTCGTCTTCCCGCTGCCGCTTGGACCGAGGAGCGACACGATTTCGCCGGTGCCGATTTCGAGGTTGATGTCATCCAGAACTGTTTTATCGTCAAATTGTTTGCTAATATGATGCAGCTTCAGCAAACCGCTCACCTCCTTAAGCACAACCCCAGTATAAGAACCATATGTCATCCCGAATGCGTGACTGTGTAAATTTTGCGTAAATTATGCATAACTGTTTCATAACTTATGACCAACTCTATCGCTGCTTTACAGGTTCCAAATCACGATCTATGTAAAATCTATTGAACTCTTGGGGACCGGACAGTACACTGGAATTGTTTGTGCTGTAGACAAGCATTGCCATTTTACGTCATATATTAGCGGGTGAACGAAATGCTGCCACTGGAAAGGCAAAAGAAAATACTGGATCTGTTAGCCGTCAAAAAGGTGCTCAAAATGAATGAGTTGACCGATGAATTGGATATTTCCGTCGATACGCTGCGCAGGGATATCCAACTGCTCTCCAGCCAAGGGAAGATTGAAAAAATCTACGGCGGGATCAAGCTGGTCGACCGGTTCGGGGAATCCTCCATGGACGAACGGATGGTCAATCATTTGGAGGAAAAGGAACAAATCGCCCGCAAATGCAGCGAGTTCATTCAGGATGGTGACTGCATCTATATCGACAGCGGCTCGACAACCTATCAGATTGCCAAATATATCAAACAGAAAAAGAAGCTTACGGTGATTACGAACTCCATTCCGGTCATTAACGAACTCATGAACTGCGAAGTCGAGCTGATCATGATCGGGGGAAAAATCCGTCAGGACGAGCAGTCGGTCGTGGCCTTCGACTATATTTTCAATTTCCATGAGCTGAACGTGCGCAAGGCTTTTATCTGCTGCAGCGGCATCACGATCGAAAGAGGCATCTCGGACTATAATCTGGAGGAAGCCGTCACGCGCAAAAAGATGATCGAGCTCTCCAAAGAGGTGTTTGTAGCTGCAGACAGTACGAAATTCGGCAAAGACGTCACGATTTCCATCGCGCCGCTGGACCGGATCCATACCATTGTGACGGATGGGAATGTAGACCGGAGCTTCCTTCCGAAGTTCAAAAAAACGGACACGAGTCTCGTCATTGCCGGCTATGAGTTCGAATAAGCAATGAAATCAATACAGGCACGAAAAAGAAGCGGACCGCTTTCCTGAGGAAGTTCAGAAGCATGGCCCGCTTTTTATTTGGTTTGCCAAAACGATAGTTGATCGTTCGATGCATGGGTTATTGGGTTTCGGTTGCCGACGAAGATATCAATTCCCCTGGCGTTTGTACGGTTATTCCTCTACGTATACCCGCTTCACCCGACTGCCCAGACGGCTCAGAATTTCGTTGGTCACCGTGCCGCAGCGGCCGGCGATCTCACTGGCCGTGATCGTTTCCTCGCCGTCTTGTCCGATCAGCGTGACCGTGTCCCCCTGCCGGACGCCATCGATGGAGGTCACATCCAAGGTCAGCTGATCCATGCAGATGCTTCCGACGATGCTTGCACGCTGCCCCCGGATAAGCACATATCCCCCATGCTCGGACAGCGACCTCGGAATGCCGTCGGCATAGCCGATGGATACGGTTGCGATCCTTATATTTCGAGATGGGACATAATCACGCCCATATCCGACCGGATGACCGGCCTCCACCTCTTTCACCTGGGTCACGGCGGCCTTCAGCGTGAGTACGGGCCGTAAGTCGGCACGTCTTCGCACCTGATCCCCCTCCTGGCTTAAAAGCCCGTACAGCGCAATTCCCGGCCGGACCAGATCATAGCCGTCCACCGGATAGTTCAGAATGCCGTAGCTGCTCTGGATATGGATTTGCCCTGGGTCCACCCCTTCCAGATTCAGCTGTCCGATCACATGATTGAACCGGCGGAACTGCTCCCGCGTGAAATCGGTCTCCGCCTCTTCCAGACTGCCTGACATCGACAGGTGACTGAACGTACCTGTAACCTGCAAATGCGGGAAACGGTAGCAGGCCCGAATGGAGGGGAGATCCCCATACGGCTCGCCCAGCCGGTTCATGCCGGTGTCGATTTTGACGTGTACGTGAATCGGAGCGCCGTATGATTCCAGGGATTCGCCGTATTCTCTGCTTACCAGCGTCTGGGTCAGCCGGTAATGGGCAAGTATGGAGGCCAGTTCTGGGGAGGTGTATCCCAGGACGAGAATCTCGCCTTGAATGCCATGCTGTCGCAGCCTGATCCCTTCACCGATCTCCGCCACGGCAAAATGGCGAATGCCGCTGCGGTTCAGCGCCTGCGCCACCTCTACGCTGCCATGGCCATAGGCATCGGCCTTTATAACTGCCATGATGCGCGTCCCCGCGGGCAATAACCGCTGCAATTCAGCTGCATTATGCCGCAAATGCCCCAGATTGATCTCCGCCCAAGCCCGGTGACGACAGCTCACCACCTCCGGTCGGCGGCCGGAGGGATGTATGGGAGCGTAAGGTGTCTTGGGATGGACTGAAGGAACCGGTACAAGGACAGGCATTGGCAGCGAATGATACCGGGATAGCCGCAGCGCGCCTTTATAGCGATGCCGGATGTTGGCTCCTGCCGGTTCAGAACCCGGTAATCGTCGTTGTTCCATGCCGGTTGCCGTCAGCAGCATCACAGCAGGAAAAAGAACCAGCGGCACGCAAGCGAGCACTGTCAAGAGGATCAGGTTCATGATCCACCCTCCTCCCCTCCCAAACGGTGAAAGATCGTCAAGATGCATCCGTTCACGTTATTTCCCGAAACCTCCACCCGGGCACCTTTGCCCATGTTGATCGGGATCTCTTTCACTTCTCCCGACTCCGCAAAAAACATCTCGATCAGATGCCCCTTCATTTTTTTGAACAAATGGGGTCCGTTCCAGGTAAACTGCTGCATGTACAGCGTATACTCCTCCAGGCACATACCGTACTGCGCCATGAGGGTCGCATGGGGAATGCCAACATAACGAAAATGCCACGGCTCGCAAGCAATATGGGTAAGATGCTCCTTTCCCTGCCTGTAGCGCTGCACAAAGCCGTAGTCCGCTGCCAGCCGCCGGAAATCCGCAAATACGCCGTGATCCGGAAAGGATGGGCAGAGATAGTCGACGCCTGCGTTCAGCTCGCCGACATCGACCGCAAGCCCCGTCTGGTGCTCGCTCTCATTGGGCCGTGCCACATAACTGGCGGTAAATATCGGCCCGTTGTCTGCGTAGGACTTCTCGTAAATCCGCTGCTGCTCCATGCGGGTGCGGTAGCCGCTGACGATGCCGATCTGCGCTTCAGCCCGGCAGGCTTCAAGCAAAGCCTCCAGCTGCCGCAGGCATGTCCGCTCCAGGCGCATATGCTTCTCCTCCGTGCTTGCAGGCGCAATCTGCTGAACAGGCGCTAAATATTTGCTATGAATGGCAGACTGCAACGGATGCTCGGAATTCACCAGAATCAGAGGACCCGTATGGATCATGTTCGGATTCATGCGAATCACGCTTTCGCCTGTGCGAATCATAGAGCCGCCCCCTTTTGAAGCGCAAGCCGGATCAGCCGGTCCATCAGCTCCGGGTACGAAATATGGCTGGCGCGCATCATATTCGGGTACCGGCTTGCCGCCGTAAACCCCGGCATGGTGTTCACCTCGTTAAACACGATGCGCCCGTCCTCGCTGATGAACAGATCGACTCTTGCCAGCCCGCTGCAGCCGAGGACGCGGTAAATTATTTTTGCTTTTTCCATTACGCTGTCCGCGGTTTCTGTTGGTATTCTCGCGGGCAGATGGATTTTCGAAGAGATCAGGGAATATTTCTCGTCATAATCGAAGAATTCGCCCTGCAGCTCGATTTCATCGATCTCGGCAATCATCGGTTCCGCATCGCCAAGCACGGCGCAGCCGACTTCAAAGCCGGCAATATTTTGTTCGACAATGACTTTGGTATCATGCATAAAAGCAAAGCGGATGCCTTCCATCAGCTCCAGCTTGTCGTAAGCCTTGGTGATGCCGTAGGAGGAACCGGAGCGGGCCGGCTTGATGTACAGCGGGAATCCTAGCGGCTCCGCCTCTTTTACAGCGGTATATAGATCATCTCCCGCATAGACAGTGATGGAGGCGGCCGTATCGATTCCGGCGGCCTTCACGAGCTGGCCTGCGATTCCCTTGTCCATGCAAATCGCAGAAGACAATGTATCGCAGCCGACGTAAGGAATTCCAGCCAGCTCCAGCAGTCCCTGCACCGTGCCGTCCTCGCCGTTCTTGCCGTGCAGCACCGGAAACACCACATCAACGGGCGTCACGCGGAATTCCGTTCCCGCCAGCTCCACGATTCCCGCAACTTCCCGGCTTGGCGACAAAAACGCCGGAATGCAGCTGGGATGTTCCTGCCAGCGGTCCTCGCGAATCCCATCGGCGTTTCCGCCGTACCTCAGCCACGTCCCCTCTCTCGTGATGCCGATCTGAACCAGCTCATATTGGGACTCGTCCAAATAATCGATGACCGAAGCCGCCGATTTCAGTGAAACGCCATATTCCGTCGAGCAGCCGCCGAACAGTACCGCGACCGTTTTTTTATGTTTATTTTGCATAATAATCTCCCCAGTTCATACGGGCCGGACCCCCGAATCACGCAGTCCAGCGCCAAGATGATTCCATTATAGGAAAGGGAAATAAAGTAAATAGAAACGAAAAATAAAAGTTGGTAAAGGAATGTTAAAGAAAAGATAAAGTTGGGGAAAATCAGGGGGGTGGCATGAAAGAGTCATACGGCCTAGTCTATCTAAACGTTGCTTGGACATATTTAATAATTTATAATACTCAAAGTATAATAAATGTAAAATTATTACTGTTTATCCGTTTCGCTTTCTATAAACCAATCCGGACCAATGACGGTTCTTACCTGATGAGTATGATAACTGTAGACGACGGTAATCTTCTCTTTCTCATGACCTGTTACGTAGCCATTGAGATAGATGGTAGATTGTACAGAAGGGTCCACAATCTCGTAATCCGTACAAATAAATTCCGTATCATAGTGATCCTGAATAAATTGTTTGCCCGCTGTCTTGGCTTCTTCAACCAGCTGAACGGGCTGCCTTCCGTGACCTATAATGCCCCCGGCATCGTTCACCTTCTGCCGGATGACCTGCAGAAGAAAGCCAAGCGTGGAGATTTCAGCAAAACCAACATCGCTTACGTGAATCCCAAAGACACGATCGGCTCCGGAGCCAGCAGTGCTTCAAGGCATGTGGGAGAGACATATTATATTAACGCCAATTTTAAACAGGCCAACCAAACCGAATGGAAAATCAACCTGCCTGTAGCGGTACCGGTGAAAAGGGATAACGCCTTTTCCCAGTTCCTGCTCGGTCCCAAATGGACCCCCATTCAGTTCGTCCCGCTCACGCTTCCTCTCGGGCAGCAGGGAATCTTAGCAAAATTTTATAACTCGATTGCCGGCGAAGGCAACCATTCGCTCGACTATTTCAATTTTGATGAACAGACGGGCAATATCAGCAACAAGCTGTTTACGATGGATGGAGATGAGGTCAGCGGCCTGCCGCGCGTAACGTATTATGAAGACAGGATGAGAGCACGAGCGGAGCTTGGAGATGCCTGGAAAGAGCTGATAGCGGAATATGGTCCCCGAATGGGCTTGCTCGGACAGGTATTTGCAGCCGGTTTCGGCAATATCTATGTCGGAGATGCATCAGGGCGCAAGATTCAGCTAACACCGGAGGAACTTCTGCAAGCAGCAAGACAGATGCGGTCTAATCTGCAGGAATTTTCGCATGACGCCCAAGCACTGATCCAGCTGTTCCAGACGAGCACAAGCACGAGCGAAAGCCGCTCACTGCGGCCGATCGTGGAGAGCGCCTCTGCCAAGCTATCGAGCATGAACCGCTGGTATGAGGAATCCATCACCGGGATAGCCGATTACATCGACCGCAAAGCACAGGATTTTATGATCGCAGATCAATCCTAATGAGGAGAGTCATCCATAGCAATGACGCCTCGTGCAAACAGGGGGTGAGCAAATGAGCAGGATTTCCTTAGAGCTGGAAGATCTCAAGCGAGCAGTACAGCAGTGCCATCAGCTGCGCCAAAGGCTGCAAGCCCAGGAACAGCAGGTGAAGTCCATCTATAACCGCTTGCAGGACTGGAAAGGATTGTCGGCAGATGAACTGTCACGCCAAATGGAAGCCTTTCTGAAAGGCTCAGCCGTTCATATGCAGGAAATTCAAGCCCATCAAGAGCAGCTGGAACGGTATATCCGCAATATGGAGGAATTGGATCGACAAAGTCTGCGGTGAAGAAGCTTGAGTCGATGACCGTACTGACCGCTGCTTTCGAATCATAAAAAATACCGTCAGATTTGACGGTATTTTTCATTTCATCCCATGGGGCATGACCGAACTATCCGTTAACCGCCAAGGTCACCTGCTCGCGCATCCCCGCCGGAATCCGCACCTCGACCTCCACGCTGCTTGGCGCAGCCACGCGTACGTTCATCGTATCGCCGTCCACGCTCCAGCTCACGTCGATCCGTCCGCCCTGCGGCAGCGGCACGCTGCCCCGGGCCCAGGCGAGATCGCAAGGATGAGGCTCAATGAGAACGCGAGTCCAGCCAGGATTCGCACGCTTCACGCCAAGGATGCCTTGGCCCAGGAAGTAACCCGGTGCGGCCGACCAGGCGTGACAGTGGCTGCGCGTCAGTTGGTCGGGATTCGCCCGGTTCTCCGAGAAATTCGGATACATCTCCCAGCACGTGGTGGCATCGTACCGTACCATCTGTCCGTAATTGAAGCGGATGTCGTTCAGCATTTGCTCATACCGTCCCGCATCCACCAAAGCCTCATAATAGAAGAAAGACATAAACGGACTGCCAATCTGGACAAAAGCCGCAGGAGGGCTCAGCAAATACGAGCCGATGGTTTCTCTCCGGTCGCCGCATGCCACGCCTGTAAGGTAGGCTAGTACCTGAGTCTGCATGCTGAAAATATCCGAACGTCTTCCATCTGCATGAATGCAGTCGAGATACGCCAGCTTCCCTTCTTCCCATAAATGGGCATTGATTGCCGCGGCCAGTCCTCTGCCAGCACGAAGCAGCCGTTCGATATCCTGATCGTCCCCGCCGGCGATCCGCGCCAGCTCCGCCGCCTTGTTCAGCGCGTGCACGAGCATCAGATTCTGATGCGTGACGATGCCTTCATTCGGTTGATCAATCGGCGCCCAGTCGAGCAAGTTCCAGCCCCGCATATCCAGGAGTCCGTCCGCATTCAGCTTCTGCAAGTAATGTTCCAGCGTATACCGCACCTCCGGCCATATTTTCGCGGCAAAATCCGTATCATTCGTATGCTCGACATACTCCAGACAGGCAATCGACCAGAAGAAGGTCCAGTTCGGAATCACGCTGCTCCAGCCGCTTGGCACCTGATCGATATACAGCGGCGACATGTCCTTCGAGCCGGGAACGAGATTCAGGCATCGCTTCACGATATCCAGCGACCCAAAAACATAATAGTTGACCAGAGCCTCATTCCGGCTGTCCCCGACCCAAAAGACCTGCTCATACGATGGGCAATCCACGAACGTATCCTCCATGCACAGCCTCGTCGTATGCCGGCTGATATTCCATATTTCGTTCAGCAGCGGGTCGGAGCATTGGAAGGCGCCCGCATTCGTCACCGGATATGTGCTTTGATTGACATACACCTCATGCAGCTTGACGGGAGCCGAAGCTTTTCGAACCGTCAGCACCATGTACCGGAATCCCCGGCGAACCGGCGACAAATACCGCTGCCGCCCCTGCCGGCACACGTAGCGGATTGTATTGTCCAAGCCGTACGTGTGCTGACGGTAATCGTCCCGCATATACTCCAAGCCGTACACATCCACAACCGTGCCAGCTTCCGCTTCCGCCTCAAAGCCGATGAATCCCGAGGTTTCCCGGCCCACGTCGATTACGATTTCGCAATCACCGGCCCCTTGGCCAAACAGCGGCAGCACGGCCGGCTCCGGTGTCGGCGTAATTGCCCGCTCTAGCTGCGAAGGTATGGTATGCGGCTCTGCCTCGACCGTCCATACGCTCGTACCGAATACATCCTCTTCGCTGTACAGCGCCTGCGGAAAAGGCTGAACCCAGCTCGCCAGCTCCTGAAGCTCTGTCATATACGCCGCACCGGCAGCCTTCAAATATGCCGGATGATCCAGCCTAAACGGCTTCGAATCCTGATGATCGATATGGACCGTCGTATCGAAAGGGCCGATCAGCACAAGCGGCGGTCCTCCAGCCGGCTGCATCCCGTTTCCTCCCGGCGTTCTCCATTCCAGCGGTACCTCGGCATGCGCCGCCAGGTGGAAGGCGCCCCCGTGATCCCAGGACGTCACATCGATCAGCACAAAATGCGCTCCAGCCGCAAGCTCCAGCGTGCAGTACCGTTCCGGCAAGTCTCCGGTCCAGTCCGCGCAAAGCCTGCCGTCCACCCACATGTTGTCGGTCCGCCGGCCAGCAGGGAAACCGAAGGTCACATTGCCGGCTTCATTCAGCACCAGTTCTCCCGCCAAATAACCGACAAAGCTCACCGGATTGGCATGGTGGATGCTGTCCGGCATCATGGCCGCCCGTAGATCCAGCACAGCAGACCATGCTGGTGCCTGAACCCGGCGCAGGGACACGATGCGGGATGGATAGATTTTTTCTTCCGTCAAAAAGGGGATGTCTCTTGGGACTAGCCGCTTCCAGGGCTCTACTCCCGGCGGTCCGATCACTTTGGCCGGCTCCCAGATTGAGCCTGGTCTGTCTTCGCGGTAGTCGGCCGCGATCCAGCGCTCATCCCACAGTCGCGCATCGTACAGATCGGCAAAGCCCTGCTGGCAGGACATGCGTGGTGAGGCGGGATTCTGCGCCTGCAGTCTTGAGGTAGTCCATGTATCATCGCTGCCCACCCGCAGGATTGGCTTCGATTCAGCAGCCGTTGCGTCCCCCGACGTCACTTCGCATTCCAGCTCGGCAAGCAATCCGCCGCGTCCGAGGATATAGTAGAAATTCGTCACGCCAAAATGCAGCACATGGACGGCAATGACGTTGCGCTCCCCCGCATGCAGCAGATGCCTGACTTCATAAGAATCGTAAAACTGCTCTTCTCTCCAGGATCGCACCGGCCCGCGTCCCACCTGCTCCCCATTCACATACAGAACGTAACGGGAATCCGCGGCAATATGCAGCCAAGCCGCTCCTACCGTTTCTTCTTCCGGCAGCTCGAACGTTTTGCGAAAGCACCGCCACTCATTGCGCGGGCTCTCCTCTTCTCCGCCCCAAATCCACTTCGCGCTCCATGACCTTGAATCCATCGGCTCCAGCTCCCTCATTAAGCTTGATCGTCATCCGTATTCATGATCGTTCTGCTCTAACGTTTCACCAGTCATAGATGTCATTCCTGCTGACCAAGCCCAATTTTTCAATTCGAAATTACCTTGCTTCTATAGGTGTGTTATTCGATTTTTGCAGGAAAAATGCTATATTTTTCGGTTCCCGGAATACGACGGTTTCCGCCAAATTCGAAATGGGAAAAAGGGGCTAGGTTTTATGTTTATTTATAGTCCTTATGTAGTAATTTTCTTCTTGACTATTAAATCTAGCAGACTTAATATATTGGTAGATAATAGATTTAATTGCCAGACCCTAAAAAATGATAAAGGCAAACCCATTGAAAAGTGGGGACGCAAAACTACAGGGGCTAACGCGAATTTTCGCCATGCCAGCCAGTTACCGACATAAGACGCAGCGTTTACGTTGTTATTCAACCCTTCTTATTTCGGTGAGAAGGGTTTTTCGCGCTTTCGATCATTTTTTCGACAATTACATACGTCAACTCCGTATTGACAAAGGCAAACCCATTGAAAAATGGGGGCGCAAAGCTATAGGAGCTAACGCGATGAAGCATCGCCATGCTAGCCAGTTACCGATATTTGAAGTCCTACGTTCCTTGAGGGAACGAGGGCTCTTGGAGGATGTTCGAGATGAAATGGACCAAACGCATTTTAGCTGTCATCATTATTTTTACATTGATCGGCGCATTTCCTAAACAAGCTGCCCATGCGCAGGATGCCTTGATGGATCAACTGGTTGTCCTGCCGACAGGCGATTACAACGTCAAAGAAGCCAATGCCATGATCGGGCGTCTGGAGAGAATACCGGCTCCCATTTTGAAGTCGCTGAAAGACAAAGGAGTCAAGATCATTTTCACCAACGACATTATTACCAATGAACCGGAACTGAAATACCTGAAAGGCGTAACGCCTAGAGGCTGGGAAGGAACCGGCCTGACTTGGGATGATGTGCCGGGTGTCAGCGAAAAGGACGTTGTCGTTCGGATCGGATACAGCAAAAAAGGCAAAGGCCATAATTCGTATAATCTTGAGATTCATGAAACGATGCACGCCATCGATCGCTTTGTTTTTAACACCGCCAGCGACACGCAGGAGTTCAAAAATATTTTCAATAAAGAAGCCGCTGTGAATTATGGAAATGACGGCTACATGTCGGTCTATCCGGTAGAGTATTTTGCAGAAGCCGCCAGCATGTACGTATACAACGAAACAACCCGTGACGAACTGAAAGCCAGCACGCCATTAACTTATGCTTATATGGACAAGCTGTTCAATAAATAAGAAAAACGTCTATCGACGTACCTTCAAGGGAGACAGACCGCATTTAGCTGAAGTTTTTCTTGCGATTATAGAATGGTTCAGCTTCGCTGAAATTTATAAATTCTATAATCTTAAAGCAAAAGGCTCCTCTTTGTAGAGGAGCCTTTTGGGATTCATACGGATATTCAGGGTCTGATGCTGAATAATTATGGATATACGCGATCTGGTTTTACTTGTTCCCAAGTTTCCGAGTTGTCTGTGTTTCTGCTGTAATCATGGTTATTGGTTGCTTCAAGCACGTCCGTGTAATACCACTTGTTCGGTGTGTTGTCCGGCCATTTCTTGGCATCCTCATGAATTCCGTCCGCTTTGACCTTACGGTTCAAGACGCTGTTGATGAAGGCCATGGCTTCCGCGCGAGTGATGTATTGATCCGGCTTGAATTTGCCGTCCAGATAACCTTTGATCCAGCCTTTGTTCGCTGCCGACACGATGTACTTCTCGGCCCAATGGCCTTTGATATCGGAGAACATCGAATTTTCCTGCTCATCCAGATTATCGAATCGGGATGCGATGGCCGCGAACTCAGCGCGGGTAATTTGACGCTCCGGCTTGAACGTTCCGTCCGGATAGCCGGTGATGATGCCCGCATTTTCCATCGTGGCAATGTTTTTGCTCGACCAACGCGTGCCCGCGACATCTTTATACGTGCTCGCGTTCTTGAGGTAATCGCTGCGCGTCGCATCGTCCATCAGGCGGTAGAAAATAGCGGCGACTTCTTCGCGGCTGATGTTGTTCTCCGGTTTGATCATGCCGTCCGGATAGCCGTTGATGTAGTTGTAATGGTTATCGGTTTCCAGCTTCGGCGGCGCTGGCGGCAATGGCGTCACAACCGGAGGTGCCGGCGGCAGCGGCGTTACGCTGGAGGATCCCGATGGATTGCTTGGCGTGCTTGGGTTAGGATCGACCGGCGTCACTGGCGGTGTATTTTTCTTATAGTAGAAAATGTACTCCTGCCCGTCTTGATCCTCAACCTTGTAAACCTCAGAAGATTTAACAGGTGTGTATCCTGCAACCGATACAGCGGTCAGCGTGATACTGCTTCCGACCTTGCCTGTTTCTACTGTCGAAGGAGCTACTTCGGTGTTTGAGTCCTGATCGACATACTTGACCGCCACGGACTTCGTTATCTCTACCGGAGCGCCTTCTTTGACAAAGTAAATCTCGATTTCCTGATTCTCTTCCGAGGTAAACATGTACTCGGTCACAGGGTTCACTGGTGTGTACACAACATCGCCAACTTTAATGCTGCCAGGCGCGATTGTGATGGACTCTTCAACTCTTCCTTTGCGCACATGCTCTTTGAATGTTTGCCCGGATTCCTGATCCACGTATTTCACGAGGACCTGCTGAATGTTCTCCACATCACCCTCCAGGTAATAGAAGGTATAGCTTTGCTCAGCGTCTCCGGTAACGATGTAATCGTGCTGGAAGTTGATTGGCGTGTACACCGATTCATCGATCGTAATCTTGTCTGCCGTGAGCAGGAGCGTATCGCCTACATTGCCTTGAATGATTGTATCCTCAGCCAGTGCATTTCCGGTGCCCTGATCCACGTAATGGATTGTAACGGTACGCTGTTCTGCATCCGGATTCTCGACTTTGGTATAGAGGAATACATACTCTTGGGTCTCCTGCTCGGATACCGTGTACTGAACACTGTATGCTTTCGTCGTATAACCATCGAAATGCGGTGCTTCAAGCGTTATCGTTTCACCCACGACACCCTCTTGGGTTGTCGGGTTTTGCAGCACTACCTCATCGCTAGTTAGATATTTCACGGTTACTGTACGCTTTTGCTGCGGCTGTTCGTTAGCCGTGTAATAGAACGTGTACGATTGGATGGCATTCTTATTCACGACATACACATCGGTTTGTTTATGCGGTGTATAGCCGCTCACTTCAGCCGCGGTGACAGTCAGCTCTTGGCCTGCGATTCCCTCAAGGTTGATCGCCGTTGCCAGTTCTTTGTTTTCCTCGTCTACGAATTGGACGAGTACCGTATAGAGCTTGTTGTAATGGAACTCATAGACTTGATCATCTTTCGTGGTAACGACATACTGATCCGTCTCCTTAACCGGTCTGTAACCAGCTACTTCTTTGGCGGTTACGGTCAGCTCATCCCCGGCTTTGCCGCTCAGATTGTGTGCAGGAATCAAGTCATTACCATCTTCATCGACAAATCGTACCTTGACTGTATAGTCTTGCTTTTTATACGTAAAAGTGTACGAATGCTCTTCGTTCGCTTTGAACGTATAGCTGTCCTCCGCTTTCACCGGCGTATAGCCTGGAACCTCAGCGGCCTTCAGCGTAATCGTTGCATCCGTTACGCCGCTTTGAGTCGTTGAAGGAGCTACCGTATCGTTCGTTTCTTCCTCCACGTAGTTGACCGTTACGGTCTGTGTGTTTGCAGTGTAATACACAACGTGCACTTGGCCGGCTT
>NZ_BIMK01000021.1 GCF_004001045.1 Paenibacillus chibensis
CTAGTAATCGCATCAATAACTTTCAAGACTTAATTTTTTACCCCATATCTACTATTATAAAAAGCCTTATACGCATACGAATATGCTTCATACAGATGAGTATTCTCTTCACATTCATAAGGGACATAAATAGGTATTCCCTCTTCCAGAAATTCATCGATAAGGTTTTCATATGGTTCATCATTATGTAAGCGCTTATACACACAATAATCCAGGCGGATTTTACTGTCAACATACTCATATTCCGACTGACATTCTTTATTCAACAAATCGCTAAAGATATCTTTGCAATGGTTAAAAATCCGGTTAAAAGTACCCCATACCTTCTCGTTAGTAAACAATTCCTCACTATAGTGATCATCAATTAGTAGAGTTTTCACACCAAGGGCATTGATCTTAGCAATATGGCTTGCCCCTTCAAGAATGCGCTTTTTTCTATGGTATCTTTCATTATCATTGGCGTCTTCAAGAGTTTTGATTTCGTTCTCAATTCTAATTCGCTGGTATTCCATATAAGGCGAATCCTTGAAAAGACTGATGATATTATTAATATCATATAAATTTGTAATTTCATTAAATAAGTATAAATTAAGTGAACGATTGGATAAATTCCCTTCTTGTATTAATGATTCAATAAAATTCTTGAAATTCCCCTGAGCTTTCCGGAAAATTTCCACCTCATTTGGATACTCACTTCTGGTCCATTTGAGCGATAAGTATTTTCTATTAATAATATTAAGCCTTTTCCTACTCTTTAACTTTGGCAGGTATTTATAAGTGTGGCTTAATGCATAAGCATACCAAGTAAATGATATCTTAGGAACATTAAATTCAATAGCATCTAGATTCATCTGCACAGCACTATCGACTTCATCCATCTCAGAATGTTTTATATTCGACATATATTCTTTAACATGTTTTTCAAATGCATCGAATCCATAGAATAGCTCATTCACAATGTCCTTATGTTTTAAACGTGAATTTTTGATACTAAAGTAATCAACTAGGTTAATCAATGCATCTTTTAATAAATACATTTTAATATCAGATAAGAAGTAATATAGAAAAGCATCGTAATCTTGCTTTTCATAAAGAGAATTTTCAACCTTTCTAGAAATGAAGCTATCCCCCAGATTCTCACTCCCTATCAACAACTCAAAAAAAAGAATGATCCGGTCATCAAAAATTATATTTGGAAAAGAGCTATCCTCATCTTGAGTTATTTCAAAAAGAGAATATTTCTCCCTATCATGTTCAAAATCATCAATTGCACTGACTGTGTTGGATAAAACTTCATCTATAATTGTTCGAGTGTAATCCATCAAAAAATACTCCTCTACTTAATAAAAATCTATTATGAATGTTCATACTGTTCATCCATTTATTCTGAATTAGACTACATTAAATATCAACCCAAGATTTAGTATGAATAAAAATCCCATAATCTTTATAAAAAAGGCATGAACACTATGAACAGAATCCAAACTATTGTCTGAAGATTAAAAAAAGGATGAACATTATGAACAGAACTTCCCCCGTAAATAACAATAATGATTTTATTTGTCAATACTGCCTTACTACATTTTTTTATAGCGGCGTGTATTGTACCCTGTATTTTGAATTTGTTTAGTCTTTTGTAAACTCAAGTTATCCTAAAACCACGGGATAAATTGAGAAAAAGGGTGATTACAATGATTGAATCAAAAAAGTTATCAAAAACAGTGAATCAGTTCCATGAGGTGATCAAACAAAGTAAAGAAAGTATTGGTAGATGTGTCAGTTTGATAATTAATAATGACAATGGAAACGCACTTTTGAATGGACTTTCAATTGAGCAGGTAATACCACGATCAGCAATTGCTGTGATAAGACAGAATAAACAATCTTTTGTTAAAGGATATTTTGACGAACTCTATTTCGAATTCTCATCAAGTGAAGATCTGAATCCTTCGAGCCCTTTATTAATTGGAATTGATTGTAGAATTAAAGATAACACCAGGATTTACTATAAATCTGAAGCAACCATAGGTAAGGTTTCATCAAGTACTAAGTTGAACATGGAAGATTATATATATATTTTTTGGGAATATGGATCGAATGCCTGTTTAACCATTTGTAGTTATGACCCAATTCAAGATCAAGTTATAAGAGAAACTGTTTCTGCTAATAACGAACCGATGAAAAGATTTCTAAAGACGGTTGTTCGACAAGCCCTCCCTCCCTATGAAGAGCAAAACCTGGTTAATGAACAATCGTTAGAGGAAGATTCGGAGGAGATACTTGACTATGAAGCAGAATGGAACTAGTAAGAATCAAAGTAATAAAGATATCCCATTAATATTTGGTAATGAAATGAAAAGTGGAATTTATCATCCTAATGAGCACGACGACGAAGATAAGAATGCAAACTTATGGAGCGGTTTCCTCTGTAATTCACAGGATAAAGAGAATACCGGGATCTTGCACATCGAACATAAAAAAAAATCCGTAGACTCCACTACAAAAAACATATCACAACGCATTCCTACTCAAAGGGAAGAATCTCGAACTTCTTTAACGGTAATTCCTCCGAAGCGGTCTGGATCAATAAAATCACCAGCCAAAAAACTACAGCATGAAAGATCAAATGAAAAAAAAGCGCCGAAAAGACTTTCCAATCACTCCCTAGCTGAAGTGTTAATGAATTCATATAGGTTTTCTGTCATTGAAAACAATCTATATTACTGGAATCAAACGCTTGGATACCATGTTGGCCTAACAGATAAAGCAGATATTTTCGTCCGTCAAAAAATTCCTGAGCAGTTGAAAGGACTTATCACATTTAAGAGTAGTGAAGAAATTATTCAATGGATAAAAGCTACGGATCAACTACAAGTAAGTGAAAAAGATCTTATAAAACGAAAAGAATTTGTTGCTTTTTCGAACTGTGTTGTAAAAATAAGTGATTTCTCGGTTCATAATCATAGTCCCGATTATTACTTTACATCGGTTATAAATACGGAGTATCCCTATCAATACAGAGCAAGAGGAGACACTTTCGAAAACTTCATGCAACAAATTACAGATGGTGATGACTCGAAGTATTTAAGACTACAAGAGCTTTTTGGATATACATTATCCGAAATCAGAGATGTGAAAGCAATTCCATTTCTCTTAGGTCCTAAAGATTCAGGTAAGTCAATTATACTCAAATTGCTAATGCATATGGTTGGGACTGAGTTTTCTTCCACTCTAAACTTTGATGAAATGAACCAGTCGAATTTCTTATGTCAACTCTTCGGTAAGAAGCTTAATGCTTGTGGCGAAGTGTCAGAATTGGCTATCAATCGCTTGGATATTATTAAAAAATTATCAGGTGGTGATTATGTCATGGCGCGATATTTATACAGTCAAGCTTTTAAATTCATTAATAAGGCTGTATTACTATTCGCAGGAAATCATTTACCTATTATTAAAGGAAATGATAGATCAAATGCTTTTAGCGAAAGACTAGTCATTTTCCCCTTTAATTTTCAAGTTCCGAAAGAAAGACAAGATATCTACCTTTTCGAGAAATTGGTTAAGGAAGCCCCATATATTGCTCAATGGTCGCTTATTGGTTTAAAGCGCTGGTGTCAAAATAATTATCAGTTCACAACTTGTGATGAGATTGAAAATTTATCCAATAATTATTCGGAACAAAACAATTCTATCTTAGCCTTTGTAAACAGCTGTTGCATATTTGATCCAGAAGTTAGAATTCATAATGATGATTTAGAGTCTGCCTACAAAATGTATTGCAGGAATGTTGGAATTATTGAAGAGAGCAACAAAGCATTTCATAAATGCTTAAAACTAACCAATGACTTGAGGTATACTCGATTTCGATTTAACGGTGATAACAAATTTGGATATATTGGTATAGGCCTTCGTTCTGAATTCAATGATTTTTAGGTATTAGACGCGCCAACTTCTCTATCAAAAATATATATTATCTAGTAATACTTATTGAAGTTGAATTCAATAACACAATATACCGATTACATTTCTTAAGGTGCCATGACTAAATATTATTTATAGGAAGGTGTTAATATGACTCGGAACGATTATCCTCTTGTATTACAAATCAAAGATGTACAGGGAATTCTAGGTTTCAGTAAATCAACAACCTACGAGATAGCTAAGGCACCTGATTTCCCACTTATTCAGATTAATAAGCGTAAAATCGTTTATCGTGATGAGTTCTTCTCATGGCTTGACAGCAAGAGGGAACAAGCTGCCGCTTTTAATTAATCAAAGCAACATATAATGCGAGCGAGGACGGAAGCAAATCTGTGTCCTCGCTTTTTATTTACCCAAAAACCAAAATAATACAATGGAGGTCTCAAAATGCAAGGTTACTTCAGAAAACGCGGTTGCAAGTGTGATGGTAAAAGATGCACTTGTGATGCTACATGGTCATTCTCATTAGATCTCGGGAGAGATCCTAGGACAGGGAAACGAAAACAAAAGACAGTCAGTGGATTTAAAACAAAAAAGGAGGCTCAGCTTGCCGCTGCTGCAATCCAACAGGAATTAGCACAGGGAACCTTCATAGCTGAGAAAGATATCTCGTTTAAGGAATTTGTTTCGGAGTGGATTAAGCTCTATCAAACATCTGTTAAAGTCAGTACCGTCCGAGTTCGGCACCATGAATCTGGTAAATTAATGGAATACTTCGAGGGATATCAGGTAAAGCAAGTTTCTAAGAAGATGTACCAAGACGTACTTGTCGACCTTTATGAGAAAGGATATGCACTAAATACAATAGCCGGGATACACTCTACTGGCAAGATGATATTCTCAAAAGCTGTAGAGCTGGAAGTAATTAAAAATGACCCTACTCAATACGCCAAGCTCCCAAGACCCCAGAAGACTGTAGAAGAAATAGAAAACGAAGAACAGATAATCAAATATCTTGAGAAAGAAGAACTGGCACGTTTTCTACAAACAGCAAAGGAACAAGGACTAGAACGTGACTGTGCCATATTTACAACTCTAGCTTATAGCGGTCTGAGGGTTGGAGAGCTATGTGCTATGAAATGGAGAGACCTGTCATTTACAGAGCATACTGTAAGCATTACAAAGACTTATTACAATCCAAAAAACAGGGCTACAGACTATCAACTTCTAACACCTAAAACAAGTACCTCAAGAAGGACCATTGAGCTTGATCCTAGTGTTTTTAAAGAACTAGAGAAACTGAAAGCAAAACAAAACGAATTAAAGATGTTGAATCGGGATGTCTACTACGATAACGATTTTGTATTTGCAAAAACTGCAAAGAATATGGGCTATCCCGAATTTATTAAGACGATACAAAATCGTATGAGAAGGCTTCTGAAGCTTGCTGGCCTCAACGAGGGACTGACTCCTCACTCCTTACGCCACACGCATACGTCCCTCCTGGCAGAGGCTGGCGTGGGCATACATGAGATCATGGAACGCTTGGGACATCAGGACGATGAGATCACAAAACGTGTGTATCTTCACGTTACAAAAACCATGAAAAAAGAAGCTTCCCATAAGTTTGGTGAACTAATGAGAAGCCTTTAAAGCTACTCCGCCCTACTAGGGCGGAGTGATTTATCCTTATATTTCGATAATATAGAAATTACTTTTTTCATTCAAATCATTCCATTGAAATGAATATTGTCCCATTAAAGATATAAACTCGTCATCCTTGCCTTGTCCTGTTGGCCTGTAAATGTCTCCATATATTGAATATTCTTCTCTAAAATATCTGTAAATTCCATGGTTGCTCTTACCTTCATAAAATGGTCTGCGGGAAACGAGTGTAACAGAAGCAGTATTATTAAATCCCCGATCCTTCAACTGTTCCATAAATTTAACATCCTTAACAAATGAATACATCTGCTCAGGATACTGACCATTTAAAGGACATTTCAACTCAATTGCCTCAGATTTAACTCTACTATTTACAAGTTTACCTGCTTGGCTTGGATTTTTAAGTATTACAATAGCAGTCGGACCATCCTCCGGTCTATTCTTGAACGGTATTTCAATTGCATATCTCCAATTGGAACATTCAGACTGATCTGGATTGGATCTGATATTGTTGAGGTCTACATGTGGACCAAACCAGTATTCCATTTATATTCTTCCTCTCTCTATACAAGAATAACAATTCGAAACTAAAGGAGATAATTCTAACATCGAATGATTTAGACGTAATTTCACAGCAAAAAAAGACACCTTAGAGTTCCCTCTAAGATGTCTCTTCTACACGATGTGGTCAAAATGTGGTCAAACGGGGTTTCCGCGAGAGGAAACCCTTGATGCATAAGGGGTTATACCCCTTATTACATCATGCCGCCCATACCGCCCATGCCGCCCATATCAGGCATTGCTGCCTTTTCCGGTTCTGGCTTGTCAGCGATCACGGCTTCAGTGGTCAGGAACATCGCCGCTACGGAAGCTGCGTTTTGCAGGGCAGAACGCGTTACTTTCGCAGGGTCAACGATTCCGGCTTCGAACATGTTCACCCACTCGTCGGTTGCAGCGTTGTAGCCTACGCCGACATCTTCTTTTTTCAGGCGTTCCACGATCACGGAACCTTCTTGGCCAGCGTTCGCTGCGATCGTGCGGATTGGCTCTTCCAGAGCGCGCAGAACGATGTTCACGCCTGTTTTTTCGTCGCCAGTCACGTCTACTGCAGCTACAGCTTTGTATACGTTCACGAGGGCTGTACCGCCACCGGACACGATACCTTCTTCAACCGCAGCACGGGTTGCGTTCAGGGCGTCTTCGATGCGCAGTTTGCGTTCTTTCAGTTCGGTTTCGGTTGCAGCGCCGACTTTGATAACCGCTACGCCGCCAGCCAGTTTAGCCAGACGCTCTTGCAGTTTTTCTTTGTCGAACTCGGAAGTGGTTTCTTCCAGCTGCGCACGGATTTGGTTCACGCGAGCCGTGATGTCGGATTTGTCGCCGCTTCCGTCCACGATCGTCGTGTTTTCTTTCGTTACGCGCACTTGACGTGCGTTGCCCAATTGATCGATCGAAGCGCTCTTCAGGTCCAGACCGAGCTTCTCGGTGATCACTTGGCCGCCAGTCAGGGCAGCGATATCCTGCAGCATCGCTTCGCGGCGGTCACCAAAGCCAGGAGCTTTAACGGCAACAGCGTTGAACGTTCCGCGCAGTTTGTTCACAACCAGCATCGCTTGTGCTTCGCCTTCGATATCTTCAGCGATGATGACGAGCGGTCTGCCTTGTTGTACGATTTTCTCGAGCAATGGCAGGATTTCTTGGGTTGTGGAGATTTTTTTGTCGGTGATCAGGATGTATGGATTGTCCAGAACAGCTTCCATTTTGTCCGTATCGGTGATCATGTATGGAGATACATAACCGCGGTCGAACTGCATGCCTTCCACGACTTCCAGCTCCGTATTGAATCCGCGGGATTCTTCAACGGTGATGACACCGTCTTTACCCACTTTTTCCATCGCTTCGGCGATCAGTTGGCCAACTTCTTCGTCAGCAGCGGAGATCGAAGCGACTTGAGCGATTTTTTGGTTGTCGTTCACTGCGATTGCGATGTTTTTCAATTCAGTTACCGCAGCCTTAACCGCTTTGTCGATCCCTTTGCGGATGACCATCGGGTTAGCGCCAGCAGTTACGTTTTTCAGACCTTCGCGGATCATGGCTTGAGCCAGAACCGTTGCTGTTGTCGTACCGTCACCGGCTACGTCATTGGTTTTGGTCGCTACTTCTTTAACCAGCTGAGCGCCCATGTTTTCAAAAGCGTCTTCCAGCTCGATTTCTTTTGCGATCGTCACGCCGTCATTAGTAATGAGCGGGCTGCCGAATTTTTTCTCCAGAACGACGTTGCGGCCTTTAGGTCCGAGCGTCACTTTTACAGCGTTAGCCAAAGCGTCTACACCACGCAGCATGGAGCGGCGTGCGTCTTCACTGAAACGGATATCTTTTGCCATGTTGATAAAAACCTCCCATAAAATAGTGTTGGTATGTTCCTATGTTCAGGCCTTAGCCTACGATTGCGTGAATGTCGCTTTCTTTCATAATCAGATACTCTTTACCTTCATACTTGATTTCTGTTCCGGCATACTTGGAGAAAAGAACACGGTCGCCTTCTTTGACTTCCAAAGGAACGCGAACTCCGTCTTTCACAGCCCCGCCGCCGATAGCGATAATTTTGCCTTCTTGCGGCTTTTCTTTCGCGGAGTCCGGAAGGACAATCCCGAATGAAGTCGTTTCCTCTTGTTCGATCGGTTCTACCAATACGCGGTCACCTAAAGGTTTGATCATGAAAAATAGCCTCCTTGTTAATATGTTGTGATTCTGTAACGGCGTTGTTGTCGTTATGTATTAGCACTCGACAACGTCTAGTGCTAACAACCACCTTTATGATACTCAACTTGGGCGCAGATTTCAAGTCCTATGGATTGCTTTTTTTCAAAGAAATCCGCGCTTTTGTCTCATGGAGCATGGCTTGTCCTCTCCTGATAAAAAGAAGCTCCGATAACACATACTCCATCATTCTATCCACCCCATTTTAAAATATGCCAGGGAACCGGGTAAAAATTTAGAAGTGAATGGATGTAAAAATACAAAAAGAGCATCCCCCTGCACTAGAGAAGGCTGCTCTTTTGTATACATTGAATCCTGCTTAACCACATGCATCATTCCATGTTCGCAGGGAATTTATATCGTTCCTCTGCCGCCTCATCGGCCGCAAGCTGCTTCCGGTATACGATCGAGGACAAGTACACGCTGAACTCATACAGCAGCAGCAGCGGGATCGTCACCAGGAAATCCGATATGAAGTCCGGCGGCGTGATGACAATCGCGATGAATACGAGCACAAAATACGATATCTTCCGCATCTTCCGCAGTCTGCGCGGATTCAGTATCCGGAGCTTGGTCAAGAACATGACGATCAGCGGCAGCTCGAACAGCAGCGCGATCGGCACGACCAGCGTGAACATGAAGTTGAAATATTGGGAGATGCCGTAGGTTTCAGTCAGGCCCATATTTTTCGTAATCGTCGTCGTGAAGCCGAGCGCCATCGGAAAGACCACGTAGTATCCGAACGCAATGCCGATCAGGAATAAAATAAAGACGTAGGGCACGTAACGCAGTGCCGCTTTACGCTCGATTTCACGCAGGCCCGGGCTAACGAACGCCCACAGCTGGTATGCCGTGAACGGGATCGTCAATACGAGCGCCACCACCATGGCGATTTTCATGTACATGCCGATGCCGTCCCAGAAGGCGAACGCATGCAGCTGAAAGTCCTTGGCCGAGTCCACGCTGATCAGGTATTGATAAATAGGATTCGCGCAGATCAGACCGAGGATCAGCCCCAGCAGCAGAACGATCAGAATGAAAATGATGCGCTTGCGCAGTTCACCCAGGTGATCGACGATCGACATTTCTACCTGTTTATCAGACATGCTGTCACCATCCTATCTCTTCTGCCTGCGGACAAAACAAAATCCCTCCCCGCACGGAAGGGATTTCAAAGTCATTCCGGAACGATTATTCAGGAAGACGTTTATTGTCAGCAGTGCTTGCCGAAGCTGCCGGAGCAGCGGCTTGTACTTCACTTGGAGCAGAAGCCAGCGGTTTTGCCGGTTCGTTGTTGCGGGAAGCCTGGTCGTCTTCACCGATAATTTCGCGGGCCCCATCCTTAAACTCACGGAAGGTGCGTCCAACCGCACGTCCAAGCTCAGGAAGCTTGTTCGGTCCGAACAACAGCAGGGCCAGAATCACCAGCAAAATAATACCCGGTACGCCAATGCCACTAAGCATATCAAATTCTCCTCTCTGTACTTTACTCCTTAAGCAAAAACCACATCTCGCCGCCTTTGATTAATAGAGGAAAGAGAATCAAAAGTTGTTGTTATCAAAACATAACGAACTAGATTTAGACAAAGTTTTGCCACAAAGATATCATACCATAACTCAAATCACAACAATATCAAATAAGTGTGACAAATTTGGAAATCCGCCCGTAATTTTTAGGCTACTGGCGGAATTGTCCCGTAACCATCAGCAGCGCTTCAGGCAGCTGATCCATAATGGCCGCCAAATTTTCGTGTACCCCTTTAGGCGTTCCCGGCAAATTGACGATCAAGGTCCGGCCGCGGATGCCGACGATCCCTCTGAACAGCATCGCTCCCCGGTTCTTTTGCATGACCGTCGCTCGCATCGCCTCTGCCATCCCGGGCACTTCCCGCTCAATGACCCGCCGGGTCGCCTCCGGCGTGACATCCCTGATCGCAAGCTCCGTACCTCCGGTGGTCAGCACCAAATCGGCCTGAAAGTAATCCGTGAGTTCAATGAGTGATGCAATGATATCATCCTGCTCGTCGGGTACGATCCGGTACTCCACAATCTCCCCGCCCAGTTCCTCCTCCACCAGCTCCCGGATGACCTGGGCGCTTGTATCTTCACGCTCACCTCTTGAGCCTTTATCGCTTGCCGTCAAGATCGCTGTTTTCCACACCATGAGATCACCCCTCCTCCTACGCATCCTTTTACTTGATTATAGCAAATCTGACGATTCCCGCTGATAATCGCCGCTTTTGCCTCCGGTCTTGGACTTCAGCATCGTCGGTCCGATGATCATGTCCTTCTGCAGCGCTTTGCACATATCGTACACGGTCAGGGCTGCGGCCGAAACGGCGGTCAACGCCTCCATTTCCACGCCCGTTTTTCCGGTCGTCTTCACGGTTCCTTCTATATATAGCTCATCCTTCCCGTTATCCGTGAATTGAATGTCAATTCCCGTTAACGGCAGCGGGTGGCACATCGGAATCCAGTCGGACGTTTTCTTCGCCGCCATAACGCCGGCTACCGAAGCGACGGCAAGCACGTCGCCTTTGCCGATCTTCCCTTCCTTAATCCGGTTTAGCGTCTCCGGAGCCATCTTCACCATCGTCTGCGCAACCGCCGTCCGCGAAGTGATCTCCTTATCCGAAACGTCCACCATCTTCGCTCTGCCTTGTTCATTAAAATGCGTCAGCTCCATCTTCAGCCTCCTCGTTGATTTGCAAACATTCCGCTTCCGTAATCAGAACCTGAAGACGCGCGTCGGTCTTTTCCATGGGAACCTCTT
Organism: Paenibacillus chibensis; assembly: GCF_004001045.1. Taxonomy (GTDB): domain Bacteria; phylum Bacillota; class Bacilli; order Paenibacillales; family Paenibacillaceae; genus Paenibacillus_AQ; species Paenibacillus_AQ chibensis. The sequence continues at coordinate 11,120 of NZ_BIMK01000021.1, forward strand.
CGATCACTTGGATCTCAAATCCGATGCCCGCCCACTCAGGCGGCTTCCCAGCTCCTTCCGAAACCCGAATACGTGCATGAAGACGGTCATAATAACCGCCTCCGTAACCTAATCTTCCGCCTGCCCGATCAAAAGCCAGCCCCGGCGCAAAAATCGCTTCAGGCACGAATTCTTCGGAAACCGCAGGCGAAACCAGCGGATTCGGCTCCAAAATGCCATAAGAGCCCGCGTCCAGCTCGTCCCAGCTTCGCAGCCGATGAAGCGTCATCGAGCAGTCCTCCCGCCTGCAGCGGGGCGCATATACAGCAATGCCTTTCTGCCACGCCTGCTCAATCAGCGGTTTCGTATCCAGCTCGCTGCGAAAAGGCACATACACCAGCATGCTCCGGATATGGTTGTGCGAAAGCCAGCCGGCTGCCCTTGCGCAAGCCATCTCGGAATATTCCCGATGCTGCTCCGGGGGCAGTGCGCCGCGAACACCGGACATTCGAAGGCGTAGCTGGGCTTTGCGTTCCTGTATGATGGCTTGTTCGCCGTTCATCGCTTCAAAACAGCTGCCTTCCTCATCAAAGTAAATTTAGTTTTCGGAAATTTCATTTCATTTTCAGTTTTCCAATCCGCTACATGAACACTCGTCCATCCTGCGGGTTCATTTTGCTCTTAGTTTACCACTGTTGCTCCATTTTCGCCAAGATTGGTCTGAAGTCCTGCCCCGATAAGTCGCGAATTCTTGAACTTTCATGTACACTGTGATTAAACAAACGATACATGCATTGAAGGGACTATTTCTTTGCTATCTTATTTCATGAATATAGGGATGATGAATCGGGCTTCACGGCCCTGATTATCATCCCGTGTAGACGGAGGTTAAACAGCTCATGCTGCTTCAAGCAAGTGGAATTCGAAAATTATATGGAATCGAGCCCATCCTCGATGGGATTCATCTGCAGATTCAGGAACGGGAGCGCGTAGGGCTCGTCGGCGTCAACGGTGCCGGCAAATCCACCCTTCTGCAAATTTTGGCCGGTGAAATCTCGTATGACGGGGGTCAGATTTATAAATCCAAGGAAACGACGATCGGCTATCTTGCCCAGAATAGCGGACTTCAATCCGACCGCACCATCTGGGAAGAAATGATGAATGTCTTCTCTCCGCTTATCGAAACGGAAAAAGAGCTGCGCTTGCTCGAACAGCAAATCGCAGACCCGGCGGAGATGGACAATCCGAAAAAATATCAGGAGCTGCTCGACCGCTATGCGGTCCGCTCCGACTGGTTTAAGGATCATGGCGGCTATGAGATGGATACCCGCATCCGCAGCGTGCTGCACGGCATGGGTTTTGGCAGCTTCGCGCCGGATACGCCCATCTCAACGCTCAGCGGCGGTCAGAAGACCCGTTTAGCGTTGGCCCGCATTCTGCTCCAGGCGCCGGATCTGCTCATGCTCGACGAACCGACCAACCATTTGGACATTGCCACATTGACGTGGCTGGAGGATTATTTGCGGTCCTATGCCGGCGCGCTGCTCGTCGTTTCCCATGACCGCTACTTCCTGGACCGGCTTGTCACGGCCATCGTGGAGATCGAACGTCATCAGTCGAAGCGCTACACCGGCAACTACAGCCGCTATATCGATCTGAAGGCGGCCGAATATGAATCGGCCATGAAGCAGTTCGAGAAGCAGCAGGATGAGATCGCCCGAATGGAGGATTTTATCCAAAAAAACATCGTCCGGGCCTCCACGACCAAGCGGGCGCAGAGCCGCCGCAAAGCGCTTGATAAAATGGAGCGGATCGATAGGCCGATGGGCGATCTGAAAAAAGCCAGCTTTTCTTTTGATGTGGAGTACATGTCGGGTAAGGATGTGCTGCAGGTCAATCAGCTTGCCGTATCCTTTTCCCCTTCGCACAAGCTGTTTTCCAATGTTTCATTCGATCTGCACCGCGGGGAAACCGTGGCTCTCATCGGTCCGAATGGTATCGGCAAATCGACGCTGCTCAAGTGCTTGATCGGTAGCTTCCGCCAGGAGTCCGGGTCAATCAACTGGGGAACGAAAGTGAAGATTGGCTACTACGATCAGGAACAGACAAACCTCACCCCGTCCAATACGGTGCTGGAGGAGCTGTGGAGCCAATATCCGCATATGGAGGAAGCCCGAATCCGGACCGTGCTCGGCAACTTTCTGTTCAGCGGCGAAGACGTTCTGAAAAAAGTCTCTGCCCTCAGCGGCGGCGAAAAAGCGCGCGTCGCGCTGGCAAAACTGATGCTGCTGGAAGCCAATATGCTTATTCTTGACGAACCGACCAACCATTTGGATCTGTTCAGCAAAGAGGTGCTTGAATCGGCGCTGATCGATTATGAGGGAACCCTTCTTTTCATTTCCCATGACCGTTACTTCCTGAATAAAATGGCCGAGCGCATCGTTGAGCTTCATCCGCAGGGCGTGGAACATTTCCTGGGGAATTATGACGATTACACGGCCAAAAAGCTGGAACTTGAGGAATTATCGAAGGAAGCGCTCGAGGCTGCGGGCGGCAAGGTGACGAAGCAGGAGAATGCTGCCGAAACCGTCGACAAAACGGGCGTCAATTCCTTTGAAGCAGACAAACAGGCCAAGCGCGAGGAACGGAACCGCCAGCGCAGAATCGCCGCCTTGGAGGAGCAGATCCAGCAGCTGGAGTCGGAGATTGCCGGGCTGGATGCGGAAATGGCCAAGCCTGAGGTTTATCAGGATTATATGGCGCTGCAGCAGCATCAACAGGATCAGGAGTCCAAGAAAAAACAACTGGAAGAAGTCTTTGCCGAGTGGGAAACCCTTGCCAGCGAATGATCCGCCTTAAGACATGGATTATAGGTCTTTGAGATCAAGAAATAGAAATTTGTCAAATTCACAAAAATAACTTATTTTTATAAACTGAGGTTTGTGCACATGCTTATCCACATAAACGGTGCATAACCCAATCAAAAAAATGGCCCCCAAGGCCATTTTTTTATGATTAAATGAAGACTCCATGGCAGCATCCACTTTTATCCACCAATTTATCCACATTATCCACAGTTTTTGCTTTATGAAAATGAAAGCAATATCCCCGTTTTCAAAACCCTTATAAACCAACGGTTTTCGCTTTAAACACCCATTTGTACACAAATTTCATTGAATATGTGGATAACCTTGTCCACAACTCGACAAAAATATTGTCGAATGCTGCAAAAAAAGCCCGTTACTTCGGATGAAGTGACGGGCTTGAAAAGGCTGCCGTTTAGGCGACAGCCTCATTATCTATGTCATTTCACCTGCAGCGGCTGCTCCTCATCCTCTGCTGACAACACCGCGCTGTTGCAGGCCGCTACATAGGCCAGGCCGGCTGCCATAACGATATCATGATGAACGGCCGTGCCCCGGTACGTTTTCCCTTTCCGTTCAACGCTGACCGCCGCTTCCGCATGGGCATCCTCTCCTCCGCTCAAGGAATGAAGCTCCAGGTCACCGAACGTGATCTCGGCATCGATTCCTTGGCTGATGGCAGCGATGACGGCTTCCAGCGGTCCATTGCCCATGCTCGAGTGAGAGGTCTCGCGGTTCTCATGAAGGTGGCGCAGGGTTACCGCCGCCACCCGGTTCGCGGCGCTGCCCGCCACAACCTGAACATCGCCCAGCTCGTAAACCTGCGCCGGTTTGCCCAGCGAATGACTCACCATCTGCAGCAGCTGATTGTCACTGACGACCTTCAGTTGATCGGCCGCTTCCTTGAACACATGGTAGAAACGGTCCAGCTCCTCTCCCTGAATCTCGATTCCGTAGCGGGCCAAACGGTCACGGAGCGCATGGCGCCCGGAGTGTTTGCCGAGAATGATCATGCTGCGCGGAATGCCCATCTTATCCGGATTCATAATCTCATAAGTGCTGCGATCCTTCAGCAAGCCGTCCTGATGGATGCCGGATTCATGCTGGAAGGCGTTGCGGCCGACGATCGGCTTGTTGTACGCCATCGGAAAATGCATCGCTCCGCTGATTAACCGCGAGGTTTCATACAGCTTGTCGATGGCGATACCCGTCGTATATCCCAGCGTGTCACCACGCGTTTCAAGCGCCATTACCAGCTCCTCCAGCGCGGCATTGCCAGTTCTCTCGCCGATGCCGTTGATCGTCACTTCAACCTGGGTAGCCCCGTTTTGAATCGCCGCCAGGCTGTTGGCTACCGCCAAGCCCAGATCATTATGGCAATGGGCGCTGTACTGGACGGTTTGGCCTCCCCGGGCTTCGTCGCGGACGCGGCGGAACATTTCGCCGTATTCCTGGGGCAGCGCGTATCCGACCGTATCCGGCAGATTGATGATGGAAGCTCCTTCCTCGATCGCAACCTCCACCATCTCGATCAAGTCCTCGATCCGCGTACGCGTCGCATCCATTGCCGTAAACTCTACCACATCGGAGAATTGTCTGGCGTATGCCGTCATCTCCCGGGCCAGGGCTACCGCTTCCTTCCGTGTTTTGCGCATTTGATGCTGCAGATGAATGTCCGACGAAGAAATGAAAAGATGGATCCGCCGCCGCGCCGCATCCTGGGTCGCTTTCACGGCTGCTTCAATGTCTCCCTTTACGGCGCGGGCAAAGCCGCAGATTTCCACCTGCTGAAAGCGGCATGAAATTTCCTGAACGGCGGCGAATTCCCCGGGGCTTGAAATCGGAAATCCCGGCTCGATGACATCTACGCCCAGTTCAATCAATTTGGCCGCCAGATGGATTTTCTGCTCCGGCTTCACGCTGGCGCCGGGCGCCTGCTCTCCGTCACGCAGCGTCGTATCAAAAATATGGATTCTTTTGTTATCGGTCATGGGTTGATATCCTCCCTATATGGATCTTTTTTATAAAACGTCATGTCTTCATCTATTCATCCAACAAGCATTTTAACTTTCAAAATTACCTAACTGAATCTCTTTCAGAAAACCGCACGTCGACTTGCGGCTTCCATGATCCACCCACTGCTGCCGGCAGCAAGGCCGCATGCTGTTTGCATTCCCGCATGCATGCCAAAAAGCCCGCCATCTCTTGTAATCAAGAGACGACGGGCGAAACACCCTCCGCGGTACCACTCTTCTTGGCATGTGCAGTCGATTCCGAAACTGAACATGCCCTCCTCGTTCTCCGCATCGCTTTAACTTCGATCCGGAGGTTCCCTGTAACGGGGGTCAGCCGTTTGCGGTGTACGTCCTGCATCGTTTCCACCGCTCCGCTTCCGGGCGAGATTCAAAGGATTCCGCCGCTGCGTCGCACCAACCCGCAGCTCTCTGACGTGCCGGATTTCCTTTTACTGCTCCCGTTCATCGCGTTTACATCTATTCAAGTCAGGTCTTATTTCTGGATGCAAAAAAGCCTGCCATCTCTTGTAATCAAGAGACGACAGGCTGTTCACCTTCGCGGTACCACTCTTGTTGCTTCCCTGCTTCCGGCAATCGGAATCCGGGAAACCCCTCGAAGCCCATTACGGCGGCTGACCGTAGCAGTATACTATCCGGCGTGCACGACCGGCCCGGATCTCAAGATCCGGCATTTCCACTGCTCCGCTCCCAGGCGAGTTGCAGGTTCCTTCGACTGCGTTGCACCATCCCGCAGTTCTCTAATCCCGGACGCCTACTGCTCCTGTTCATAGCGTTTCACATATCCATTTGGAATTTGAACTGATTATAAAGTTTAACCCAAAAGCTGTCAATAGGCTATATCCAAAATGTATCCAAGTCGGCGTTGATTTATGCCTGGACCGACCATTCTTCCAGAGAAAATTGCGGCATGGCCTTCATATCCAGAGACGTAAACTTGCGTTCCTTCCACTTCAGGTAAGCCGCGGCACCGATCATGGCCGCATTATCCGTACAGTATCCGAAAGGCGGGATGATGAGCTCGATCCCTTGCTCCCGGCACTGCCGTTCCAGCTCACCGCGCAGCCCGCGGTTGGCAGCCACGCCTCCGCAGAGCAGCAGCTGCTTGGCATCGTAAGCCTTGACCGCACGAATCGCCTTGGTCACGAGCACTTCCACGACCGATTCCTGGAATCCGCGGGCAATGGCACCCTCCATCGGTGGCTCGCCGCGCATTTTGCGCTGGTTGACGACATTCAGGACGGCCGATTTCAGGCCGCTGAAGCTGAAGTCGTACGAATCGGGCTCCAGCCATACGCGCGGCAGCTCGATCGCTTCCTCCGCTTCCAGCGCCAGACGGTCCACATGCGGTCCGCCCGGATAAGGGAAGCCGATCGCGCGCGCAACCTTATCGTAGGCTTCGCCAACGGCATCGTCGCGGGTACGGCCGATCACTTCAAAGCTGCCTTCGGACTTCATGTATACCAGCTCGGTGTGTCCTCCGGAAACGACCAATGCCATGCAAGGGTACTCCAGATGCGCTACCAGACGGTTCGCATAAATATGCCCCGCAATATGATGGGTGCCGATCAGCGGCTTGTTCAGCGCCATCGCGAGGCTGGTGGCGGCGACCACGCCGACCAGCAGGGCGCCGACCAGACCGGGCCCTTGCGTAACGGCGACAGCTGTAATATCCTGCAGGCCGATCCCCGCCTTCTTCACGGCTTCCTCGAGCATCAGCGTAATGTTCTCCACATGCTTGCGCGATGCCACCTCGGGCACCACGCCGCCGAAAGCTTTATGCGTTTCGATCTGGCTCGCGATCAGGTTGCTGAGGACCACGTTGCCGTCCTTCACGACCGCAACCGAAGTCTCATCGCAGCTTGTCTCCACCGCCAATATATACACAGGTTTATGTTCATTAAGAAATTCACTCATCAGTACGCTTCGCTTCCTTCCCCACTGCCGTACGCGCTCCCGCGCTCCGGCAGATCCGCCCACATGATCATGGCATCCTCCTGGTTATCTGAATAATAACCTTTGCGGAGACCGGCAGGCTTAAATCCCAATTTACGATACAAATTTTGCGCTACATCATTCGACACCCTTACCTCGAGCGTCATCCGCTGCATCCCCAGCTGAGCGGCCGTTTGCATCAGCTCGCGCAGGAGAAGCTCTCCCCACTTCCGCCCACGGTATGCCTGAAGAACAGCAATGTTGGTCACATGCGCTTCGTCAATGACCGTCCACATGCCCGCATAGCCGATCGGCTGACCCAGATACTGCATGATCATGTACCGGGCAAAATGGTTCTGGGTAAGCTCATTGCGAAAAGCCTCCTCCGTCCATGGAAGCGTGAAGGCCTCATGCTCAATTACCATCACATCCGGGATATCTTCAAGCGCCATTTGGCGGAAGGTCAATCCTTCATTGCTCGGGTATAGCTCCTGCTCCATGACTTTATGACAGACTCCCTTCAAGGCTTCCGCAGAAGCTTCTCGGCTTCTGCCAGCTGCGTATAGTTCGGCACCAGGCGGTGCACGTCATCTTTCTCGCCCTGCATCAGGCGCTCTGCTCCAAGCCGGCCTACCGGCTCGCCTTCCATATCGCTCATGAGGATATGCAGACGGTCGCCAAGCAGGGGACGTAGGCGTTCAGCCGCGGCATCGTGATTGCTGTTATCGCCGATAAACCATACACCTTCCGGCTGCTGTTCTGCAGGCGTTTCCTTCAGCAGATGTTCAACCTCCTCCACCCAAGGATCCATCAGACGGATGGCATCCTCTTTCACGCGGACAGGCATGCCGTTTCCTGTGGCCCGGAACAGCGACGTATACGCCTGGCCTCTTCGGGCATCCATCAAAGGAATGATCCAGTTCTCCCCTGCGCCCGGATCGGAGGCGTTCATCAGTCCGCTCCATCCAAAGGCATGCAGACTCGATATTCCGGCAACCGGAATGTTCCACGCCCAGGCCAGCGTCTTGGCTGCCGTGACGGCAATCCGGGTTCCCGTATACGATCCGGGGCCGATGCCTACGGCAATGCCATCCACATCGCTTGATGCTAGGCCGGCTTCTGCAAGCCCCTTTTGTACCAGCGGAAGCAGATGAACCGAATGATTACGCTCCCCGGCGGCTTTGATCGTGTGCAGCACTCTGCCATTTTCCATGACGGCCAGGGCCAGGCATGCAGTGGACGTATCCAACGCCAAAAACCGCTTAAGCGGCTGTGATTGTGGTTGATTCATTCTGTAAAGACTCCATTCTGTTTCAGACTTCTGCACCATTCTTCATAGGGCTCACCGAAGCCCTGCACCGTAATTTTCCGCTCGGTTTCCCCGGCCGTCTCGATGTAGAGATGCAGATGCAGCTTCGGCAGCAGCTCCTCCACGATTTGCGACCATTCCACGAGGCTGACACCACTGCCGTAAAAATATTCGTCCAGACCCAGGTCCTCCGCCTCTTCCAGCGACACCCGGTACACATCCATATGATAAAAAGGCAGACGCCCCTCATATTCCTTGATAATGGTAAACGTAGGGCTGTTGACGATCCCCTTCACGCCCAGATGCTTGGCAAAGAACTGCGAAAAGGCCGTTTTCCCCGCTCCCAAATCGCCGTCCAGACCGATGACGGTACCCGGTACAGCCGCGTTTGCAAGCCAGGCTGCCAGCGTTTCGGTATCCTCTTGACGCCGGGAAATATACACAAACGGTTCCCCGTTCTGATGTTGTTCCAATTCCTTGACCCACCTTCAGTATCAATTCCATGTCATAACTTGTCCTTAATTATATCGGTCCGCCCCCGCTCCCGCAAGGATGGACGCAGGGATTTCCTCATTCTGCCGGGGATCCCATTTCACTATTGCTCTTGTCTTTTGACTGCGGAAATTCCGTTTTCACTGACCGATTCTGTCAGGAAAGGTACCGTACAATAAGCCTGACAGCTTTTCTGCTCAGAATTCTATGGCATCTCACAGCCTATTAGGGAGGACTAATCGACAATGAAAACATCACAAGCGCAAGAACAAACCGGTTTTGTATTCATTCACGGAGCCGGCTTGGACAGTACCATTTGGAAACGGGTAGCGATTCAATTGGAAGCCCCCTGCCTGTTAATCGACTTTCCCCATCGTCAGGAGAAATCAGCATCAAGAAAGCAGCTCTCCCTGGAGGATTATACCGAACATTTATCAGCACAAATCAATGGATGGGAAGTCAAGCGCTTCTTCCTGGTCGCCCACTCCATCGGCGGCGTGCCCGCCCTGAGGATCGCTTCGAAGCACAAGGCTCAGCTCGCCGGTTTCGTGGCGGTAGGAGCAGTCATTCCCGCAGAGGGGGAATCCTTTATGTCCGTGTTCCCGCCTGCGCGGCGGATCCTGATGGGGATGATGATGCGCGTGTTCGGAACCCGTCCGCCCGAAGCCGTGATTCGGCAGGGCCTCTGCAGCGACCTTCCCCCGGAGCAGTGTGATGATATTGTGAGACGGTTTACTCCGGAGTCCCTGCGGCTCTATAGCGAACCTGTGGCCGCCCGCATCCCGTCAGAACTTCCTTCGATGTACGTAAAGCTTCAGCAGGACAAGGAGGTCAGTCCAACGCTCCAGGACCGGATGATCCGCAATCTCCGTGCCGACCATACCGCCTTGCTGGATTCCGGGCATTTGCCCATGCTGAGCCGGCCCGATGAACTCCGTACGGTTCTTCATGAATTTATGAACTCGAACCTTGGCGGAAATAATCGGCCAGCTCCGAAGCCATAACGGCAAGATGCTCGTTAAGACCTGCCGGTTCATGAATGCGGAGTGACTGTCCATAAGACAGGAGGAGCTTTGCAACAAAGGTATACAAGGCTTCATGCTCCACTTCGAAAACGGCTTCTTGCGTTAATTTCCGGATAAGCAGTGTCTGCATGTACCAATGATTGCACAGCTCTTCCAATGCCCAGCTTTCGGCCTGGATGCGAAGCGTAACCGGATTCGGATTTTCAACGGCAGTATCCTTGAGCCCATTCAGAAAAAACGCTTTGGTTGAAAAAGAGTCCGGGCGTTCAAAATACTCCCCCGTCGCCTCAGCGGATTGAATGCGGTCCACCCGAAAGCTTCGGATCCCGCTGCGAGTATGGCAAAAAGCAACCATGTACCATTTTTCCTGCCAATAAACGATCCCGTAGGGATCGACGCAGCGAGATGAATCCGGCTGTTCGCCGTTTTTGCAATAATGGATCCTTAACGTGATCCTCTCCGCGCTCGCCTCCTCCAGCTTCTCCATAATTTCCTCGCCAGAGAAACCGTTTACGGAGCGCAGCACTTCCATCCCTCTTTCATACTCCTGCAGCTTCTCCAGCATCGCAGGGCGGGTAAAACGTTTCAGTTTACGGATGGCCTGCTCCAGCTTGTCCCCGAACGGATAGCCGCTCTCCCTGGCCAAGGCAGCTGCATGAACCAAGGCCCGCTGCTCATCCGCATCAAAAAACAAAGGATCTTCTGCAAGCGGCTGGAGAAGGCTGAATCCCCCATGATGTCCGGCTTCCGATATGACAGGCACGCCGCTCGCGCACAGCGCGTCGATATGCCGGTACACCGTACGCACGTGAATTTCCAGACGCTCCGCAATTTCCGTAGCCGTGATTTTCCTGCCCTGCTTCAGCATCCACAGAATGGCCAGCATATTATCCGCCTTGGTCATCGGCGCTTTCCCTCCTCACTACATCAGTATCGATTCCGCTGGTTCAGCTGCTCTAAAATAAAAGGGGTACATTTCCGTGTATCCTGCTCTTTCAGCATTTCAAAATACAAGCTGCGCAGAAAATGCTTCGTGTTCGCCCGCAGCGTCTCGTTCTCGTGCATAGACCCGTTCAGGGGCATATCGGCTATGCTCCGGACCCAATCCAGCAGCATGTCGTCATCGATCAGATGGCGTTTCCATAAGGATACCGCAGCATTCACAAGCCGTTCATCCTCGTCGTTGATATACAGATAGCTGCCGGTGCAGATACAATCGCGAATGGCAGCCAGCATATCATGAAGGTCCTGGCGATTCATCGCCTCTAATCGGGCCAGAGACTCGAGTCCGTCTGCCGCGTGCGCAGCCGCATGGGCCCAGCCCTTCCCCTCGACGTATCCTCTCAAGTCCTTTTCCAGCGCAAGGTACCGGATGAGCTTCTCCTTCATTCCTCTGATTTCGGCTTCCGTTAGAAACGGATGTCTGCCATGCTTGTACAGGGCGACCGGAATGATCAGCGCGGAAAAAGTACGGGTAAATACGGAATCGGTCCCGCGCTCTCCTATTTTATAAAAGAGATGCTGATCATCCAGCGCCTCTGCTGCAATCTCTCGCATCATATCCGCCGAAATCCGGTCATGCTCTGTCCATCGGCATAGCGAACCGTAAATCAAATGGTCTCTCAGCTCGGCATCCGTACTTCCTATGTATTTCATCATAACCGGAACCAGCTCGCTCAGCAGCATGCCGCGAGGTTCGTTCCCTTCGCGATCCTGCTCCAAACGCAGCAGCTCATGTTTCAGATGTATCTCCGTCTTCATTTAAGTCCTTCCTCTCGCATGTTGGAACCCACATGATAGGGTTTATCCTCCCACTGCTGGGAGCTCAGCACCTCTCCATCTGCAGACATAGCCTGCAGCGTGTATCCGGCTCCGGACAGCTCATGTTCAAACCAATACCAGATCCGCATATCCGCTCCCGCATGGAATATTTCAGCAGGCTTCGTGTCCCCCGTCTTGACGTCCGTGATCGTAACTGCAGCTATCTCCGGATTCAGGACAGCCCCGAAAAACACCGGAAAAGGGGTCCCGCGCTCTCCCGGAATCCGCTGCACGGACCATGCCGCATCCAGCCTCTCCTGCTCATCCATCCCTTCCACGGTTTCCGTCAGCGTATGTCCGCCGCCCGTGACCCATTTCCACCCGATAAAATCCTTTTTCACGTAATCTGCGGAAACAACAGGCTTCGGATCTTTGGGATGAATGTAACGGAGATAAAAAATGACCTCCCCTTCGTCCGTTTGTTGTTCTCGGATAACGTCGATTGGCTCATCCAGATTTCGTGCCTGTTCAATCGCTTGAACCGGTGTTCTGTACGTACCATCAACCCAGAATATGTAAAAGCATGCCGCTAATGCGGCAGCTAAGATGAAGGACCACATCATTTTCGCCATAACCCTGCCCCTGTCATCGGAAGAATATTATTCTTTTATTACTATTTATTGTAACTTAATGGCCTCAAGAGTCATAGAGCCGCTGTTGGCCGTTTCCATGACAAAAAAACTAAAAAACCTCCCCTCGGCATCGCTTCATGCCTTGGCGGGCATTATGGCGCTAGCCGATATGGAGGTTATGACTTTCGTTTTTCTCCCAATCTATCGTTGCCGTTAGAATTGAACAACCGTTTCCGCTTCGTCACAAACAGGCGGCTGTTCCCATACCGTGCTGGGAATCTCCCGCTTAAGTACGGGCAGCACCTCTTCGGCGAAGTGCTGCAGCTGCTCCTCCTGCTCCGATTCGGTCAGTCCGTCGACGCTGATGCTCAGTACCTGATGTCCGAATGCTTCATGATAATTTAAAATCTTCTCGATCACCTTCTCCGGACTGCCGATAAGAGCCGGACCGTTGTCGACCATGTCCTCCAGGCTGACGAACGGCGACTGGTTATGCTTCGAGGATTCCGTCGCGCTGAACGCGGTATAGTACGGCCGATAGCGGCGGATCGCCTCCTCGGTCGTCTTGCCGAGGTATAGGCTGCCCGAGCCTGCCCCGACGACAGCGCGCGCCGGATCATGCCCGTAATAGGCAAGCCGCTCGCGGTAGTGATCGATGAGCGCTTTGTATTTGGCCTGCGGATGGAAGGAATTCGAGGAGAAAATGGGCTCGCCGAACTGTGCGGCCAGCTCCGTCGAAAGCGTGCTGGACGCGCTGCCGTGCCACACCGGGATCGATTTCTGATACGGCCGCGGGTACGTCGTCACTTGATCCAGCGGTGGACGGTACCGGCCTTCCCAGGTTACGTTCTCCTCCGTCCACAGCCTTTTCAGCAGCCGGTAGCGCTCTGCCATCGATTCCCACTGCTGCTCCTCCGTAATGCCGAATAGCGGATAATGCCGAGGGTCATTGCCTTTCCCGATGATCATTTCCAGCCGCCCTCCGGCGAGGTGGTCCAGCGTGGCATAGTCCTCGGCGACGCGCACCGGATCAAGCACGCTCAGTACCGTGACCGTGGTCAGCAGGCGGATGCGCGACGTTTGGGCGGCGATGGCCGTCAATACGACCGGCGGCGAAGAGGATAGAAACGGCGCGCCGTGTCGCTCTCCAACGCCGTAAGCGTCAAAGCCCAGCTTCTCCGCCAGGACGGCCTGGCGGATGACGTTCCGGAATTTTTGCTGCGCCGTCAAGGATTCGCCGGTAACGGCATTGGGGATATTCATCATCAAACTGAATAATGCGACCTTCATGTTCAAGAGCCTCCTTAAATCCGAATCGGATGTGATGCTTACGTTGAGGGCAGAGCGTCCCCCCAGGTGTCTTTAGCATTATCCTTGTTAAGCCTGCTTCGCATAGCGGTTAGCTGGAACCGGAATCCCCAGGTTCCCGCGCAGCGTGTCAGCTTCATACTCCTCCCGGAACAAACCGCGCTCGCGGAGTATAGGCACGACCAAATCCACGAAATCCTCCAGTCCTCCCGGCACGCCGGCCCCGACGATAAACCCGTCGGCCGCTTCCTCTTCGAACCATTGCTGCACAACATCCGCCACCTGCTCCGCCGTGCCGATGAAGCTCGTTCTCGGCGTCGCTTCCCGCAGGGCTACCTGCCGCAGCGTCAGCTCCTGCTCCTTAGCCTGCTTTTTAATCCGGTCCGTTGTGCTGCGGAAGCTGTTGGAGCCGAAATCGCCGAGATCGGGAAAAGGCTCATCGAGCGGATACTGCGAAAAATCATGATGTTCAAAATATCTGCCGAGGTACTCCAGCGCCTTATCGGGAGTGACCAGCTCGGCGATTTCTTGGTATTTGCGCTCCGCATCCTCCGGCGTTTCGCCGACGATCGGGCCGATACCCGGCAGGATTAATATTTCCTCCGGCAAACGGCCCGCCGCGGCCGCACGCTGCTTCACGTCCTTGTAGAAAGCCTTGGCCTCCTCGATGGAATCCGGTCCCGTAAAGACCGCGTCGGCGGTTTTGGCCGCCAGGTTGCGCCCGCTGTCCGACGATCCCGCTTGGAATATGACAGGCTGCCCCTGGCGAGATCTCGCAATGTTCAGCGGCCCCTGCACGGAAAAATATTCACCCTCATGATTCAGGCGGTGAAGCTTGGAGGGATCAAAGAACGTCCCGCTCTCCTTGTCACGGATAAACGCGCCATCCTCCCAGGAGTCCCACAGTCCCTTGGCAACCTCCAGGTACTCCTCGGCGATGCGGTACCTTTCGGAGTGAGCGGGATGCGGCTTTCCTCCGAAGTTCAGCGCCGTTCCTTCGAGCGGGGAGGTGACGACATTCCATCCCGCCCGTCCGCCGCTGATATGATCGATGGAGGCGAACTGCCTCGCCACGGTGAACGGTTCGCTGTAGGAAGTCGAGAGCGTGCCGACAAGGCCGATGCGCGAGGTTACGGCACCGAGTGCCGACAAGATGGTGACAGGCTCAAACCGGTTCAAGAAATGCGGTATCGATTTATCATTGATGTACAGGCCGTCGGCGACGAAGACGAAATCGAACTTGCCCTCCTCCGCCTTTTGCGCCTGACGGGTATAAAAATCAAGGCTGACGCTTGCGTCCGACTGAATGTTCGGATGCTGCCACGCGGTATGGCTGCTCCCCACCCCGTGGATGGATGCTCCCAATCTTATCTTTCTTTTGTTCCTCATGTTCCACTCCACCTTTGCTTGAATTTGGGTATGTATCCGACGTTCCAGCTCCCCAACTTTTATATTTCCAATGTGTATAGTCGGAATTATATTGTGCTTACTCTATCATCAACGTTCGCTCCTCCACAAGACCATATCAAGAACTTCTATTTCCGCTTCGTCAAACTCTATCGGTTGCCTCCATTTCCGCCGTTTCGCCGCTGCTTCTCACCACCGGACAGCACAAAAAACCGCGACCGGGTGCGATCGTGGTTTTTGTCTTTGCTCGAGTAAGCCGGATCAACCGAATGCAGCCTCAAGGCAGGCAGCCGGGCTTCTTTCAAACCGCTTGCTCCTGCCTGCTTCGACCGGATGCGGCGGCATAATGATCAAGCTCTTGGATCAGCTCAGCAATGGAGGCATCCAGCCGCTCTGCAAGCTGCTCGCTCAAGTCATATCCCCCATGCTCCGTACGGGTGATCCAGCCGTCCACTGCAAACACGCCTCCAAGGATGTTCGTACCCCCAAGCGCAGACACGACGGGCTTCAGCGCATAATCAACAGCCAGCAAATGAGCGATCGTGCCGCCGATGAAGAGCGGCAGAATCACTTTGCCCTGGAAGCCTTTTTGCGGCACAAGGTCCAGAATCGTCTTCAGCGCACCCGAATAAGAGGCCTTAAACACGGGACTGGCGATAATGACGGCGTCCGCCTGCTCCACGGAGGCCAGTGCCTGCTGAATAGCGGGGCTGCCGAAGTCCGCGCGGAGCAAATCCTCGGCCGGAAGATCGGCCGCCGAGACCAAGTCGACATCATAACCCGCCAGCGCCAGCCGGTCCGTAGCATATTGGACCAAACCGAATAACCGTGATCCATTCGCAGGACTCCCTGCAATCAATGCGATTTTTGTCATCTTCATCCTCCTTAGGGTTGAACGGCTAATTTCGCCAGAATACGTGCGCCTTGCACGAGAATGCTCTCATCCAGATCGAATCGTGGCTGGTGGATGGCGTGCGTGATTCCCTTGGCGGCATTGCCGCAGCCGATAAAGGCAAACGCGCCCGGAACCTGATCCAAATACCAACCGAAATCCTCTCCCGCCAGGCTTGGCGAGGACAGCTTCACAACCTGCTGCTCGCCCAGGATCTCCGAAGCCGCGGCGATGACGCGGGAGACGGCCGCCGCATCGTTCCTGACGGCCATGCCTTCGCGCAGCTCCATCTCGAAGCTGCCCCCGGCTGCGTCCGCGATGGACGCGGCCATCCGCCGCAAGCCGTCCGTTATGGCGTCCACCGTCTCTTTGGCGAATGCCCTGAACGTGCCCGTCAGTTCGCTGTGCGCAGCAATGACGTTGATGGCGGCGCCCGCCTGCAGCGTGCCGAAAGCCAGTACGGCCGCCTCGGCCGGATCCACCCGGTTGGCCATCAGGCCATTCGCTTCGACGACGAATTTCGCCGCCATTTGAAGGGCATCTACCGCGCGGTGCGGTGCGCTGTGATGCCCGGGCGTCCCGGCGAACCGGATTTTGAAATGGCTGGATGCCGCCATGGCTTCATGCTCATGGATGCCGAGCATTCCTGCCGGAAGCTCGGGCATCACATGCAGCGCGAAGCAGCGGTCAACGCCTTCCAGAACGCCCGCATCGATCATGTCGCGTCCGCCCGAGAGAAGGCGGCCGTCAAGCGGGCTTGGGGCTGCGCCTTCCTCCGCCGGCTGGAATACGAAGCGGACCGTGCCGCGGATGCGTCCGCGAAATCGCGCCAATGTCCTGGCGGCTCCGAGCAGCATCGCGGTATGCGCGTCATGCCCGCAAGCATGCATGACGCCCTCGTGCAGCGACCGGTAAGGGACGTCGTTCTCTTCCCGGATCGGAAGGGCGTCCATATCGGCGCGAAGCAGAATCGTCGGTCCGGCGCCCGCTTCGCCGCGCAGTGTTCCGGTCACGCCTTTTCCGAAATGGGGGCCGACGCTCCGCTCGACGTCGATGCCCCAGGTTTCAAGCAAATCAGCTACCACACCTGCCGTGCGGGATACGCCGTAAAGCAGCTCCGGATGCCGATGCAGATCGCGCCGGATGGCGATCAGCTCATCCTTCAGGGTTCCGGCATACGCCAGCATATCATCTGCGAAATCGATCGTGCTCATCTCCGGACCGGTCAGGAGCGCACGGCTTCCGCTTTGGCTTTTGCATACCGGTTCTCCGGTACTTGCAGACCCAAATTGCCCCGGAGCGTATCGCTTTCGTATTCGGTTCGGAACAATCCGCGCTCCTGCAGGATCGGCACGACTTGGTCCACGAACTCCTCAAGCCCGTGCGGAACGGCGGCCGTAATCATGAATCCGTCGGCAGCGCCGGCCTCGAACCATTCCTGGACGCGGTCCGCCACCTGCTCCGCCGTTCCGATGAAATTTCCGCGCGGTGTCGCGGATTGGAGCGCCACCTGTCTGAGCGTAAGCCCTTTTTCCTTGGCATCCCGTTTGATTTTATCCGTGCCGCTTTGAAAGCTGTTTTTGCCCAAGTCCCCCAGCTCCGGAAACGGCTCATCCAGCGGGTATTGCGAAAAGTCATGATGCTCGAAGAACCTTCCCAGGTAATTGAGCGCGTTCTCGATCGTCACGAGGCTCGCGACCTCCTGGTACTTGCGCTCCGCCTCCTCCGCCGTGCGTCCGATGATCGGACTGATGCCCGGGAAGATCAGAACATCGTCCGGATTTCGGCCGAAGCCCGCGGCGCGGGCCTTGACGTCCTGCGCAAATTTCAGCGCTTCCTCCAGATTCTCTGCCCCCGCAAAGATGGCGTCTGCTTCCTTGGCCGCGTAATTTTTGCCTACCTCGGACGCCCCGGCCTGGAAGATGACCGGTCCGCCTTGTTTGGAACGGGCGATGTTCAGCGGCCCCTTGACCGAGAAGAACTCGCCTTCATGGTTCAACGCATGCATTTTGTCCCGGTCGAAGAAAACGCCCGTCTCCTTGTTCCTTACGAACGCGTCGTCCTCCCATGAATCCCACAAGCCGCGCGTGACTTCCAGATACTCCGTCGCGATCCGGTAGCGCTTATCGTGATCCGGATGCTCCTTTTTGCCGTAATTGAGCGCGGAGCCCTCCAGCGGAGACGTCACAACGTTCCAGCCGGCGCGGCCCCCGCTGATGACGTCGAGCGATCCGAACTGGCGGGCCACCGTGAACGGCTCGCTGTACGAAGTCGACAGCGTGCCGACAAGGCCGATGTTTTGGCTGACGGCGGCAAGCGCGCTCAGGATGGTGATCGGCTCGAAGCGGTTCAGGAAATGCGGAATCGACTTTTCGTTGATATATAAGCCGTCCGCGATGAAGATCAGGTCCAGCTTGCCTTCCTCCGCCTTGCGGACCCAGCTTTTGTACAGCTCGAAATTGACGCTCGCGCCCGGATCCGTATCCGGATGCCGCCAAAGAGACGTTCCGCCTCCGACGCCGTGCAGAAGAGCTCCCAGCTTCAACCGTTTTTGCTTTGCCATGTTTTCATCCTCCTCAAGCGGATTTGTCCGTAATATAAGCTGGAGCGCCCGTGCTCCTTAAGCCTCTTTCAACGCCAGTGCGGCCGACTGCTTCACCCGTTCGATTTGTCCGAGATGGTGGTGTACATGCCGGATAAACCCTTGAACGATGCTTCTGACGCTGACCGTCTCACCCTTGAAATTCACGCCGGTTTTATCGAGCTCTTCCTCGCTCAACCGGCCGATGAGCAGGCTGTTGTATTCCAGAATGGCATGGAAGGCATCGAGAATATCGGATATCCTGCCCTCGTTCGAGCGCTGGCCGCTGACCCATGCATCCTGCTGAAAGGCGGGAAGCTGAGCCGAGGTCCCGGCCAGGATATCGCGAATACGGAACGACACGACGATGCTGTGGTCCGCCAGATGGGAGATCACTTCCTGAACGCTCCAGGCGATCGGGGACGGTTTCCATTTGACCTGTTTGTCGCTAAGTCCCTGTACCGCCAGCAGCAGCTGGCCGTGTGTATTCACAAAGGCTTCCAAATCGATCTCGCTCATTCAATCTCCTCCTTGTGCGAAGCTTGGCGCAGGCGCAGCCTGCGATGCGAAGCGGCTGAGCGCGAACGGCCGGATATCCTGCCCCGGCGGTTCGTCCATGACCAGCCTCGTGCAGATTTCGCCAATGACGCTCGCGAATTTGAAGCCATGGCCCGAAAATCCTCCGGCCACGACGATATGCGGATAATGGGGATGCCGGTCGATAATGAAATCCTCATCCGGCGTGAGCTCGTATTTGCAGGCTTTACCTTGAAGCAGGCGGCCGCAGGCATCCGGCATGTAGCGGCCGAGCGCCTCGCGCAGGCCCGCCTCGTCCTCTGGCAGGCTGCCGAACGGCAGAAAGGGCTCCCCAGGCTTCCAATCCTGCCCGGTATCATGGCGGCCGATTTTGAGCCCTGCCCCGCCGATGTCCGGGAAGCCGTAATAGGCGCCTATCCCGTCATGCAGCGTAAACCCGGGAAAGCGGCCTGCCCGGAATTCGGCGGAACCGGTCTCGAACCATCCGACCGTCTTGCGGACGGCTCTTACCGGAAGCGTGATGAACGGCGACAGCGTGCCGAACCAGGCGCCCGCCGTCAGGATCAGCCTAGCGCTATGGTATTTGCCTTTTCGGGTATGAACGACGACGCTGTTTCTAAGGGCGGTAATGCCGCATACGGCGGTGTGCGTCAGCAGCTCGGCGCCATAGGCCAGCGCCAGCCTTTTGTATGCGTGGACGCAGGCTTCGCTCTGCAGATACCCCGCCGCGGGCTCATACATGGCTTCGAAGTGTTCAGGGAGCCGGAGGCCTTTCCAGCGTTTGCCGATCTCGGCCGCGTCCAGCTTCTCCGCATGCACGCCGTGCCTTGCGGCTTCTTCGATCCGATCCGTAAAGGAATGGAGCGCGGGATCGGCGATATTCAGGACCCCGGATTGGACCAGCAGCTGCTCTTCCGCCTGCTGCTCCAGCTCGTTCCACAGCTCATGGGCCCGGACCGCCATGTCCGTATACGTCGGATGCCCGCTGTAGGCATGCCGGATCAGCCGCGGCTCGCCATGATGGCTCCCTTCCCCGTGCGGCGGATCGAAGGCATCGATCAACAGTGTGCGCATCCCCTGCCAGGCCAGCTGGCAGCCGGCGCTCATGCCCATGGAGCCCGCTCCGACAATGATGACGTCATAGCTCTGGATCGATGCTATGGCTGCTCACCTCCGCCGGAAGCCAGCTGCTTCAAGGCGATGTCCGCCAGCTCCGTCCAAAAGCGGATACTGGCCGGAATGGCCGCTTCGTCCAGCGTAAAGGCCGGATGATGCCATTCCTGGGTGCCCGCCGTCCCCATAAAGACGAAGAGACCGGGAATTTCCCGCTGGTACACGGCAAAATCCTCTCCCGCCGGGGATGGGACGGGCACCACCGCCTCAAGTCCGGCTGCCGCGGCCGCTTCCAGACCAAGCTGCGCAAGCGCCTCGTCATTGATTACCGGAGGCGGACCCTCGATCCAGCGCACGCCGCCGCTCGTACCGAGCGCCGACGTAACACCGTCGACCACCTGGCTGAAGCGCTCCAACACCTGCGCCCGTACCTGCTCGTCGAACGTGCGGATCGTCCCTTCCAGCACGGCCTTCTCGGGGATGACGTTCCACGCCGTGCCGCTGTGGAGCTGGGTCACGCTGATGACCGCGCTTTGCAGCGCGCTCACGTTCCGGCTGACGATCGACTGCAGCGCCGTAATGATGTGGGCCGCGGTGACGATCGGGTCGAGACCGGCCTCCGGAACGGCCGCATGGGAGCCTTTGCCGTCCACTTCGACGACGAAGCCGTCGGCTGCGGCCATCAGCGGACCGCTTTTGATGCCGATCGTGCCCACCGGCAGATCAGGCTTGTTGTGCAGGCCGAAAATTGCCTGCACCCCGTCAAGCACGCCGCTGTCCAGAACCTGCCTCGCGCCCTTCGCCTTTTCTTCGGCAGGCTGGAATACGAACCTGACCGTGCCCTGAAGCTCGCTTTCCCGCTCTTTCAAGGCGTAAGCGGCTCCAAGCAGAGAGGCCGTATGGAAATCATGCCCGCAGGCATGCATCTTGCCGGGAATGCGGGATGCGTACGATAGTCCGGTTTCTTCCTGTACCGGCAGCGCGTCTATGTCGGCGCGGATCGCGATAACGGGCCCGGGACGGACCCCGCCGACCTCGGCGATTACACCGGTCGCAAGTCCGGCCTCCACTATGCGTATTCCCGCTTCCGCAAGCCAGCCGCGGATGGCCTTTGTCGTTTCGAACTCCTCATTCGAAAGCTCAGGATACTGATGCAAATGGCGGCGGATCTGAACGAATTTCTCAAAGCCGGTGTGGGACACGGACTCCAGTGGATGGCCAGTCATCACATCATCCTCCTCAATCGTTTATAAGTTCTTGGACCCATCCTATCTTTATACTTCCGCCACCGTTTCGGCCAGCGCCTCGCTCAGCAGCTCGAACGAACGCAGCCGTTTTTCAAATGGCGCGATGTTGCTCGTGATTATGAATTCCTCCACGCCGGCCGCCTGCGAAAGCGCCTCAAGCTTCGCTCGGACCGTCGATTTGCTGCCTTTCGTGACGTAAGGCTCCTGCTCCTCGATCGTGTAAGGCTCCCCTGCCTGGCGGCCGAATTCCTCGGCCTGCTCGCGTGTACCGAGCGTGAGCGTCTTGCCGCTCACGAGGTGAATCTTCACCAGCTTTTGCGGCTGGAGAAGACCCTCCGCTTCCTCGTCCGTGTCCGCCACAGCTAGCGCCAGCGCGATGATCGCCTGCGGCTGCCCTCCGCGCTCGGCGTTGAAGTGGCTGCGATAGCTGCGGATCGCCTCCAGCGCCGCCGCCTCGTCACCGTTGATGAACAGGGAGAACACGTAAGGCAGACCCAGCTCCGCCGCAAGGATCGCGCTGCCGGCGCTGGCCCCCAGCACGTGGATTTCCGGCGGCGTTTCCGGCAGCGGGGCGGCCTTCAGCCCGATCAGAGGATGGTCCTGCGCCAAACGGTCGTGCACGTAGCCGTCCAGCTCGGCGATTTTGTCCGTCAGCGAGGCCGGATCCGAATTTCCGCGCTGCAGCGCCTGCGTGCTGCGGGGCAGCCCGCCCGGCGCGCGGCCGATGCCGAGATCGACGCGTCCCGGCGCAAGCGACGCCAGCACGTTGAAGTTCTCCGCCACTTTGTACGGGCTGTAATGCTGGAGCATCACGCCGCCCGATCCGATCCGGATCGTCTTCGTTTTGGCCAGCAGGTAGGAGATTAGCACCTCCGGCGAAGAGCCTGCCAGCTGCTCGGAATCATGATGCTCCGATACCCAGAAGCGCCGGAATCCGAGCTCCTCCGAGGCTTGCGCCAGCTGCACGGTATGCGCCAAAGCCTCTGCGGCCGTTTCCCCGGGGTAGATTGGACTCTGGTCCAGAACGCTGATTGTTATACTCATGCCATTCCCTCCTAAATGCTGTAGTTGTATTCCGGGGTAATCCGCTTCAGGAACTGCCGGGTCCGCTCTTCCCGCGGGTTCTGGAACAGCTCCGCCGGCGTGCCCTCTTCCACGATGACGCCGTCATCCATGAAGACCACGCGGCTTGCAACATCCCTCGCGAATCCCATCTCATGCGTGACCACGATCATCGTAATGCCTTCCTTCGCGATGTTCCGGATCACGGCGAGCACCTCGCCGACCAGCTCCGGATCCAGCGCCGAGGTCGGTTCGTCGAACAAAATCACTTCCGGCTCCATCGCCAGCGCCCGGGCGATGCCCACCCGCTGCTGCTGTCCGCCGGAGAGCTGGCTCGGATAGGCGTCCAGCTTGCTGCCGAGGCCGACCTTTTCGAGCAGCGCGACGCTTCGCGCCTTCGCCTCTTCCTTCGGCAGCTTTTTCACGACGACGAGTCCTTCCATCACGTTCTCCAGCGCCGTTTTATGCTTGAACAAGTTATACTGCTGAAACACCATCGCCGATTTCTGGCGGAGCTGATGAATGTCTTTTTTCCCGGCATGCTTGCAGTTCAGGCGGAAATCGCCGATAGCGATCTCCCCTTCGCCGGGCTTCTCCAAATAATTCACGCAGCGGAGCAGCGTCGTTTTGCCCGAGCCGCTGGGGCCCAGAATGACGACCACCTCGCCTTTTTGCACGGTCAGATCGATCTGCTTCAGCACCTGGTGGCGTCCGAATGATTTGCTGATATTCGTCAATTGAATCATGCTACTCCACCCCGATTGTAGACTTGGATTCGTTTTTCGATGGCGGCGCTGATCCGCTCGATCAAGAGCGTCAATCCCCAGAAAATGACCGCGGCCGCCAAATAAGCCTCAAAGAATTTCCAATTGGTCGACGCCACGATCTGCGCCTTCGCGTTAATCTCCACAACGGATACGGTAAAAGCGAGCGTGGAGCCATGCAGCATGCCGATGATCGAATTGGACAGGTTCGGCACGCTGACCGCCAACGCTTGGGGAAACACGATCCGCCGCAGCGCCTGGGACGTGGTCATGCCCACCGAATACGCCGCCTCCAGCTGCCCCCGGTTCACGGCGAGCAGTCCGGAACGGATGACCTCCGACATGTAGGCGCCGGCCGTAATCGAGAAGGAAATGAACGCGAAGCCGATCATCGGGATTGATGAGGACTTGAAGCCCCACCCGAACTGCGCGGCCAAAGCGTCGAGCACCATCGGCAAGCCGAAGTATATCAGCAGCAAATGGGTAAGCATCGGCGTCCCGCGGATGAAGGTGACATATCCCGCTGCAATCGGTCCCAGTACCGGAACCCTATATATTCGCAACAGCGCCGTGATCAGGCCGATGATAAAACCGGCCGTGACGGACACGGCCGTAATGACGAGCGTGGTCGGTATGGCCGATAACAGCTGGACGAGAGCCGTCCAGATAAAGGCTGGATCGATTTTCATGCTTCCGCTCCTCCCTTGCCCGAATCCATTCCGGCGACGAGGCGCCGGAAGCCGCGTTTGCGCTGCAGCCGGAACCTCCGCTCACCGGACGGAGCCGGCTGTTCATGTCTCAGCAGACGCCGCTCCGCCTTGAGCAGCAGCTTCTCGAGCGTGAAGCTGACGGCCAGGTAAATCAGCGCAAGCGCGATATAGGCTTCGATGAAATGCTGCGTCAGCGCTCCCAGCGTTTCCGCCTTGCCCGTCATTTCCATCACGCCCAGCGTGAAGGCCAGCGACGTATCCTTCAGCAGCGCGATCACGAGGTTCGAAAATACCGGAACCGCGATGGCAAGCGCCTGAGGCAGCACGATCCGGGTGAATGCCTGCGTCCCCTTCATGCCCATGGCATAAGCTGCCTCCACTTGTCCCCGGTCCACCGCGGATACCGAGGCTCTGATCGTCTCGGACATAAAGGCACCGGTGTGAAGGCCGTATGTCAGGATCACGAACACCAGCACGGGCGCTTTGGAAATATCAATGTGCACCAGCTTCAGCATTTCCGGCAGCCCGTAATAGAACAGGAACAGCTGAATCAAGATCGGCGTTCCGCGGAAAAAGGATACGTATACCCGTGCCAGCTGGTTCAGCACCGGAATGCGGTACAGGCGGGGAAGCGCGATCAGAAACCCGACAAGGATTCCCACGAGAAGAGAACCCGCCACGATCAATAAGGTGATCCCCAGCGTCGACAGCAGCTTTGGAAAATAGCTGAATATATACGTGTAATCAAACGGCGCCCCCATAAGCGTCCTCCTTCCTGTCTTGGCTCACGGCATATGGCAGGCTTACTTTTCGGACGTGAAGTCCGATCCCAGCCACTGTTTGCTAAGCGCGGCCAGCGTGCCGTCCGCCTTCAGCTCTTTGATCGCCCCGTCGATGTCGTCGGCCAGCTTCTGCTCCTCCGGATCGTTCTTGCGGAACACGAACAGGATATCCGCCTCGGACAGATCGTCCCCGGTCGTTTTCAGCTTGCCCTGCGGGTCGATCAGCGGCAGGGAGAAGTCGGCTCCAACCGTGGCGTCGACGCGTCCGGCCGTAATCTGGCTGACCGAATCCCGGGCCGCTCCGCTTTGATAGACAATGTTAATCGCGTTATTGTTCTTCTTGTTATAGTTCTCCAGGATCTGGGCTTCGGCGCTCGTTGCGCCGGTCAGCACTTTTTTGCCCTTCAGGTCGTCCAGCGAGTGGATGGAATCATTGTCCTTCCCCACGATGATTTTGTTTCTCCAGTGGGCGTATGGCTCTTTGTTGAACAGGTATTTTTGCTCGCGCTCCGGATTTTTTTCCATCTCATGCGCGACGAAATCTATTTTCTTCGTCTCCAGACTGAGCAGGAGATTCGCGAATTCCTGGGTTTGCAGCTCGAACTCATATTGCGGCAGCCGCTTGTCGATCTCGCGCACCAGCTCTACGTCAAAGCCCGTCAGCTTGCCGTTCTCGTCGATAAAGCATACTTTCGGAAAAGCGGTCCCCGTTCCCACGACGATTTTTTTCACGTTTCCGGATGCCGCACTAGCGGTGCTCTCTTTCGTCTCGGCGGCCGATTTGCCGCTGCCTCCTCCGCATCCGGCAATCACCCCCGTAAGCAGCAGTATTGCAGCCAATGTCCATGATTTGCGCATGATCTCATCCCCTTTGATTTAAAGTTTAATAATTCCTATCTGTTTAGTATGAATTTGTTGAAAATAACTTTACCGCGATTTGCTGCACGCGTCTAATAGAGTTTTTCTATTCGGTTATGCAAATCCTTAATTCACTAATAATCCGCCGCAGTCCAGCAGCGCCTCCGCGATGTCCATATGCTCGCCGTTCAAGGTAATGAGGTTCGTCTGCAGGGCGATTCCCATCGTTTCGGTGACGTCCACGGGGACGAGCAAGCCCGCCTCCGCCTCCTGCTGCACGCAGAGTCCGGGAAGAAAACCGATACCCGCGCGGCGCAGAACAAGCTTCTTGGCTGTCTCCGAATTGTCGACTTGATACACAATGTTCGGGGGCTGCTCCAGGCTTTCGAATACGCGGTGGATCCGCATCCAATCGAGGGACCCGCATTCGAAGAAAATCAGCTTTTCATGGCGTATGTCCCGGATCGACGCGCGCCCGGCCGCTGCGAGGGGATGGTCTTTATAGACGTAGAGGCGGATGGGGTCCTCGAAAAAAGGATACGACTGGAAGGCGGGATTCATCAGCTTGCGGACAAAGGCCAGATCCAGCTCCCCCGAGGACAGCTTGGCGGCGAGCTCGTCGGTCGGAGCCGTCGTGATCTTGAACTTGATATCCTTGAACCGTTCGCTCATGCCAACAAGGAGATGCGGCATCAAGTAATTGGATACCGACACGGTGCAGCCGATTCGCAATTCCCCGAGCGTCGCCCGCTTGGAATGAAGATGGTGCTTGCCTTTTTGGTACGTCTGAAGAATTTGCTGGGCGTAGGGGAGGAACTGCTTGCCCTTCTCCGTCAGATGGATCTGCTTGCCGAAACGGTCGAACAACCGGCAGTCCAGCTCCCTCTCCAGCGACTGGATGCGCGCAGTCACCGTGGGCTGGGACAGGAAAAGCACATCCGCCGCTTTGTTGAAGCTTCCATAATGATTGATGTACACGAAGGCTTCGATATTCTCGATATTCATGGCCTTGCACCTCCAAGGGCTTATTAACTACTATTCTGATGAAATTAGACGGTTTAATGATTGCGATGTGTTTCATTCAATTTATACAGTTGGAATTTTATTGTCAATGCTTTTTTGAAAGCGGGTTTTCATCGTTTCCCATTGAAATTTTTGATATGAATATCAATATTTGTTAATTCCTATATGATTACTATGTATTTAGAGTTATACTGTGATTTATCCATTATGAAAAAGGAGTGACCGTGATGACCACAGCACATGAAGTGATAATCCGCGACGCACAGGAATGGGAGCAGGAAAACATAGCGCAGCTCATGCTGGAAGCCTACCAGCAGTATGCGTTGGATCTTCCGGAAGCACGCTGGGTGGAATACCGGGATTCGATCCGAAACTCCGCCTACGGCAGCGGTCCTCATGCCCGTTTGGTTGCCGAGATCAACGGAGAGATCGTTGGCAGCGTTCAGCTGTTCCTCTCCTCCGAGGCCGCTTACGGTAAACCGGAAATGGGCATCCAATCCCCCATTATCCGCCTGCTCGCCGTATCTCCAGCCGCCCGCGGACGCGGCATTGCCACGCTCTTGATTCGCGAAGCCGCGCGGCGTGCCGTTCATCTGGGAGCAACAACCCTCAATCTGCATACGTCGGACATGATGGCGTCGGCAGTGCAGCTGTACGAGCGCCTCGGCTTTCAGCGCGCTTACGCGACCGATACGTATAACGGCGAGACGCTCGTGAAAGGCTACCAGATCGACCTCAGCTCCCCTTCCCTGATCGAACAGGTCGTATAAAGAAAAGATGTATCTTAAACAAAAAAGGCGGCGCCGGCTTATACAGCCGGCACCGCCTTTTTTTCACGATATATTTATTTTTTCAGCCACGATGGTAAATGTCTTCGGAATGCCCTTGTCGAATACATCCGACGAAAGATTCGGCGTTTCTTCCAGCTTCTTGATGAAGAGACCTGAATCCGCCACCGCCGTAACGATTTCCCCCAGCGTCCATTTCCGCAGATAGACGGTATTCGGGCCGCTGCTCTCCTCGCCTTCCAAATACTTTTGAAAGGAGACGTCGCTTGCCGTAAGAGCCGTGCTGAAATAATCCCCCGTCACCTTATGCTTGCGGATCTTCGCGGTTGTTCCCGTCGAGGTGATCAGCTTGGTGGAAACCGGATGGAAATCCTGTATGACCAGCCGTCCCCCGGGCTTCAGCAATCGGGCCGCACTGTCCAGCAGAGGCTTCAAATCCTTAAAGTAATGCAATATGCCGTTTTCCATGAAAACCGCGTCATACGGGTGCTCGAATTCCTCTTCCGGCAGATGCAGGACATCGGACAATACATATCTGAGCTCGACGCCGGCCGCACGGGCCAACTCCTCCGCATACTGCTGATTTTCCCTGGAGAAATCCGCAACTGTGACCTCGGCTCCGAGCAGAGCGAAAGCGACGCCTTTTACGCCGTTCGAGCCCATCAGATTCATAACCCTTTTGCCTTCTACCTGTTCGTCAAAATACTTGTATACATGCTGTATGCTTTTCACCGGATTGCGCTTGATTCGTTCCGCAGCCTGCTCCGGCGTGCCAAAACGTTTCTCCCACGCTTGGTAAGCTCCGCCATTCCATGCTTGTTTGTTCAGTTCGCTTGATTCCATATTTCCCCCGCTGCTCGTTAGAATCTGGGCTGTTTCATGGCCCATGCCATCGGATTTGCCTTGTCCATCACCTGAGGTATTTTATCGCAACTCCGAGCTGGCGAAAAGCATAAATTTTTCAGGAGCGATCCCTTCACGGCTTTTTACGGACGTATTGTATGTATTTTCGGGGCTTTTTACGACTGGAAGGAAGCGGTATAATGGTCAAAGAACGGCTTTGTCCAATCAGGATTCATTTTCGAGGTGAAACATGGAAAAACAGTATAAGCTCACATGCATGCTTCTCATTGCAATGGTTATGCTCGTCTTGGGCGGCTGCAGCTCCATTTCGGATCAGGACCAAGAAAGGGTCCGTACGACGCAGGAAACCGCCGTCAAATACCTCGCCAAAAAATACGGGATTGAGACGGAATTTACATACTATAAAATATCTCCTCCCGATTTCGCGCACACGGTAGGTCATACCGGCCATATCAAGGGCCAAGAGGAAGAAGAGGTTTTCGTCCTCGTCAATTACGACAATATGCAGATTGAGTCCGTGAGCGTGCCGGAAGGGGTAAAGGAAATCGAATAACTGACTGGAAGCTTCACAGCAAACAGGCCGTCCGGGTCATCCCGGTTCGGCCTGTTTTTGGGCTGGCTGGCGGATCCATACTCCCCTTGAATTTATGGCTGTTCCTGCAAACGCTCCCGGATCAGCTTCACCAGCTGCGCCTTCTCCGGCTCCGGAATCCATTCCACCAGGCGCGCCGCGGCGACCGGAACCAACCAGTTTTCGATTTCGGTATACGTGATTCCCGACAGCTTCATGTATTCCTGCAAATAAGCGGCCGTCAGGTTTTCGCGCAGTCGTGCAAACAGCTCCTGTACGGGAGGCGGAAGCTCTTCCGGCAAGGTTCCCGTCCGCAGCAGCAGGAGCGTTCGCGCAACATCCGCCGCCGGACTGCCGGTCATCGCGGTCATCCAGTCGATAATCCATTCCTTTTCGCCCAGGATGATATTGTCGGGATGATAATCCCCATGGCAAAGGAATCCCTCATCCTCCAGCAGATCGATTCCGGCGGTAATCCGTCTTGTCTCGTCTTCGCTCAATAGCTTGGCCTCCGTAATCTTATGAGCCAGCGCAGCCTTTTGACGTGGAAGCCCCTCAACCCGGCATCGGTGAATCTCTGCATGGAGCCGGGCCATTCGCTGCCCCTCCGCCTTTACGATCCCGGGATCCCGCGCCAGGGCCGCGATCATTGTCATTCCCGCAGCTTTCTCATATACGATGCCGGCTCGTCCGTCTCTTTCCAGCATCTCTAACGGCTGCGGCACGCTCAGACCCGATTGATATACGGCCATGCTGATCCGGAATTCCTCTTCTGCCAGATTGGCCGGAAGGCCGCTGCGAAACAGCTTAAGCACCCGCTGCTCCCCATAGGACATCAGCTCAGCCGTTCGCCCGAATGCGATAACCTCTTCACTTTCCCCCATCTTTCCACTCCTTCACCCAATCAAGCGCTTGGGACCCTTTTACATGAATTGTAATCGATATCGGCTGCTCCTTGCACCACAATCTTCGCGAGTGAATGAAACGCAAAAAGCCCGCAGCCGCTCCGGGCTACGGGCCGATCCAACCCTCGGTCATCCTTCCTGCAGACGTTCCACATTCACGGTTTGGGTATTGGTCGGGCGCGAGCCCACCTGCACCGTCGCCATCCCGTTTACCTCATCGACATTTTCGATCCAGACCGGCTGTCCTTCCAGCTTGACGTCCACATTGTGGCTTTTATCCTGGTAGATCGCCATCGCGCGTTTTACGTCCATCATCCAATCTCCTTTTCATGTTCATAGATTTCATTGCCGTGCCTGTATCCCTGCTACTTCTTGCCCGTTTCGCCGTCTTGCCGTTCTGCAACTATGGCGTCCGTCGTACTGTCACCGATGTACCCGTTGTCTGCGGTGATCTCGCCCCCTCCAAGTCCCTCATTCACCATCCGGTCAATATCGAACATATGGCTTTCATGGGTTACCTGACGATCTGAAGCTGTCATGCTTTCCCAATCCACGTCATTGCCGTTGATAAAGCTGGCGGCCTCCATATGGCGCGATACCTTCTCATACCGCTCCAAGGCTGCCGCGTTAAATTCCTGCCCTGCGTCGTCCTGCTCTTTCCGCATTTCGCGCTGCCTCCTGCCAATTCAAAATGGTATGTCCTGCCGGTAGTATGCCCTTTTCGGCAAAAAACCATGTAGAATCAGGCGTTTTACCTTCATTTCTTCTATTTCGATGTCATAGATTGAGTGAAAAATACCCATACTGTAAGGAACAAGCCAAATTCGAAAAATGAAAAGGAGAGGCGAAGGCGATGCATACGGTATGGAAGGGCGCGATCAGCTTCGGACTGGTCCATGTGCCTGTCAAAATGTTCTCGGCGACGGAAGACAAGGACATCTCGATGAGATATGTGCATAAGGAGTGCGGCAGCCCGCTCGCTTATGTCCGCAAGTGTCCGGTCTGCGAGAAGGAGGTCGAGTGGGAGGAAATCTCCAAGGGCTATGAATACGAAAAGGGTAAATTCGTCCTGTTTGAAAAGGATGAGCTGGATCAAATCGCCGAGCAGGCGAACAAAAGCATCGCCATTTTGGATTTCGTGGATTTGTCGGAGATCGATCCGATTTATTTTCAAAAAACCTACTATCTCGCTCCAGACCAAGCGGGCGGCAACGCTTATCAGCTCTTGAAGGAAGCCATGCATCAAAGCGGCAAAATCGGCATCGCCAAAATTTCCATCCGCTCCAAGAGCAGCTTGGCGGCGATCCGCGTGCTGGAAAATTGCCTGGCGATCGAGACCATGTTCTATCCCGATGAAATTCGCCCCGTAGCCCAGGTGCCGAATTTGCCCGAAAACATCACCGTCAACGAAAAGGAGCTGGGCATGGCTCAAATGCTGATCGATCAGCTGTCCACGCCTTTTGATCCGCAAAAGTATACCGATGATTACCGTGAACGGCTGCTGCAGCTGATTGAGCATAAAGTGACGGGTGAAGAGATCAAAATCGCGCCTGCAAGGCAGGAAACGAACGTCATCGATCTCATGGCCGCCCTGCAGGCCAGCATCGAAGCCGCCAAGCCAACGCTGGCGACCGATCCCGGCAAGCCCAAGAAAACGGCCAAACCGAAAACCAAAACAGCCGCCGGAGAAGATAAGCAGGCTGCCGGTGCGGAAGGACCGAAGCCTAAACGCCGCAAGACAGCCAAGAAAAATGAGACGGTATCATAATCCGCTCCGAGGAGGGAATGCCTGTGAAGCTCACTCCGGTCAAACCGTTTGAGCCGATCATGACCGATCATCTCCCTGCCGGGGACAAATGGATTGCCCAGATCAAATGGGACGGCGTGCGCATGCTGGTATATAACGACGGCAGCGATACCGAGCTGATCAACCGCAAAGGCAACAACCGCACGCGCCAATATCCCGAGCTGTGGGATACTTCCGCTTATTGCAGGGCGGATTCGGTCATTCTGGACGGGGAGATTATCGCATTGGTGGGTGGCGTGCCCTCCTTCCATCAGGTCATGCGCAGGGACAGCCTCCGTCAGGAGCAGCAGATCCGGGCCCGCGTGCAGCAGGTGCCGATTGTCTATATGGTTTTTGACATTCTGTACTGCAATGGCGAATGGGTCACCGGAAGGACGCTCAAAGAACGGCAGGCATTGCTCGAAGAAATGTTGATTCCAAATCAACATGTGCAGCCTGTGCCGAGCTACACGGACATCCCCTTGCTCTATGAAGTGTCGCAGCAGCACCAGCTGGAGGGCATTGTGTTGAAGGACTTGGGCAGCGTCTATGCGATTGGGGGCAAGGACAAGCGTTGGCAGAAACGGAAGAACATCCAGGACGTGAACGCCGTGGTGGCCGGTGTCACATACCGCGACGGGATCGTGAATGCCCTGCTGCTCGGCTTATACGATGAGGACGGCAGGCTCATCTATATCGGTCACGCCGGAACCGGGAAACTCAGCGTCGCCGACTGGCGCAGAATCACGAAGGAAGCCTCCGGCATGGTCGTAAAGGACAGGCCGTTCGCCAACCAGACGGAACGCCAAAAAGGGGCGGTATGGATCCGCCCCGAATGGGTTGTGAAAGTCAATTTTCTGGAATGGACGCCCGGAGGTACCCTTCGCCAGCCGAGCATTCAGGCTTTTGTGGAGATGGATCCGCGGGAGTGCCGCGGCGATCTGTAATGGGACACGTCCGGAGAGGTATTTTCGTTTAAGGAGGACTGAACATGCCAAGAACCGTCAAGGGCTCCATCACCATCGAAGGCCATGAGATTCCCATCACGAATCCCGACAAACCGCTGTGGCCGGACATGGGCGTCACCAAAGCGATGTATTTGCAAAAGCTCGCGGCGCTCGCGCCCTATCTCCTGCGGTACTGCCGGAATCGGCTGCTGACGACGATCCGTTATCCGCACGGGGTGCCGGGTGAATTCTTTTACCAGAAAAATGCGCCCGAGCCGCTCCCGCCTTATGTGAAAACGGCTGAACAGGAAGGTATCCAGTATGTGCTGCTGAACGGCCTGCCCGAGTTGCTGTGGCTGGGCAATCTCGCCGCGCTGGAGTTCCATCCGTCTCTCCATTATGCGGGCAGCCCTCTTCCATGCGAGTGGATGATCGATCTCGACCCTTCGCTTGAAGTGGAGCCCCGGATTATGGAGGCCGCCTCCATTGTCGGGAAGGTGCTGCAATCACTCGGACTCGCCTCCGTGCCCAAAACCTCGGGAGCGACCGGTGTGCAGATCATCGTTCCCATAAACGAGGGCATCACCTTCGACGAGCTTCGGGTCGCCGGGCATTTCGTCGGCCGCTTCGTCACGGAAAAGCATCCGGATTTGTTCACATTGGAGCGGCTCAAGAAAAACCGTGGCGACAGGATTTATTTTGACTACCTTCAGCATTACCAGGGCAAAACTTTGGCCGCACCTTATACGCCGCGGGCGAGACCGGGGGCGACCGTGTCGACTCCGCTGCACTGGGAGGAGGTCGAGCGCAACGTATCGCCGCTTGACTTCCATCTGCTCAATATCGAAGAGCGTCTGCAAAAGACCGGCGACCTGATCGCCGATCTGCCGCCGCAGCCCGTGGAGCAGGTTATCCGCCATTTGAGCGCAAAATAACCCCTAAGCTGACGTCACTCCGGGGTCTTCATGTACTTTGCGGGGCCCCATCCACAAATTCATTGATTATTACATACAAACAAGCCCGGAAGATGATTTCTTCCGGGCTTGTTACTACACTTCCCTGCTCAACAAGCTGTCAGCCTTTGATTGACGCCTAGGGAGCGGAGGAGCGGAATCGTTCTGAAGAAGCGCAGCGTTCGCCTACAAGCTTTCCAGAGGAAAGCTGACTTCGAAAGCAGATGCTTTGTCCGCGGATTTCTCCAGTGATAACTACTACATTCAAGAAATCCAAGGACAACAGTGATCGGAAGAATGATCCGTACCGCAGCGGTCTCACATGCGTCGGTCAACAGCTAACCTTTTGATGAGCCCCCATCTAATGGATGTCCTTCTTCTTGAATCTTCCGCCCTTAACGTCATGGATATTACCAACCGCGAGAAATGCATGCGGATCCCAGTCTCCGACGATCGACTTTAACTTGGCTTCCTCAAGACGGGTGATGACAACGAAAATGACTTTTTTGCTGTCACCCGAGTACGCCCCTTCACCCTCGAGATAGGTTACGCCGCGTCCAAGGCGGGAGGTCAGCGCATCGCCGATTTCTTTGTACTTGTCGCTGATGATCCAGACGGATTTGGATTGGTCGATGCCTTCGTTGGTGATATCAATCACTTTAAAAGCGATGAAATAGGCGATGAGCGAGTACATGGCATTGTTCCAGCCGAATACAAAGCCTGCGCTCGTGAGAATAAATACGTTGATGAACATGATGATCTCGCCAACGGAGAACGGTGTTTTCTTATTGATCAGAATGGCGACGATTTCGCTGCCGTCTGTCGAGCCCCCTGCACGGATGACCATGCCTACGCCTGCGCCAAGAATAACGCCGCCGAAAATGGCCGCGAGCAGCGGATCAACGGTAATGGGTTTGACGGGTGAGAGCAGCGCCGTGCCGACGGACATCACAAGAACGGCTGCAAGCGTTGAGAATGCGAAGGTTTTGCCAATTTGCTTATAACCGAGAAACAGAAAAGGAAGATTGAGTAACGTCAGAAAAATACCAAGCGGCAAATGGAAGAGGTGGGCGAGCATAATGGAGATACCGGTGATTCCACCGTCGATAATATTATTGTTCACCAGAAAAATCTCCAGTGCGACGGAAACCATGCATGCTCCGATGAGCATGACGATGATACGTGATAGAACTCTGAGTTTAGAAGTCGGTGCGTTTAGCGGTTGCTGTGCGCCTTGCGGAAGTTTAGCCCTGTCCGCCGTTTGGGCATTAGAAGATCCAGCCATCGAATTCCCCCGATTCTTATCAATTTGGTGTGAATATGAACACGAAAGCTCCCTCCGGGGGAAAAGAATCTATCTTTTTTGAAGCCGGATCACGCTACCCCATCCCCCGGGCAAGTCTTTTCCGTGATTATTCTTCTTACTTATTATATCATAGTTTCTGTCTAAGTATTAATGCGATGGGAGATATTCTATCATGAGATCGTTATTTTTATTTATAGCTGCAGGTTTGGCGGAGATCGGCGGAGGGTATCTGGTCTGGATCTGGCTCAAAGAATCCAAGCCTTGGTGGTACGGACTCATTGGCGCCGTCGTGCTGATTTTGTACGGCATCATCCCAACGCTCCAGCATTATCCTTCCTTCGGCCGCGTCTACGCCGCATACGGCGGAATTTTCATCGTGCTGGCCCTCTTATGGGGCTGGGGAGTGGACAAAAATCCCCCGGATCTATACGACTGGATCGGAGCCGCGCTTTGCCTGGCCGGCGTTGCCGTGATCCTGCTCGCCCCTCGTTCCTGAAGCAAACGCATAGCGCGTCTTACAATAAGGGCGATAGCATGCGGCAGAGCATCTCCGCTTTCTTATGTAGGAAAGCCCGTTCCTGGAACTCCCTCTTCGTCATTTCCCGGCTGACCCGCATGTCTTCTTCGAAATCGGCCGTAAGCCGGTCAATCGACGCTTGTTCAAAGAGCGCGGCCGTAAGCTCGAAGTTGCAGAAGAAGCTGCGCATGTCCATATTGGCGGTTCCGACCGATGCCAATAAATCGTCCACGATCATCACCTTCGCGTGAATGAAGCCCTTCTGGTATTGAAAAAATCGCACGCCGGCCAGCAGCAGCTCTTCCACATAAGAGAGCGACGCCAAGTGAACCAGCCTCGAATCCGCCCTCCACGGAATGATGATCCGCACGTCCACGCCGCTGACGGCAGCCGTCTTCAGCCCCTCGTAGATGCCGGGATCCGGAATGAAATAAGGCGAGGTGATCCAGATTCTCTTCTTCGCAATGGAAATCGCCGAGAAGCACAGCTCCTGGATCGCGTTCCAATCCTGATCCGGGCCGCTGCTGACGATCTGAATCTGCTCATCGTCTACGCATTCATGCTCCGGAAAGAGCGCGGGATCGACGATCTTTTCCCCTGAAGCCAGCTGCCAGTCGTTTAAGAACACATTCTGCAAAAAATAAACCGCGTCCCCTTCAATCTTCAGATGCGTATCTCTCCAGTAGCCCATTTTCGGGTATTGGCCCAAATAATCATCACCGACGTTCATCCCGCCGACAAAGCCCGTCACGCCGTCCACTACGAGGATTTTGCGGTGATTGCGGTAATTGATGCGCCGGTCGAGAAAAGCAAGTAGCGGCGGCAGAAAGAAATAGAATTCCACGCCGGCTTCCTTCAGCTTGTCCACGAATTCCCGCTTCAGCTTATAGCTGCCAAGCCCGTCGCACATAAACCGTACCTTGACGCCTTCCTTCGCCTTGCGGATCATGATCTCCTGAAACTGGGTCCCGATCACGTCATGGCGGAAAATATAAAACTGGATATGTATGTGCTCCTTCGCCGCTTCCATTGCCTTCAGCATGGCGCCAAACGCTTCTTCCCCGTCTGTCAGCACCCGGCTGCTGTTGCAGCCCGTGATCGGGCTTTCCGACAGGCGTGACAGCAGGTTGAACAGCCGTTCCTGATGCTGGAATTCGGGATTATGCATTTCCTCGATCTTCTTCACCGTCTTCGCCTGCTTCCACAGAATGGAACGCATCTGGCGGAACAGCCGTGAGCCACGGGTACGGACCTGGCGGCGGGCCTTATAGTCCTGCGCGACAAAATAGTAAACCACGAAGCCGATAATCGGGCAGCAAAAGAGAATGAACATCCAGGCCACTGTTTTGGAAGGATTGCGAAATTCAAGCAGCAGAATCGTAGCAATCTGAAAAATAAAAATTATGAGAGCCAGCAGCAGCCACACCATAGGGCAGCCTCCTTGCGGGAAAATAGTGCCGATCGGTTATTTATCCATCATTGACCAAACCGAGCCTTCTTTATTCTTACCCTTCCGGAGCCCTCACAGACGCAGATGGAAAGGTAACATTTTAGACATGTTCCGAGAGTTCATCGAATACATAGATTATAAGACAAGTTTAACGATGCCACAGAAAGGAGCTGCCATGAAAAGTGCAACCGCGAATCGACGAATGACACTTCTGGTCATGCGGGACGCCCAGCATTCGGTGAAACAGATCCATCTGTCTAAACCGCTGATGATGGCCGTGCCCGCCGCCGCCGTCCTCTCGCTGTCCGGCCTTGTTCTTGCCCTCCAGGCCCATTCCTCCCAGGTCATATCCCAGCTGGAACAGAAGGTAAACATCGAGAACACGAGAAACCTCCAGCTGCAAAGCTCGGTCAACAGCCGCGAGCAGTCCATCGAGCGTCTGCAGAACGAGATCATCAAGCTGTCTTCCCAGGCGAAGGATATGCAGCAGAAAATGGAGCACGTGGACGAACTCGAACAGCAGCTGCAGCAGTTTATCGACAAACACACCACAAGCATGTCCACGGACGTTTCCGAGAATAAAGCGTCTTCCCTGTCCTGGGATGCTTCAGAACATGTCGGGGGCGAATATATCGCCGTACATGAGAATGAAATGCTGGATCTGGCCCAGGAGACGAAAGATGACTTTCAGGAGATGCAGGAGCTGCTGAAGACGATGGAGAGCCAGGTTCCCCATACGCTGAAAAAGGCCCAGGAAACCCAGAAGCAAATTGCCGGCAATCCAACGCTTTGGCCAACCACATCCAAGGTGCTCACATCCAGCTTCGGCTACCGGACGGATCCATTCACGGGAAAAGCCGCCTTCCATGCGGGGATCGATATTGCGGGTGAAAACGGCGGTCCCGTCTTTGCCGCAGGTGCAGGTCAGGTCGTCACCGCTGAGGAAAGCGGAGCCCGCGGGCGCTATATCATCATTGAGCATCCGGGAGGTCTGCAAACCTGGTACATGCATCTCAGCAAAATCCAGGTCAACGTGGGAGATTCGGTCGACAAAGGCGAACAAATCGGGCAGCTCGGCTCCACCGGACGCAGCACCGGACCCCACCTGCATTTCCAGGTCGTCAAACAGAATAAGCCCGTCAACCCGCTTCCGTATATCCAGGCGGCAAATTCCGAGTACAATTAAGGAGGTTCTATGTTGAGCAGATCCAAAGCATCCAAAAACAGTTATATGCCGACCGATTCTCTGATCGGAAGAGGCACTGAGGTGGAAGGGGCCCTCTCCTGCGAGGCGAATGTCCGCGTCGAAGGGAAATTCAACGGTGTCATCGAGAGCCGTGCTTGCGTCACCATCGGCGAGCATGCCGAAGCCCGCTCCGATATCAGTGCCAGGGAAGTCATTATCGCGGGAAAAGTGTATGGCGATGTCCAGGCGGACGGCAAGCTGACGATCACCTCCACCGGCCAGATGTTCGGAGACGTGCTCGCCGCCTCTTCCCTCGTCATTGCCGAGGGCGGCATCCTGAATGGTTCAAGCAAAATGGAACCGAAAAAGAATGAGCAGCCGGATGCGGCCCCTGCCGCCGATGTGCATTTCTTCGAAACGGAAGCCGGCTGATTCCCTTGCTCCGCCAGACCGCCGGGGAGACTCGAAATGGATACGTTTGCACAATTGAAAAAAAGCCCGCCGCAGCGGGGTGTGCATGCATGACACACTCCCACTGCAGCGGGCTTTTGGTTCATTGGCCGATGTTTACGCGGCAACGTCCCTCTTTTTGAACACATACCAGGAAACAGCCAGGAAAACGATATAATACACGGCAAGCACCGCCAGCGAAAATCCTAGCGTAATGCCTCCGGGACCCGTTTTATCCTGCAAGTGATTCGTTAGGTCCATGTGCGTAAATATCAGATACTTGGCCCATGCATAACGCTCCGGATTAAACAGCGTCGTGAAGATCCCCTTCGTAAACATGATGAACAAGGAAAGCCCGATGGCAAGGCCGCCCGCACGGAATACGGTAGACAGCATAAACGCGATCGCGCAAGTCATAAACAAATTCACGTAGTCGCATAGCAAATATTCGAGCGCAAAGGCCATGCCGGTTTTGCCCGCCGGGAACAGGCTGCTGTCCGCGGTTGACGGGAAAAGAATACCCGAAACCAGGATCGAAACCACTGCAAGCAGCACGGTGCACAGCAGACTGAACAGTACGACCGAAACATACTTGGACAGCAGAATTTTGGAGCGGCTCCATGGCCGGATCAGCAGCAGCTTGATCGTTCCCCAGGAGAACTCCCCTGCTACGGAATCCGCTGCAATAATAACGGAAAAGATCGTACACAGAAAAAACGTAAAGGAGGAACTCAACACCACGCTGTCCCATAGGGAGGTCTTGCCTCCGGCATCGACCATCGAAAACAGCAAGGGAATGAGCACATTCATGACGACCAGAATGCCCAGCATCACCCAGGTCCGGACTCGCCGGTAAATTTTCATATTTTCATTGAGCACGAGGCTGAAAAAATTACCCAATCGGATCCCCCCCCGTCATTTCCAGGAACTGCTCTTCCAGCGAACGGGTGACGGTGTGAATGCCGTATACCTTGATTCCTGCCCGAACCAGCCGGGCGTTCATTTCAGCCGTCTCGTCCCGGGTCAGCTTCAGGGTAATCAGACCGTTACTGCGGGTACCACCCTCCAGAATGGAGAGCGCCTGTTCCGGATCATCCACCACGAATCCGGTTTCCACCGCTGCGGACTGCCCTTCCTCCCTGATCTCCTTCAATGAACGTACATCGATCAGGCGCCCATTTTGGATGATCGCCACGCTGTCGCACATCAGCTCCATTTCAGAGAGCAAATGGCTGGAGACGAATACCGTCGTCCCCTCTTCGTGACAGAGATGACGAAGGTAATCGCGCAGCTCGCGGATCCCCTGCGGATCGAGGCCGTTCGTAGGCTCGTCCAGAATCAGCAGCTTCGGACGGTGGAGAATGGCCTGGGCGACGCCCAGCCGCTGCCTCATCCCAAGCGAATAGGTTTTTACCTTGTCATGAATCCGGTTACTTAGACCTACAAGCCGGACCACTTCCTCGATTCTTGCCTCCGTAATGCCGGACATCATCCGGGCAAAGTGGCGCAAATTCTGGTATCCTGTCAAAAACTTGTACATTTCCGGATTTTCGACAATCGCACCGACATGCGAAACAGCTTCTTCGAAGTGTTCTTTAATGCTGCTGCCGCAAATTTTGATATCTCCTTGACTGATTGAGGTTAAACCGACCATCATCCGAATCGTCGTTGTTTTCCCGGCACCGTTGGGTCCTAGAAACCCGAATACCTGGCCGGGCGGAATGTCGAGCGTCACGTTTTCCACCAAGGTCTTCGAAGAGACCCGCTTCGTCACGCCCTCCAGCCGAACCACCGGTTCATGCTGCATTCGCTTCACTCCTTATCGTAGGTTATCGCCTCATTGTAGCATATCCCTTCTGCAAATACTCCATATACTGGAATTTTGTCTCTTTTTCCCCCTGGCGATGACATTTTTCGCAACAACCCAAAGGAACACTGGTACGATAATATCCCGTCCGGAAAATGTACATTGTGTCCGATACGGGCACCATACTCTCACAGCACAAGCAATAGACGCACTGCTGATCGTTCATCGGAACCGCTTCCTCTCCTTTGGCATGAAGCATATTAACATGTAGCATTCACAATTTAAATAGTTACGGTTTGTATCATTACCAGAAATCTACAACAATCCTAGATTGATGTCAAGATATTCTGCATGAAAAACAACAAACCGCCATGGATTCTCCGGATCCAGCACGGTTTTGCCCTTATCTATTTACTACTGCAGATGCTCTTTGATCATATTATGGATGCGGCTTCGTTCCTGATCGCTCACTTGGTAATACCAAATGCCCTTGATCCGCTCCCCTTGACCGCCAATCTCCACCTGGTCGATCTGCTTCAGATCTGTACGATAATCCGTTAGAAAGGTTTTCATGTCATCGAACGTGATGTCCGTCTTGATGCTATTTCCTACTTCGTCCAGAAGCGATTCGATTTTGACCATGTTCGTAATTTTCAGCGAGCTGGTGATGAGCTGCTTCAAAATTTGCCGCTGCCTTGTATTCCGGCCCATATCCCCGCGAGGATCGTCGTAACGCATCCGGGAGTACAGCAGTGCTTCCTCGCCGTTTAAATGCAGATCCCCTTGGTCGAACTGATGACCTTCATAATAAAAAGCGAACGGATTGGTTACATCGACGCCGCCCATCGAATCAATCAAATGCGCGAAGCCCTCCATATTGACTTTAATGTAATAATTCACGGGATAGTCCAGAAAGTGCTCCACCGTTTTCACCGACATGTTCACGCCGCCGAAAGCGTAGGCATGATTGATTTTATCCACCGTGCCGTGTCCGATGATCTCCGTCCGCGTATCCCGCGGTATGTTGAACATAAGAATGCTCTGCTTCGCCGGGTTCACGGTAAGAAAAATCATCGTATCCGACCGTCCCTTGTCATTTTCGCGCTGATCCACGCCCAGAACCAGCACCGTGAAAGGCTTTTTTTGTTCCAGGTTAAAAGGCTGCGCCGTTTGAGTGGAACCCGAATCCCCGGAAGCGTCCGCGGCTGCCGCAGTGGTTGTGGCCTTGGTGCTGCTTCGCTCCTGGCTAACCTGCTTCGGCTGGATCGCGGCATCCCGGCTTTCGTAGATGTGATGGGCTGTAGTTTTAACCGATTGATACAGATATGCGCCATACCCGGCCACGCCAAGGACAACGACGATCGATGCAGACGATAACACGATAACCCACTTTTTCATAGCTAACCTTCCACCTTTCTCTGCGCACCCTCGCTGAAAACGATCCCTGCCTGTGATCAATAGGCGTTATCCGCGCCAAAGAGCACTTTAACGGTTTTGCACATGATGACGATATCCTTCTTGAAGGATTGATTGGCTATGTATTCGAGATCGAGCTCCACCATTTCCCGGAACCCCACATGATTTCTGCCGCTGATCTGCCATAGTCCCGTACAGCCGGGAACGACCAGGAGCCTCATCATATCGTAAGAGGTATAGTCGGCGACTTCCCGCGGCAAAGGCGGTCTCGGCCCCACCAAACTCATATTCCCCTTCAGAACATTCATCAGCTGAGGAAGCTCATCCAGACTTGTTTTGCGGATAAAGCGTCCTACCCGGGTAATTCTCGGATCGTTTTTCATTTTAAACATGGCTCCGCTAATCTCGTTCTGTTCCATCAGCTTCCCGAGCATCGCCTCTGCGCCGCTGACCATGGAGCGGAATTTGTACATTTTAAAGGTTTTTCCGTTCTTACCGACACGGGTTTGGGCGAATATAACCGCACCTTTCGGATCCTCAACCTTAATCAGCAGGGCAATCAGAAGCAGCAGTGGAGACAGCAAAATAAGCCCGGCAAGCGAAAAGCATACATCCTGAATTCGTTTGCCGATCCAAAAAAGGTTCCGGTTCTTCATTTCAAACAGAGGAAAGGCTTCGAATTGGCTTCCGGCATCCATTGTGTTTTTTAACGGGTTCATACTCATAGAGGGCCTACTCGGTAGTGGTGTGAAAAAGAAGAATTGTTTGGGGGAGCAACTTATCTCGCAAACTGGCTTGCATGCCATAAACATTCATACTGCTCAAGATCCATCCCTCGCTTAATAGATTCGGCTTTCGATTTCACCGGCTATTTTGTAAAACACCCGGCAAAAGCACTATGCAGCCCTTTGAAAAATATAGTAAAATGACCTTATCCCATGCATACGTCATTTTATTTCCGGATCTGTTCTTGAACCCTTATGTCATCACATCAAAAACTTGTCCGCTGCCTTTATCATTCATGAAATCCATGTAATGATCGTACTTATGCGATCCGAATCTGTTGCCCAGGATGGAACGGGTGATTTTTTTTGCCATATTCACTTCCCCGTGTTCTTCCGGCTCCAGCAGGACCCCATATTGCTTGGCGTCGGTCAGGCTGTCCTCTTTCCAGAGCAGCTTGCCGTATACGCGGCAGACGGGCTCGCCTTCGCTGATGAGTTCGAAGCAGAGACGGATCTCAGGCACGAGCGGAAAATTCAAATCACTGATGAATACGAGCATCCGGGATTCGATGTCCCATAAGACCACCGGACGCGAACGGTTCAGAACGACCGCCGTTCCACCAATCTGATGAATGGATATGTACATCTGCAGATGGATGCCATATGTCGTCAACATGTTCATTGCTTCGACCTACCTTATGGTATAAAAGTAAGAACATTGAACTACACTGTTTATTGATACATAATGTTTTCCTGTGGATACAATTAGTATCAATTACATGTTTACTTTACGATACAAATTGTAACAAGTCAATCCTTTTTTATCGTAAAATTACTTTCATTGATACATTTCGTTACTTTTGCTGAGCAATTATGCAGGCAATCGGAGGAGGTTAATTCATGAATCATGATAATCGCATCGCAGAATTGCGGGATCAACGAGGATGGACTCAAGAGGAATTAGCCCAATCCATCGGCATCACGCGTGCCGCACTCTCCCACTATGAAAAGAACCGCCGTAAACCTGATTTTGAAATTCTAACCAAGCTTGCCGATAAATTCGAGGTATCCATTGACTATTTAATCGGCCGGACGAACCAGCCGGGGGTTGTGATGGATCAGGATATACGTGATTTTGTGGATCACCTGGAGCTGTCTGACGGGGAGCTTTTGAAGCGGTTTAATTTAACGATTGACGGACGCAGTCTCACAGAGGAAGAAGCCAAGCGCTTCATCGCCTTCGTTCGCATGGAAAGGCTCATGAAGTAAACAGAAAAAACCTCAGTGGCTTATTAAGCAGCTGAGGTTTTTTAAAAATAGCCATCGTTGAAAAGCCCTTGTTAGCAGCAGCAAGGCACCAGGAAGCATATGTATAATTATTCCTGTTGCTTTATATAGTTTTGCCAGCTTTCGGGGTGAATTCCGCACTGCTCCAGTACCTTCAGGATATCCAATTTTGTCTGTGCCGGATGTTCGCCATTGGACCGGACCTCGGTACCCAATTCCTTCTCATCACTCATTGAAGATACCCTCGCTCTTCTCATCGATTTAGCATTTATCAGGAAAATTACTGCTTGAAACGCTCATAACCGGTCATTCAGAACCCGAGATGCTAGGACTTTTTTATTATATCCGATGAGCCTCCATGATGCTGTCGTCTGATGGAGTGTTTGTCTCAAAATTTCAGTTCTATTTTTGTCGAAAAAAATGGGCC
Organism: Paenibacillus chibensis; assembly: GCF_004001045.1. GTDB lineage: Bacteria > Bacillota > Bacilli > Paenibacillales > Paenibacillaceae > Paenibacillus_AQ > Paenibacillus_AQ chibensis. The sequence continues at coordinate 54,819 of NZ_BIMK01000021.1, forward strand.
TGCGATTTCTGTCCCCATAGGGAGCAAAAATCACAAGCCCTTTTTGTTCATGTCTGCATGATCACGTAAAACTTATGACTTAATGACTGCCTGTTCTGGCGAGCTCCCGCATATTGGCTTCAAAAGCCGCCAGCAGCGCTGCTTCCCCGGTCAATCCTTTTTCCTGTACCTTGCGGATATGCTGGGTCATCCGCTTGTAATCCTTCGGAATGACTCGCACAAACTGTTCCAGGCTTTGCTCCCAGTTTTCCAGAACCTTACGGCCTGCGGCGCTTCCCGTATAGGACACATGCTTCTGGATCAGGGCCTTCAGCTCTTCCGCCTCTTGAGCTTCCTCCACGCGCTCCAGCAGCACCATTTCGAGGTTGCAGCGCTGGATGAAGGTATTGTCCGGGTCATATACATAAGCGATCCCGCCGGACATCCCTGCGGCAAAGTTCCGTCCCGTGCCGCCCAGCACGACTACGCGTCCGCCGGTCATGTATTCGCAGCCATGGTCGCCCACGCCTTCCACAACGACCGCGGCACCGGAGTTGCGGACCGCAAAGCGTTCGCCGGCAATGCCGTTGATATAAGCTTCGCCGCTGGTAGCACCGTAAAATGCGGTGTTGCCGATAATGATGTTCTCTTCGGCCTTAAAGGTCGATTTGTCCGATGGCTTCACGATCAGCTTGCCGCCGGAAAGACCTTTGCCGGTATAGTCGTTGGCATCGCCTACAACCGTCAAGCTCATGCCCTTCGGCACAAACGCCCCGAAGCTCTGGCCGGCCGTACCTGTAAACGTGAAGGAAATCGTATCCTCCGGCAGTCCCGCGGCCCCGTATTTACGGGTTACTTCGCTGCCCAGGATCGTGCCGACCGCACGGTCCACGTTGGTAATCGGCAGCGTTCCTTGAACGGCCGTTCCGCTTTCCAGGGCAGGAGCACCCAATTGAAGCAGATGACGCATATCCAGCGTTTCTTCCAATCCGTGATTTTGCGTTTTGCTGTTGAAGCGCGTGCTGCCTTCCGGCATTTCCGGCGTATGCAGCAGCGCGGACAGGTCCACGCCCTGCTTCTTCCAATGCTCGCTGACAACCTCGGCATCGAGGCAGTCCGTACGTCCGATCATCTCTTGAACGGTGCGGAATCCAAGCTCTGCCATCAGCTCGCGCAGATCCTCCGCCACGAATTTCATGAAATTCACGACATGCGCCGGATCCCCCATGAAATGCTTGCGCAGCTCCGGATTTTGCGTGGCCACGCCAACCGGGCAGGTATCCATTTGGCATACGCGCATCATAATGCAGCCAAGCGCAATCAGCGGCGCGGTTGAGAAGCCGTACTCTTCGGCTCCCAGGAGCGCGGCGACAGCCAGATCGCGGCCGTTCAGCATCTTGCCGTCCGTCTCCAACACGACGCGGTCGCGCAGATTGTTCAGGATCAGCGTTTGATGCGTTTCGGCCAGCCCCAGCTCCCACGGCATGCCTGCATGCCGGATGGAGCTTTGGGGCGAAGCGCCGGTGCCTCCGTCATAGCCGCTCACCAGAATGATATCGGCTCTGCCTTTGGCGACGCCCGCGGCAATCGTGCCTACGCCGACTTCCGATACGAGCTTCACGTTGATATTCGCGCGTGGATTGGCATTTTTCAGATCATAGATCAGCTCCGCCAAATCCTCGATGGAGTAAATGTCATGATGCGGAGGCGGCGAGATCAGGCCTACGCCCGGCGTAGAGCCGCGAACCTCGGCAACCCATGGGTACACTTTGCGGCCAGGCAGCTGTCCGCCTTCGCCAGGCTTGGCGCCTTGGGCCATTTTGATCTGGATTTCATCCGCATTGACCAGATAGTTCGACGTCACGCCGAAGCGGCCCGACGCGACCTGTTTGATCGCGCTGCGGCGGGAATCTCCATTGGCATCCGGAATGTAACGCGCCGGATCCTCGCCGCCTTCGCCGGTGTTGCTCTTGCCGCCGATGCGGTTCATCGCGATCGCCAGGCTTTCATGAGCTTCCTTGCTGATCGAACCGAAGGACATGGCCCCGGTTTTGAACCGGCGCATAATGGACTCGATCGACTCGACCTCTTCGATCGGCACCGCAGGTCCGGCAGCCTTCAGCTTGAGCAGGGAACGGATCGTCATCCGCTGTTCATTCTCGCCCTGCACCAGCTTGGCGTATTTCTTGTACACCTTGTAATCGCCGGTACGGACAGCCTGCTGCAGCAGATGGATCGTCTGCGGGTTGAACAGATGCTCTTCCCCGTCTTTGCGCCATTGATATTCGCCGCCGGAATCCAGCACCTTATCGCTGCCGTCTTTTTCCGTAAAGGCACGGTTGTGATGGGCCAGCGCTTCGGCTGCCACTTCCGCCAGGCCGATGCCTCCGATGCGGGATGGCGTATTCGTAAAGTATCGATCCACAAACTCCTCTTTCAAGCCGACCGCTTCGAAAATTTGTGCTCCGCGGTAGGACTGGATCGTGGAAATACCCATTTTGGACAAAATTTTAACGACGCTTTTCGTCGAAGCTTTGATATAGTTTTTGACTGCCTTCTCATGCGTCACGCCGCGCAGCAGCCCCTGGCGGATCATGTCGTCCAGCGTTTCGAACGCGAGGTACGGATTAACCGCGCTCACGCCGTAGCCGAGCAGCAGCGCATAGTGATGGACTTCCCGCGGCTCGCCGGATTCAAGCAGGATGCTTACCTTCGTGCGCGTACCCTGGCGGATCAGATGGTGATGCAGGCTGGATACGGCCAGCAGCGCCGGGATTGCCGCGTTCTCGCGGTCGACTCCGCGGTCGGAGAGAATCAGGATGTTATGCCCCTTGCGGATGACGCGGTCAGCCGCTTCGCAAAGCCCTTCGAGCGCCTGACGCAAGCCTTCGGCCCCGTCGGCCGCCGTGAAGAAGATCGGGATCGTCATCGACTTGAAGCCCGGCCGGTGCACATGGCGGATTTTCGCAAAATCCTCGTTCGAGAGGATCGGCGTATCCAGACGGATCTGCCGGCAGCTTTCCGGCTCCGGATGGAGCAGGTTCCGCTCCGGTCCGATCGTCGTGGCGGTCGATGTGATGATCTCCTCGCGGATCGCGTCGATCGGCGGGTTCGTCACCTGCGCGAACATTTGCTTAAAGTAGTTATACAGCCGCTGCGGCTTATCGGAGAGCACCGCGAGCGGAGCATCGTAGCCCATCGAAGCGAGCGCCTCCATGCCGGTGGACGCCATCGGCTCCAGCACCTTGCGCAGCTCTTCGAACGTATAGCCGAAGGACAGCTGCAGCTGCGTAACGTTGTCATGCTTCGGATTCGGCAGCTCCGGCGCGTCCGGCAGCTCCTCCAAGTTGATCAGATGCTCGTCAAGCCACTCGCGGTAAGGCTGCTCGGAAGCGATCTGCGCTTTGACTTCCTCATCGGAAATAATGCGGCCTTCCTTCGTATCGACAAGCAGCATGCGGCCTGGACGAAGACGGTCCTTGTAAAGAACGTTTTCCGGCGCAATGTCGAGCACGCCTGCCTCGGAGGACAGCACGATAAGATCGTCCTTCGTTACGTAGTAGCGGGAAGGTCTCAAGCCGTTGCGGTCCAGGATCGCCCCGATCTGCACGCCATCGGTGAATGCCATGGCCGCCGGGCCGTCCCACGGCTCCATCAGCGTGCTGTGGTATTCATAGAAGGATTTTTTCGTTTCGCTCATGCCTTCATCGTTGTTCCAAGGCTCCGGCACCATCATCATGGCCACATGAGGCAGGGACCGTCCGCTCAGATACAGGAATTCGAACGTATTGTCGAACATCGCGGTATCCGAACCGTCCGGATTGATGACCGGCTTCACTTTGTCCAGATCGCTGCCGAACACGTCGCTCTTGAAGAGGGACTGGCGGGCATGCATCCAGTTGACGTTGCCGCGGAGCGTGTTGATCTCGCCGTTGTGGATCATGAAACGGTACGGATGCGCCCGCTCCCAGCTCGGGAAGGTGTTGGTGCTGAAACGGGAGTGAACCAGCGCGATCGCGGTTTCTACCGTCTCATTCTGCAAATCCAGATAGAACTGCCCAACTTGGACGGTCGTGAGCATGCCTTTATATACGATCTTCCGACAGGATAAACTGGAAATATAGAAGGTATCCCCTTCCGGCGCTTCGCCGTAGCGGATGGCCAGTTCGGCGCGTCTGCGGATCATGTACAGCTTGCGCTCGAAGTCCAGATCTTCCTTCAGGTCGGCGCTGCGGCCGATGAAAACCTGACGGACGAACGGCTTGGCTTCCTTCGCCGATTTGCCAAGCATTTCATCATACGTCGGTACATCGCGGAATCCGAGGAACGTCTGTCCCTCCTCTTTAATGATCTGAATCAGCCGGCTCTCATGAGCCTCACGAACGGCTTCATCGTGGGAAAGGAACAGCATGCCTGCCCCGTATTGTCCTGCTTCGGGAAGTTCAAAACCTAGTTTTTGCGCCTCTTCGCTGAAAAAACGATGAGGAATTTGCAGCATAATGCCGGCTCCGTCACCGGAATTAGGCTCACTGCCCTGACCGCCGCGATGCTCCATGTTTTCCAGCATCGTCAGCGCCTGGCTTACAATTTCATGGGAAGCCCGCCCCTTGATATGAGCTACAAACCCCATGCCGCATGCATCTTTTTCAAACTGCGGATCATAAAGTCCCTGTTTAGGGGGAAGTACCGTATGTCTCATGGTAAGCAACCTTTCTATCTTCAGAATGAATATAAATGACTTGAATCCGGGTACAGCAAACAAAACCGTTGGCTAATGCGACATTGGCTACAAGAACAAAACAGTGACTATTTATTGGGGAATGGGGTAAACGTACAACCGCGGACAACCTTGTTGCATAGGGGAAAGGTTATTCAAATATCGATATTTATTCAGCAAGAATTGGTTTATTTATTTTAACACCGCCCTAGGGGTTGCGCAATTTAAAGTTTTTATGATCCCGATAAATAATGTTTTGCACTGCCGCTTTAAAGGGATTTTGATTAAGTAATTAACATTACGAATAATTATTCATTTTGTGGATGACATTACCTCATCTCTTCACGGTATGAAAGCCTAGTCATTGCGTGTAACATTCATTGCAAAAATACGTTATCTATTCAAGAAGTATTTTCGCAAGGAGGGCATCGTTACAAAGCAGCACGAGACCCAGGCCGTATTAAAAGACTTCGAGGCCGCGGACCAAGAAGTCCCGATCTTTAATGATGTTACCGAGCATTATCACAACATTATAGGCGTCCCCAACCAAAAGGCCGATTTGCAAACCATGCCGGCGCCGCTGCGCTGGTTCGGTTATTTCTTTTATGGCGCGATGATGGTGTTTGTGATTGCGTTTGCGGTCGGAATGATTTTTTTCAACTGATGTTCTTCCGCTGACTTTCTGCCCGTTCTTTCCCTGAATATATTGAAAAGGGATACCCTGAAGCCAAGGCTTCGGGGTATCCCTTTGTTCTGCCTTACGCGGTTGCGGAAGGGGCTTGCTGCTGCTGCTCAAGAATGCCTTTATGCGATTTCATCAGGAAGTACGTCAGCGTCAAGGCCAGGAATACAATGCCCACGACACCGAGCACAGCGGCTTGCTGCCACATCAGCGTGAAGTCTCCGGTCGATACGACCGCTTTGAAGCCCGAGACGCTGTAGGTCATTGGCAGCAGCGGATTCAGGGCCTTCATCCAGTCCGGAATCAGCTCCAGCGGGAACGTGCCTGCACTCGTCGTCAACTGGAAGATCAGAAGCACGATGACCACGAAGCGTCCAGGCTGATCCAGCCAGGTCACGATGGCCTGAATCATGAACATGAACGACAGACTCGTAATAAAGGTAAAGAGATAGAACAAAGGCACGCTCTGTACGTCCAGCTTCAATCCGTACAGGATGACCAGTGCCGACAGCAAGGACTGCAGCACGCTCATCAGTACGAAGGATAAGGTCCGGCTGATAAAGCGGTTGAAGCCTGAAGTTCCGAGAACCGAGGTATCCCGCATCGGAATCACAATGGTGGAGATCAATGCGCCCACGAACAATCCAAGCGACAGGAAGTAAGGCGCAAAGCCTGTTCCGTAGTTCGGCACATGGGAGAACTTCTTCTCTTCGACCTGCACGGGCTCCGCGAACATCTTGAAGTTCTCGTCCCCTGCCTTCACCTCGCCGGTTTTCTCGGCTGCTTCATTAAGCTTCGAAGCAAGCTCCGTAGAACCGTCCTTCAGCTTGCCAAGCCCTTCGGTCAGCTGACCTGCGCCGTTATCGAGCTGCTTGGAGCCGTCGGCAAGCGCCGTAACGCCGTCTCCGAGCTGGCTCATACCGCCCTGCAGCTTGCCGCTGCCGTCTGCGATCTGGGCTGCGCCGCTGGACAGCTGCTTGCTGCCGCTAACCGCTTCGCCCAGCTTCGTGCCGAACAGCTTCATGTTCTCTTCCAGCTTGGACTGCCCGGCATCCAGCTTGGACGCGCCTTGGAGCAGCTGCTGCTGTCCTTGATGCAGCTGCTCTACGCCGGTCGTCAGCTGTCCTGCGCCCTGACTGAGCTGCGATGCACCTTGGTGCAGCTGCTGCAGCCCGTCATGCAGGCTGCTGGCACCACCGGACAGCTGCTGCTGCGACTTGTGCAGCTGCGCCGCGCCTTCGCTGAGCTCCTGCTGCCCTTGATGCAGCTGCTCGCTGCCTTTGGCTACCGCCTGGCTCGCCGCGATCAGCTTCTGCACGGCAGGATTTTGCGCAAGCTCGGGACTCGCCTGCGCCAATTGCTGCAGCCCCTGCGCCACGCTTTGAGCGCCTGCTGCGACTTGAGCCCCGCCGGCTTCCGCTGTTTTCATGCTTTCGGCCAGCTTCGCGCTGCCGGCTTCGGACTGCTTCAAGCCTTCCTGCAGCTTGCCGCTGCCGTCCAGCGTCGAAGCAAGGCCGGTTTGCAGCTTGCCGCTGCCGTCCAACGCGGTCTGCAGTCCCGCTTTCAATTGGGCGCTGCCCGCTTCAGAAGCCGTCAGTCCTTCTTTCAGTTGCGTCGTGCCTTGGTGTGCGGCTGCAACACCGTCTTCCAGCTGCTTATGCGCTGCACCCAGCTGACCAAGACCGCCGGCCAGTGTCTGGGAACCCTCTTTCAAGCTCAAGGCACCCTTTTGCAAATCACCGGCTCCGCTGGACAGCGGCTCGATGCCCTCCTGCAGCTTCACGGTCCCCGCCACCATTTTGGCAAGGTTCTCCTTGATTTTGACGGCTCCTTCATCCAGCTTCGCGGCACCGTCGGAAAGGTCGGATGCACCGCTGCCGGCTTCGCCAAGACCGCTCGATACCGTTTTGATCTGATCGAACAAGGTTTTGGAATAGGCCTCCGTCACTTTCTCCGATACCTTCGCTCTGATTTCCTTTACGGCCGTTCCTCCGATTTGGGAAGCGAGGAAGTTATAGCCCTCATTCGGCTCGAAAATAATTTCGGAAGGCTGCGGATGCTCATCCAGAACCGTTGCGGCTTTGGAGGAGAAATCCTCAGGAATGACAATGGTCATGTAATACTTGTTGTCCTTCATCCCCTGTTCGGCTTCTTCCTTGTTCACGAACGTCCACTTGAAATCGTCGCTTTTCCTTAGCTCCTCCATCAGGTCTTCGCCGACCTGAAGCGACTGGTCTCCGTACTCCGCCCCGGTGTCCTTGTTGACGACCGCCACGGGCAGCTGGTCCATTTTGCCATAGGGATCCCAGAAGGCCGTCAAAAACAATCCGGCATACATCACCGGTATGAAGAGCACGGCTACCATGGATATGAGCAGCTTCCGGTTGCGGACGGTTGCAGCCATGTCCTTGAAAAATACAGATATAGACCTCATGAATGTTTCTCTCCTTATCGTTGCTAATTTCTCTTTGATACCGATTGACCGTTTTGATCAATCGGCCAGTTTGGGGCTGATAAAAACTTCCTTTTCCGGCAGTCTTCTTTCGACTGCACGTACTTGGAAGCCTAGGTTGCCCCTCTATTCGGCTGTAGCTGCCGCTTCTGGAAGGCTTGCGAGCCCATCCGCCAGAAACAATCGGATATAATGATGAATTTCTTCTTTGCCAAGAGGCTCCCGAATCTGATTGAAGTCCGAGGTCAAGGCAATGTACAGCTTGAGCATCACCACGGCCACCACTTGCGGATCACATGGCTTGATTTCTCCTTGACCAAGCGCGCAGGCGATTTCCTTTTCCAAATACTCGAGGATAACGCGCTCGATCTGGGCAAGCCCTTCTCTGGCCTTAGGCGTCCCCACATCCCGCACCTCCTGGGACAGCTTAATGAAGAGCTCGTGATCATCCCTGAATTCCAGCAGAGCATCCAGCACCCGATAGAGATTATCGAAGAAAGTCTCCTCCCGCCTGATCTTGCTCTCGGCCAGCTCCTTCATTTCCAGAATGACGCGGTATAAAATTTCATCAAACAGCTCTTCCTTATTCGTGAAAAACGTGTAAATGGTCCCTTTGCCCACATTCGCGATTTTCGCCACCTGATCCATCGTCGTCGCCTTATATCCAAACAGGGCAAAAGACTGCGCCGCCGCATGAAGGATTTCCTTTCGACGATCCACCGCAGGCATATCCTTCCCCTCCTTCCTCATTGAGATCGATTGGTGTACATATACTGACCAGATTTCCAATCCGGTCATATGGTCAATTCATACTTTATCACGTTCCGAATCTGCTGGCAACCCCTCCCAGCCTCTTTTTCAAATTCTTTCTTTTCTTTTTAGGTTCTAAGCCCCGCATTTCATCATGATTAGGGAACAGCCGTTTATGGATTTTTACTAACGCCTCCTGTAAGATAGAGGAAGGAAAAGTGGGTGAAAACATGCGGAAAAAGAGAGTGCTGCTGCTGTCCGAGGGCTTCGGCACGGGCCATACCCAAGCAGCATATGCACTGGCGGCCGGGATGAAAAGACTTGACCCCCATCTGCAGTGCCGTGTTATTGAGCTCGGTAAATTTTTAAATCCGACGGTGGGTCCCTTAATTCTGTCGGCATACCGCAAAACGGTGAGCAGCAGCCCCAAGCTGGTCGGGATGCTCTACCGCAAGCAATATAACAAATCGCTCAACCGGCTGGCTAAGCTTGCTTTGCACCGCATTTTTTATACGCAGGCTGCCCAAGTCGTTAAACAGCTTAAACCGGATCTCATCATATGTACTCATCCTTTTCCCAACGCCGTGATTTCCCGGTTGAAACGGCAGGGCATCGATGTGCCGCTGATCACGCTGATCACAGACTATGATGTCCATGCCACGTGGGTGAATAAGGAAGTTAATCAATATCTCGTATCCACACCCCAAGTCAAAAACTTATTGCTCCGCCGAAGCGTACCGGCTTCCTCCATTCAGGTAACCGGCATTCCGGTTCATCCGAATTTTTGGGAAAAGGCGGACAAAGAGCAGCTCATCCAGGAGCTCGGGCTGAAGCGAATGCCTACGATCCTGATCATGAGTGGAGGCTGGGGCGTTTCGTTTAACAAAGAAATGTTAAAACTGGTGATTTCGTGGGCGGATCAGATCCAGCTTATTTTCTGCACAGGCAGCAACGCCAAGCTTTTGCAGAAGATGAAAAGCACCCCACTGCTGGTCCATCCGCACATTCATCTGCTCGGCTATACGAAGGAAATTCATAAATGGATGGATGTGTCCGATCTGCTCATTACCAAGCCCGGCGGCATGACCTGCACCGAAGGCCTCGCCAAGGGCATCCCGATGCTTTTCTATGAGGTCATTCCCGGCCAGGAAGAAGAGAACGGGCAATATTTCGTGGAGACGGGCAGCGCGGAGATGATTCATTCCCCTTCAACGCTGCGGCATTGGCATCACCGGTTGATTCATGAATACGAGCAAGTGGAACAGAGCAGAATGCTGGCATCCGATCGGCACGGGCCGGGCAGAGAGCCCTTTTACTGCGCCCAGCAGGTGCTGGCATGGCTGGAACAGGAACCTCCCCGGACTTCGGCGGAGCCTGCAGGCAACTAGGCCCCCCGATACGCCAAAACAGCTTCCCCCTATCCCGGGGGAAGCTGTTTTTTTATCACGCCGATGAGCCCTTTGCCTTTGGCCATGTCGCTATTCTCAAGTATATAGCTGCTGTACATGAATTGCTGCCGCAACGCCCACCTGCTCTCACCGATCATGGCACGCTGCATCATCTGGCGCAGCTCGGGATCCTGCACGCCATCCAGCAGCTCCGCATAGAGATCGGAAGCATCCAGCGCGTCCATAATCGAAGCTTTAAGCCCGGATACGTAATCCCTCGGCGGCTCGACCTTGCTGAACACCGGATAACAGGCCGTCTGATGATAATACAGGCGCGTCCAGTTCGCAAGGCGTTCCTTTTGCTTGACCTCCATATGCCTGATAAAATAAGGCCGGTGTTCCGGAGGCGCAAGCTGCAAAAGACGCTGCGCATAGATCAGGGACCGATACTCCGCCTGAATGACATACTGCAGTTCCTGAACGGCAATGAGGCCGCTCCCGCTATTCCGGTACTTCACCGCACTCTCACCTTCCCTGTAGGCCTATTCCTTCACAATATATGCCTAGAGCCGAATGTGGTGAATGCCGGCTTGCGGGATGCTTTATATTTCGAAGCTCTCGCCCGGTTTAAGCGGATACCCTTTGATTCCTTCCTGACTGAGCCGTTCACAGAATAGAGCCCCATCCTGATGGATGCCCGAAAAGGTATTGTAGTGTACCGGCAGCACCTTCTCCGCCTGCAGCCATTTCGCCGCGAGCAGGGCGTCCTCCGGCCCCATAGTCAGCGCGTCACCGATCGGAAGCGCAGCCGCATCAATCTTGTTCATTTCCCCGATCAACCGCATGTCTCCGAACAGCGCGGTATCGCCTGCATGAAAGAACGTTCGGCCGCCCATCGTCAGCAAAATGCCGCCGGGCTCGCCTGCATATATCCAGGTATCTCCGACCGAAACGGAGGAGCTGTGAAATCCCAGCGTGTATTTAACCTTGAAGCCGTCGAAGGACTGGCTGCCTCCTATGTTCATACCGTAGGTCTGAACGCCTTGGCTGCGGCAGTATTCCGCGAGCTCGAACACCGCAATGATCGGGCATTCGTTCGCCTTCGCAATTTCGATGCAGTCTCCAAAATGATCCGAGTGTCCATGCGTCAGCAGTACAGCGTCCACATGAATGTCTTTAGGCGCTATGCCCGAAGCCGGATTTCCCGACAGGAACGGGTCGATTATAACGCTTCTTCCCTCCGCCTCTACAAGTACGCAAGAATGACCATAATACGTAATTTTCATGAATGTGGCACCTCCTACAATAAATTACCCAAACATGAAGCGGATTGATCCATTCGGAATGAAACAACCTGTACCTATCCGTTCCAATCGGCATTTATTTGTAAAAAGAGTGGTTCCCGATCCGCTTCTCAAAGGTACGTGTATGATGTACCGTCAAATCGTCCGCCAGCTTAAGCGAAAGAAAATAATACGTATCGTCCGTGACGGCCTTCTTGCCGTTCAACGCTTCATTGGCAGCATGAATACTATCCTGGTTTGGCTTCACGCGATCAAAGCGCCCGTTGGCCACAGGACTGAACTGATATTTCTGATAAATGACCTTTTTGATCGTATTGGGAAAATTGGCTGACCGCAGGCGGTTCAAGACAACGTTCGCGACAGCGATTTTGCCTTGGTACGGTTCGCCTTCTGCTTCTGCCATGACAATTCTTTGCAGCAGGAGCACATCATCAGCGGATACATTGTACTGCCAGGTCGATTGATTCTGTTCCGATGGACTCAGCAGTTTGGTCCGGCTGAAGAATAAAGTTTTAGGGGGAGTCAGCTGAGGATTCAGCTCTTTCTGATGGGAAGCCTCCACTTTTGCCGCTTTCGGTTCTGCAATCTGCTGCGGAGCCGCAAGCCGGGTCTTTGCCTGGGATGATTGCGCAGGAAGACTTTCAATCAGGATCGAATTTGTTTTATTCTTCCATAAATTGAAATTATTTACATTTTGTAGGCGCAAAGGCATTTTAAAATGAGTCGATGCTGACGCCGTGTTCGGTGTTATATGATCCGCCTTGGCTGGAACAACCTCGGTTTTACTAAAAGAGATCGAATCAAAGCGATTCAAATTCATGGTGCTTTTATGCTGCAATTTATGGGCCTGATCGTTTTGAAGAAGCAAACAAATCGCAGAGAAACACACTAGAAGAACTCCGATTAGCAAAGCCATCCAGCGGTTTTGTCGTAGAGTGTACATATTTCTCCTCCTATATTCCGGCACATTCCCTTCTTATGTAACCGAAAATATAGGTTTTGAAAACCTATCAAACACATTTTCAGTAATTTGCTGCATCCGCGAATTCGAAAAACAGAACAACAGGGTACTTTTTTTACAACATCAACAGCTTCGTGACGGCACAATTTTACGGTTCACAGGATACGGCTAAAGGGAACAAGCTTATTGTATTATGTGCAGGAATGAATGATATGACTTAAAAATAAAGCTCGAATCTGCCATTTCTACTAATCTTCCATTCGGAAGGACTCTAGTATCTCATACATTGGAGAATCGTGCAAATGCGTGGAAAAAAGTGCAAATTCACGGACGGTCCAAAAGTCCTCCCTCTCCGTTTGTTCAGAGGACGCTGTTTGCGGAAGCAACGCCGGTAGCTGATGCAATTGAAAAGGCTCATTTCCCGCGTATTTTCGGGCGATTGTAATATGCGGGCGATACGGCCGCGACTCCTTCATAAATCCGAATTCCTCCATGTCTTCCGTCACCTTTTCCTGCAATTTGCTCAACATCCCGTTGTGGTCAATTACTCCAGCCCAAAGCACTCTCGGAGAGGTCTCCGTTCCGAAGACACCCACGTTTCCAGTCTCCAGCATAAACGGTTGGAATTGGCAGGCTGTTTCCTGAAGCTTTTTCGCGATCGCCGGTACCCGATCCGGGCTCACATCGCCTAGAAATTGGATGGTAATATGATAATCTTCCCTATGCGTCCATTTTTTGAATGTTAGCTGGCCTTGCTGCTGGGATCTCCATTCCCCCAATTGTATCTTTAGCGAATCCGGTAATTTGACCGCGATGAATAATCGAAGCTGCTCGCCTTTCACTGGGTTACCCATGACTAATTTCCCCTTCCACAAATTTTTCCTACTATATAATACCTTCATTTTATCATACCCCGAAAATCCCCTCATTCTCCAAAAAACGAGAAAAAAAGAAACCCCCGGAAAACTTCCGGAGGGTTGCCTTAGTGTGAGTATCCAAATTATCCAAACTGAGCCTGATGCAGCCTCGCGTAGACGCCCCCGGTCTGCAGCAGCTCTTCGTGGCGTCCATGCTCGGCAATGCCGTCTTCGGTGACCACGATAATTCGGTCGGCATTCCGGATCGTCGCCAGCCGGTGCGCGATAACGAGCGTGGTGCGGTTGACCGCCAGCGTTTCCAGTGCCTCCTGGATGATGGCTTCCGTTTCGGTGTCGAGGGCGGAGGTAGCTTCATCCAGGATGAGGATCGGCGGATTTTTAAGAAACATGCGCGCAATGGCCAGCCGCTGGCGCTGTCCGCCGGACAGCTTCAGTCCCCGTTCCCCGATGACCGTATCGAGGCCCTCCGGCAGCGAGGCGACAAGCGATTCCAAATGCGCTTTCCGCACCGCTTCCAACAGCTCGGCCTCGCTTGCGTTCAGATCGCCGTAGGCGATGTTTTCGCGGATCGTCCCGCTGAACAGAAACACATCCTGCTGCACCATCCCGATCTGCGAACGGAGCGAATGTTGGCTCATCTCGCGGATATCGATGCCGTCGATGGTAATGCTTCCCTCCTCCACATCATAAAAACGCGGAATCAGGCTGCACAGGGTCGATTTTCCCGCTCCGGAGGGTCCAACCAGAGCTACCGTTTCACCGGCCTGAACCGTCAGAGTGATGTGCTCCAATATCCGTCTGTGATTTTCATAACCGAACGAGACGTCGGAGAATCGGATATCGCCGCGAAGCTGGCTGACTTCCACCGCATCCGGCTTGTCTTTAATTTCCGGCTCGGTGTCCATAAGGTCGCAAAAGCGCTTGAAGCCTGCCATTCCCTTTGGATAGCTCTCCATCAAGGCGTTGATCTTATCGATCGGCTTCAGGAAAATATTGACGTACAGCAGAAAAGCAACCAATTCGCCGTAAGTCAGCTTCTCATGGTAAGCGAACCAGGCTCCGCATATCAGGACGATCAGCGAGATCAGCCGTGTCAGCATGTACATGCCCGAGACGCTGAACGACATTGCCAGATACGAGCGCAGCTTGGCCAGACGGAAACCCGCATTGCTGATGCGGAAACGCTCGATTTCGTACGCCTCATTGCCGAAGGACTTCACGACCCGAATGCCCGAGACGCTGTCTTCAACGCCGGCGTTCAGCTCCGCGATATTGCGGAACATTTCCGAGGAGGCGTAGTTTAATTTTTGATTGAAAAATACGATCAGCCACACGATGAACGGCATAATGATGAAGGTAATCAAGGCAAGCTGCCAATTGACCGTCCACATAATACAGAACGCCCCGACGAAGGTCATGACGGCGATGAACATATCCTCCGGCCCATGATGGGCCATTTCCCCGATATCGAACAGGTCATTGGTCATGCGCGACATCAGATGGCCTGTTTTTGTATTGTCGAAATATTTGAACGACAGCTTCTGCACATGGTTAAACGCCTGCTGGCGCATGTCCGATTCAATGTTAATGCCAAGCTTATGCCCCCAGTAGCTGACAATAAACTGTAAGCCCATGCTGATGAGATAGAGCGCGAGCAAACCGCAGCCGGCGGCAATAATCGTTCCCCATGCCCCGTCCGGCAGCAGCTTGTCCACCACCCATTGCACCGAGACCGGGAACCCGAGCTCCAGCAATCCCGCCACGACCGCGCAGCCAAAATCGATCATGAACAGCTTTTTATGAGGGCGGTAATACGCCATGAACCTTCGGATGAGGCCCGGCTGCTGCACCGAAGCCTTACCTGCATTTTGCATCATATTCGTTTTCAGCCTCCAAAATCTGTAATGTTATATTGATTATATCGCATCAAACCCCGGCAGAGACGTATTCTTTTGGAAAAACGCTTGATGCTTTTCACTTTTTGTTTAAATCTGGTATCCTATATAAAATGAAATAACGATGGACATAACGTTATTTCAATTTATGTATATAAAATGAAATAACGACCATGCTGATTACGTTATTTCAATTTATGTATATGAAATGAAGGAAAGCAAGGAGATAACGTTATTTCATTTATCATACTCTACACATACCGCTGAATGAGGAGGCCCAAGCATGAAACATATCGTATGTCTGCATTCCCTGACACCGGAGCAAATCCGGCAAATCGAACAAGCAGCCCCCGGCTTTGAACTCATCGTTAAAAATAAAAAGGAACTCTCGCCGGAGCAGGTCCAAGCCGCCGAGATCATCATCGGGTGGTCGAAAACGATTGTCGAGCACGCCCTTCAGGAAGACAGCCAGTTGAAATGGGTGCAAACCTGGTCCGCAGGCGTGGATACGCTGCCTCTGGAGCGTTTGCGGGACCGCGGCATTCTGCTGACCAACTCCAGCGGCGTGCATGCGATTCCGATCTCGGAAAGCATCTTTGCCATGATGCTCTCCTTCTCGCGCCAGATGCATATCGCCGTCCGCCATCAGCTTCAAAAGAAATGGGAATCTGACCTGAAAGTTCCGGGCCACAGCACGCTGGGCGAGATAAACGGCAAAACGCTTGCGATCGTCGGCGTGGGAGAAATCGGCAGAGAAACCGCAAGGCTGGCTCAAGCCTTCGGCATGAAGGTGATCGGCGTGCGCCGTTCGGATCGGCCGGAGCCGAATGTGGACCGCATGTATACGATGGAAAGCCTGCATGAGGCGCTTGGCCAAGCCGATTACATTGTGAACGTCCTGCCGTTAACGGATGAAACACATCATATGTTTGACGCCGCGGCCTGGAACGCAGCCCAAAAAGGAGCCTGTTTCATCAATGCGGGACGTGGTCCGACCGTAGACACCGCTTCGTTAATTGACGCTCTCCGCAGCGGACAAATCAGCGGCGCCGGCCTGGATGTATTCGAGCAGGAGCCGCTCCCGGCAGACAATCCATTATGGGAAATGGATCAAGTCATCATCACGCCGCATGTCGCCGGAAGCAATGACCGCTACACCGAGCGGGTGGTAGATATTTTCACGGAAAATGTGAAGGCCTATGTTGCTGGGCAGAAGCCGCCGCGCAACCTCGTGGACTACGAGCGGATGTAT
This sequence comes from Paenibacillus chibensis, assembly GCF_004001045.1. Lineage (GTDB taxonomy): Bacteria > Bacillota > Bacilli > Paenibacillales > Paenibacillaceae > Paenibacillus_AQ > Paenibacillus_AQ chibensis. The sequence goes on from NZ_BIMK01000021.1 coordinate 71,077, forward strand.
TAACATATTGAACATATGAAAAACCCCCGGCTGCTCTATTGAAGAGAAGCCGGGGGTTTGCTTTGCCTATCACGCTTCGCATAGCCACACATGCCGCACGAAGTTCCCTTTCCATACCCTGCATTCATCCACGATACGAAATCCGTTTTCCTCGATCCGATCCCGCACTTCATCTTCCGTGGATACGATCACTGCCCTGGGCGCCAACCGGCGCAGGCTGGCCAGCATCCGGTTTTGTTCTTTCACAGGAAGAACGGAGCAGAGATTATACGGCATGTCCAACATCGCTGCGTCGAAACGCCCTTCCAGCTCGTTCATGTCTCCCAGCGTGACGCGGTCCGTCGCGTATCCGTAATGCTCCAGGTTCGTCCGGGCTCCGCGGATCGCCAGCGGATTCATATCTCTTCCCGAGATTTCGAGCCCCATGGATAACGCCTCAATCAGGACATTTCCCATGCCGCAGCAGGGATCCACCGCCTGCATATGTTTAGCAATGACCGGAGTCATGATATTGACCAGCGTTCTGGCCAGGGCGGCGCTTAGCCCGGTCGAGTAGTTTTGCGGCTTATGGATATGCGCATGCCAGGCCCGAGCGGGAAAATGGCAAATGCCAAGCAGCCATAGGCCTTGGACAGCGATCAGCCCCAGCGTCACATCCGGGTTCTTCATGTCTGCCCTGCCCCGAACCCGGCTGCCGACAAGCCGTTCCCATGCCCGCTGCTCGTCGTAAGAATACGGATCACCCGATTTGATATAGGTAACCTTGTAGGTGCGACCGCCGATGATGGGCTCTAAACCGCCCGCCCGTGCCGCGATCTCCGCCGCCGAAGCTCCGCTCAGCAAAATATCAACGCGCGCAGACAGAAACGGACTGCGATCCGGATCGATGACCCGGGGACTGACCGTCAACAACTCCGATCCGTAAATCACGCTGCCCCCAAACAAGGCACGCATTTCCATCGCGCACAGTTCTGCCTCTGTCTCATGGCTGGCATGCGTGTACAAGCATATGCGCTCCTGCTTAGCCAAAGCCTGCTCTATCTTTTCCTTCATGAATGCTTCCTTTCCTGATGACTCATGCCTAACTCTCATACAGAGCGCCTTATGTGGCTACTTCAGACAAGCGTCTGCCAGCAAGCGGTAGGATTCGAGCCGTTTCCCATAATCCTGAACGGGGGTAAACACAAGGAACTCGCTGCTGCCGCAGTGGTCCGCAAGCTCCAGAAGCTCCGTCTTCAGCTGCTCCGGCGTGCCGTGCACAAGCCGCCTTTGCGGCTCTGCCGCCTGTACCTCCTGCCCGCTGCGCTCCGGCCCAGGCAGCTTCGCCGACCGCAGCAGCTGCTGCGCCTCCGTTTCCGTCTCCGCACAAATGACGCCGATGGCGACCATCGTGCGCGGCCGGTCCTGCAGGCTGGAGGGATGAAAGCTCTCCCGGTACGTCTGCAGCACTTCCGCCCCGTCTCGCTCGCTCATGAATTGGCCGAAAACATAGCCTGTCCCGTATTCCGCCGCGAAGCCAGCGCTTTTGCTATTCGTGCCGAGCATCCATACATCGGGCTGAATTTCCGGAAAGGGTCTCGCTTGAACCCGCTCGTCTTCATATACATACCGGTCTTCCAGCAGCTTGATCAACGCACGCATCTTCTTCGGCATATCCGCCACATTCTGCAGAAAGTTGCCGCTGAGCGCCATGGAAGCATGGGCCGACCCCCCCGGCGCGCGTCCGATGCCGAGATCGATGCGTCCGGGATAGAGCGCTGCCAGCAGGCGAAAGCTTTCCGCTACCTTGAGCGGGTTATAGTGCGGCAGGAGAAGAGCGCCGGTTCCAAGCCGGATTCGGCTGGTTTTCGCTCCGATATGGGCAAGCAGCACCTCCGGCGATGCGCAGGACAGATTCTCCAGGTCATGATGCTCGGCCGCCCAGTATCGGTTGTAGCCCCACGCTTCGGCAGACTGCGCCAGCACCGCAGCTTCCTTCAGCGCCGTTTCATATGAAACCTCTTCCAGCTTCGGTACCAAATCCAGCACGCTTAAGCTGAGTTTTGTCATCTCTATAGACCTCCCCTCTCGCAAGAGCGGTATCTTTAATCCAGATCGTAAATGGACCCTACCTTTAAACCGTACAACTCATTATAGATCTTTTCCGCAAACGCGTCTGTCATCCCGGCAATATAATCGATGACCATATGCTCCCATGTCCAGATCGGATGGCTGCTCGCCTGGTCCTTCTCGTAACGATGCAGCCAGTCGGAAGGAATGATGGATTTGGAGGTGACGGGATCCAGGAAAGCGTCCCACAAATGCTTGATCATCCATTCGCTGCGTTTTTGCAGGCGCTGTACGCGCAGATCGCGGATCATCGTCACCCAGGCGAAGCTCTTGAGCACACTGACCGTGCGCAGCATATCAAAATCCTCTTCGCTCCCTTTTATGAACGTCACCTTTTTCCAGTCCCCGTCTTCGATCACGCCCAGATGGCTTACGAACAGGTTCACCCAGAACGCCTTGACCTCGCGGCGCGTGCGCGAATAATCATGCTCGCAGTAAGGCAGCTTCTCGTTCCATACCTGCAAGAAGGAGGTCATCACGTCCTCCACCTTCAGCCGAATGCGGTCCGCGTCCCAGCCTTTCCAGAAGGAATCCTCCAGCGTCATGATTTTCTCGATGATCAGGCGGATAATGTGCGGATCATGCAAAAAATGCTCATGTACCTCAATTTTCCCGGCCTTGATGCCGTCCTCCAAATCATGCGCGGAGTAGGCGATATCGTCGCATAAATCCATCAGCTGCGATTCGAGCGTTCTTTTACCGGATGGGATGCCCCAGTCCTGGCGGATCTCCGAAATGTAGCTCCATTCATGGTGGTAGAGCCCCTTTTTACTGGCCGTACCCGGAAACGGGTATTTGTTGATTCCGAGCAGCACCGCATCGGACAGGTTGAGGCCATCGACGTTTTCCCGCTTTTCCAAAAACATGATCAGCCGGAAATTATGCGCATTTCCTTCAAAATGCTCGTACTTGTGGCGCATGCGCAGGCGCACGTCGTGAATCTGCTCGGAGTTCATGTACAGCCCTTCAACCGCTTCCTTCGTTTTATCCTTGATCAGCCGGTCCAAAATCCCGTCAAGCACCTCTTCGCCCTTATGCCCGAAAGGCGGGTGTCCAAAATCATGGGCGATCGCCGCGCATTCCACCACCTCCGGATCAATCACGAGTCCCGGATTGTCGGCCATGTCCTCGGTGACCTCGGGGTAGGCGCGCACCAGGCTTTTGGCCGCTTCGCGGGCAATTTGCGCTACCTCCAGCGAGTGCGTCAGCCGTGTCCGGTAGTAATCTCCGGTTCCCGCGCCGAACACCTGCGACTTGCCCTGCAGGCGGCGGAAGGTCGGGGAATGGATCAGCCGCGAGTAATCCCGTTCATACGTCGCTCTGGACGCGTCTAATTTGGTCAGTTCAGGGTACTGGCGGTGTTCTCTTTTTTCCTTGATATTCATAATCAGCACTCCTTGCACCCTTTTTATATTTTTATCATTATAAGACATTTTCGATCCCGGCTGTACTTGCGAATTTGTGCATGCGTGGTCCCTCTTCTATCCATTCTGGCCAATCCACGGGGCAAACTTCCGCTAATCGCGCATTCCTCCGCTTGACGCGGTCTCTCCCATCAGAAAAATAACCGCTCATCATTCGATGTAAACCAAAAAACCGTCCGGTTCAGACCGTAAGGGTCTTGAACGAACAGCTTTTGTCTGTAACGCTACGGGGCCTTACCAGTTCCATAGCGCTACCTTGCCGACTTGAAGGGCGGATACCTCCGAATCGTCTTTCAGCTTTAAAATTTCCTTGGTCGGTCCGGTGACGACAACACCGTAGATCTTCACCCCGTTTTTCTCCACGTAATCCAGTGTCGCTTTCAAGTCCACAAACGGGATCAGGCGCTTCGCGATGAATTTATGCTTTACCAGTACCTTCAGTGTATTCACAAAGTTCTCGTCCCGGATATCTCCGGAGCCGTAAACATCCAAAGAGGGATAGGAAGTGACCGAACGCTTCTCTAGCGTCAGGAACCCTGTTTTTTGCTCCGAAACGTTAGATGGAATGCCATCCTCCGGGAGCCACACGGGATTCATCGGGAACCCGATCGGATTCAGCTCCACTCCGCCATTGAGGCTCCTCCATTTGGCAGATGCATCCCCGCTGTCGACCGCGAACCATAGCGGATTCATCTCCTTGCCCTTAAACTGCTGCAAAATTTCATCTGTCGTATACAATCGTTTATACGAGACAAAAGCCTCGGCTACGGTCCCCTCGGGAAGCTTCTGCAGTCTCTCCCACGCTTGATCGCTGTTAAAACCGCTGCTGCCCGGGTATTGAAACATGGCCTTGCCGTTTGCTTCGCGGTCCGTCCAGGACAAATCGTACAGCCTCATCCAATTAAAAAGAAAAGAAGCCGAGAAATCGCCAACCTCGATATGTTCTTTCCCCACCGTCTTGGTTACCGGACTTCTGACCTTCATATTAAAATACGGTCCGGCGTCGCTGCTTAGCCTCACATCCATATTCGGATAGGCTACCGCGATCGCCGCCTCAATCACATGCCGGTCGGTGTTACCATAGCCGGGATTGCCTAGAGAATAAAATAAGGAGGTCCCGATCGAAGACAAAAACGTGATCCAGATCAACAGGCTGATCAAGGTAAGCACGGTGTTGATACGGGCTTTCCACTTCCCTTTGCGAAGCAGTCTCGCTTCCCGTTTATGCATTTTCGCATCGTCGACGGTCAACGGACTTTGACTCGTATCCCTCCGGTCCGCCTCATTCTCCAGCAGCTCATCCAGATAGGCTTGGTATGTCTCCATCTTCGCAAGCTCCAGCTCGAGCTCCGCCCGCTCTTCCTCAGGCAGCTTGCCGTCCTTATAATCCTGTAGCTTTCGTTTGAAATCATCGCTCATCCTGATCGCTTCCTTCCCGGTTCTTCCGCAGCTGCTGCCTCGCCCGAAACAGCGATATTTTAAAGTGGGACAGCGTAATGCCCATAATATCCGCGCTTTCCTGATACGAAAATTGATGCAGGTCATATAAAATGATTGCCTGCTTCTGCAGCTCGGGCAGCCTTCCGATCCAGGCCAGGAGCGTATCATTGCTTTCCTTTTGCAGCAGCGATTGCTCCGGACCCGCCTCGTCTTCGGCCGGTATCCGCTCGAAAAACTCGTGCGGCGACACGACGCTGCGTTTCTCCTTGCGCTTCATATCGATAAAAGCGTGATACGCCACGCGGAAAAGCCACGGCCTGACCTTCTCGTCCTTGTAATTTTCCAGGTGCACGTAGGCACGGTAAAAGGTTTCCTGCACCAGATCCTCCGCGGCAGCATCGTCTCCGCAAAGGGTCCGTAAATATCGGTAAACATCCGGCATATATTTCCGGTACACGCTTTCGAGTGTGCTGCGCTTCATCATCCAATCCCCTCATACCTAACCACGTTTCAACCATGCGGAAAGTTACATGATATTTAATAAATCTTTCCAAAGCATCTTCCTCTTTCCCATTCCTTCCACTTTACCTGACGATTTCCTGCAAAAGACCGGAGCATCCTCTCGGAATAATAGCAATCCAAAAAAAGCGGCCCCTGATCTCGGCATGAGATCAAGGACCGCTTTCGTAAGCCAACGGCTTCCGTTAATTTTTCATTTTTGGATCCAGTACATCGCGAAGACCGTCGCCGAGCAGGTTGAACCCGAGCACCGTCAGCATAATCGATACACCCGGGAACACAACCGTCCACGGCGCCTTCTGAATGAATTGACGGGAGTCGGACAGCATCTTGCCCCATTCCGGTTCCGGCGGTTGTGCGCCGAGCCCCAGAAATCCTAGAGCCGCGGCTTCAATGATCGCCGTCGCGATGCCGAGCGTGCCCTGCACGATAATCGGCGTCAGGCTGTTCGGCAAAATATGGCTGATGAGAATCCGCATATTTTTCATCCCGATCGCCCGGGCCGAGGTAATGTACTCCTCGTTTTTCAGACTGAGCACCTTGGCCCGCACCAGCCGACCGTAGGTCGGAATGTTGACGATCGCAATGGCATATAGCGCGTTTTGCAGCGAAGGGCCGAGAATGGCAACGATCGCAATCGCGAGCAGAATGCTCGGGAACGCCAGCAATATATCGAACAGCCGCGAGATGATCATATCCGCCCATCTGCCGAAATACCCGGCGATAATGCCCAAGGCGGTTCCCATGATGATCGAAGCGATAACCGAGAAAAACCCGACCCAGAGCGAAATGCGCGCGCCATACAACACCCGGCTGAACAAATCCCGGCCCAGGTCATCCGTACCGAACCAGTGGGTGGATGACGGCGGCTTTAACCGGTCCATCAGCTGCTGATCCTTATAGCCAAAAGGCGCAACTGCCGGCGCAATCACCGCGATAATGATGAACACCACGATGATGAACAGACCGATCATCGCGGTTTTATTTTTGCGGAACGCCCTCCACGCATCACGCCAGGGGCCGGGTACCTCCTCCATGACCGGAGCGGCGGAGGAGCTTGGGTTTACCGTAACTTCTGCCATGTCCTTCCCCCTTACTTGTACTGGATGCGCGGATCAATCAAGGCGTACAGCAGATCCACAATCAGATTAATAACGATAAACAGGAACGCAATAATGAGGATGCCGCTCTGAATGACCGGATAGTCCCGGGAGCTGATCGCTTCGAAAATATACCGGCCCACCCCCGGCCAAGCGAAGATGGTTTCCGTCAGTACCGCTCCGCCAAGCAGCGAACCGGTCTGCAGGCCAATGACGGTCAGCACGGGAATGGAGGCATTCTTCAGCGCATGCTTGTACACCACAAAGAACTGGGACAAGCCTTTCGCCTTGGCCGTGCGCACGAAATCGGACTTCATGACCTCCAGCATGCTGGAACGCGTCATGCGCGCAATGACGGCCATCGGAATGGTGCCAAGCGCGATGCTTGGGAGCACCAGATGCTTGATCACCGTCCACAGCTGATCCCAGCGGCCGGCGATGATCGAGTCGATGATATACAGGTTCGTGACCGACTCCACCGGGTCGCGCTGGTCCATCCGGCCGATCGAAGGCAGCCAGTGCAGCTTGATCGAGAAAATCCACTGCTCCATCAGCCCCAGCCAGAAGATCGGCATGGAGACTCCGATCAACGCAATCACCATAATAACGTAGTCAAACCAGGAATTTTGCCTCCAGGCGCTGATGATCCCCGCATTCATCCCGACGAAGGTCGCGAACAGCATGCTTGTCATGGTCAGCTCCAGCGTGGCGGCAAGATACGGCAACATTTCCTTGGCAATCGGTTCTTTCGTCCGAATCGATTTGCCCAGATCACCTTTCACCAGGTCACCCAGATACGTACCATACTGCTGGAGCCAGGGCTTGTTCAGCCCCAGCTGCTCCCGCAGCGCCTCCTTGGATTGCTCGGTGGCCTTTTGGCCGAGAATCGTTTCGGCCGGATCCCCCGGAATGGCATGGATAATGGAAAAGACAATGATCGTCATCCCGATCAGGACCGGGATCAGAATCAACAGGCGTTTCAATACGTATGAGCTCAAAGCAATTCACCTGCCGATTATTCAAAGTAGACGTTGCTGTAGGCTTCGGTTCCGGTTGGAGATGGCACATATCCTTTCAGGTTGGCTTTGGCGGCCAAGATTGGCGTCGTATGCACGAGCGGAATCCAAGGGATATCCTTTTTGATCATTTCCTGCGATTGCTTATACAGTTCCACACGCTTGTCCTGGCTGACTTCCTTCTGGGCTTCGATCAGAACTTTATGAAGATCCTCATTCACGTAGAAGCTGCGGTTGTTGCCCGGAATGGAGTCCTTATCCAGCAAGGTATAGATAAAGTTATCCGGGTCACCGTTGTCGCCTGTCCAGCCCATCATGTAGATGTCATCCTTGGCGCCGGCTTTCGTATCGTCGAGATACGTCGCCCACTCCGGAGACTGGATGTTGACCTTCACGCCGATTTTCTCAAAATCAGCCTGGATTGCTTCGGCCACTTTCTTGCCGTCAGGCATGTAAGGGCGGGATACCGGCATCGCATAGAACGTCACAGGATCCGGCAATCCGTTCGGATATCCGGCATCTGCCAGCAGCTTTTTCGCCGTATCCAGATTGTAATCATAATCCTGAATGCTATCGTTGTAGCCCCACAGCGTAGGAGGCATCGGGTTTACGGCTGGTTTGGCCTGCCCTGCAAAGAAGGCATCGATAATGCCCTGTTTATTGACCGCGTGGCTCAGTGCTTCTCTCACTTTTACATTATCAAACGGCTTTTTCTTCAGGTTGAAGCCGAGGTAAGCGACGTTGAAGGAAGGACGGTTGATCTTCTGCAAATCGCTTTTGCTTTCGAGCACGGACAGATCATCCGGGTTCAAATCCTCCATGATGTCGATTTCTCCGTTTTGCAGCGCGTTGAAGCGTGCGGAGTTGTCCGGGATGGAGCGGACGATGACTTTATTCAGCTTCGGCAGCCCTTGCTTCCAGTAGTTCGGATTCTTTTCGAGCGTAATGGAGTCATTGCGCTTCCACTCTTTGAAGACGAATGGGCCTGTGCCGACCGGCTCGTTCTTGAAATTCTCCTTCTTCTCCTTGATCGCCGTCGGGCTGGCGATGCCAAAGCAGGTCATGGCGATATTTTGCAGGAACGGCGCTTGCGGTTGTGTCAGCGTGAATTCGACCGTATTGGCATCCACTGCTGTTACGTCCTTAATGACGCGCGAGCCGTCCGGTCCAAACATGGAATCATAGTAGTCGAAGGAATCGTCTGTGAACTTGTATTCGCTCTTCGGATCGCTCCAGCGTTTGAAGTTGAACACAACGGCGTCTGCGTTAAAATCCGTGCCGTCATGGAATTTCACGCCCTGGCGCAGCTTGAACGTATATTTCAGGCCATCCGGGGATACTTGCCAGCTCTCGGCGAGCGCCGGTTGAACCTCGGTTTCCCCTTCTTTGTACTCGAGCAGAGAATCGAATACCTGGTGACCGATTTTCAAGGACTCTCCATCGGTTACGATCGCCGGATCCAGCGCTACCGAATCTCCGCCGCGGCCGAATACGAGCGTATCCTGCGTTTTTTTCTCCTCCGGCTTCGGCTCCTCTTTCTTCTCATTGCCGTTGTCGGTTGTCTTCGGCGTCTCGGATGCCTGCTGATTGTCGCTCTTGCTGCCGCATCCCGCAAGCGCAAAGACGAATACCATCGTCAGTGCCAGGAACATGCTTGTCCATCTCTTCATTGTTTTTTCCCCTTTCTTTTCTGGCTCCATGCTGAGAATAGTTCGAGTTTTCGGATGGGTGACTACGGTAACGGCTCGTACTTCGGGTCGCTGTTGTCTCCAAATCGATTCCGTCCCCTCAGATTACCTCCACCTCTTACAGGAACAACTCAGCCTTCAGGCCATTCTCCACGGATAGAATGTTATATGCGGGACCTTGCCGGACCCCTTCGGAATCCTGAAAACCTTGCAAGGCCTTGAAGCAGCAGTTACGCCGCGTGAAACCAATGGAATCGGCTACTGTATCCCCGACAAAGCCGGCGTATACAGATGGCAGGCCGTCATGTGACCGCCCCCCGTATCCAGCAGCTGAGGGCGCACCTCGCTGCAGACCTTCATCGCCTTCGGGCATCGGGTGTGAAAAGCGCAGCCCACCGGCGCATTGGCCGGGCTCGGCACTTCCCCCTGCAGAATGATCCGCTGCCTTTTGAAATCCGGATCAGGCTCCGGCACGGCCGAGAGTAACGCCTGTGTATACGGATGCTGCGGCTTGTCATACAGCTGATGCTTGTCCGCGATTTCGACGATCCGCCCGAGGTACATGACCGCGACGCGGTCGCAAATATGCTTCACCACGCTGAGGTCATGGGCGATAAAGATATACGTCAGGTTGAATTCGTTCTGTAAATCCTGCAGCAGGTTAATGACCTGCGATTGGATCGATACATCAAGCGCCGATACCGGCTCATCCGCAACGATCAGCTTCGGCTGCAGGGTGAGCGCCCGGGCAATCCCGATCCGCTGCCGCTGCCCGCCGGAGAATTGATGCGGATAACGGTGCAGATGCGTCCGGGTCAAGCCCACCACATCGATCAGCTTCTCGATCCGCTGCTGCCGTTCTTTGCGGCTCTTGATGCCGTGCACGATCAGCGGCTCCTCCAAAATACGCTGCACGCTGTGCCGCGGATCGAGCGAGGAGTACGGATCCTGGAAAACGATCTGCATGTCCCGGCGCTGCTTGCGCATTTCCTCGTTGGACAATCCGGTGATTTCCCGGCCTTCGAACAGCACTTTCCCTTCGCTCGGCTCAATTAAACGCAGGATCGAGCGTCCCGTCGTCGATTTGCCGCAGCCCGATTCGCCGACCAAACCGAAGGTTTCCCCCCGGCGTACGGAAAAGGAAATATCGTCGACGGCTTTGACTTGTCCGACCGTCTTGTTCCACAGCCCCTTGCGGATGGGAAAATACTTTTTCAGATGCGAAACCTCTAGCAGTGTCTCACTCATACGGCATCCTCCTGTGGGGTCTCATGCAGCCAGCACCGGCAACTGTGACCGGCTTCCTGCTCCGTCAAATTTGGCAGCGCTTCCAAGCATTTTTGCATCACATGCGGACATCTGGCGGCAAAGCGGCATCCCTGCATATTTTTGCTGAGGACCGGTACGTTGCCCGGGATGGAATACAGCCGCTCCCTCGTCTCGTTCATGCGCGGTACGGATTGAATCAGCCCCTGCGTGTACGGATGAAGCGGATTTTTGAAAATGTCGTGCACGCTGCCTTCCTCCACCACCGTGCCGGCATACATGACCGCGACGCGATGGCACATTTCGGCAACGACGCCGAGATCATGCGTGATCATCATGACGGCCATGCCCTGCTCTTCGTTCAGACGGCGGATCAAATCCAGAATCTGCGCCTGAATCGTTACATCCAAGGCAGTCGTCGGTTCGTCGGCGATCAGGACCTCCGGATTGCAGGCGATCGACATCGCGATCATGACCCGCTGCCTCATCCCGCCGGAAAGCTGATGCGGATACTCATCGATGATGGATTCCGCTCGTGCAATCCCCACCTTCTTCAGCATGTCGAGCGTAATGGAGCGCGCCTTCCTGCGGCTGACACCCCGGTGCAGGCGTACCGTTTCCGTAATCTGCTGGCCGATCGTAAAGAGGGGGTTAAGCGAAGTCATCGGCTCCTGAAAGATCATGGAAATCGAGTTGCCGCGAATTTTCCGCATCTCCCATTCCCTCATCGGAACGATATCCTTCCCTTTGAAAAGGATAGATCCGCTTACAATCTTGCCTGGCGGATGAGGAACAAGCTTCAGCACCGACAGGGAGGTCACGCTTTTGCCGCAGCCGGATTCGCCTACGACACCGAGCACTTCACCCGGGTTCAGATACAAATCGACACCGTCAACAGCCGGAATTTCTCCACGATCCGTGAAAAAATGCGTCCGCAGATCCTTGATCTCGAGTATTGGCTTGCCCATGCAAAAACTCCTTTGTGCTAGTAATGGGTGGCTTGATGGAACAATTGAACGAAGGTCAAATGGGTGCAAAAAACAGCCCTGCCACTCGCCTTTTTTAAAGGACATGCAATCAGGTTCAGGTTCTAACACGTTTTCAGGTTTGCTGTTTTGCTGGAATTCCCTTTACGGATGGACGTTGTTAAAGTTACAGCGCTTAAATTTTGAATTAAATTACGTTAACCCGAGGTCGAACAAGATGTGCTTGGCAGAATGCTTTGGTAGGAATAAGCAGGAATGGTTATGCATGATTGTGTAGTGAAGTCGTAGGAGTAATTGTGACTTCTGTCTGCATAAGAAGTGAGTCAAGCTTGGGATGAATGGGTCTGGGATGGATAAAATCGTTGAATAGCATCAGATTCCGCAGATAGTATAAAACTATTGTTGTTTAATACAAAACTTTACTATAAGAAATAGACAGTTTCAAGAAATTTTTTACAGCATGTCAGAATTATATTCAGACATATTTCTACATATTCATACAAAATTAGTCATAAAAAATAAAAATGCAAAATACTTGACCGGGCTAAGGTCATGATTTTGCATTTTACGCTCCGATTCGCTGTCTCTCGCAATCCAGGGGTACGTTCTAATCGCGAACCGGGACGACGGCATCCGCCAGCGCTTTCTCCATCACGGCCGTAAATCGCAATTGAACCTGCGGACTCCAGCCCAGACGGTCAGCCATCATGTCGATGACAGGCTGCTTCATTTGCCGTGCCAGCTCGATGTTGAACAGTGTTGCACCCGTACGGCGCGTCAGGAAATCCACCGGCGTTGCCGCCATCTCCTCCTCCAATGCATAGGCGAGCTGTCCGTACACGGGAAGCGTAAGATTGTATGTCCGCGCTTCCTCCTTCCCCTCGGCCACCCGCTTGTACACCTTCGGCGCGTTGGTGCCGTACATCCTTGCGATCCGGATCGCCTCATCCTGCGACAAACCAGCCTCTACGCCAGCGGAAGCGGTCTTTTGCACAAAAGCGTCAAAGGCCTTGGAGCCGCCCATGTCTCCTCCGGAAATCGGCAGATGCCTGGTTTGGCACGGTTTGAAGGAACGCTGCTGGAATTGGGCCAGCTTGGTGGCCAGCACATCGACAATCGTTTCCGCCATTTTGCGGTATCCGGTCAGCTTGCCGCCGGCAATCGTCAGCAGGCCGCTATCCGATTCCCAAATCTCATCCTTGCGCGAAATTTCCGAAGGGTCCTTTCCCTCCTCGTAGATCAGGGGACGCACGCCGGCCCAGCTGGATTCGATATCCTTGTCCGTGATGCTCACGTCCGGGAACATGAAATTGATCGCTTTGATGATATAGCTCCGGTCGCTCGTCGTCATTTGCGGATGCACGGGGTCCTGCTCGTAAAAAGTGTCCGTCGTGCCCACATAGGTTTTGCCGTCGCGCGGGATGGCAAACACCATCCGTTTGTCCGGCGTATCGAAATAGACTGCCTGCCGCAGCGGAAACCGGGACTGGTCGATCACGAGGTGAACGCCTTTGGTGAGCCGGAGCGTTTTGCCTTTTCTCGACGCGTCCATTTCCCGAATGCGGTCAACCCACGGACCCGTGGAATTGATGACCTTGGCGGCCCTGATCTCATAGGAATCCCCGGTGAAAAAGTCGCGGACGACAGCCCCCTTCACCTGTTTATGTTCATCATAGATCAGGCTTTCCACTTTGGTATAATTCAAGGCCGTTGCGCCGTGCGTTACCGCCGCTTTCATGACCTCAATGGTCAGACGCGCATCGTCCGTGCGGTATTCGACGTAATAGCCGCCCCCCTTGAGGCCGTCCTGCTTGATCAGCGGCTCTTTTTCGAGCGTTTGCCGGATGGACAGCATGGTGCGGCGTTCGCCCTTTTTCACGCCCGCGAGAAAATCATAGACCCTCAGGCCTATGGATGTGCTGAATTTGCCGAACGTGCCGCCCTTGTGCATCGGCAGCAGCATCCATTCCGGCGTCGTCACATGCGGTCCGTTCTCGTACACGATCGCCCGCTCTTTTCCAACTTCAGCCACCATCCCGACCTCGAACTGCTTCAGGTAGCGAAGCCCGCCGTGGACCAGCTTGGTCGACCGGCTGGAGGTGCCTGCGGCAAAATCCTGCATCTCCACCAGTGCCGTTGTCATGCCGCGAGTGGCCGCGTCGAGGGCGATTCCGGCTCCCGTAATGCCGCCGCCGATTACCAGTACGTCAAAGGTCTGCCCGCTCAGCGCAGACTTGATCTGTTCCCGCTCCAAATTCGTAAAAGCCATGTATGCTCATCTCCTCTGCTTGCACCAAAGGCCTTAACAGGCGCGCATATATTCTATAACTTGAATGTTATTGCGGCGTTAACGGCTTTTTTCCAGCCTCCGTATAGCGCTTCGCGTACATCTTCGCTCATCTGCGGCTCGAATTCATGCTGCTTGGCCCACAGCTCCGAAATTTCGTCCTGGCTCTTCCAGTAGCCTACCGCAAGACCGGCCAAATACGCTGCGCCAAGCGCCGTCGTCTCATTGACGACCGGTCTTTCCACGGTTACGCCCAAAATATCGCTCTGGAACTGCATCAGGAAATTATTGTGCACGGCGCCGCCGTCCACGCGCAGCGTTCGCAGCTCGATTCCTGAATCGGCCTCCATTGCGGAGATAACGTCCCGGGTCTGGTAAGCGAGCGATTCGAGCACCGCCCGGATAAAATGCTCCTTCGACGTACCGCGGGTGAGGCCGAACACCGCTCCGCGCACATCACTGTCCCAATACGGCGTCCCGAGGCCGACGAACGCAGGCACCACGTACACGCCGTCCGTGCTGCTGACTCTGGCCGCGTAATCCTCGCTCTCCTTGGAGTCCTTCAGCATACGCAGACCGTCTCGCAGCCACTGCACGGCAGAGCCCGCTACGAAAATACTGCCCTCCAGCGCGTATTCCACGCGTCCGTTGATGCCCCACGCGATCGTGGTCAGCAGGCCATTCTCGGAGTGGACCGCGGTTTCACCGGTATTTTTCAGCATAAAGCAGCCGGTGCCGTACGTGTTCTTGGCCATCCCTTCATCAAAACAAGCCTGGCCGAATAATGCCGCCTGCTGGTCGCCGGCCGCCCCGGCAATCGGGATTTCCTGACCGAAGAAGTGGTGCTTCACGGTGTGGCCATACACCTCGGAGGAAGGCCGCACTTCTGGCAGCATCGACGCCGGCACGCCGAGAATATCCAACAGCTCCTCGTCCCACTGCAGCTCGTGGATGTTGTACATCAGCGTGCGGGAGGCGTTCGAGTAGTCCGTCACATGCCGCTGTCCTCCGGTAAATTTCCAGATCAGCCAGGAGTCGATCGTCCCGAACAGCAGCCGGCCCTGCTCGGCCTTTTCGCGGGCGCCCTCCACGTTGTCGAGAATCCATTTCACCTTGGTTCCCGCAAAATACGGATCGATGAGCAGGCCGGTTTTTTCGCGGATGAGATCGTTGTAGCCCTTCGCTTTCAGCTCCTCGCAGATGCCGCTCGTCTGCCGCGACTGCCACACGACCGCGTGATATACGGGTTCCTCTGTTTCTTTATCCCACACCACGGTCGTTTCCCGCTGGTTCGTGATGCCGATGCCCTCGATCTGCTCCGCCTTCACGCCCGATTCGGACAGAAGCGAAGCGATGACCGACAGAATCGAGCCCCAGATCTCGTTGGCGTTATGCTCCACCCAGCCCGGATTCGGAAAATATTGCGTAATCTCCTTTTGTGCGGTGTAGACGATCTCCCCGGCTTTATTGAATAAAATCGCGCGCGAGCTCGTCGTGCCTTGGTCCAAAGACAGTATGTATTTTTCCATCGCTCTCCCCCGGTTTGTTGGAATTGGTGTTCATCTATGGAAGCTGGTTGTAAACGCTTTAGAAAAGGTTGATGAAATTTGGCCAAAATAGGGTCATTAGTCGATATCATATGCTTATCTCTTATGCTATTCCAAAACGATTCATATTTGAAGAACAAAATTTGAATATGTTTAAGTTCAAGTTCTTTACTATGTGCATGGTGGACGCTGCGGTGACGGATCGTTCTTCCGATCGCTGTTGTCTCCAAATTTCTTTATCTTATATTCTAAAGGTAGAAATTCGGAGACAAAGGCGACCGCTGCGCTTCTTCAGATCGATTCCGTCCCCTCCGCTGCTTTGAGCTGTATATTTGGTGTACTGCTAATTCGAAAGTTGAATCCAATACCATATCTATTC
Source organism: Paenibacillus chibensis (assembly GCF_004001045.1). Lineage (GTDB taxonomy): Bacteria > Bacillota > Bacilli > Paenibacillales > Paenibacillaceae > Paenibacillus_AQ > Paenibacillus_AQ chibensis. The sequence continues at coordinate 86,838 of NZ_BIMK01000021.1, forward strand.
TACAAAAGCCTTGAACTTTGACTCTTTCATAAAAATTGAAACGGGGCCGCTATTGATCTAAGCATATCGATAATCTATAGCCCCGTTAATTTGTTGCAAACATGAATTCCCTCCTGTCCCGTTCTAATGGCTGCGAAATTTACAACAATTTCAGACGCTGTAAAACCGCCAGCATCCGGTAGAAGTCGTAGCTTCCTTGGACAGGTGTATCGATCAACCCGGCTGTAGCAGCGGATTGCACCGCGGATTCGGCCCATGCCGGTGTCTGCATTTGGTCTTTGGCTGTTAAACGGGACAGTTGTCCTTCTAGATCTTCTACCCTTTTTCTCAAGTCTTGAAGCTGCTGAAGCTCGGCCGTCTGCATCGGATCTGCATCTCCTTTTTCGTTGTCCGTGGTATCGTATTGTATCAGTTGGTAGGTCTCTATGATACGAATTAGCTTCGTAGGATACTCCGGGTCGGTGGCATAGCCCCCCTTCCAAACTGCCTCGGCTGCTTTTTGATAATCTGCATGAAGAACGCCGTGGTAACGGGTCGGATTATCCCGGGTGCCTTTCAGAAGCAGCTCGGAGTGATCCGTGATCGATTCCGTCCAGGAATGGTATTTTCGGAAGGAGGCGGTCACCTTGACCGGCTTTCCCTTCACATACTCTGTCGTGGGCATGTCCACGCTGCCTGCCGGTCCCTTGCCTTTGATGCCGAACAAATTGTTGGCCTGCTGCGCTAACCTGCTCGTTCCCCAGTTGGATTCAAGGATCGCTTGGGCGATCGTCAGAGAGGCAGGAATGCCGGTTCGCAGCATGTCTGAGATGGCGCAGGCGGCGAGGGTGGAGATGAAGTCATTTTTGTTCAATGCGGCTCACCTGTTTTCTTGGTCTGTTTTAGCACCTGATTGCCGTATACTGCAAATGCGCCGGAGAGTATGCCTTGAATGATTGCTTCAGGGCCAAATTGCGTGAGCCAGATCGTGAGTAGTACAGCAGCTACAGTTACGATGTACACGATTGTCCAGTCAGGGACTTTCGGAGTCTTTTTCAGCATAAAGCCAATAATCCAGCATGCCGCTACGACGATGATCAGCTTAGGGTCGATTAATTGCCAAATGGTGTTCCAATCCATGGTTGGTTCATCTCCTTTTCGTTATTGTCCGGATAACTTAATTGCTGTCACGATAGCAGCCATGATGATCGAGATTGCTGTACCGCCAATGGTTCGCCACAGCCATTTTTGTCCCTCTTCGATTTTGTCCAAGCGCTCCAACGCAGACTCTGCTTTCTGCAAGGCTGCTTTTGAAGTGTCGCGAGCAAATTCCACATTCGACGCCAAGGCAGGGACAGACTGCAGCGTTTGTTCAATGCGGGCTAATTGAATTTGAATATCGACAAGCAGTTTCGAATCTGTGTCTGCCATTTCATTCACCCCTTCAATATCAGTCATGGGTAACCTCCTTTGGGACACGAGAGTAAAAAGCCCTCGAATGAGTTCGAGGGCATGAGGGTCTGGTTTTTTAGTTGTTACATTTTTTTCAAATGTGAAAAAAATGTCGTTAATCTACTATTTTGTTATGACTGTTTTAGGAAATGTACAGAAAGTTGTTATATTGTAGAACATACTGTCAGTCTTTAAGCGGGTATATCAGCATAATCATAGTAATTTCTCTCACCTAGTCGTTAATAAATAACATTTATACCCTTTATTACAATTTTTATGCAAGAACCAGTATGTTATTATCTTTACTTAAGAAACGGTATCAACTGTAAAATCTGCACTTGGAACTATAATCATGCACATTCTTCATTACCATGAAATTATTACAGCGCCATTAGCTCCAGCACTACCATATCCCATCCTATATGCTCCAGTACCGCCAGCACCATAACCTGATGTTCCGCCACCAACACCGCCAGATGGACTTATACCATTACCGCCATCGCCACCTTTGCCTCCCCAGCCAGAGCCCTAGCCACCTGTCCCACCGCCTGTTTCTCCCGAAACACTATCTCCGCCGCTACCACCATAGCCGCCCTTTGCTTCGATCGTTCCAAGCTTAGATGTTGCGCCAGACTCACCAGTTACTCCCCTTCCGAGAGAATAGCTGGTGGCGGGTTGTCCCGGTGCTCCGCCGCTACCACCTTTCCCAACAACAATATTAATTTGTTGACCGGGTGTCACCGTTTTTTTTGATATAACCCATCCACCGCCGCCACCGCCGCCACCACCGCCAGTTCCGCCTATATTACCACCATTACCGTAACCACCACCACCACCACCGCCACCGCCACCTATAGCAGTATAATTAATGATAGAGACTCCTATGGGCACAGTAAATGTATATGTTCCGGGAGTAGTATAGGTAATCTCTCCGTGAGGTGATTCAGTCACAGTACCTCCACCATAATATCCTGTCGGTATACTCGCACCGGGCTGAAGAGTAGGCGTTCCTCGATCAATGATTGTTCCTGTTATAATGCCGTTTTCTGTTCCAATTGTATATGGCGCTAATACTTGGGCAGCACCAGCCGTGCCATACTCACCTCCTTCACCCTGTAAAATAAAAGCCAAGATCCCGTCGTATGTGACAGTGTATACCCCATCCTTTTTAAAAGATGCTGCATTCCCGTTGGCTTTCTTTGCCGCTTTTGCACCCATTCCATTAGGATTAATAGTTGGATTAGCCCCACTGTCGACGTGAGCTTTAAACCTAAAAGTCATGCCAGCTACCAATGATGTGGGTACGGGATTTAATGTGACAGTGTAAGCCGTAGCCGTTCCTGCCGACACTGCAAATCCAGAATGCTTCACATAATCCGCCAAATGCGCATCTAACTCCGATTCCACCTCATTTGCTCTCAAGCTTGCAGCCGCTGCTGCATTCACCCCCTCACTTCCCCGCTCATACGCCGCCTTCACCGCCTTCTCTGTAGCCGCCACATCTTCCCTCGTACCATCCGTCGCACTCGACAGCTGCACGATCCCTTTTTGCGTCGTACTCGCTTCCGGCACCTGGATGTTCCCGACGGCCTCGTCGATCTTATCCCAGTTGTCATTCAGCATCGTCTTGATATTAAACGTCTCGTTTCCGTCCGTAGCCGGGTCTTTCTTAAGCAATCCCAGATTGGGTGTATTGCTCGCCATACTCATGCACCTCCTGCGAATTTGTTTATCTGTATTTGTTGCAGCTGATCCAGTTTGACCACCCCATGAAGATCGCGGATCAACAGATAGTTAAAGGCATATTTCACCGCCAAGTGGGCCGGTTTGATCTCTTCCAAAGCCGCTTTCAAATCCTCCAGGTTCGGCGGGATGCCGACCGTGTCGATGAACTTGACGGTGAAGCCCCACGCCTCGGGCTGAAAAGATACCTCGACCTTTCCGCCGTCATAGGCTTCGGCTACGTTTTTGACGAGCGCTCCAGAAAACTGGCCTGCTCCACGCAGCTTCGACTCCACCACGGCACGCCGCTGCTCCAGAGGTTTGGCTGGATCAGTCGGAATACCGAGCTCAAATTCCCAGCGGCCCAGCCCCCAAGTAGCGGTGCGGACATAGAACTGGGCAGCGGCCGCCTCCAGTGCTTGCTGCAACAGATCCATTTCGCTCCCTTTAGCGTCCATATCCGATTGCATGACCCGTGAGTTCTCATAATAGGCCGGCAGATAAGAAAACAGCTCGCGTCCCCGCAAGCTGCTCCATTCGCTCTTATTCACTGACGGTCACCGTCCCCAGTACCGCCACCTGGCCGGAGCCGATTTCGATATTTTGCTGCGACGCGTTTCCGTTGATAGTTAGCTCGGAATAGTCTACGATGATCGGAATATCCAGCAAAACGGCCGCAATCCGCGTATACCGAACGAGCGGGTCTTTCCGGTTAAAAGCAATCTGCTGCAGATAAGTCTGAGTCCCAACGGCAATAAGGTTCCGGATCTCTTCCAGCGTCGATGGCTTTTCCTGAGTCCGCTGAACTTTGACGGCGATATGAATCGCCACCTCTTCCGCAGGCATTGCAGTTACAACCGGCCCCGCCGGGCCAGCCCTTCGCCCTGCCCGTCCCGGGTCGGATCGATATGCTGCTGCACAGCTTCCACGATGTCCGCGCTGGCCGCGCGTTTATCCGTATCCAAAAGATACAGCCCCACCGTTCCCGGCCCCTGCCATAAAGGCACCACTTCCACGCCGCCAACGCCGGCGATTTCGTTGGCCCACAGCATATACTGCGCCTTGTTGCCGCTCGTGCCCTGGCTGCGGACCTTGGCATAAAATCGTTCCAGCAGCGACTGATCCGACTCGGTATCCGCTCCGCTCCGCGTCGGTTCCGGATTCGTGACGGATGCAATTCCGCTCACCGATGAAAACATGACCTGAATCACGCCGGCTGACACGTTCCCGTTCTTCCCCGCCGTTACCGCCCGGATGGCTGCCGATGCCGTACCGTTTTCATCCAGCAAGGCCGCTTGGGTCGTCACAAATTCCACCGCAAGCTCACCGGAGACGTCATCCGCCGGGGTGGCGACGAACGTCCCGGCAGGCACCTTCGTGCCCGGCTTTCCTTTAAAAAGCACATGTCCCGTGGAAGCCACGGCCTCCCTTCTCGTGATCCCGTGCTCCGCGGTACGCAGGTCGAGTTCAGCCGAGCGAAAACGGGCATCGTCGCTGGCAGCCGTGCTGGCAAAGCCCCTGCGCAGCAGCTCCTGCGCCCAAAGCGCCGCCTCGGACAGCATGAACGCTACCGGGGCCTGCGCGTCCCAAATAAAAGAGCCTTCCGATTTGTCAATATCCGAAGGCACTTTGTCCAGCATGCGGCTCAATATGTTTTCTTCCGTTTGTTCCTGCAAATATGGCGGCAAATCAGCCATTAGATCACCACGCTTTCGAGTGTTTCCGCTTCATCGCGGATATTGGTTATGCGGCAGCTGAAGCGGCAAGCTTCCCCTTCCCAGTCAAAAACAAACCGGTCCACGCTTTGCGTCCTGGCATCCGCCAACAGTGTTTCCGACACCATGCGCCTGATCTCGCTTTCCTGCAGCGCCCGGCTGCCGCTCCCGATGAGGTCCTCCAGCTCGCTGCCGTAATCGCGGGAGTAAGTAACATGGCGGTAACGCGGCGTGCGGATCGCTTTTTCGCACCAGAGGACCCAGGCCTCCTTTTCGTCGACCAGCGCCATTTTGCGTGTCGGCGACATCACGAACTCCCCCGCTTCGAAATCAAACCTCCAGCTTCTCCCGAATACGGCATGACCAATTTCCAATCCCTCCGGCTCCGTGACATCCGTCCAAGTGTCCTCCTCCGATACCGGAAATAAGTTAGCCATCTGCGTTCACCACCTTGCAAAGCACGACGGCATCATTACCGCCGTTAATCTGCATCGCGAGAACCCGATCCCCCGGAGATAGCGTAAGCTTCAGACTCACGTCTTTAATTTCGCTCTTGTCCACATAAAACGAGGTATCCATCTGCTTGTTCCCCCAGCTCGGCTGCTCGGCTTGAACGGCCGTCCCCAGCAGCATGCTTCGCGGCACCGAAAAGAATCCCGGCAGCTCAGCTACCATATAGTCCTGCAGCTCATGCTTGAAATCGTCCAGTTTCAGCCCGGTATCCGTGATAGTTCCGAGCACGGCCCCCACGCCGCCGATCGCCTGCTTCGCATGCTTGCCGACGGAGGAATACAGCGCGGAGGCAAGCTGCCCATACGGGTCCTTATTCAAGATAAAACCTCCTTTTCACGTCATCGTACGTGCCCAGCTCCAGCGACATGCTGCCCGGATTCCCCAATTCCCGGCTGACCGAAATGACCAGCAGCTTCATCGAGCCCAGCATGACGGCATCCCCGGCGCGTATGATGTTGATGTCCGGCGCATTGACGGTAATCGTCTCCGAAACGCCCCGCAACCTGCTGGTAGCCAGCGCCTTGGCCGCCGCATTCGAGCTGACTTCGTCATCCTGAATGATGGCCTGCAGCTGGCCGTATTGATCGATGTCTTTTTCCGCCATCGCCATCACCTTCGATGGGATTTCCTTCCCGGATTCGCTGGCCGTCGTCGCCAGCACCTTCACTTTGGTGGCGGCGCCTTCCAGCGTGCGCGACTGCGTCGTATCCGTCACGGTATCCAGGACGTACACGTCCGGGTTCGTTCCAAGCTCGTACAGCTCAAGACCCGATGACAGCATGCGGGGATGGTACAACTTTCCGCCCGCTTTGGCCGTAGCCCGGAGATCCGCGAACATGCTGGCATAAATAGACTGGGTCCGGTAGACCGAACGCCCCAGCTCTTTGCCGGTATCCGGCAGCTTGGCGATTCTCAGGTTCCAATCGGCCGCGTATTTCTTAAAGCGCTGGGTAGCCGTTTGTTTAGCAGGAAACAAATACTCCTCCTCGGATTTGTCCAGGTAAATCGTCCGGTCGTATACCGTAAGGGTCATCCGCTTGATCCCGTTATTCGAGCTCTCGGCCTCCCACACCACGCCCGGGTTCAAGAGCGTAACATACTCTTTTTTACCGTAAGGCACGCCGCTGATCCGGATCGCCATCCCCGGGCTGATCGCCGGCATATCCGGCGTCACGACGAGATTAATCGTCCCCTGATAGGCGACCTGCTCAAGTGAATCCCGGAGATTGATCGCTTCCACCAGCGGGGACAAGTCATATTGATCCTGCAAAATCACCTTATAGCTCATGGCAGCACCAGCTTCTGCCCCGGCTTCAGCGCATTCGGATTGCTGCCGATGACCTGTTTGTTCAACTGATAGATTCTTTGCCAATCTGAGCTGTTCCCCAGCTCCAGTTTGGCGATTTTGGAGAGTGAGTCACCAGGCTTGACGGTGTAGGTTTTGCCTTTTTCCTTCATGTCGAGGCGCGGAGTTTTATTGACCGCGGATGAAGCTTGACCGCTGCCGCTGCTGGCCACCTTTGTTGCCTTCATCTCCCTCCAGGTCCGGAGTGAGATATCGAAATACACATCCCCCGGCTCTCCGCCGCGAAACGTGGACTGATGCGAAGCAACGAACACCGGTACGTTTACCGCCGTCTCCGTGATGATAAAGCGCAGCGGCGTTGTAAGTGCCATAAACTCGTTCAGCTTATTCATGGCCGTCTGCGGATCCGGCAGATCCTGTTCGCTGCCCTGGCAGTAGGACGCATCAAATGCTTTTGGAAAAAAAGAAGCGAAGGATATTTCCTTCACTTTATCTCCCTGCGCAAAATCAAACTCGCCGTATGAAAGAATCGTAGTCGTGTCATAGCCCTTCTGCCGCGAGATCGTCACCTCTTCCGGGTTCACCGGGAAAGTGAACCGCTCCCCTTTGCCATTAACCAGCACAAATTCCATGCTTTCCGCTTCCTCCTTTCTGCTTTCTCCCAGAGCCGCATCAAATGAACCGTTAGGCTTATTGATAAGCTCTCGTCACCGGTTTTTGGTTTTGCGCGGCCCTTTGGAATTCAGCTCGGAGACGCTGCCCGATCTGCTGGATCAAGCCTTCGACGTCGACACGCTGTTCTTCATGGACGGTCACCTGCACGGCTCCCGGAGGCAGGTTGTAATTCGTCGCCGTTTCCGTCTTGAAATCCCTCATCTGACCCGATAAAGCCGTCATCTGCTCGGGACTGATCTGGACCAACTGCGGAATGGTTTTGCCGGTAGACGTTGTCGGAGCCGTTGCCGATTGAAAGCGGGGGCCGGTTAAGCCTGCCATCACAGCTGCTCTGGTTGTGACCGGAAGGGCGGGAGACGATCCGAAGGATCCGCGCGGACTGTTATATGCGGCCCCGAAAGTTCCATACGATCCGCTATACGTCGGCATACCGGTCATTTCATACGGTTTCTGGGAAATATCCTTTTTGGATTTGCCCTTCCCGAATGAAAAGGTTTTGGAGAACCATTTGTTAACCGATTTTACCGAATCCTTGACTTTAGGAGCCACATCGGAAATCCATCCTCCGACCTTCCCCCCCACAAAGTCGCCCGCCATGCCGCCGATCGCTGCACCTGCAAAGGTGCCGATCCCCGGAAGCAACGCAGATCCGAGAATACCACCGATTGCAGATCCCACGCCTCCTCCGGCAGCCGAACCGGCCGCATCAGCACGCTCCTTGCCGGGTTTGGCAGACACAATGGATGCGATATCCGCTCCAATGCCAAGGGGTGCAAAAACCCTTTTAGCTCCGCTTTTGAACAGCCTGCCTGCCAGGCTGCCAAAACCGCTTTTACCAACGCCCTCAACGGCGGTGCTTACGAAAGAAGCAGCTTTGGAAGCCATGCCGCTTCCCCCTTTGAACAGCTCCTTTCCCAGTTCGCCGAATCCTTGAAATCCTCCAATGAGATTCTCTCCGGACGATCCGAAGGTCTTTACCAAATCTCCCATGGCATTCGCGGTTTTCCAAAGTCTTTTCCCCCTGGAAAACCGCCCCTCCTTAATGCGCTGCTTTCTGGTTTTGGTAATGGGCTCATCTTTCTTGGGCGCGGCAGGTTTATCCGCTTCTCCTTTTTTGTCATCCGGCTTCTTGCCCTTCCAAGCATCGCCAACTGCTTTGAACTTCCCGGGTAAATCCGTTACGTCCTTTACGCCATCGCCAATTTGCTTGGTAGCGGAAAAGAAATCTTTCGCCTTATCCCAAAAAGATTTCGGCTTTTCCGTTTGCTGCGCACCGCCGCCGCTTTTCAGGCTGCCCGTTTCCACCTTTACTTTCATCGAGATATTCCCCGACGCATCAATCATCTGCGTCTTCACCCGGTGGATCTTCCCGAGGATCCGGTCCAGCCCCGCCGAAGCCCGGTCCTTCAGCACGATCTCCGGCGCCATGCGGGTTCTGCCGATGCGCAGCACGCGGCCTTGAATGCGCTCGAAATAGCGCTCCATGGCGCGCAGCTCGCGGTTTGCCTTGATGACGTTTTTCGGTTCGAGGACCAGGTTCATGCGGTAATTCAACGTTTCAGCCATATGTTGTTCACCTCCTCGTCGGGTTTATTTGAATTGCGCTGCCAGGCGGTCCAGCTCCTCCTCCGCAAAAGCCAGCAGAAGCAGGCGCTCGCCACGCGGCAGCCGCCAGAAATCTCCGGGACGAAGGTGATGCCGCACCCACAGATGGTACAGCATCGTCGTCATTCCCCCGGAGACAATCAGTTTTTTAGGTCATCAATGTCGACGCCGAAGCCGGACAGCTCCAGTACCTTGTCCCCGACGGCATCCAGTTCGCCGGCCAGCAGCATGCGGCGCACCGCCTGCTCCCCGCCGGACAGCTTCATGCGGCTCGTAATCCGCGGATCACCCCAGCCCTGCAGGGCCAGGCCCTTCACGTCCAGCTTTCCTGTCGCCTCCGCGATCAGCAAAGCGTTAAACGTCTCGCTGTCCACCTTCTCTTCCACCGAACCTTTGACGGTGCGGCGAACCATGCAGCGCTCGCGGATGCTGTCCACCTTGCTGGAGGTCAGTCCGTGCAGCACGATGTTCATGTCCAGCCGCTGGATACGGACGGTCGCTTCCGGCAGCTTCTCCGCAGCCTCGAACAGGCTGTCCAAAATTTGCTCCTCCGTCATTTGCTCATGCAAGCTCATAGCTCATTCTCCTTCTGCCTGAATTTAAAAATCATCAAACTCTTAATTGCCGACGATCGGGTCCACCAGCTCGTAGCCCTCGAACGTAAACGTCGTTTCCTCCTGCACCTCTTCGCCTGCCGTCCAGTTGGCGAGCTGGATTTTGTCCGGCATGCAGTTGATCAGGCGCACGCGTTCGTGGCCGAAGGATTCCGGATCGTCGAGCTTGGAAATGATATCAAACTTGGTAAATCCGCGCTGAATCATGTCCGAAGTCACCTTGTACCCGCTCATCGTGCCGCTTCCCTTTTTGGCGCCGTTCTTATGCACCTTCCAGTCCCGGCCGACCAGGTTCAGCTCTTTCTTTTCGATTTCCACGCTCGCCTCCAGCTTGTTAATATGCGTCTGCCACACCCCATCGATATAGGCTTGGCCGTACGTCCCCATAATGACTCTCGAAGCATCTAACTTTTGTCCTCCTTATGATTTAAAAGTTAATCCAATAAGACTTTCAATCGCTGAATTGTTCAGCAGATTACTCACGGAATGAAGAGCCAGCGCGGAATTACTGCACGTAAAAGGTTCCGAACAGCTGCTCCATCACGTCGGTCAGCTTCACGTTCCACTGCAGAAACACCTGATCCGGCTCCGGTTTGTTCACGGCGCTGTCGCCGTAATACGCAGGGTCGAGAATGACATCGTAGCCGTTCGGCTCGATGACACTGCTCAGGGACAGCTGGGCCAAATATTCCTTCACGGCGCCGATCAGCGCCAAGCGGCCTTCTTCCGTGTTGTTCACCCTGCCGATGTACGTCCCTTCGGCGGCGCGCTGCAGGTCGGCATGGATCGCATCCATGACGCGGATGGAACGGATCTTCTTCCAGGCGTTGTTTTGGCCTTCTGCTGGCGTAACCAAGCTGTTGATGCCGCGCAGCGCTTTGACCTGACGGCCGTCGAAAAAGAGGAGGAATACGCCGTTCTTCACCGCTTCCTCCTGCTCGGAGCGCGTCCAGCGGCGCGTCACGTCTTCAAACGGCGTCACGGCGTACGTCGCCGACTGGTTCAGGCGCTGACCGGCAATCAGGCCCGCCACGTAGGCTGCGGTCTGGGCGGAGCTGTAATCCGTGCCGGCAAGGCGTACGCCCGTACCCACGTTGACGATGCCTTCGTGGTTCAGCGCAAGTGAGCGGGCTGAAGCCAGCTTGACGGCTTCCTTCGATACATCGTCGGAAGCCGAGCCGCCGAAGACTGCCATAACCCCTCTGCCCTCGGCGCGAAGGCGTTTCACCCAGGCCGCGAAGCTTTGCAGCAAAGCGGCATCGGCCGCATAGTCGAGCGCGAGCACGTCAAAGCTTTGCTCTTCGGCAGCTTCCTGCATCGCGATGTAATCCGCGTTCGTCAGCTTGCCGCTGCCGCTCGCGCCGCCGGTGAACGCCGCACCGCTGATATCGGCAGGAATGCCGCCTTCGCCAAGCAGCTTGGCTTCGATCCAGGCGCTGCCGCCGTCCCGGTTGATCTGTTCCGCCAAGGCGGCTGCCGTTCCGTCCGGGCTCTTGTAGGTGCCGAGCAGCTTGGCGCCTTCATACAGGCGGAGCTCCTTCGCACCCGGTTCTCCCAGGGAAGGCTGCACCGTGATGCTAAAGCCGTTGCCGCGGCTTCCCGGATATTTGGCCGTAAGCTGCAAAACGGCCGCCGGGGAAGCATCCGTGCTCTGAAGCGTAACGCTTGCCGCTGCCGCCGTATTATCGGCCAAACGGTAGGCAAGCAGCTTTTTCGGGCTGCCCAGCAGCGCTAGATACAGCGACGGGTACGCAGTCGCGCCGTCCAGCGTATCTGCGGAGAATACCTTCGCAATCGCTGCTTCGCTGCCGATTTCCACAAACTCGCGCACAGGGCCCCAGTTAGCCTTGACCGGCACCAGTACCGTGCCGCGGGATCCGCCCTGGATCGCCGAAGCGGCTGCTGCTTTGAAATTTATATACAATCCCGGCAACACCGGTTGATTCGTGTTCTCCCATGTTCCGCCTGCCATAATTAATCCACCTTCGCTTTCATGAATTGTTCGATTTTTGCTCTCGCTTCCGTTACCGAGAAGCGCTCGTCCTCCGCCTGGAAGAAGGCGCCTGCCATCACTTCGGCTTTAACGCCGAAGAGTTCTTGAGCATGCCCCTTCAACTCCGCTAACGCGTACCGAGGTTCATGTCCGACGCTTGCAGCCGCCTCGTTATTGCTAGTTTTTTTCACTGCCATATCCGGCACCTCATTTCAAAATAGGATGAATATCCACGCTGCGGATCAACGCCGCCTCTTCTGCCGGCCGCACCCGCCGCTGCACCAGCGTCAATTGAATCTGACCGTCCAGGAAGCCATCCGCCTGCAGATCCGACGACACCTCGGACACCGACATATGCTTTCGGGCGTCCGTATCCATCGGCAGCTGAACCTTGGACCCGAGCATCTCCACCAAGGCTGCGGCTGTCCGCTGCTCGCTGACCGCATTCCTCCCGATCACGTGGCCCACGAAACGCCTGCGAATTTCATAGAGCGATGCTCCCGCCATCTTCGTTTCGGATCCCGCCATTCGCCACAATACCGACGTATCGGCCGGACCGGACGGCCATGCCGTAGGGTAGACTGACCAGGCATCGCCAAGCTGCCCGCGGGTCCAGCTTAATAAGGCGTTCAGCCAATCGTCTGTAATTGTGGCGGCTGCGTCCCCATCCATTTCCGCTTCCGGAATGTACATGCCAAAACGCAATGTGCGATAGACTTGTCCGGATGCAGCTTCGACTCTATCGCCTTCACGGGACCCGAGATAATACAGCCTGAACGGCCGCTCGTTGCCGCTGGCGATCCGCCGCCGGTGCAGACCTTCAGCCAAGTCCGCTGACCATGCATCCGCCTGATCCATTCCAGCCGAGCCGGCATAGAGCTTCAGCCGGATCACCTGGCGGTAACCCGCCCAGGAAGATTTCCAGAGCTCCTCACCAAAAGAGATCACGCCAAAAGGCTCCAGAGCTCCATCAGCCGGCGGCTGCACATCGTACAGCTTGTCCTTCAGAAGCGGAACCATGCCCGCGATCGCCTGCTTCAGCGCCGCCCTCATCGGGCCGTCATCCGATCCACTACTGGGACTGGAAGCCATTTTTCTTGAATCGGGTAACCCATTTGGTTATCCATTCGGCTCCTCCTTTCTAAACTTAGTCCTTACCAGAAATGAATCCCCGGACAAACGCTGCAACAAAAAACCGGCCCGATGGGGCCGGCTTGCATCAGACTGCTGTGGTCTTCAGGTTGTCCGCTTGTTTTCATTTCCGATGATACTATCTTACAGCCCTGAACCGGATGCGCTGACGGTGAAAGGGATGAATTGCAGCGTCATCTCGGATGAAAAATGTACGAATGTATGTTCGTGTTTTTACCAAAATAAAAAGCGCATTATGCAGCGCTTTTCAATACTCTTTAATGAAACGCTTCTGATCCATATCCAGCCGGTAGACATCCCGAGGGGTTTCTTTCGGTTCACCGCCCGGTCCAACGGCCTGATAGACGACCAAGCGCTGCTGTTCATTCGTTGGCAAAGGCTCCGTTGAGGAAAATACCAGCGTATGATGAATCTGCCCTTGATCTTCAAAAGTCAGAGCAAAGGCCTCCCCGCTGGCTTGATCCACGCCGAATGCGTAGCTCTCCGTCCCGTGAGCTCCTTGATATTGCGGGGTCAGGAAATACACATCCGCCTCCGGAAAGCTCACTTTTCTGAATGTCAGCAAGCGGTCATCCGGCTGTATGTAGATCAAATCAGGCAGCCGCAGCAGCAGTTGGTCCCGGTTCCCCTGACGATAGATGATCGAATAATCGCTCTGAAAGGTCTGATCCCCTTCCTGTCCATAGGTACTCGATACCGCCAAATGTCCCCGTTCCTCCCGGGCACCCGATATCATCAGCAGGGTACCGGATTCGGTCTTCGTCTCTGCCCGAATCTCCGGTTTATCATGAATAGAATCAATCGTAACCGAACCCGAAAGAGCCGTTGCCGGGAAAAGGCTCGTGATGTTCCCCTCAGCATTCGCATCGACGCTGGAAGTTGGAGTGCTCCCTTCCTGGCCTTGCGCCGAAGCATCCGAAGCATCTGACGTTTGCGCCGTCCCGGAATCATCAACCGGGCTTTTGGCATGACTGCTGCAGCCCATCACAAGGCATAAGCTTATGATGGATGCGATCATTAACCCTGTTCTCATGTTCACCCTCCCCTTTGGTAAGTCCCTTCCTCTCATAGAGCGTGATCCTGCTCGATCCCTTCCATTCCATCGCTGCTATATAAACCTTAGTCGAAAATCCGACCAAATATCGAAGAAAACCATCCCTTCACAAGAACGCATGTTTGCTATAATTTTCAAAAGAAAGCCCAAGCACCTTCTGAACTTCTCTCCGGAAGGTTCACGCACTATATCATAAAGGGGTTGTTCCATCTGACGACGAACGATATGAAACCAATCACGCCTGCCTGCTTCAACAAGCTATTAAACGAGCTTCCCGAGATCATCCGGCATGCGGCTGCAGCTCTCTTGGAGTCGGACGCGCGATCCCGTTTCTTTGGAAAGCTTTCCAAGACGAACGGCCGGTTCCAGCTATATTTGATCGAGCGCAATGACATCGAGGCTTACACCGTATGCCACTGCTTTTCCACAGACAAGCTTGAACGGGATTACGCTTATGAAAGCATGCCCCTCGAAGGGGTCGAGACCTTCTTCAATATGGCAGGAGGCATCGACTTCACTTCTCGTCCTGGTCGTTATGAAGGCCCTTGACGCGCGCATATTCTTCTTCAATGGTCCGGGACAAAAGCTCCGTGGCGGTCATGTTTAATTTTTTCGCGGCTTCAGCCAGCTGTGCCTTAATGTAGGCAGGAACATCGTAATGGAATTTCACTTTATTACCGTAAGCCATGCTTTAAGCCTCCTCTCCAAAGACGCTTTGGTACTTCTTCTCGATCAGGCGAATCAGCAGCTGCGTCGCGGACATGTCCTGCAGCTCGGCTGCTTCGATCAATTTCTCCTTGATGTCGGGCTGAAACTCGTAAGGCAGCTTCAGCTTGGGCTCGCTTAAATGGCCGCTCATGTTGTTCTCCACCTCAAGCGCATGCTGAACCAGCTGCTCCAGAGTGTCGGTCGCGTGCGGCTCTCGTCCGTATTTCACCAGCACGCGTCGTAAATAAGCCCGTAATGAAACTTGATCTTCCTCTGCGATATCGATGTGCATTTTGCCGTCTGGAAATGCCAGTTGGCAGTCGACGGAATAACCGAATAAATTCAGGGTGTATCTCATGTCACGCCTCCTCTCCTTTGAAGCTCATTATAGTATGTTCGGTAACAGCACGCAATATATCAAAAACCTCGCCCGCCCTTCCACCTACACCTTACATCAGCCCATGACTGCGATCCGGCTCATTTCCCCAAGCCAGGCTCGGTTACCAGCCGTTTATCATCGCTTTTCCAATACAAAAAAGGCGACCTGTCGCCGGTTGAAACCATCCGGCAGCAGACCGCCCTTCCCAAAGCATGAACCTCTTACCGATTTTCCTTCGGCGTCTTCTGCAGCTCTTCCAGCCGGAGAAGTCCCCGATCCGCAAAGGCAAGCGCGATTTTATAAAACGCCTTGGCCCGGATTTTCGTGTACGTGTCTTTGCTGACCGGCGGATCGAGAAGATGATTGTAGACTTTGTAGTCGAATACTTCGTCCTGCTTCATGTAGCGCTCGCGAATAATGGTCTGTTCCCGCTCGCCCAGCCGCTCCACGATCGACTCGATCATTTCGCAGTAGGCTTTCCGTGCTGCAGGCACGTCCACATTATAAACAGCTACTTTGGCTGTCTGATCCGAAATCACGTTCGTCGAGCCCGAGAAGGTCTCCCCGTATGAGGCCGTCATGCCGGCTTCCCTTGCCTCAAAGGTGATGGTTTTATAGATTCGGTATTTTTCAAGCAAAGCCTCGACAGCGGTTTGGGTTTTACGGCGATCCAGCTCCGGCAATCCTTGTACCATGAATATGCACTCCTTCATAAAAAAGTTTGAAATACCTCTTTCGTGTTCGCATTTTTGTTCGTATAATGAGGATAACATACCACTTTTTGGTTAATGAAGTAAAACAGCAAATTCGATCCTTATTCGAGGATAAAGATCATAATTCCCATCATTTATTGCCTTTTGGTATATTAATCGCATCTTTTCTTTACCTTTTGGCAATATCGGGGTATAGTAACTTATAAAGATGGAATCATGCATTGAAGGAGTGGTTGTAGGTGGTCAATGAATTCGGAAGCACGCTGAAACGCCTGCGCGAGCAAAAAGGGTATACCATCAATCAGTTAGCGGAAGCGGCAGGCATCAGCAATTCGCAAATATCCCGCATGGAGAATGGCCTCCGCGGCATCCCCAAAGCCCCGACGATCCGCAAGCTGGCGGATGCACTGGAAGCTCCTTATGGCGAGCTGATGGGCGCGGCCGGTTATCTCGAGGACAGAGACGGTATAAACCAAGCTGAGACAACCCCGGAATGGGCAACTTCCAAGGACAAGCGGGATTTTAAAAAAATGCTGGAGGAAGACGGCGAGCTGATGTTTGACGGCATCCCGTTGGACCAGGAGGATAAGCAGCGGATCAAGGATGTGCTGACCGGGCTGTTCTGGGAAGCAAAGCATATGAATAAAAGGAAGAAAAACAATCACGGAAATCCGGATGGGCCATAACCCGCCCCACGCTGCCGACTTACGGCCACAACCGATAAAGCAGGTGAACACTGTGGATGACATCATTCGAAAGCTAACCCGCAAACACAAGACCCGCTGTCCCTTCGAGCTTGCAAGCGCACTGGGCATCCATATCCGTTACGCCGATCTGGGCAAGTCCACCAAAGGGCTGTATTACCGCAAGCTGCGCAGGCGTTTTATCGTCATACATAACGAGCTCTCTCCCGAATGGCAGCGCTTCGTCTGCGCGCATGAGCTTGGCCACGATCGGCTGCACAAGGGCATCAACCGTTTTTTCCTGGAAGAGCACTCCTATTTTGCACCCGGCAAGCTCGAGCGGCAGGCGAATCGGTTCGCGATTCTTCTGCTGACGGCAGGCACTACGATCGAGCAGGAAGAGACTATTCAGGACTACTGCAGACGAAGCGGCATTCCGCAGGAGATGCACACTTTTTTTCAACCATAGGACAATAAATGATTCGTAAGTCTTATTACACCTTTCCGATAGTCTATTAGAATATAGGGTGTATGGAATTTGCTGGTTTCGATGAACCGGGCTCATTTCATGCGGCAGCACAAATATCTGTTTACTATGGGAGGTCATGAAGCTACATGGTCAAAAGTAAATGGTTCACTTCCCTTCTGCTGAGCACGGGACTGCTGATCGGATCGATCGGAACAGCCGCAGCGGCAGAAGGAACCACGGGTACATCGGCTTCAGCCGCGCCAAGCGGCAAGCACATTACCATTCTCCACACGAACGACATGCATGCGCGTGCGGTCGCTTCCTCACCGGAGATGGGATTCGCCAAAGTCAAAGGAATTTTCAATCAATACCGCAGCCAAAATCCGGACACGCTCACGCTTGATGCCGGCGATGCCGTACACGGCACGCCGTTTGCCACGTTGGTTCGCGGCGAAAGCGTCGTGAAGGTCATGAATGAGATGGGCTATGACGCGATGGTGCCCGGCAACCATGAATTCAACTACGGCTGGAACCGTTTGGTCGAGCTGTCGCAAATACTGAAATTTCCGATGCTCAGCTCCAATGTGAAGAAATCCGACGGAACGGATCTGTTTAAACCTTATACCATTAAAGAAGTGGACGGCGTAAAAATCGGCGTCATCGGCTTCAGCACACCGGAAACCTCTTACAAAACGAGTCCGAAAAACGTGGAGGGCCTTACGTTTGCCGACCCTGCCGTGGAAGCCAAAAAAATCGTGGACGAGCTGAAGGGCAAGGCCGACGTCATCGTCGCCGTAGGCCATTTGGGCGAGGACAAATCCAGCATCGATACCAGCTTGAAGCTGGTCAAAGAGGTGCCCGGCATCGACGTCTTCATCGACGGCCACAGTCATACCGTGCTCGAGCATGGCCTGAATGCCGATAACAACACGCTGATTGCCAGCGCAGGCGAATACACCAAATATGTCGGTGTCGTGGATCTGTGGGTGGACGGCGGCAAAGTCGTGAAGAAAGAAGCGAAGCTGGTCGACGAGAAAGCAGCAGCCGACATCAAGCCGGATGAAAAGGTAGCCTCCCTCGTCGCTTCCATCCAAAAGGAGCAAGAGCCGATCCTGAAGGAAAAAGTCGGCGAAACGCCGGTCAAGCTCGAAGGCTCCCGTGAACTGGCGCGCACGAGTGAAACCAATCTCGGCGATCTGTTGGCCGATGCGATGCGCGACGTGAGCCAGTCCGATATCGCGATGACGAACGGCGGCGGTATCCGCGCTTCCATCGAAGCCGGAACGATCACCAAAGGCGACATCGTGACCGTATTGCCGTTCGGCAACCAGATCGTACAACTGAAAGTTACCGGCGAGGACATCGTGGCGGCTCTGGAGAACGGCGTTTCCGACTATCCGGAATCCAAAGGCGGCTTCCCGCAGGTATCGGGCGTCAGCTTCAAGATCGACAAGTCCAAGCCGAAAGGCAGCCGCGTGCATTCCGTCATGGTTGGCGGCAAAGCACTGGATCCGAAAGCCACCTATACCCTGGCTACCAACGACTTTATGTCCATTGGCGGCGACCAATACACCATGTTCAGCAAGTATTCGCAAGCTGGCATGTACGGCGCACTGGATGAAGCCCTGATCTCTTACATTCAAAAGGGCGGCAAAGTGCCGGCCGAGCCGCAAGGGCGTATCACCGAAGGCGCAGAACCTGTAGTTCAGCCTGAGCCAAGCAAACCGGAAGCACCGGCTCCAGCTCCTGAACCTGAGAAGCCTGTGGTGAAGCCGCAGCCTGAACCGGCCAAACCGGTACCGGCTCCGGCCGGCAACGTATATGTCGTGAAAAAAGGCGACTCGCTCTACTCCATCTCCTTGAAATACGGAACGACGTGGAGAGAGCTGCAAAAGCTGAATCACATCAAAAATGCCAGCCTGATCTATCCGGGTCAGACCATCAAACTGCCGGCATAAGAAGTCCGAATATGTAAAAAGGAGCTGTAACCAGCACGCCAACTCCGGCATGCGGTACAGCTCCTTTATTTTTCTGCATTGTCTTACGAAAGAACCCCGTCGCGAATATGCGTTGCCGCAAAATTCGGCGGATCGAACCAGTTGCCGCTTTGAGCCCAGGTCGGATCCAGCGGAATCCACTTTTTCTTCTCGCTCAGATATACTTCGTTC
Source organism: Paenibacillus chibensis (assembly GCF_004001045.1). Classification (GTDB taxonomy): domain Bacteria; phylum Bacillota; class Bacilli; order Paenibacillales; family Paenibacillaceae; genus Paenibacillus_AQ; species Paenibacillus_AQ chibensis. Next base: position 105,738 of record NZ_BIMK01000021.1, read on the forward strand.
CAGGCATGCGGCCCATAGCCGCCTTGTCCGTTGTATCCCTGCCCGGTAACCACGCGGACCTGAAGTCCTTGGGACCGGGCCATCACCGCATACAGGCGGGCATAATCGATGCAAACCCCTTTTCTCGTATCAAACGTATCCTGCGGGTTTTGCTCATGCCAGATGCCCTTCTGCTCATAATCATCGACCTTGCCGTAGTCATACTGCACTCTCGAGCCGACCCAGTCGTACAGTCGCCGGGCCTTGTCCTCATCGGTCTTCGCCCCTTTGACGATATCCGCGGCAGCCGCATCGATATCATCCGGTATGGCATGGTCGATCACTTCGTATTTGCGCTGCATAATGCCGCTGAGCTCTTTTTCCACCGCCTTGGTAAACACCGGCAGCTTGTCCTTCACCAAATGACCGGATAACGGTTCAATGACCCGCTGCGCGCCTTCCTGGTAGATCGGAGAGGCCTTCACGTAACGGGTAAAGGCGGTGTTCGGATAGAGCGACGCATAGATGAACAACAGCGCGACCACCACGATGCATCTGCCGGCTCCGATCAGCAGACCGATAACCGCGCCCGACAAGCGGCTGAATATCGACGAAGACTGCCGCGTTCCCGGCGCGAACAGAGCGCTCTTTCCTCCAAATACAAGCACCGTAAGCCAGCGCATCAGCAGCCTGATGATGCTGTAGCTGAGAATGAACAGCACCGCGAACCGCAGCAGCGGGAAATCCGCCATCGAAGACATGAATGTATAGTAAATCTGCTCCCAGGTTTTCAAGGAACGGCTTGGCATCGCGCTTGTGTAATCCGTCAGCCACGTCTGTACCCGGGGAGAAATCCACAGGGTAAACGGCACTGACAGTACCAAAGCCACCAAAATAAAAACTCCCTCCCTCAACAGGGAGAGGAGTCTTCCGGCCGATCGCGACGCCCCGCGGCGCCAGCCCTGAAATAGGGAGACGAGCAGGATCAGCAGCAGAAAAATGGAAATCACATTAAACTCTTGCAGACTCTTCACCCACGATTGCAGCATCAGATGACCTCCCTCCACGAAACAGCATGGAAAAAGCCTGCTCTACTTGCTGGAAGACACATTGGAATTATTTTTGGATTGTGCAATAAATGACTGGACGGTATCACTGATCTTCCACTGTCCAAGCGATACCCCGCGGAGCGATACCTCGACCTTGTCCTGGCCTTTTTGACCCTTCAGCTCCAGATTCGGCGATGTAATTGTAAAGTTCCCTGCGGCATCCGCCGCATATTTGGCTTCCTTCGCTTCCTTCATCATGAGGTTGGTCGCTTCCGTTTTCACGGTATCCACCGTCTCCGTCTTCACATCATTCACAACGTCTTTGATTTTCTCCAGCGAAACCCCGCTGTACACCACAACAGCAACGACGATGATAATGACCAAAGCCCATTTCACCATCGTCTTGACAAGATTCAGGACCACGAACAGCACAATGAGAGCAATTACGATCACCAGCCAGTTTTGCTGTAAAAAATCGGACCAGACCTGCGTATTCATCCACTTCCCACTCCCATCAGCCAAAGCTCATTATCAGACCATTTTCCCATATAAAATGAACTCAAGTATGATTTACTTCTCCTTGAATGCAGGCTCAAGCAGGAGAAGCCGTTTACTCTTTCTTTCGTTCAATGTATGCAGCATGGAGGTCCGCCACTAAATTATACATGATTCCATCATGGCCTGTCAGCCTTCCCTGTTTATCGGAAAGAATGACGCCAGCGTAATAATGGGTCTATATCCGGAGGTACAAGCGTACATGTATATCATAGACAAGACCTCTCCGGTCCTACCGCCGGACCGCTGCTCGCCACCGGCTTGTCTGTCGTAACGGAAAGGAGCTGCTCAAGTGAAAACCGCGATTTGGCTGTACATGTTTTTATTTCTCGCTTTCTTCGACCTTCATGCCCAGTACCCCATTCTAACTCCGTTTGCCGTCTCTCTCGGGGCAGCACCGGTCTTTATCGGCTGGATGATGGGCATTTACGCCCTCACGCACCTGCCCGGCAACCTGATTGCAGGAACCGTGATCGACAGGCACGGCAGCCGCCGTTACATCATTTTCAGCCTCGTTTCGGCAGGGATCGTGCTGCTTCTGCAGTCCCAGGTACACTATCCATGGCAATTGCTCGCGCTGCGTTCCATCAGCGGCTTCGTGCTGGCCTTTCTCTCTCCCGCCTGCCTGACGCTGCTTGCATCGCTCTCCTCAGATAAAGTCACCCAAGGTAAATTCATGTCGGGACATGGCGTCGTCCATACGCTGGCCTCTGTCGTTTCGCCCGCTGCGGGAGCTTTTATCGTCGCCAAAGCCGGCTATTCCGTTACCTTCCAAAGCCTCGGATGGCTGCTGATCGCCACCGGTATCATGGCTATTTTCAGCGTTCCTTCGTCGCTGCGGCAATCGGCGCCTGCCTCGGTGATGAAGGAAGCAGCCCCCGCCCCGGAGCCCGTGCAAAAATTCCAGGTGCCATGGCGCATCTATATTTTGCCTTTTGTGATCTCTTGCTCGCAGGGGATCCTGTTCTTCGAGCTCCCGCTGCGCGCTACCGGCGTGGACGGCATCATGTCCACCGGCATCCTGTTCTCCGTCATGAGCGTTGGCGCTTTAATCACGCTCAGCATGCTCTTCGTAAACCGCTACTCTCCCTATAAAAGAGTTCTTGGCGGCATTTTCGTGCTGGCCCTTTGCTTTTATTGCCTCGCTGCCTTGCGTTCCATTCCGCTCACCGCGACGCTGTTCATTCTCGGGATGGCTAAGGGCATCATCTTTCCCGCCATGGCTTCGCTCTTTATCGAGCTGAGCGGCGGCAGCAAGCTCGGCAGGGTCTTTTCCCTGCAGTCCATTGCCATGTCAATCGGTTCCTTTTTCGGTCCGATCACCGCAGGTCAGCTGCGTACCAGCGTCTCTCCTTATTACATTGCGTTCGTGCTGCTGATGGTCGGCCTCATGATGCTTCCGATCAGCCGCAAGCCGGGTTCTTTGCTGCATCCTAACGTCAATCAAACCCCCGCATCCTAAGGCTACGAATGGGTGAACACCTAAATCCCGGCCCATAGGCCTTCACACAAAACTTATGGTCTCTTTCCACATAGGATACATTGTGTCATGCGACCAGATAAGAGAGCGGGGTGAAAGTATGAGTCATTGTGGCTGCGGTCCCGTAGCGCCAGTTGCTAATGCAGCTCCCGTTGTTTCTCCAGTTGCTACTGGATGTTACAGCAACGTTGGTGTTGTATTGGTGCTCTTTATCTTGCTGGTAATTATTCTGCGCGCCTTCTGGTGCTAGTTTAATTTGCCTTAAACCTTATGTCTATCGCTGTTTACATGGATATGGACTGCTTTCAGCGGGAAGTTAACGTTGCAGACATCGCAAAATAACATCGCCGCTGAAAGCTTGTCGAATGGATAATCCAAAAAAGACGATCATCCTATGCTGGGACGGATCGTCTTGTTTTTTTGCATGCCAAGCCGGAAAAGAGCTACACTAAGGGAGACCCGGTTCAAATGCTTTTTCAACATTTCCCGGGGAATTTCGATAGGAGTGCTACAAGCTCCCGTAGCCGAGGTGAGACTTCTTGACCATATTCATCATTGTCGAAGGCAAAAATGATCGCAGCAAGCTGCGCAGGCTGCTTCAGGATGATATCCGCATTCTATGCACATTCGGCACCCTAAACTCCACCAAGCTGGAATCGCTGCGTAAAGAAGTCCGGGATGACGAGGTTTATTTATTCATGGATAACGATAGCTCCGGCAAAAAAATACGCGGCGTGCTCCGTGACTCCTTTCCCGATGCGGGACATATCTACACCCGGCGCGGTTATCCTGGAGTCGAAGGCACCCCGGATGAGTACCTGATCGCCCAGCTCGAAAAGGCGGGACTCGAAGAGTACATCATCTACCCTGCTCCTCCCTTGTACTCCTGATGAATGGCAAAAGAAAAAGCGCCTCAGATTCAAGCCCGGGTTGGATCGGCTTTAACATGCGGCGCTTCCTGCGTTGTTCATATTCTATTGCTTGGCCAGTGCTTCGACGTCCTTCGCCAGCGATTCGGCCGTCACATTGTCCGTATCGTTCGCGTTATACAACTTGCGGACCTGATTGTCTCGATCGACCAGAGCAATGATGTTCGAGTGGGCAAAGTTGTCCTTGTTGTCGCCCATGATACCGATTTTAAATGACTTCTCGGCAAGATCCCTGATTTTCTGGTCATCGCCTCTCAGGAAATACCAACCGTTGTAATCCACGTAAAACTTGTCCGCGAATTCTTTGATTTTCTCCTTGGTGTCCACCTTCGGATCAAAAGAGACCGAAACAAACTCCGCATCCTTGGCGAATACGCCATCCTGGATCAGCTGCTTCTGCGTCTGGGAGAGCAGGAATGTCGTTACGGGGCATACATCCGGACAACTGGTATAAAAGAAATAAAATAGCCTTACTTTCCCTTTCGTATCTTCAAGCGTTACCGTCTTGCCATCGACATTCTCCAAAGAAAAATCCTCGACTTGTCCAAGCACCGGCAGTTTGGATTTCCCGATCCCGGAACCGGTATAGATCAGATAGCCTGCCATTACAATGATGACGGCCAGCAGGATCCAGGTCCACTTATAACGTTTCAGCATGTTCTGACTTCTCCTTCTCTCCCACAGATTCGAGCCGATATACAGCTTCAGTTTTTCGACCATTGTAAGATCAGGTAGAAGCTGTTTAACGAACTTCTACCTGATTTCCAGAAAAAATCCCATGCATCCATGGGATTTGTCCGTCATATATGGTTAATGCACAGTGTTCAGGATCATGACGATCAGACTGAGAGTCAGAAAGTTGATCGAGAAAATGAACAGCTTCTTCGCCCATGCATCATCATCTTTTGCCGTTAATCCCTTAATGCCGAGATACAGCCAAAAGAGCGACAGGAGCGTTCCGATGATCATAAAGTAAATACCGGTATATCCGTACGCATACATCAAAGCCGGAATCGGTACCAGCAGCACCAGATACGGAATGATCTGGATCTTCGTGCGCTTGATCCCTTTCACGACAGGCAGAAGCGGGTAACCCGCAGCTCTGTATTCTTCCACGCGGCGAATACCCAGTGCCCAGAAATGCGGCGGCTGCCATAAAAACAGCAGGGCAAACAGCAGAATAGCCCCTAAATCGACACTCTGAGTTACAGCCACATAGCCGATTAATGGAGGCATTGCGCCGGAAATCGCACCCACCGACGTGCTCCATGTCGAGGAACGCTTCAGCCACATGGTATACACGATGGCATATACGAACATTCCAACCGCACCAAAGATGCCGGCAAGAACACCTGAGAAAATAAAGAGATCAGCCAGTCCAAGCACGCCGAGTATGAAGGCATACCAAAGCACGATGGATGGCTTCAAGCGACCGGATGGAAGGGTACGGTTCTTCGTGCGCTCCATCTTGGTATCGAGTTCACGATCAAAATAATTGTTATATACACAGGCGGAAGCCATGACGAGCACGGTTCCCAGGAGCGTCAGAATCATTTTGCCGAAATGGATGTCCCACTGCGACGCAACCCAATAGCCTGCAAAAACAGCAATTAAATTAGAACGGATAATCCCGGGTTTCGTAAGTGTTATGAAATCTCTCCACGTTGCCGACGAATTCGGCGGCGTTTGTTTGATGGAAAGCGTTGCGGAATCCGAAGGAGCCTGGTAACTTAAATGATTGTCCACGCCTTAAGAATCCTCCTTATTCTGTCGTTGTGGAGGAAAGTTGCCTCCGCTATAAAGTTTATCATATCAAAAGGTAAAAGTGTTTGACAATCCTCTCCAAAATCATTCACCATTTTGACAATTTAGTGACACATTTTAGTATGGTCAATCCCTTATAGATTCATCCAAAAGTGGGTAGTAACTATTATAAGGAAAACACTTGCATTAGCAGGATTTGCAAAATCCTCACATCCTAACCACGGCAGCAGCAGGAATTGCATTTCCAGATTTGTTACAATAACGATAAGAACAACATGAAGGAGACATGGTAATGGATACAGCCACACATTTTGTGATGGGACTCAGCCTGGCCGGTCTTGCCTACGTCGATCCGGCGGTAGCCGCAAGCCCTGCGCTCGCGACCGCCGTTCTTCTGGGTACGGTCATCGGCTCTCAGGCCCCTGATTTCGACGGGCTCTTGCGATTCAAAAGCAATGCCCTCTATGTAAAGAATCATCGGGGCATCACGCATTCCCTTCCGTTTCTCGTCATTTGGACCGCGCTCATAGGCAGCATTTTGTCACTGCTGTTCCGAACGGAACCGGCAGGCCACATCATCCTATGGACAGGAATTGCCGTATGCGTGCACGTTTTCAGCGATTTGTTCAATACCTATGGAACCCAGGCGGTGCGGCCGTTCTCGGAACGGTGGATCTCTTGGAACATCATTCACATTTTTGATCCGTTTATTTTTACGACGCATGCCGCCGCCGTATTACTTTGGAGTACCGGTGCAGTCAGACCTGCTCCTTTGTTCGCAGGCTTATACATTTTGACCGCCATTTACTACGTTTGGCGTACCGTTGTTCATTCCCTGAGGACAGCCGAGGTCAAAAGACTCGATTCCGCTCGTCAGCCGGGAGAACGGTATTATGTTATTCCAACGGTTTCTTTTCACAAATGGCATGTCGTCAAAGCGCTGACCGACGGAAGCTATTGCATTGGCGTACTGAATGGCGATGGCCTGGAATGGAGAAAGCATGCGCGCACAGAGCAGCATCCGGCGATCGAGCAATCCAAGCAGCATCCGGATGTGCAGGCTTTTCTGTATTTCACTTCATTCGCCGTCGCCGAGGTGGAGAACCTTTCTTGGGGTTATGTCGTCCGCTGGGCCGACGTCCGTTATCGGCACCGGAAGCAGTATCCTTTTGTGGCCGTACTCGTGATGGATAAGCAATACCAGACCATCAATACGTATGTCGGATGGCTTAGCGCCAAAAAAATGGATAAAAGGCTGTCCATCAATTCAGGTTAAAAAAGCTTCATATAATATAGTGGCCGTTTCCCTTCCGGAAGCGGCCTTTTTCGATTTCTTCCCATCCAATTCAAACTTGACGAAACGGTGCCATTAGGAGAGAATCACCCTAGAGACATTCCTTAAGAGACATTCCTTACCGAGTATCTAATCTACGCGCCTGCCGGTATGCACAAGAAAAGCCCGGAACGCTTAATGCGCTCCGGGCTGGTGATTATATGAATTATTGGCGGCCGGACAAGGATTGCTCAGCCATTTGCACAAGGCGCTTGGTAATGTATCCACCCAGCGAACCTGTTTCGCGGGAAGTCATGTTACCATAGTATCCGTCTTGCGGAATTTGAACGCCCAGCTCTTGAGCAGCTTCCATTTTCATTTGTTGCAGTGCCGATTTTGCTTGCGGTACCACCAGATTGCTTGTAGATTGAGCCATTGTAAAGTCTCCCTTCAATTCTGCGTGTGTGTTAGTAACAAGCTTGCAAGCTTAGTATGGCTTGGTCGCTGAGAGTTATACAGAAGTGAATTCATATTTTGTCTGGAGGTTTTTTACAATGAGTAAAGGTTTATCCCTATGGTTCGCCTGCTCGTCCATTTTCGTTCTGGGAGCGGCAGCCATATCCATGAGCTACAACGGCTGGCTTGCCCTTCTGCTGGGTGTCCTGGCCATCTTCAACATTGGCTGGGGTTTCATGATCAAAGCCAAGAAGAACCGTCTGAATGGGCCTGAAGCGGAATAAAACCATTTATCTAGGCAGCAGGAAGCCCATCCGTTCCTTCACATCGTTCAGCGTGCGTGATGCGGTTTCCATGGCCCGGTCCGCGCCTTTCGCCAGGATGTCGTACAGCTGGCCCGATTCCCGAATTTCATAATATCTCTTCTGCAGAGGCTCCAGTACGCTGACCGCAACCTCGGCCAGGTCTTTTTTGAAGCCGCCGTACATTTGTCCCTCGTACTCATTTTGAATCTCTGCCAGAGACTTGCCGGAGCACTCCGAATAAATGCTCATCAGATTGCTGATCTCCGGCTTTTCGGCTGGGTCATAACGTACTTCTTTTCCAGAATCCGTTGTGGCCCTGCTGATTTTTTTCCGGATTTCGTCCGGCGTATCGAGCAGCGCGATATAACTTCCGGGATTCGGGTTGCTCTTGCTCATTTTTTTCGAGGCATCATCCAGCGACATGATCCGCGCCCCTACCTCGGGGATGTAAGGATCGGGACTTGTGAAATACTCGCCGAAGCGGTGATTGAAACGGCTGGCCAAATCACGGGCAAGCTCCAGATGCTGCTTTTGGTCCTCTCCGACAGGCACGAGATCGGCATTGTACACGAGGATGTCGGCAGCCATCAAGGATGGATACACAAACAAGCCTGCGCCGACCGATTCCTTGCCAGCGGCTTTATCCTTAAACTGCGTCATGCGCTCAAGCTCGCCCATGGAGGTCAGCGTCGTCAAAATCCATCCGAGCTCCGCATGCGGCGGCACATGGGATTGCATATATACATTGGCTTTGCCCGGATCGATCCCGGCTGCAATGAACAGGGCAGCTACGGCTTCCGACTGTTCTCTGAGCGCCTTTGGATCCTGAGCTACCGTAATCGCATGCAAATCAACAACCATGAAATTGCAGGCGTAGTCGTTTTGCAGCTTTACGAAATTTTTCATGGCTCCAATATAATTTCCCAGCGTCAGCTTGCCGCTGGGCTGGATTCCTGAAAGTACGGTTTTCATGAAAATCCCTCCTGTTAATGTTTGCGAATATACAAAAAAGGCCCCACGTCCGCAAGGGACGTGAGACCGTGGTGCCACCCTTATTTGCTGATTAGCTTTAGTCCGCATCGCCTAAACCATGCTTTATCTAAAGATCTAAACAGCCTTAGATTCCTTAACGTGGAATAATCCGGCCGGTCTACGCAGGAAGCTTCCTTCCGTTCAACTCGGCACTCAAGGGTCCATTCGGCAAAATCGGCTCCACCGGTTCACATCAACCACCGGCTTTCTGAAGGTTATGCCGTCTTTGCTTACTTGTCCCTGTCATCGTGTTTACATAATCATTGAAAGCCTTTATGCAATGCCTATGATATCGCTTGTGTCACCAAATTGTCAAACCCATTTTCTGTACAGCTAAACGCGGTCTGGCTTCTGTGACTTGCTGCGATGGCGTTTTTTTTCTAGAATCCGGGAGCCTGCATCATGCCGGCCCTTCCCGGATTCGCAAAAAAAACTTCGACTATACGCGGTCTGGCTTCTGTGACTTGCTGCGATGGCGTTTTTTTTCTAGAATCCGGGAGCCTGCATCATGCTGATCCTTCCCGGATTCGCAAAAAAAACTTCAGCTATACGCGGTCTGGCTTCTGTGACTTGCTGCGATGGCGTTTTTTTTTCCTATCCCTCAAAAATCTGTTATGATATATAAAATGAACTACAGTTAACCTTTCCTTTAGTTCAATTTATGATAGCTATAAAAGCATTTTCTAAGCAACGATCGAATTATAGTGGGAAAAGGAGCATCGATATGAAACAAGTGACCAAGGGGCAATGGAATGGTTACGACACGTACATCCTTCATAGTCGCGAGCTTGAAGTCACGCTGCTGCCGTGGCTGGGGAACAATGTGATTTCCATCCGGGACAACATCCAGAACAGACAAGTCGTCCGAAGACCCGATGAAAATGATTTGGCATTTTACATGCAAAAACCCTATCATTTCGGTATGCCGATGCTCATTCCGCCGGGAAGAATTCGCGGAGGCCACTTTGAATATGAAGGCCGTGAGTACCAGTTTGACCGCAATACCGCAGGTGATAACCATATTCACGGGCTGCACCGCACACAGCCTTGGAGAGTCAGCGATATTGAGGAAGATGAAGATGGCTGCGCCGTAACAACCGAATTTTTGACCGCGGACGATCCGCACTGGATGGAGCAGTTTCCGGCTCCTCTGAAGCTGGAAATGACCATGCGGCTGCAGGGGGACCGTCTGACACAGCATTTGAAGGTGACTCATCTGGGCGATCAGCCCGTGCCATTCGGCATCGGATTCCACACGTGGTTTCTTCTGGACGGACAACCCGGCGAATGGACTCTTCAGCTCCCTGTAGAGGCTATATACGGACTGGATCAGGATCTGCTTCCGACAGGTGACGTACTGCCTTTGGGACCCTTGGATCAGCTCAATGATGGAATGAATATGCAGGGAACGAATTTTGACACGCTGCTCCGGATCGGAAAAGACCAGCCCGTTGAGGCTACCTTGCTCCGAAGCGACGGTTATGGCCTCAGATATTCCGCGGACCCTAAGTATTATAAGCACTGGGTGCTTTATACCAAGGGCGAAGCAGACCAGTTCCTCTGCATCGAGCCTTACACCTGGCTGCCGAATGCTCCGAATCTGGAAGCAGGCGACGAGCTTACCGGCTTGATTCGCTTGGAGCCGAAGCAAGCCATCGAAATGGATCTGCACTTGCACATGGTTTATCCTGTTTCATCCTAAAAATGACGATAAGACTCAGGGCGGTTTTCGAATAATCGAAAAACCGCCTTTTTTGCGTGCCTAATAATTTCCAAGCATTTTTGTTCTCTTTTGCTGCATGTTTTCAAATCTTTAACACCATAATAACCTCAACAAGTTCGAAGGAGGTGACAAACATGGGTCAAGCAGGACAACAAAACCAAGGACGTAACCGTTCTAACAATCTGGTGGTGCCACAAGCAACCTCCGCTCTTCAACAAATGAAGTATGAAGCAGCTCAGGAGCTGGGCGTTCAAATCCCACAAGACGGATATTATGGCAACATGACTTCCCGTGAGACTGGTTCTTTGGGAGGCTACATCACAAAACGTCTGGTGCAAATGGCAGAACAGCAGCTTTCTGGCCGTCAATAATCTGCTTTCGGCATTTGTAAATGTGATATCATGTCGATCGGTGGCAGGGCGTGAGCCGAACCTGCCGATCCAAGCGGTAAACCGTTAAAAAAGGCAGCCTTTGTAAAAAGGTTGCCTTTTTTTGTTAAGCTATTTTTATTATGTTCTTGTTGTCTTGCTAATCCAGCTTGATTATACAAACCGTACATATCTGTAAGTGTCTGTTCCTAAAATAATAAATGAGTGCGGGTGTGGCTTCAGATTAAAAAACTTCCGAAAGAGGATCAGGATATGTATGTCTTGGATAGCGAATCATCAGGTTAGCCATGTTGTAGTTGGACTCCAGGATCGCATCGACAACAATCATGCCCTGCCGGACCGCAAATTCGTAGCTGATTTCGCCGTGCGTCCAATGCCGTTTGTACTTCAGACTTTCAAGTGCCATGATCCGAAATGAAGAATACTGCACCGGAGTCAGCCCCGAATCCTCAGAGCGAAGTTCCCCATTTCGACCCTCCAGCGGATTATGCCGAATCCCGAATTTGCCGATGGAATTATTGCGTATTTGCACAAACACCGTGCCGGAGGATAGGCCCGAAAGCTCTTCTTCCAGCTCTTTAAATACCATATCCAGCTGTCTTGCTAGGGATAACTGCTCGGTCTTTATCATTTTCTTCTCCTCTCTTTCAGCTTTCGCCAAAACTTCTTAGGGCTTATGACTCATTATAAGACAGGGTGCTGAATCATACAACAATATCAAACATAATTGGGTATTTATTACTATTATTTTCATGATTTCGATTTGATTTTCGTTAATTTTCCGCTATTATTCTGGTTATTGCGACAAAAACCAACCTTTCTCGGCGATCTCATCCCCGCAAAATTCACCATATCGTTATCCATGCCCCGGAGTCCGTTCAAGCCCTTTGCCGGGACCTCTGAATCCCCTTTTCTGAATATATAAAAAAAACGGGAAGCCCTCTTTGCCAGGGTCTTCCCGTTTAATGTCATGTCTTATTTCCGGGGGATGAAGTCATTGACTTACGCCATATCCTCCGTCATGCTCAAAAATTCCTCAATATCCTGCGTCAGCAAGTCGGATGCACTTTGCCAGAACTCACGGCCGGTCAAATCCGCGTTCAAATGCTTTTTCGCGAGCTCTTCGACTGTCATCGAGCCGGTATCCTGCAGGAGCGCATCATATTTATCCGCAAAGCTGCTGCCCTGCTGAAGCGCCTGTGCATAAATACCCGTACTGAACATATAACCGAAGGTGTACGGGAAGTTATAGAACGGAACGCCTGTGATGTAGAAATGAAGCTTGGAGCACCAGAAGGTCGGTTCATAAGCGGACAATGCGTCACAGTATGCTTCCTTCTGGGCTTCTTCCATCAAATCATTCAGCTCCTGCACACTCAGAAGTCCGTTTTTGCGTTTTTCGTAAAAGCGGGTTTCGAACAGGAAGCGGGCATGAATATTCATGTAAAAGGCTACGCTGCGCTGGATTTTATCCTCAAGCAGCGCCAGCTTTTCCTGGTCGTCGCCTGCTTTTTTCACCATGGCGTCCGCCACGATCATTTCGGCCAGCGTGGAAGCCGTTTCTGCGACGTTCATCGCATAATTCTGGTTAAACACCGGCAAATCATCCATCACATGCTGATGGTAGCCGTGACCTAGCTCATGCGCGAGTGTGGAAACGTTGGAAGCCGTGCCGCTGTAAGTCATGAAAATACGGGTTGCTTGGCTGACCGGAAGCGAAGTACAGAAGCCTCCAGGGCGTTTGCCGGGGCGATCCTCTGCTTCGATCCATGATTTGTCAAACGCCATTTCGGCAAAATCGGCCATTTTCGGGCTGAATTTGCGGAACTGCTCTACGATCGTTTCGGCCGCTTCCTGGTAAAAAACCTTCGAGGACACTTTTCCGATCGGAGCATCCACATCCACCCAGCTCAGCCGATCAACGCCAAGCAGCTTCGCCTTGCGCTCCATGTATTTCAGAAGCTTCGGTTTGTTTTCCTGGATCACGCCCCACATGGCATCGAGGGTCTCGTTGGACATCCGGTTGATCGCAAGCGGCTCCTTCAATACTTCATCCCATCCGCGGCGCTCATATAGCTTCAATCTGAAGCCTCCAAGATGATTCAGCGCGTCTCCGCAGAAATCCGCCTTGTCCGCCCAGGCTTCCTTCCACTTCACAAACATAGCATCACGGACTTCCTTATCCGCATCATACAGCTTGTTATGTGCTTGTCCGGCGGACAGCAGCACCGTTTCTCCGTCAACCTCAAACGGGATTTTCACGTGGCTCACGACCGTATCGTAATGATCGCTCCAGCCGTGATAACCGTCGACAGCAAGGTCGAGAGCCAGGCTTTCGAGCTCAGGGCTCATTTTTTCGCGGGCTTGGTCCCGGCTTTCGTTCAGAACGAAGGAAATCGGGCGAATCTCGTCGCGATTCATCCAGGCTGTCCAGGTTGCGTCATCCGTACGGCCCAAAATATCATCGAACTGCGTCATGATGGTATTCAAAAGCGCATGCAGCGTCGTCACGCGGCCGGCTAGCTGAACCGCCTTCTTATCATGTTGATCCTGTGCCTGCAAACAGCTTACAAAGGCGCTGCCCTCGGAAAGGCGGGCGATGCAGCTCCCCATGCTGTCAATGATGGCATCAAACGCCCTGGTGTCCTCAATGCTCTTCGGTGCGGAGGCTGCCGCGATATCCTCCTTCAGCTTGCCAAGGTCCTTCTCCAGCGTATTCAGATATGCCTGATATTCGGTGGAAGCGGAGCCTCCAGGGAAGATGGACTCCAGATCCCAGGTTAATTTCAAATCGTTATTCATTACAGATCACCATTCCTTTGTTTGGGATTTCATTTGATTGGTATTCATGGTAAGGTGTATAACTATAAGAAAAAGAAATGCTTCTGCTTGCGCGAGGGCGCGTTTCAATACATTCATTAGGAGGGATGCTCGCCATGAGACCACTGCAAATATCACCGGAAACAGCCGTGAAGCTGTCGGAAAAACTGGGAGTGCCGCTGGAACATCTGATGCACATGCCGCAGCACATTCTTTTGCAAAAAATTGCCGAGCTTGGCAAAGAACAACCGGATGAATCCCAAGCGGACAAGAAGGACAAGCAATGATTCCTTTTGCCAATACATGGCCTTACGATAAGCAAATGGGCGATATTTACGTGCATGAATGCCCTTTTTGTGGAGCTGGGAACGTAAGGCTGAATCTCAAGCCAAGTGAACTCAAAAGCATCAACGAGGGCAGAAAAAAGCTGGTCGTCTTCCCCTGCTGCAGCAGCCGGTTGAACGTGCTCGAGACCGATCACGACTATCTGCGCTTCGATCAGCCTGTACGGTAACTGCTTTTTTCGTCTTTAAGAAAAACGTCTATCGATGTACCTTCAAA
>NZ_BIMK01000022.1 GCF_004001045.1 Paenibacillus chibensis
TTTATAAATTCTATAATCTTAAGTAAAACGTCTATCGATGTACCTTCAAAGAAGACAGACCGCGTTTAGCGGAAGTTTTTCTTGCGAGATCAGGAAGCAGAAGCTCTGAAACTTATACTTTCTGATCTCTTAAACAAAACACGCATGGTTCATGCGTGTTTTTTGTGCTGCTTGGCTTCAGGCATTCATCTCTTCCGGAAGCTCCAGTTTCCGTGCGAGCATTTGCTCTCGAAGCACGCCCCACTGCTCGCGGGATGCGCGGATCATGGCTGCGTCGATAATGTTTTTATCATTGATGACCCTCGAGAACCATTTCACCGCTTGGCTGAACTCGCCGATTCGCCGGTTCATCTCCCCGATCAGATAAAGCAGGCGGGCGTTGTTGGCTCCCACGCCTTCCAGCTCATACACCTTTATGTAAGACTCCAGGGAGTATTTCAAAAAGCGCTGCTCCTGCTCTTCTTCCCCTTTATAGCGGTACAACCAAGCGATATGATGCAGCAGGCTGGCGATAATCCGCTCTTTCTCTCCGATCGTCTGTGCGACGAGCAGTGCCAGCTTGTACGTTTCCAATGCGGCTTCCCACTCCCGGTGACCGTTAAAATCACGCGCGATCCAGCGGCTGCTGATTTTGTCGTTAAAGCGATGCCTTTGCGCGTCGCTCAGGCGCTCTGTCGAATTTTCGGTTGAAGCAAATCCGCATTCCGGACACACGCGGACCACATAATAATCCGGGTTCTCGTCCTTGTAATAAGCGCAGAAATCGGAATCCGTGCGAATCGCCTTCTTAAAGCTGGGACGCACGCGTGAAGTATGAAATTCATGCTCGCAGTTATAACAGGTCACTTTGATGGAGTAAAGCGGTTCCAAAGTCACTTCCCCACGTTCCTTTCATGTCTTTCGTCTAGATCTCCCACGATCCACGGTGTATGATGCAAAAAAATGACAAGCAGGACCCGAAAGCCGAATGAGATGCCATGGCTCCATTTTTGGCAAGTTAAAATTATTTCCATTATATCAAAAAACAAAAAAAGGCGCTAAACGTTTGTTTAGCACCTTGTAGCGTATTTCAGTAGCTGCTCCAATCCTCTTCGCCGGAATGGACCAGTGAGGCGCGAATGACATACACGAAAGCGCAGACAAGAACACCGGCGACAATACTCATGATCTCATCACTCCATCCATATATTAAAATTTGGACATTGAATAGTAGTTGGTTTTGTATATTTTAACATACATCGCCAAAAAAACATTATTTTTTGTAAACGCTTTCTGCTTTTTTTTGTACTGTTTGTCCGATGCAATTCATAAATTTAGGTATATCGATTCGATTCATATGACCCATATACATACAGGTAGGTGTGACTATGTCCGTTAAAAAGCTGGGTCTGCCATTGATGCTGGCATCTCTCGCTGGATTAATGCTGCTTATGACCGTTTTTCCCGGGGCTTATCTCGAATCTGCTCTGAGAGGACTTGCCATCTGGTGGGATGTGCTATTCCCCTCCCTGTTCCCGTTCTTCATCATTTCTGAAATGATGCTCGGCTTCGGTATCGTTCATCTGTTCGGCACGCTGCTCGATCCGCTCATGAAGCCTCTTTTCCGCATTCCGGGCAGCGGGGGCTTCGTGGCAGCCATGGGCTACGTTTCCGGTTATCCCATCGGCGCCAAGCTGACGGCCAAGCTGTGGGAGCAGAACATGGTCACGCGGGATGAAGGAGAACGGCTGGTGGCCTTTACGACCTCCTCGGATCCGATATTTCTGATTGGCGCGGTATCGGTCGGCTTTTTCCATAATCCCAAGATCGCGATCATTCTGGCGGCTGCCCATTACGGCGGCGGATTCCTGATCGGGCTGCTCATGCGATTTCACGGCAAGCAGAGGGCTACTTCCGGCGGCGGAGGCTCACCTAACGCAGCTCCGGCCGCGGGAGAAGGAGAAGCAAAGAGCTCTCGCATCCAGCGGGCCTTCGCAGCAATGCATCATGCACGGATGCAGGATGGCCGGGGCATGGGCGAGATGCTGCGGCAGGCGGTAGAATCTTCTTTAAAGCTTATTATTGTCGTCGGGGGGCTGGTTGTATTCTTTTCCGTATTTCTGGGGCTTCTGACACAAGCCGGGGTGATGAAGAGCCTGTATCTCATGCTGGACCATTTGCTTACTGCTGTCGGTTTTCCGCCTTCCTTGTCGGAGGCGCTGGTTGGGGGATTGTTCGAGGTAACTTTAGGAGCGCGTTCTGCTGGAGAAGCCGCTTCCTCTGTACCTCTGCCTTATAAAGCGGCAGCGGCGGCGTTCATTCTATCCTGGGGCGGCCTATCCGTGCATGCCCAAATCGCGAGCATCCTGCATGCGACCAATTTGCGTTATCTTCCGTTTATGTTTGCACGCCTGATTCATGCCTTGATTGCTGCGTTCCTCGTCTTGCTGCTATGGGATCCCTTAATGGGTACAATGATGCCGGCTCCGGCATTCAATCCTCTGCAGGCTGATCCTGGATTTGGCGCGGCGGCGGGCGGATTTGCAGACCGGATCGCGTATTTCTGCCTCCTGATCGCATTCATGACGCTGGCCTCGGCATTATGGGCCTGGCTCCGCGCTTGGTGGCGCAGCGCAAACCACCGGCCTGCCAAATGAACGTTGTGTTATGCTCCGATATTGTTTATGATCGTTATATACCCAAATAAAGGAGCTTAACTCTCTTGAGATATTATGTCCTGGATCGCGGTGATCAGTTGTCAGTTGATTTGAGCGAGCAGTTCCATAAGCTAGCCGCGCAGCGCGGATTTCGTTTGGATGCCGAATCTCCCGAGATTGTCATTTCGATTGGCGGAGACGGTACGATGCTTCATGCCTTTCATACGTTTATCGACCACATTCCCGATATCGCTTTTGTCGGCGTTCATACGGGCCATCTTGGATTCTATGCCGATTGGCAGGCAGACGAGCTGCCCCAATTGATTGACCTGATGAGCTCGGCCAGCAAATCCGGATCCATCCGTCCGCGGATCGTCAGATACCCGCTGCTGGAACTGGAGATCCATCGCAAATCGGGCAATGCTTCTTATATTGCGTTAAATGAATTTACGCTCAAGGGCGTAGATGGAACGGTCGTGGCCCAGGTGGATATCAACGACCAGACCTTTGAAATGTTCCGCGGCGACGGGATTTGTATTTCGACGCCGTCCGGCAGCACCGCTTACAACAAAAGTCTTGGCGGAGCGATGGTTCATCCGACGATCGAAGCGCTGCAGATCGCAGAAATCGCCTCGATCAACAATCGCGTCTTCCGTACGATGGGTTCCCCGCTGCTGCTGCCCAAACATCATCATACGAACATCTTTTCGCGTAAGGAGCAGCGGCTGCTGCTCACGATCGACCATGTGAACATTCAAGTGGACGATCTGATTTCGGTGCGATGTCAGGTCGCGAAGGATAAAGTAAGCTTTGCCCGCTATCGTCCGTTCCCGTTCTGGAACCGCGTCAGAGAAGCTTTCCTTGGATAGCAGCATATTTGACTAGCGACTCTTTGATGGGAGACCCCATTTTGATGCTCCAATACGTTGTATAATGTACAAAAAAGCGGTTCCCTTAATGGGGACCGCTTTTGGCTTTCTCGGGCTTATCCGATTTTTCGGATCTTTCTGTTCTATCTGGTCTTTCCGTTCTATCTGGTCTTTCCGTTCTATCTGGTCTTTCCGGTTTCTCAGGCTGTTTTTCCGGCTTATCGGTTTTTTCAGATCTTTCCGGCTTATCGGGTCTCTCCGGCATTTCCGGTCTTTCCGTCTTTTCCGGCTTGTCTGTTTTTTCATGCTTTTCCGGCTTTTCCTTCTCTTTCGGCGGCTGGGCATCCCGATTCTTCTGAATAACGAAATAAGCGCATCCGAAATTGCAGTATTCATTAATATAATCCACCATGCCGGAGAAAGCCGTATCTTTGGTGGCCTTGGGATGCTTATCCCGGTAAAACCCTTTCAACCGCAGCTGGTTGTAACCCCAGTCTCCGACAATATAATCGTAACGGTCCAGCACTTCGCTGTAACGGTCACGAAAGGCTTCGGGGTTCCAGCCGTTTTTATGGTCTTTCAGCAGCTCGTAGCTTTTTCCGCCAATCAGAATCAAATGTGCTCCCCCTGCCTTTCATCTAAAAGAAAATAATGATTATTTCTGGCCCGCTGCCGATTTTACCTGCTCATGCGCATGATAGGAGCTGCGGACAAGCGGACCGGATTCCACGTGGCTGAAGCCCCGCTTCATGCCCTCTTCCTTCAGCTTGGCAAACTCATCGGGATGGTAGTACTTCACGACGTTCAAATGCTGCGGAGACGGCTGCAGATATTGACCGATCGTCATGATATCGCAATCAATCGCACGGAGATCATCCATCGCCTGCAAAATTTCATCATATTCCTCGCCTACACCCAGCATAATGCTTGATTTGGTCGGAATATTAGGCTGCATTTCCTTCGCTCTTCTCAAGAGCTCGAGGGAACGCTCATATTTTGCCTTGGCGCGAACGCGGTTCGACATCCGTTCAACCGTTTCAATGTTATGGTTCAAAATGTCCGGTTTAGCATCCATGACAACCTTGAGCGCATCCCAATTTCCCATAAAGTCAGGAATCAGCACCTCGACGCTGCACAGCGGCAGGCGTTTGCGAATAGCCTTGATGGTTTCAGCAAAAATCATTGCGCCTCCGTCAGAAAGATCGTCCCGCGCGACGCTGGTTACTACGCAGTGGTTCAGTCCCATGTTCTCGGCGGCTTCAGCCACACGTTCAGGCTCCTGCAAATCCAGTTCGGTAGGTCGTCCGGTATTAACAGCGCAAAAACGGCAGGCACGCGTACAAATGTCGCCCAGAATCATGAAAGTCGCTGTACGGTTCGCCCAGCATTCATATATGTTAGGGCAACGCGCTTCTTCACACACGGTATGTAGTGTCTTGGAGCGCATCATGCTCTTGATTTCCTGATAGTTGTCACCGGTCGTCAGTTTGATGCGAATCCAGTCCGGTTTTGGTTCCTTGACAGTTTCTTTAGGCAATGATCTGACCTTCTTTCGCTCATGATTAACTGCTGCATGCCCCATATTATATCATGAAATAACCCAAAATACTTCCATTTCAAATGCTGGATAAAATGTCTTATCTCGTACCAATCTAAGCTTATGCCCGTTCGGTCCGGAAAAAAGCTAACGCTGCCAGCAGGAGGTTGACGATGAAAGGTTCCGTTTCAAAGCCAAGCAAAGCATGCCGTATACTAATTTGCGCTGCCGCTGCAGCCGTCGTTCTCGGAGAAGCAGCTTCTCCTGCATGGGGAGCGTCCGCCGCTACCCCAATCGTTCCAGCACCCACGCAAACCGCGGAACCGCTGGATAAGCTGAGCCGGGAACAAATACTGGCTTCAAGAAAAAAGCTCTATGAGAAAGCTGCCGCCGCAACCCATATTCCATGGTACCGTATCGCGGCGATCGATCAATATGAGCACACGCTGACAAAGGTTCATCCAAAGGACCGCAATCATCCCAAGCGCCTCACCGGCATTTTCATGAATGAACCGGTATGGAGCGGGATGTTCAATCCCGATCCGTATGACAGCAATCCCCGTTCCATCGGCATTTTTAACGGTTACGGCAAAGATGGATCCGGCGACGGGCAAGCAGACCTGAATAATGATATGGATTTGCTCTACAGCATGGCATCTTATCTTCTACGCTATGGTCAGTCCGAGGAGGACTTCAGCATCGCATTATGGGAGTATTACCATAACAGCCGCTCCGTCCAGCGTATCCGGCAATTTTCCAAGCTCTATGAAAAGTTTCAAACACTCGATCTCTCCGGCCATGCCTTCCCGCTCCCCATTTCCGATTCCTATGCTTACCGGGACACCTGGGGAACCGGTCGCAGCTGGGGCGGATACCGAATTCATGAAGGGACGGATATTTTCGCTCCCTATGGCATGCCTGTCCGAAGCACCTGCTACGGGGTCGTGGAGCTGAAGGGATGGAATCCGTTCGGCGGATGGCGGATCGGCATCAGGGACCTGGAGAACCGGTATCACTATTATGCGCATCTGCAGGGCTTCGAGAAAACGCTGAACCAAGGCGATATCGTCACCCCCGGGCAAACCATCGGCTGGGTCGGGAGCTCCGGTTACGGAAAACCCGGCACACAGGGGAAATTCCCGCCGCATCTTCACTACGGCATTTACCGGGACAACGGTCTGGCCGAGTGGTCCTTTGATCCGTACCCGCTTCTGCGCCACTGGGAGACGGAGGAGCGCCAGGCCATCCAGAAAAAGAAAAAAAGATCCTCCGAGACGTAGTGCTCCTCGCGAACAAAACCAAAATAAGAGCCTGAATCCCTTGAACGGACTCAGGCTCTTTTGGCATGCAGGATCAGCCTCTCGCTGAAACCGTATGCTTTCTGTGCTCCCATTGATAAAAGGCAAATAACGTTAAGACGATCGCCGTTGCCCCCAGGTAGACCGCCAAGCCCCACCAAGTCCGGGTATCCGTTCCCATCCAGATCGAATGAGCGAGCATGAACAGCCACGAAGGGAAGACAAGCAGATGTATGGTTTTCCAGGTAGTCCGCTTTAACTTGCTCATAAGCACATCCGAAGTAAACACCACGAGGAGAAACAAGAAAAAAGCAATTATTCCAAGCGCCGACGCGACCCGCATATAATGCGAGGTGAACGGGATAAAGATCTCGACGACTTTATAGGGTTGGTAATGGTTGATCAGGAGGGTCAGCATATGGACCAGCACGGTCAACACGCCCGCCCAGCTGGATGATATATGAATCCAATTAAATAATGCTTTCTTCTTCTTGAATTTTTTGAATCGTCCCAGCATTCCGTAAGCTAACGACATGGTAAAGAAGAAGAAGGCCATGAAACCCATCCAACGTATGATATGCCAAGAGGTGAATAATTCCGTTAAGTTATTCATGTTCAGGACCTTCTGGTCGTTCCATCCGTATGCCTTCTTCCCGTAAAGGAACTTCCGTCAGAATCGGCAAAGGGTTCGCCATTGGAGCTGCTGGCATTGTTTAGAACTGACTGTTGATCGTTTTGTTCCATTTGGCTGGTTTGAGACAAGTCCGTGGTTGTACGGTCCTCAACCCCAAACTGACTTAATACAAATGCGGAAAATGCGACACCGCTGACACCGATGATCCATTTGGCCTTTTTGTTCGGCTTCATCTTCTACCCTCTCCCTATGTTCGTGTTCACTTTTCCGTCTTCATCGACAAGGACATACGAAACAGATGGAAAATGCCTGGCGAACCATTCTTCAAGCTCCTCTTCCTTTAGCAAAAAGCACATTTTGGCGCACACTTCCGCATCCACACAATGACTCGCGATCACTGTGGATTGCACGATTTTCGTCTGGACACTCTTTCCCGTGCGCCCGTCCAGGAGATGATGCTTTCTATCCTTTCCCTGCTGCCAGCTCCGATAAAGACGGTTGGAGGTCGCGACCGCCTTGTTTTTTAGGCTTAGTACATCCATGACGCGGGTTTCCTCCCAAGGATCGGCTATGCCAATCTTCCATGCCTTCGTTCCATCCGACCATAAGGACATATCGCCGCCCCCATCGACCATGCCATAGGTCGCTCCATGCCTCTTCAGCCATTCGGCAGCGCTTTGAACCGCATATCCCTTGGCGATCCCCCCCAAATCCAACTGCTGATCCGTATTTTTTTCGAGGGTATACGAACCATGAAACAGCACCGGATGCTCCTCAAGCTGAAAGGTGAACGCCTCTTCTACATCCGCGTAAGGAAAGGGAAACGACCGGCCATAGCCTTGATGCTCCATCGCTCTTTTTAAGTAGGGAGAGAACCTTCCGGAGGTTAACCGGCGATATCGTTCTGCCATGACCAATACGTCATAGAGAGGGGGAGAACATTGAAGCCTGATTCCTTTGGGAGCCTGATTGAGCTGATCCAGTTCGTTGCCGGTTCGAAATCGGGACCACTCGCGATCGACATATTCCAACCAATGCCGCATCTCTTCTTTCCAGCCCTTATCCACATCATCGGAAACCTTCAATGAAAAAGTCGTATTCATAAAACGACCTATGTAGCTCTCCATATCCATGCACCTCATCCGTTTGTTATTCGGGTTCAGGTAACCTGAAGGAACTAGCTATGGAAAGTATAGAACCGCTCCATTAAATTCCCCTTAAAAAATCATTTAACAGGAATAAAAAAATGCAGCGATATTAAAAAAGATGTCTCTGCTACCCATGGGTAACAGGGACATCCTTGCCGGGCATTCCTCTTGCGATAACCCCCGGAATTCAGAAAAAAGGGTCCTCCTGATTGAAATGGTCGCATGAAGACATCGAAAAAAAGACGAGCCTGATTCCCCGCCAAAGGATCAGGCTCTTTGGCTTGCATGCTGCTGATTATGGAGTATTGATTCCTTCTATTTTTCCCGTCCAGCCGATGATTTTACCTAATATATGTTCATGCGAAAACGGTCCGCTTCGGATGCTGTTATTCCCATTTCGCCACCATAGGTCACCTATAAGAAAATAATGGTTATCCGGCACGATGACTTCCTCCATGTTTAAAGTTCGGTCAGGCTTGATCTCACTGCCGCGAGCAAACGCCTCATTCCCGTAAAAGGATTTCAATTCCCTGTCATCAATGTAAATTTGACTCTTATCTATTCGAACGGTCTCTCCGGGAAGAGCGATCACTCTCACGACATCAAACGCTGAATTTTTCAACCTGTTTATTTCTTCGTTCGTGGCATCGGTTTGGATGTAAACGACGTCACCTCTCATGATTTCATGCGTTCGATAATAGTCTGGATCGACAACTAATTGCGAACGAAAAGCATACTGCATTTTATAGAGCATCCCATCTGACTCTATAGCATAAATGAACTGATTTCCTTTCAACTCGTTCATAATGGGCAGATCATATTCCGTGATATCATCGACAATGGGTGATTTGTCACTGCAGCCGGCTGCCAGCAGAGTATAAGCGAAGAAGCCAAGAACGCATACTTTTCTTAAATCCACAAGCTCCCTCCTCGCCATTAGACCTCTTTAGATATACAGACGTTTGGGTTAAGCTTGCGGTTACCAATACTTAATGGATATCGGAGCCCCCGGACTTCTCACCCTCCGGCACTCCGGTTTGCCGGTTCGATATTCCCGGTATCGCCGCATTGTCCTTTCCTGATCCGTTCTGCCCGGTTTGCGTCGTCTGCTTGGAAGCTGCGTTACCGGTAATGCCAGGCAAAGCGATGTTCGGGGCATTCACTCCGCTGCCTCCGACCGGCTGCCCTTGGCTGTTGTAGTAGTACATCGGCACATCCCCGACGACCATCAGGTACGATACCGGAATTTCCGTGTCGATTACCTCAGGCTCCATATCGAATGGAACCACGACGGCCACCTCGACGGTCACATGAATATAGACCTCTACCAATACCATATTGATGCCCGCATCCTTTTCCCTCGTGTTGAGATCTACCTTCACGGCTCCTTGCGGCTCAATCCGGATCGGAACGTTCGGACCGAAGGAGGCGATGAGCGGACTGCCCAGCGCCTGGCCGATCGGGATGCTTTCGGACAGCATATGCTTGTTTTTCAGCGTCGTCTGCACGACCTTAAAGGTATCGGATGTGATTTTCATATGCTCCGCATAGTTCAACATGAATCCGGACACTTTCCCGGAGGAATCCATCTTCCAGTCGATCAGCTGCTCCGCATTTTTTCCTTGCGCAACCTGGGATGCAACGGCTTCATTAATGGCATCCGTGCCGATCTGCTTCATGCGGATTTTGGCCAAATGCATAATCGGCGGCTTCAAATGATTTTCCACGTAGGCAAAAAACTGCAGGAGAAGAATCAGGAACACGAGCGCGCCAATCAGCCACACCTTGCGCCGGCTCCCCGGCCTGTTCGCTCCCCTGCTGCGCCATCTCGCTCTTCTTTTCACGTCCGGCCCATCCCTCCTTGGAAGAAGAGGTGCTTACCTTAACAGCATATGTCCCTGTCCTTGAAAAAAGACGAGCAAGCAGGCTTCAAAGGGCGGGCCCGGTCATTCCATCCGTGTACCCTTTTGATATAATGAACTAAAAGCATCTACATTCGATGACGAGTAATTTTTTTAATTACGCCCGTATCTTTTCTCCCCTAACCAAACGTTGTATATATAGAGGCCTCTCAAGGAGAGTGATTAACATGTTAATCCACAAGGAAATGGAAGAAATGTACCCGAAGCTAAAATATTTTTGCCTGAACATGACCGGTAATTCTTGGGACGCCGAGGATCTGGCACATGATTCGATGGTTAAAGCTTTGAAATTTTGCCAAAAGGACCCTTCCGGCAAACGGCAGGCCAGCTTTCCCCTGCTCACGACGATCGCCCGCAATCACTGGGTTGACCAGCTCCGTAAAAGAAGCCGGGAAAGCATCGGCCAGACGGTTGAAGCGCCGTCAACCGAAAAATCTCTGGAGCAGGTCATGAGCGGACTGGATACGTTGATGGAGAGACTGACGCCGAAACAGCTGCTGGTGTTTGTCCTGAAGGAAATTTTTGAATACAGGCTGTCCGACATTGCGAAGCTGATCGACATGAATGAGACTGCCGTCAAATCGCTGCTGCACAGGGCTCGCCGTACATTGGATGAGAAGCGGAATCAGAAAGAGCCGGAGGAACCTCCGGCAGCAAGCCAGGAATGGCATCAGGTCGATGCGGACTGGTTCCAGCGTCAGCTGCTGATGGCGATCCGGATGGAGCAGCCCGAGCTGCTGCAAAGGCTGGCCGTCTCCCTGCGGACGGCTGTTCAGGCACCGAAACCGCCTGTGAGGCTTTCGCGCCGTTCCAGTTCCCCTTCTTCTCTCCTTTTACGCGCGGCGTAGCCCTTTCGTTTTGATATGAGAAGGAGGCTATTACATGAATATGATTCCTTACGTTGTGGAGCAGACCCGCCTGGGCGAGCGCTCTTACGA
This sequence comes from Paenibacillus chibensis, assembly GCF_004001045.1. Taxonomy (GTDB): domain Bacteria; phylum Bacillota; class Bacilli; order Paenibacillales; family Paenibacillaceae; genus Paenibacillus_AQ; species Paenibacillus_AQ chibensis. The sequence goes on from NZ_BIMK01000022.1 coordinate 10,983, forward strand.
TATCTACTCCAGGCTGCTGAAGGACCGGATTATTTTTCTCGGCTCCGAGGTCAATGATCAGGTTGCGAACAGCATCATCGCCCAGCTGCTTTTTCTGTCTGCCGACGATCCCGACAAAGAAATCTCGCTGTACATCAACAGTCCCGGAGGCTCGATATCCGCCGGCTTTGCGATCCTCGACACGATGGACTACATCAAGCCGCAGGTGAGCACGATCTGTATGGGCATCGCGGCCTCCATGGGTGCTTTCCTGTTCCTTGGGGGTGCCAAAGGCAAGCGGTACGCGCTGCCGAACAGCGAGTTCATGCTGCATCAGCCGCTCGGAGGCGCGCAGGGCCAGGCCAGCGACATCGAAATATCCGCCCGACGGATCCTGAGGACGCGCGAGAAAGTGAATCAGTTCATCGCCGACAAAACCGGCCAGCCGCTCGACAAGATTTACCGCGACGCGGACCGCGATTTTTACCTCACGGCCGAAGAAGCCCTGGAGTACGGCATGGTGGACCGGATCATCACGCAGCCTTTGGTATAACGCCGCGGGCTCTGAAATGCCAAAAAAGCTGTCCGGTTTCGGACAGCTTTTTTCTAGTTTACGACTGTATAGGGAATCAGGTTCGGTTACAGCAGGATCAGGGAAAGGATCAGGAATTGGACCGATCCGATAATTTCCATGACCCCGACCTTCATTGGCTTCATCGGCTTGCCGGCGTAGATCACCGTCTTGATGAGCGGATAGAGAAAAGGCATGCACATCCATGGATGTAGCGTAAACAGCGGCACGGCCAGCGCGAGTGTATGATAGACGACGGCATAGGCGGTCCAGCGTTTATTTTTCCGTTCGCGGAAGACGGATTTGACGAAAAATACGGTGCCCATAAAATACAGGAAATTGAACAGCAGGACCTCGAACAGCTCCCTGCCCCATGTTCCGCCCCCCAGCATGAAGGCAGCCGCTCCGCCGGAGCAAAACAGCAGAATGGCGCACATATCGTTCAGCAGCGCCCGTTCGGACTTGTGCCGTACATGCCAGATATTCACCATCAGCAGCAGCATCAGCACGGGGGCAAACCAGAACAGCCAGGGCTCCTTCAGCAGCACCGGAATCAGGAAGAGGACGGCCGCGAAAGCATACCCGGCTCCCCAGGTGAGCCACATGCTACGTTTGGCCGTCTTTTTCAAAGATTGCAGCAGAGGATAAGAGGCTAAGTATAAGAAGAACCAGGCCAGGAACAGCGGGAGATGCAGAAGAACAGGCTGCGTCGCCATCATGGCAATGATAAAGGGCATGCTGACCATGGCCCATCCGCCGTGCTCCCTTGGAATGACAATGCTTGTCTTCTTCATCTCTTCCGCTCCTTTTCCCCATCATGAGCCGTTCTCCACTTCGAAATCAATCAACCGCCGATATAGGACATCCCGATCTTTTTCCGGCCTGCGGCCGATTGCTCCGTCCGCTCCTCCGAGTAACGGTCCGCCCTTCTCTCCCACACGCCGCGGATGGCCGCTAGCAGTTCTCCATCCGTCGCGCCGCTGCGAAGCAGACTGCGAAGGTCAAACCCGCGGGAGGCGAAAAGACAGGTGTAGATGCTGCCGTCCGAGGATAAGCGAACCCGCGAGCAGGTCGAACAAAAGGCTTCGGATACGGAGGTGATAAAGCCGACCTCGGCTTCCCCACCCCTGTAACGGTAGCGTTTGGAAACTTCCCCGGGATAGCGCGGCGATACCGGAACAAGCACGGCGTCCCCGCCCAGCATTTCGTAAATCTCCCGCTTCGTCACGACCCGCTGCAGGCTCCAGCCGTTGTCATTGCCGACATCCATGAATTCGATGAAGCAGAGAGTGACGCCAAGCGTTTTAAAATAAGCCGCCATCGGTATGATCTCCTGATCGTTCAGGCCCTTTTGCACAACCATGTTTACCTTCACTTGAAGTCCGGCTTGGCGCGCCTGTTCCATGCTTTTCAGAATGGCGGAAGACGGAATGCCGCGGCCGTTGATGCGGCCGAAGAGCTCGGGATCCAGTGCGTCCAGGCTGACGTTCACCCGCCGGATTCCGGCATCGTAAAGACTTTGGGCCTGCAGGCCAAGCAGCAGTCCGTTCGTCGTCAGGCCGATCTCTTCGATGCCCTCGATCCCCTTCAGCATGCGGATAAGTTCGGGAAGTCCGCGCCGCAATAAGGGCTCGCCGCCGGTCAGGCGGATTTTACGCACCCCGAGGGAAGCATACAGTTTGGCGACGCGGGCGATTTCTTCCCATGACAGCAGCTGCTCCTTCGGCATGAACGCGTAATCGTCGCCGAAGACCTCCTTCGGCATGCAGTACGTGCAGCGAAAATTGCAGCGGTCCGTTACGGATATCCGCAGGTCGCGCATCGGTCTTGCCAGCTGATCCATCACGGGATTCATCGCCATGTTCCCCTTCCTCCTTCTTCAGTCATCCCATCCGCTGCCTTTCCTTATCCCTGCAGCTGCGGATTGGGCTTGAAATTTTGATTTCCGCCGCCGGATCGGCTAATGGGCTTGGCTGTAATATCACTAAATGTTCCGACATATTGAACCACGTCGCCGGAGTCATCTTTTACCGCATTAATCGTTAACAGCTCTAAGAATTCCTCGCCGTTCTTCCTGCGGTTCCAGATTTCTCCCTGCCAGCTTCCCTGCGCCTTGATTTCCGCCCACATCCTGCCGTAGAATTCGCCGGATTGACGGCCGGATTTCAGCACGCTTGGATTTTTGCCGATGACTTCTTCCTCCGTGTATCCCGTCAAATTCGTGAAGGCGGGATTCACGGCATTAATTCTTCCGCTTACATCCGTCACGAGAATTCCCTGGCCGGTCGAGTTGAACACTTCCGAAGAAATGGCCAGTTTATCCTGAAAATACATCCATACGACGATCACGAGACTGGCCAGCGCAACCTGCGAAAGCGCCATGAAGCCGATCGAATACTGGCCGGTAACCGAATGGATGAAGGAAAGCATCAGCGGCGGGAAGAAGCCGCCCAGGCCCCCCATCATGGACACGATCCCGTTCACGATCCCCGCCTGCTTGTTGAAATAAAAAGGTACGAGCTTGAATATAATTCCGTTGCCGAGTCCCGCGCAGACCGCTATGGTCAAACAGCCGACCGTGTACAGGCCGATGGACGGCGAGAACGCCAGGATAATGGCGGCAATCGTCAGACCGACGAATACGCCCATGAGCAGAAACAGCGGTTTGAACTTATCCGCGAGCCACCCGCCTACCGGACGGAGGAAGGTTGCGGCCACGATGAAGCCGGCAGTCCGCATTCCCGCATCCACCTTCGCCAGCTCGAAATTCGTTACCAGGAAGTTCGGCAGATACACCGTAAAAGCCACGAACGAACCGAATGTAATGAAGTAGAACAGAGAGAAAAACCACAGCTTTTCGTTTTTATAGACACCTTTGATTTGTTCCATGAGCGGCGTTTTGACCTTCGTTTCTTTGCGGTCGCCCAGGAATACGTTCAATACGGCGAATGCGAGCAGCAGAATCAGGTACAGCTGGATGGTTTTCGACCATCCGATTTGCGTTGCGATGACAGGTGCTGCGAAGGTAGTGATGGCCGTACCGACATTGCCCATGCCGTAAATCCCGTTCACCAGGCCCAGCTTTTCTTTCGAATAATATTTAGGAAGCGAGGTTACGCCGACCGAGAACACGGCTCCGCCCACCCCGAGAAACAGTCCGCCGATTACGAGATGCGTAAAGGACGAGGCTGCGCTGATAAAATAAACCGGAAACAGCAGCAAAATGAAACTGGCGATAAAAACAATCCGTGCGCCAACGATGTTGGCGTAATACCCCAGCGGCAGCCGTAGGATAGAGCCAAGCACCACCGGAATCGCGGTCAGGATCGCCAGCCGGTCCGCCGGGATGGAAATATCCTCCTTGATAAACGGCAGCAGCGCGGAGATGATGACCCATACCATAAAACCAAGCACCAAATTCATTGTTTGCAGCGGCAGCTGCACTTTTTTATTCATTTCCAATCACCTTTTCTGAACGTAATGAATGGCTGCTTTCATTGATCCCCATGTCTCATTGTACGTGACATCCTTCACAAAGATAATAGGGAAGTTCCCTGAAACTCATCAGGGAACTTCCCTATATCATGCAACCAGAATCATCCGATCTCCCTAAATCCCTCTATTAGAAGTCCAGCAGCTTTTTCTTGAGCGCATACTCCACCAGCTCCGGACGGCTTTTCAAATTCAGCTTCTCCATGATTTTGGCCTTATGGGCTTCCACCGTTTTCACGGAGACGAACAGCTTTTCAGCGATTTCCTTATTGCCGTACCCTTTGGCGATCAGAGGCAAAATCTCGATCTCGCGTTTGGACAGGCTGTTGAACGGATCGTTGTCCGCGCTCTCGCTGTCCTTCTTGATGAATTCCCTGACCAGCGAGGTGGCCATCTGCGGGTGAATATAGGTTCCTCCCTTATATACCATCCGGATGGCCGAAATCAGCTCTTCGTCGGGCGCATTCTTCAGCACATAGCCGGAGGCGCCGTTCTTCAGTACATGGAACAGATAATCGTCATCGTCATACATGGTAAGGATCAGGATCTTCGTATTCGGAAAATCGCCGCTGATTTTGCCTGTCGCAATCAGCCCGCTCTCGCCCGGAGGCATGCTGAGGTCCATCAGGAGCACATCCGGCTGGTGCTTGGCCACCATCGCGTAAGCCTCTATGCCGTCTGCCGCGGTCGCGACGACCTCCATATCCTCCTGATAGTTCAGGATCATGGAAAAGCCGCTTCGAACCACCGCATGATCATCCGCTATGACAATTTTCACCGCGTATCGGCCTCCCTCTTGTTATCCTGTGTCAATGGAATGCGCAGCTCTACCTGCGTTCCCTCACCGGGAGCGGAATGCAGCTTGAACTGCCCGTCCACGAGCTCGGCGCGCTCGCGCATGCCGTACAAGCCGAGGCCCGTGCCTTTGGCTTCGTTCACGTTCATGTTAAAGCCTGCGCCGGTATCCTTCACGGTCAGCTGCAGGCTGCCCATCTCTTCGCATAGACGGACATGCACCTCGTCCGTACCGGCGTATTTCAGCGCATTCAGGACGGCTTCCTGGCAAATGCGGTATACGACCGTCTCGATCTCGCTGCTGTAGCGGGCCGCGGACAGCTCTGCCGAGAAATCGACGAGCAGGCCGTAGTTTTTCTCGATCCACTTGAAATGCGAGCGGAATGCGGCCTCGAGTCCCAAGTCATCCAGCGATGCCGGTCGCAGCTCCACCGACATATGGCGGATATCGTCCAGCAGGCGCGTCAACGACACCTCGGTCTGCTGCAGCTTCTGCAGCACATCTTCGCCTACATCCATATATTTGACCACACGCAGGTCCACAAGCGAGCTCAGCAGCTCCTGGGCGACGCTGTCATGAAGCTCCCGGGAAATCCGTTTCCGCTCGTCCTCCTGCGCTTTAATAACGTATTTCAGCAAATTCGAGCGCTGGAGCATCTCCTGCGTCTTTTGCTGTTTGGTCAGGTCGAGCAGCATTAAGACGCGTATCCCCCGTTCCTCGTCAATGGTATGATAGCTGGCCGCATAAGGAACCACGCCTTCGTTCCTTGTTTTAAGATACACCTGGAACGAGGAAAAATCCCCTTTCGGATAATCCAGATAGCATTTCGCGCAGGATATCTGATCCTTTTCATCCGTGTAGCCTTTGCAGGTCTGGCAGAAGGAGTCGTCGACGCCGGAATGCATCCGCTCGATCACGTCGATGTCCAGAATGTTCTCCGCCGCCGGGTTCATGGCGACCACGCTGCCCTTTTCGTCGATAAAAAAAATGGCTTCCATGCTGTTCGCGTACATCTTCTTGAGCAGATCGCTTAAATGCTCATCCGTCATCTGAATCAAGACTGCGTCACCTCCCTGGCATGAAAAGCGCCGAATTCCGCTCCAAGCCCTTCCTGAAACCGTTCGAAAGCAGCTTGGTCCAGCCGGTTTTCATTACGGTAACCGACAAGCAAAACGCCTTTAACCCGGCTATCTTCCCACAAAGGGATCGCCCCCAGGCTCTTCAGCTGCTCCGCCACGATGATCGGATAATTGAACAAATCCCGGGATTCGATATCGGCGTTCACGTTCTGGATCAGCATCGGCTTGCCGGTTTTGAACACCATGCCCGCAATGCCCTTGCCCGAATGCAGCACGATCCGCTTATAGCGCTCGTTAATGTTCCCGGAGGCATACTGCCACGTTAATACGAATCGGTCCTCAGCCGGCTGCACCAGAGCCATGGACACGAAGTCGAATTGAAACCGGCCCCGGAGCTTGTCGATTTCCTCTTGGTAATGATAAATCGGCTGATTCTTCATAACGATAACTCCTCTGATGTAGAAAAGAAGGCTCTTCGCCTTCTTTGTCTACGATTCATATTTGCGGTGCTTTCTATAAAGGATATATCTTCTGCCGGCATAATTCAACGGAACGCTCCACACATGCACGAGCCGGGTAAACGGCCACAGCGCGAAAATCCCGAATCCGGCCAGCATATGAATCTTGAAGGACAGCGGTACGTTTGCCATGAGCGCCGCATCCGGCCGGAGTATGAACAAATCACGGAACCAAATCGAAATGTTTTCCCGATAATTGAATTCAGGCTGGACGGCGTTCGTGACGAGCGTGCTGTACATCCCCATGAACACGATAAACAGCAGCAATACGTTCACGATCATATCCGAGGCGGAGCTGAGCTGGCGGACGTTCTTGATCGTAAAGCGGCGCGAGGTCAGCAGAATCATGCCGCCCAAAGTCAGGATGCCGAAGATGCTTCCAATGTACACGGCTCCGATGTGATACATATGATTGCTGATCCCCATCGCCTCCATCCAGGACTGGGGAATGGCAAGCCCCGCGACGTGACCGCCGATCACCGGAATGATGCCCAGATGGAACATCAGGCTGCCCAGCTTCAGCTTCTTTTTCTCGATGAATTCGCTGGACTTGGCCGTCCAGTTGAACTGGTCGGTGCGGTAACGGTAAAGGTGTCCGACGATAAATACCGCGAGGCAGATGTAGGGAAAGATGACCCACAGAAACTGATTAATCATGCTCATGAGCCTCCGCCTCCTGTTGGATGCATGCTTTGAACGTTTCGCGCAGCCCTTGGACGAGATGGAAATACGGGCTTTCGAACTTCTCCAGCGCCTTCAGCAGATGGTAGGTGCCGTCCTCCATGACCGCCAGCATGAGATCCAGGCTCTCCGCCGCTTCCTTCTCATGCCCCTGCCAATGGGCGGCATAGATAAACTCGCACATAAGCGGAAGGTAATCGGACAGCTCCGAGCTGTCGATATCGAGACCGAACAGCGGATACGTTTCTTTGAGTTTCGCAAGCATTTGACCCCGGTCCCGACTGTCCTCAAACTTATGATAGGTCATGTAAAGCGTCGTCTTTTTCTGAAAATCGAACGTCTGGACGTACAGCTCCTCGATCTGCTCCATGCTGTATTCATGCATGAGGTTCCAGAATGTCCGGACCGATGCGTAGGCCGGATGGGAGGAGTCCAGCGACTCCTCCAGAACGGACGGGTGAAAATCCAGCTTCTCCGGATAGGTCAGCATCTGCGCGAAAAATCCGAACACATTTTTATATTCATGCAGCTTTCCGAGATTAATCACGCCAGATCCCCCCATAGAAGTTCTCTTCGTACAGTTCCTTGCCGGTTTTGCCCTGCGGGCTTGCCGGTCCGCAGCCGCTGCAGCCCGAGCTGAAGCCTTCCAGGCCTTGGGAGCGGTACACGTCCATATGGCTTTCTTTGTGCGACGTTGGCACCACGAAGCGGTCATCGTATTTGGCGATGGCAAGCAGCCGGTACATCTGCTTCATTTGATGGGCCGTGAGTCCGACCCGCGCTAGCCGCGCTTCGTCAAACTCGGCGCCGGAAGATTGAGTACGCATGTAGGAGCGCATCATCGCCATCTTTTGCAAGGCTTCCTTGACCGTCACGGTATCGCCTGCCGTCAGCAGGTTCGCGAGGTATTGGATCGGCGTGCGCATCTCTTCGATTGCCGGGAAAATCATGTCCGGATTCTCGATCGAATCCCTGCCTTCGAAATAGTTCATGATCGGGCTGAGCGGCGGTACATACCATACCATTGGCAGCGTCCGATACTCCGGATGAAGCGGGAAGGCCAGCTTGTATTCGATCGCGAGCTTATAGACCGGCGAGTTTTGGGCTGCCTCGATCCATTCCTCGGTCAATCCATCCTTGCGAGCTTGCTCGATGACCGCCGGATCGTTCGAATCAAGGAACAGGCTGCACTGAGCCTGGTACAAATCCTTTTCATCCGGCGTGGAGGCTGCTTCCTGCACGCGGTCCGCGTCATAAAGCATGACGCCCAGATACCGGATGCGGCCAGTGCAGGTTTCCGAGCATACCGTCGGCAGTCCCGCTTCGATTCTCGGGAAACAGAAGGTGCATTTCTCGGCCTTGTTCGTTTTCCAGTTGAAGTACACCTTTTTGTAAGGGCAGCCGGTCATGCAGTAACGCCAGCCGCGGCAGGCTTCCTGGTCGACGAGCACGATGCCGTCCTCATCCCGCTTGTACATGGCGCCCGATGGGCAGGAGGCCACGCAGCTAGGATTCAGGCAGTGCTCGCACAGGCGGGGAAGATACATCATGAAGGTCTGCTCGAAGTTGAACTTGATCTCTTCCTCGATCTTTTCGATATTCGGATCCTTCGGACCCGTCACATGGGCGCCAGCCAGATCGTCTTCCCAGTTCGGACCCCATTCAAGGTTCATCGTTTCCCCGGTTATCGCCGATTTCGGACGGGCTACCGGCTGATGCTTTTTCTCCCCGGCATTCGTCAGATGCTCATAGTTGTAAGTCCAGGGCTCATAGTAATCCTTCATTTCCGGCATATCGGGATTGTAGAAAATTTTGCCGAGCGCGATTTTGGACAGCTTGCTGCCGGATTTCAGCTGCAGCTTGCCCTTTTTCAGCGTCCAGCCTCCCTTGTACTTCTCCTGGTCCTCCCAGCGGATCGGATAGCCGACGCCCGGCTTCGTTTCCACGTTGTTGAACCACATGTATTCCGCACCCGGACGGTTCGTCCAGGTGCTCTTGCACGTCACGCTGCACGTATGGCAGCCGATGCATTTATCCAGATTCATGACCATGGCGACTTGCGCTTTAATCTTCAAGCCAATCCACCTCTTTCATTTTGCGGACAGCCACGTATACATCCCGCTGGTTGCCGATCGGTCCGTAGTAGTTAAATCCATAGCTGAGTTGGGCATAACCCCCGACCATCTGGGTCGGCTTCACATGTATTCTTGTCGGCGCGTTGTGGCTGCCGCCGCGATCCTTCGTAATTTCCGATCCCGGCACGTTGATATGCTTATCCTGCGCGTGATACATGTACATCGTGCCTTTCGGCATCCGGTGGCTGACGACGGCGCGGGCGGTAACGACGCCGTTGCGGTTGTATACCTCCAGCCAGTCGTTGTCCTGGATGTCGTTCGCCGCTGCATCGTCATTGTTGATCCATACCGTCGGTCCGCCGCGGAACAGCGTCAGCATGTGCAGGTTATCCTGGTACGTGCTGTGAATGTTCCATTTGCCGTGCGGTGTCAAATAGCGGAGCACGAGCGTGTCCTTGCCTCCGGTAATCTGCTTGTCGCGAGGTCCGAACACCATCGGAGGCAGCGTCGGTTTATACACCGGCAGCGCCTCGCCGAACTGCAGGAAGATCTCATGATCGATATAGAAATGCTGTCTGCCGGTCAGCGTGCGGAACGGCACGAGCCGCTCGATGTTCGTCGTGAACGGCGAGTATCTTCTTCCCATTTTGTTCGAGCCGCTGAACACCGGCGTCGGAATGACTTCCCGCGGCTGGGCCGTGATGCTCTGGAACGTGATGCGCTCGGCCGCGCGGTCCGCGGAAATATCTTTCAGGCTGACGCCCGTGTCATTCTCCGCGGACTCCCAGGCGCGCTGCGACACCTTGCCGTTCGTCGCCGAAGATATATTGAGAATGGCGTCTGCCGCGTTTCTTGCGGTATGAAGCTTCGGCAGGCCATTTTTGATCGTGTCGTCGTAATACGTGCCGTTCATGCGTTTCAGCTCCTCATACTCCTCAGCTACCGAGAAGCTGACGCCGTGCGCTCCAACCTTGCCCGTGGCCAGGTTCGGACCTAGCGTCACGAATTTATCGTAAATTTTCGTATAGTCGCGTTCGATCACCGTCAGGTTTGGCATCGTTTTGCCCGGAATCGCTTCGATCTCGCCTTTGCGCCAATCCAGCACTTTGCCGTAAGGCTGGGCAATCTCGCTGATCGAATCATGGGCCAGCGGGCTGGTCACAAGATCCTTGTATACGCCCGGAAGATGCGTTTTGGCCATCTCCGAGAAGACTTCCGCGATCGTTCTGTAAATATCCCAGTCCGAGCGCGATTCCCACAGCGGATCCACTGCCGGATTGAACGGATGGACGAACGGATGCATATCGGTGGAGGACAAGTCGGTTTTTTCGTACCAGGTCGCTGCCGGCAGCACCACGTCCGCATACATCGGCGTCGAGGTCATCCGGAAGTCGAGCGCGACCAGCAGGTCCAGCTTGCCTTCGACGTCCTCGCGCCACACCATTTCCTCCGGCTTATCCTCTTCGTTCGGGGTCGAGAGCAGGCTGTCCGAAGCGCCAAGCAAATGCTTCATGAAGTACTCCTGGCCTTTGGCGGAGCTCGAAATCAGGTTGGAGCGCCATACGAACAGCGATCTCGGGAAGTTCTCCGGCGCATCGGGATCCTCGGCCGCAAACCTGGTATCTCCGGAAACGATTTGTTCAAGCGTATGCTTCACGATCTCTTCATTGCTCGTCTTGCCCTGGCTGGCCGCTTCTTCAGCGAACGTCAGGCTGTTCTTGTTGAACTGCGGATAGGACGGAAGCCAGCCGAGTCTGGCGGCAAGGACGTTATAATCGGCCGGATGCTGGTAACGGATATCCCCTCCCGTAGGCGATTTCAGGGAATCGGCACCCATCTCTTCGTATTTCCACTGGTCGGTCGCAAAATAGAAGTACGAAGTCGCATTTTGCTGACGCGGCTGACCCTGCCAGTCTTTGGCGAAGGCAACCGTGGACCAGCCCTCGATCGGACGGCATTTTTCCTGGCCGACGTAATGCGCCCAGCCGCCGCCGTTCACGCCTTGGGAGGCTGTCAGGATGACCAGGTTCAGAATGGAGCGATAGATCGTGTCGCTGTTGAACCAGTGGTTGATGCCTGCGCCCATGATGATCATGGAGCGGCCCCCGGTATCCAGCGAGTTCTGTGCGAATTCCCTTGCGATCTGAACGACGACCGAAGCCTTCACGCCGGTGATTTTCTCCTGCCAGGCCGGCGTGTAGAAGCAGTCCGCATCCTCATATCGAACTGCATGCTGCTCGCTGCCCGCGCGTTCAATGCCATACTGGCTGAGCATCAAATCATAAACCGTGGCCACGAGGCGTTCGGTTCCGTCGGCCAGCCAAATTTTCTTCGCCGGAATTTGGCGTTCGAACGTACCGTTGGCGTTGTTATCAAAGAACGGGAAGCTAATCGTCTGCGTCTCCGCCCCTTGGGATTCCACGGAAAGCGCCGGCGCAATGACCGAGCCGTCCTCGCGTTCCAGAATCAGGTTCCACTTCTTGTCTTGCTCCCAGCGCTGTCCCATCGTACCGTTCGGAACCGTAATTTCATTTCTGTTCTCGTCGATTATGACCGGCTTCCACTCGGCATGCTGCGAGGCGTCGCCCAAATCGCTTGCCCGCAGGAAGCGTCCTGCCTTATAACCGCCCTCATGCTCATCCAAGAGCAGAAGGAACGGCATATCCGTATATTGCTTAGCGTAATTCAGGAACATCGGCTCCTGACGCTTGTGATAAAATTCGCTTAGAATAACATGCGTCATCGCTTGAGCGACTGCCGCGTCCGTTCCGGGATTCGGTGCCAGCCAGTTATCCGCGAATTTGACGTTCTCCGCATAGTCCGGAGCTACGGATACCACCTTGGTGCCTTTATAGCGGACCTCCGTCATGAAGTGGGCGTCCGGCGTCCGGGTTAACGGCACGTTCGAGCCCCACATGATCAGGTAACCGGCATTGTACCAGTCGCTGGATTCCGGCACGTCCGTCTGCTCGCCCCAAATTTGCGGGGAAGCCGGCGGCAAATCGGCATACCAGTCATAGAAGCTGAGCATTTCGCCGCCAAGCAGGGAAATGAATCTCGCGCCCGAAGCGTAGCTGATCATCGACATCGCCGGGATCGGGGTGAAGCCTGCGATGCGGTCTGGACCGTATTTGCGAATCGTATATATTAACTGCGCGGAGATCAGCTTAGTCGCATCCGGCCAGGTTACGCGTACATGACCGCCTTTACCGCGCGCTTGTTTATAGGATCTGGATTTCTCGGGGTCTTCCACGATGCTTGCCCAGGCAGCGACCGGATCGCTGTGCTGGCTTAAGGCTTCATTCCACATATGCCACAGCTTGCCGCGCATATAAGGGTATTTCACGCGGAGCGGGCTGTATTCATACCAGGAGAACGAGGCTCCCCGCGGACAGCCGCGCGGTTCGAATTCCGGCATATCGGGTCCGCAGGACGGATAATCGATCTGCTGGTTCTCCCAGGTGATGATGCCGTTCTTCACGAATACCTTCCAGCTGCACGAGCCCGTGCAGTTCACACCGTGCGTCGTGCGCACGACTTTGTCATGGGACCACCGCTTGCGGTACATATCCTCCCAGTCCCGGCTTTTCTCTTCAAGAACGGACCAGTTGTCCGAGTAGCTTTCCAATCGTTTGAAGAACTTCAGTCCCTGCTTTCGTTTCATAGGACGCTTCAACTCCTTCTGTGAATGACCATGATCGGGGAATCAATGTGTCGTCCATTCGTTTAACTTAATTATGAGCGCCTCCGATGGCGGTTCCTATTAGGGAAACTCCTATATTCCCTCGTGAAATCCCTTGATTGGCAGGAGAAGTATGCTGGGAAGCAGGGGATTGCAGACCTTTCTCTGAACAAAAAAATACCCCTCTTCACTTCATGAAGAAGGGGCCTTGAATACCGCAGCTATCTTAATGAACTACACCGCCGCGCGAATCCGCTCGAAAAGCACGTTATTTTCCAGGTGAATATGCTCGAAAGTATCCTTCTCCAGCAGCGCAAGGCGTTGATATACCAGCCGGTATGTGCCGCATGCATCCGCGGGGAGCGCAAAATCGCTCGTGATTTCCCGCAGCTCCTTCAACAAATCCCCCGCCTGCTCATGCTCCTGCTCCAGCTCGGATACATACGGTTTTAGCTCGGCCCAGGCTTCAGCGTCGCGTTCTTCAACAAATTTCGCTATCTTCGGAAATACGTTTTGATCCTCATCATCGGTGTGATCAAGCAGCTCATTCTTCAATTCCGTAAAAATTTCCTGCACCCGCAGCAGTTCCGGATGATGTTCACCGTGCACGCGGGCCAGCTTCGTCACATAAGGCGTCAGCGCAGGGAGCTCTTCACGCAGAAAGGCATGATGTTTGTTTTGGATATAATTGATCAGTTCAGGCTCGGTCAAGTCTCCCGGACGGCTTTCCTGATGCTCTGCTATTTTCGTTTCCAATTTCTTTATCTGCTCCAGCACCTCGCCGGAATGAAGCTTCCGCTTGGCGGCAGCCTCCTCCAGAGGGATTTTGCCGCCGCAGCAAAAATCGATGCGCAGCGCGCGGAACAGATCGGCGGATTGGGGGATGGCGGTGACAATATCGGAAACTTGCGTTTGCAGCGTGATTTGACTCATGGAATGACCTCCAGTGAATGGAATGTGATGGTTTCAGACTACCTGAGCAAATAATCCGGGTGGGACTTCTCCCGCTCCGTTGCTTGCTATAGGTCCAGTATAAAGACCGATCCCTATCATCCATGTGATTGCGGTCATACGAATAATCAACGATTTGTGAATTCATATGAGACGATAATTACCGTAAATATTTTCCTATAACCCATTCTCACTGCCATACTTGTATGGTAGTATGGTGCAAACGGGAGGTGACTTCATATCGATATTCCGATGCATTCCGCTGCCTCCGCAGGCAGCATCGTCTACAACCGGCTGAAGCAGCAGATTGTCAGCCTGGAGCTTTCGCCTGGCACCCTCCTTTCCGAAAAGGAAGTCTCCCTGACCTTTGAGGTCAGCCGGACGCCGGTTCGCGAAAGCTTTGTCAGATTGGCTCAGGAAGGGCTCGTCCTCGTGCTTCCGCAGCGAGGGACGCGCGTCAGCCTGATCGACTCCGAGCTCGTCGAAGAAGCCCGCTTCATGCGGGAACAGCTGGAGAAGGCCGTGATCCGGCTCGCATGCGAACATTTTCAAGACGACAAGCTGGCGGTGCTTGAGAACAATGTGTCGATGCAGCTGGAAAGCATGCAGCAGCAAGACGGCAAGCGCATGTTTGACCTCGATGAGGAATTCCACCGCATTTTATTCGAAGGCGTACGTAAGCAGGGTACCTGGAACGTCATCCAGCAAATGAACGCGCATCTGAATCGCAGCCGTATTCTTTGGCTGTCTACAGATCCCCATTGGGACGTGCTCTGCAAACAGCATCAAGATATGGTGCATGCCATCCGTAATCATGATGCAGACCTTGCCGAACAGCTCATGAAAGAGCATCTCAGCCTCAGCATTTCCAATTTGGCCGTGCTCACCAAGCAGTACCCGGACTATTTTAAGTAAAGGCTTCTCTTCGATGTTCACAAATTAAAGCAGGTTCAAGACTTTTTTCATTCTTAATACATACAAAAGGCGGTGTGAACGATGCGGATGGTATTCCGTTGGTTTGGCGAAGGAAACGATACGGTTTCATTGGATCAAATCAAGCAAATCCCGGGTGTGGAAGGGCTTGTGTGGTCTCTGCATGATGTTCCGGCGGGAGAAGAATGGCCGATGGAGAAGATCAGGGAGATCCGTGAGCAGGCCGACAAGCATGAATTTCATCTGGATGTCGTGGAAAGCGTGAATGTCCATGAGGACATCAAGCTGGGGCTTCCCAGCCGCGACCGGTATATCCAAAATTACATCCGGACGATCGAGAAGCTTGCGGCTGTCGGCGTTAAGGTGGTCTGCTACAACTTCATGCCCGTCTTTGACTGGGCGCGCACCGATCTGCACAAAATGATGGATGACGGGTCCACCGCCCTCTTTTTCGAGAAATCTAAAATTGACGGCATTGACCCGTTCGATCTGGTGCGGACCATCAATCATAACAGCATGCTGACGATGCCGGGGTGGGAGCCTGAGCGGCTCGCCCATCTGACCACCTTGTTTGAAGCTTACCGGCGCGTAAGCGAAGAAGATTTATGGGAGCATCTTTCCTACTTCCTGAATGCGATCATTCCGACTGCCGAACGCTGCGGAATTCAAATGGCCATTCATCCGGACGATCCGCCATGGCCTATTTTCGGATTGCCGCGGATCATGACGAGCCAAGATAACCTGCGCAGACTGCTCTCCCTCGTGGATAGCCCGGCTAACGGCATCACTTTATGCAGCGGCTCGCTCGGAGCCAATCCGGACAATGATATTCCCGCCATGATCCGTGAATTCGGAAGCCGAATACCGTTTGCACACATCCGCAACGTCCGCGTATACGACAACGGGGATTTCATCGAGACTTCGCACCGGACGCAGGATGGCACGGTCGATATCGCCGGCATTGTGAAGGCATACCATGACATCGGCTTCGAGGGTTACTGCCGCCCCGACCACGGACGCCATCTCTGGGGAGAACAATGCCGTCCCGGCTATGGACTGTATGACCGGGCGCTTGGCATTATGTATTTATGGGGACTTTGGGATGCGTACGGCAAAGCTTCACAGCAACCGGAAAAGAGGGATTCCCATGCAGGCATTGCCTAATCATCCGGCTTTACAAGGAAAAACCGCGGTTGTTACCGGCGGCTCCGGCGTGCTCTGCCGGGCGATGGCTCAAGAGCTCGCGCGCCAAGGCGCGCGTATCGCCATCCTGAGCCGCACACCGGGGAAAGGCGAGGCCATCGCCGAACAGATTCGGACGGCCGGAGGCGAAGCGATCGCCGTGGCCTGTGATGTCACCGACAAGGATAGCGTGCAGGCCGCCGAGAACGTTGTACGTGAAGCTTACGGCCCATGCGACATTCTCATCAACGGGGCTGGCGGCAATCATCCCAGCGCCAACACGACGCATGAAACCTTCCGGATGGAGGATTTGGAACAGGCCGATGTCACCAGTTTTTTTGATCTAAGCATTCCGGGATTCCGGCAGGTGCTGGACCTGAACTTTGTGGGGACGCTGATCCCCACGCAAGTATTCGCCCGGAGCATGCTGGGCCGTCCCGGCGCCGTCGTGCTGAACATCTCTTCCATGAGCGCCCCGTCTCCCATGACGAAAGTGCCCGCCTACAGCGCCGCCAAAGCGGCCATCAACAATTTCACGCAGTGGCTCGCCGTTCATCTGGCAGCGTCGGGTATCCGCGTCAATGCCATCGCACCCGGCTTTTTCCTGACGGAGCAGAACCGGGATCTGCTCATGAACGGGGACGGTTCGCTCACTAAGCGTTCTCATAAAATCATCACGCATACGCCAATGCGCCGCTTCGGCGTTCCTGAGGATCTGCTCGGTACGCTGCTGTGGCTTGTGGATGAGACGACTTCGGGATTCGTGACGGGGACGGTCATTCCCGTGGACGGCGGCTTTATGGCATATGCGGGCGTGTAACCAAGGCAAGAGTCTAATGATGCTAGTTAATTAAGATAAGGGCTGTCCGGGATAAGGTTTGGCCCGGACAGCCCTTTTTCGATTCCATCTTATTCAACCTGGAGCACAACCATGCCGATTCCCGACACGGTGATGCGACTCGTATTCCATGCCTCTACCTGCTCTTCACCAAACCCTATCTTCCATGCTCCCAACGCGGGAAGCTCGACTTCCGTCTCCCCTGCTCTCGCGTGATACAGCACATACAGATGCTTGGCCGGATCGCCTCCGGCATGCTCCCGCAGCGTATAGGCCACGCAGCCGTCAGGCGCTTCCTCAAACACGAGATGCTCCCGGATCTGCGCAGCGGTCCGCAGCCGGAACGCCGGATGCTCCTTGCGGAGCCTGATAAGCTGCTGCATATAGCGAATATCGCCGGGATGGGCGGCGCAGCGCTCCCAATCCAGCCAATTGATCTCATCCGGGGATTTGTAGCTGTTCTCCACGCCCTGCTTCGTCCGCATAAACTCCTGACCCGCATGGATAAACGGAATCCCTTGGCTTGTCAGCACCAGCGCTGATCCAAGCCGATGCATGTGAACCCGTTCCTCGTCCGAGACGCCAACTGTCGACAGGACAAGCTTGTCCCACATCGTATGATTATCATGGCATTCAACATAGTTCACGCATTGGACCGGTTCTTCCGCGAAATGGCGCAGCTTGCCGCTGTATGGAGTTCCACCTGCGATGCCTCGGCGGATATCGTTCTCAAACCCGGAGGCGCCGCTGATAAAGCCTTTATTTTTATGAATAAAAATGCTCCCCTTAATCGCATCCCGGAAGCCGTCGTTGAATTGCCCGATGTTCGGAAGCCGGGATGCATTCCCATGGTTCGCCCGCTTCTCTGGCGGCAGGATGGTGCTCATGTTCCAGCCTTCACCGATCATGAGGATGGAAGGGTCCAGTTCATCGAGACGTCTGCGGATTTCGCGCATCGTATCGATATCCATCAGTCCCATCAGATCAAAACGGAAGCCGTCGATATGATATTCCTTCACCCAATGCACGACCGAGTCAACGATGAATTTATGAACCATGGTTCGCTCGGAAGCAAATTCGTTGCCGCAGAACGCTCCATCCGACAGCGTCCCGTCATCCTTGTATCGCAGGTAATAGCCCGGCACCAGCTTCGTGAAATTAATCAGATACCAGTCGTACACATGGTTATATACTACGTCCATAATGACAAACAAGCCTTTGTCATGCAGCGTCTGGATCATCTGCTTCATCTCGGCAATGCGCACAGCAGGCTCATAGGGATCTGTCGCATAGGAGCCCTCGGGCACATTGTAGTTTTTCGGATCATACCCCCAGTTGTACTGGGGCATGTCGAGCCTAGATTCATCCACGCTCTCCGTGGAATAATCGTACACGGGCAGGAGCTGGACGTGCGTCACCCCCAGGTTGCGGATATGGTCAAGTCCGGTGGGGATATTTTCGGGGCCCTTCGTCCCTTCCTCCGCCAAGCCAAGATACTTTCCGGGATGGGCAATGCCGCTGCCCGGATGAATGGATAAGTCCCTCAGGTGAAGCTCGTAAATAATCGCGTCAACCGGAGAAGCAAGAGGAGGCTTGTCATCCGTCCAATGACCGGGATTTGTTGCCTGCAAATCGATAATCGCCCCCCGATCCCCGTTGATGCCAACGGCAGCCGCGTAAGGGTCTACCGCCTCATTCCACTGCTCTCCGACTTTCACTTTGAATGTGTAGCCGATCCCCTTGTAATCGCCCTCCAGCCGAAGCGTCCATGTGCCTTTCACATCCCTGTGCATATCCATTTCTTCAGCAAACGTACAGGCCCATACCGGGTAGAGCAGCACTTTCGCTTCCGATGCTGTCGGTGCCCATAAACGGAATTTCGTTTCTTCCGGCGTATACCGCACGCCGAGATCATCGCCGTCGTATGCGAACAGCTCGTCGAACCTTGCATCGAACACAGACACGCCGCCCGTAACCGCCGGATCGCCGTAGTCTATAACGACATCATGTTCCTTTTGTACCGACAATTCTGCCACTCTCCATTAATTCGTCATTTATGTCCATTATAACAAGCATTTCAGGTTATTGGACATCATGTATATCCTTTCTGCCTCTCATTCTCACCCCTTCGTCGCTGCCATATTGCAGAAAAGACCGGAAACGGGTCGGTAGGACCGATCCGCTTCCAGCCTTTATTATAAGAGAATATCACACTCATCATTTACGCGTTGCGGTAGTCCCGCTGCCGCATCGCCTCAAACAGCATCACGGTGGAAGCCATCGCGACGTTCAGCGACTCCGCCCGCCCCTTCATCGGAATGATCAGCGCGTCGTCCACCAGCTGCTGTGCAGCCTCCGAGACACCCTTGGCTTCATTGCCGACGAGAAGCCAGGCTGCCTTGGTAAAATCATACCCGTAGCAGGTCGAGGTGGCCTGCAGGCTCGTGCTCACGATACGAACGCCTTGTTCTTTTGCCTGCGGAAGCAGTTCCAGCAGATCGCCCTCGACTACGGGCAGATGAAAAATCGACCCCATCGTCGAGCGGATCGTTTTCGGATTATAGATATCGGCCGAGCCGCGGCCGACGATCACGCCATCCGCCCCGGCGGCATCGGCGGTACGGATAATGGTGCCTACGTTTCCGGGGTCCTGGACGCCATCGAGCACGATGACGAGACTGTCCTTCCGCTGTACAAGCAAGCCGACATCAGCCAGCTGCTTGCGAACCACCGCAAACACCGGCTGCGGCGTCTTCGTATCCGAGCATTTGGCAATAACGGCGGCGGATACGCCGATCCATTCGGCGTGCGTCTCGGTGCCTGCCAGCGGCGAGAGCTCGCCGGGAATGCCCTGCTCGACATCGAAAGCCACGCACTCCACATCCGCGTTTGAGCGAAGGGCCTCCTGCACCAGGTGGATGCCCTCGATTATATATTTATGCTGCTTGTCCCTGTGCTTCTTCTCGAGCAGCTGCGCCCATTCCTTCGCACGGGGATTTTGCGGTGATAAAATATCCATGAATACCGTCCTTCTTCAAGCCTTGCTTCCGCATCAAATGACCTTCAAGCTCATTTGGGATAGGCAAGCTCCAACTTCGTCAAATCGCTTTTTTCGCCGACGATGACAAGAATGTCCCCTTCTTCGAGGCGGTCATCCGCATACGGCGAAATGTTCATTTTGTTGCCTCGCTTGATGGCCATAACGTTGCAGCCGAACCGGGCGCGCACGTCCAGCTCCTTGAGGTTCTTTCCTACCATATCTTGTGAAGCCTTCATTTCCACTATGCTGTAGTCGTCGGAAATTTCAATGTAATCCAAAATATTCGGAGAAGTCAGATGATGCGCGACCCGCATGCCCATATCCCGCTCCGGATAAATGACTTTGTCCGCTCCGATCTTGTTCAGAACCTTGCCGTGAAGCTCGTTTTGCGCTTTGACGATAATCGTCTCCACCCCGATATCCTTCAGGATCAGCGTCGTCAAAATGCTCGATTGGATATCCTCGCCGATCGCGACAACCACCACGTCGAAATTGCGGATGCCGAGCGCCCGCAGTGCTTCCTCATCCGTGGAATCGGCCGATACGGCATGCGTTACAATATTGGAAACCGCCTGGGTACGCTGCTCATCGGAATCGATTGCGAGCACATCAAAGCCCATCTCGCTAAGCGCGTTGGATACACTAAATCCGAAACGCCCCATGCCTATGACGGCGTACTGCTTTTTCGCCATTTGTTAACCCCCCGGGTTATATAAAAGTCTATCCTGATTATTATATCACACCGTCCGAAAAACTTGAATTTTGGCGTGAAGACCAGGGAACATTATGAGGGTACCATGATTTCTTGGATGGAGGGAAAATGATGCCGATTACACTTGATTTGCGCCAGGCCATTATTCACAAGGTGCATGGAAGCAATGACGCCGATCTGCGCGGAATGATCGAAGGCTCGGTGGACGGACCGGAGCAGGCTCTGCCCGGGCTTGGCGTTATTTTTGAAATGATCTGGAAGAACATAGATAAGGCGAAGCAGGACGAATTGGTCCATATCGTGCAGGAACATCTGAAAACCATTACGCCGGGTCCCTTAACTTAACAACGTCCAGGTAGACGAAAAACCCTCCGCGAAAGCCGCGGGGGTTTTTTGATGATGCGAAGTTGGCGACGACTTATGGAGCGGTATCCAGGAACTTCGCGTTCGGGAACTTCTCCATGGCGGTGCGCATCGCATATTCGTTTTCGAACAGGACGACGTAGTTGCCCTTCTTATCCGTGACCAAGGTCGAGTTAATCCGGAATTTGCTTGCATCGATATCCTTGTCGATAATCCAGCGCGCAAACTGGTACGGCATCCGCTGAAGCTGGACGTCGACGCCGTATTCACCCTTCATCCGGTATTCGAATACCTCGAATTGGAGCTGACCGACCACGCCGAGAATCGTATCCTCGAAGCTGACGGTGCGGAATACCTGAATGGTCCCCTCCTCGGTCAGCTGGTCGATCCCTTTCTGATACTGCTTGTGCTTAAGCGCGTTTTTCACGGTCACCTTGGCGAAAATCTCCGGCGAGAACGTCGGCAGCTCATCGAACACCACTTCGCTGCCCTGGCTGAGCGAATCCCCGATCCGGAAAATCCCCGGGTCAAACAGACCGATAATATCGCCGGGATATGCCTCTTCGACGATATCGCGGTCCTGCGCCAGAAACTGCTGCGGCTGAGACAGCTTGATATCCTTGCCCGCACGGACATGCTTGACGCTCATGCCGCGCTGGAATTTGCCCGATACGATCCGCATGAATGCGATCCGGTCGCGGTGAGCCGGGTTCATGTTCGCTTGAATTTTGAATACGTATCCGGCGAACTTTTCATCCGATGGCTCAATCACCCCTGCGGTGCTGCTGCGTGGCTGCGGCTTCGGTGCCAGCTGCAGGAAGTTCTCCAGGAAGGTCTGCACGCCGAAGTTGTTGATGGCACTGCCGAAGAATACCGGCGTCAATTCGCCTTTCAGTACCTTTTCCATGTCAAAAGGGTCACCCGCAACGTCCAGGAGCTCCAAATCCTGGCACAGCTGATCATGCAAATACTCTCCGGCCATCTCACGAATGATCGGATCGTTGTAGTCCTCAACCTTCTGCACTTTAATCGTGGAGTGGTCATTGCCTTGGAACAGCTCCACCTGGTTTTTCATGCGGTCATACACGCCGCACAAATCACGGCCGGTACCGATAGGCCAGTTCATAGGCACCGAGCGGATCCCGAGCACCTGCTCAAGCTCTTCCATCAGTTCAAAGGGGTTGCGCCCTTCACGGTCGAGTTTATTGATAAATGTAAAAATCGGAATTCCGCGCTTCGCGCACACCTGGAACAGCTTGATGGTCTGCGCCTCGACGCCTTTGGCCACGTCGATCAGCATGACCGCGCTGTCTGCCGCGGTCAAGGTCCGGTACGTGTCCTCACTGAAGTCTTGGTGGCCCGGTGTATCCAGAATGTTAATCCGATGTCCCATATAGTCAAACTGCATCACGGAAGACGTTACCGAAATCCCCCGCTGTTTTTCGATTTCCATCCAGTCACTGGTTGCATGCTTGCTGGCTTTACGGGCTTTGACGGTACCGGCTAACCGGATGGCGCCCCCGAACAGCAGCAGCTTTTCTGTCAATGTTGTTTTACCCGCATCCGGGTGGGAAATGATCGCGAAGGTTCTTCGCTTATCGACTTCCTGCTGCAAGGCCTGATTGATCGCTTTGCTCATTTCACTATTCCCTTCATCACTAAAGTCATGTCTATTATTGTACCACATTCCATACGCAAATCACCCCCATGCAGGAACTGCATGAGGATGATTATTTTTTCTTATTCAAATGTATGGATCGGATGGGTTATTTGTTCAACTGCCACACGACGTTGTCTTCATCCTGTCCGTTGACAGGCCACCAGTGGAAGCCATCCTCTGCAAGCAGCTGATCCGCTTCCTTCGGACCCCAGGAGCCCGCCGGATAATGGCAAGGGCCTTCGGCGTCCTGTCTCCATGCTTCTGCGATGCGGTCAACGAAGGACCACGCCGAGGCAACCTCATCCCACCGCGTAAAGTAGGTCGAATCACCGCGTGCCGCATCATGCAGCAGCCGCTCGTATGCTTCCGGGGAATTGATGCCAACCATACAGCTTTGGCAGAAATCCATCGCCAGCGGCTCGATCTCGGATTCCGAGCCCGGCTTCTTGGCATTGATTTTCACGTAAATGCCTTCCATCGGGTTGACCCGGATGACCAGCAGGTTCGGCTCCAGCTTGTGCTTTTGACCGAGATAGACGTTATTCGGCATGCCTTGGAACTCCACGACAATCTCTGTCGTCTTGACCGGAAGGCGCTTGCCCGTACGAATGTAGAACGGAACCCCCGCCCAGCGGAAGTTGTCCACGAATACGCGCGCCATGAAATAAGTTTCCGTATTGGAGTTCGGATCCACCTTGTCTTCATCGCGGTAAGCGGGTAAATCGCGGCCACGCGAACTTCCCTGTACGTACTGACCGCGCACGACATTCTTCTTCACTTCATCACCGTTAGCGTATGGACGAAGCGAGCGGAGTACTTTTACCTTCTCGTCCCGGATATCCTCCGGAAGCAGGCGGCTAGGCGGCTCCATGGCGACCATGGTGAGCATTTGCAGCATATGGTTTTGCCCCATGTCGCGCAGCGCTCCGGCATGATCATAGTATC
Source organism: Paenibacillus chibensis (assembly GCF_004001045.1). GTDB lineage: Bacteria > Bacillota > Bacilli > Paenibacillales > Paenibacillaceae > Paenibacillus_AQ > Paenibacillus_AQ chibensis. The sequence goes on from NZ_BIMK01000022.1 coordinate 34,480, forward strand.
CGCCGCGCTCTTCGACCCCGACGGTCTCGCCGAGCGTAATTTGAATGTTGGCGATATGCTTGTTGTTCCATAGCGGCTCGAAAAAAGCATTGGCGAAACGGATCACTTCGATGTTCTGCACCATTTCCTTGCCCAGGTAATGGTCGATCCGGTAAATCTCCTCTTCCTTGAACACCTGGCGAATCTGTTCATTCAGCTCTTCAGCCGACTTCAGATCGTAGCCGAACGGCTTCTCGATAACGAGCCGCTGCCAGCCCCCGGCATCCAGCATGCCGCCCTCTTTCAGGTTGAAGGACACGCTGCCGAACAGCTCGGGCGCAAGCGCCAGATAGAACATGCGGTTGCCCGGAATGTGGAATTTCTCTTCCAAAGCCTGCGTCTGTTCATGCAGCTCGCGGAAACCGTCCACATTGTTGATATCCAAAGATTTATATTCAAAATGCTGCGCAAAAGCCTGAAATTCTTCGTTCTTCTCCGTCTTGTAACGGCAAAATTCCTGGATGGAATGGAAGATATCCTCACGGAATTCATCCTGGGTGCGCGGGCGGCGCGCTACGCCGACCACGGCAAAATCTTCAGCCAGTTTTCCTTCGCGGTACAGGCTATAGATTGCCGGGAACAGCTTGCGTTTTGCCAGGTCCCCCGTAGCTCCAAAAATAAAAAATACAGCGCCTGGTGTTTGCAGCGTTTCTAAACTTTGATTTTCAGCCATGGCCCTCATTCTTTCCTATGTAGTATAGTGTATTTTTTTATACAAAATGCCTGCACTCCTACAGGCTTTTCGAGACAATGTTAAAAATGATGTTACGTCATTTTAGCATATTCATGAAAATGATGCCATCCGTTTTCTTACAAAAACACTCCGATATTATGCCCATAAGATTAAAAAAGTATCCGGCATTCAGTACTCGATCGTAATGACCGGAAGCCCAATGGTGACGCGGTTTTCCCCGGTTGTCTCATCCTCGTGCACAGCCACCTGCATGTTCAGCCAGGTGCTTCCGCTTCTAATGCGGGATGTCAGGGATGGCACCTGATACGCATTGCTCACCGTCGTTGCATCCTGATAGGTTTCCATAGGGACGGCATCCATTGTGCGCTCAAGGCTCCCTTCAATACGATCCATCAGGGCAGCGGGGTCCTCTTCTTTATTACCCAATCCCTGCAAAGATGCATTCCATTTCGCATCAATTCCCGCAGCTCGCATTTTCGTGCCGCATTCCTTTTGCAGGTCGGACAGGTTAGCCCACTCTGAAGGGCTTCCGGCTTCCAGCTGGATGATGATATAGCTCTGCTCGGCGCTGATTTCCTGCCAGTTGAAGCGGATGCCCACTTTGTTTTTTTCATCAAGAACGCGATAGGTCGTATGACCGTTTTCCATCCGTTCGGAGACAGGCGGCAGCTCCAGCGACTGGCTAAGCTTCTGGGCAGCGGCTTTGGCGTCATCGGTCCCGCTTCCATCCCATTCGCCCTGCCATTTCACCACGACCTTCAACGGCTGGTCAACCGTCTGCTGCCCGAGATCCAGCAAGGCATGCAGCTCATCTGCCTCCTTGGCTTCCGCTTGAGTCATGCCATTCCAAAAATTCCCCCACATGAATCCCAATACGGTAATGCACAACAGGCCAAAACCCACCAGCTTTGCAGTCGCCTTCATCGCCTTCCATCCCCTTAATCTGTAAACTATGATTCTACTAAAAAGGATGTCCGACTTCAGAGACTTTTATACTTATCCATGGATGCGGATAAATGGGTGAATAACCATAGCGCCGTGGCCTAGGTGTGAATACATTGTAATAAAAATAGTAGAGGGAGGATTGACCCTTTCATGATCCCTGTATATCCCCTTTCAACCGAAAATATTTTGCAGCATCGCGGTAAAATGGTTCTCGCCTGCACGTACGACGGAAGGACCTACATCGGCAGGCTGACACACTGCAAGGATGGTCACATCATATTGGATGGTGAGGAAGAAACGGCGCTGCATGCAGCCAATGTCAAAACAAACAAGAAGCGTCCGCAAGCCTCCAAAAATAAAAAATCAGATTCTAAAGCCCATATTCGCGCTTTTTACCCCGGTTACGGATACGGGTATGGTTACCGGCCTTATGGCTATGGATACGGTGCCGGACTCGCCTTAAGCCTGGGTCTGCTTGCCCTGCTCTTCTTGATCTAAATAAAAAATGCACCCCCTGCTCCGCCAAGTACCTTCACGGTGCCTTGAACGATGCTGGCAAGGGTGCATTTTTTACTTTTATGAAAAACAGATATTCAACTTTATTCCGCAAGGCCATTTTTATAAGCATAAATCGCAGCCTGCGTCCGGTCATCTACGCCGAGCTTGGCGAGAATGTTCGTGACATGAAACTTGACGGTTTTAATGCCGATGATCAGATCGTCGGCGATCTCCTGATTCGATTTGCCCTGCGCGAGAAGCCGCAGCACATCCATTTCCCGTTCAGTCAGTTCCTTATGAGCCGGCGCCTCCGTCTCGGGATGACGGAATCGGTTCATCATTTTGGATGCAACCTGGGATTCCAGGACGGACTGCCCCCGCGCCGCTGCGCGTATCGCTTCCGCAATTTCGCTGGCTCTGGACGTTTTCAGCAGGTAGCTGAACGCCCCGGCTTCAATGACCGGATACATTTTTTCGTCATCCAGATAGCTGGTCAGCACGATGACTTTGCAATCCGGATACAGCTTCAGCAGCTGCCTGGTCGCTTCGATACCATCCATGCCTTCCATGACCAGGTCCATCAGCACGACATCCGGCTTATATTCACGCGCCAGGCGGATTCCCTCTTCGCCGCTGCCCGCCTCACCTACGACCTCGATTCCGTCCTCCGTGCCAAGCACAGCCGCGAGTCCGATGCGAACCATTTCGTGATCATCCACGAGCAGAACTTTAATTTCCGGCTTTTCCAGCTCCTCCATATTCCTCATCCCCTCCTTTATCTTCATTTACGATCGGAATTGTAATTTCGATTCGGGTTCCTTTGCCGGGAGCCGTGATGAATTGAATCGAACCGCCGATTTCATTCACCCGTTCCTGCATATTGGAAAGGCCGTAAGAGGCCTGCTTTTTCTCATCCAGCTCGAATCCCTGGCCGTCATCCCGCATCATCACCCATACGGTGTCCTGCTTTTGGTGAATGCGAATCTCCATCTTCTCCGCTTTGGCATGCCGCAGCGTGTTGGACATCGCTTCCTGGATGATCCGGAACAGGTGATTCTCGATTCCCTTCATCAGGTGAATGCCTTCATCCATCTCAAACACGATATCCATCGGTACTTTTACCTTAAGCTCTTTAACCAGCTCTTTCAAGCCCTGCTCCAGCGGTTTGCCTTCCAGGTATACCGGCCGGAGATGGAGAAGGAGCGCTCTCATCTCCGACTGCGCCACGGCAGCCATCTCCTCGATCAAGGCCACCTGCCGCTGCGCCTTATCAAAATCCTTGGCGAGCGTCCGTCCGACGGCCGTTGCCGTCATCGAAATCGCAAACAGCTGCTGCGAGACCGCATCATGCAGCTCGCGAGCCAAACGTTGGCGTTCCTCGACGATCGCCGATACTCTTGCCTGCTCGGCAAGCTGAGCATTGTTGGTGGACAAGCGCTGAAGCGAGGTCACCTGCTCCTCCCACTTTTTGCTGATCCGTCCCAGCTGCTCACCGAGCCGCCCTACTTCATCCACGCCAAGCTCGGGAACATCCCGGGTTAAATTCCCCTTCTCCCAGGAAAGCAGCGTATCCCGGAGCAGCTCCAGCCTTCTTTTCGTGCGGTAGCTTTGATAAAATCCGTACACGGCCCCGATCCCCACCGGGACGAGAACCAGCGTCGTCACTGCCTGCACCACCCTTGTCCAGGAGTCGAATGGAGCCAAATAACCATATGTATACATAACGTAAAAAATGATCAGCAGCAAAACAAAAGAAAGAAGGGCTCCCTCGCCCATGCTCCGGGAGACCATATTCACCGGCTTCTTTGACTTCATGCGGGGACCCCCTTTTCCTAAGATATGTGTATGTCCAAGTCTCCAATCAGATACGAAACGATAAATTTCACTTTTTGATCGCTGGTGTCGTAGTTGGGCGACTTCCAGTTGAGCCGATTCATCATGCCGTTGTCGCGGTTTCCTCTGAAATCGATGGAGCCGAACAGCACGAACGCCTCAATCTCCACGCCGTAATATTCCGGGATTTGCAGATCCATATCCCCCATGATTCCCTGAAACATCATTACCGTTTGACGATCTTCCGGTATTGCCAGCGACAGGTCAAGATCCGCCTCCCCCAGCACATGCCATACGCTCATGCTGCGCATGACCCAAGGCTGCTGATCCCAGTCAAAATGCGACGAAAAGTTCTGTTTCTGTAGGAAGCCTTCCTTCGGCTGAACCTTTTTGGCTTTGATAAAAAAGAATCCAAGCGATAAGAGCGCGATGCCGAGCACCATCATCAAATGATCCAGCAGCAGCAGAATGGCGCCGACTGCCAGCAGCCGATAGCCCCGTTTCACCTTGCCTCCGCGGATTGTATAAATACCCATCAACAAAAACAGGAGTGCGACGATGGTAAAAAAGCCGTCCCACTTGCCGACCAGCATGAGAAGGCCAACGCCGATGAGTATAAGTGCAATAACGCGATTTCTTTTTTCCATGCCGCACCTCCTCGTGATTGTCAGTTTATCGTATATCGTAAAGGTTCGAAAAGCCATATGGTGCAGCTAGCGCACCAATATGGCTCTCCTCTTTTTAGATCGACTGAACAAAAGAATTCGCTCTTTATTCACTTTTCATAGCATATCATACTGCCCTATCTTGTGAATACTTATTCTTTCGTTGTTTTTGCGGCACTGCTGGTAGGATTCATTTTGCTTTTGAGAGCGTTAAGCTGCTCTTCCACTTTCAGTTGCTTTTCAGCGTCTACCGGACTTGTGAATGTGCTCGCTGCCGGACGGTAAGGAGCACGCATCACATCAGCTTCAGCTTCCAGCTGCATGATTTTTTCCTCCATGCGGTGGAATCCAAGGGATGCACTGCCGCTTTCGATCGTATGCAGGCTGTTGATTTGGGACATCTGCTTCTTGGCCTTCGCCATTTGAGCACGTGTAACGAGCTCATTGCGTTTGTTGCGCATTTTGTAGAATTCGTCCTTCATGTCATGCAGCTGCTGTACCAGTTCTTTCGCCTGGGTTTCGGACTGCGCATGCAGATCGCGGTATTCGGTAATCTTTTGATCGAAGTAGATTTTTTCTTCCAGAAGCTTGCGTGCCACTTCCTCCTGACCGTTCTTCAGAGCCAGCTCGGCTTGAGCCTCGCGCTGTACGGACATTTTCTCCGCTTCCTCCACACGCTGCTTCATGCGGCGCTCGTTGGCCATTTGTTTCGCAACGGTCACCTCAGCCTCGTGAATTTCAGCCTCCATATCGCGGAGGTATTGATTCAACATGACAATCGGATCCTCTACTTTATCCAGCAATTCATTTACCGACGCCTTCGTCATATCTTTCAGTCTTTTAAATACTCCCATGTTTTACACTTCTCCCTTCTCGTATTTGGACAATTTTTTCTTCAAGTCTTCCAGTTCTTTCTTCATAGCCTTTTTCTCGATATCCTCCATCATGGCGTCCAGATTGGACGCTTGGGAAGAGAAGCTTCCGGCAGGTCTGCTGCCAAAAGACGGATCGTTATATTTGCTTCTTGGATCAAAGGATGGGCCTCCATAGCCACCGTTTCCGCCATTTCCGCCATAGTAACCACCATTGCCGGGCTGACCGCCGTAGTAGCCGCCTGCTCCATAACCAGGTCCCGGTCCATACGGATTGTATGGAGGTACCGGTTCTTTCGGTACGACCAGGGAAGCGATGAAATAAATGAACAGCGTCGTTCCACTCGTCAAGAAAATCGAGATGATGAACAGCACCCGCAGCAGCGTGGAATCCATGCCTATCGTCTCCGACAGTCCGCCGCAAAGTCCTGTAACCTTTCGATCCCGCGCCGAACGGTAGAGTTTACTCATATGGTTACTCCTTTCCGCTGTTGTTCAGCTTTTGTTTCAACCGGGCCATTTCTTTCTCCAGAATGCCGGAGACCGTTTCGCTGGCCTGGTCTAAGTACTGTTGACCCATACGGCGCAGATCACGCAAGCTTTGAGCTTCAAGTTCCCAATCGGAAATCCGGTCTTCGAGGCGATTGAACATTTTTGGTACATCCTGCCCGCTTCCATAGCCGTCCATCCGTTGGTTCATGCGCTGCTGAAGCCGTAGCGTCTCCATGCGCGCCGCATAGTATTGACGTTTGTTGTATACCGTCTGATACTCCATTTTAAGGTCGTTCAGCTGGCTTTCCAGATCAATCAGGGATCTTTTCGTCGTGTCCAGCAGTTCGCTGTACTGCTCCAGCTTTTCTTCATAAATGATCTTTTCCTGCAGAGCCAGCTTGGCGAGATGATCCTCTCCGGCCTTCAAGGCCAGCAGCGCTTGCTCTTCACGCTTGTTTTTCATCGATTCGGCCTGATCCACCTGCTGCTTCAGCTGTCTCATATGTGCCGTGGACTGCTGTACAAGCTTTTCGGCTTCGACGATGTCGTCCCGCGTGGTTGCCAGGAACTGATCGATCAGCCGTACCGGATCCTGACTTTGTTCCAAACGTTCATTTAAATTAGCTGCGGTGATATCCCGCACCCGACGGAAAACACTCATCTTGTATAGCCCCTCCTTATTCGTTTTTTTCTTGTTAGACGTTATTTATGTTAGTAGGAATTTCTTTTTCCCTTCAGGAGGGAAATTCCGAAGATCACCAGCGCGATGCCGAGCAGCGGTCCGATGAACCAGGACAGTTTAGCCAGCAGGGACAAAACACCAAACGCGAGGATGATGGTCCCGATGAGCGTTCTGCCTCTGCGGATTCCGTAATAGCCTAGGGCGATCATCAGAATCGGGAAGAGCAGACCGAGCAGCTTGCCAAACAGTGGGGCGAACAATCCGAAAAGCATCAGGGCCCCGATAACGATCAATACGATGGCTGTTCCGTTATTGCGGTTTTTCATACATTTCTCACTTCCTTTCATTGCATCAACCTTATGTCTTTATTTTAGGTGGTTCGGCCCTTTTCCAAAACAGACCGCAGACGGTTTTTGATCCTAGACCTTAGACGGGGTACGTTTCAGACCTAAGGCTATCCGTGATTATTCCCTATGTGCAGGTCCCCGCCGTTATGATGGTCTGACGCAAAATAACCCCGCAAAACGGGGCATTACTTCGATGTCTTTCAAGTACCGGACCCTTCTTAAAGGTCAAAAAAGAGCGCCCTGCGGACTTCAGGCGCTCTTGTACATGCTGATATCATATTATAGCCGCGAATCATGCTTAGCTTATGCTTATACTTTTGCTTGAACGCTTTCTGCCGGAACCGCCGTGCTTTTGCCATGATGCTTGACCAGGGAGATGAACAGCAGCGCAAGCAGCATGCCGGACGAAGCATAGATGAACATCGAGCCGTACCCGAACTGGTCAATGATCAGACCCAGCAGCGGAGGCGAAGCGATGGCTGCAAGCGAGGATACCAGGTAATACAGTCCCGTCCTCGTTCCGATGCTTGTTTCACTGCCGATGGATACGACAAACGGGTAGGAATTGATGTTGATCAAAGCCCAGCACATGCCGCCCAAGGCGAGAAGAATTCGGAGCACCAGCACCGTCTTGGCCAGCGGAATGACCGCAAATACAAGAAACAATCCGATAACGCCCGAAATTATGATTTTACGTTTGCCGTACTTGTTGCCGAGCCAACCGCTCGGGAGCGCAAACAGCACGAAGAACAAGGAAAAGAAGGTCAGTGAGAATCCAGCGTCCTGCTCGGTTAATCCCATATGGTGCTTGCCGTATAAAGTGAACATAGCCTCGACCCCCTGATAGGACACAAACCAAAAGAAAATCGCAATGAGGAGCAGGACGGTCGTACGGTCCAATTCCCCTCTCAGCTTGATCTTAGGCTGCTTTTCCGTATGAACAGGGACGATGACGTCTCTTTTCTCCTTAATGTAACGCACTAATATGAACAAGCAAATTAACGTGATCACCGCTGCTGCCACAAAAGGGAAGGCCGGATTCGCTCCATACAGCGTTGAACCGACTCCGAAAGCCAAAATACCGCCGAAGCCACCCATGAAATTAATAATCCCGTTTGCCTTCGTTCGTTGGTGATCGGGCGTGATATCCGGCATCAAGGCGACCGTAGGTGATCGGTATATGCTCATGGACAGATTCATCAGCATCATGAAAAGAACTAATGTAATAAAGGTTGTATGTAATGGAATCAAAATGACAAATACTGCGGCGAGGGGCATCCCGATCAACATAAACGGCATCCGTTTGCCAAAGCGGGTATTCGTTCTATCGCTCAGGTTACCGATCCAGGGCTGCAAAAATAAAGCAAAATAATTATCGATCGTCATCATAAAACCGATGAGTGAAACTTTATGGATATAATGATCCAGAAAAAAGGGCACAAACGCGTTATACAGCGCCCAAGTGATGCTAATACTGAAAAAACCGAATCCTAGCAGCCATGTTTTTTTCACGAAGGATGAACCTCCATTCCGGTCGGATCGAGAATTTCATAACGTTTATTCATTGTTAACAGTATTTGAAGCGCTTCCAAACCATGTTTCTTTAAAACTCGACGTGCTCTCCAGCTGCAGGCTGTCGCGTCATGTACATCCAATTGGCTACCCCCATTCGGCAATTTGATTTTTCTATATTATACAATAAGTTTATGCACCTATTGTTCAACAATTTTCAAAGCCGCATCAACGGAATGTAAATTATTCTAACAGATTGTGTACGAAATACGGAGCTTTACATCACACAAAAAAGCTCATTATCTGAGTGTTCAGATAATGAGCTTTTCGATTCATCAATGCTGGTGAAGGGACTTGAACCCCCACTCCGTCGCCGGAAGCGGATTTTGAGTCCGCCGCGTCTGCCATTCCGCCACACCAGCAAGTGAAAAATATACGCGCCCTAAGAGATTCGAACTCCTGACCTTTTGATTCGTAGTCAAACGCTCTATCCAGCTGAGCTAAGGGCGCATGTTTAGTTGTAATGGAGGCGCCACCCAGATTCGAACTGGGGATAAAGCTTTTGCAGAGCTGTGCCTTACCACTTGGCTATGGCGCCATAAAAGTTTGGAGCGGACGACGGGAATCGAACCCGCGACCCTCGCCTTGGCAAGGCGATGCTCTACCGCTGAGCCACGTCCGCATAAC
>NZ_BIMK01000023.1 GCF_004001045.1 Paenibacillus chibensis
CCAATCATCATAAATCTCATCGATGAATTATTAGGAAAATAAAGTTCTTTAAGATCATAGCTCGTCCTTTTGTAACTCAATATCTATTTCAATCAGCTTCTTCAGATCATCCACCGTTTTGATTTCGATGCGACCGTCCTGAAAGTCCTTCACCCACCGAGCGATTCCTGCCTTTACGATCTTACGGTACTGCTCTTTGGATTCCATGATACCTTCCATTACCGCGAGCTCATGTTGAAGCAAGATGTCTTTTTCATGTTTTGTTCCCATTGTGTTCCCCTCGGCTTTCCGTTATGATGGAATGCGAGATAGCGGATGTCTGCAAAATGCCGCGCGCGGCGGGCCGCTATCTCAGCCGGGGGATACCCTGGTCCAAGGGGAGGACGTTCGCGCGTCCTCCTTTTTCTATGCAACAGGATCAGTTCGGAGAACAAGCACAGGTTCAATTCCAGTGGCCTCGTGATACCTCCGCTTAATAACATCACAAAACTTGGGATCAAGTTCCATTGTCCGACAAACACGGCTCATCTGGTCACACGTCATCAGCGTGCTGCCGGATCCACCAAAGAGATCGACAACCAGGTTTCCCTTTTGGCTGCTGTTCCCGATCGGAATGGCCAGCAATTCTAATGGCTTCTGGGTAGGATGAACATACTTACCTACGTCACCTCGTGAGACTTCCCATACCGTCGATGGTTCTGGTTCGTCTGCAGGTAGCCCTGCACGCCAGACGGTCGACTGCCGACGATCGCCATACCAAGAAGGCGCCTTGCTGCGTTTGTGGGCATAAAAGACAGGCTCGTGCTGCCAGCGATACTGTGACCATCCAAACGAAGCCGCATTCTTCACCCAAATGCATTGACTGCGGACAACAATTCCGGCTGCATTCATTGCATCCTCGAACTCGCGCTGATATGAGGAGGGATGAAATACGTAGATTGCTGCAGACGGATCCATTATGCTGCCGTAGCTTTGAAATACAGAATACAAAAAGCCCGCGAATTCCTCTGCGGGCATATCATCGTTCAATATTGAGCCCCGGCCATCTGCAGCTAGGCACTCCGAATCACTCTCAACAGCGACGTTATAAGGTGGGTCCGTGACAATCAGTGCAGCCTGGGAGTTTTCCATCAACAGGGCAATGTCCTCCGGATCCGTTGCATCCCCACAAACTAACCGATGGAGACCAAGTTGCCAAACATCACCTCGCCTGGTCTCAGGCTCATTGATGTCAGCCAAAGCCTTCCCAACATCGAAGTCGTCCTCAACAACCGGCTCCTCTATATCCGGAACGTTCGGCAGCGAGTTGATAAGGTCCGTAATCTCATCATGTTCGAATCCAGACAAAACAATATCAGCACCCGCCTCCTGAAGCTCGTCGAGCAGCGTGGCCAACGCTTCCTCATCCCAGCGGCCCGAAACCTTATTAAGCGCCAGATTAAGCAGGCGTTCCTGCTGATCGTCCAGGTCGACGACGCTTACGGCCAGCTCCGTGCAGCCCTGCTCGTGAACCATGATCTTATACCGCTGATGCCCACCGACCATGTTGCCTGTACGTTCATTCCATACAATAGGCTCGACATATCCGAAGGATTCAATACTCCGCCGCAGTTTCTCATACTCTGGATCGCCAGGCTGAAGGTCGAAGCGTGGGTTATATGCAGCTGCATTAATCTGATCGATTGGTATGACTCTGATGTTCATAATTTCACCTTCCTATTTGAGTTGGTTGCCTATATAGGTGCAACAAAAAAAGCCGCCCTTTTGGACGACTTAATTATCATAATGTATTGCCGCTTTTCTTAGGTAGCGGCAACCTCTGCGATCCACTCTTTAACCGCTGCAGTCACAGTAGAAGGAAGATGCTTAAAAAAGCCAAATCAAAAGTGGTGTAATTTATAATACGCAATTATGATGTTTTCGACAGTGACGCTTTAATCATAGTTAATGGCATAATTTGAGTTGAGTTGGTTTCGTGTATACGTGCATGCAAAATAGAGTCGCACGGTTATTCAGCGGCCCTCTCCTGCCTGTTTCTTTCTATCCACCTGCATTCGGACGTTAAAAAGTAGGGTCGCTGAAACGGGATTCTATTGCGTCTTATGAGCAAAAGAAAAAGCACCCCCCAAGGTGCTCAGCTTTTTGTTCTTTGTTCACAGTAGCCTTTCATAAATTCTGCTGCTCTTTCAAGATCCGATGTTTTTGTTTCTATCCAGGGATAAGAGTCGGCGTTAGCACCAAGCGCAGGACACTTGGCCTTTCCAAAATAAAGGCCATCAGAACCTTTAGCTATCATAACTTCCCAATCCCGTCTAATAGACAATTCTGGGCTTTTTTCTTCGAATATTTGAAGTAAATAAGTTTTAACTTCATTCATACACGGTCACCTCCCTATCATCACATAATTCGACATCAGGAGAGGTTTCCCTGCTTCACACAACGACGCTTACTGCAGAACTGCTTCGTCCCTGTCCATTCTCCCCAAAAACACCCTTTGCATTTCTTCGGCTGCTTCGGTTCAGAAGGAAGGGCCGTCCGTTTATGTTTTCCTGCCATGTCTGCGTTCACCTCGATTTCTTGGTGGCGCCGATCGGCCTGATGTTATCCTGATTAGCCATTTAACGAACTTCTTCATAACAATCACGCTCCTGAGAAAAATAAAAGCCGCCCCAGTGAAGGAACGGCTGCTGCTGTCTTATGTATGATCGTGCGTTTATGGCGTCCGTAACGGCCGCTGCAAAAACGCTGCGCTCTTTGCTTTAAAAGCATCTGTACTTAGTAACTTGAGAGGAATGACAAGACCATTTTACTGATTGGTCAGAAAATGAGTCAAAGTCGTAAAACGTGATAATTGACGGTTTTAACGATCAATTCCACTACATTCACGGATTCTCTCTGTTTTTTTACTTGCCCCAAGCGTCACATCTTTCTTTGATGTTGATTAGCTATTTCGAACATTCTTTCCAATCCTTTTTCTGGATAGGCAACACCCACACCGTGAAGCCTCTTTTCTTCAGAAGGATCAAAATTCATAAAATCCTCGAAATTCTCGCATTCATAGATAGAACTATTTATAACAAATTCTATCATATCTCTATATGGTCTTCCTAATAATTTATAGGCGTCTATATGCCCTTTCTTATCTTTTGCATGAACATGCTGAAGAAAAACCAGTAAATATGAATCAGTAAAACGGTACTCCATTTTTATGTCCATATAAATTTCTCCCCTTTCTTATCTTTATACACATATTTACCATAAATCAGGGAGTATTTTATATCAAGTTAAAAAGGCGAGAAGAGTTACGCCCCGGTCATACGCCGCATTCATGCAGCCGTGCGTGTCATTCTCGCCTTTTTCTATGCTTCCATAATATCATGGGAAATCTGTCATGTGATGTTCAATTTAGAGGCATTTTATGGTCATTATTAAACTTAACTAGAACAATTCAGTTATTTTCCAAATGAAGGATCCATATGCTTACCTTCGGGATTAGTGGTACCATTGAGTGTTATTTTGTTATCAAATTTCATGTAGGTATACCTTATATTTGGCTCGTCATTATATATTACATCCACATAGTAACCTTTCCCTTTTAAGGAATAACCACTCGAAATATTTTTAAGTGTTGTATCCGGATATTTAGCTTGGACATATAAAACTACTTCTTTTTCTAAATCAGTACTCTTATTTTTATAATCAATAATAAAATATCCAATTACTGCAGCTAAGCATATTACAAACATAGAAATAACTAGCAGTTTCCTTTTCACTGCTCCCACCTCCTTCCTAAAAACCAATTATATATATAAATGCTAAAATAAATAAACCCTGCTTAAGCAGGGTTTATTTATCAAAAAAAACAAATTAATTTCCTGATACGTAATCGTTAGGATTTTCTATGTTAGCATGAGGTACTTCCAACAGTTCATCCTGACTAAAATCAGTTTCATCGACACTTAGTGCTTTCAAACTAAGATTGGACCAGCTACCATAAACGACAGCGATACCCAAACCATACTTCCGGTCTTGAGCAGCATTTATGTAAGCATATGGTGGGATAACTCCTATATCGGATGGCCATAGATTTCCGATATTTACACCATATGAATAAAAAGAGAGCCATGGGATTTTTGAACAATATACCTCGTTCAAATCTTTATATTGATTAACCAGTCCGTAAGTTGCATTGGGATGTTGAGCTACATAATCAGCAGCCCATTTGCCAGCCTTAGGGTTTACAGTACTATAATCGGATCCGATGTACCTAACTACTACTGTGTTAGGATTAGAATTGAACCATGTAGTAAGAGATTTTGTGGTTGGATGTTGGCCATAACCATCGATAGTTGAAACAGATAGATTTGAATTCACAATACCTGCATGCCCAGTTAAGCCACTCGAGCTTGTATTATTTGTTATAAGGATATCCCCAGGCGAAGCTACAATGCCCCCAGGTGGATAATAAGTTGCAGCAAAGCTACTTACTGGGAAAACAGTTAATAGTAATACCATCGATAAAATAATTGATCCTAACTTAAATGATTTTTTCATTATTTCAGTTCCCCTCTGAATAAAATTAGAATAGCATCTACCTTAATTCCCCACCTCCTCCTAATAGATGCATTATTCATATATATAAAACACCTAAAATATGAAAATATTTGAATTTTAGGAATTTTTTTATAATTAAGAGTCTAAGAAAGAAACTTCTTTTAAGTTTAGTATCTAGAAAGGACTAAAAAGCAAAAAAATGCGATGCCCTAAGACCATGCTTCAAGATCTTAGTTCATCGCTATTTTTCTAAATCCTAAAACTCAGTAGTATCCTCATCAAAAAAACCAATCAATTTTAGAGTATTGGCCATACTCTCAGTTCCATCATTGATCTTCCGGCGAATTGTACTATCACTCAGGCTGCGTCGGAAGAACAGCAGTGTTTCTTTATACGAGTATCCCTGAATGTATCTGTAATCAATCGCCCTCTTCTCATCGTCATCCTGGATGAGCGCCCAAGCTCGCTTCAATTGATGAGTATAAAACCGGTACTGTTGATACACCCAGCGTTGTTTCTCTATCAAGATTGTCGCATTGGCGGTTTTATCCGCATGCAGGTCCTCCTGATCAATTCGGCGAGCTGCTTCTCCATCGATTGCGACTTGCTTTAAATCAGCTTCAAACTTTTCAAAATCCTGCATTAAAGCAATCATCTTTGTATATTTACCGAGCAGGAATTTTGTCCGCTGGATCTCCGTTTCATTAGCTGTTGGAAAGAGCTCCCCTTGTCCCCATGCCATCGCCATTCCCCTCATTCCCCTTTGTATGTTAATATTGGGTTGAAGGAAATGTTTACCACACTAGGACCCCCGCAGCCGGCCAAGGTATTGGGGGTCTTTGCTGTGTTCTTACCATTCACCACCGCGGTGGCTGTAATGATTGCTGCCTTGTGTTTGCTGCGGCGCTGTAATGCTGGTTACCTTTTTAGATTTAGCTGGTACTTTATCGGCTCCGATTGCTTTACAATGAGCCTCGATCTGTTCTGGCGTCCAATACGTCGTTTTAAGCCCCTTGTCCATTTCTTTGATCCACTCCCCATACATCGCTGTGACAATCCTGACAAATGAAAATTCTTTTGCCGCTCTTCGTGTTACGCATCCAAATTTCGCCTGGGTTTTCCTCGCAAAGTTTGCACACACATTCTTGTTTGATCACCTGCAGCATACGGGGACCAGCACCTTTGGAAATAAACCCCTTTTTGACCAACTGTTCCATGATATTAAAAGCAGTCGAGGAAGATTGATATTTCATGTGATCGGCAAGCTCCAGGATGGTCGGGTGATTAAATTGTAAGTTGATAATATTAAGTAAGTAACTTATACTGAAAATGAAAATTTATTGCGAAAGGTGATATTCATACATGAGCAACGTGCAAGCAATCGTCAATGTAATTGCAGCGGAGGTGCAGGACCAACGCGTTTCCGATTATCCGGTAAGTCCTCTTTTCCTGAACCGCTGGTCTACCCGCGCTTTTTCGAATCGCGAGGTGAACGATCAGGATCTATATACCGTACTGGATGCCGCACACTGGGCACCATCTGCTTTTAATGATCAGCCTTGGCGCTTTTTTGTCGCTAAAACCGAAGAACAGCGCAGCGTATTTCATCAATTCATTAACGAATTCAATTTATCCTGGGCGTCCAGCGCCCCAGTGCTGATTCTTGTCGCTTCCGACAAGCTTAGAGCTAACGGCGACCCGAATGGAGCGCATGCTTTCGACGCGGGTGCAGTTTGGGCCTCGATGGCTATCCAAGCGACCATGCTCGGTCTGTTCACGCATGCCATGGGCGGTTTTGACCGCGACAAAGCCCGTCAATTGCTGAACATCCCAGAGCAGTTTGATCTTCATGCCGTAATTGCGCTCGGGTATCACGGAGATAAATCCGCATTGCCGGAAGCATTCCAGCAGCGCGAGGTCCCGAATAACCGCCGCCCGCTAAATGAACTTGTTTTTGAAGGGAAATTCGAAGAGTAATTCTTAAATTCAAAAGCTGGCCATTTGGCCAGCTTTTGTTTTTCTTATTTGTTATTCAATATGCCCAAATATTCCGTCCAAGGGCCAACGTCCGCCCGATATCTCTCAGCCATGACCCGCACGATTTGCCTCATGTGTGTTAAATCATGAACAACCCACGTAGATATCAACTCTCTTAACTTCACGACGCCGAAAGCCGGATGCGAACCCGTCAGTTCCAATTGCGATTCAGAATCCATGATCTCCTTAAGCTTGGATATATTCTGGGTTCTAATCGTTTTAAATTCAAACAGCTTTTGTTCAAATGGTCTTTCCGGCTTGTCTTGGAGATGAGCGTAACGATCAAACGAAGGAAAAGGTTTTCCTTCACCTTCCTGAAGAATAAATTCCAATCGTGGTATCCAGTTATTTTTCTCCCCTTCGATGAGGTGTTCAATCACATCCGTAACGTTCCAGGTGCCTTCTCCCTCATTGCATTGCAACCATCCATCAGAGATACCGGATAAAAAACATGCCAGTGTTTGCGGTGTGCGTTCCAGAATCTCAATCGCTTCGCCCATCTTAAAATTCATATCCTGGCTCCTTTCTGTGATCAATATCCAATGGTTTTCCGTCAATATGAAAATAATTATATCAGAGATGCCAGCTTATTTCGTGACGAAGGATTGCATAAAAAGGCACTGATGAATTCGCTTCACCAGTGCCTTCCTTATTTTTTTTTCGAGTAGACGATTTTCTTTATCGTTTCAACGGAGAGATAGTATTCCTGAGACAGCTCCTCTATGCTTCGATGATTCATAAAAGCCTGTCGAATCGCGGCATTGCGGCGATCAAGCCACCGTCTTCCGCCGCTAACGCTTCCCCATGATTTGTATGCCTTTTCCGGCTTGGGAATGTAAATCGTCTCGCCTTGAACGTACTTTTGGATCTCCATGATCAGCTTTTCGGGTAATACGTTTGTCGCATTCGTATATTTCACTGTCGCCCGCTCCTTAATTTGATAATTCAAATAAGGCGCAGAGCCAACATATGAGAAAAGCGAATTTAGCGTTATAAAGGATTTGGCCCCATGCAAAGTAACGCTATCCCAATAATTGGCTCTGCATGAGTCGAAGAAGCGACAGACAATCCGAACAGATTCTCCATCCTTTGACGCACCCCCTTTTACATTGAAAGTATAGCATATTTTTGAAGCTGATGTCGCAAGGCCATTATGAACGAATGAAACCATTTATTCCTTATGTAAACCCTGGCCGGGCTATCCCCCACGTACGACGCGGAACCCCTGATCGGGTCCGAATCCGTTTGGATCGAATTTGCCGCGAAAAGAGATCTCGTTGTTGCTGACGTCGCCGATCCAGCCGCCGCCCTTCACGACCCGAAACGTACCGCTTGTAAAATTCGAATCTTCGAACCAGTCCCAGCACCATTCCCGCACATTACCGGACATATCATAAATGCCCAACTCATTGGGCTTTCGCGTGCCGATGTGTTTGGTTTGATTATGATTGCTCTCAATGACAGGCCAATTCCAGTTGCCGTTTAAGTATTTGTCTCCAGCGTTTCTCCAATACCATGCGACCTCGTCGGCTTGATTGCTGCCGCTATAGGTGTAACCCTTGCTCACCTGGCCTCCGCTGGCGGCGTATTCCCATTCGGCTTCGGTAGGCAAACGGTACCCGTCTGCTCCCTCATGGATCGTTACGGTCCATTTGATCGGATCATTCCCGTTCTTATTATTCGAATCCTGCTGTTCCTTGTCTATATTGTAATAGGGCACGAAGCCCTCTTGCATGCTTCTTCGATTGCAATACTCCACCGCATCGTACCAGCTGACCATTTCAACGGGGTAATTTTCCCCAATGAATTCCGATGGATTGCTTCCCATGACTTTCACCCATTCCGCTTGGGTTACCTCATATTTACCAATATAAAAATTCGGCAGCTTTACGCTTTTTACATTGTCACTGGATTTATCGCTTGTAAAACTCCCGCCTTTCACGAAAACCAAATCATCATTCTTCTTATCCATCTTCGGATGCGAACAAGCACTGATGATCACTGTCATGGAGGCGATCATTAGAAACAGGCATAGCTTTCTCATCGATATTTCTCCTTTAAGCTGAATAGGAAAAATGATAGTTCTTATGGCCTCACGGCATGTCTCCGGCAAGCGCTGAAGGCCGATCGTCCCCAAGAAACGAAACGGCCTGCAACGCATGACGGATAGTTATGGATTCAGGGGAACAGTCCGTTGTATATCCGTTATTTCGTAGAGATGCGGGTTACCATACTGTAACGTTAGAGCTGCCGCTGCTTTGATATCCTTCCGTCGCTAACACCTGATAAGCCCAACTGCTGCCGAGATTCATTCCCTTGCTTGCCCATGCGTTCACATGGTTGCTGAATGTAATCGCGGAGTTAACCCCTGTTGCTCTTTTGGATTGGCGAACGCTCCAATACTGCGTAAAGGTTTGCGTGCCGTCAATGGAAGGGGCATTCACACGCTGTGATGTATAGATGTCGTACGTGCCTCCATCGCTGGTTACGGTTCCTTTGAAGGTTCCCGTAGGCCGGTACGTTCCCCAGTTATCCACGACGTAATATTCGATGAGCGAGTTTCTTGTCCACCCGTACAGAGTCAGATACCCGTTTCCAGACGGAGACCAGACACCGGCATTATAGTTAATGGTCCGATTCGGCGATCCTGTATTCCAGCCCTTGCCGACAACGAAATTTCCGCTATTTTGCCATGTCACGCTGTAATTGCCGCCGGAGCCGTTCACGGCATTGACCGTCCCGCCGCCATCGGTCCAGTTTTGCCAATAGTCTGTCGTCGCTGCATTGGAGGTGGATGCTAACAGCCCGAAGCTCATGGAAGCTGCAAAAACGAACGCCAACATTTTCTTGCTCATCTTAAACATAAATTACCTCCTACGATTTGTTATGGATTTGGAATTACACCTCTACTTATGAAATGATCCTCTTGGCTGTGTTTCAGTCATCCCTTGCTGTCTCGTGAATCCCTTGTCCTCCTCTCGGATAGATTATAATTTGGAAGCGATTACATTTCTTATGCCAAATTAAAGATGAAGTATTGATAATTTTACATATTACTGGAAAAACAATTTTATATTGACCGTTTACTGTTTACGACATATACTGTTTATAAAAATAACTGTTTATTCAGTAAACAGCAAGGAGATGTTTTCATGACAACCCTTAACCCTCAATCGGCCAAACGTGCAGGCCGCAAAGAATGGATTGCGCTAAGCATTTTATGTCTGCCGTTAATGTTCGCATCCATGGACGTCGCTGTCCTGTTTTTTGCCCTTGCTCGATATCCGTGCGCTGATGGAACGGCGAATCGGCGGTTCGATTCTCGTGAATTTCATCGCTACGTTCGCGCTTATGGCAAGCTCGCTGGTCAATACCCAGTTTCTTCAATCGGTGCTTGGATATTCACCGTTCGTTGCGTCCTTGTGGAGCGTCCTGCCTTCGGTCGCCGTAGGAGCTGCTGCGCCGATCGCGGCTAAACTTTCACAAACATACGGAAGACCGCGCGTCATGATAGCAGGCTTCGGGATCGCTGCCTTGGGATTCGCCGTACTGACCCAGATCCGTCTGGAGAGCTTCTCACCGCTAGTCATCGTGCTTGTCGGAGCCGGATTGATCGCGGCAGGCATCGTTTCCGTGATGACGCTCGTTACGGATTACGTGGTGGGGGTCGCTCCCGTGGACCGAGCCGGAGCTGTCGGAGGCTTGATCGAAACTTCCAGCGAACTCGGCGGCGCGTTCGGGATTGCCCTTCTGGGCTGCGTGCTGGCAGCGGTATACCGGAACTCGGTCTCCCCTCTTCTGCCCAAGGGACTGACGCCGGAAGCAGCGCATGCCGCCGAGCAGACGATTGCAGGTGCTTCAAGCGCCGCAAGCCAATTGCCTGCGGAAACGGCATCACATGTGATGGATGCATCCCGCGAGGCTTTTGTGACCTCCATGCATACCACCTGCCTTGTTGCCGGAGTGATCCTGGTTCTGGCCGCGATCATCACGGCGGTGCTTCTTCGCGATAAGAAGACGGACGTCAATACTGCCGCATCGTCCCGAGCATAACACGAAAAAGGCTACTTCCTGGCATTTGCCTGGAAGTAGCCTTTTTATATTACACGTCAGCTTTATTCATGATGATGTAAAGCATCAGAGGTCCTCTTCTGATTCAAAAATTGCTCGATCCCATCCAGAATGCGCTCCAAACCGAAGTTCATATCATCACCGACCGTGTTCTCGTCTTCGTTCTCGCCGATATATGCGCCGGACATTACGATCGGATATAAATGCGGAAATTGGTCCGGCTTGATGAGATGACGAAGCGCCGCCGAGTAATTGAGCCCGCCGAACTCTTGTTCACTGGAACCTGCCTGAACGGCGCGATCGATGTCCCGCTGCAGCATCCCGTATGTTCGGGCATAGCTGCTTAAGAGCAGTACGATGGACATTTTCTCAAAATCGTTCAGCGGCATGTCGCGCAGCGGCTGCAGCGCCCATTCCACGATCAGCAGATTGTTGGGTGTGATCGGAATGCCGAAAATCGGGATGTCTCCATACCACGGATGCTTGCGGAAAATATCAATCGTGCCCAGGACATAATCACGCATGCTTTCCCGCCATTCCTGCGGAGGCTTTTCCGCGGGCAACGAGATGTCGCATACCGCCTCCTGCATCAAGATCAGCAGATCATCCTTGCTGGGAATGTAACGGTAGAGCGACATGGCCGTAAATCCAAGCGCCGAAGCGATTCGGTTCATGGAGACGGCGGCCAAGCCGTCTTTATCCGCGATTTCCACCGCTTTGTTCACGATTTGGTCGATGCTCATTTCGCGCTTGGGACCGCGCTGCGGCGGTTTCGCCAATCCCCAAGCAAGCGAAGCGCCGGCAGGAAAAATGTTCGTGATTTCTTCCGCCGTTATATCGTCATGGCTCATTCGTATTCCCCCCAGTCATTCAAACGCAGCCTGCACGAATAAAGTGTTTATATTATAAACAGTATAGCATAATGCCAAATCCTTTGCTCTCTATTCATGCATAAAAAGCCGCGGCTTACTCGCTCACACGTGATGCTTGATCCCCATCTGCTTTTCCGTCCGCAAATAACAACTTCAGCATCAGCGGCGTAACGAGGGTAGTGATAATGACAACAATGACGACAGAGGTAAAATATTTCTGAAGGAGCAGGCCGGACTCCAGTCCCGTTGCGGCAATAATGAGCGCGACCTCCCCGCGGGAAATCATTCCTGATCCGATGGCCAGTGAAGAGCGGGTATTAAAGCCGGTCATTCTCGCGCCGAGTCCGCCGCCGAGAAGCTTGGTGAGAATTGCTACAATAGAAATCACAATCATGAACACCAATTGGGAAGTTACCCCCTCAAACGTGATGTTCAGTCCGATACTGACGAAAAACACGGGTACGAAGATCGAATAAGCAATGGGCTCCAGACGATCCTCCACATCATGCTTAAATGGCGTCTGCGAAACGGCAATGCCTGCCGCGAATGCGCCGATAATGGCGGCCACGCCCATCAGATCGGCAAAATAAGATAAGGCGAAACAGACGATCAGCGCTCCGCTGATTACCGATTCGGTAACCCGAAGGGGTGCGAAAAACTTCAAAAACCAAGGAACAGCCAACCAGCCGACCACGATGGCCACAATGAAAAACAGCACCTTCTTGCCGATGAGTAAGCCAAGGGAGATATCATGGCCTGTTCCGAGCAAGCTCATCATGACCGCCAGCATGACCACGACGATGACGTCGTCCACGACGGCTGCACCGAGAATCGTCGTGCCTTCCCGCGTATTCAGCCGGTTCATCTCTTTCAAGGTCTGCACGGAAATGCTGACAGAAGTGGCGCAAAGAAGCAATCCAAGGAAGAGCGACTGGTTGTTGCTAAGGCCAAAGAGCACAGCCGCTCCATAACCACCGACAAACGGAAGGATAATCCCCCCGACAGCTACCGCGAACGCTGACTTCCAATTTTTCCGCAGTTGATCCAGATCGGTTTCGAGACCCGCCATAAACATAAGCAGCAGAACGCCGATTTCAGAAAAAATGGATATAAATTCATTCGGATGAATCCATCCAAGTACGGCGGGGCCGATGAGAATGCCAGCCAGCAGCTTTCCCAGAACCGAAGGCTGACCAAGCCGGACGAATAAGTCGCCGAGCAGCTTGGTGGCAAGCAAAATGATAGCAAGATACAACATGATTGTAAGCATTTAAGCGCCTCCTTCTGGTTTTGAATACATAAATCTTTTGCTGGAAAACCTTATTTCATTCGCCAGCTCTGGAACATGAGACATTCATACCCGGAAAAAAACGCAAAAAGAGCCCGGTCAACGACAGGGCTCTCCTTAAAAAACGGCAGAGAGGAGCCTGTCGTGACAGGCTCCTCCGGTGTTCCGATGTATGAATTTCTTCTATTATACATTATTTTATGCATTTATTCAATATTAATTGCGGGGAAACCATCATATACCGGGATTAGTCTTTAGAATATAAGCCCGTTTTGTACTTGGCTTCATCCGTTCCCAGGGTATAGCTCATGAATTTTGGATACCAGGTCTTCCGCATTGTTGTGGAAAACTTGATTCGAGTCTGTCCAGGCTGATCTTAAGAAATACGAAGCATGGAACCGCCAACCCCGATGAATGGGATTGAAATTCATTTGGATTTCCCTTCCTGGCTTTCCTTGGTACACCCGTGAACCCGGCACGTGCCAGCTGCCAATTCGGGTAATCCCGTCTGGTCTTTGACCGGTAATATAGGTGAATTGATCATTGTATGGAATGTCCTTCAACCGGAATTTTGGGCTGCCTACAGCAAATACCTGAACCTGCTGAAAGCCGAACTTCTCCTCCAAATGAAGCCCTGCCCGATAAGCAATCACGCCGCCGGCGCTGTGCCCGATCAGAAGCAGGTGATCCGCGGATGCCCCGTGCTCACGGATCACTTGTGCCGCGTTCAAGACCCGTCTGGATCGTTCATGGTTTAAATCGTAGCCGACTTGAGCAAGCTGGCGGCCCAGCAGGCTGACAAACGATGAACCCGTTGTTCCATTGGCCGTCCCGTAAGGGAATAGGATAACGATTTTGGCTCCCGGATATTTCCGGGCAACCTCGCTTGCAGCTTCCTCGAAGTTGTTCCGATACGTCATCAGGCCGGCCAAAAAGACAACCACCGTGCGGCAGTCAAGTGTACATGTGCTATTGGAGGATACGAATGTCTCCGTCATTTTTACCCGTCGCTCCCTATTTGGCTTCATGTTCAAGACAGAATATATGCCATATCGAATAAATTATTAATGCTTCTTCCTGAATCGATAATCTTGATGATCTTCCATGATCTGTTCCATATCTTCGAAACATTAACCTGCCTTGCACGGATATAAACGTATATTTTGAATCATTTCCTCATCACTAACGTCAGCGGAGTGCTTCAGGTTAATTTATTCTGTTCTGCAACCCTTATTTGACGTAATACGTAAAAGAAGACTATCGGCGCATGACACCGACAGTCCTTCTTTTTCTGCAGTATGCTTCTCAATCTACTCGCTCTCGCTTGATAACTCTTTAAGCGATTTGATTTTACCATGGGGATGCTGTTCCTGCTTACGCGACTTCCAGGCAGCTTCCTTTCTTCTCTTCTGGTGAGCCATAACAGATCGTCCTCCTCGGAAAAAGAGATGTATACCACTTCCTTATGTTGTCAATTCATCGCTCGAATCATTCATGAATATGGAATGCTAATATACCTCGTAATTTTGTCCGGTTTGCGCGCCTTCAACGCTTTTGATGAACGCAAGAGCTGCGCGTGCGGCCGGTATGGCTTCGAATCCAGGGAAAAAAGAAGCATACTGGTCCCATGATTCCTGCAAGACGGAAGGACTAACGCTATTAATGCGAATCCCTCTTGGCATTTCGATGGCCGCGGATTTGACGAACGCTTTGACGCCTCCATTCGCCATGGCTGCAGAAGCCCCTTTGCGCAATCGGGTCATCCATTAAAATACCGGTTGTCAGCGTGAAGCTCCCTCCATCATTCACGTAATCCAGTCCGAGCAGAACCAGATTGATCTGGCCTTTCAATTTACTTTCGATGGCCAGCTCATTCAATTCCGGCGTCAGGTCTGTAATTTTTAATATCATATTTTGCTTTCATGAAGCACTATACGGTAATGCATAGTGAAAGGGTATCCGTTGCATCCTATAAGAAAAACGGTCATACCGAGGAGGAAACCAAGAGAAATGTATGAAGAAAAGAATTTTGCGGAACATGACAATAAACAGGATCAGACTGCAGTAACCAGCCATCCAACAGCATCAAAAGAAAAAGATACCGAATTCGGCGAAGAGCTAGGCAGCAGCGAAGAATTTCGGTCCGCATTCAAAAATCCAATTACCGGCGAGGAACGCCTGTATTAATCGAAAGGTCCAAGATGAACACATTGGATCTAAAAGAAATTAAGTATCCGGATATAGGTACCGACGGGAAAGCTACATCCAAAGCTCTGCATGAAGATCCTGGCCCAATGGAAAGTGTATGTTTCCATTGGGCGTTCCTAATGTATATTTATATACTTTTTGTTATGTACCAAGCCGTAAATTCCGCATCGGAATCCAGCCCATCTCCTCTTCCTCGTTTCGCCGGCACCATCCCCAATCATTAAGTTCCCTAAACAGTTCAACGATATCGCCTTCATTGACATGGAGCTCATTGGCACAATAATCTTCCGTAATGATACCTTCCGCACCATTTTTTTGAATGATTTGCTCTGGCACCCAGCCCTCCATCGTTCGGTCAATGGTCCAGCAATACCTCCAGTTTTTCCAGCCTTCCGGATCATCATCCATTCTCCCCAATAGTACGGTTTGACCTTGGGTGAGCTGAATCGGCTTGGGATAATTTGTACGGTGTGGAGCAATAACTTGATAGATTTGAGACATGCGGTACCTCCTGATCAGTTCATCTTTGACGATATATTTCTCTTTTCACACAGAGAACATATGTTTGTTGGTGCTTTAATTATTTCATAACATCTAACCATATTCAAGCATCCACTCGGCCGGTGCCAAGTCAGGAATCACCAGGATACCAAGCTTGAGGCTATGGAGGTAGATGACAAAAAAAACCGGATTCCATCTTTAGACGGAAATCCGGTTACCAGTAGAATGAAGCAAATATTATTCCTCGGCCGGACCTTTAATTCGCTTGAAGAACAAAGCGAGAATCAGAGCCGCAATCGAGAAGAAGAATCCAATCATAAACGCATTGTGGACGCCGGCCACCATGGCCTGAGCCATCTGCCCCGGCGAATTCGGATCTGAGGAAGCTTTCAGAAAGCTGCTTTGACCCGATGACATCACACTGATAAAGAAAGCTACGCCGATTGCTCCGGCCACTTGCTGGAGCGTATTCAATATGGCCGTTCCATGCGGATAGTAGCGTGCCGGCAGCTGATTCATTCCGTTTGTTTGAGCCGGCATCATGATCATCGAAATGGCAATCATCATGCAAATATGCAGGATCAACAGCTCAACCTTGGTTGTTTCGACGGTAATCCGTGTAAAGAACCACATAATGATCACCAGGAAAGCAGTTCCCGGAATAATCAAGGCCCGGGGTCCAAACTTATCGAACAGCTTCCCTGTGATCGGGGAAATCAGACCGTTCAGCACACTCCCCGGCAGCATGAGCAGACCCGATGCAAATACAGTCATTCCAAGTGCGCCCTGGAACAAGAACGGCAGCAGCGACATGGTGGAGAATAGCGTCATCATCATAATGATCAGCATGAAGGCTGTCAATGTAAACATCGAAAACTTAAACGATCTCAGGTCCATCAATGGATCACGAAGTCTAAGCTGCCGGATTGCAAACAACAATAGCGCCAACGCCCCGACAAGAATGGTGCCGTATACTTCCGGATGAGACCAGCTTCCTTCACCCGAGCTGCTAAAGCCGTATACGATACCGCCGAAGCCGATCGTGGACAGGATAATCGAGACGACATCCACTTTAGGTTTGGTCGGCTGCGAAACATTTTTCAAATAAATAGAAGCCACAACGATGGAAATAATCGCGAATGGCAGTACCAGATAGAACAGCCATCTCCATTCAAAAGAATCCAGAATCAATCCGGATAGAGTTGGCCCGATCGCCGGAGCAAACATGATGACAAGACCAATCGTTCCCATGGCCGCTCCCCGTTTTTCCGGTGGATAGAGCACAAGGATCGTATTCATCATGACCGGCAGCATCAGTCCGCTACCTGCTGCCTGCAGCAAACGACCGACCAGCAGGATGGAGAATTGGGGCGCGAATGCGCACACGATCGTTCCAAGCGTAAAGATGATCATGGCACCCAGGAACATTTGCCTCGTCGTAAACCATTGCACAAGCAGTGCCGATGCCGGGACCAGTACGCCCACGACGAGCATGTAGCCCGTTGCCAGCCACTGCAGCGTTGAAGCAGACACCTTCAATTCAACCATAAACTCCGGAAAAGCGATGTTCAGCAGCGTCTCGTTTAATATGGAGAAGAATGCCCCCAATATTAAGGAGATCAAGATGGGCAGCTTCTTCACATTACTGATGTCCACAGGTGTGGAAGCCGCTGCGGCACCCGAAGTATTCATATGTATTTCTCCCTCCTAATTCCGTTATTTCTATAATTTATTTGGATTCAGCTTGTTAATTTTACCATAAGACAAGCTTGTTGACCTCTTTTAAACGACTACAATTTAAATTAAAAAATTTGTTATTTCGCACTACTCCGATTCACCTGGGTAAGACAAGCTCTCGGGATAGGATATCCCAAGAGCTTAGTTGTCATTAACTTTGCTCGGGAGTACAGGTAAAGTGATGGACTCTGTAACCCGGCTTCTATATTGACAACGAACGAGTGACATGGAAATCGACACCACACTCATTTTCCGATAAAAATTTTCAAATATAGAAATTATGCATATAAAAAAACAGAACTTCGCCTGGCCTCTCACCACGAAGATCTGTTCCTTTTACAATCGGAAGCGATACCCGGCACCCCATAAAGTCTCGATGTACTGGGCCTTTGACGCATCGGTTTCTATTTTCTCCCTCAGTTTCCGGATATGGACCGTGACCGTTTGTGCGTCACCCATGGCATCCATTCCCCCATACCCTTTCGAATAACTGGTCCTTACTGAACACGCGGTTGGGGTTAAGCGCCAGGAACTACAGCAGATCGAACTCCTTCGCGGTCAGAATGACCTCTTGCTCATGCACGAAGACTCTTCGTGCTCCATAGTCGATCAACAGGCCATGAATGCGAATTTCTTCTTTATTTTTCCAGGTGCCGACCAGCCGGTCATATCTGGCTAAATGGGCTTTTACCCGCGCGACCAGCTCGCCCGGCTTAAATGGCTTGGTAATGTAATCGTCGGCGCCAAGCCCCAAGCCACGAATCACGTCGATATCTTCTTTTTTCGCGGTTACCATCAGGATGGGGTGTTATGTTCCTCGCGGATTTGCCTGCAGACATCAAACCCGTTCATGCCCGGAAGCATCAAATCCAAGATGATCAAATCATGCTCCCCGCGGATCGCGAGCCTCAAACCCGAATCGCCGTCCATGGCGAAATCCGCCTTGTAGCCATGAGCCTCCAAGTAATCCCTTTCCAGCTCAGCGATGACTTTTTCGTCTTCAATAATCAGTATCCGTTTCATTGCGCTTCACCAACTTTATCTTTTCTTCGCGGAAGTGTGATCGTGATGCTGGTCCCTTCGCCCAAGATGCTGTCCGCTCGAATCGTGCCTCCGTGGCCGTCCAGGATTTGCCTGGCAATCGCGAGCCCGAGACCGCTCCCGCCCGTACGGCTGTTCCGCGATAAGTCCGCGCGATAAAAACGTTCGAAGATATGCGGCAGCGCGCCGGCTTCGATCCCCCGTCCGGTATCCGAAATCTGAATCACCACGTCATGGTTCGTCATGAAGGCTCGCAGCTCCATTTTCTTCTCCGCTTTATCCATATACTTCAAGCCGTTATCGATAATGTTCGCGAATACCCGCTTCATCTTGTCTTGATCGATGAGCACATCGGTTTCCGGTTCTACGGCGATGCTCGATGCATACTGAACACCTTGTTTACCCAAGTCGAATTCAAGCTCCCCGGATAAATCCATGAGAAACGCATGCACATCAACGATTTCAAACTGAAAGGGCAGCCGGTTCAAATCCAGCTTGGAGTATAAGAACAGTTCATCGATCAAATGGTCCATCTCTTCCGCCTTGGAGGAAATGATATGGATGTACTTCTGCTGTTTCTCCGGCGTGTCCGCAATGCCGTCACCCAAACCGTCCACGTACCCCCGGATGGCCGTCAGCGGCGTGCGAAGATCGTGGGAGATATTCGAAATGAGCTCCTTGCGGTTTTCTTCGTATTGGATTTGGGTGCGGATCGAATGCTGGAGCTTATGCCGCATCTGTTCAAAGGCGATGCTAAGCTCCCCGATTTCGTCCTTGCTCGTCGGCTTCACCTGAAAATCCAGGTCGCCTGCTTCCATCCGGTTCATGGCTGCTTTGAGCTTCTGAAGGGGCTTGATAATGCTCCTGGACACAAAATACGTTAACAGCGTGTTCGTCAGGATCAGCACCAGCATGCCGATAAGAAACAGGATAGGAAAAAATTTCTGCGTGAAATTCACCAATGGATTCACAGTCGTAACCACGATGACGGTACCCGGCGTCTGGTCGGGAAAACGAAAGTCGAAATGCGCGAAAGTCACAAGCTGCTTACCGATCCGTTCCGGTGCATTTCGTTCCACTTGATGCAATCCTTCGAACGCCGGTAAATGCTTCAGGATGTCCGAGCTCCCCCAGGAAGGCGACGTATAGATTAAGCTTTGGCCTTTACGGACGATCAAACCGGATTTATTGGCGGACAGTTCTTCGTCTATACCCGATAAGTAATCCGGTTCGCTTAAAACGGCAGGATTGTTGTTGGCGCTGCGCTTCAACTCTTTTAAAAAACCTTCGATCGGTTGGTCTTCGAACATGCGATGGGCTCCAGCCCCGTATTGCTCGCGAATCGTCTGAAGATCGCCCCTAAACGCGACAACCAGGAGCACGGCAGTGAAACACATGATCACGAGCGGAATAATCAGCATAGCTGCGTAAGAAAGCAGCAATTTAATGCGAATCGACATTGGTAAATTCCCCGTTTATACTTCTTTTCGATCAAATATAAAATAACCCAGCGCAAAAAACAACACGCCGCTGGATAGCAGATAGAGCGACGTGGACCACAATTTGCCCGCCGCTACGGTCGGATGGATCCATAACATATGCCAATCGGTATAAGAAGCCGGCGAAAACGTCGACATGGCACCCAACAGAAAGGACGATATTTTTAGCGCCGCATATAGAACGATCGCAAAAACCATAAATCCTGTCGCGCTCTTGAACCATTGGGAGATAAATACGAATACGGCAGACAGTGCGACCATGGACACGAAAGCGGCCGCATAAGCTTTGAATACGCCCATTCCGGCCGCTAAGCTAAGCGCCGTGCCCGCGAAAACATTGCAAACGAGCGTAGCCGCTCCCAAGAGAACGAGCAATGCGCCAATGCCAGCAGCAAGGGCCGCTACCTTCGCGAAGAAAACTTTAAATCTGGTATTAGGCCGAAGAAAG
Organism: Paenibacillus chibensis; assembly: GCF_004001045.1. Lineage (GTDB taxonomy): Bacteria > Bacillota > Bacilli > Paenibacillales > Paenibacillaceae > Paenibacillus_AQ > Paenibacillus_AQ chibensis. The sequence continues at coordinate 20,257 of NZ_BIMK01000023.1, forward strand.
GCCAGCTTTAAGGTGCGGGAAGCCGCTTCGTTCGGAAACAAATCGGCCGTCACGGTAAAGATGAAGAGCGGAATCCATGCCGACGTATAAATGCTTAACATTTGGATCGGAAAGGACTGACTGACGGCAACCAGCCCCAGGACCGGCTGCAGCGCATGCAGCGACACGGCGAGCAGCACCGGAAGCAGGAGCGAAAACGCAAAGAACGCGATGATTTTCTTGCGATGGACGAGCAGCGATAGCTCGTTGATCCATCCGGCTTTCCATCTAGACAACGGACTTCTCTCCTTTCCGGGATTCCAGTTCATGAATATAAAATTGTTCCAGCGACTGTCCGCCCGCAAGCAGATCCCTCACATCGCCTTCCCGTACCAATTGCCCTTCTACGATCACGCCTACCCGGTTGCACAGTTGCTCCAGCTCATGGATCATATGGCTGGAAATCAGGAACGTCGTTCCATGCTCTTCAGACAGCTGCTGAATGATCCGCCGAAACATGACCATGCCATCGATGTCGAGACCGTTCGTCGGTTCATCCAGAATGACAAGCTTCGGATTCGGCAAAATCGCCGCGGCAAGCGCCAGTTTCTGCTTCATGCCTGTCGAATAATGCTTGATTTTATCGTTGCGAACGGATATCAGGCCGACAGCCTCCAACACTTGCGTTATCCGATGCTCCGTCACGTCCGGATAGTAGCGTCTGACCATTTTCAGATATTGCCCGGCTGTAATAAAATCATGGAAATCCGCCGATTCGATCATGCAGCCGACATGCTGCATGCCTGCTTCGAAATGATCGATCAGATCCTGGCGAAATAGCGTGATTTTCCCTTCGTCCGGACGGATCAAACCGGTAACGAGCTTTAAAAAGGTCGTTTTACCCGCCCCGTTCGGTCCGAGCAGCCCATACACGTCACCGGCATTCAGCCGTAAGCTGATATTCCGGATTCCTCGTTGGTTACGGTAGGTTTTCGTAAGCTGAGACGTTTCCAGCATCGTATCCATCAGATGGTTTCCTCCTTCATCCATAGAGCAGCAGATAGGCGCTTCGGTTGCACGCTATCTGCTGCGGTAGATTTCCTGCGTTTATTTCACGGATTCCGTTTCACCATGCTTGCCGAACCGGTGATGCTCCAGCTGTTGAACCTTCTTCCCGGACAGATCGATCGTATCCGGCTTGGTCGTGTTGTAACCCGAAAGGTCGGCCTGCACGTGTACCACGATCTGGTGCGCAGCTCCGCTGGCATCTTTGCCGGAAATCGTAACGTCGGCTTCTTGATGCTGAATGTAGTTCGCTGCCGTTACGTCCGCTTGGAAGGAAACCTTCTCGATTTTGATATCCTGCGTCAACTTAGGGGCAGCTGCTTGAAGCGCATCCCGATTCAAAGGAAATTCATTCTTATCGCCGTCTTTCTGCTCCCCGTCGTGATCCTGGCTGGATACGTGCTTGATCACGATCGGTGCGATTGCGTTCACGACGGCAGGAATTTGAGTTTGATCGAGATTGGCCGAGATGGCCTTCGAGCCGTTCGATTTCGTATCCACCTCGACATAATCCTTCAGATTCCCAACCAGCGCATCGATCACCGTTTCGGCTTGCTGCGAAATTTGCGGATCGAATTTTTCTTTCTGATCCTTCTTGTTCTTGCCATGGCTGAGCTCCTGCTCAACATAATAAGTGTTGTCGTTACTGGATTTAAGAACGGCTTGATCCTTCAGCTTATAGAAGTCGACGGACTGCGCAGAGCCGTTCGTTTTCAGGTCTGCACTTCCGCTGGCGGTTTGCGTGTCAAGGCTGACCTTGAAGCTTCCTTCCGCACTTGCCAGCGTTTTGCCGTTGTCTTGTAAAGATGCCTGTGTCTGCACGGATACATTTTGCAGCGTTCCTGTGTTCTTCAAGGCGGATTTATAGGCGTCATATCCGGATGTGCTCGCAAATGCGCTGACTCCCGACGCAATCATCATGACGCTGCTGATTCCTACTGCGCCGCCTAGCATGGTCCATTTCTTCTTCATGTTCTACCTCCTGGTAACCTATGATTTTGGGGCTTGCAATAACTATGATAGGCGGCAGTGCTTATAACCTTGTGAAGCATTTATTAAATAATTATTAAATCAACGGCCATTCGCAAGGATTCGTCCATTAAAAAAGCAGCTGTCGCCGGACAGCTGCCCTTATCTCAGATTGGTTTCCACATGGATCTAAACGTTCGCCGTCCCCGCTCGCCTCATTCTTTCCGTGAACAGCAGAAGGACCATACCTTGGCCGTAAAGCGTCGGAAAGATGGGAACCTCATCGTATGCCTCGACGCTTTCAAGCACCGGCGTTCCGCCCGAGACGCCAAGAACAGCGCCGTCATCGCGGATGAGATCAAGCACGGCGGTCACGGTGCGATCCGCGCTTGAAGCTGCCGCCGATTCGTCCACCCATCCGGCTCGGGCTGCTTTATAGAGTCCGCAGGCGATGCCGGCAGAACCGGACGTCTCCTCGTAAAAACCGGGCCGATCGAGGACCGTCGGCCATAACCCGCTATCATTCTGGCAATGGATGAGCGCGTTGGCCAGGTGCGAGTAGCGGTCGCGCAGCTCATGGAGCAGCTCCGAATCGCTGCACAGCCCGCCGATTTCCTCGTAAATCATCGGAACGCCGAGAGCATTCCAGGCATTCGCGCGATTCCACCGGGCTGCCGACATCCAATCGCCGGAAATGCCGTTCCATCCATGAAAGAGCAGCCCCGTTTTCTCGTCCTGCAGTGCCCGAAAATGCAGCACCGCCTGGCGCATCGCGATCTCCGCGAGCTCCTCGTTTCCAGCCAACCGGGCTGTTCGAGCCAGAAAGAGGACCGCCATGAAGACCGTATCCGCCCATATCTGTCCGCTGAACGATGCGTCCTCCGTGACGGTATGCTCGAACACACCTTCATTCGTGCGGGTTGCTTGCGCGACGACCCATAACGCGATCTCCTCCGCCTTCTTCCTATAAAAATCCTTGCCCGTTGCGCGGTAGAGCTGCGGGAAGACTGCAAAGGGCGCGATTGAATTGACGACTTTCCGTTTCTCTGAATCACCAAGGTTGCGCTTCGTCCACATTTCAACGTCTAACATGACCTCCGGCGCTGATCCCGCTCCATATTCGGCCGCGGCAATCAGGCCGACGCCGGGATTCCAATCCCAGCGATCCCGGTTCATCGCCCAATCGGCCCAAGGATGGCTGCCCCAGCTCTCCGGGGCGCTATGCATCAAATAACGGTATACAAGCTCGGCTGCCGTTTCCAGTTCACTTAGCCTTAAACCAGTCATCATCCTGCTCCCTTATAAGTAATTATTGCGGTAATCGGTCGGTGTCAGTCCGAACTGTTTTTTGAACATTTCGCGAAAATGATCCTGATCCGAGTATCCGATCCGGTCGCAGATCTCGTAGATCCGGAAGGTCGGGTCTTTCAACAGCCGCTGTGCTTCCTCCATGCGCAGCTTCACGATCCAATGGCTGATCGTCAACCCGGTCACTTCTTTTACCAGCGCATTGACGTATTTCTCGCTCAAACCGACCTCTTGTGCCACGTCCGACAATGTCAATTCCTTGCTCACATAATTCGCACGAATGGCCTGGATGGCTTGCTCGACGAGCTTCTTCTTCTTAAGACTTCCCGACCACTCGACCGCGGGCAGCGTGTCTGCCAAATTCGGCATGTGATCCTTCAGCCGCTGTTCCAGAATTTCCCGACCGCGCCGTTCATCCCGTTCCTTGCTCAGCTCTGCAACGATCTTTACGAATACCCTCTCGATTTCCTCCGGATCAATGGGTTTCATAATGTATTCCAACACCTGCAGCTTAATGGCCTGCCGCGCAAATTCGAACTCGTTCAATCCCGATAAAATGATGCAGCGGATGTCCGGCTTGTGCGACCGAAACGCCTCGATCAGTTCGATTCCGTTCCCTTTCGGCATGCCGATATCGGTCAGGAGGAGATCCGGCGTCTCGCCGGACAACCATTCCAGCGCCTCCTCTCCGTTCTTCGCGAGCCCGACCAGCTCGATGCCGAGCCGTTTCCAATCGATAGAACGCGCCAGCGTCTCGCGGACGAGCTTGACATCTTCAGCGATCAACAATTTAAACATCGAGCGATTCCTCCTCAGGATCGATGGGGTATTGGAAACGAAGCGGGAGCACAGCTTCGACCTTAGTACCTTCGACAGCAGGCACATACCGCAGTCCAAAAGCCGTTCCGCAGTGCAATTGGATGCGCCGGTGAACGTTCAGCGTCCCGTAACCGCCCTCGGACGGAGAGTCCGCTGAGGAGGCCGCTGCCGCCTCTTCTTCCAGGGAATCCTTATCCCTAAGCGCCAAGTTGCGCTGCTCCGGATCGCACCCTTGGCCATTATCCTCGACTCGCAGAATCAGCTTATCCCCTTCTGCAAGAGCTGTGACTGTAATCCGGCAGTTGTCCGTACGTCCGGCGAAGCCATGGACGATCGCGTTTTCCGCAAGCGGTTGCAGAATGAAGTGCGGTATCACGGCGCGATATAATTCGGGCGGTATCCGATACTCCGCAGCAAGATCATCCTGCATCAGCTGCTGAATGTGAAGGTATGATTCGACCTGCTTGATCTCTCCTTCCAAAGAGATCCATGTCCGTCCCCGGTTCAGTCCGTATCGGAACACCTGCGCCAGCGAACGGACGATCGAGCTCGTTTCCCGGTCCCCGGCCAAGATGGCCCGGCAATTGATCAGGTCAAGCGTGTTGTATAGGAAATGCGGGTTGATCTGGGCATTCAGCAGCTCCAATTGCAGCTGGCGGCGTTCGATCTCCTCCGCAAAGCTTTTCTCGATCAGTCCGTGAAGTGTAACCAGCATGGACGCGAATTTTTCGTTCAGCGTTTCGACCTCGTGTATTCCTGACTTCAGCTTCGGCAGAGACTCGCGAAATGCCAGTACCTCAGGACGCTGCACGGCGTTGACGAGACGGGTGATCGGCACGGTCACCCTCACGACGATATGCCGCAGCCACAATCCAGCGATCAACACGGCCGCTGCCGCGGCCAAAGCCCCGATCACCGAGATGAGCAGCGTGTAACGACCGAAATGACTCTCTGGAACGGCGGTCAGAAGTCTCCAGCCGTTGTCCATCGTTTCGCATGTCACGCGATGCTTGGTACCGTCGATACGCGCTTCTGAGGAACTCCCGTTGCAAACGGCTTCCCGTACGTAAGGAAGGCCGCCGGCCGAATCCAAGAAAGCGTACTTTTCGCTGTAAATGACGCGCTCCTCTTCGTCCAGCAGCAGATGGAAGCCTGAAGTCAGGGCCGCGTTTGCGAACAGGCTGCGGATGCTTCCGGTATCCGCTCCAATCAAGACGGTACCGATCACGCGGCCGTCTTTGATGCTCTTTTTCTTCGTCGCGGAATAGATCATCGCTGCACCTGCGTGCCCGGTTCGCTGTCCCCACCAAACGTTGCGGCGCTCGCCTTCCAGCAATGCAAGGTACCAGGGCTCCTGCTGTAAATCCGTTGATTTGAAAATCCCCGTCACGGGATCGAAATGGTCGGTCGCGAGCGGATACAAACCGCTTTCCGGCTCCAGCGCGACCGCGACGACGTAGGTTTGCTGTACGAAGCTGCCGGAATCCGCATCGTTGAGCAGCGACAAGAGCGAAAGATTCTGCAAATTGGTCTGCAGCGTGAAGAAATCATCTATGGCTTCGTAGGGTTCTGCATGTTTCGTTTCGAGCAAATTTTCGATGGACTGATTCGACAGCAGGAATGCGGCCATATTGTTCATCGTGTCGAGTTGGTATTCCAGGTTGCGGTATACGAACTTCATCGACTGTTCCGCCATTTGACGGCTATGGTCGTTCTGCATGCGGATTACGATATAGCTTGCGGAAACCGCGAACAGAGCGATAACCGTAACGATCAACGCAAACACCGGCAAGCTGATCCGAGCCAGCAAACTGGAATGGCGTTCTTTATGCCGCATGACCTCCCCCTCCGTTCTACGGCTCTCGAATCGGAAATGCCCTTCCCGCCATGGATTGGAATTTCCGCGGCGCATAAGCGCAAATCTCGTACTTAGGTTTTTCCCCTTTCAGGCATGGATTTCCTGCACGAGAAATCGAGCTTAACTGCGGCCTAATAGATGGCGATCAGAACGGCAAAGGCAGCAGGTGGTTTCAAAAAACGTCCTGTCGATGGCCGAGGAACGGTTTCGAGGAACGAGAAAGCACCTTCCCGATCCCCGGACAACGTCCGGTGGCGCCGGGAAGGTCAGGCAGCTTCAAACGTTTTACTTGCCCGATTTTTTCTGGAATGAGGCTTCAAGCTCCGTCAGGATTTGATCGCCTCCCTGCGCCTTCCATTTCTCCGTGAATTCATCGAATTTCTTGATATCTCCGCCCATGATAATTTGCGTGAACACCGAATCGCGCATCGTGTTCAGCTCCGTCAGCTTGGCAAGCTTGGTCGGCGAATCCAGGTAATTGGAAGCATCCGTAATTTGGTGTTCGTTGTTGATGGCGACGCCAAGCGCTTCGGAGAAGCGCAGCGGCAGCGATTCGAGATAGCGCGGCCAGCCCTTCAAACCGGGTGCGAACAGGTAGCTTTGCGTGCCCCTGAAATTTCCGTTTGCATCCTGCTGGGTTTTCGGATCCACAAGTTCGGTGTTCGTTTTCAATTTGCCGTCCACAATATTGTAATCCTGGCCTTCGATACCCCAGACGGTCAGCATCTGGTTTTCTTCGGACAAGGAATCCTCGATGATGGACAGTACCCGCTTCGGATCTTTTGTTTTCGCGCTTATAGCGTTCATTTGTGAGAACGGAGCGCCCATCGGTGCGACTGCGCTTCCGTCCGTTCCAACCAACGATCCGGTCAAGGCCAAGTATTTGAACGGTTCTTCAGCTTGGTTCGGCAGGGAGCCATCCTTCGCCAGCTTGCCGCTCTTGATCAATTCGTTGGTCTCGATCTGCGTGTCGTAATCGCTGGCGGTCGACCACCAGCCCATCCAGGAGAAAACCTTGCCGCTGAATATTTTTGCGCGCAGCTGCTCTTCCTTAATCGTCGAAAATTCCTTGTCGATGAGACCTTCCCGGTACATGTTCTGCAGAAACAGCAGCGCGTCCCGCATCCGCGGATCGATATCGTAATTGCTGAATTTCCCATCTGTTTCCGTGAAAAATCCGGGTGTGACGCCAAAGGCTCCGAACACGTTGTCGAACGAATTGTTCGCGAACTTGACTTGGCCGATCTGGGACGTGTATCCGCCAAGCGGAATGACGTCCGGATGCTGCTCCTTCACTTTTTTCAGCACGGCATAATATTCATCCAGCGTCTTCGGTACGGAGGCGCCGGCCTGATCCAGATCATCCTTGCGCATGACCAGATCCCAGCGGTATCCGGCCCCCGGACCGCCTTGATACGGAATGCCATAGATCCGTCCATTGACCTTTGCCTGCTCGAATACCTCCTGGGGCACTTCCTTCCAAATGTTCGGCGTGTCTTTTTCGTTAATCATATCCGTTAAGTCGACGAAGGCTCCTTGCTGGGCGTACTTCTGGAAATCGTCGGCGAAATCGATTTTCGTCACATCCGGAATGTCACTGCTTGCCATTTTCAGATTCAGCTTCGTCTTATACTGTTGAACGTCCACCATCTCAGGAATGATCTTGATGTTCAACTTCGCCTCGATCGCCTGCTTGACTGCGTCCTTCGCCGGATCATACGGCAGCGAAATGTCTTGAGCCTTCAGCCACTTCAATTCATAAGCTGATGCCACGGTATCCGTTTCAGTTGCCTCCGTTGTTTTTCCGGAATCGGAAGTATTTTTGACCTCCTCAGTTTCTTTAGCGCTGCCGCAGCCCGCTAGCGTAAGCGTTCCCATTAAAAAGACCGCGAGTACGCCGTATCCCCAGGTTTTCAATGATTTTGACATCTTTCGTCTCCCCCTGAATCTATCATTTGTTTTCATTCTATCCTTTGACTGAGCCGATGAGCATCCCTTGTTCGAAATACTTCTGAACGAACGGATACAGGATCATCATCGGCAGCGCCACAATAACGATGGCCGCCATTTGTATGCCGATCGTCGGAGGCGGCGTCCTTCCCGCTGCTTCAAGCAGCTCCGGCGGCAGACTCGAACTGGCGATAATCGTCCGCAGTACGAGCTGCACCGGGGCTTTATGCCAATCCGTTACGTAGAGAAGCGCATTGAAGAAATCGTTCCAATACGTCACCAGATACATGAGACCGATCGAAGCGATGACGGGCATCGACATCGGAAGGACGACCGATCTTAGCGTCCGAAGCTCGGAGGCGCCATCGATGGCCGCGGATTCCTTCAGGCTGTCGGGAATGCCTTCAAAGAACGTTTTCATAATGATCATGTTGAACGCGCTGTAGGCCATGACCAGAATAAGAACATAATTGGTATTCAACAACCCTAGATTTTTGATCGTGATGTATGTCGGGATCAGACCTCCTTTGAACAGCATCGTGAACAGGAAGATCAGGACCAGGAATCGCCTGCCGGGGAGCTTCTTCTCCGCCAGCGCATAAGCCGCCGTGGCGGTGAGCAGCAGGGAGAGCAGTATTCCCGCCGCCGCGTTTCGAAGCGTCACACCGTACGCGTTATAAATGAGAGAGCCCTTCTTGAGCAAATAAGCGTAATAATCGAAGCTGATGGATGACGGAAACAGCACAAGACCGTTTTTCTCACTAAAAACCGAGTACGGGGTTACCGATACGCTGAGCACATACCAGAACGGAATGACGATAATAATGGTAATAAGCGACAACATGACGTAGTTGGCCCCGATGAATACGGATTCGCCTCGAGTGTGCTTCACGTTATTAATCTCCTTTGTCAGAAAATGCCGGAATCGTTGATGCGCTTCGCGATCTGATTGGCAATCAGGACCATGACGAAACCGATGATGCCCTTGATGACGTCGGCCGCAGCGGCAAGGCTGAGGCTGAACTGCTCGATTCCGACCCGGTAGATGTACGTATCAAGAATGTCGCCGACTTCGAATACCATCGGATTGTATAAGTTGAGCACTTGATCCAGACCTGCGCTCATCAAGTAGCCCACCCGCAAAATGAAGATGACGATGATCGTTCCGGAAATGCCAGGCAGCGTCACGTGCAATATGCGCCGAAATCGACTGGCTCCGTCCATGACCGCTGCCTCGTACACTTCGGGATTAAGACCCGCGATGGCAGCCAGGTAAATGATTGCAGCCCATCCCATCTCCTTCATGGCGTCGGTGAAGACGAGGATCGTCCGGAAATACGCGGGGTCGACGAGCAGGTAGACGGGCTTGCCTCCGAACCATTCCACGATCTTGTTGATCACCCCGGTTTCCGGAGACAGCAGCAGGGTGATGATGCCGCCATACACAACCCAGGATACGAATCGCGGCAAGTACACCGCGGTTTGCAGCGATTTTTTAAACCATTTGGTCTGAATTTCGTTGAGTGACAGGGCAAGCAGTATGGGGCAGACAAAGCCGCTGATCATCTTGTACAGGCTGATAATCAATGTATTGCGAAAAGCGTTTCGGAACATTTCCGAATCGAACAGCTCACGAAAATGCGTGAGGCCAACCCATTGGCTCGCCCCAAAACCTTGAATGACGTTGTAATCCATGAATGCGATGCTGATTCCGTACAGCGGCAGGTAATCGAACAAGATCACCCAAGCCAGCGCGGGCACCAGCAAGGCGTACAACCACTTGTATTTCCACATCCTCCTTAGCAGACGCGCTTGCGACCTCTTCACATCGGCGGTGATGGTTTCAGTAACGATTTCCATCCTTCCCTCCTCCCTCCTTTTCTTAATCACCAAAAACGGGGCAAGACCGTACCGGATTCGTAACCCTCGCAAAACCAATCGGAGGGATTATGGCTTGCAATCGTACGGTAGTTTGATCTGATAGATGAATCTTTTCTATTGACCTCGGCGTCTTTTTGAAAGTGCTTACATATGTAAGATTACTTAAAATCCTTCCCTCTGAAAACCGGGATGAAGGATGATATTCCCGGGTAAAAGTCCGATTTATTCCGCTAACCCAAACACGGTTTATCGCTAAGGGTGAAGGCAGGTATAGCCCATAAAAGGCTAAAAAGCCGTCAGTGATGCACCAACGGCTTGATTCGAACGAGAACTATGGCTGGAGAACGATCCAATCATGGGCGCCATCCAGGTTTATTTTCTGGCTTGGATTAACGTAAACCAATTCGTGTCTCCGTTAAAATTCCCGTAGATCCGATACACCGGCTGATAGAAGCCTTTGGTATCGTACATATGCGTCAGTTCGATCCGCGTGATATCGAGCCTGTCACCTTGACGGATGACCAGCTGATCGTGTGTAAGCCGCGCATTTCGTTTGATGAGGGGAAAATCCCCTTCCCGGATTCGTTCATAGGCTTCCGCAGGGGTCAGAATCGGCACGTCACGCACGTATTGATGTTTACGGAGCCCGTACGATAACGAACTCAAGCGCCCATCTTGCTTAAGGGTCAGCGAAATTTCTCCCGTCCAATAATCTTGGCTTATCCGATCCGTATCCGGCAAAGACCAGTGGAATTCTCCGCCCTCCCCCTTCTCCGCTTCGGCCTTCTGGGGTAGGAGCCCCAGCTTGGACATGATGGTTTGCGCCTGCTTCAGTGTCGGCTGCCTCCCATCCGTCCGGTTAAACGTAGGTTGGGGCTCAGGGTCGGCTCCCTTCTCGTACAGCGTCGCGTTCCCATCGAATGTAACATACAGGGAATACTGCGATCCGGCTTCGTCAGCCAAAAGGACCTCACGTTCGCCGTTTTCCTTTCGTTCGTCCTGCACGGTCAAACCCAATGTTTGCATCAGCTGGGGCTGGATCGCGTCCGTATGAATGATTCGTTTGTATACGGGCGCAACCGAAGGTGCGGCACCGGGCTGCAAGGCGGTCGTCACACGGACACCGGACATATTCCATTTCGCATACGCGTTGATGGCCAGATTACCGAACTCCTGGCGGGCATAAACGATGTTCGCTATGATCAGAATCATAACCACGAGAAAAGGTATGGCCAGGTTCGCGAATAAAATTCTCAAACGAATTCTTTTATCGCGAATGATGGAAGTTACAAGCCTGTTAAGCTGATATCCAATGATTCCGCCAAGGGTGTTGTTGATGATATCGTCCATCTCGAACAATCCCGACCCTGTCAGCGTTTGATAGGTCTCAATACTTAACGTCGCACCCGCAGCGACAAGAATCAGCCATTTGAAGGTTCGGAATTTCGGATGGATCCATGGCAATAAAACGCCCATGGGAACAAACATGAGGATGTTAAAAATGCCATTTTGAAGATCGCGCAAAGAGTGTTTATGCCAGGCTTCCATGTAACTGCTCAGAGGCCGAAGATCCATCTGCAGGTAATGCGATGTACCGCGGCCGAACATAGTCAGCTCCAGCACGAAAACGATGTATCCAATGAGAATCGCCCCAAGCACCAGCTGCTTTACCGGCGGTGGGGTCTTCCCTTTCGGCTTCGATTTTTGAATATAAAGCCAATAACATATCGCGATGCCAATGAATTCGATGCCGATGATCGCAATGACCGGTAGCAGTAAATAACGCAGATTCTGATAAATTTCCATGATCCCCAAATCCGAGATCCTCCTTATGCCTGGTTTCGAGCGTGACGCTGTGTACGAAATGGAGTATAATCTGAAAATCCTGCCGCATCCTATCGAATTTACTTACGTGAATCTTACAACGATGTAAGAGTCGGCAGAGCATTCTGAATGGCAAGCAAAAAAGGAGTTCATCGAAGAACTCCTTTTTGCGTCCATTCGTGCTTGGACCGGCACTACACTTGCTCGAAAGACACCGTGGATCTGATATGGGTCGTTACGGAAATACCTTGAAGTTATCGAAATGGGTATGCTTGTTAGCTGTTCGGACACCGGCCTTACCGTGCGTGAACGGGGTCAAGCTGGTATCCGTGTAATCGATTTTCGGTTGGTCCATATCCTCGACATAGACTTTGATATTGGTCCCCTTCGCTACGACTTTCATATGGTACCAGGTATCCGTCTTATACGTTTGAGTCGTGCTTGTGAGAAATGTCCAGCTATAGTTCATCTTGCCGAGGTTGACCCCGCTTGTCGTCAAATAAGCGTAATATCCCTGGAATGCATCATAGTTGTTCTGTCCCCGCTCCGTGCCATGGGAAGGATTGGATACTCTGACGAGCAGGCCGCCATCGCCTCCGGAATCGATCATTTTAACGTCGGCTTCAACCGTGTAATCTGCCCAATCGGCATCTCCGATCGTCGACTTGGCGGGGCCGGAACCTCCTGAGCTGTACTCACCGTTCTCTACGGCCCATGTGCCTTCAAAGCGGCTCCAGCCGTCGTCGTTGCCATCGTTGAAATCATCGCTGATGGATGCGACCTCCGCGCTCTTATGGAACGTCATCCGCGAGAAGTCGGCTTCGCCTTTGACGAACTCCACTTTAAGCTCGCGCTGTCCGGCGTTCAGATACACTCCTTTTTTCGTTACGGTTCGCCAGTTATCCCATCCCCCCGTACTCGGCACATCAATGATCCCGCTGACGTCCGCCGATCCGTCCCACAGCCGGATTTGCACGCCGCTCATCGTCGTGGCCATACGGAAGTCGATATCGTAATAACCGCTCGACTCCACATTCACTTTGTATTTGTACCATTCACCCGTTTGATTCCAGCCCAGGTTAAACAGCCCTTCACTATTGAGACGAATGTCTCCCGCATCCGTACGGTACGCGCCGCCAATATTGCTGGCGGTCGTGTCATGATAGGCGACTCCCTCGCCTCCTTTCATGTAGTGAACCGCTTCGATCGTGCCTGGGAGCGGTTTGTAAGCATCCCATGCGCTGCTTCCATTCACATCATTGCTGAAAGCGACAAAGCCGAAATCCGCATGCGTATCCTCCGTCTGAACGCCGATCTTGCCCCCGCCCAAGTTGGCGGAGCGTTTTCCTTTAAGCATGCCGTCCACATAATACTTAAACGTTGTTCCGGATTTCTCGATGCGGATGCTATGCCATTTTGAATAATCGAAGCCTGCCGGCAGGTCGAAGGTTTGCCACGCTTGATCGATCCCATTCACCCGAAAAGATGTCGCCAGACGGTTGTTTTTCGAGCTCAGCATGGCCACGCCGTAATTGTTCTCGTCGGTATACGAGAAGGTGGCGCCAAATCTCGGACTTACGGAAGCGCCACGCTTCATCTCCTTCATATTGAATTCGGCCGTGTAGTCAGATGCACTCGCTGCTGCCGAGAGTTGTTTATGCCAGGTCGTATCGCCGATCGCATCCTGCCACATCAGCTCTTGATTGTAAATGCCCCAATGTCCGCCGTTGACATTGCTCCATCCGCCGCCGATCGAAGCGCGGTCGAAATAATCATAAAATGTGGGCATGGCCGGATCAGGCTGCGGGGTGGTCGTTGGACCCTGAACAATCATTTTATCGTTGTTCCATACGATGCGGTCCATGTTCAGATGGCGCAGCGGACCGATGATGCCCGGTCCCTCCAGATTGTGGTACACGATGTAATGCGTGTCGAGGTTAGGCCCGATCACGACCGTGTTATGGCCAAGCCCGACGGTCGGCCCTTCGGTGCTGATCAACGCCGGGTTCAAGCTGTCGGCCGCGTATCCGGACCTAGGGCCCGTCGTGCTGACGGCATAATCGATCCGGTAGCCTTTGCTGAACACATGATTTCCGGTATAGGTCATGTAATATTTGCCGTCCCGTTTGAACACGGTTGCCCCTTCAGTCCAGCCTCCCATGCCGACCCCGGTCGACGAGCTCGTGCCAATCGATATCGGACTGCTCATCGGGGCGGCATCAATGCGCCCCTGTCCGGCATGGTAAAAGCTGAATGATCCGTCATCGTCGATAAACACATGGCCGTCGATCGTTTTGCCAAGATTGCCGGTAACGACGTTGAAGGGTCCGGTCGGGCTCGTGCTGCTGAGGATGTAATGTCCTTTGCCAGCCGGCGAAGTGTACATATAGAACATGCCGTTCCAATAGATAACCTCCGGCGCGTAGGCACCATGCGTAATCGGATCGGTTGCCGCCAAACCGCGGTACGACCAATTCACCATGTCGCGCGAACTCCACACCTTGACGCCGTCGTCGGTATCTCTCGTGCTGACGTAAAGATAGTAGTAACCGTTAAACTTCAGAACATAGGGATCACCTAGTCCGTATTGCTCCCATTCATCCGGAAGCGATCTGGGGTTTTGATAGGTGGAGGTTTCCGCCGGTAAGGAACTCATCAATGTAAATGTAACCGCTAACAGGAACAGCCATCGCATGGTTTTCATTTAGAAATTACCTCCCTGCACATTTTAAAAAGTTCTTATTCTGTGGCGGATTCATTTCGTGTCATTTCAGTTCTTTACGCCTTCTTTTAATTGATATTCGCTCGCTTATTAAGACTGGATCAAGGCTGGAGCGAGTCCGTGCCCTTCGACGGCAAGAGCCAAAAGACGGATGCTCTTTTGGCTCTTGGGAAATGGGGCGGCGTGTCATGCCATATTGATCTGTTTGATTTTTTCGGTCGGGAATTTCGGGGTACGGTCTTCATTCAAGAGTCCATTGATCTCCTGCTGAACATCGGTGAGCTGTGTGTAACAGTAGCCGACAATGGATTCGGCGTTCTTGATCGCTTTAGTCAATCCTTCGAACCGCTCCAGGTATTCCTCTTCGGTTGAGACTTGACGGCCGTAACCCCAGCCTTTGTCGGACTGGAAGGCAATGCCGCCGTACTCGCTGATGATGATTGGCTGCCCCCGGTACGCGTATCCTTCTGCAAAGGCATACTTCCATTGGTTGCAGGTCGTTTCGCCATTCAAGATGGCCTCAAGATTCGAATACCGTTTCATGAACCCCTCTCCGGTCTCGACGTAATCATGTATTGTCAAGATATCGGATACGGTATGTTCCCACCCATCGTTGGTGATCACCGGCCGATACGGGTCAATCGCTTTGGTCAAATGATAAATGCCTTCGGTGAATTTCTGCTGTCTCGCATCCCGCTGAATTGATGAAATACCCCAAGACTCATTGAAGGGAACCCATGTAATGATGCTGGGATGGTTGTACTGCTGCCCGACGATCTCCAGCCATTCTTTGGTGAAGGTCTCGACCGCCAGGTCATGAAACTCGAATGTCGCGGCCATTTCGGACCATACAAGCAGTCCTTTTACGTCGCACCAGTAGAGGAAGCGGGCGTCTTCAATCTTCATATGCTTCCGAACGCCGTTATAGCCCAGCTCCAGCATGTTGTCGATATCTTCAATCAGAGCTTCCTCGCTCTGCGGCGTCAAATGACTGTCCGTCCAATATCCCTGGTCCAGAATCAATCGCTGATAGATTGGCACATTGTTCAGAAGGACCTTGCCTTTTTCGATCGAAATCTTCCGCATCCCGAAATAGGAAAATACACGGTCGACCACCTGATCGCCTGAGGTGAGGACGAATTCGACGTCGTACAGGTTCGGATGCTGCGGAGACCAGAGGCATTTTTTCCATGGCCCGTTGGCTTCGTGAATGAGGTCGACTTCCACGGTCAGGCAGGGACGGTCGATCTTCAAGCCGACCTGCTTTACGGGCTTGCCTTTCAGCGTGACGATCGCTTCCAGCCTCAAGTCCCCTGACGATTCCACCCCGTTCACTTGGT
The DNA here is from genome assembly GCF_004001045.1 of Paenibacillus chibensis. Lineage (GTDB taxonomy): Bacteria > Bacillota > Bacilli > Paenibacillales > Paenibacillaceae > Paenibacillus_AQ > Paenibacillus_AQ chibensis. Next base: position 35,972 of record NZ_BIMK01000023.1, read on the forward strand.
AATCAAAACGGACGATGGAACGGTCGATATCCGGCGTGATTTTGACCGATTCCAACCGCTGCTCTTCCACATATTCGAGCCATACCGTCTGCCAAATCCCCGTCGATTGGACATAGAAGCACTCGAAATTGTCCTTCGTCCAGCGCTGTTTGCCCCGAGGCTGGGTACAGCTGCTGCTGTCCTCTGCCTTCACCGTTATGCGGTTGTCTTCGCCAAAGACCACGTACGGCGTGATATCGACGGAAAAAGCCGCATAGCCTCCCCGGTGCGTTCCGGCCATGGCGCCGTTCACCCACACTTTGGCCGCATGGTCCACCGCTTGAAAATGCAGAATCACCCGCTTGCCCGCAGACTCCGCCTTGATCGGAACCATCTTGTCGTACCATACATAAGGATGAAATTCTTCGACGCCGATTCCGCTCATCCGAGTCTCATACGTAAAGGGGACTTGGATCTGATGCGTTGCCGCAAAGGTCTCCGGCCACCCCTCTTCTTCGCCTTTGTTCATGTCGTCGAACCGGAAGTTCCATTCCCCGTTCAAGTTCGTCCATTCCTTGCGCACGAATTGCGGCCTTGGGTAATCCTTGGTGTAAGCTTTGGTCGTCATTTCGATCCTCCTGTAACCTTCGATGTCTTGATTTCAACGGCATAAACGGATGTTTTGCGCAGTGGATATCCACTCTCCCAATCCGCAGCCGGAACGGAACGGGTTGTACACCGGATGTGCTCCGGATCGAATACCGAATTGATGTCCTCAAAGGACGATCCCGTAATCTCATACAAGACCGTGTCCCCGGAAGACTCGAACGATTGCAGCGCAAGCTTGGCCGTTACGTCCTGCAGGCTCCGGTTCACAATCAGCAGCGTGACGATGCTTCCATCCTCGTTGACGCCGGCGGCCACGTCCAAATCCGGAACCGCATCGAGCCCGATGTGCGTCTGTTTCGGCGACTGCACGGCAAAGGTGCCGCACTCCGCATCGACCGGCAGCATCCGCCGGATATCCCGGTTGGCATACAGCTTTAACACTTCATAGGTCGGTGTTCCGTAGACGGTAAGCGGCTTGCCGCTCCATCCCGGCTTCTTGCCGCGAAACTGATCGGCATAATAATCGCCCACGCGGATGCACCCGCCAAGCCATCCGTTCACTAGGTCGGAGAAGCTGCCGATCTGCACCATATCGCTGCCGCGAAGCATTTCGTTCAGGTTGGCGGCGTTGGCCACGGCGGCCCCCAGCGTGTGCTCATCCGGGAGTCCCTTACGGACCGTGTTCGGAAAGTACATGGTGTTGTACTCGGTGACGGCGAGCTTCACATGGCTGTGCTTCGGATTTGCGTTGATCAGTTCCGCCGCCTGCCGGATATCTTCGCGAGTCCATTCCGGGAACGTCGCGATGGCCTTATACCGTTCCTCCGCCGGTGTATCGCGGTTCATCCCGAAACGTCCGAATCCATGATATAAGTGCATCGTCAAATAGTCGATCTGCTCGCCGGCGATCTCGAGCACCGGCTTGTTCCATGCCGGATCGGTATGCCCGCAGGCCAAGATGACGATGGAAGGGTCAATCGCCTTCATCGCAAGCGCGAACGTTTTGCAGCGCTCGGCGAAGCGGTCGGCGGAACAGGTTCCCACCTGCCAGTCGCCCCAAACCTCGTTGCCGATCTCCCAGTACCGTACGTTATGCGGCTCGGGATGACCGTTCGCTGCCCGTAAGGCTCCCATCGGCGTGTCGATGCTTCCGTTGCAGTATTCGACCCACCGCGCTGCTTCCGCGGCCATTCCGGAACCGTCGTTGACGCAGATGAGCGGCTCCACCTGCAGCTCTTGGCAAAACCGGATAAATTCGTCCGTGCCGAAGTATTTACTGGTCCAACCGCCCCACGCTTCGTTATACATGACGGGCCGCTCCAGGACGGGGCCGATGCCATGTTCCCAGTGGTACGCGCTGATGTAGTTCCCCGCCAGCCTCATCATCCCCGCATTCAGGGGACGGGTCATGTCGATGACCTCGCGTCTGACCATTCCGACACTGTCTTCGGGAAGCAGAGATACATGGTCCAGCCACAGCATGCCGGTGGATACATGATCCTTCCAGCGGGGATGCTCTTCCGGAACGACGATGCGAAGCTCCGCATCGGCACAGCTTCGCGAAACGGTCAGGCTTGCTTCGTACGTCCGCCAATCGTGGCTGTTCAAATCGATGCGTACACGGCCAAGAAGTTCACCGGTCCGGCGGTCTACGGCTTCGGCATCCACGTAGCGGAGCTCAATGGAAGCGCGGGCCACGATCCGGACCGTATAAACCATTGGCCCTTTCAAGGCCGTCGTCTGCGCAATACCGGCATACGCCTCATCATCGCTCATGATCCGGATGCGCTGGGCGCGGCCGGAGTGCCGAAGAGCTGGTGCCTCCAGCGCATACTGCGTGTTTCTGCCGTTCGTATGAGCGAACCAGCGTCCCGATACCGCGGTCTCACCGGATTTCTCGCTCTCGAAATCCATGTCCTGTAATGGAAACGCCAGCATGGCTTCCATATGGTCGCGGATGTCCTCCACGAAATGCCCGAACAGAAAAGGTTGAATTGTATGCTCGCTGGGACGGCTGCAGTCGACGGTGATCTTTGCATGCGTTGCATTCGTTGTATTCGTAGCGTTCGTTTGCACAATGTACCTCCATGAATAAGATCTTAAAAATCGTTGTCGAACCCGTTGTCTGACAGGATCTCTACCCCTTGATGGAGCCAATCATGACACCTTTTACGAAATGACGCTGCACAAACGGATACATGATCAAAATCGGCAAGCTGGAGATCATAATGACCGCGTACTTAATGCTTTCGGCGAGCAGCACCTTATTCTCCAGACCGACGTTAGCGTCGACGGCATCGCTCTGGCTGATCAGCAATATTTCTCTTAGCACCAGTTGAAGCGGATATTTTGCTTCATTACGGATGTAGATCAAGGAATTAAAATAAGAGTTCCAATGCCCGACGGCATAAAACAACACCATCACGGCCAGGATGGGCTTGGATAACGGTAAAATGATGTTCAGCAGCAACCGCCAGTTGGAACAGCCGTCGATATGGGCGGCTTCCTGCAGTTCCCATGGGATGCTGGTTTGAAAGTACGTCCGCATCACGATCAGATTATACGTCGCGATCGCCCCGGGAATGATCAAAGCCCACATCGTATCGAGCAGACCCAGATTTTTGACGAGCAGATACGAAGGAATAAGCCCGCCTCCGAAAAACATGGTAAGCGTTATGAGGACCATGAGCACTTTGCGACCTGGAAGATCCGGTCTTGATAACGGATACGCCGCTAACACGGTCATGACAATGTTGACGACTGTACCCACTACCGTATAAATGATCGTGTTGGTGTAGCCCGTCCAGATCTTCCCGTTATGCAGAATGTTCGTGTAAGCCTCGAAAGTTATGTTTTTAGGCAGCAGCCAGACCTCACCGCTCAATACTTTCGCCGGATCGCTGAATGAAGCGCTGACCACGAAAATGAGCGGATATAACACGATCACGATAATGAGTGTAGCAATGGTATAGATGACGGCGTCGAATATCTTTTCATCCGACGATCGGCTTATGGAAGCTTGTTTCGGCATGCTCATTTTCCTCCTTTACCATAAGCTGGTCTCCGATACTTTGCGCGCGAACCGGTTAACAAGCAGCAGCAATATTAGATTGATAACCGAATTAAACAATCCGATCGCCGCCGTATAACTGTACTCGCCTTTGAGAATACCGGTTGTATACACAAACGTGGATATCACGTCGCTTGATTCAATATTCAAATTATTTTGCATGAGCAGGATCTTCTCGAAACCGATGTCCATGAAATGGCCGATATCCAGGATGAGCATAATGACAATGACGGGCACGATGCCCGGCAAGGAAATATGCCACACGCGCCGCAGCCTGGAAGCTCCGTCCATCTTAGCCGCTTCATACAGCTGCGGATTTACTCCGCTGAGCGCCGCGATGTAGATGATCGATTGCCACCCCATGTTCTGCCATATGTTCGAACCGATGAAAATAGTCTTGAACCAACCGGCTTCCTCCAGAAAACGGATCGGCGAACCGCCTAGCGCTTCGATGAACGAATTGATCGGACCCGTGGTAGGCGAGAGGAAAACGTTCAGAATGCCGACGATAACAACGACGGAAATAAAATGCGGAATGAACGTTATGTTTTGCAGTACTTTGCTGAAGGTCTTACTACGAATCTCATTGACAATCAATGCTAGCAGAATTGAAATCGGGAATGCGATAAGCAGCGAGAACAGGTTAATCGATAACGTGTTCCAGAGCAGCCTCCAGAAATAAAACGATTCGAAAAATCGCACAAAGTGATCGAAACCGACCCAACTGCTGCCGATGATCCCCTTGGCCGGATTGAAGTTTTTAAAAGCAATTTGCAGTCCGTACATCGGACCGTAATGAAAAATCAAATACCAGGCGACGGGCAGCAGGAGCATAACATACAGGTCTAACCGTTTAGCCATCTGTTTCCATACGCGGCCCCGCCGCCCCGGGATATTCCGGGACGGCGCAGCATTTGCGCGGACTTGAGCGCTTTTCATAAGCATCTACTCCTAACGAATGCGGAAAATCGTATGATGTCCATTATTTTTTCATCTTGTCGTAGGCTTGCTGATACAGATCCTGCAGCTTGTCGATCTTCATCTTTTTAAGGGTCGATTGGAATTCGTCCCATTTATCGAAGCTGAGTGCTCCGGCGATGAACTTCGTGCTTTGTTCTTCGTAATATTTGTCGATATCATTTCTCAGGACGTTGACTTCCTGAGCGGTATTCTCATCGAACATCGGGGATGCGTAGCGAACCTTCGGCATGAACGGCGTCAGTTTGTCCTGCGCTTCCTGAACCTGCGGAGGATTGATGAAGGAGGCTACTTTATCGCTGATGAGATGAGGCGCTCCGCCGCCTGCGTACGGCGTGATTTTACCTTGGTCACCCGTTGCGAGGAAAGCTTCCGTGTAATACGGAATGCCGTCCTTCATTTCGCAGTTCTCACCTTCCCTGCCGAAACGCAGCATTGTAGATCCTTCATCGCTGTAGAAGTAATCGATCCAGCGCATCGTGAGTTCCGGATTCTTGTTCGCAGAGGTGATGGCAAAGGCTCCGAAATCCCTGGCGATTGGCGCGCCCTGACTCTGAATTTGGTCGCCATGCGGGCCTTTGAACGGTGCGATGCCCGTATATTGATCCTGGATCTTTATGAATACATTGTTCGTCTGGTCAAAGAAAAAGCCTGTATTGCCGGAAGACTGCTTCGCCAAGTAGTCCGCTTCCTTTTGCGAGAACATATCGGGATCGAGAAGCTTTTCCTTGTAGAGCTTGTTCAGAAACTGGAGCATCTCTTTGTTCCGATCGTTACCCATCCAGATTTCGACCTTGTCGTTTACGAGATTGATGTTGTAGCCCAGCTGCTGGTCGAGGCCGAACGAACCGCTCATCATGTTGACGATTGGCAATCCTTGACCCGGCACCGGCGGACGTGCCGTCATCGGGAGCTCGTCTTTTTTGCCGTTCCCGTTCGGGTCCTTGTCGCGGAAGGCGACCAGCACGTTGTACAGATCTTCTGTCGTCTCCGGTATTTCGAGATTCAGCTTCTTGAGCCACGCTTGGTTGATCCATTTTTTGTCCGTACGCGCGGCGTCCAGGGTGACAATGCCCGGAATGGCATAAATATGGCCCTCCGGCGTTGTGATGCCCGAGCGGATTTCCGGATATTTGTCCATCAGCCCCTTAAGGTTGGGAGCATATTTATCGATCAAACCTTCTAATGGAATCAATTGACCAGCCGCGCCATAGCGTGTTGCCTCCAGCTGCGAAATCCCTGACCGGTAAAAAGCGTCAGGCAGCTCGTTGGACGCAAACAGGAGATTTTTCTTTTCCTGAAAGCCGTCCGTCGGCGCCTCGGTGAATTCCACGTGGACGTTGCTCATTTTCTCGTAATCCTGGAAAACAGGCATGTCCTTGAACGCGCCATTGACAGGGGCAATCCGGGTGAACATCTTCAGCGTGACTGGATCTTTCGTCAGCGGAAACCCGGATGCGTTGACCGTTGTTTCCGGTGCTCCCTCCGTGTTCTTGGGTTCGGCTCCTTTTTCACTATTGGAACCACAGCCCGCGAGCAAAAATGCCGAGATGAGCGCCGTGCTTAGAGCAGATCTTCCCCAATGTTTGTAATTCATCTCATGACCTCCATGTGTATGTATTCGGGAACCGCTTGAAAGCGGTTTCCATTGGTTCATGTGAGTATTATAATGGACACGGCATGACGGCAAATTCTAATAATATGACTATATACTCCACATATTTTACGGTTTAGGATTTCCTTCCGAACGGAGGCTGTTCAAATACGCTTGCGGCGTCATGCCGGTGCGTTCCTTGAACACCTTGAAGAAATAGTTGTACGTTGAAAAGCCCACCTGGCTGCTGATCTGCTTGACCGAATATTGTCCGCTTTCCAACAGCTTGCAGCCCGCGTCGATGCGGACCTTGTTCACGTATTCCGAAAATGTGAACTCGGTCTCCTCCTTAAATAACCGGCTTAAATACGAGGGGTTCAGCCCGATGGCGCCAGCCGCCAGCTCCAGCGTGATGTATCCCTGGTACCGTTCCAAGATGAAATGAATCGCCTGCGATACATGACGGGAATAATTGCCTGTGACGCGCTGCTGTTTCAGCCAGCGAAGCATCTGACCAAAGTAGGCTTGCAGCCACTGCTCCAATTCATCGATGCTGCCGGTTCGGCCCAGCTCTCCGCGCGACGGGAGTTCCTTCATCGCGGCTTCCACCGAATGCTGCGGCATGGATTTTCTTAATGCTTTGTCGGCCGTATGCAGAAGCTCGCTTGCCGCCATCTGCACCGCAGGCGCATGATATGGCAGATGACGGAGCGATGCAAACACGGAGGCGATCAAACGGTGCATCCTTGTCTGGTCCAGGCTTTCGATCGATAGGATCAATTCCTTCTGATCCTCGATGCTCGGGGCCAGCCGCAGCTGCTGCGGACTTGTCTTCTCCCCGGCCGGCCGCTCTGCCGTTTCCTCTCCTGGGCCGGACAAAGCCTTCGGGTCCGAGGACGGTGATGCATCAAGCGCCTTCACCGCCGATGCATAACTGTCGCCGAGCTGCGCCAAACGGGCACATGGGTGACCGATCGCATACGTCGTTTTCAGGTTCAGCATCAGTTCAAGTGAATGCTGAACCCTGCACATCCAGCGCCGTGCTTCGACGGCTGCGGCATGCTCGCTGCGCTCCCTGAACGCGAACACGACGACCAGCCTTCCGTTCTCCACGTAGGCGGCTGTTCGTTCGTGAATGTCGCCCAGGCTTTGCTGCATCAAGTCTACCGCCTGCTGCGCCAGACGGTTTGTTTGCATGTCGCTGTAGGACTCGGTAATTAACAAAAAGGGGGAAATTTGAACAGCCGCCACTGCAAAGCTGGCCGCTTCAGAATACAATCCGCCCAATAGGCTTGAATCCGCCACCATGGATTTCCCATCGTCCCTCCCTTTCACGAGGCTGGCGATATGTTCCCGAATGAATACGGGCCTCAGCGTATCGGCCATTTTCTTGCTAGCCAGCTGACCTTCGTTCACCTGATGTTCCTGCTGCAAGTCCGTCACGGCCTTGTTCAATACGTTTAAAAGAAGCTTCTCGTCCAGGCGGTGTTTGAGCAAATAATCAATCGCCCCGCTCCGCATGCATTCGCGCACGTAATCGTAATCGTCGTAGCTGCTCAGCATGATCGTCTTAACGGACGGGTGCCGAGCCTTGATGATACCGTGAAGCTCGACGCCGTTCATTTCCGGCATATTGACGTCGATGATGGCGATATGAGGCAGCGAATCCTCCATTACTTTTAATGCCGTTTCTCCGCTGTAGGCTTCGCCGACGAACTCGAATCCATGTTTTTTCCAGTCGGATAACGTACGGATCACATTGCAAATCAGTGGTTCGTCGTCGATTAAGAGAACCTTGAACATGGTTAGATCACCTCTTGGGCGGATGACTCCGCATGCTGTATTTTTGGAAATCGGATTTCAACCTTCGTGTACAATCCCAGCTCGCTGTGCAGGCTTAAACCGTACGGTTCACCGAACATCCTGACGATCCGCTCATGCGCGTTGCGGATGCCCATGCTGCTGAAGCGCGAGGAGGCGTCATCCCGTTCCAAGCTGCCGAGCAGCTCGGCCACCTGCTCTTGCGCTATGCCTTTTCCGTTGTCGATGACTTCGATAAGCACGTCCTGATCCTCCGCATATACCCGTATCAACACTTGCCCCCCGTTTTCGGTGGGACCGATTCCGTGCATAATGGCATTTTCCACAAGAGGCTGCAGCATGAGCTTCAGTACCTTGCATTGGAGCAGCGATTCATCCTCGATCTGGGTAAGCACTTGAATCGGCTCCAAATATTTGTATTTCACGATGGACACATAACTGTTGACATAATCCAGCTCTTCCTGGAGCGTCAGGAATTCGTTGGAGTTGCCCAAGAGACCCCTCATCAGCTCGATGAGCGAGCCCGACACTTCCTCGATGTTCGGAACACCGTTCAGCTTGGCCAAATATTTGATCGTATTCAGCGAATTATACAGAAAATGCGGACGGACCTGAGCCTGCAGCGCAGTCAGCTCGGCCTCGCGCTTCTTCTTCTCGGTCATGCGAATTCCTTCCAGCAGAGATTTCAGCTCTTCCACCATGCCGATGAACACTTGGTACAGCTGACCGACTTCGTCTTTCGTTTTGATTTCTGTTTTGGGAAATGACAGATTCCCATCCTTCACCCGGGACATCATGGACTTTAGCCTGCGGATGTTCAAGGTCGTCCGGGATGAGATCTGATGCGATACGATCAGAATGACGATGAAAACGATGATGGATACCTCGGCCAACAGGTTGCGGATCCTTGTTGACTCGGTAAGCAGTGAATCCAGTGGAACCAAAGCAATTGTACTCCACCCTGTATACTCGAAATAACGACTGACGACGATATAGGATCTTCCATGGATCGTTTGTTCCACCGCATCATTGCGTCCTTTCATGCTCTGTTTGATTTGAACTACCATATTCAGCGGAAGCGCATCCGGGGATGCTTCGGACTCGGACTGGTAAACGTACCCGTCTTGTTCATCCAGGACATACAGCATGCTGTCCGTTGTCGGCTTGACGCCGTACGTTTTTTTGATAAATTCGTAATCCAGATCAACCATGACGACCCCGACGGACTCGCGGTTATAACGAATTTCCCGCCCGACGGTCAGCGTCTCCGACGAACCTTCCGCCTTAAAGTAAGCATGCCGGGATCCGTTGCGCAGCATATAATTGAGCACGGAAGTTCCAAGAACGGAACGGTCCAACCAGGGCCCGCCGGTAAAAAACACCTTGCCGTTCAGGCCGACGACGGCGATTCGCGAAATATAAGGTTTATAATTGGTCAGCGCCGATAGAAACTCGGTCATCCGTTTCTGCTCCTGAAACCACTCATAACTGGGTTCCTCGTTCGGGCTCATGATCGTATCGATCACCGTGTTCTTGTTCGTCACCACCACCGCATTCAACCGGTCGATTTCCTCCAGCATGATATTGAGGGATTCATCCGCTTGGCGGATGCTGTTTGACACCGAAGTAACGGCATTATGCTTGATCGTCTCGCGCATGTTCATGTACACGATGCCGGTTATGGAAGCAATCGACAGAAAAGTGACCAAGGCGAACGCGATGAATATTTTCCCCTGAATGCTCGTTTGGGGTGAGAACCACTGCCTCTGAAACATTTTTTTCATTCAAAGATCTCCTCGGCAAAAAGATTTGTGCGAAAATGCAAAAAATGCAAGCGCTTTCGAAAGTGGCAGCGATGAAACGTATGCACGGTTATTTTCTTATTTGTGTCGGATCTTCTAACCATGAATTCCCAACAAATGGGCAAGGTCTTCACTCGGTGAAGATCGAATCAGCGCAGAAAATGTAAACATATTATAAAGGCAGAAATTCAATGCTGTCGAGATCAACCTTACAAAATGCCAAATAGAGGACACCGATGGACAAGCGAGCACTCGATCCACCACCAATGCACAGTAAAGTCTGATGCCGTATTACGAAGCGGCCCTTTTTAAAATAAGGTTGAGACCTTGTCTTCACCCCTGCTATCATGGAGATATGGAATCATAAGGGGGCGAATATCATGCCGCAGCATCAGAACTGGGCAGGAAATTATACATACCAAGCATCGAAGCTATATATCCCTGATACGCTGGAACAGGTACAAGAAACGGTGGCAAGCAGCCCTCGCATCAAAGTGCTGGGAACGCGCCATTCCTTCAATGGAATCGCCGACAGCGTGGGAACCCATATTTCGCTCGAAAAATTGGACCGGGTGATTGAGCTGGACCGTGAGAATCGGACGGTGACGGTTGAAGGCGGCATTCGTTATGGAGATTTATGCCGTTATTTGGACCAGCAAGGCTATGCCCTTCATAATCTCGCTTCTCTGCCTCACATTACGGTTGCCGGCGCATGCGCATCTGCTACGCACGGCTCCGGCGTTAACAATGCCAATTTGGCGGCGGCTGTCCATTCGATGGAAATCGTCGTTGCGGACGGCAGCATCATGCGGTTCAACCGGGAAACAGAAGGAAGCGTGAACGCTGCGGCGGTCGGTATAGGCGCCTTGGGCATCGTCACGAAGATTACACTCGATGTGATTCCTGCCTTCGAGATGAGTCAAACCGTCTATGAAGATCTGCCTTTGGCACATGTAAAGGACGATTTCGACAACATTGCGTCTGCCGCCTACAGCGTCAGCCTGTTCACGGATTGGAAAGCTTCTACCTTCAACCAGGTCTGGCTGAAGCATCGTCTTTCGGACCGTACTGCGGACGGGTTAGGAAATGAATTTTACGGCTCGGTTCGCGCAGCATCGAAAGTGCATCCGGTGCCAGGGTATTCCGCAGACAACTGCAGCGAGCAAATGGACATTCCCGGACCATGGTTCGAGCGGCTTCCCCACTTCCGGATGGAATTTACGCCAAGTGCCGGAGAAGAACTGCACAGCGAGTATTTCGTGCCGCGTCATCATGCTTACGAAGCCTTGAGCGCCATCGACCAGCTGCGGGAGCATATTTCTCCGCTCCTCTATATTTCAGAAGTTCGCACGATCGCGAAGGATGAATTATGGATGAGTCCGTGCTACCGTCAGGATTCGGTCGCGATTCATTTTACCTGGAAGCCGGATTGGATTGCCGTTCAGAAGGTGCTGCCGATGATCGAAGAATGTCTTACCCCCTTTGAGGCACGCCCGCATTGGGCTAAGCTATTTACGATGCCGCCTAGCCGCGTCCGGTCGCTGTACGAGCGGCTGCCTGATTTCCGGGAGCTTGTGCGTCGCTGCGATCCGGAAGGTAAATTCAGCAACGTTTTTTTGAATAAGTACGTGACAACGAACTGATTCGTTTGGGGGGAAGGAAGATCAAAACAGGAGCTTCACGATGTCGTGAGCTCCTGTTTTTTTACATGATCGTTTTTTAAACCAGTCTATCCTGTATCGACTCTCGAACACCTTTCGGGAGTTTTTGAAGAATCAAATCGTACGAGTGGTCGATCATGTCATAAATGTCGGATACCGGCAGCGATCCGTCGATACGCACGGTATTCCAGTGTTCTTTGTTCATGTGATACCCTGGCCGAACAGCCTCATGCTGCTCTCTCAGGTTCGCTGCGATCAATGGGTCGCATTTCAGGTTCAAGTCAAGTCCGTCCCCTCTCCCCTCAAACAGCAGCGCGAACATTTTGCCTCCAAGCTTATACACCAAAGTGTCCGGCCCGAAGGGGTAAACCAGCGTCACGCCTTTTTTCTTCGAACAATATTTAATGATTTGATCCTTCACACCGGTTCCTCTCTTTCAGTTGACCATCGCTTAAAATGATACAGGACAGCCGCTGAATCGCGACTTTATGCCGTAAGCCGTTCCCCTTATTCCTGCATGTCTTTGGCGAGATCCGCGGGAGACACGTTCACTGCATGTTGCAGATCAGGCAGCGACATTTCCACCTGATAGCCCACTTTCCCGCCAGAAAAACATATCGTATCGAAGTTTTCTGCAGTCCGGTCAATGAATGTTTTGAACGGCTTCTTCATTCCGATCGGCGAGCAGCCGCCGTGGACATAGCCGGTAAGGGGAAGCAGTTCCTTTTGCGGAATCATTTCCAGCGACTTTTCCCCGGCGGCCTTTGCGGCTTTTTTCAAATCGAGTTCCTTCTCGCTCGGTACCATGAAGACATAATTTTCTCTGCTCCGGCTGACCGTCACCAGTGTCTTAAACAGCGATCCGGGGTTCTGACACAAGGTGCGGGCCACATCCGCGGCATTGCGCTTGGTATTGTCGTATGCATGGAACCGATAGGGAATTTTCTTTTGGTCAAGGATTCTCATGACGTTTGTTTTATCCATGTTTTTGCTCATTTATATCACCGAATTCATCATATCATTTTTCATCTGAGGACAAAACGTCGTCCATCATATTACCGATTGTCTGATTGTGTTTTCCCTTGACCTCCGCCGCTTCTTTATCGGTGAAATGATGTCAAAAAAAGAAAAAGCCGCCGTTGAGGCGACTTTGATGATGCTTAAGATTCGTAGTTGCTTACGACGCTTGTCTATTATGCCTTCACGGCAATGACTTCGATTTCGACGAGTCCGCCCTTCGGCAGCTTGGCTACTTGAACCGCGCTTCGTGCCGGAAATGGCTCGGCGAAAAACGCTGCATATACTTCGTTCACTTTTTGAAAATCATTCATATCCTGCAAAAATACCGTCGTTTTCACGACATGGTTCATGCTGAAGCCCGCGGACTCCAAAATGGCTTTGACGTTCAACAGCGAGCGCTGCGTTTGTTCCTCGACCGTATCCGGAAACTCTCCAGCCGGGTTCATACCCAGTTGTCCGGACGAAATCAGCATATTGCCGATCTGAACCGCCTGGGAATAAGGCCCAATGGCGCCGGGCGCTTCGTTTGTTGCGATGGTTCGTCTCTCTTGTGATGTCATTGTTGTTCTCTCCTTATTCACGCTTCTTGCAGCGCTTATATATATTGGAATTGCAAAAGCCGGAGCGCTTCGAGCCGCCGAAACATGTTTTTACACTAATTGCGGCAAGGATGCAGCTGCCGGTCTTTCACAAATACCTGCTGTACATATTCGTCGATGCTAGCTGGTTTGGACTGTTTTGGATGTTGCGGCCGTATTATGGGACAGCTCTTCTCCGTCCTGCCCTTCGTATTCCTTCAGCATTTCCTTCTGCTGCTCCGGGGAAAGCTTGGCGATACCGAAGCCGGTGAATCCCCAGATGGTAGCAAAAATAATGCCCGTCCAGCATAACATCGCCCACGGCAGATAAGCGAGTGTCGCTACCCCCAGCGTTCCTGCCATGTAGGCACCCGCTGCCGTCCAAGGCAGGATCGGCTCGGTGATCGCCGCGGAATCTTCCACCGTCCGCCCCAGGTTCTTCGGATGCAAACCGCGGCGGATGTATGCTTCGCGAAGCATTTCGCCCGGCATCAGGATCGAAACCTGACCGTTGCTCGTAACACCGATCATCGTCAAACCGGTTACAATCGTGGCTACGATCAAGGAACCCGTGGAATGCACATACTTGAGAATTTTGTTCACAATCAGCTCCAGGGATTTCGTGAGCGAAATCGTGCCGGCAAACGTGATGGCGCTGAAACAGATCAGGAGCGTCCCCATCATAGAGTTCATACCGCCTCGATTCAAGAGTCTCGGAACGTCCGGAATGACGGATGCCGGGTCGAAGCCTGCCACATGCACCATGGTAATGTCAAACCCGTTCAAAACGGAATTGACGACATCATGCAGTGAAAATCCTTGGAATATCAAGGCATTGGCCATGGCGAATGCCGAGGACAGCAGCATGACCGGAAGCGTCGGCTTTTTGCGGATGGAACCGTAGAGCACGATGAGAATCGGAATAATCAGCAGCCAGTTCCAATGATATATCGTGCTCAGGGTATCCATGATGTTCACGACTTTTTCCGGAACGCCTACCCCGGCTGCATGCGTGTTGAGCCCGGTAATGACATAGACAACCCCGGCTACGACAAACGATGGCAGCGTCGTATAAAGCAGGTGACCGATATGCTCATACAGGTTGACTCCCGTGGATAGCGCCGCAATGTTCGTTGTATCCGACAGCGGTGACAGCTTGTCGCCGAAATACGCCCCGGCGACGACCGCGCCCGCAACGGCCGCCAAATTTGCATCAAGTCCGGCGCCGACGCCCATGAACGCGACCCCGATTGTGCCGGCCGATCCCCAGGATGTACCCGTACATACGGATACGACCGAAGTTACCAGGAAGGCCGTAATAAGCAAAAACTGCGGGTTAATGATTTTCAGCCCGTAATAAATCATCATCGGGATCGTACCGCCCACCATCCAGGCTCCGATCATGAATCCGACCGTGATCAGGATCAGGATGGCGGGCATCGTCTTGGCAATCTTTTGGGCAATGGAATTCAGAATCGCGTCGTAACTGTGCCCAAGCTTGACGGCAATAATTCCGGCAACGACCGTCGAGGCAATGATCAGCGGTTCGGGCGGCAGCTCGAACATCACGTATCCAAGGCACAGCAGCACGACCATCGTGATAATCGGAAGTAAAGCCAAAAACAACGTCGGTTCCTTGATGCGTCTTTCTTTTTTTGGCTCAGCCATAGTTGTATTCCCCCTGGGATGTAATGAATGATGAACTATTTCTGTCGTCGCGGATAATGATCAGCCATCCGCTGCAGTGCTTCCTCCAGAAGAGGCTTCGGCGTGGCCACGTTCAGCCGGATATATCCTGCGCCATCAGTCCCGAAAGAGGTTCCATAGCTCACGCTTACCCTGCTTTGATGTTGAAGCCACTCCGTTAAATCGCTTTCATCGGTGCTTAAAGCTGAACAATCCACCCATAATAAGTAGGTCCCCTCCGGCTGAACGACTTGAAGTCCAGGCATATGCGCCGTGATGAAATCGATCGTGAACGCGATGTTGCCCGTCAGATAGGCTCGGAGCTCGTCCAGCCAATCGTCGCAAGCGGTGTAGGCTGTTTCCAGCGCGGGCACCGAGAAAAAGGTCGGATTATGAATCCCTGCCTGCTGCAATCCATCCTTGAAACGCTGCCGCAGCTGATGATTATCGTTTTGGACGGGGAAATCAAAAAACGAAACCGGAGCCATGATAGCGGCTCCGGTTTTCATATTTGTACCCGACGCCTCCATTAATCCTCTCTGTGGGATCTGGTGTGTCCGGAATAATGCTTTGGTTTATCGTTATGCGAAGTATACGTAACATGGGCTGTATGTCGCTGGCTGTTCGAAACCTGCGAATCTGTGGAATTCGAATCGGAAGATTGTGATTTCGTTGCCTGCGTACCCGTCGTTGTGGCATCTGACGATTTCGTATCCGACGGCTGCGATGCCGCCGGCGCTTGTCCATTATCCGGGATCACGCGCCGTGCGGAGACAAACGATTTATCCCAGGCACTTCCCGCAAAGTCGGATATGGTTACCCCGATGCCGACCCGATAGGTATGAAGCAGTTGTCCGTTCCCAATATATATACTGACATGATTGATGACACCATCATGGTTCGTATCAGAAAATACGAGATCTCCCGGCTGCAGCTGGTCTTTGGAGACAGGTGTGCCTACCTGGGATTGTTCTCGCGAAGATCTAGGTAGATCAATGCCATTTTGCTTAAAGACGTATTGCGTAAATGAAGAGCAATCGAACGCGTCCGTACGGCCGGAAGAAGCGCCAAACTGATAAGGAACGCCGAGAAATTGCTTGCCTGTGGCGATGACGCTGTCCGCAACACTGCTGCTGAATGCGGCAGCGGCATGTACCTGCGGAGATGGAAGCAATACGCTTCCCGAAAAAGCAATAGAGAGACACAGTCCTACTCCGGTTAAGGTTTTGACGACTCGACTTTTTTTGATGTAATTCATGCTGTTAATCATAGAAGTCCTCCCTATATGGTGTGTTTAGGATTCGAACGAAGCCCGAGTGAACCTGTGGAAACAATCGATGCCGCATTGACGTTTTCATGGTCTCGTCCGCCCTACACATTCAGTTATACACGATAAAGCTTAAAATTACATTAGAAATATTAAAAAAATGTAACCTGTTAATAATTAACAGATTACATGCGGATGATGTATACCATTTGGTCTAATGATTTCTTGCATCTCCATCCTTCGATTGGGATAACCTTTCTATAATGACCGAGATGGAGCTTTGGTGTCAGTGCTTTACCTTTATTCGGCCCCTACGACCCGGTGCGGCACATAGGGAGCTTCCAGGGACTTCACTTCTTCTGCCGTCAGCCGGATGGACAGTGCAGCAACCGCATCCTCCAGATGGGAAATCTTCGTCGCCCCGATGATCGGTGCCGTCACCGGTTCTTTTTGCAGCAGCCATGCGAGCGCAATCTGAACTCGCGGTACGCCTCGTTTTTCCGCAATTGCGGCAACCTCCTCCACAATCTGCCGGTCGGTATCCGCGGTTGAGTCATAATGGTTTTGCATGGAAACGAATCGGGTCCAGCCGTTATTCTCCGCGACATGCAGCGCTTTTAAAAACTGCCAGGCATACATGGCGGAAGCGCCTATGTATCTGGCTTTGCCAGCCTTCACCACGTCATGGAGGGCTTCCATCGTTTCCTCGATCGGCGTACGGTAATCCCAGCGGTGAATTTGGTACAAATCCACATAATCCGTTCCCAGTCGCTTTAAGCTTTTATCGATTTCGCTCATGATGGCTTTACGGGAAAGACCGGCTCCATTAGGCCCATCGTGCATCCGGAAATGAACCTTCGTCGCCAGAACGATTTCGTCCCGGTTCGCATAATCCTTTAGCGCTCTTCCAACAATCTCTTCACTGGTGCCATCTGAATACACATTGGCGGTATCAAAAAAATTGATGCCCAGCTCAAGCGCTTTTTTAATAATAGGGCGGCTGCTCTCCTCATTCTGCACCCACGGGTGAACCCAGCGTTCCGCGACGCCAAAACCCATGCATCCCAAGCAAAGTCGAGACACATCCAAACCGGTATTTCCAAGCTTTACGTATTCCATGCCTGCTTCCCCGCTTTCATCACATGTTTTAAATCAAATGAATTTTCGTGAATACGTGCGGTTCTATATTCTTGTATAAGTGCCTTGATTCCTGCCCTTTTTGCCGGAAATGATGATTTATTATTTTTGTAATGGATACAAAAATTCAATATAATATGGTTAGTGCACCTACGGGCGGGAGGACAGTCCATGAACAAAGAAAAGAAGATTCTCATGGGTTTCAGAGACGTGTATAACAAGATGGTTTGGCTTAATAAGGATAAGATGGAGGCAAGCCTGAAAGGTTACACGTCTTCCGAAGTCCATTGCGTCGAATATATCGGTAAAAATACGGATCCCAACGTGACCAAGCTTGCGGAGTTCTTTTATATGACCCGCGGGGCCATGAGCAAAATGACGAAGAAGCTCATTCAAAAAGGACTGATTGAAAGCTATCAAAAGTCGGATAACAAGAAAGAAATTTATTATCGGCTTACGGAGCTAGGGAAAACCATTTTTCAAATACATGAGGATCTGCACCAAGAATTTCGTGAGCGGGACAAAGCCGTTTTTGACCAGCTGACCGAGGAACAATTCGATAGCATGCTTCGCTTCGTGGAACAGTACAGCAGGCATTTGGATGCAGAAATAAAGAAGCTGGGTAAAGAAATGAAGTCGGAATAATGTTGATTTATGTAAAAAAACTACAGGCAGTCGGGCTCTATAATGAGCAGGCTGTTTTTTTATTTCCGCATTTTTGTTGACAAGGAAACAAACCTGATATACGCTGATTATGTTTCCAAGGAAATAAAAATGCATCATCCGAAGGGAGATTTTTCATGCTCAAATGGAGATCAAACCATGAACAGAACAACGACCAAACCATAGATAAACACGCATTAATATTCGGCCTTATCTCCGTGTTTCTTTGTGGAATAGGCTTCAGTATCATAGCACCTGTCGTTCCATTCCTGGTGAAGCCTTATATAAATCAACCGGGAGATCAAGCGGTCGTCGTGACGCTGCTGACTTCTGTGTATGCATTCTGCGTGTTTTTTGCAGCCCCCGTCCTTGGAGCTTTGAGCGACAAATATGGCCGTCGTCCCTTGCTCTTGATATGCCTGTTGGGTTCCGCAATCGGGTACTTTATCTTTGGTATTGGTGGAGCCCTATGGGTACTATTTGCCGGGCGCATTATTGAGGGGATTACCGGAGGAAGCATCGGAACGATCTTCGCTTATTTTGCAGACATCATCCCTCCGCAGCAAAGAACCAAATATTTTGGATGGGTGAGCGCAGTCGTGGGCGCAGGCACCGTCATTGGTCCGACTCTAGGAGGATTGCTTGCCAAGTTTGGCTATGCTGTCCCCATGTACTTTGGAGCCGTCATAACAGTATTGAATGTCATCTATGGATTCTTTTTTATGCCTGAGAGCCTTAAGAAGAACCATAGACTGAACGAGATTACCTGGGTAAGGCTGAATCCATTCACGCAGCTTGCAAACCTTCTTTCCATGAAAATCTTAAGAAGGCTGCTTGTCTCAGCGTTTCTACTTTGGATACCGAACGGATCTTTGCAAGCCGTTTTTTCACAATTTACGATGGATACCTTTCATTGGAAGCCTGCATTAATCGGACTTATGTTTTCAATTATGGGCATCCAGGACATCCTTTCACAAGGTTTCATCATGCCAAAGCTTTTGAAAAAACTGAAGGATAAGCAAATCGCACTGCTCGGAATGGTCTCGGAGATCATAGGCTACAGTTTTATAGCAGGATCGGCTCTGTTCTCCTTCTATCCCCTTCTCATCGCAGGCATGTTTGTGTTTGGTTTCGGGGATTCGATCTTCGGGCCTTCATTCAATGGGATGCTCTCCAATTCGGTTGATTCGAGTGAACAAGGAAGGGTTCAGGGCGGCAGCCAATCGATTCAGGCTTTAGCCAGAATGATTGGGCCGATCCTCGGAGGTCAAATTTATGTACTGCTTGGTCATGCCGCACCCGCATTCATGGGAATGATTCTTATCGCAGCGGCAATACTTATTTTATACAAAAGAACGCATGTAAGTATGTAACTCTGAAGCCCTATTCGTGTATTGTACATCTGAAGGGACGCCTAGCGGATTCTTATACAGGATCTGAGATATTCGGACAATTTATTCAATACCTTCTCCTGATTTATTTCTGTTCATTGCGGAATGATAATCCAGCTTCAGCTAAAGCAGCCCTCAGCTTCGGCATTGAAGCTGGTCCCATGCCGTGAAATTTCAAGATCTCCTTATCCGAATACTCGGAGAGCTCTTGAAGAGTGAGAATGCCATGGTTCTCCAGAGCTCTTCTTGCCGGTGCCGAAAGAGAAGATAAGAATCCATCCTGAGGTTTGCGTTCCTGCTCACATACCGGGCATGTAGGACAATCGCTGCTTTTATAAAAGTGGTGCCCTTTATAACATGTTCTTCGTTCTCTATTGGAATCTTCCACTCCTTAATGACACGCTCCCTATATCAAATGCGGTGAATGATAGGATCACCAAGTCACCATTCAATAAAATTATTCTCAATCAAGGACTCGAATGAAGCCGCTGTCAGCTTAATCTCCCCTGTTAAGTGATCGTACATGAATACCTGCCCCGCCTGGTCGATGAAAATAGGATCGCCGGAGCCATCCATCGAGATGACATAGCTTGTTTGCAGCGTCTCTGCAAAGTCGGATGATTGGAATTGCTCCCGAAATCTCAGCGTTAAATCGACGACCGACTCCTTTCCGAGACTTGAGCCATTGGAAAAGGCATATACCGCCAGACCTACATATGCTCCACCAAAGGTACGGATAAACTGCAGATAATCGTCATAAAAGTCTACATGCAGCCGCTGCTGAGCGTTAGATATTTCGTCCTCCGTCGCCGGACTGCCGAGTAGCGTAATATTGTCCTCCCGAAGTAGAAAAGCCTTTAATCTCTTCATCAATGCATCGTTCATAGAAACGTCGCCCTCCCTGCTCATGATTTGTAATCACTTGCCATAAAAGCATTGCCGTCGCATCCATACTTTTACCGTTTCGGGAATCTTCAGCCTGCGCGTCAGCGCGTTCGCATCATTTTTCAAAAAATTGCCGCGAAGAACTCGTCGGCTCCACTCTTACATTTTCTTACATAACGCGTAACAATACAAGTCCTGGACAACCAAACTCCGTCTATACGGGACATCACGTGATTAGATAGTGTGATCGATTTGACGGATAGGTTGACGACTGCCTTTAATTGCGGGTATTATAGATACATCGAATCTATGATTAAACAGCTTCTGGATGGGTATTCATCTCTATGGCTGTATTGGTGAAGCCTCTGAATACCTTGAATGCTCGAACTTGTTTGATCAAGCCGCCATGTTCTTTGCATGTTAGAGGGCATGGTCAAGCTCGAAATAATCATAGATATCGTAAGTCTGTAATATCTTCATATGATATATCCGGAGGGATGAAACATGATGAAATACGATTGTGCCATTGTCGGTGGAGGGCCGGCAGGATTGAATGCAGCGCTGGTGCTCGGGAGAGCCAGACGCTCTGTCGCGCTGTTTGACAGCAACCAGCCGAGAAATCGTGTGACCCACGCCTCACATGGCTTTATTACGCGTGACGGCGTAAAACCGGCAGAATTTCGGCGCATCGCATATGAGGAGTTACTCCGCTACCCGTCAGTCCAGCATCGGCAGTCTGAGGTGATCGAGATTCATTCAGCGGATCATTGCTTTGAACTTACAACCGCATCAGACGAACGTGTGCAGGCACGGAAATTGATCTTGTCTGCCGGGCTGAAAGAAATTTTCCCCGACATTGAAGGGATACATGACTTTTACGGAACAAGCCTGTTTAACTGCCCCTTCTGTGACGGTTGGGAGCTGAGGGATCAACCGCTCGCAGTGATCTCCGACCATCCGGCTGTTTTTCACAAGCTAAAGCTGCTGCTCAACTGGAGCCGGGATATTATCGCATGCACCAATGGCAACCAAAGTCTGTTAAACGATGCACAGCGTCACGAGCTTATATCGAGAGGAATACAGGTCGTGGATACGCCGATCGCAGCATTATCCGGAACGGATGGAATCTTGGAACGTGTACATTTCACGGATGGAACGGAGATCATGCGAAGCGGCGGATTCATTGATCCCGTGCAGCTGCCTTACGCAAGCTTCCAAGAAACATTAGGCTATGAGACTTCTGACAACGGAGGCATCGTTGCCGATGCGATGGGAAAAACCAGCGTCGCCGGATTATTCGCAGCCGGGGATATGGCGTATGTGATGCCTTCCCAATTGATATATGCCGCAGCCTCCGGCAGCAAAGCCGCGATGTCCGTGATGGCGGAACTGACCGAAGAAGATTGGCAGTCGATGTAAGATAGCGCAGATTCTCAAGGCGGAGAAAGCAATCTATAAGCCGGCTGTACGGTCACTCGTGATCTGATCTGCCCCATGTTGCGCGAATCCCCTCCGCCTCTAGAACCATTCGGCGGATCAGTTCGGCGACCGTAGGAATATCATGGATCATGCCGGTCACCTGACCCGCCCAGCCGAAGCCCTCTTCTTGTACACCTTCGTATATAAAGCGTTTATTGGCGGCACCGCTAATATAATTTCTGAGTGCCTCATCATCTGGCGCCGCGCGCTCAACGGCTAGAATGGTATCGGTATAAGCACTCCGCAAAACTCTGCCAGGCGTGCCAAGCGAGCGTTTGATCACCGACGTATCGGTTTCCGAGCTCTCGATCAGCGCCTGTTTATAGACGTCCGAAGCATGGACGCAGTCCTGAGTGGCGATAAAGCGAGTGCCCATTTCGATTCCTTCCGCTCCAAGCGCGTGTGCTGCCATCCAGCCGCGCCCATCCCCAATACCTCCTGAGGCTACGACCGGGATTTGCACCGCATCGACGACCTGGGGCACGAGCACCAGGGTTCCGACATCGTCACGGCCCAGGTGTCCGCCTCCCTCCTGCCCGACGACAATGACGGCAGATGCGCCGAGCTGCTCCGCCTTTTGCGCTTGTCTTCGTGATGAAACGAGCACGAGCGTTTTTGTATCCGTGGACTGCAGCTGTTCCAGAATCGGAGCGGGATTCCCGCCCGTTAAGGTCACAACGGGGATCTGCTCGTCGATAGCTACCTGCAACCGGTCGCGGAAGTCGACATGGTGCATTCCGAACGCAAAGTTAACTCCAAGAGGCTTATCCGTTAAGGTACGCGCTTGATGTATTTCTGCTCGCAGAGCGGCCGCGTTCGGAAGGCTCATGGCCGTAATTTGGCCCAGTCCACCGGCGTTCGATACGGCAGCAGCGAGATCGGCATAGGCGAGATAAGCCAAGCCTCCCTGTATGATTGGATACTTGATTTGCAGCAGATCCGTCAGGCGCGTGCTCCATTTCATTGGGATCCTCCCCCTGCCTCTTGTTCTTGATTCGCGGATGATTCAAAGTATATCGAATAATGAAGAGCGCATCTCTCGTTGAAGCTTGCCTGGCAATGAGGACAGTTTATTGTGTGCATATATTCTATGATGGTGAGCTCGTTGTGGCAGCTGCCGCACAGGATCGCCGAATGATCGAACTGCTCCCGCGGCCAGCGCTCGATGCTGTGATCCGCATGTTCCTCATGGCATTTGTAGCAAGGATAATACCGGCCGCAGCATTTGAACTTGATCGCGATAATATCCTTTTCGGTATGATAATGAACGCACCTTGTCGCGTTATCCACGACAGCTCCATATATGCGCATCTAAATCCCCTCCATTTTCAATAGCATCAGAATGATCGGAAACGCAGCGGCGGTTCCTATAACGGCAAAATCCATCGGTTTGAAACCTAGCCGTACATAAACGGTCCTTCCTTTTCCATCCCCAAAAGCGCGGGCATCAATAGCCAAGGTCAGCTGCTCAGCGCGCTGAATCGTCGTAAATAACAACGGAACGAGTATCGGAATATATGCAAAAATACGTTTGACCGGGTTGAAATTGGCGATATCATATCCTCTGGCTTTTTGGGCCAGGAGAATGCGGTCAAGCTCCTGCGTAATTGTTGGAACAAAACGAATGGCTATCACGATCATGAGGGCAAACTGCTCCACAGGCAAATTGAGCTTGGACAAAGGAGCCAGCAGCTTTTCCAGTCCATGGGCCAAAGACAAGGGTTTGGTCGTTAACGTTAACAAAGAGGCGAGCAGCACGAGCAGAATGATTCGTAAAACGTAACGTGTGCCATTCTGAAGTCCTTCTGCAGTCACTCTGAACATTTCCCAAGACCAAATGGCGGTACCTTGGGTGAGCATGGCATGATAAATAAAGGTAAACATCAAAATAAATAAAAGCGGCCGCAGTCCTCTTACAAATATACGAAGCGGGATCTTAGTCAAGAATATCAGCACCATGACAAGAATCGTTGCGGCGGCATAACTGATGAACGAATCCAGCAGCAGAAAGCTCGCCATGATCATGATCATGCTGAGCAGCTTCGTACGCGGATCGAGAAGGTGAAAGATAGAATTCGTCTCGGTATATTGTCCTAAGAGGATACTATTTGCCATGGGAGAATCCCCTTGATGGCCAGAGTGGCCGTATTTTTTCGAAAATGTCCTGCTCCCTGCAGCTTTCAACTTCGATGGCGTGACCGCATAAATCCTCTACCAGCTTCAAAAGCTGAACGGCTTCCGGAAGCGGCAACCCGGCTTCCTCAAGCAATGCATGCTCTTGAAGGAAAAGCGTATTGGCATCCCAATGCCCCAAGAGATGGCCTTCGTGGAAAACCATGACCTCATCCGAATATTCTGCGACGTCATCCATGTGATGTGACACGAAAAGTACGGTACGGTCGTCCTGCTGCTGCCATTCCTTTAAACGTCTCAGCAATATTGAGCGGCTTAAGGGGTCAAGACCTGCCGTGGGCTCATCTAAAATAAGCAGCTTCGGATTCATCATCAGCACCGAAGCGATCGCTATTCGGCGCTTTTGCCCGCCGCTCAATTGAAAAGGAGAGCTAGGCAGAATATCTTTTGACATTCCGATCTGCGGCAGAATGCGTTCAATTGCCTGCGTAATCTGCGCAGACGACTCCCCTCTCATCTTTAGAGCGAAAGCTAGCTCCTTCAATACGGTCGTTTCAAAGATTTGATGCTCCGGATATTGAAAAACAAAGCCGATATCCGGGTTGACCCTGATTCGGCCTTGGTTATCTTTCGGAACGGGTTGCCGGTTTACAAGGTAGTCACCCTGAAACTCGGGAATGAGTCCCTTCACTACTTTTACAAAGGTCGATTTACCCGCTCCCGTAGGACCGATGACGGAAATCCATTTCCCTTCCCCGATCGTGCAGCTGATATTATCCAAAATTGTCCTTCCATCATAAAGCACTTTCACTTGTTGCAATGCGTAACCCATTCGGAGCGAATCATCTCCTTCCAATCCGCCGTTAACGGTGTGTTTAATTGGAGCTTTTGGCGTACCCGCACGGCAAAGGGCTCCTGCAAATGATAGTCGGATGCGGGAACCGATTCGAAGAAGGTTAACGGATCGCCGTCATATTCAAGACTTCCATGATGTATAAGCATCACGCGATCGGCAGCAAGCACCTCATCCATGTGATGAGTGACATGTACAAGGGTCATGCCTTGGCGGTGCAGCTCATGCATGATGGCCAGCACCTGCTGTCTCCCTTGCGGATCAAGCATTGAGGTTGCTTCGTCGAATATCATAAGCTGTGGACGCATCGCCAGGATGGCCGCAATTGCGACCCGCTGTTTTTGCCCCCCTGAGAGCTGGTGGGGCATCGCATCTGCTTCACCCAGCATATGAACGGCTCGCAATGCATGCTCGGCGCGACTCTGCATGTCCTCCCGCGGCAAGCGAATATTTTCCAAACCGAACAATACTTCATCCATTACCGTCGTCGTGATGAATTGGTCTTCCGGATTCTGAAACACAACACCGATCTGCTCATGAATCCTGGCAAGCTCCTTAGGCTTTGAGGTATTCATATGATTAAACGTCACTTGACCTTCCTTCGGCAGCAGCAGTCCATCCATGAGCTTGGCAATCGTGGATTTCCCGCAGCCATTGGCTCCGACCATCGCGACGTACTCGCTCTCATGAATCGTAAAGCTCAGGTTGTCGATGATCGGACTCCCTTTTTGATAATAGTAATGTACATGCTCAAAGGTAAGCATCTATTTCCTTCCCTTCTGCTGCCTCCATGCCGTGAAGAAGCGATCTACCCCGTCTGCTGAAAAGACAGGCTCCGGTTTTTGCCATGTTGTCACCTTCGTTCCATTGATAGCGAAGATCTCGCCGGTAAGATCCTGATCGGGCTCTGTCAGCAGTCCTGCCACAAAGCGGGCAATATCATCGGGATGACCCACTTTCCAGAAATCCGGAAACGGCTCGTTGAGCCGGGCGTACTTTTCTGTCATATGCTCAATGACCGGTCTCGTCATATCCGTCAGGGCAGCAGGTGAAATGGCGTTGACCCAGATCCGATGGCACCGCAGTTCGGCAGCCAGCGTCCAAACGATGCCAAGGATTCCAGCTTTGGCCGCACTGTAATTCACCTGCCCGACCGAACCGGCCAAACCTGCAGTCGATGTCATTAGAAGGATGTCTCCGCCATGGGTTTGCATATGAGGAAGCACGCGTGAAATACAATAAAAGGCGCCATGTAAGTGCACGTCCAAAACCGATTGCCACGCATCATCCGTCATACGTTCGCATTTGTGATCTCGCAGATTGCCGGCGTTATGAATCAATACATCGATTTTGCCATATTGAGCTGCAGCCGCATCCACCATCGCCGTTACCGCTGACGAATCGGCAACATTTGCACCGTATCCGGTTGCCTCGCCGCC
The DNA here is from genome assembly GCF_004001045.1 of Paenibacillus chibensis. Taxonomy (GTDB): domain Bacteria; phylum Bacillota; class Bacilli; order Paenibacillales; family Paenibacillaceae; genus Paenibacillus_AQ; species Paenibacillus_AQ chibensis. The sequence continues at coordinate 62,017 of NZ_BIMK01000023.1, forward strand.
CGCCAGCCGGATTTCTCGTACCACTTCATCTATCAGAGCTTGCTTCGTGCCATTGACCAGAACCTGGTAACCGGATTGTCCCAGGTGAAGGGCAATGCTTCGACCAATTCCCCGAGTAGCGCCTGTAATTAAAGCTGTTTTGCTCATCAGAACTTCTCCTTCACCGAAAAAGCGCCTTGTGCGATCACCTCGCCAGGATCTGCTGTGACCGTTACGCGCACTTCTTCATCAGATACTTCAAAGTGAAAATCCACGTCCGTATCCACCAACAGCGGCTCAAGAAATTTCATATGATATGTTGTAATCCATTGCGATGGATGTTGGGTTAAATACAAGGCTTGCGCGAGCCCCATCATGTACATGCCATGCGCAATCGGCCTCTTGTATCCAGCCTGTGCTGCGGCTTCCTGTTCCAGATGAATGGGCGCTGTATCTTTAGAGACAGAAGCATAAGCTCTTACGGAGTCTGACGTGATTCGTTTCCTCATGATCTCTCACCTACCGATATGAGTACGGTTTCCGCCGTTACAATGGGTTCTCCCTCGCAAGTACAAACGAGGGTATGGGTGTATAAGGTTAATTCGCCTTGACGTCCCGTTTTTTTCTCCAGCTTCGTTAATGATAATTCGCATTCCAAGGTCATCCCGGCTGTGATTGGAGCCTCGTACGAGAACCGCTGCGTGCCGTGAATCAAGGGCCCGGTCAGGTTCAGCCAAGGAATGTCGAAGGCTTGCCAGAACAACACCGGCATCGTTGCGGGCGCAACGGGCACGCCGTTTACCATTTGCACGGGGGCTTCGATGCTTCGTGCATACTCCATGATCCATGTGTCGGTTATCTGCAATTGATGCCGGAGCTGCTTCATTCGATCGCCTCCACGAGCGCCGCAAGTCCGATGCCGCCTCCAATGCCAAGCGTGGCTAACCCCCGCTTGTATGGTTTATACTGCATTTCGGCGCATAAGCGGGTCATTAAAATGGCGCCGGACGCGCCGTATGGATGACCGATGGCCAGCGCGCCGCCGCCGAGATTTACCTTCTCCTCAGGTATTTGAAGCTCCTTCAGGGAAGCCAATACCTGCGAAGCGAAGGCTTCATTGAACTCTACGATATCCACATCGTCAATCGTCATATGCTGACGCTTTAGCAGCTTGTGTACGGCCGGAACCGGACCGATGCCTAATACATCCGGATTTACACCCACTGCTTGGGCATCGACGAATCGCAAATCCGGCTTTAACTTGAGCTCCCGGCTTTTTTCAAGGGACATCATAAGAACCAGAGCGGCTCCGTCATTTAGCGGACAAGCGTTGCCCGCGGTTACGGTTCCTTGCTCCATGAATACAGGCGACAATTTCTTCAGCTTCTCCAGACTCGTATCAGACCTTGGACATTCGTCAGTCGAAATCCACGTCCCCTGGACCTCCAGAGGCAGGATTTCCTGCAAAAACCGACCCGTTTGCTGAGCGTAAACCGCCTTTTGATGGCTTTTGAGGGAATAGAGATCCTGAGCTTCTCTGGAAATACCAAATTTCCGGGCAACATTCTCCGCCGCAACTCCCATATCCGGGTCTCCGTAGGAGCTGGGCGTGAAGTGAGCCCGCGTGTACAGCTTCGGCACCCCCGTGAACGTTTGCGGTTTGGCCATTTTCCATGGAGCGCGGCTCGTGCTTTCAACCCCGCCCGCCAGATATACTTCGCCTGCCCCGCTCTGAATGAGTCTTGCCGCCATATGTATAGCCTCCAGACCGGAACCGCATTGCCGATCCACCGTAACCCCCGGAACCGATACGGGAAGTCCCGCTTCCAAAGCAGCTACCCTGGCCGTATTGCCGCCAGGACCGACGACGTTGCCAATAATGACATCATCGATGATTTCGGGCGGTAAATCCGTTTCGGCAACCAAATGCCGAATAAGAGGAGCTAGCAACGACTCGGGTTCAAGCGTACTTAAACTGCCTCCCATTCTCCCGATCGGCGTCCGTTTTGCCATAATGATCACGGCTTCAGTCATATCATCACTCTTTTCACAGATTCTTTCATCGCATGGCGAGCTATTTTTCCGCTGCTCGTATAGATGAATTGATCTACGGTCATGAGCTGCTTCGGTGCTTTGTAGCTCGCCAGATCGTGGCGGCAGTGCTGTTTAATCTCTTCCGCCGATAAGCGCTTCTCTCCGTTCCATTGGACAAGCGCGGTCACCGCCTCACCCCAATAGTCATCCGGTACGCCGAACACCATCACTTCCTTGATTTCCGGCAGCCGCTGCAGCACTGACTCCACTTCTTCGGGAAAAACGTTCAGGCCGCCGGATATGATCATATTTTTAGCGCGACCGGCCAGCCGCAAATATCCATCCGCATCCATGGACGCATAATCTCCGAGTCTCAGCCATCCTTCCCGAAAGACAGAGGCCGTTTCATCCGGCAAATGATCATATCCTGAAAATATCATGCCGCTTCGAATGTAGAGCTGCCCGGTGGTTCCGGACGGGACCTCCTGAAAATGTTCATCGCGGATGGAAACCTCAACGCCGTTGAACGGCCTGCCTACCGAATCCGGCTTGTTGTCGGCATAAACATCCGTATAACTGATGTAGCTCGCTTCAGAGGAGCCGTAATATTCATACAGCTTGGCATCGCCAAATATTTCTTTGCATCTCATCATGGACGCTTGAGACCATTTCCCGCCGGAGCTGATCAGCGCCTGAATTCGCGTCTGCCCTGGAGACGCCTCCTGCATCATGGATTCGATCATCGTTGGAACGACAAACAAAATCAATTCCGGTACCTGCTTGCACAGCTCCAGCACCTTTCCGGCAGTGAAATGCCGAATGATATGGAAAGTCGCTCCGAAGTACAAGCTTTGCATTAAGGCAAACAACGACAGCGAGTGAACGAAGGGCCCCGGAGCCGAAAAATGCTTCATCGGGTTCAGCCGGAAGGCTTCACGCGTAGCCTCAAAGCTTTTGATCCAGGACAAGTGTGAGCGCAGGTATCCTTTGGGCATACCGGTTGTACCGGATGTAAAGCCGATAAATAATAATTCGTTGGTATCATCCATTTCGGCTTCCGGTTGAAGAGTTTCCAGCCACGGGTCATAGGAACCTTCTTCTTCATCAGAAAAGGTGAGCTGTCGGATTTCCCTAGCCTCCAGGCTCAGATTGTTAGCAAGCGCTTGGTCTGCGAAAATCATGGCGGGCTGACACTGTGCGATAACCGCATCCACTTCCGCTTTGCTCCATTTGGGATCCAAAGGGACCGGAATGCATCCGGCATAGACAGCCCCGAGCAACACTTCCACAAATTCAATGCGGTTCGCCGATAAAATAACGATCTTATCATGACCATGGACACGCTGCTCTTTTAGTCCTAAGGCGATTCTTTTGATCCTGTGAACCAGTACTGCATACGTCAGACTGCTCTTCTGATCCGTTAAAGCAATTCGCTTAGGATCATCCATCGCATGTTGAAGGATCGACGTTACCAGATTCATATCTCATCACACCTACCCTTTATTCCGCTGCTTATGCGTTTCTGATTTTGTCTTCGATCGGACTGATTGCTTTTAATTGAACGGCAATGACCGCGGCAATGATCGCTTTGATGCAGTCACCCGGCAAAAACGCGGAAGCGCCCGCAAGACCGGCCCACACGGAAGTATGCGTAATAAGCGCCATAACCGGCGCACCGATCAAACTGACAAGGAGCACTCCAAACACGATATTGATGATGAAGACCTTCCATGTTTTCATGGTTGGCCATACCTTTTCGGTTGCATATCCAATACAGAATGCAGCTACAGGCCAACTGAATATGTATCCGGCAGACGGGCCTACAAGGACGGAAAGCCCTCCGCGTCCTCCAGATAACAAAGGTAAACCTAATGCGACCAGAACGATGAATAATATCAAACTGATTCCTGCGGTTTTCTTGCCCAAAAAGCAACCTGCCAGCATAATCCCCAGCGTTTGCGCGGTAATGGGAACCGGGATAAACCCGAGGGGTATGGGTGGAATCATGCCTAACACGCCGATGAAGGCGGCGAATAATGCCGCGAATACCATTTCTTTTGTTCTCAAGTGTGCTACCTCCGTGCTTCGATCTTATTTTTACGATTAGAGTCGACACCTAATGTAGTTGCAATTATAGTCCGATGTTTCCATATTGTAAACCAATAATTTTCATTGTGGTTGACAATGTATGCAAAATTGAGCCTTTTTTGATCCTCCAGCTTATAAAGGACGCCGTGAAAATACAAAAAACCGGAAGAATCGGCATTCTTCCGGTTTGTGGTAAAGCTTATTCTCAGGCATATATTTCATAAATTGTGACATTATAACGCGTAATCGTCCATAAGGAGGGCAGCCCATGGATTTCACATGGATTTGGGATTCATTTATTTTGATTATTGCCGCAATGATCCTTCTGCGGATTGCCGGAAGGAAGTCGATTGCCCAAATGAGCGTCGTAACCACGGTGATTATCATATCGATCGGCACGACCATTGTGCAGCCCATCGCGAATCATAGCATCTATAAAGCTGTCGGATCTGCCGCTATTTTTATTGCGACTCTGCTTATTATTGAGTATTTGCAAGTCAAGTTTAACTGGTTTGAAAAGATCATGACAGGAACCTCAAAAATTGTCATAGAGAACGGGCATATTATACATGAAAATTTGCGATCTTTAAGAATGACGGTGGATCAATTGGAATTGAAGCTGCGTGAAAAAGGGATTTCCAATATCACCGACGTCAAAAACGCAACGATGGAAACCAATGGACAGCTGGGATACGAGCTCATGCATCACGCCAAGCCTGTCACCAATGGAGACTTGGAGAAATGGCTGGGACTGAAGCAAGGCGAAGATCCCAACATGCTGTTTCAGGAGGTCATTCAAAATCACAACACGGAGTCCGTTGATTCCAGATGGCAATGATTAACACGCTTTACGACCGAGTTAAAAAAACCTTCACTTATTCTCCTTCAGCGGAAGCCAGGCAAGCACGTCCTGAATTTTGGCATCCCAATAGCCCCATTCATGGCTTCCTGGCCCTTCCTCATACGTATAGTCGAGATTTGTTTGTTTACATGCATTTCTAAATTGCACATTGTCGTCATATAGAAAGTCCTCGGTTCCGCAGCACTGATACAGCATCGGCTTTGGCCCCTCCGTCTGGCCAATCTGCTCCAGCAGCCAGAATAGGTCGTCTTCCTTATTTTTCCTGGGATTATCTCCATAAATCAGCCTGTAATCCGGATGCCCGGCTGGATCCTCAAGAGGTTTCAAGCCATTCATGGCCCCCGATAAGGAAGCGGCAGCCGCGAAGCATTCCGGTTTGCGCAGTGCCAGCTTCATCGCCCCATAGCCTCCCATCGAGAGCCCGGCCACGAAATTATCCTCTCTGTCCGCCGACAGCGGAAAGAAAGACCTCGCGATGGCGGGCAGTTCTTCACTGATAAATGTCCAATACCGGTTTCCGTAAGCCATGTCGGTATAAAAGCTGCGATGCACTTGAGGCATGACGACAGCGAGTCCCGTGGCGGCTACATAACGTTCGATCGACGTTCTGCGAAGCCAGATCGAATCATCGTCCGACAAGCCATGCAGCAAATAGAGCGTCGGATGCTTACCTTCGAGCTTATTGTTCTGCATACCGATTTGATGCTGCGTTTGCTGTGGTAAAATGACGGTCATCGTCGTGCTGAGCTGAAGCACATCCGAAAAAAAGTGGCATTGAATGAGTGCCATGACGAACAATCACCTCTCCATGATTAGGATTGAAAGAACGTAAAAACAGTTTCAGAATTTCTGGAGATAGCAGGAATTCTATTCCATTCTATTCTACCTTTTCATCGATAAAAATTCATTATGCAGATCGGATTTAATTTAATGAACAACAGTAAAAAACCACCCAGCCCATTGGGAAAATCCCATGGAGTCTGGATGGTTTATCCGTTCAAATCTATTCCTCGTAAATTTTGGTCAGCATTTGACCCAGCTCCTGCAAAGCCTGCTGCTCCTGCTCGCCGTCCGTTTCAAGTCTAATTTCGTCACCGGCCGAAATACCCAGTGTCAACAGCCCAAGAGAGCTTTTTCCGTTAGCTTTTTTCTCGCCTTTGAACAAGGTGACTTTGCACGGAAACATGTTGGCTTTCTCCACGAAAAGCTTGGAGGGACGGGCGTGAAATCCTTGCGGATGAATAACTGTAAATGTTTGGTTTACCATGACTTATGCTTCACTCCTAAGTTGTTGATTTACAAAATCGAGGACCTCTTGCTGAGTGCTCATACCCAGCGCTTTCTCGGCCAGTACGGACCATTCCTGCTTCGACAATCGCGATACCAGTTCCCGAGCCGGAAGTATGGAGGATGCGCTCATGCTGAACTCATGCAGTCCAAGCCCGAGCAGCAGCGGAATGGCTGCCGAATCCCCGGCCATCTCGCCGCACATTCCTGCCCACTTCCCGTGACGTTCGGCTGCCTGAATGACAAGCTGCACCAGACGAAGAATCGAAGGATGATGCGGCTGGTACAAATAAGCGACGGATTCATTCATGCGGTCAGCCGCCATCGTGTATTGGATCAGATCGTTGGTGCCGATGCTGAAGAAATCCACTTCCTTGGCCAAAATATCGGCTGCAAGCGCCGCGGCTGGAATTTCGATCATGATGCCGACTTCAAGCTGATCCGATACGGCAATTCCCTCCTGATCCAGCCGCGTACGTTCTTCAGCCAAGATCCGCTTGGCTTCCTTAAGCTCGTTCAATACCGCGATCATCGGGAACATGATGGCCAGTTTGCCATGCACGCTTGCCCGGAGCAGCGCTCTCAGCTGGGTACGGAACAGGTCTTCGCGGTCGAGACACAGACGAATGGCCCGAAGGCCCAGGAACGGGTTCATTTCCTTCGGCAGCTGTAAATACGACAGCTCCTTGTCTCCGCCGATATCCAGCGTACGGATGACGACGCGTTTGCCGTTCATTTTTTCCAGTACATGCTTGTATACGGAGTACTGTTCTTCCTCCGAAGGAAAACTGGCGCGTCCCATGTACAAAAATTCCGTACGGAACAAGCCGATGGCGTCGGCTCCATTGGACAGCACCTTTTCCAGATCATCAATGCCCCCGATATTGCTTGCGAGCTCTACTGAAGCACCGTCGGCAGTAACGGATGGCTGATCGACGTAGCTGCGCATCAGGATTTTATAATCTTCATATGCCTGTTTGCGTGCCTTATATTCCTCAAGCTGTTCATTCGACGGATTCACGATGACTGTTCCCTCATTGGCATCGAGAATGACGATATCTCCGGTGCGAATGTCCGACGCTTCAGATCCCGTACCTACAACTGCAGCCAGCTCCAGTGAGCGGGCCATGATGGCGGAATGGGAGGTTCGGCTGCCGATTTCCGTGACGAAACCACGCACGAATTCCAGGTTTAATTGGGCCGTATCCGAAGGCGTCAGGTCTTTGGCGACCAAAATGGTTTCTTCGCTCAGCTCGGAGAGCGCGCTATGTTCCCGTCCTTCCAGCTTGCTGATCACCCGTCCGGTAATGTCCTTGACGTCCGCTGCACGCTCGCGCAGCAGCTCATTGTCCATGGAACGCAAAGCCTCCATGATACCGGAAGCCACTTCATGCAAAGCATATTCTGCGTTAACGCCCTCGCTGTCTATCTGCTCCATCGCCGCATCAATCAAGTCCGGGTCATCCAGAAGAAATAGATGGGCTTCGAAGATTTCCGCCTTTTGCGGTCCGATCCGCTCCAGCGTCTGCTGCCGGATCTGGTCGATATCGGTCTTCGCCGATTCGACGGCTTTCATGAAACGCTTTTTTTCGGCTGCGCTGTCTTCAACCGCTTTCCGCTCTGGTACGGATTCATCCGGCGCAAGCCGGAAAGCCTTGGCTATGGCAATGCCCGGAGAAGCAGGCACGCCTGTCAGCATATGGCTCATTCCAATACCTCCTTATTATTACGATTCATTCCGATTCGAATGATCTTTTGTATTCATGTGACCGTACCTCATTGCTCATAAGCAGCCATTACCTGCTGAGTCAGCACATGATCAGCATCCAGACCACTCACTTCGGCAAAAGCATCGCGAACACCTTTTTCCGCAATCATGCTCTGCAGCTTCACGGCTTCCGGATCCTCTGCATAATCGAAATGCAGGGCAAGCGCCATCACCTTGGTCAGGTGTTCTGCACTTCCCCCCTGCTCCAATACCCGAAGAGCTGGCCGGATGAGACGGTCGTCAGGCGAAAGCTTGCGAATCGGCGAGCGTCCAACCCGGACGACCTCATCGCTCAGATAAGGGTTGCGGAATCGGTCCATGATTTTATGAATATAGGCTTCATGCTCCGACGCATTGAACCCGTAAGCCCGTACCAGCATGCTCCCGGTTTCCTGCAAGGCTCCGTTCACCAGATGGACCACTTCCTCATCCTTCATCGCTTCCTGGATCGTTGCATATCCCTTATGATAGCCGGCATAGGCTGCGCTGCAATGACCTGTATTTACGGTGAAGAGCTTGCGCTCGATATAAGGAATCAAATCATCCACGTAATGAACTCCGCTGATTTCCTTCGAACCCGGGAACATTTGCGACCGGTTGATCACCCATTCGTAGAAACGTTCCACGGTAACGGCGAGCGGATCTTCATGATGCTGCAGTGGGACAATACGATCCACCGCGGAATCCGGAAAAGCAACGAGAGAAGCCGCCTTCTGCTGTTCCTCGGGTGACAGAAGAGCCAAAACATGCTCTTTTAACTGCGTACTTGCTCCAATCGCATTTTCACAGGCAATGATATGGAGCGCGGATCCTCCGCGTTCCATCCGCAGCTTGATGCCCTCTGCGATGCCTGCCGCAATATGCTTCAAGATTGGAACGCCGACCGCGGTCGTAACCAAGTCAGCCGATGCCACCTCTTCAGCAACCGCTGCGGCATTCCGGCCATCAATGGCGCGAACTCCATGCACCGCGATGCTTTCCCCGCTTTCATCCGCGATCGTAACTTCATAAGAACCGCGTTCTTGAAGCGCCTGGACCAGAGACTCGTTGACGTCGGAGAATACCACTTCGTATCCCGACTGTGACAGCAGCAGACCGATGAAACCTCTGCCGATATTCCCTGCGCCGAAATGAAGTGCCTTCATTCTTCCATCCCGCTTTCAAAGATATTCAGAATTTCTTCTGCCGATTTCGCGGTACGAATGCTCTCCATGCTGTCCTCATCCGAGCACACCATGGCGACGCTGGTCAGAATTTCCATATGCTCGCCATTCTGGGCTGCAATACCGACAACAAGCACTGCCGGCTCGTCTCCGCCAAAATCCACGCCACCCGGAATCTGCAGGACGGCAAGCCCTGTGGACTTGATCATCCCTTTGGCTTCATTAGTGCCGTGCGGAATGGCGAGTCCGGAGCCCATGTAGGTGGAAAGGGCATTCTCACGTTCAATCATTTTTTCGATGTAATCCTGATCCACATGCCCCGCGTCAACCAGCATTTGACCGGCCATGCGAATGGCTTCGAATTTGTCGTTTACTTTTACGTTCAACCGAATTTGATCTGCGGATAAAATGCTCATAGATGATCACTCTCTCTCCAGTTTGTTTTCTAAGTATGCGCGAAGATGTATCGACATCAGTTCCCTGATCCGCTGCTCCCTGCCCTCCGCGAGGGCTTCGATCATATCGCTGTCCAGCAGAGTCGCGCTGATTTCACTCAGCACTTCCAGGCTCTCCCGAGACAGCTGCCTCGGAGCAAGCATTAACAGAAAGCGCGATAAATTAATCGTTCCTGCATCGTCCATCTTCACTTTGTCATTTAACTCAAACAGCATTAAAACAGGTTTCTTCACGGCGCCGGTCCGGGTATGAAAAAGGGCCAGCTCCGTGCCGGGGATCAGCTGCGTCCCGTTCTGTTCGCGTTCCATGAGCAGCATCGCGACGGCATCCGGATCGGATATGACATGACTGAGCTGCGGATGAGTGCAAGCAGCCTGCAGCCAGCCTTCGAGGCCTGGCAATCCTTCAACCCGCAGCGGAAGCACCCGGAATGATTCCAGCAGTTCAATGCTCTGCTGTACGGCTCGGTTCAGGGAACGCAGGTCTTCCATATGGAGTATGCCGGCCGCTTCACTATGGCCGGCAGGCTCGCCTTCTGCTTTGGGGTTGAAATCGTCAAGTCCGGGCAGCTGTTTTTTTTTTGCTATGATCATGTCCGGTGTCTGCGAAAGATCGCGTTTGCGGATAAAATCGCGAAGCTGATCCGCTTCCACCGGGGTAAGCAATGGGCTTAATTTCAAATACAGTTCTTCAGGCAGCGGCAAATCCACGGTGCTGATGATCAGATCGTAATCGTGTCTCGGGATCCTGGTGACTTCATACCAAGAAGCCTGTGCCACGATCGTCAACTGAGGAAATTCCTTGCGCAGTCTTGCCGCAAGCATTTGGGATGAACCAATGCCGCTCGTGCACACCACCACAACCCGTAAATTCTCGTGAATTTGCCCGGTCCGTTCCCTTGAAGCTCCGAAATGCATGACCAGAAAAGCGATTTCCTCATCCGGGATGTCGATCGAAGGAAAAACCGCATCCGCCGCCTGGCGAACCAGGCCAAACAATTCGGCGTAATCTTTGCGGATCGTTTCCAGCAGCGGATTACGGATTCGCTGACCGGTAATGATTCGCTCCACGGCCGCTTTCAAATGGACAAACAATCCGTCCCGAAGGGAACGGTCTGACGTGTAGTCGGTAGCATCAAGCTCGCCCATTTTGCGAATGAGCGATCGCACGGTTCCCGCCAGTTCCAAATCGTCGGCAGGTATTGCTTCATTCGAATAAGCATAGGCTCTTTCCAGTAATTCCGCGGTATACTTCACTTCGGCCGTTGAGTAATTCAGATTCAGTGCATCGCTGAGCCGCTCGCAAAGGGCAGTTACCGATTCCTGTTTCACGTTTGATTCATGATCGCCGCCGGACCGATCGAATCGACGTAAATTGGCGAGCCGGTCAGACTCCGCTTCGCTGACTTCGGATCCTGAACGGATGCGGGCAGCCGCGATGGAAAGGCGGATCAGCAAATCGGTATAGGCTTCTTCACTGAACGAAACCTCCTGATGATGCTCCTCCCACTTCCACAGAATCTCCTCAATGACGGTGATGAAGTCGACTCCTGCCATGGCGGCGATACGGGCATCCACCGGATGGAGTGGCCTACGGTCTGCCCCGGCGATTAGAGACAAGTCATCCAGCCGAAAATGCACGAGATTGCGTATCGCCTCACGGGTCAGTGGCTCAGGTCCGGTAATATCCACTCCGTACCCCCGCCTCCGAATAAGCAGCAGTCCCTGCTTGCCGATCCAATCCGTCAAATCATCCAGATCTGCGCCAACCGTCGGTACGGTTACCTTCATTTCATGCGCCAAAGAAAATAACTTCACCGGTTCACGGGATGCCAGCAGCCTGCTAAGCAGATAAATCTGCCGTTCATCCGGCGAATACTCTACATCGGCCGGGATGAGAAGCTCTGTCCGGATCTTCTCGATCTCTTCAAGCTTGCCTTCTACACTCAGACCTGAACCGGCCTTCCGGTGTAAGGTAATCCCTTGCCGATGCAGGTAACTTTCTACCGCATCCAGTTCCCTGTGTACCGTCCGCGGGCTGACACGGATGCTGCGGGCGATTTCCGCAACCGTGGTTTCAAAGGGGCTGCGGAGAAGCAAAACCAGGATCTGTCTCATGCGGTGCGTCAATTCCATCGCTTCATGCCTCCAAAAACGGCCGCAAAAGGCGCTTGGATGCCAGCAATTCTGCCCGCATCCATTCGCCTAAAGCGTTTATAAGTTTATTTCAGCCGCTCGACAAGCGTGTCATATTCCGGACTCTTCAAGAAGTTGTCGATGGAAATATGTTCAGCTTGCGGCGCCACCCCACGGGCACGATCCGTCAGTGTTTTATGTGTTACCACAATATCTGCATCAGACGGAATGTCGCTGATCGCCGTGTTGGTGACTTCGATTGGCGAGCCTGCTGCTTTCATTTTCTTGCGCAAAATGGAAGCCCCCATTGCGCTCGAGCCCATGCCTGCATCACAGGCAAAGACAATTTTATGAACTTCATCCTTGCTTTTGTGCTCTGCGGCGGACACCGCTTCCGCGGATGCGGTTGCTTCCTTGGCACCTTCAGCCGCAGCGGCTGCTGCTGTCGAAGGAGTACCGGCGGCTTTCATGTCTTTCATCCGCTTCGTTGCTTCTTCCAGATCATCCTGATCCTCTTCCGACTTCTTGCTGGTTTTGAGCAGAAGAGCGGCAACCACAAAGGATACGATGGCTGCGGTGATGACTCCGCTCAGCACCGGCAGAATTTCACCACGCGGTGCCATCGCCAGATACGCGATGATGCTTCCTGGAGACGGAGGACCTACAAGACCTGCGTTGAACAGGGAGAACGTGAATGTTCCTGTCACGCCGCCTGCCATTGCCGCGAGGATAAGGCGCGGGTTCATCAGAATGTACGGGAAGTAAATTTCATGAATCCCGCCAAAGAAATGAATGATCGCAGCACCCGGAGCCGATTGACGGGCAGAACCGCGGCCCACGATCATGTAGGCGAGCAGAATGCCGAGTCCGGGTCCCGGATTCGATTCGAGCATGAACAGGATCGATTTGCCTGCTTGCTGCGCCTGTTCAATAGCGATCGGGCTCAGTACGCCATGGTTAATGGCGTTGTTCAGGAACAACACCTTCGCCGGTTCGATCAAAATATTGACCAGCGGAATCAGGTGATGATGAACGAGAAACTCAACGCCGGAAGAAAGAACGTTCGTGACGGCTTCAATAATGCGTCCCACGATCGAGTAAGCGATCATGACGAGCGCTCCACCGATGATTCCTAGCGAGAAGTTGTTGACAAGCATTTCAAAGCCGGATTTGATTTTGCCTTCAACAGATTTGTCAAACTGCTTGAGCACCCATGCTGCACCAGGTCCGACAGCCATGGCGCCGAGGAACATCGGAATGTCGGTTCCGATAATGACGCCCATCGTGACGAGCGCCCCAATAACGCCGCCGCGCTGCTTATGGACCATCGTGCCGCCGGTATAACCGATTAACAGCGGAAGCAGATACTTGATCATTGGGTCGACAAGCTTGGCGAAGTATTCGTTAGGATACCAGCCGGTCGGAATGAAGAGTGCGGTAATTAAGCCCCATGCGATGAACGCTCCGATATTCGGCATGACCATGCCGCTCAGGAAACGCCCGAATTTTTGAACTCCAACCCGTACGGAACCGGATGCAGAGGAAGAACTGGTTTGGGCCACGAGGATAACCTCCTTGTATTCTTGTGTCGAACGCAAAATTCAATATGCCGTTCGTCCTATAAATATCGTAGCGGACATCAACCGAACGCTCAACAAAATGAAAACGCTATATTGTCAGTAACCCTCCTGACAAGAGTTTATTAATCCCCGCCAAACACCTCTATTCCCAACCATTCTGTGCAAGCGCACAACTCGTGAGAATGATTGTGCAATTGTGAAATACCATTCGAAGGAATGTCATTTTATGTCGATTTCACTCGAACAACACGGGTTCACGCCGTCCAAATGACATGGTTTAGGGATAGCTTTTCCCATTGCACGTCCTTGATTCAATCGCATTGATAAAATCGGAAATGAACCTTTATCCTTGTCCGAATTTATGCCGACATAAAACATATTATGTTAACTGTCATTCCATAAAATAACATTTATCCAGCGTGCATCCACAAAGACCGACGGGATTCAATAGATGTTTTCTTGCGAAAAACATGGCCCTTTATTCGAATCTTGATAAATAAAAAAATCCGCGGTAACCGCGGATTTTTAACGTCATTCTCCCGTTTGGCAGGGACTATTTTTCATCCCAATGCTATTCGCAGATCATATGCTGTTATGTCCAGATCGAGTGGAATGTCGAGAGCCATCTTCGCCAACTGACTTCCAATAAAAGGGCCCATCGTCAATCCGGAAGCGCCCAGTCCATTTGCCGCTATAAGTCCTTCCCAGTCCGGAAATCTTCCCATCACCGGAAGAAACCCGGGAGTAAACGGACGAAAGCCTACCCGTACCTCCTCAAAAGTACTGTTTTCCAGACCCGGTGCTAATGATAACCCTTTATTCAGAATTTCCTGCATTCCGCCTGGGGTTATTCTCGTGTCGTAGTCCTTTAAATCGTTCTCATGCGTCGCTCCGATCACGATCTTCTGATGCTCAAAAGAAAGCAGATATTGGTCCGTAGGCGGAATGACAACCGGCCAGGTTCCGGAGTTTTGCCCATCTGCAATCCGCAAATGCATGATTTGCGCTTTTTGAAAATGAACCTTGAAATCGATTCCCAGCGGATGCAGCAGCTGATTTGCCCAAGCTCCCGCACACACAATGACTTCGTCTGATATGTAGGTGTGAGATTCGACTTCAACTCCGGTTACACGGTTGTTCTGAAATTGGAGCTCAGCATGGCCGTTAATCATCTTGGCACCGTTTCGTTGTGCGGACCGGATCAGTGCATCACGCAGCGCACGACCATCGATTCGCGCAGCTCCGCTAATATGAACAGACTGATACCCTTCTGCAAGCAAAGGAAAAAGCTCCCGGGTTTCGTGTTCATCAAGCCGGGTTATATCGCCGATTTCGGGTGCATCCGCTTTTCTAACTAGAGCCCGCTCCTCCATCTTTCTGACCTTTTCTGCATCCTCGTGGATGCTGAGAGCGCCTACCTGCGCATAACCTGTTTCGGTTTCACCTTCATTGATAAGCTCCTCAATCAAGCCCGGGTAAAAACGCGCACCGGCTTTTGCCAGCTGGTACCAAGCCTGATTCCGGCGCTGCGATAGCCATGGACAGATGATGCCCGCAGCGGCATCAGTGGCTTGACCATGATCCTTGCGGTCTATGATCAGGACGTCGGCGCCCTTTTTGGCTAATTGATACGCCGTTGATGCTCCTAGAATTCCAGCTCCGATGACAATAACCTTTTTCATGATGACATCCCTTCCTCCAAATCCCTCTATTCATTATAACGAATACGTAATGAAAGTATAATATGAACCCCTGAAACTACCTGCCCATATATGAACCAAGGAATGCGCATCTAGCAAACGCCTCCTCCGTCCCATGCTTGATTCAGAAAATGAAAAAGCCGCGTTTCCGCGGCTTTTAAATGGATATGTTAATGCAAAATCGACAGCCTTTTAAAATACCTTCGTCGTCCATGATTCGCAGTTCCAAACATCCGTTGCGATGTCGTTATAAAACTCCGGTTCGTGAGAAATCATCAGAATGCTGCCTTTGTATGCTTTTAACGCGCGCTTCAGTTCGTCTTTCGCGTCGACATCCAAGTGGTTCGTCGGTTCGTCAAGAACAAGCAGATTGGTTTCCCGGTTAATCAGCTTGCACAAACGCACTTTGGCTTTTTCTCCGCCGCTCAATACGGCAATTTTGCTCTCGATATGCTTGGTTGTGAGTCCGCATTTGGCCAACGCGGCGCGTACTTCAAACTGGGAATAGGAAGGGAAGGTTTCCCAGATTTCTTCAATACAGGTGTTGTAATTCCCCTCTTTCATTTCCTGCTCGAAATATCCGATTTCCAGGTTGTAGCCCAGTTCGACCGAACCGGACAGAGCGCGGATTTCGCCCAAAATGCTGCGCAGCAGCGTTGTTTTGCCGATGCCGTTCGCCCCGACGAGCGCCACCTTTTGTCCGCGTTCCATCTGCAGATCCAGCGGTCTGGAAAGCGGGCTGTCATAGCCGATGACGAGATCCTTGGTCTCAAAAATCATTTTGCCGGAAGCTTTGGCTTCCTTGAAGTTAAATTGCGGCTTCGGCTTTTCCTTCGCCAGTTCGATGACGTCCATTTTATCGAGCTTCTTCTGTCTGGACATCGCCATATTGCGTGTAGCCACGCTGGCTTTATTGCGCGCAACGAAATCCTTCAAATCGGCGATTTCTTGCTGCTGACGGTTATAAGCCGATTCCAGCTGCTGCTTTCTCATCTCATACACCTGCTGGAACTGATCATAATCGCCGACGTAGCGGGTCAGCTTTTGATTTTCCATATGATAGATCAGATTGATGACGCTGTTCAGGAAAGGAATGTCGTGCGAGATCAGGATAAACGCATTTTCATATTCCTGTAAATAACGCTTCAGCCACTCGATATGCTGTTCATCCAGATAGTTGGTGGGCTCATCCAGCAGCAAAATATCCGGTTTCTCCAGCAGCAGCTTGGCCAGCAAAATTTTCGTGCGTTGACCGCCGCTCAGGTCGTTCACGTCGCGGTCCAAACCAATGTCGGTAATTCCCAGACCGCGCGCCGTTTCCTGAATTTTGGCATCGATCATGTAAAAATCCTGGCTCGTCAGCGTGTCTTGAATGGTGCCGACTTCCTCCAGCAGCTTATCGAGCTCTTCCGGGGAAACCTCCCCCATTTTGTTGTACATGTCGTTCATTTCCTGCTCAAGATCGAACAAATATTGAAACGCGCTCCGCAGCACGTCTTGAATCGTCATGCCCTTCGTCAAAACCGCATGCTGGTCGAGGTAACCTACGCGTACCCGTTTCGACCATTCCACTTTTCCTTCATCGGGCTGCAGCTTGTTCGTAACGATGTTCATGAAAGTCGATTTGCCTTCGCCGTTGGCACCGATCAATCCGATATGTTCGCCTTTCAGAAGCCGGAAAGAAACATCTTTGAATATGGCGCGATCTCCAAAACCATGACTTAAACCTTCAACATTTAATATGCTCATCGATAGACACCTTTTTCTTATTTAATCGATCTATTATAAGCATGATAAAGTCATGATTTCAATACAAACCCTTCACCATTCAACAACATTTTCGTTTCATAGACCTGCTTGCTGCGAAAATCGAACCAAAGCCCTGTTGAAAACAGGACTCCATCAACCAACCGATCCCAAAAATTCTTCCTTCTTTTTACCGTGTTCAGCTTGCAGCGCTTGATTTCTACAAAAAAAGCGCTTGCCCGCAGACCTTTTGGCATGGGTCGATCGAATGTGGTTTATACAATTTCGATATGATACGATTTACATATATTGTATGGTTGCCATCCTATTTTATAGAACAGGAGTGAAGTTTATGCAAAAGGAAATCATCTCCTTAGCTGAAATCACCCGGTTTCGATCCGCTGCCGAGGAATTCAATCCCTTTGATTGGTACAAGCACAAATTAGAGCATGAACCGGTAAGTTACACCGAAGCCACAGATTCATGGAATGTTTTCCGTTACGAGGATGTCAAAAGAGTGCTAAGCGACTACGATAACTTTTCAAGCGTACGTCCTCGAACGACAATCAGCGTTGGTGCTGATAATGAGGAGGGGCATCATGCAGGACGGGTTAATTTGAGCTTGGATCCTCCCGAGCACCGCAAAAACCGCAGCCTGTTGTCAGCTGCTTTTACCCCCAGAAGCTTAAAGCTATGGGAGCCCCGCATTCATGAAGTCGTCCGTCAGTTGATTCAAGATATGGGCGATGAGCCTGTGATCGATATTGTCACCACCTTTTCCGGCGCGCTGCCTACCATCGTAATCGCAGAATTGCTGGGTGTCCCCCCTGAGGACCGGTTTTTGTTTAAAGAGTGGGTCGATCATCTATTCCTGCCGCTGCCCCAAGAGAACATGGAAGATGTTCAGGAGCTGAAACGGCACGCCGCCAAGGAGTATTACAACTACCTTTACCCTCATGTCGTTCACAAAAGAACGGCTCTAGCAGACGATATCATCTCTGACTTGATCCAGGCCGAAGTAGACGGGGAACGTTTAACCGATGACGACATCGTCCGGATGACCATGTTTATTCTGGGAGCCGGGATTGAAACGACAAGTCATCTCCTGGCCTGCACCTTTTATTCCTTCTTGTATGATAACGAGCAGATTTATCAAGAAGTGCGGTCCAACCGCGAACTGCTCCCCAATACCGTGGAGGAAATGCTCCGCTACCGCTTTCATATCGCCAAAATGGACCGGACGGTAAAACAGGATAACAACGTGCTTGGCGTGGAATTAAAAAAGGGCGACGTCGTCGTTGCCTGGATGAGTGCCGCCAATATGGATAAGGCCATCTTTGAAGATCCTTTTACCTTGAACATTCATCGTCCGAACAATAAAAAGCATCTGACCTTCGGCAACGGCCCGCATTTTTGCCTGGGAGCTCCGCTTGCTCGGCTGGAAGCCAACATCGGCCTCGGATTGTTCATGGATCATTTTGAGCGGATCGAGCCGGTTCCCGGCTTCAAGCTGGAAGACCATCTTACCCCATCCGCTGCAGGCCAGACGTTAACCTCCCTGCCGGTACGTGTTCATCGCCGCTAACTCGGGACGTGAATCGCAATCGAGCTGAATAGATGAACGAAAGCCTCTCCCCAATGGGAGAGGCTTGTATATCCTGAGGAACTTAATCGTTTAGACTCCGCTTGTATAACCATTTTGACGGGTGCTTTCCGCTTCTCCGGATTCCTCACTCACTGCATATCTTTGTTCCAGAGCGGCGTTTAGCTGATCTTATCCCGCCTATCTTTCATACCAGTACCCGGATGCGTATCCTCCGAGCCGCATAAGCGCTTCAAGGAAAAAATAATCCCCCCAAATGACGAAATCATCCGGTGCTATGCCTCCCCGGACAAAGTAAGAGCCATGTCGCAAAAAGCCTTCTTCTGATGGGTTTCCGGCAGTAAAATATGCATTGACCATGGAACTCATCGAACGTTCAGCAAACAAAAGGAAGATCTGTCGTGCGGGATCCGCTGCATCCAGATGCTCTATGAGTTCCAATATGCCGCAAGCGGCTATGGCTGACGCGGAGCTGTCCCGGGGCGTGTCTTCGGATTGTGGAACATCGAAATCCCAATAAGCTACCAGATCTTCCGGCAGATTCGAGATGAAATAATGAGCCATCCTTTTGGCCGTTTCCAAATAGGCTGGTTCACGGAAATAACGATATGCCAGGGCAAACCCATAAATCCCCCAAGCCTGGCCTCGGGTCCAGGTAGATCCATCCTGATATCCCTGATGTGTCCCGCCCCGGATGGATTCACCGGATTCGGAGCAGAAATAAAACGTATGGTAGGAGGAGTCGTCCCCTCGCACCAGGAAACGTCTGCTTTTGTCAGCATGCTTCCGGGCAATGGCGGCATATTGAGGATCTCCCGTCTGCTCTGACGCCCAGTAGAGCAGCGGCAAATTCATGAGGCAGTCAATGATGATGCGTCCGCCGTTTTCCACATCACCCTCGGATCCCCAAGCCTGAATTATTTGAGCGGATGGCCTCCAGCGCTTCAGCAGCAAATCGGCTGCCTGCAGCGCGGTTTGTCTTGCAGACTCTTCTCCATCGATGATCCATGCCGCCAAGGCGGACAGGGAATACAGAAAACCGATATCATGATGTTCCAGACAGCTTTCCAACCGCAGTCTTTCCGTGAACGATTGAATGTTTGAAACAGCGGCCCGGTGGATATCCGAATCCTTGCTGTATTCATAACTCAGCCACAGAATGCCAGACCAGAACCCTTCCGTCCAATCCGTATGGTTGACCAGCTGATACTTGCCGTCTCCATGGCTGACATGCGGATATTGATCCTTAAAACGGTTAATATTTGCCTTGGTCGTCCTCAGGGTTTGCTCAATAGCTTCATTCCAATTCATAAAGACCTCCCGATGGATAGGATGAAAGGATGCCTGTAAATGTTATTTAGGTTCTACCTCATTCAGTGTCATGCGATATTCCAAGTCCTTCATATACGTCCCGTCGCGATTCAAAAACACGATGCCGAAGCTAAAATCTCCGCCGTCAGGGTATACAACAGCGACCAAACGGTTTATTCCGCCCTTCAAGTTGAGATTATGCACCGGATCGCTAACGTGGCCGCCGTTCAAATAGATTTGATGCGATGCTGTCGTAAGAACGCGGAGGCGTCCCGGCCGCAGGCTGCCTTCTCGATCCGGTATATGGACAAAACATGTCAGAAACCACGGCTTCTCTCCGTTATTGGCAATATGCATCGTACCGTCGCTCGGATGGCGTTCTTTTTTCTGCATCCAGCCGTACAGCCCTTCACCCAGATTGTTTAGGGAATAAGCGGGATCGGTAAAATAGGCCTTCATGTCGGCGAAATCATGAGAAGCCGGACACGGTAGCGCCATCATCGCTTCCACAGCCCATTCAGCATCACTTTTCTCGCTGGATAGCAACCCGTCGCCAAGGACAGCCCCCAAATTGGCAAGCAAACGCGAGTACAAACGCAACGCTTTATCGCTTTCGGGGTCCGGCAACAGCTGCGAGCAGATTACGAATCCCTTCCCGGTGCTGCTTTCAACCATGAAGCAACCCGAAGGCACCGCCTTTTTACGGTTAAGCTCGACAAGCGCCAGGCGGCTGTATTCCGATGTATACCCATTCACAAAATAATCCTTCCACGCGGTACCTTCGATGCTGTGGCATAATTCCTCCGTATCCGGCGCCTCGATGGAATGGGTAGCCAGCAACCGGTTTACGACCTCACGCGGTGACAAAAACACCTTGTCGAAGCCGAACAGGTCGACGGGGCTAAAGCCCCGGACGGCGGCGCTGCCGTAGTTCGCCGCCAAATGATACGTCTCGTGCGGCGTTATCCGAACGGCACGTTCCAGCAGGCGTTCCAGTGCCGCCTGCTGCCGGCCTTCCGCCGGCAGGACGAGCACGCGTCCGCCGGCTTCGGCGTAGCGCCGGACGGCCTCGGCCGCCCCCGGCGCCTCAAGCATGCAGGCTTCGGCCACCATCAGGCCGAAGCCCTGCAGCGGCGGCGCGCTTGCTGCGCCCGCCGGCGCGGTGTACGGCGCGGCTTCGCCGAGCGCCGTGTAGTCCAGCCGCAGCTTGTCGAGGAAAGCTGCGGCCGCCCCGCCGGAGCGAACGAAGGCCGCCGTCCGGCAAAGGGACGCGGTGACGCCGTCATCGGCCCGCCCCGCGTAGACGAGCAGGTTCCGCAGCAGCAGGCAGGCCTGCGGAACCCGGGATATGTTCGCCATCAGGTCGAGCTGATTGGCGATGAACATCCCGCGGCCGCTCCGGTATTCGAGCAGCGGGGACCACAAATCACCGCCGTCGCCGAAATCGCCGTTGCTGCATTCCAGCAGCAAGCCGAAATCGCCGAGGATGGGTTTTTCGAAGGCGGCATGTATGATCGGCAGCGGCCCTTCTTCCCGAAGCTCTTCGTGCCAGAACATCAAATCCTTATCCCCGATACCTGCCAGGATCGGGTGTCCGTAATCCCCGGCATGGGCCCGAATGAATGGCTTCCGGGACAACGAGAGTTTGCCGATTGTCAGGTGACTTTGCTCCAGCAAAAGCAGCCGGCCTCCCCGGGATACATAATCTTTTAGCGCTGTTTCCATTCCTCCGTCCGCATCCTGAATCTGGCTGCCGATGATAAGCAAGCCTTCTTCACCCAAACCCGAAAAGCTATTCTTGTCTGCCCTGCTGCAAGCGGGAATAAGCCCCTTGATGATATCAAAATCCCTATCGGAGCCATAAAATACTACCGCCCGGTTAACCGTCACGGGTTCACTCAATAACCTGGCTGACAGAATTCTGTATTCGATAAGAAGCTCATCAACCGTCTTTCCGCCATGCTTGAGCTGAGCCGTAAATTCAGCTGTCTCTTCGTCATCCGTGCGCTCCGGTGCCCACTGCACCTGAATAACTTTTCGTTCCGCCGGATCTTGGACGAATTCAAAGGTTTCTGCATGCACGACTCGGCCTCCTTGGCGGATCAGGCACTCTACCCGTACCTCCTGCGCGGCAAGCGTGTCATTATAGACGTCAAAGCGGCGCTGGATAAGCTCATCATCATAAAAGCACCGATTGTATTCGGCTGCGATCAACGCAGCCGGTTTGAACGCACCGGCCATGATCGCAAAAGCCGGATTAGTCCTAAACGGCGGATATCCCTCCGGCAGCAGGCCGTTATTCAGCGTTAACGAATAGGCTGGGATTCTTTTATGCTTCACACCAGGAAAATTGTTATCACAAGGCGATAATATGACGTCTTCCTCTGGTATGGCCCGCATGAAATAATGAGCGAAATTGAATGTCGAGATGCCCGATACGTCTTGGCGCCGGGCATACTCTACGAAGAGCCTTTCTTTCCATGCGAATCCGGCGGTGCTCTCATCCGTGCCTCGATAAGCCGCCAGCCCGATATACATGCTGCTGTTCTGTGGGCATATATACCACCAGCCTCCGTGTTCCCCGAAGATCAGGGGAACCGATCGATCCCACTGTTCAATGGTGCCGTCGATGTTGTAATGGCGGCTCTCGACCTCTGTCGCAGCCTTCGTCAGTAGCCTGTTGTCTCCTTCGGCGAGAATCGGCCGGGTCGGATCAAGCTTGCGAATTTCAGCCATCAAACCGGGAACCTGCCCCTTGAAGCATTCCCGGCCGTCAACCCAGCGCATTTCGTTTTGCACGCTCCAGAGAATGACGGAGGGGTGGTTTTTGTCCCTTTTTACGAGCCGCCGAACATGTTTACGGCAATTCTCCAGGTAATCGGGATGATCTGCTTGCATCGATTTGCCAGATCCATAGATCGCCGTTTCGTCGACGATCAGCATGCCTTCCTCGTCAGCGATCCGAACGTAATCGGCTGGGTAAGGCTCGGCGTGCAGCCGGATGGCATTCACGCCTACGGATCGGCACATGCGATACCAGTTCCGAATATAGGCTTCCGTCTGCTGCACGCCGCCTTGAAAATGCCAGGAATCGCCGCGCAGGTTGATCGGAATCCCGTTCAGGACAAAACGAGGTCCTTCGCACCAAAATTCGCGGAAGCCGAACGTTTCGCTGCAGCGGTCAATGACTTGCCCGTCTTGCAGCAGTTCAATCTCTGACAGGTACAGAAAAGGAGCATCCGGGCTCCACAGGCTTGCATCCTTCCAATCCAAGGTGAAACTCGCCCGGTAAAATGCTCCTTCGCCACTATTTTCGCAAAGTCTGAAAAAGCCACCATCACTAGGGTCCACAGATTCAGCCTCTCTTTCTGCCAGAAGCACCAATGCAGATACAGGCTGGTTTCCCGTGATATTTTCTCCCAGCTCCTTGATGGAGAGCCGCATGCGAAGCATACCTGGTTCCCTTATCCAATCGCCCGGCGCAAAGCCGGCACTCGCTTCAACCTCGAGTTTCCCTTCCCTAACGGAAGTACGAATCGTCATGTCTTCAATAGATAAAGCCGGATAACTCTCCACATACGCGTCTTGCCAGATTCCGCGGCAGATGCTGCCAAACCATGAGCCCACGAGACCGGTTACTCTAAGAGCTCCCGAAGGCAGCCTCACTTGGTCGAAGCTTCCCACGATGATATGCAGATGATGATCGCGCCCTGGCTCTGCGAAGGGGGTAATATCCACTCTCAGCGGCAGATATCCGTCTTCCCAAATTGCGATTTCCCGATAATCCAAATAAATGGCTGCTTTTTGCATAACACCGTCCAGTCGCAGTACGATCCGCTGCCCGGCCAGTCTGTCCGGGAGTTGAAAGCTTCGATGCAGCACGCCGGCTTCCGCCTGGTCCCATTCCTTCGGGTAATCGTACAGATCCATCGGCGCATACGCATATTCGGGAATATCCCCGAATAATCTGCCCGACGCCTGCCTATAGGTTCGTCTCCAGCTGGAGGGCACTTGAACCTTTCGTTCTTCATAAACGAGATTCGATGGCAAACTGCAACTCCAGGGCTGGTCATACAAGGGCATGAAATCCCATTCCCCGTTCAGGCAGATCAGTTCACGCATGCGGGAACCCCCTTTCGGGAGCATATCCCCGAACCTCAAGTACAAGCTCCAGCTTTCGCCAAATATCCTGACCTTCGGGGACTCCCTTCCATTTAATAAAATGCGGTTCCATGATCTCTGCCCAGTGATCAGGCTTAAGCGACGTGTTCAGCTTTCCTTCATAAGGTGCAGGCTCAAGCGTCTCCGGCAGCTCCGAATAAAAAAAGAGCAGGTTTTCATGCAGGCCGATCATTCCGTACTTGTCGCCATCCCCCGGCTTCTCCTCCTGATATTGATAGTGGAAATAGACGTAGCTTGCGATCTGTTCCGGCTCGAGTCGCGCCACCCGTCCAAAAGGCCTGCGATCGGAATGCTTCCGCACCCATTGTTCGTTCGAAAGCGGATGCTGATAATGAAAAATATCCGTCATCGGTACCCACCAGCGCTCCTTCCCGGTTCCCGGCCACATCGCAAGCTTTCCGCCGGAATTCCCCAGCAATCGCTCCGGGCCTGCTTCCTCCTCCAGGCATTCATAGTAAAGAAACAACCGATTCTTATCCGCGAATAGACTTAAATTCACTACCTGCAAGCGCTCCATGACTTCCGTAAGTGCAGAACACACTGCGTCATCCTGAAAATATGTTTTAGGTTGTTCCCCTCCGCGCCATTCCGCTTGGTATAAACATCGTCTCATGCCTTTTCCTCCCCCCGTCTGCCCTTTTTATCGTAAAATAGCGCCCCCTCCGCAAGCAGAGGGAGCGCCGGCCATACCGAAAACAAATCGCATGATGGCACCGCCGAGAAGCGGGCTTTACTTCAATCCCTTATCCTTCAAGAATTGCTCAAACTGTTTTTTCACCTCTGCTACATACTTTTCTTCGCCTGCTTCCTTCAGCTTTCCGTATAGAGAAGGCCATGTTTCATCGAAGTCCAGCGTACCTGTCACCAGTCCGCGCTTGTATTCGCCCCAAACCGCGTTTAGATTGGCGATTTCCGTGCTGACCGGCTCGGAATTGAATTTGAAGGCGCCGACGGGATTAACTTCCGAATTGCTGTTAATCTTCTTCGTCTCTTCCCAGATGTTTTCCGGCTGGCCTTCCCGCAGGTAGGAATTGAACACGCTGCCGAATACCCAGTCCATGTTCGGCTGGTAGCGCGAATCCGGAAGCGCCTTGATGTACTCGCCAGTCAGCTTTTCGTAGTGCACGCCTTCCAGTCCGCTCGTAAGCAGGTTGTATAGTCGCTTGTCGGTGTTAACGAGATTCAGGAACATCATGGCCCGGTCTGGATTCGCGGACGTTCTGCTGATCGACTGGTTGGTCGTCGCCGAATAGCCGTTGGAGAACCAGTCGCTGAGCGGAATGGTGATCACGTCGTGGCCGCCGTTCTTCGCCTTGACTTCGGATTCGACTCCCGGCTTAAGCACGACGTTGAAATCAACCGCGACCTTGCCGTTGAAATCGCTCGCCTTCACGGTAGCTGCATCCTTGTAAATGTATCCTTCTTTGTACCATTTGCTAGCCAAACGGAAATTGTTCAGTTCCTCTTCGGGATAACGGTAGAGCGTATACGCCGGATCGTTGGTTTTAATGTAAAAGTGGTCATCCAGGCCGGGCACCACCCAATATTGGTCATCATGTGCCTGCGGGTTGACGAACGAGGTTCCGAACAGGCCAAACGGAATATAATCCGGCTCGTTACCCTTGACTTGCTTCAGGAACGGCTCGATGTCTTCGATCTTCTTTATGGAAGTCGGATCGAGTTTATATTTGTCCGCCAGATCCTTCAGCACGATGAACCCGTAACGTGAACCGTTGATTTGCTGGTTCGGTATCCCGTAAATCTTACCGTCAACGGATAGACCGTCCCACATCACTTGCGGTACGTCGGCTTTCAACTCGGGAGCGTATTGGTTCAGCAGTTCGTCAATCGGCTGGATCGCTCCCTTGCGCACCAGCTCCTCCGGTTTCAGCATGTATCCGGTCCAGAGAATGTCGAACTTCTCGCCGGCTGCCAGGACGGTATTCATTTTCTGAACATAATCGCCGATGGCGACCGGCATCAGCTTGACGGTGGCATTGATTTTTTCCTTCACGATTTTGTTGACCTCGTCCTGCACCTTTTGCTGATCCGGCTGCAGTTGGGATAACGGATAATACCAGGTCAGCTCGACCGGCTTGAGACCGCTTTCGTTTTTGGCATCCGACGAGCCGCTTTTCGCCCCTCCGTTATCCACGGTTGCATCGCCGGATTTGCCGCCGCATCCGGCAAGCACGGTCGCCGCAAGCAGGATGAATGCCAGAACGCCAAAGAGCTTGTTCTTCATGTGTGTGACCTCCTGAATTTTTATATGGTTGTTCTATGTTAACCCTTGAGGGAGCCAACCGTAAGCCCTTTCACGAAAAAACGCTGGAAGAACGGGAAGATCACCAGCATTGGCCCTCCGGCCAGCACCGCGATCGCCATTCGTGCCGAATTATTCGGGAAGCTCGCCAGATCAATGCTCAGCTGCTGAGTAAATTCCGAATTGGTCGTCAGGAATTCGATGCTATTCAGCGTCCGCACAAGCAGCAATTGAAGCGGGACTTTGCCCGGATCGTCGATATACAGCATGGCATTGAACCAGTCGTTCCAATACGAAAACGAGATGAGCAGTCCGAGCGTTGCAAGCGCCGGTGTCGATAAAGGCAGGATGATCCGGAAGAAAATACGAAACTCCCTAGCCCCGTCCATTTTGGCCGACTCCACGATCTCAAGCGGAATTTTCGCCATGAATCCTTTCATGACCATAATGTTAAACGGAGACAGCAGCAGCGGTAAAATCAATGCCAGCAAGCTATCCTTAAGGTGCAGGTACTGCGTGATCAGAATGTACGATGGCACCAATCCTCCGCTGAACAGCATCGTGAAAAAAACGTAAAACGTTGTCACCCGGTTATACCGGTAGTCCGGGCGGGAGATCACGTAGGCTGTCATCGCGGTCAACAGCAGCCCGACCAATGAACCTACAACCGTTATCAGGAGCGTTATCCCGTAAGCCTTGATGATCACATCCGGAGCGTCCAGCAGGTATCGGTATGCATCCAGACTGAAATGCTGCGGGATAAACCTGTAGCCGAACTCCGAAATGGATTTCTCGTCCGTCAGCGACACGGCAATGACGAGCAGGAACGGCAGGACAACAATGATCGACAGAATGGTGAACAGCAGATGGATCAGCAGTTTCGAAACTTCAAGCTTTCTACGCATCATTCCACCTTCCTTACCACAACGAATGGTCGGGATTGATTTTGCGTACGATGCCGTTTGCCACCAGCACCAGTACGAATCCCACCACCGATTGATAAAAGCCTGTAGCGGCCGACATGCTCACATTCCCGATTTCGCGCAGTGCGCGGTACACGTAGGTGTCGATAATATCTGTCGACCCGAAAAGAAAACCGGAATTGTTAGGGATGAAATAGTGCAGCCCGAAATCGCCGCGGAACATGTTGCCGATGGAAAGAATCAATAAAATAATCACCAGCGGCGACAGCAGCGGAATCGTTATCTTCGTCGCCATCTGCCATTTGGTTGCGCCGTCGATCTTGGCAGCCTCGTAATAATCGCCGTTGATTCCGAGAATTCCTGCAAAGTAGATCAGCGTATTGAATCCAACCGCTTTCCATAAATGAACGAGAATCAGGATCACCGGCCACGGCGCTGCATTTTGGTACCAACTGACGGTGTCCATGCCGAACGCCTGCAGGGTACGGTTGATCAATCCGTCCGAGTGGTTCAAAAAAGCGTACGCCACGTATCCGACCAGCACCCAGGACAAGAAGTGCGGAAGGAACAACGCGGTTTGGTAATACTTGCTCCACTTCTGCTTGATTTCGTTCATGAGGATGGCCAGCAGCAGTGCCGATACGGTGGTCACGACGATGTAGGCCGTATTATATAACACGGTATTTCGTGTAATGCGCCAGGCCGTATCCGTCGAGAACAAATAACGGAAGTTATCGAAGCCCACCCATTTGCTGCCGAAGATGCCGAGATCATAGCGGTAATTTTTAAAGGCAATGATGAGACCGACCATCGGGATATAAGCAAAAATCAATTTATACAGGATTCCCGGGAGCGATAATAAGAACAGCTCCCGGTTATTCCGGAAATGATGAAGCTCCCTCCCGATCGCCGACTTCTTCCTGCGTTTGGACGACTTCTGATTCGGACCTGGCGACGACTCCGTTGCTGCCGGAGCTGGCCTCGAATCCTGAGACACTGCCGCGGTCTCTGCCAGCGACACTTTATCCAACATATTGAAAGCCCCTTTCCTCCTTTGCCCAGTTTGTGTTCCAGGCTTTGCACGTTTAACGATAGCTCAGGCGGGCAATCGTGCGTACTGTACAATTGCAGGAAAGCTGTACTCCAGGGCTGTATAGATGCTTGATAGCTGTACTGGTGCCGTACGGCGCCAATTGCTTCCGGGTTGCGAACGGCAAAAACCCGCAAAAAAGGCATATCCTCTTTTGCGGGTTCGTACCTGCCAACTCTACCTGCTGCTCTGCTCAATGGCTGTTTTCAATCGGTATTCCTTCGGCGTTGTACCGTATCTCCGTTTGAACAAACGGTAAAAGTAGCTTTCGTTGCCGAAGCCGACCTTTTCCATAATTTCCTGCACCGTCCACTGATGATGCTCCAAATAGCTTCTGGCATGGGCAAGGCGGGTGGCATTGATCTGGTCGACTACACTGCCGCCCTCCTGGGCTTTAAAGACCTGCCCCAAGTACACCGGGCTCATTTTGAGCATGTCGGCAATACGCTGCACGTTCAAATCCGGATCGGAAAACTGCTTTTCTATAATTTCCTTGACGGTATCGGCCAGCAGACGATTCTTTTCCTCGCGTCCGGTCTGCCGCTGCTCGAAGACCTCGCGAACGACCTCCAGCAGCACGATCTCGATTTCATCCAGCGTTTCCTTCTCCAGGATGCGCCGGTTGATGGCTTGCACGTTCACGGTGACCGGATTCAAATTATGGTGGTTCATCTCGCCCAGTGTATTGCTGAGCGTTACAGCCAAGTGCAGCAGCGCGGAATACATGTTTTCGAAGCTGAAGCCGCAGATAAGTTCCTTCCAGCTGCGAATCGCCAGCTCGGTCTCCTCAAGATCCCCGGACTTGAGTCCTTCCGACAAACTGCGTTCCAGCTCCTGCGGAATCCGGAATGTTTCATTGTTTTCGTTGTGGATCAGAAGCTGCGGTTCGATGATAGCTCCCTTGCCGAATATCATCCGGTAGTTCGAATGCCGGGCGGTCAAATTGTACTGCCTTGTAATTTCCCGGTAATCCTCGAATATGTCGCTTAACGTGATGGTGAAGGTCATTCGATAATATTTCAAAATCGTTTGCTGAAGCTCTCTGAATCGGGACTCGAGCGACCCGAGGCGTCCGGCTTGCCCGCTGAGAATGAAGACCAGATGACCGCTCTTCATGTCCGCGGCTTCGCAGTTCGTCTCGCTGCCCAGCAGCTCCTGACCAATGTTGGCAATGGC
The DNA here is from genome assembly GCF_004001045.1 of Paenibacillus chibensis. Taxonomy (GTDB): domain Bacteria; phylum Bacillota; class Bacilli; order Paenibacillales; family Paenibacillaceae; genus Paenibacillus_AQ; species Paenibacillus_AQ chibensis. The sequence goes on from NZ_BIMK01000023.1 coordinate 91,363, forward strand.
AAAGTACAGCAGTGATTCCGCTTTGGTTCCAGGGACGGCGGACAAGCGGTCCAAGCCGTCGATCTCCACCAAGGCGAGCCGAAGAGGCGAGTCGGCATCAATGTCGATATCGTACTGCTCCCGGAGTTGGCGGAATTCATGCTCGCCCACGCCGTCGCTAAGACCGATCAGACTGCGCAAATGATACGTTTTTGCGATATTCCACTGTACAGCTTTTTCTTGTTCCAGCCCTTTCAGCTTTCCGATCATTTCAGATACGTTCGCCGCGATGAGCGACAATTCGTCCCTGCCCTGAGGACCTGCTTCCCGTTCGTTCGGCACAAGCGTCAGCAGTTGGCCGACCGGCTTGTAGAGACGCAAGGAGAAAAAGACCGAGAGCGTAACGGCCAATATCGCCACGGACAGCGTCACCGCCATATCCGTCCATTTCATTTGACGGACGCTGCCGAGCACATCGTTATAATCCTGCAGGCTGATAATTTGCCAATTGTTCAATGCTTTGTTCAAATACGTGACCTTGTATTTCGTTCCATGATTCTTATAAATGAATGAATCCAGCGCGCTGCTTGATGAGCCGATTTGCGGCAGCAAATCCCTGCTCACGTCGATTCCCTCCGGCAAAGCACGGTCACTGCTAATTAACACCTTACCTTCACTATCTGTGACGAAAAGTACGTCGTTTTCCCGCTGAGCCACCCGATTAAGCGCTTTCACATTATCGAGCATCCAGCCGGGCTTCACCGTCAGGACAAGAACGTTATCGTTGACGGAGCCGCGCGTCGGCCCGTCATATATAAAGAAAGCAAACATGTCGATCCCATTGCCCTGGCCGTTGAGATCGAGCGGCAGAAGCTCCAGCTTGGGCAGATCGGCATGCGTATCCATATACTTTTGAAGCTCGCCGTACAGAACCTTGCTTTCCATGTCGTGATTCAGCGACGAGTAAAAACGGTGCTGCCGGCCGTTGTAGAATACGGCAGCCTGCAAATAAGGGGAAGCAGCGACCGTACGGTTCAGCCTTTCAATTTTCAAAATGCTCTGCTTGTAATCCGATCCCGATTTCAGTGCGATCAGCTCTTCATCGTTATAGAGCGAAACCGCCAAGTCCTTCACAATGCCGTTCATGTTTTCGATATTGTAATTGATTTGGGTCAGCAGCTTGCGGTCGGCATCGTTCTGCAGGCTGAGCACCTTGTCGCGCGCGAAGGCATTCATGAAAAAAGAGGCAATCGCAAGTACAGCGACGACAAGCATAAAGCTGAGCAGTATTCGCTGCAAATATTTTCTGGACCGGAACGAATGCACCAAGTTCATAGGATATCTCCTCCCTCCTCTTTGACGTGGGGTACCCATCCCACCGGGATATTCATTCGAACGCCTTAGTGGCACCCCCTGCTAAAATCGTCTAGCCAATATCCGGCATATTGGCTAGGTCCAAGGACAATCCGAACAGCTTTTTCAAGATCGTTTGTGCTATGATCCGATGGCCCTCCCGGTTCGGATGAATACCGTCGCCGCTTGAATATACCCTGCCATGTGATCGTTTGCTCCGGATATGCTCAATGAGCGGAGAGCGAATATCGATGATGTCGTCGGCGGGACGCTCGGACAAGAGCCACTCCGAATACAGTTTTAACACGCCATCGTAGCCTTGATAGGGCTCCAAGTAGCTGAAATTGGGAGCGTCACCGGGCTGAAGCGTGGCGTTCATGGATTCGGGGTCGAAAGGCGGCGGCGTCATCAGGACCGAGATCGCGCCCTTATTACGAATTTCTGCGACGAGTCTCCTGATTCCTTCTTGATAAGCGTCAAACCGCTCTTCGGAAAACGGATGATAGATTCCGTCATTCATTCCGTAACAGGCGACGACCATCCAAGGGTCCGACGATTCCAGCACCTGATTCAGCCGATCATGAATGCAAGGCCGCGGAAATGGATGCGCCGCTTCGCTCAATCCGGACGCGGTCTCGCTTGGTACCCCCCTCCCGAGCAATTCCGCTCGAAGGGTCCCTCGCTGCCGCTGCAGGCAAGCCTCGATAAAACGTATATATTCACCGCTAGCGGTGATACTGTCCCCCAAAAAAACCAATGTCTTTGCTGTGGAATCCTGCTTTCTCATCGGATACAACCAGTCCGCGTTCATGTTTTCCCCTCCCGAGTGGCTTATGTATGTCATGCTTCTGCACTTTCGCCCGCAACCTAATGGTAGCGTCTACAGTCCTTTCTTCGCCTTGACGATCAAGGCAATGTTTAGCATAATATGGCCATGATTACGAAACTTTCCGCAACGAACGTCGGTCTGGAGCCCGGCTTTGCCTTCCGCATTCAGAAATGCCCGTTGAAGCAAAATTACGACGTCCATAGCCATGATTTCTCCGAGCTCGTCGTCATTTTATCCGGAGAAGCCGTACATATCATCGAAGGGAGGGAATATCCTGTTTCAGCCGGTCAGGTATTTCTGATCCACAGCGGCGTATCTCACGGCTATAAACATGTTGACAGCATTGAGTATGTAAACGTCATGTTTCAACCGGAGCAGCTGCTGCAGCTATCCGAGCTAAGGATGCTGCCCGGGTTTCAAGCGCTGTTTTACATCGAACCCTTTTACCGCAAGGAAATGTACTTTAAGGGCATGCTTACACTAAATGAGACGCAGCTTGGGGAAGCGACCCGGTTACTCGATTTGATTCTGGAAGAATATAATCGCCAGCCACAAGGTTACCGGATGATGATCCGAGCTTATTTTAGTGCCTTGGTCGGTTTGCTGTCACGTTATTATCAGGACGGCAATGAACAGGAAGACAATAAAGCGCTTCGGATTGGAGAAGCAGTCACCTATATTGAGGAGCATTTTTTGCAGCCGGTCACCTTGCAAACCTTGGCGGATAAAGCATTTTTGTCCGTCCGGCAGTTCCAGCGCGTGTTCTCCCGGAATTACCATACGACGCCAATGGATTACGTCATCCGCAAGCGGCTCAATCATTCCTGCATGCTCCTGCGCACTTCCGGCTATTCCATTTTACAGGTGGCACTTGAGAGCGGATTCCGAGACCAAAACTATTACACCCGCCAGTTCCGCAAAGTATTCGGTTGTACGCCGACCGTATACCGTAATCAAATCAGAGACTCGCAGAATATTTGACAACGCAAAAAGCCCGCGGCAGCTCGCGGGCTAGTTTTGTCTTCATCCACACCTGTTATTTTCTTTCCGACACCGCAAAATAATTGTCCTCGGAGTCCGCAAAGTTAAACACTCTGCCCGTAGGCAAATGAACGATCTCGCCTACCTTTACATTTTTATCGGTTAAGCTGCTGTACAGCTCGTCCAGATTTGCCGCATAAAACATCAAGGAGGGCGTGCCCAGATTCAGTTCGGGCGACATTTGGGCAATTAATTTTTTGTCATGCAACACGATACTGGTTTCTGCCCCTTCGCTTGGTGCAACCTCAATCCATCTCATTTGACCGTTATTTTCTTCGGAAACGATTTGAAATCCTAATTTCTCAGTCCAGAAAGTTACGGCTTCGTCTTGGTTGTTCACGTACAACATGACTTGGCCTATGTTATGGATCATGCTGTTCTCCCCCTTTCAAGTAGTTAAGATCTGATTCTATTCCTTTCCATTGTATGATTTTTTTACTCCCGGTACTAGCTAGTCTGTTCATGTATCTCATCGTTTCTGCTAAACTCTTAGTATATTACCAAGTACCCCCAAAGGAGAGCTTTTTAGATGTTATCGTACCCCGCAGCCACGACGAAAGAGCAAAAAATACATATGATTGATCAATTGAAAAATCGCCTCCTGCATCTCCATGGCGATGCGATTCTGGCCATAGGCATGTACGGCTCGATTGCACAGGGAATCGACGGACCGTATTCGGATATTGAACTTCGGGTCGTCACAAAGGACGGTGTATCCCTTCCCGGATATGAATTTATATATCTCCCTTTTAAAATCGAAATCAGTATGATCCAAAAGCAAGAAATGTACCGTTCCGCTTCAGCCGTGGACGATTCCTGGGCCATTAAAGCGGGAGCCTATGCTCATTTGGCTGCCATTTATGATCCTAATGGACTGCTGGAAGAAATCCGCACTTTACCGATGCAGGTCTCCGAAGAAGCAATCCGGGAAGTAATGAGAGAATTCATGATCTGGGAACCCTATGAAACGGTAGGTAAAATACGCAATAATAAGCTTGCCGGAAATTACAGCTACCTGCCGCTTGGAGCCAAGGACCTCGCATGGCAGACCGCCAAGCTGATCGGACTTGCGAATCGGACTTTCTTCAACACCAGGGCACGAACCTATGAGGAATCCCTTCAGATGCTTTCCAGGCCGTCCGGCTACGATGAATTGGTCGGATTAGTGACCCGAGGCCAGCTTCATGAGATGGAGATGGTTTATGAGCACTGCGAAAATCTGTGGACAGGACTGAATGAATGGTATGAGGAAATGGGAATCGATTACAGGTTGATGGAACTCCCATTTTAAACTGTGAATCGATGCGGTCAGGATCATCGGAATTCACACTTGAGGAAGCAAACGTCAAAAAGGAGCAGATCCATGATCTGCTCCTTTTTTCATTTAACATCCCAGAGGTTCATTGCCCGTTCACAGGATTGGGATGCGCGGAAATGTCGCGGACTTCCTCCGGCAGCTGATAGGATGTGCTCGGAACTTTTTTAGGCGCGTATTCAATCACGTCGGATGAATATATGGACACCGCCATGCTTCCTCCTCCCGCAAATGCCCGGATCAGCACAGGCTGGTTGTACGCATTATCAAAAACAAAGTCCGGTCCGCCCCAGCTCACAGTCGCATCTCTGCCCGGAGGCACGTAGGGAACATGGCGGCTGTGGGAATATCGCTTGACGATGCTTAGTCCTGCGCGATCGACCGCGTTGAATAACGTGGAGGACACCTGGCAGATGCCGCCGCCGACCCCCTCGGATAATTCACCGCGTACAATGACTGCTGCTTGCCGGTAGCCCTTTCCCATGGTTCGAATGCCGACCACTTGATTAAAGGAGAATGTTTCTCCGGGAAAAATAACGGTGCTGTCAATCGCTTTCGCTGCTAGAGCAATATTATGGGATCGATCCTTGTTATTGGCATTGTAATAGGTAACATAATAGCCGATTTGTTTCGCACGCAGCGATGCAAGGAGTTCCGTATCGACCTTCGGATATATCGGGTATAAAGGAGCATCCATGCGAGCAGGACCGCGGCCGTAAAAGTATGCATAATAACCTTTCAGAAGCTCCCTCCGGTTCAGCTTGTATCCATTCTCCCCGGGTACGATGCTTCCGCTGCCGTCAATGCGGGCGTTTCGTGCTTCTTGGTAGATTTTCCGGTCCAATTCGTTCACCCACCGGTTATATTGGTCCATATACAGCAGCGGAAACACATTTAGATTGTGCGGATACCGCTTCACGCTGGAAACGGCTTTTCCTTCATGGGTGATAATTAACATGTCTTGCCCCGGTTCAGGCTCGTGGTCCTGTACGAGAGCAAACAGAAGACATGCCATGGATATCCATTTCAAGCATCATCACTCGCTTTTTCTGAGGGTCTATTTGAGAACATCTTTTAGTTTCGTTGAAATATAACAGATCGGTCTTCCTGCTATTATGTTTCCACTGCTGGTTATTCATTCAAGTTCTGCCTTATTGTCATAACTTCATTGTTCGTAAGCATAATCAATACTGTATCAGCAAAAAAGAACCCAAGTTTAATGGAGGGGGAATTATGAACGATAAAGAACAAGCATCCACTTCATCTCTGCAATCTGCGGGCATGAATCCATCGGACGTCTCGGATCAGCACGCCAAAGCGGAAAGCTCGCCCAACAATCTTCGTGATTTACCGTGGGCAAATGATATGCCGGCAGAACTGCATTCGCAAACGGTGGGCGTTAGAGGCCCTGTGTTGGAACAGGATAATCTATTGCATGAAACACTGGAAACTTTTGTACATACGAAAATCATTGAAAGACCTGTGCACGTCAAAGGCTACGGAGCTTTCGGTTATTTTCAGACCGTTCATTCCATGGCGCCCTATACCAAGCTCTGCTTTTTGCAAAGTTCCGGTCAGCAGGTCCCTGTCACCGTAAGGTTTTCCCTCGCCGTAAGCACCAAAGGAACACCGGATACGTCCCGGAATGTGCGTGGTTTTTCCACTAAATTTTATACGGAGCAAGGCGTTTTTGATTTGCTCTGCAATCATATCCCTGTTTTTTCCGTACGGGACGCCATACGCTTTCCGGAATCCATCGAAGCCTTCCTGCCCTCGCCGGAAAACAATCTGATCGATCCCGAACGATTCTGGAGCTTCGTGGCGCGCGCACCGGAATCGACTCATTTTCTCGTATGGCTCTATTCCGACGTAGGCACGGTGAAGAACCTGCGCCGCATCAAGGGCCACAGTGTAAATACCTATGTATGGCGGAATGCACAAGACGAACGGCATTACGTGAAATACCATTGGATTCCCTTTGCAAACGAACAGTACATCGATCGCGAGGAAGCGGCGAGGTTGGCCGGTACGGATCCGGATATCGCCGGCAAAGATCTGTTTGATACGATAGCAGCAGGCAACATTGCGGATTACGGTCTGTATGTACAGCTGATGCATCCCGACGATGCGGCGAAGCTTCCTTATGATCCGCTGGATGACACCAAAATCTGGGATGAGAAAGAGTACCCGCTGCTTCCGGTAGGAAGATTAGTATTGAACCGTAACCCGGATAACTATATGGAGCAGGTGGAAAAACTCGCGTTCTCCCCATCCAATCTGCTCGATGGAGCAGAGTTGTCTGACGATAAAATGCTTCAGGGACGCGCCAACATCTACTGGGATTCACAGCGGCGGCGCATTGGCCCGGATTTTCGCAAGGTTCCTGTTAATCATCAAGAGAATTGGACTCCGGCCTCCCTGGTAACCAGCGGTGACGGTCGATTCGTGGAGGGACAGCTCGAGAGAACAGATCTTCCCAAACAGGATGATTTTACGCAAGCCGGACAGTACTACCGGGCTTTGTCATCAAAGCATCAGGATCATCTGGTGAATAACCTTGCTGCGGATCTCAAGGACATCTCCCCTGAGACGCAAAGCATTGTGATTGAATATCTGCATAAGGCCTCAGCAGACCTGGGAGACCGGGTTAAGCGGGAAATCCATGAACTGAAGAAGGAATCATGGGATTCAGAAAACAAGTGATGCAAATAGAATGAGCCTGCCGATGAAGAGCGGAAGCCGGGTAATCCTCCACTCTTCTTTTTTTGTTGCAGGAGACGTACTAAAAGCGGTGTCCCCCTCATTTCCTTCACTTCCCCATCATATAATCCCTAACAATGACGTACTTTGGAGGTACTTTACGAATGGGCAACGTGCTGAGATCGGTGCATGAAGAAATCGAACGCTTGTCGGCCTACCTGATTCAGCAGCAGCATCAGGACGGTTCCTGGCGTTTTTGTTTTGAGAACGGGATTGTGATTGATGCGTATGTAATCATTCTCTTCCGGGTATTGAACGTTGCTGATGAAGATCTGATCCGGCGCCTGCATGACCGTATACTTGACGAGCAGCGGCCGGATGGATTCTGGTCATTGTATCCCGATGAGAAGGAAGGGAACTTGTCCGCGACGGTTGAGGCCTATTATGCTCTCCTCTATTCCGGATACAGCAAGACAACGGACGAGCCGATACTGCGGGCCAAACGTTATATTCAAGCGCGCGGCGGTCTTGGAAAAATCAGCAGCATTTTGACCAAAGCGATTCTCGCGGCAACAGGGCAGCGCAAATGGCCCTTATCGATATCGTCTATCCCCCTTGAAGTATTGCTGTTTCCCAAGTATTTTCCGATTAACTATTTCGAGTTTTCAGGTTACTCTAGGGTTCATCTCACCCCGATGCTCGTCATGGCCGACCGGCGCTTTGCGGTCTCAACGGAGGATACCCCCGATCTGTCTGATCTCATGGATCCGCGCGTTGATGCCGAAGAACCGGTTTCAGGAGAATATCAGGCTATGCAGGATGACATACAGGCTGGTCTCGGCAGATTCCTCGGTACGCCCCGACACATACACGAGACCGCAACAAGCAGGGCGGAACAATTCATGCTCCAGCGAATCGAGTCCGACGGTACCCTCTACAGCTACGCCAGCAGCACGATTCTCATGGTTTTGGCCTTATTGGCTTTGGATTATGATCGGAAGCATCCGCTTATAGCAAAAGCTGTACAAGGACTCACGGCGATGCAGTGCAAGGTTGACGGGAGGACGACAATGCAGAATTCACCTTCCACCGTCTGGGATACGGCTCTAATCACTTACGTATTGCAAGAGGCCGGGACTGCCCAGGATCATATGGCTATTCAGCGCGCTTCAGACTATCTCGTGTGCATGCAGCAGGATACAAAGGCCAACTGGAGCATTCACAATCCGGATACAGAACCTGGCGGCTGGGGATTTTCCGAATCCAATACACGCAATCCGGACGTGGACGATACAACTGCGGCATTAAGAGCCATTCATACTCGATCGACTTCCAGCACGGCATACCGGGCTTCATGGAACCGGGGGCTGAATTGGGTTTTGTCCATGCAGAATCAAGATGGCGGCTGGCCGGCATTCGAAAAAAACACCAACAAGAAAATGCTTACCTGGCTCGCGATCGACGGTGCCAAATCGGCTGCCATCGATCCCTCCGAGGCGGATCTTACAGGACGCACATTGGAGTTCCTCGGAAACTTTGCCGGGCTGGATTCGAAGCATACCTTGATCCAAAGGGGAACGAAATGGCTGGTGGAACATCAGGAAAAGAACGGTTCGTGGTACGGAAGATGGGGTGTTTGTTATATCTATGGTACATGGGCTGCATTAACAGGCCTAAAGGCTGCCGGGTTGTCCTCTAGTCATGAAACGCTGAAAAAAGGAGCCGAATGGCTCCTCCGCATTCAGAACGCTGACAGCGGCTGGGGTGAATCCTGCCAAAGTGACCGCCTTCTGCGTTATGTTCCTCTCGGGGAGAGCACCCCCTCCCATACCGCTTGGGCACTTGACGCCCTTATCGCTTGCGAGCCGAAACCGACATCAGCCGTAGATCAAGGCATATTAAGACTCATCACATCCTTGCATGAGAACGATTGGAAGACCTTTTATCCGACAGGTGCAGGTCTTCCCGGCAATTTTTATTCCCACTATCACAGCTATCGTTATATTTGGCCGCTTCTTGCGCTGAGTCATTACAAGAGCTCCTATGGCGAGGGATAAAAGTGAATCTTGCGGAATCAGGATACCGGGGTAATCGTCGGAGTCTTCGGCCCGCCTCGTAAAGCGCGTGTCAGCTGCATCGTGGCCGCATAGGCGATTAAGGCAACCGTTAATGCCCCGGTGAGTGCAATCGCCTGCCCCAGGTCCATGCGCAGAAGAAAGCGGTGGGCAGCCAGGCTGCTGATTGTCATAAAAATGGCTCCAGCTCCGGCTTTAAGCACAATGCGGAAATCAAAATAAAACCCGATCGTTTTGGCGACGGAGAAAAAGTTCAGCACCGTCAGCAGCAGAATCCCCAATCCGTAACCCATGGCGACCCCTTCGATCCCGAGGTTGGAGCCAAGCACAAATATCATGCTCATCTCGAAAATATTCGTCATAATATGGTTCCACATCACGGTTGATGCTCTGCCTAATCCGAGCAGAATAGCCCTTAGCGGAGCCTCGAAATAATGAAGAAAAAACAGCGGTGCCAGCAGCTTAAGGAGAACTCCAGCTTCCGGCGCATGATAGATCACTGTCGTCAGCGGTTCAGCCCACAGGTAAAGCAAGATTGTGCAAGGCAGGCCGGCAATCAGCGCGGTACGCATGGCCATATCCATGCGGCTGTGCATCAGACGACTGTCGTTATCGACGCTGGCTTCGCTGATGGCCGGAATTAAGGCGGTGGATAACGATTGCGTAAAGAAGCTCGGGAGGAACAACAGCGGAATGGCATAACCGGCCAAGAGACCGAACTGCTTGGTCGCCATTTCGGTTCCTACGCCGAACAGCACCAGGCTCCTCGTAACCAGAAGCGGAAGAAACGCATGGTAAATGGAATGGATTAAGCCGCTGCCCGTCATCGGCAAGCCGATGCGAAGCAAATCCCGAAGCGTGCGATCCTTTGTTTTCGGTGAAACGCTGGGTACGGTCAATCGTTTTTCCTTCACGTTCTCCCGATGAGCCCATTTAAACACGGAAAACAAATACATCAGCCCGATGCCCTCTCCGACCACGGAAGCTGCCATCGCTCCGGCAGCCGCATAGGCGATTCCGTAGGGAAGCAGCACCTTGACGACTCCGATGATCACGATGATTTGCGCCAGGTTCTCGATGATATCAGACAAAGCGAGCGGATTCATGTTCTGCTTGCCGCGAAAATACCCCTTCAGCACCGCGGACATCGCGATAATCGGGATGATCGGCGTAATGGCAACCATCGCGTAATACGCACGCTGATCCGCCAGGATGAGCGAAGCAATCCATTTGGAGCCCAGGAGAGCCGCTAAGGTCAATATAACGCTCAATGTTCCGGTAATCGTTAGGGATACGGCCAGAATGCGTTTGATGCGTTTCTCATCCTGCCGCGCATCCGCTTCCGACACGAGCTTCGAAATCGCTACGGGCAGCCCCAATTCCGTCAGCGTAATAAACAAGGGAAGCAGCGGATGCGCGATCATCAGCAAGCCTACCCCTTCCGCTCCCAAAAACCGTGCAAGCAATATGCCGTTCACGAACCCGAGACCTCTTGTGAAAAATGACGACAAGGTCAAAATGAACGTTCCTCGTATAAAGCTTTGCTTTTTCATTCCCATTCGCTGCATCTCCACCCTACTGTCTTGTCCTGTTCTACTTTTTAAATCTATTCGAAGAACAGCCAATACATGCAGACAAGTATGGTGTTAAGGCTACTTTTCGTCTTGCCGCCAAACATCTTTATAGTCCTGATGTCGTTTGAATTGAGCCAAAGCAAAAGAGCAAGCGGGAACGATCTGTCTGCCGTCCGTGCGCGCTATATCCACAACAGCTTTGACAAGCTGATCGCCAAGCTTTTGTCCACGAAGCTCTTCCGAAACATAAGTGTGGTCAATCACCAGCGTGTGCTCATCCTGCATCTGAAACGTGATTTCCGCTATTTCTTGCCCATCCTCCACCATGACGAGCCTATGATTATCTTCACGTATTTCTCTCATCTAAATTCACCTTCCTACATTCGTTAATACTGCAGCCTCTATTATTCTTCCCCTGCGTATCCAGTTATGAAACCTCCCGCTTAACGATACGGCGGAGAGCAGAATCAGATCTGGCTTTAGCCAAGCTGCTAAAATTTACTCTGGTGCTTTACCAGAAGAAAGTGTATGATAGATACCTGTCCTATGTTTATGCATCACTCAAAATTAGATGATTGGCAAGAAAGGGTTACTGAACATCATGAATAAACATCAATTAGGTTTCTGGATCTTAACCGCCCTCGTGGTGGGCAATATGGTCGGTTCCGGCATTTTTATGCCCCCACGCTCATTGTCGGAAGCGGCAAGTCCAGCCGGAGTGATCCTCGCCTGGGCTGCAACGGGACTCGGCGTATTAATGCTCGCGCTTGTCTTCGGCAGTCTGGCTGTTCGCAAGCCTGAGCTAAGCGGCGGCCCGCAAATCTATGCAAAAGAGCTGTTTCGTGAAGGATCGAAAGGTTCTCTGCTAGCGGGTTTTATGTCCACATGGGGTTACTGGATCGGTAATATTGCCGGATTTGTAGCCGTCATTACGACATTTGCCAGCTATCTCACGACATTTTTTCCGGTGCTTACAAGCGATAAAATATGGTTTTCTTTCGGGAGTATGAGTATTAAGGCTGGCAATGCTTTAACGTTTCTCGTTTGTTCGGCACTGCTTTGGGGGACGCACGCCATCTGCCTCAACGGCATCAAAGGCGCGGGGAGATTAAATTTTATTGCCACGGCCACCAAGGTCATCGGCTTTGGGCTTTTTATCGTGATTGCCCTGCTGGCATTTCAACAGAGCAATATCGGGCCGTTCTTGGCACCGCGTTCCGACGCAAGCGGAAACTCGATGGGTCTGCTTTCGCAAATCAATGCCGCTGCCGTTGCAACGCTTTGGGCATTCATTGGCGTGGAATCCGCCATGGTATTCGCGGGGCGAGCCCGCCGCAAGCAAGACATCCGCAGTGCAACGATTGCCGGGCTTCTGATCTCGATCGTGCTGTATGTAGGCATCAGCATCCTCACCATGGGACTGCTTACGCAGGATCAATTGATCGCTTCCCTGAATCCGTTGGTGGATGGCATTTCGGCCGTGCTCGGCCCTCTCGGCGGCAAGCTGCTGGCAGGGATCGGTCTGATCAGTTTGCTCGGATCGACCATCGGCTGGGTCCTGCTCAGCAGCGAGGTGCCGTATCAAGCTTCCAAGCAGGGCGTGTTTCTATCGTCTTTTTCCAAAGAAAACAACAAGGGCATGCCGAAGAGCTCGCTTTGGATATCCAACGCTTTCGGCCAAGTGCTGCTGCTGTCAACGATATCAAGCTCCATATCGGCTGCGTTTGATTTTATTATCTATATCGCAACGCTCGCCTATCTTGTGCCTTATTTGATTGCATCGCTCTACCATCTCAAGCTGATCTGGACCGGCGAAACTTATTCACTGCAGAGGGAGCGAGTGACCGAGGGGATCATCGCAAGTTTAGCCGCCATCTATTCGTTATGGGTTATCGTGGCGGGAACAGCCAATCTGAAGACATTTCTGTTGGGCGTTGCCCTGATCGCAAGTGGAATTCTGCTGTACCCGCTACTGCTGAAGCACAAAAAAACCCATCTCTAATCGACAGGCAGACAGATGAAATGAATCACGCACTTCTGAATCCATTATCTACCTTGATATCTGCCTTGAACAACAGCCGGCGAAAGAAGCGCCGGCTGTTGTTTTTGTGATTCATTCATTTGAAGCAGCAACCTTTTTGGGTTAAGACGAAGGCAGGTTGTTGGTTTACATCATTTGCGATAGGTTTGCTTATAATGCTCCAGCATTTTCGTTACCGGGATACCGTCAATCATCATGCCTTCAAGGCGGCAGTGCTGCAGGTTTACTTGACGCAGATCACAGTTCTCGAACTTGGCCGTGCGAAGATCGCATGCCCGGAAAAGAACAGGCTCGACATTAACCCAGCCCTCCGTTCCCGGTTCCCCTTCCAGCTGGCTCTCGGTCGCATCAGGCCGCCGGATATGTTCGAATATCGTTCCACCCATCTGGATTTCATTGATATGCAGATTTGAAAAGTAAATATGCTCCCACGTTGCCCCAACAAAATTTACATGCCTAAGAACAGTGCTTCGCATATCGATGCCATGAAAGTCGGCATCCCTGAAGCTTGCCATTCGGATACGCTTCCCCCTTAAATCCTGAAGAACATGTCCGCCTTTCTCGTCCACGACAAATGCACCGGTAAGACGCTGTTCCATGGAGCGCTCGCGAATCGGGAAGTGCATTTCGAACACGGAGTTATCGTCATCCGTGCCAAGGTATCGCTCGTCATGTCGCTCAAATTCATAATCTTCAACGGCTTCAACCCCGGCTTGCTGCGGAAGCCAATAACCTCGGAAATAATCCCATACTTGACCCAGCCCGCTGGCTTTGCCGCGATACGTAATGACCAGATAGTCATTTTCAGGGATGATAACCTCCTGCATTCCTTCCGGAACAGCCGCTGCCGACTCCATCTCGACCTCCACTCCGGCCACATACTGATAATCCTGCTGCGAGCCAAAAGGAGGCTTATATTGGTATAGGCCAATGGTCGTAAAGGGTCGTCTCACATCATGGATATCGCTGATTCCCGGCATGGCGCTTTGCCAGAAATTTGGAATGGCGTGCTCTGGTTTGATTCGATTCGGATCCATATAGGTTTCCATTCCAATCATCCGCATTGCCTTCCCTTTGCGAACCTCCGTTTGAATGATGCCGGGATAGCGATCCGGAGCGACGAAGCTTGATTGATCCATGATTGGAGCATAAATATCATAATCGAAAGCATGAATCTCATCCGCAGGAATATCAAATGGATTCACTGATGCAGACGATTCACTTCAAATCCGTAGGAGCCTTCCTGCGTATCTCTCACAAACGGCCCTTGTTCAAACCAGCCAAATAAGTGGCTGTACGCCTCCTCCATATGTGCCCGGTCCCCTTGGACGGTAAGCTTGGCATAGCGACGGGCTGGCAGTTTAATCGTTTCCATTCCTGCCGGTAAACCTTCCGTATGATCCACAGGCATGCCTACCCATAGCGTCGTGACTTCGGTCGCCCACTGCCATTCGGGTATAAAGACGTAACCATGATCCCGGTCCGCTACCGCTTGATTATCTTGGAGCCATGATACGGCTTGGGCCCAAGACTCGCGCACCAATTGGCCATTTCTTGGAATCCGGATCACCGCTGCCGTGATTTCCGGTCTTTCAACGATCTCTACATTCATCAATTCACCCTTGAATGAACTTGGCATATGCCGCACAACCTCCTATTTCATGTACGCAATCAGGATTCGGTTGCCGTCCGGATCCAGCAGTGCAAATTCGCTCAAATCAGGAAAATCATTTACTTCCCCTGCCATTTCAAAACCGTGACTCCGTACATAGGCGATAGCAGCTTCAAAATCCCCGGTTTCGAAATAAAGCACCTCCTTGAACGTTTCCTGATTTAAGTAACGATTGCGATCAAGCAGCAGTGCCGCTCCGGATACCATCGGTACAGAATAAATGTCCTGCTCGGCCGCAGCATCATGCCATTGTGCGCCCAGTAATTCGCTATACCAAAGGGCAGACGAGTGCATATTTTTCACATCGACAAATACGCCTCCAATCTGCGGAAAGATTGGACTTTGAGATGCCCATTGTTGCCCTTCATCTGCTTCTGACGACCAGCACGCCATATGTACATTCCCTTCTGGATCGCGGAAGTTAAAATAAGCCATGGCTCCGTGCCGCTCGGGTTCAGAAAGGACATCCCCTTTCTCGCAGACATAACGGAACGCCTCATCGATGTCCGCAGCATTAAACATGATTCTCGGCATCATGCTCTCGTTCCATTCGGGGTTTTGACGGTTCACCGCATTGGAATCAAGAATCAAATGGGTTCCCTTAAAATCGAACCAATAGACGGGACCGCCGCTTAACCGATCCTCCATCAATGGAAGACCCAGCAAGCGGCTATACCATTCTGCCGATTTGCGCAAGTCCGTAACATGAATAAACACGCTTGCGATCCGATTTTCAAGTGGTTTGATACCGATTGAAGAGTTGCTTTCCGAATTAGCCAAGTTGAATCAGCTCCTTTTCTAAAATGAATGTTGTTAACATCATGGAGAAATGGGATCATTGTCGGTCATAAGGCTGCGGGCGAACGGAAGCGAATATGAATTAGGGAGGCCGATCGTCGGTGAGAGGTCATGCGGAGTAACCATAGAAAGATAAACGAAACTGCAAACAAACGTTCTTATATCATATTCTTGCATTCGTTTAAAATTCCTCCTTTTTCCTTAAGAAAAATGTTTGAGAGTTAGCATCTTTTTTTAAATATAGAAGCCGTAAAATCTAACGCATGTCTAGTTACATTCCACAAATATCAAAAAGGCTGTCTGCAGATCTTGGCAAAAAGATCCGGCAGACAGCCCTTTATGCATCGCAGTTTCATCCCAGCACTTCACTACATGCTAATTTTAAAATTGAAAGGATAACGTGGTTCCTGTACCATGCTCGATGGTATCGAATAGCACCCGAACATCGCGGCTGGCGCTTCCGCTGCCCAGCGCGATAAGCAGCGGCACGAAGTGCTCTGCCCGAGGTACGGCCATCGCTGCATGAGGCGCAAGAACGTCATAACGGCTTAAGGCCTCGATATCCCTGGCCGTGACCTTCTCACGGATCCAGTTCCTGAATTCCAGTGCCCACACGCGGGGTGTGGCATCTTTGTCCCGATCAAATTCACGAAGATTATGGCTTACAAAGCCACTCCCGATAACGAGTATGCCCTCTTCCTCCAAACCCTTCAGCGCTTCGCCGATAGCGATTTGCTGTCTCGCAGGCAAAAAAGGATTGACCGACACGGGAATGATGGGAATATCGGCTTCCGGATAAGCATGCATCATGATTGGAAACACGCCATGATCCAGCCCCCGATACTTCATCTGGACAGGGATATGATTCCGCTTCAGACGTTCTTCCACGATGGAAGCAACAACCTTAGATCCTTTTGCGGGATATTTCACCTGATAAAACGGCTCCGGAAAGCCGTAGTAATCGTACACCATCTCATGCACATCGTCGGTTGCGGCAATCGTCGTCGTCTCGCTTTCAAAATGTGCCGAAAAAATAACAATCGCTTTCGGGCGATTCTCTTGGCCGAAGCGTTTCAGAAACCGCGTAAATTCTGATTCCTCAAACAGGGTAAAGGGTGAACCATGAGCTAAAAATACCGGTGATAACATCGGCCTGACCTCCATATTTCAGTTTCATACAAGTGCGGGGTCCGTGAATAAATCAAAAGCGTCCAATCGCCACGAAAACAGCTAACACGAGCAGAACGATATTCATTCCGATACCCTGATATTCTCTTCGTTTGGCATGAAAAGCGGCGGCCAGAATCATGATGACTCCCAGCGCCAATGCGGCAACCGGAGTAAGAATAGGCCAAATTCCCGTGGCCTGAGGCAATACCAGGCCCAGACCTCCAAGCAGCTCCGATATCCCGATCACTGCGACATATCCCCTTGAATAATCCTTGACCCAAGGCAACGAAGCCTTCGCTTTTTCATACTGCAGCGCTTTAGTCGATCCGGCAAAAATAAACATCAAGGCGAGCAGCCCCTGTACAATCCATAATGCGATATTCATCGACTCCGTGTCCTCCCTTGTATGCTGCCTATGTATAGAGCTATAATAATACCAAGGGTGATCTGAAGTAAGTAGGCACTTAAAATAAACATAGTATACAAAATGAAACCATAGATGAATACTGCGAAATTCCTGGGAGGGATAAACATGTCAGACCGCTGCAGGGTCGAGACCGCGCTCGAAATTTTGGTCGGTAAATGGAAACCCGTCATTCTTTTTCAACTGTTCTCTCATGGAACGATGAGATTCAGCGAGCTTCAAAAAGCGATACCGGACATAACGAAAAAAATGCTTACCTCGCAATTACGGGAATTGGAATATCATGATATCGTGCATCGTGAAATTTATCAGCAAATCCCGCCGAAAGTGGAATACTCCATCACGGAATACGGGATGGGCATGACCCCCGTGCTGCAAGCGATGAACGATTGGGGAATGGCTCATGTGGAGCATTTGAACGAGTTATACGGGGAAGAACGCGAAGTAGAATCATTCGTGAGCAAGGCCGAAGAAGGGTAGAAAGAAGCGTATTTCGCAACCAGTGCATTCACCGTCATCCGGTAGAAGGTCTCTCTAACCGTACGGAAATCACCGGAAAGCCCTCTGCTCATTCCAAAATAAAAACGAGTCCTTATACAAGGACTCGTTTTTATGATCCAATCGATTTCAATACAAATAAGCTTAGTACAAGCTCTCTAATTCATCGATCAAGGATCCTACATAATCGGCTGCGCTGCGGATCGGATCCGGCTTCGACATATCCACGCCTGCAAGCTTCATCAATTCCAGCGGACTCAGCGACCCTCCAGCCTTCAATACGTCGAGCCAGCGGTCCACGGCAGGCTGCCCTTCCTCGCGGATCAGCTTGGCGACTGCTGTGGATGCGGTAAGGCCTGCGGCATACGTATACGGATACAAACTCATATAATAATGAGGCTGACGCATCCAGGTCAGCTTCGCATCCTCATCGATCACGACATCTTCTCCCCAGAACGAAGACAGGATATCCCCTTTCAGCTCGCCTAATTTCACGGCAGTGATCGGTTCGTTCTTCATGGCGAGATCATATACCCGCCGCTGAAGCTCGCCTTCGAGCAAATGAGTAACGTAATTATGGAAATAAGTTCCAAGCAATTGTGAAATGACCCAGCGTCTCATTCTCGGATCGCTCGATCGGGCAAGCAGATGGTCTGCCAGCAGGAGCTCGTTCATTGTTGAAGGTGCTTCAATGAAATACAGCGACGGTCTGTAGTTTGTGAGCCGCTGATATTTGCTCGCCAGCATGAGATGTCCGGCATGCCCTACTTCGTGGGCCAACGTAAAGGCGCCTCTCATGCTATCTGCCCAGCTGATCAGAATATAGGAGTGCACTCCCGGAATGGACATGCAAAACGCGCCCGTTCTTTTTCCTGCATTGTCCGCGTAATCCACCCATCGATTTGCAAAGGCATCCGATACGATATCCCCATATTCCGGTCCGAGGACCGAGAGGGCCTCCTTAATCAGATCCCCCGCTTCCTGAAAAGAAATGCCAGGGCTGAAATCAGGATCGAGCGGGGCTTTGAGATCCGCAAAGGTCATCTGGTCTAATCCAAGCACTCTTTTCTTCAGTGCGGCGTATTTGCGCATATGAGGCGCTAACTCTTCCTGCAAAATATCCAATACGTTATTGTACATATCCTTCGTAACCTGCTGCGGCGTTAACAGCATATCCGTCACGGTATCATACCCCCGCAGGCGGGATTCGATCACCTGACGCTTCACTTCCGTACCATAGGCTTCCGCAAACGTATTGCGGTATTTATGGAGCGTGCCGCTAAAAGCTTTAAAGGAATTACGGCGCAGCTCCGTATCCGGAGATTCGGCGTATTTATTCTCATACAGCGCAAAAGAAACCGGCACTTCTTCCCCATGGCCGTTGCGGGTAGACGGGAAGGTCATATCGGCGAGCTTACTGCGCTCGTATATGCGGTAAGGCGCCTCTAATACTTCACCGAGCGAGGCAAGTACCTTTTCCGTCTCCGCTGACAGCCTGTGTGGTTTGGACTGCTCAAGCAATCCGAGACTGCGTTCGAACACCTGAAGCTCAGGCTGTTCTTTTATGTAATTTTCAATCGTACCTTCGGGAAGTGCGATGATCTCGGATTTGACGAATGATAGCGCGGAACTGACCATTGAAGCTAGGTCACGCGCTCTCGCTGCGTTCATCTGATTTTCAGGGCTGATGCTGTCGCCGGATTGATGCAAATGCGCATAAGCCCCGACACGGTTCATTCTGGCTTGCAGCTCTTCCTGTGCAAGCAAACAGGCAAGCAGCGTATCCGCGCCATCGCCCAGCTTTCCTTCGTATTTCGCAACAGAGGAGATGTCTTGCTGAACAGCGGTTAATTCTGCGTCCCATGCTTCTTTCGTCTCAAAAATATCTTCCAAATTCCATGTGGTTTCCACGTTCACTTCTGCCCGGGTTAAAATTTTCGACATACGTTAAGCACCTCTCCCATGTTATTCATTGACCCTATATGTTGGCGCCAATAAATCCCATTGTATCATAGATTCAGCTGCTTTAACCTGCGAGCAAGTTCGATGGAACCATTCCTTGCCTCTAACGTAAAAGATAGAGTAAGCTCGGAATGCACCAAGAACCAATAAGTGACGGGCAAGCATCCGCTAACTGCCTGTACGCTCGATCAAGATTTTAGATTCACTTAAACATTCTTTAAGGTTCCCTTCAGATTGACGGGTTACAATACGGTTAGGCTGAAACTCTCACATCCACAAGTCATCGTATTCGATACACCCAAAACAGGAAAAGAGGTTTTTGACCATGAATATCAAAAGAATCATGATTGTCGGAAGTATCGTCGTCGTGATGTCCTTCGGAAGCTCCGCCCTAAGCAGCTCTACCACAAACGCCAGCCCGGCTGCCAAATGGGCCGCCACCGGCGTTGATGACAAAGATCCTCTGCTCGATGCCTTGAATCAAGCATCTGAAGATGAGCTATATGAATCCTTATACGAAGGGAAATCCCTGCAAGATATCGCCGCCGAGAAGGACGTGGATATTACAGGGATTATCGAGCTGCAAACCGCGCAGCTGACCAAGCAGCTGGATGTAAGGCTCCGAAGCGGCAGCATCACTGCTGAGCAGTACGCCGTATATAAAGGAGAAGTCCGGGATATCATCGAACAGAGCGTCATCACTTCCTTTGGTTGATCGAGAGTTACATAGTTCTCGTATTCACTCCATGACTTTGGACGCGCATACTTAATGGATTACGGAAAAGCCGGCGAATGATCGCCGGCTTTTGTCGTGTAGAGACCTCATAAAGTCACATGCCTGCAGTTCAGCAATTCACCAACCTTTTGAAATAACCTGGCGTTATGACCAGCAGACAAAGCACAGTGGTGTGTTGGAGCTTCGTTAAACCACGACTCCATGTAGGCGTCTGGATCAGAGCGGAATCGAACGGGTGTCTGTGTATTCCCAATACGCATGATCGGTCCTTTCGTCGACTCCCCTTCGCTTATGATCAGCTTCAGCCGCCCATCGCCAGTCTGGGTCACGTTCAATGTGGTCACAGGTCCGGAACGCACCTTGGCCTCCACGGATATTCCCGCCCCCTGCTTGCCGTGATACAGTCCCATTCCGCGAAGTATCGGCTTGTCGTCCGAAATTGCGGCATGAAACGGTCCGTCATGACCCAGCACAATTGTCTGGTCTTCATAGTCCACGACGACGATTTCGGAGAAGCTGCCTCCTTTGCCGAGAGTATCGCAAATTTTCATCGCTGCTGCGGTCTTCAGATCCCCTTCTCCGGCACATGGAACTCCGCGTGCGGTTAACAGGGAATGACCGAGAATAAATCCGCTCTGCAGCATTTCGTACTCCCCTCCCGGAGCTCCGTGATAGTAGTAGGCCAACGCATCGAGACGATATTCCCTGACAAGCTTTTCCTGTGCCGCGGCAACCTTGCATGACCAGTACAGCTGCTCTTCCGTCGGCATTTGGGCGATGGGATCGGAAGAAGCATCCCCGCCGATCGCAAACATGTTCTTAGTCTCCTTAAGCTTCTCCTCAATTTCCTGATTGGTGACTGTCCGCAGGAGGCGATCCAAATCACACATCTCCAAAATTTCGATATGGATCCCAAGCTGCGCCTGCAGCATCGTAAAGTCGCTGTACATGTCGAGCATCCCGCTGTACGTGTTTCCGAGAAACCCAAACCTTGATTGGCGCAGCGTACGAACAGCAGCTGCCGCTTCGATCCATTCTTCGATTTCCTTCCAGGCCCGGATTGCTTCTGCTCGTTCCGCGGTTTGTTCATTGGCTAAGGAAGCTGCCGGTGTTTCAGTCAGACCCAGCAGACCGTTTACAACCCTGAAGGGGATCCCCGCCCGGTTGAAAGCATTGGAAATCTCCGGCACCGGGCATGCACTGCAATGAGCAAGCCATTCTCCGGTCGTCGTCCGTTCATAATCGATCCGGGCTGCCGGCTGCAGATTCAGTACAATGACCGGCTTGGAGCAGATTTGATGAATCGGCAAAATGGCCGAACTCGTGCAGTAGGTCGCGGAATGGCAGAAGATCAGATCCACTTGGTGATGATTGAACCATTCCCCCGCTTCACGGCCTTTGGCTTCGTTATCAACAATACCGAAGTGATATACGTCGCAGTGCGCAGACATTCGGGATTCCAAAAACTTCCCATATCCGGCCAAGCGCTCCCTCAGATCCGGAAATTGGCTCCAATATGCCTCAAGGCCAATGGAGTACAGACCGATTCTCGCTTTAAGAGCGGATTTGATCGGCGGTTTATGCATAACAACTCACCATCCCTTTCTTTCGTTTCTATCGTTGTTCGGGAAATCAAATAGCAATAATAGAACATCCATGATTAGTGTATACGTTTACATTCCTTGCTGCATCGAATAATATTGTGATGATATAACACTATCTTGCGGTCATCGCACGGAGGCGAAAAGCACTTGAGAAAGTATCCGCTTCAGGTCGATTGGGATCTATCTTCAGAGTCTGAGAACATTGAGGTAACACCAAGCCTGCTGGCTCAATCGATGTTTTTTTATGTACAGGCAACCGGTAGATTTCAAGCCTACAGCCGCTATTTCACCAGAAGATCGCATTACCATTCCTATTTGTTTCTCTTGACCCGGCGCGGACGCGGGAAGCTGAAGTACAGACAGAAATCCTATGCCCTTCCGCCTGGAAGCGTTATGCTGCTCGACTGCAAAGAAGCGCATGAATATGGTACCGCGGGTGCGGACGGATGGGATATGGATTGGGTGCATTTTAACGGGGGCAGCAGTCAAAGCTACGTCGAGCTGATCGTCAACAACGCAGGGCCCGTTCTCTCTTTAACGGACAATTCAGTCATTCCTCGTTTGTTGGATGAGCTGCTTCTCGCCCATCGCAAGCGCCGGTTGGATACGGATATTCTAAGCTCCCAATGGATTGTCGAGATGCTGACTGAGCTGCTTCTTCAGAGCATTCATAAAAACTCAGATTCCGCTGAAGCAACCTATCCGGCTTATATACTCGAGATCATGAATGAAATGGAGCGAAACTGCAGTGCCAAAATTCCGCTCGACGAGCTTGCTGCGCAGCACAGCTTCAGCAAATATCATCTGGCACGCGAGTTTAAACGCTACACGGGCTACAGCCCGAATGAGTATTTGACTCATGTGCGGCTGTCCCTCGCCAAAGAAATGCTGAAGTTTTCGCGCATGACCATCACTCAGATTGCCGAGCATACCGGCTACAATCAACCCAGCTTTTTCATTAAAATGTTCAAGCAAAAAGAAGGCATCACGCCGCTGGAGTTCCGCAAGTTCTGGAGTGAGCGTCTGGATTAAACGCATACCCTTGCACAAAAAAAAGACTGCCGACAATGGCAGTCTTTGCTTATATTTGCCTACTGCTTGTTCAATTGCTGAATCTGATCTGTATCGAACGCTTCTAAAATGCCCAGTTGCCCCGGCGGAACACAGCTTCTCTCTGCCCATCCTCCGTGATTCCGTCGATGGATAGTTCAGCCGAACCGATCATAAAGTCAACATGAACCAGGCTCTGGTTCGCCCCATTTTGAGCCAGCTCCGCGGAGTCCATTTCCTTTCCGCCTTCCAGGTTTACCGGATAAGCTTGTCCGAGAGCGAGATGACAGGACGCGTTTTCATCAAACAACGTGTTATAAAAAATAACCTTTGAATTTGAAATCGGAGAGTCATGCGGTACCAGCGCAACCTCGCCTAAGGACCGCGCGCCTGGATCCGTATCCAAGAGCTTTTGCAGGGCTTCGGCGCCCTCTTCGGCCGTAAAATCAACAACTTTTCCATCCTTGAAAGTCAATGAGAAGCCATCGATAACCACACCATTGTAATTTAGAGGCAAGGTGCTGCGTACCGTTCCATTGACACCGTCCTTGCTTGGAAGCGTATATACTTCCTCCGTCGGGATGTTCGGATTGAACAAAACGCCGCTTGCATTGTATTTTGCGCCGCCAAGCCAGATATGACCCTTGGGTAAATCAATGGTAAGCGAAGTGCCTGGAGCTTCATAATGAAGCTGCTTGTAGCTCTTAGCATTCAGAAGCTTGACCATTTCGCTGAGCTTGGCATTATGTACTCCCCAAGCGGATACCGGATCCTCATGGTCTATGCGGGTTGCGTCGATAATACGCTCCCATAGCTTCTGCAGCGCAGCGCCCTCTGTTTCACCCGGAAATACCTTGGCTGCCCATTCAGGTGTGGCATAGGACATTAACGTCCAGGCGTTTTTGTGGGCCATCAGATAGCTGCGGTATTTGCTTAGAGCGGTAGCTGCTGCTTTGGCAGCTGTCGCTACCCGGGAAGGATCTACCTCATTCAATAAATCCGGATCAGGAGAGTAAATCTGGATAAAAGCCGCACCGTTTTCCGCATATTGCTCCATCGCCGCTGCACGCCACTGCGGATATTCCGAGAACGATTCTTCAGGGGCATTCAGGTATTTAATTTTGGTCAACTGTTCATCATTGTACTCCACATAAACATGATGCGCGCCCACCTCATATGCTTTCAGGGTGATAAGCCGGACAAGGTCCGCAGCTGCGATCGGGGCCATGACGACAACGGTCTGACCGGGTGTTACATTGACGCCTACCTTGACGGCAAGCTCTGCATATTTTTCTAATTGCTGCTTTGTTGGATACATGCTAATTCCCCCATTCTGTAAAACTGCTACTCTATTATAATGGCTATCGGATGAAAAAACATCTTGCCGCGAACACGGCAAAAAAGCCGCGTTCTTCGCGGCTTTCCGTATGACTATTTATGCAGCATGCTTATTTATCCAGCGTCATCAAGCCTTCAGCACCTTATCCAGAAAGCTGATCGTTCGCTCATGCTTTGGATTGCCGAACACTTCCTCCGGCGTTCCTTCCTCCACGATATATCCGCCATCCATAAAGATCACCCGATCGGCCACTTCGCGGGCAAAGCCCATTTCATGGGTGACGATCATCATCGTCATGCCTTCGCGCGCCAAATCGTTCATGACGCCCAGCACCTCTCCGACCATTTCCGGATCCAGGGCCGATGTGGGTTCATCGAACAGCATAATGTCGGGATTCATGGCCAGCGCTCTCGCGATGGCTACCCGCTGTTTCTGCCCGCCTGACAGCTGGCTAGGGAAAGCATCGGCTTTATCGGATAAACCCACCTGCTCCAGCAGGCGCAGCGCGGCTGTACGGGCTTCCTTCTCCGACTGTTTGCCCAGCTCCATGGGAGCAAACATGATATTTTTCAATACGTTGAAATGCGGAAACAGGTTGAAATGCTGGAACACCATACCGATGTTTTCCCGCACCTTGTTGATATTGGTTTTCGGATCGTTGATATCCTGATCATCGACAATGACTTTACCGGCCGAAATCTCTTCAAGCCGGTTCATGCAGCGGAGAAAGGTGCTTTTACCGGAACCGGAAGGTCCGATAACGCATACGACCTCTCCCTCTTCAACCTTCACGTCGATGCCTTTCAGCACTTCATTTGCACCAAAATTCTTTTTTAATCCTTCGACACGAATTTTACCCACGTTGCACCTTCCTTTCCAGGCGGTTCGAAATTTTCGTCAGTATCGTGATGACGACAAGATACATGATCGCAACCACGAGCCAGATATCAAACGATGCAAAGGTTCTTGCAATGATAATTTTTCCCGATTGCGTCAGCTCCACCAAACCGATGGCCGAGAGGATCGAGGTATCCTTCAGCGTGATGACCAACTGATTGATGAATGATGGAATCATGACGCGAATGGCCTGCGGAATGATGATTTTGATCATGGCTTTCCGGTAAGGCAGACCAAGCGATCTTGCCGCTTCCATTTGACCACGGTCGATGGATTCGATGCCGCCGCGGATGATTTCTGTTACATATGCGCCCGCATTCAGGCTGAGCGTTAAAATTGCGGCCAAAAACAGCGGCATTTTGAATCCCAAGGCTTGCGGAATGCCGAAATATATGAATAATGCCAATACCAGTAGCGGTATCCCGCGGAACAGATCAACAAACACGGTTGCGATGCCCCTCATCCACTTGCTGCGGCTCACTTTCATGAAACCGAAGATCAAGCCGAAGATGAAAGCGAAGAACAAAGAAACCAGGGTGTAAATCAGCGTTTTGCCCAATCCTTCAAGCAGCGGAGGAATGGAGTCGATAATTAATTCAAGCCGTCCCTGCTTCTGTTCAGTCCCCGTATTATTTTCCGCAAGATACTTGCTCTTGATGCGATCATACTCACCGCTTGCTTTCAGGTCTTTAAGACCTGCGTTGAATTTCTCCAGCAGCTCCTGGTTTTGTCCTTTACCGACAGCAAAACCGTAAGACGCGCCTTTTTCCTTGTCGCCGACAAGCTTCAGGTCATCCTTCGTTTTGGCAACGTAAGCAAGGACCGGATAATCCTCGAAGCAAGCAACCGAATTGCCGGATTTTACGTCCTCGTACATCAGCGAGGAATCATCGAAAGGTACAACGGTAAAGCCGTATTTAGAGGCGATGGACTGCGCGAAGGTATAGCCTTCCGTTCCGGTCTTCACCGCCACCTTCTTGCCTTTTAAGTCCTCGTAGCCCGTTATATCCGTGTTATCGCTGCGAACGGCCATGATCACACCGGAATCGAAATACGGATCCGAGAAATCGAACTTTTGCTTTCTTTCATCCGTAATGCTCATGCCGGCAATGACGCCGTCTACCTGCTTCGATTCCAAGGCTTGCACCGCGGCATTAAAGCCAAGCGGCTTGACTACATACTGAAAATTCTGTTCCTTGGCGATTGCATCCAATAAATCCATGTCGATTCCCACGTATTTACCGCTTGTATCCTGGAATTCAAATGGAGCGAACGTAATGTCCGTGCCGATCTGATACACTTTTCCTTGGGAAGCTTCTGCCCCGGCATGCTCCATTCCTAACGGTATGCCCGTTATGAGGAGCATGAAAGCCATTGTAAATAGTAAGGTGCGCAGTATTTTCATAGGGTCCTCCTCTTGTTAAACAACGTCTTAAGAAAGTTACCCATTTCTCATTCTTTCTTAAACAGCTGCTGCCTGACTGGTGTTAAATCTATACCGGATTCAGCCCATTTGCTAATCCTTTCACTCGAAATTTATAACATATAATTTTATTCTTTTCTAATAGCAATATATTACAGCCGGTGAACACGATATTGTAAACGCTTTGCGCGTCCAGGAGAACAAAAAGAAGCCTGAGCATTAGGCTCCAGCTTCTTCACACTCCGATATGCTCAGTATATGACTTATTTCTACGCCTCGCGGCCATAAACCTCGATTTGGCTCAGTGCCGGAAACGGAGATGGGTCATCCGAAGGAATCAACTCATGGAATGTCATCCATTTCACTGTTCGCGGCTCCAAGGCAATAAACTGCTTCAGATGCGTTTTCTTCAGCTCTGCCGTATGACGGCTTCCATCCGAAAAGGTAAGGGTCACCCGCTCCCAGTAATTGTCGTGCGGGAAATCCGCACGGATCGTGATGGCAACCTTGTCGATCTCCACAGGCCTGCCAAAGTTCAATGTGAGTTCCGCATCTTTTTGCTGATTGATTCCCCATGATTCGAAGGGCCACTTCCCGTGCGAGAAATTCACGCCTTTCCCGTTTATCGCGTTTCTGGCCGCAAATACCGATTCGCCGCGCGTCTCCACGTTAGCGTCAGCATGCGGAAAGCAGGTTTCGTTGACATGCTGATCGTATGGGTTGAGTGCGACATTTTTATAAGCATGAATTTCTTCAGCGGTTGCTTCACGGACTGTAAGAACATGGAGTTCGCCGGAGAAGGATTTCGGAGAATAGGATTTTTTCTTTTCATCGAAAGGTATAAGAAAACGATATTCATGTCCTGTCATAAAAATCAAAGCCGGATCCATGGCATCGTCGAGCTGAACGACAAGGTATACATTGACGTCCGCGCTTTTCAGCACAATCTCATCCCCCGGCTCGTAGGCCTCCCGATAAACCAAACGGGCTTGTCCCTGATCGCTAACATTGGCCCTGATACTTGCATCTTGGCTTCGTATTTCCAGCGACAATTGTGTCATCTTCGCACTCTCCTCGTCGGTTGAGTCATCTTGCATACATCATGGCTCATCATTCTTAGATATGTTCTGCAATCAACATGCATAATCCTTCCCTGCATATCCAATCCATTACTCTTGCATGGCAAGCTGCTCAATCCCCCGTACGATGGCATCCAGCCCAATCCGGAACATATGCGCCGAACCCAACTCATTAAAAATTTGATTCTCATGCATTCGCTTAATGATGTTCGGCCCGCTGCCCGTGTGAAGATCCAGGGATTGCTTAAACATCGAAGGAGCTCCGCCGGCCGATTCATCTTGCATGGCAACGTTCAACCGATTCATTTCATAGCGGTCTAATTCAAAAGAGATGACGTAATTCATAACGGTTGTGACCAGGGAAAATTTATAGCTGTCGCTGAAGCGAAGCGGATCCAGGATTTGCAGCATCGTGTTGATCATCGACAAATAATCGGGCTCGGAAGGAAGAGTTCTCATCAGCAGCTGCGCTGAGCATGGATAGTTGTGAAGAACCTCTCTCATATGGGACGCAAAACCGCTTAGCCGATCCTTCCAATCTTCATGCGAAATATCCGCAAGCAAGCATTGTTTGGCCACTTCATTGGCAAGGGCCTGGAAAATGCTTTGTTTGCTTTTAAAATGCCAATACAAGGATGCAGCCTGTATATTCAGAAGGTCGGCCAGCTTTCGCATGCTGAATTCCTCCATGCCTTTTTGATCCAGCAGGTCCCAGGCCGCCTTCATAATATCTTCCTCGGTGATCTGCAGATTTTTTATCCTCATGGCTTCGTTCCTCCTGTTACTTTCTATCTTCATGATAAGCCATACCTCAATTAAATTCTACCATCGTTAGATTTCCACATCGCACAATCATACACTGTTAGATATTTTTATTTACAGCCAACATTCCGGGTGTTATATTTATCTCACACTGTTAGATTAATAAGATCAAAGGATGTGCATAGGCATGATTCAATCCAAACAACAGCCGTCAACACCCGCTCCAGCCGAATTTTCGGTAAAAGCGATTTTTCCTGTATTGCTGGCTCTTATCTCAGGCATGCTGCTTGTGATGCTTGACAGCACCATCATGAACGTCGCCGTTCCCCATCTGGAAAAGACCTTTTCCACCAGTTTGAAGACCATTCAATGGGCCATAACCGGCTACACATTGGCTTTATCCGTCGTCATTCCGCTTGCGGGCTGGTTCTCGGACCGGTTTACCGCCAAGCGGGTTTTTCTCGCTTCCATCGTTTTGTTCACCTTCGGTTCTTTGTTATGCTCGTTAGCCCAGACTCCGTCCCAGCTGATTGTTTTCCGGATATTTCAGGGGTTAGGCGGCGGAATGGTCGCTCCGATCGGCATGGCGATGTCTTTTACCATTGCTCCGCCCGAGAAGAGAGGATCCATTATGGGCATCTTGGGACTGCCGATGCTCGTCGCGCCTTTCCTGGGTCCGGTGCTCTCCGGCTGGCTGCTGGAATATACGAGCTGGCACTGGATTTTCCGGATCAATGTGCCTATCGGCATCATCGCACTGATCATCGGGATCCAATGTCTGCCTGCCTCGAACAAAGGGAGTCGAACCAAACTCGACCTTTGGGGGATGCTTCTGTCTCCTCTTGCCTTCTCCGGTTTAGTTTACGCGGTGCATCGTGGGGGCACGGATGGCTGGGGTGATATGTATACGGTAATCACGCTCATTACCAGCCTTGTTTTACTGGCCCTGTTCATTTTCGTGGAGCTGCGTCAAGAGAAGCCGCTTCTTGAGCTTCGGTCCTTCCGCTCGCTTGAATTTACGAAAGGCGTTATTCTGACATGGATTCATCAGATCGCCTTATTCGGCTCGATTCTGTTGATCCCGCTCTTCCTGCAGCAGGTTAGGGGTTACTCGTCCTTTGAATCCGGTCTCCTAGTTATTCCCCAAGCGATATTTTCCTTCGTCGGCATGCAAATCGGCGGGAAAATGTTTGATAAATACGGCGCCCGTCCAGTCGCATTTGCGGGACTTTCCCTGCTGGCTGCATCCCTGTACCTGTTATCGGGAATGCAAAGCGATACCTCTGTATACTGGATGATGAGTTACTTTGCCATGATGGGCCTGGGACAGGGACTGACCATGATGCAACTCGGTACCCATGTGATGAAATCCGCTCCGAAAAACCTGATCAGCCGGGTCACGCCGCTGACGGCTTCGGCTCAACAGATCGTCGGTTCTTTTGCCGTTACCATCATGTCCGGTTTACTTTCGTCCAACATTGCGAATCATAGGAGTCATGTGCAGAAAGATGCAGCCGGTGAAGTGATTCAAGCCATGATATCCGGATTCCACGATACGTTTCTGTTCTCTTCCACCCTGGCCTTCTGCGGTGTCATCATAAGCTTGTTTTTGCGCCGGAATTAAAGATTTGACGGGAAAACACGCAGACATGAATATACAGAAAAAGATGCAGACTACAGGATCGGTATGCGATCCTAAGCTGCATCTTTTTTTCTAATGCTGCGAGTTAAACTCTGTTCTGTAAAACCTGCGGATGAGAAGCAGGCACACGGGAAGCATAAGCGCGAACGCTGAAATGAGCCAAATGGTGCTCGTGGCTTGGAATTGATCCAAGCTCCACCCGACCAGCAAGGGGAGTACGGCTCCGCCAACGCCGCCGGAAGCGATCAGGATGCTCGTAATTTGCTTGGTGTTCCCCGGAAATAGTCGATTGGCGAACACGATCCATATGGCGAATATTCCCGATAAACAAAGGCCGAGCATGAAGACGAGGATAAAAGACAACGCCGCTCCTTTTACCACCGTCATGCCTACGAGAAACAGAATGGCGCCGGAAGCGCTAATGAACAAAAACCTGAAATAGCTTATTTTTTCAGCCGCATAACCCGTAAAAACACGTCCGATCACCATGGCCATCCAAAAGACGGTGACGGACACCGTCGCTTCCGACGTTCCCTGCTTCAAATGCTGCACAAAAATCGATGGCATAAAGTTGATCGCGCTCGTTTCGATGCCTACATAGAGAAATACAAAAACGATGAATATAACAAGTTTAGAAAAGGGCTTCGCATGTTTTGCCTTTGAGGTATCGTGATGGTTTTGCGGATGGTGTCGCGTCTCTTCCATAGGTTCAGATGAATGGGACGGGAGTTTACGGATCCATAACATGAAATTCAAGGCAGCCAGCAGCATGACAATGCCAAAAGCCCCGTTCCATTGATGCTTAGCGATCAAAAAGCCGGCAGCAAGCGGCATG
Source organism: Paenibacillus chibensis (assembly GCF_004001045.1). Lineage (GTDB taxonomy): Bacteria > Bacillota > Bacilli > Paenibacillales > Paenibacillaceae > Paenibacillus_AQ > Paenibacillus_AQ chibensis. The sequence goes on from NZ_BIMK01000023.1 coordinate 122,161, forward strand.
AACAAAGCGCCTAAGCCAAACGCGACTTCCAGCCTGCTCATCAGCACGGCCCCTGCATGACCGGCTCTCTCCAATATCAAGGTCCCGATCGCCGTTTGTGTCATGCCGAAACCGAATCCGTTTAAAACGGCAAGCGCCAGCACAACCATCCATCCGGGCTGAGAAAATAAAAAAGCGTGAGCCATGACAAGGGCCAGCATCCCCAACCTGATGGTCCATTGTTCCCCTATTCGCATGGAGGACAGGGGAGCCAGAAGGACTCCCAAGAAAAAACCGGCGAACTGCCCGAAGACGAGTTGCCCGCCGCCGCTGTAGCTTCTGCCGTATTCTCGCAACAATTCAGGCATTAAAGCGCCAAACACTACGGTTGCCAGACCCACCATGAAATACGCAAAGCATCCGAACCAAACTAAACGCCTCATCTTGTCCTCCCCCCAAGGCATATGGTTTCTAATCACACTTATCCTCTGCAGCAACCAGCAGTTCGACCTGGTGCTGTTCGAGCTTTCTCATCATGTCTTCGCTCGGCTTTTCGTCGGTTATTAACAAGTCGATGCAGTCCAGGCCGGCAACCTGGTACAACATCTGATCGCCAAATTTCGTGTGGTCGACGAGGACGATGACCTGATTAGCCCGTTTCAGCATGGCGCGCTTCACCTCCCCTTCTTCCACGAGCGGCGAAGAAAGGCAGCTGTTCGAAATGCCGCAGGAACTAAGAAATAATTTATCCACCTTATAATCGTTAAGCATATTAATCGTGACTTGGCCATGCAGGAAACGATGCTGCGGATGGAGTTCTCCGCCTAACAGATACGTTTGTACAGATTCTTTATGCGATACAACGCCAGCGATATCGATAGAATTGGTGACGACGACAAGGCTGTGTGAGGTCAGGCTCTCAGCTGCAAACTGTACGGTTGTAGATGCGTCCATCATCATGCTGTCGCCAGGTTGGACTAACGATGCCGCGAATTTTCCGATTCGGCGTTTGACGCTGGATTCTCTTTCCAAACGTTCGCTGTACACGAAGATGTCCTTTTTGGGGAGTACTGCACCGCCATGAGTCCGTGTTATGCGTCCCAGCTCCTCCATTTTCAACAGGTCGCGGCGTGCCGTATCCCGGGAAACCTCGAATAACTGACAGATGTCTTTAATGTCGATTCGCTTATGACGGTTCAAATGCTCCTGTATGGCGTGAAGCCGTTCTTCTTGAAACATGCTTCCCCCCGCTTTCATTCCGGTTTGAACGGAGAATGGTAAGGCATGATAAGTGTTTATGCAGCTATATAAGCATATTAGAACCATTACAGGGTTATTGCGGCCTGATGAGCTGAATATCGGATTTAAAATAAGATGTTGTTCATCCTAAATTTTGATAGGTATAATGCAGATATCCCTCATGTACAAAGGAGAAATGAAAATGAGAAAACTCGTTCTATTTCTGCACGCATCGCTTGACGGTTTTGTAGAAGGGCCGAATGGTGACATGGACATTGGCTGGGTTTCTTACGATGCTGATTTAGAGAATCATGCGAAAGAAATTCTAAGCACGGCTGACACTGTCATTTGGGGTCGCGGGACTTATCATATGATGCACAGCTACTGGCCATCGGTGCCTTCGAACCCATCCGCTTCGGAGTACGAACGCAATCATGCCGAGTGGATCGAAAAGACAGCCAAAATCGTTTTTTCCACGACGCTGGATAATGTCGAATGGAATAATTCAATACTCGTGAAAGAACATGTCGAAGAGGAGATCAATAAACTCAAACAGCAGCCAGGCAAGGATATGGTCATCCTCGGCAGTCCAAGGTTCGCCCACCACCTTATGCAGCTTGATTTAATTGATGAGTATAAAATTACGGTTTCTCCCGTCCTGATCGGTAAGGGATTGCCGTTATTCCAAGGTGTCAAGGAGAAGATCAATCTGAATCTCATCGAGAACAAGACCTTTGATTCTGGCGCCATAGGTCTCGTTTACCAGACGGTAAGATGACATTGTCACTTATTACATAGCCTACAATAAAAAAACGAGAGCGATGAATGAACATCTGCTCTCGTTTTATTCGTACTGACCTTGTTATTTAGCCTGAATGTAACCTTCCGCCTTCAGCAGCTCGGCGATCAAGACAGCGCCGCCTGCCGCGCCGCGAAGGGTATTATGCGATAATCCGACGAACTTGAAATCGTAGATCGAATCCTCGCGCAATCTTCCGACCGAGACGCCCATGCCGCGCTCGATGTCGCGATCCAGTTTCGTTTGCGGTCTGTTGTCCTCTTCGAAATAAGTGATGAACTGCTTCGGTGCGCTTGGAAGACCCAGCTCCTGCGGACGTCCCTGGAACTGGCGCCAGCGTTCAATGATTTCTTCCTTGGATGGCGTCTTCTCGAATGAAGCGAATACCGTTGCCAAATGGCCGTCCGTTACCGGCACGCGGATGCACTGCGTCGTGATGAGCGGCGAGCTTGCTTTGACGATTTCGCCGTTTTCAATGCTGCCCCAGATGCGAAGCGGCTCCTGCTCGCTTTTCTCTTCCTCGCCGCCGATATACGGGATGACGTTATCCAGCATATCGGGCCAATCCGTAAAGTTTTTGCCGGCACCAGAAATGGCCTGATACGTCGATGCGATTACTTGGGTCGGTTTGAAATCAAGCAGGGCATGAAGCGCTGGCACATAGCTCTGAATCGAGCAGTTAGGCTTCACGGCAATAAATCCAGTCGAAGTTCCCAGACGCTTTCTTTGAGCCGAAATCACTTCAATATGGCCCGGATTGATTTCCGGAATGACCATCGGTACGTCAGGCGTCCAGCGATGTGCCGAGTTATTCGAGATCACTGGCGTGCCCGTCTTGGCGTAGGCCTCTTCCAGGGCTTTAATTTCATCTTTTTTCATATCGACAGCACAGAAAATGAAATCAACCTGGCCGGCTACCTCTTCGACCTTCGAAGCGTCCTGCACGACGATCTGTTTGACTTTCTCAGGAATCGGACCGGCCATCTTCCATCGGTTCTGTACGGATTCTTCGTACGTTTTGCCCGCCGAATTGCTGCTTGCCGCAATCGCGGTTACTTCAAACCAGGGATGCTCATCCAGCAGCTGTACAAAACGCTGTCCGACCATTCCGGTTCCTCCGACAATACCCACTTTAAGCTTCTCTGACATTCGACATTCAAATCCTTTCAATCGTGGCATCTGATTTTCCGTTGCACCAACATCATCCAAGCGGATGGCACTAACGCAAGGAGCTTCTTCTAGATTACTATTCAAGCTTCCTGGAATGGTGTGACTAACTTCGCAACAATGGTACCTGCGGTCACTTGAAATAACAAAAAAACCCCACCCCCAAGACCGCAGTCTTAGGGACGAGATTTGTATGCTCGTGGTACCACCCCAGATTCGCCGATATGTCGCCATATCAGCCTCTTCGAGTACGGCATTGCCTGGCAATGCATATACTCTAGCTCTGTAACAGGAGCTCCTGGCACGCCATCCCTCACGTCGAGGTTCCGAGGTGCAGCTCTGAGGCTTTCTTCAATAAACTGTTCTTTGCCCCTTTTCAGCCGACGGAGCTCTCTGTGAAAGAATTCAATTTATTTACTCTTCTCATCATCGCTTTTTGATATTACGTCTATAATATAGAAAAATCATGCGCAGGTAAACATTTTTTTTGAAAATAAAACATTACCGATCCGTGCGCGAGCCAAATGCCGTCAGAAAAAGAATACGTTGACGATGTGTTCAAGCACGTTTCTCGCAAAACCGAATACACTTCCTGTCCTGCTGACAGCTGCGTCAATGAATCTCCCGAGTCCTTCATACAATAAAACCACAATCAGGAATACCGCCCCGATATTCAAAAGCTTGCTTTGTTTCTCATCCATACGCATATTTCCTCCTTCGCCTTCATTACAAACCTGAGAAATCAGTTCTTCAATCTCGATATGCCAAGTATAATCGAACCCCGTGAATTCTCCTATTCTCCATGCTTACATGAAGCTTACAACGTTGTAAGCTTCCGCAGCACCTTCAAAAGAATCAGGATCGGCCTCTAAAACTCAAACTCAGTTCACATTCAGTTCATATTCATGGTGTACTCTTGGAACCATTCAAAGAAAGCATACATGAAATGAGGGAAAGTGAAGTGAAATCGAATCATAACAAACTGATTCTGATCGGATTAATTATCGGTCTTATCTTTGCCGAGTTGGACGAAACCGTCGTCTCCACGGCCATGCCGACGATTATTCGCGACCTGCACGGGCTGGCGCTGTATGGATGGGTAGCAGGGATATATATGCTGGCCGCAACGATATTCATGCCGATTCTCGGGAAATTGGCGGATATATACGGAAGAAAAATCATCTATTTAAGCTGTATGGGCTTGTTCATCACGGGTTCCATTGTTTGCGGATTCGCGCCGTCCATGACGGTTCTGCTCATCGGACGCGGCATTCAGGGAATTGGGGCAGGTGGCCTGATGCCGCTTGCGCTTGTCATCATCGGGGATGCCTACCCGCTGGAGCAAAGGGCAAAAATTCAAAGCTTGTTCGGTCCCATGATGATCGTTCCCCAGCTTCTCGGACCAACCGTCGGCGGTTATCTCGTTGGTCATGTGAATTGGCACTGGGTATTTCTGATTAACATTCCCGTCGGGTTAATCGCCGCATTGGTGCTCGGAATCGGGATGAAGGAATCGCGAGGCGACGAAAGAAAACGGATCGACTGGCTCGGTTCCTCGGTTCTTACGCTCGGACTGCTTTCACTGCTTTTGTCGCCGGTCATGGTGGATAATCAAGGCTTGGCCTGGTCTTCTCCGTTCATTATCGGCATGCTGATTGCGGGAACGCTGCTGCTTGCTTTGTTTATCTGGATCGAGTCCCGCGTTAAGGAGCCGATCATACCACTGCATCTGTTCCGAAACCGCAATATCGTTGTATTATCGCTGCTCGTCTTCATCTTGATGCTCGGATTGATGGGGGGCATCGCGACTTTTCCGTTTTTCGCTCAGAACGTGATGGGACTTACTCCGACCGAATCGGGGTATCTCATGCTTGCCTTTATGGCTGGAGCGATACCGTCAAGCATCGTGAACGGCTTTTTGATCACCAAGGTGCCGTATCGGAATCTGTTTATCTGCTGCTTTATCCTGCCGGTCATCGGAATTTTCCTGCTGACGCAGCTCGGCATTCATACGTCGGTTGTGTATATCGTTGCCTCGTTCTTCATTCTGGGTCTGGGCCTTGGAGCGTTGTTCGGCGGCGACAACCTGATCGTACAGGAGTCCGTCTCCAAGGATAACAGCGGAATCGCGCTTAGTACGGTCAATCTGGTACAATCGCTCGGCACGACGGTTGGACTGAGCGTATTCGGGAGTCTGCTTGCCAAACAGATTAAAGACGGCGTTTCGTCCGTCGCGAGTCAGCTGCCCGCCGGCAGCGCGGATAACCTGGCAACGGGCGGCATTCCCGCAGGATTACCGGCTGAACTGCTCATAAAAATTCAAACCGTGTTTGTAGATGCTTTCAACAACTTGTTCATCATTGCGTTCGGATTCATCGTTGCGGCATTTATCATTTGCTGGTTTTTGAAAAAAGAAGTACTGACGAGCAAAGAAGCGGTTGCGGATCAAGGCTAACCTCCTGTTATGTCTGCTCAGAAAACCACCCGGCTTGGATAAGCCGGGTGGTTTTGTTATGACAGAATAATCATCAATAATAGCCTAAATGGAGCCTTCATTTTCGCGCGGTTTCAAAATCCGGTTTACTTGTTCCGAACTCATCAACATCAGGATCAGAAAGATCAATACCATGACGGGAAGGAGGCTTACATTCACTTGCGATGCGATAAGTCCAAACAATGGCGGCAGCAAGGTAGTTCCCGTATACGCCACTGCCATTTGATATCCGATGAGCCGGGCGGAATTCTCCTGCCCGAATCGTGCTGGCGTCTCATGGATGAGCCCAGGGTAGATCGGGGCCAGTCCCAAGCCGATCAGGATCATACCGATTAAGGCACACACGTCAGGTAGCGGGAGAAGCAGTACAATCCCTCCGGCAATAGCCGTCATCTGTCCGATCAGAATCAGCAGGCGGTTATTCATTTTGAGGGTTACGAAGCCGGTGATCAGCCTGCCAAGCGTAATTCCGCCGTAATATAAAGATACCCAGCTGGCAGCGGTGTCCGCCGTGATTTCCCTTGCTCCAACCAAGTAACTGGCTCCCCACAACCCGACCGTTGCTTCAACGCCGCAATAGCATAAGAACGCGGCCAGCGTAAATTTCACGCCTGGAATATGTATGGGGTGTCTACGCTTAGCGTCTGTTTGATAAAGTCTGTCATTGCCGTTCTCCTCAACGTTTTGATACTCAACAAGCCGTTTTTTCTGTTCCGACGATGCCTGATGCAGCTTGGCTACCCGGCTCCATAACGGAAGTGTAACCAATAGGATGATAACGAGGCCCCATTGTATCATTGAGACAGTCGAATAACCGTCTCTCCATGAATTGCGGCTCGCGATGAAGTAAGACATGATCATCGGCCCCATCATCGCCCCAAGGCCCCAGAAGCAGTGCAGCCAGCTCATGTGATGCGCTTTGTAATTCGAAGCGACATAATGATTCAGCGCGGAGTCGACCGCTCCTGCACCAATGCCGAGAGGAATTGCAAGAACGGCTAGCCATGCCAGTGAAGGGGCGGCCGAGAATCCAAGCAAGGCCGCCGCGGTTAAGCAGCAGCTGATCAGCGTGATTTTACCGGTGCCCAGCCTTTTAATGATGCTCCCGCTCGCCAGGCTCGAAACGATCGTCCCTACGGATACGATCATTGAGATCAGTCCCGCCGAACCGAAAGATGCGCCAATGTCACGGTGCATGACAGGCCAAGCGGAGCCAAGCAGCGCATCCGGAATGCCCAAACTGATGAAAGAAAGATAGATAATGATCAGAAACCATGTCGCCATTTGTTATGTTCCTCTCCTGATTGATCTGCTCTCATATGGATACCGAAGGCTCCAATGCCTTTAACGTCAACCACCGCATCCCTGCTTCGAAATCCTCTTGAAACGAATCCTGAAAAATGATTTCCGGAAGCACCGGCAACGTATGCGCGGAGCCGTACGAATCCCAGGACCGGCTCCACATCTCTTCTTCGATTAGATTTTGATATACAACAATTTTATCCGGGGCAAGAACCGCAGTGAGGATCTGGATGATCCTGCAAAGGATATCGGTGAATTTCTCCTGATCCATGGCGCTGTACCAATCCACATCAAGCGGCAGAAACTTGATTTCGCCAGCCATGCCGTTCTTGCCTTTCACCACTTCGCCATTCAAACAGATCCCCATTCCCGGCGGAAAGCGCTCAGGAAAATACAGTCCCAGCACGCACGGGTCGTTTGTTCTGGTATGCGCGCAGAATCCGCTAATTGCTGCATTCACGTCATTTTCAAGTATGGCCGGCAAGCCGAATTGCTGCTCGATGTCTTCGATAATCCGTAGGCCCTTCAGCTTTTCATGGCTGCTAACAATGATTTCCCCCTCAACGACTTGGCCGGGAATGCCGATTCCAATGACTTTAATCGAAGGATAACGGGTCAGAAGCCTTGCAATCATCGCATAGAGAGGCTCTCGTTCCAGCCCCGGATTGACGTGCTCCTCCCTTGCCAGAATCTTTTCCTGCATATTGATGACGGTTGCAACGACGAGGTCATTCCCCTTCCGTTCTTTCATCGTGATGATAAGCGACAAACTGAAGTCGTAATCGTAACGGTAGGTGGTCGCCGGCCTGCCGCCGTTCGATGGAACCATCCGATCTTCAACCAGCTCTTTCAGCTCCATTAATTCTTTGACCAGCGAATTCACCGTAACAACACTCAGCTTGGTCGTTGAGGCTATCTGGGACTTCGTCGCTGTACCGAGCTGTTTCATCGCCTGGCGTACTTGGTTCAGATTGATTTCCTTCATCAGATTTGTGCTTGCTATGATTCTGTACACCTCACTTATTAAACCATCTTAATAAAGTATCTTTATTATAATCCGATATACCTTCTTGATTGTCAAGAACGTTATTTATGCAAGATAGATCATATCAAAAAAGCACTAAGCAGGAAGTATGTTTTCCTGAGCCTAGTGCTCTCTCTATTACTGCTGATCCGGCAGCTGCATAATGTAGCTGTTAGACAGGTCGAGCAGCCGCTGCGCGGCCGTAAACTGCGCTTCCGTCGAACCATCCGGAGTCATCGAGTTATCCTTCAAGCTAAAATTGCTGCCGTCCTCGTAGCCCTTGCCTGTAACGTACATCGTTTGATCATTCAGGAATGATCCGGTCGGCAAAAAGTGTCTGAGCGGAATCAGATTCGTCTCTTGGTTGAACAAATCTTCTCCAAAATGGAGCTGATGCTCCATCGAAACGCCAAGCAAATTCGCAACTGTCGGCATAATATCGATCTGGCCTCCCGTCCGCTCCATAACGGCAGGCAATTGTCCGCTCGGAGAATGAACGATGAACGGGATATTGAACATATCGGTGTACCCATACTCATGACCGATCAGCTGCTCCATCAAGTCCTTTTCTTTGCTTCCCAGCGTATACATCGGCACCCCTTGATGGTCCCCGTAAAACACAATCAAGCTGTCTTCCCACAACCCGCTTGTCTTCAAATCCTCCAGGAATTGTCCCATAGCATAATCCGCATAATTTTGTGCACGAATGTAGTCTCCGAGCAGGGTTCCATCATATTCTTCCGGCAGGTTGATCTTAACCTTTTCTTCCGGCATTCGGTATGGATGGTGCGCGCTCATGGAAATGACCATGGCATAAAACGGCTTGTCGCCGGTATCGATTTTGGCAAGTTCAGGCACGGTTTTGTCATACAACACTTCGTCCGAAGCCCCAAAAGCGATGTGGTCATCGTCCCCGTAAAAGGATTGGTCGTAATATTTGCCGAAGCCGATCGCCTTGTACAAGTCCTGACGGTTCCAGAATTCGACGCTGTTGGTATGGAACGTCGCCGTGTCGTACCCATTTGAACTCAGCAATTTCGGCAGACTTGGCAGCTCTTTTTTCATATAAACAGAAGAGGTTGCCGGTTCGTTTTTAGGCACATAAAAAGAAGTATTCACCACGAATTCGGCATCCGAAGTCGTGCCTTGACCCGCATTCGTATAAAAATTATTGAAATAGGTGTTCTCTTGGACCAGTTTATTCAAATTCGGCGTAATCTCCTGGCCGTCCACCTTCAAACCGATCAAGAAATTTTGGAATGATTCCATCTGTACGACGATCAGGTTTTTGCCTTTGTCGGCTCCCCAGTATTGCGGCGTTGCCGGGGTATCGGTTCCTTTCAAGTCGTTCACGGCCTGCTGCGTAATCTCTTTGGAATCAATGATTTCGTCTTTCTCTCGGGTATCCGCGAATAAGGTATATACTTCGTAATTCAGAATGCCCATGCTTTCCGCCTTTTTGATCTCGTTCATGCTGGCGTGGTTCGGCCAAATATTGAATACACACAGCCCGAACGAAACGGCCGTTATGACGATCAGAACCATCCGGTTCATGCGTTTGGAGCCTCTTTCCTTCCACTTTGCAATATATTTCGGCCGAAACATAAAGAACAGGAAGAACACGATATCCACGAAAATAAAGAGATAATAGGGCGTGATCAGCGAATAGGTGCTCTCGCCTACCTTCGTGACTTTATCGACCTGCTGCAAGGCATGGTAGGTAGCGATAACTCCGTAATATTTATAGTACATCAGGACAGAGAAATAGATTAAGGTAATACATAGATTGGCAATCATGTAGTACAAAATCTTCCGTTTCGTCGCAAACCATTCAATCAGACTGAAGACGATCATAAAAAAAGGAATCTCTGTCAAAACCATGCTCCAGCTCGGCCCATCGTCGAAGACGACGAACCAGGCGACTGCCCCTTTTAACAGCAGGATAAAGCTGAATAATAGGATAGGTCCATTTTTAAAGTTGAATCGTTTGTTCATGCACACTCCATCCTCCTTGCCTCGGTCCATTCGATAATGATTGGAAATGTCCCCTAACAGCATCCATTTCCGATTGCATATGCCTATTCTTGCATAAGCACCGCAGGCACAACGGGAAATTATACTCTTTTTTTTAAGTTTGGGAAAGATATAAACAACATCTTTTTCACTATACTATATTATCATCATATTCAACCGAAACGGCATTCATATAACAGAAGCTTAGCTCCGTACGATACAAAAAAGCGGCTCCAACGTCATCGAATTTGCCATCAGCATTAAACCTGAAATCTAGCTCGAGAGCTCCTTTAACGATCCTTCCCGAATCGGAACAAAAAACCGCTGTTCAATATCGACCGCGGGCAGCGGACGGCTGTAATAATATCCTTGGACTTCGTCGCATTCCTGTTCAGCCAGAATGTCGAGCTGCTCTCTCGTCTATATCCCTTCGGCAATGACGTCCATGTTTAATTGCTTGGCCATCGTGATGATGGTAGATACGATCGCTTTGTCGCTGCTGTTCTCCGCAATATCCTCGATAAAAGATCGGTCGATTTTGACTTTGTGAATCGGCAGATTCTTCAGATAGCTTAACGAGCTATACCCGGTGCCGAAATCATCCAGGCTGATGCGAATCCCCAGATTGGCGAGCTGATGTAAAATATCAAAGGATATCGTCGCGTCCATCATCATGCTCTCCGTGATCTCCAGCTCAAGATATTCAGCGGCAAGCCCCGTTTCCTGAAGCGTTCGGCTGATCTGCTCCACCAGCTGAGGCTGATGGAACTGGCGCGAAGATAAATTCACGGCAACAGGGATCAATGGCCCACCGGCCTGGTGCCATGCGTACATCTGGCGGCAGGCTTCACGCAGGACCTGGTTGCCCAGCTCGATAATCAGACCCGTCTCTTCCGCGATCGGTATAAAAACGCCCGGATATAACAAACCGCGTGTCGGATGATTCCATCGAACCAGCGCCTCGACCCCAATCATACTCACATCGCCTGTTCGGATTTGCGGCTGATAATGAAGGATGAATTCGCTTCGATCCAGTGCTTTTCGCATATCCGCTTCCAGCTCCATGCGTTCCTGCAGCTGCGTATGAACCTCCTGGGAAAATAACAGATAGCCGTTTTTCCCTTGCTTCTTCACTTCATACATCGCTGTATCCGCGTTAATGAGAAGTTGTACGGCATCTTCCCCATGCTCCGGGAAAACAGCAATGCCCATGCTGCCCGTCACGTAAAAATCATTATCCTTTAAATGAAACGGCGTCGAGGTCGCCTGAATGATTCGCTCAGCCAAATGCAAGGTGTGTTCGGCATCCTTATGTTCCGGAAAAATCGCCGCAAACTCATCGCCCCCCATGCGGGCCAGTACCCCTTGCTCTCCCTCCAGAACCTCGATGATGCGACCGCTCATTTCCTGCAAAAAAATGTCGCCATAGATATGCCCCAAGGAATCATTGATCATTTTGAACCGGTCGATATCCATCACCATCACGGCAAATGATTTCTGCATCGCACGGTATGCCTCGATCATTGAGGATAATGATTGATTGAACATTCTCCGGTTCGGAAGTCCCGTCAGCTCATCATGAAAGGCGAGGTAGCGGATTCTTTCCTTGGTCCGCTTCTCCTCGGTAATATCGCGTGCAATGATATAATTCCCGGCAAATTGATGGTCCACGATCACAGGCGCGAGCAGAAGGCTAATATCGATATGCTCCGCCTGGTCTGTCACAATGGCCGTTTCGTAACGGAGCTCTTCACCTTGGAACGTTCGGACGAACATTTCCCGGATAGGCTCCCGATCCTCTTCGATGATTCCAGGCAGCAGCGAAGAGACCGGCTGATGCTTATAGTCTTCCTCACGGATCGCAAAGATCCGTTCCGCAGCCGGATTGATTCCGATGATCTGCAAATGCAAATCTACCGAAATGATGCCGTCTTGATTATGTTCATAGAGAGATAGGTACCATTTCTCCTTCTCCTGCTTTTCTGATTCCTGTTTCGAGAAAAGTCTCGACAAGTAAAGCCCTGTCAGTGATAGACTCAATGTGACGAGCGTGCCAATGGAAATGATATAGGCCAGCTTCTTCGGATTCAGCATCATTTACAGCGAATAGATTTGGTGGTGGACGGACAACTGCGACTCAATATGAGCTGCCATCATCCCCGTATAATGCATGCCTGCGATTGCCGTTCCCATAATAAGAGCACTGCCGATCTTCTTCCAAGCCACGTTGCGGCTGCTGTTTTTGAGAAAATACAAGGACAGCCATAAAGCCGCAACCGATGCGCATAAAGCAACCAGAACCGAAAGCAGGACGTACTTAATGTCGTATGTAACCCTGGCTTGCATCGCGTACATCCCGATATAGTGCATCGATACAATGCCGGAAGCAAATAAAACGGCGCCCCCCAGGAGCTGCATGATGGATAGCTCCCGCCTGTCCACAACCAGCAACGCCACAAAGGAAGCGATGATCGCTACCCCGACGGATAGCAGCACAATGATCAGATCATACGACACCGGAAAAGGCATCGTGACGGACATCATGCCGACAAAATGCATGGACCAGATGCCCATCCCCATGACCAAGGCTCCGAAAGAGAGCCACAGCCATCGCTTTTTTCCTCGAGTCAAGCTGATTCTTGCGGTAAGATCCAAAACGGTATACGAAGCGGTAAAAGCGATCAAGTAGGAAATTAAAACAAGCAATGTATCATGCGAACGATGTAAATGGTCCAAAACGGCTGCCTCTTTCTTCTATGAGGATAATCTGACTAAACCTTTCGGTTTCCGTCCAAATTTTGTCATGTGAATATCGTATCATAAACAAAGATCGCTTGGCACCCGAAAAAAAGCATAACAAAGGGCGGGAATATTCCTGCCTATGTTATGCTTCATTTCATTCGCTTCTTGTTTGCGCAGCGGCATAATGATTATTAAGGAGTTATCTGAATGCTTTGCGTCTCCATCACCGGAATCCAGTATTTCTTGACCTCGATCGTCAACGGCTGCGGGTAATCTGCGGCTTCCTCTCCAAAATAATAAAAATAGTAGTCTTCCATGATATCCGTTTTTGTGGAATATGACGTCCCTGTAGTTGCTAATTTATTCAACGGTTGTCTTTTATGCTTATTCCCGCTTGCATCGGTAAACGTATCGCTGAGCGACATACCGAAATTATTCTCGGCTTGAGCATGCTCGACCTTGCGGTAAAAATTAATTTCTCCGGCCCCCTCCTCCGGCTCAGGTGGAAGGATCTGCAATTTTTCATCCGGAGCCGAGATCAGCTCTCTCTTGTTCAGATCAACGACAATCTTCAACCGCTCTTTATCCACGGCGCCAATGCCGAATACTTTGAGCGAAGTCGTCTCCATTTGATCAATGGGGCTATTTTTGTACCATAAGGTAGCCTGAGTATTATCGTTCGAGATCATTTCCGGATAATATAATTTCTCGATCTTGTCTCCGCTTTTGCCGATCAGCACGGGACTGATCACTTTAAAAACCTGCTTCGTATTGCTTGGATCGTATTTCAAATCCACGTAAGTACCGAGCGGTGTAAATTGAACCTGACTCACTTCAATTTTTTGTCCATCGATCGTCAGCGCCCCTTCGGGATGATACACATGCTCCTGGCCATTCAGCATGCTCGTATCGAGATCAAATGAAATATCCAGTCCCTTCGCGTAATACTGACTAACGGTATCCCAGACTTTGACACTTAACGTCGCGTCATGACTGTAATTAGCAGAAGGCGCAAGATTCGTGCTGTACACATAATAGCCTGTTTCGCCCGGAAGGAGATTTCCGTTTCTAACATTCTTCGCCTCGGCTCGAACGGACGGCGCTTCGTCATCCCCGAACTTCAATGAATCCGGGATTGGACTAGCCCCATGCTTCGTATGGTTTTGGACGCTGAACATGATATAGGCCCGGCGCCCATCCGCCACGGCGCCCGCGACATCGACGCGATATCCGTCTTTTTCCACTCCCTGCTTGATAGGCTTCAACAGATTTTGCTGCATCGCGGCGGCAAACCCTTTATCTCTTGCGCCAATCGGTGCGAATAAATCGAAACTCGTGACACTGTTTGAACTGGCGGTTTGCTCCAGTTTAGTATCTTCCTGCTTCGTTAACGGCGATCCAATAATAGACCATGTAATAAAAACGGCAGCAGCCGCAAAAGCGGCCAAGCCTGCCCCATATGAATAGACGCGCCTCATTCCACGTTTCCTCCCCTTCATCACGCCGCTTCGAACGGCGGTCGTCAGCTTCATTTCCCGTATGGCTTCTGCGTTCTTTCTGACCTCATCAGCGTCTTGCATCAATAAGCGCTCTTCTTTTTCAAGCATCAACGGCGCCCCCATCCTCAGAGATATTTCCGAAGCTGCTTGAGTCCTTCGCGCAGCCAGGTTTTGATTGTGCCTTCCGGCTTTTTAAGCACCTTGGCGATTTCGACCGTCGTCATGTCCTGATAATATTTCAGCATCACGACATGCCTGTATTTCGGCTTCATCCGGTCCATCGCCCGCTCCAGGTCGATCCGGTCGCTGCTCTTCATCTCCTGTGCGGCTTCTTCTTGCAGCTTCTCGGCCGGGAACATCCGCTGTTTGCGCCTGAGCTCGTCCATGCAGCAGTTGATCGTAATGCGAATCAGCCATGGCGTGAAGGCCTGATCATCCTTCAGTTTTTTGCGCTTCATCCAGGCCCTGCAGGAGGCTTCCTGCACAGCCTCGAGGGCATCTGCTTCGCTGCGGAGATAGCTATAAGCAATCGAATACAATTTTCGCTGCTCTGCGGAGAGCCGATTCATAAATGCCTCTTCATCCTGCAGTTCTGTACGTGCTATGTTGACTTCGTTCATAATGTTCTCCATCTTCACCATTCACCGTTCCCCTCTTCCTTAGTTGTTTCAGCGGAGGAAGAAGTCAATTCAGCCGTATATAGAGTAAGACGGGCTGATCCGGCAAAACGATTGATTTTTTTCGATGATCAATAAAACAGCAAAAAAAGATTGCCTTAGTCGTGAATTTTCTGTCTATGGATTGGATTATAATGTAAAAAACCGCGCAGCACGCGGTTTTTTACATTATAATCCTATTCGTTATACCTTTTGATCGGACACACAGATGGTATCGCGCCCGCTTCCTTTCGCATCATAAAGTGCGCGGTCCGCTAGCTTCAACAGACGCTGAAGCAAGTCCCCCCGTTCCCCTGTATCTGACGAGTCCGAAGTCGCCGCTGCCTCCCCCGCGGTAATGGCATCATTTTCTATCGTCTCATTGAATCCATGCAGATGTTCCGTTGCAGCAATCCCGAAGCTGGCCGTGATGTAAAGATCAGCTTCGGGAACAGGCATCGGCTGCTGTGCAAGATTCGATCGGATGCGCTCTGCAACATGAACGGCCATAGCTGCCGAATATCCAGGCAGGGCGACGACAAACTCTTCCCCGCCATATCTCGCAAACAAGTCCTCAGGTCGAAGTGCCTCCTTGCAAATCGCAACGATATAAAGGAGCGCTTGATCGCCGATGTCATGGCCATAGATGTCATTAATCCGTTTGAAATGGTCAATATCGAACATCAGAAATGCCAGGTCCTCTCCATGCTTCAAAGCCTCAGAGAGCAGCAGATTGCTTTGCTTCATGTAATGCATACGGTTGTATATCCGGGTTAAGCCATCATGATATGCCATCTGCCGGAGCTCCTCTTGAAGCCGCGTTCTCTCCGTAACGTCGATCAGAACAATCAATCGGCCTGCCTCCTGCCCTCCTTGCTTGCGGATGGTAGAGGTACGAATCTGGTAATGGAATTTCCGCTTGTCTACATACCACTCTATCTCCTGTATATCTGCCTGAAAATTCCCATCCTCTTCTTGAGACATCAGACTCCGGATGGGCTCATCCGTGTGACGCTGCCATATTCCGTACAGAGGCTATCCAATCGAGCCCGTGCCTAGCTCTGGCATCATCGCCGCCGCTGCCGGATTATAATCCACCAGGCGGTCATCCCGATCCAGAACAAGTACGCCATCACGCATACTGGTGAACAGATTGTCCCGCGCAATAGGGGCCACATGAAACAAGCCCTTGGAAGCAAGCGCCCATAGATAGAGTGCCGATGTTACCGTCATGATCACCGGAATCGGATCCATGCCGTCCGGAGTTACCCCTCCAAGATAAAGAAAATCCCCTGCCAGAGGTAAGATAAGCCCAATCAGCATCGTGCTTAGCTGAAAGCGGTAGGATGGCATTTTGCGCCAGCTTAGCAGCAGCAGCACGATTCCACCAAACATGCACGCGGATGTGTAGGCGCCCTGGATGATGTACCAGGGACCTGCCACCATATCCACTTTCAAATGGACGGTACCGGCCCGTGCAAAGATATCACGGTAATACCAATGATGCCATTCATTGGTCATGACAAGCACGAGCGTTACAGCGGGAATCACAAACATGCAAATTTTTAGTCCCCGCTTCAAAAAGCGTTCCATGCCCAAATACGACATGATGATCAGAAGATTCAACGGAGGGAGAAAAGGCATGCCCAAGTATTCGACCTTAATCCAGATTCGGGCTTCATTCAACGAACCGCTGGCCAGCTCCAGTGCCGAAGCGAACGCATATACAGCCGCCATCATGCTGAAAACGAAGAAAGCCTTAACCATAGAAACCTTAGATCTTCCGGATAGCGAATACAGTCCCATGATGATATTTAAAACGCCCGCCGTGACGATTAGCGATAATATTGCCGAATAAGGTGTTCCCATCGTCAGCTCCTGCTCATGCTTATGACCAACCGGCAACCACGGCCGGTTGGCTCTTAACCCGATGTTACCACAGCGGAACGGCGTGGACAATCGACATTCAATGTTAGATGCTGTCGAACCTGCGGGTGTCTCGGCCGCGTTTTATTTTAAACGGTTTACTCATCCTGATCCGCTGCTTTGAGCTCCTCGGATAGCTCCATGCTAACCAACTCATGATGGGTTTAGTAAGCCATTATGCCTCCAGCTTCAACTCCCAAGGAAGAATGGCCCAAGGGGAGTTCGGATCCTGCATCTGACCGATGATGGTTCCAAGATGCTTTTCCGTCTGATCCGGGTCCAGGCTCTTCGCCCAAAATTGGCGCCCAATAATATAAGCGGTACCGAATTCCTCCCAGCTTGCATACGATTGCTGGAGCAAGGAGGCATTATGGATAAGAAAAGGCCATGCTTCTTCCGGATCGATAAGACCAAACTCCATGCACAGATGACCGATAAAGGCCGCTCTCCCCAAGTCCCATGCAAGCACGCCGGCTGCCGGCAGAAGCCCGTGATAATGCTGGACAATCGTTAATTCGGCTATGATCATTTCGTCATGGAAAGAAGAAATATACTGATTATGCTGTTGTGCATTCATCACGGATAGCGCAAAACGGCGCCGATCGAATGCTTCGTGATGCCCCCCTTCTACCGTAAGGAATCTCAACGACTTCCATGCGGAGAGATGATCTGATATGCTCCATCCGTCCAAGAGAACCTCTTGATTCACCTTAGCAGCATTGATTCCGCTTCGCTCCGTATCATACGCGCAGGCAAAATCATACCCGTTCCCGCTCAGCAGTACGTCTCCGGCCGCAAGCGCCCACAGCTGACTCTCGCTTAACTTATTATTCATTTTTTTATCACGACTCCCGGGAACTCGGCCTGCAGCTGCGGATCACCAAGGATATCGGGATAATCCAAATGCTTCGGTTCCGCTTTCTTATCCGCGACCAGCTGCATGCCGATTCTTTTGAATATATTTTTGCGATTCTGGATTTGCTCCTCTATTAATTTCAAACGTTCTTTATAGTCAGGATGATCCGGTCGATCATCTAGCGCTTCCCGGGCCAATACCATAGCGTCCTGATGCTCTCCGAGGCGCTGGAGTACGAGGCTGTAATAACTGCAGGTATCTCCACGGAGTCCGCTATCATATGCGATTCTGAAGCATTTTGCAGCTCCTTTGGCATTGTCGACGTAATACGCTAAAATTCCCGAGTAAAACCAAATGTACGGATTTCGTTCATCCTGCTTGAACGTTTCCATGTATTGGATCAATTCCTCGCTGAGCGCGTCCCATTGCTGCAATTCAGCATAAATTCGCACAACATGCAGCATTGCCCATTCATTGTTCGTCTTTAACTGCTGAACTTGCCTCAAAGGGTCGAGCGCCTCTCTGAACCTCCGTCCTGCTATAAGTGAAGCGGCATAGAACTTCCAAAGCATGCTTTGATCAAACGCGTCGTTCCGGTGTTCTAACGACTGCGCGTAAGCTGAAGCGGCTGCATCCCATTGTTTCAACAAAAATTGGCTGTTCCCTTGAATCAGATACGCATACATGCGCAAATCGTCATCGTCGCCATCAAGGTATTCCTGAATATCTTGGCAGCACCGCTCGAAATCACCTAAATAATAATGAGCGAAAGCTCTGTTATAAAAAAAATTCGGATCCCGATCCAATTCTATGGCTTTGTTGTAATTCTGAATCGATTCACTGTACTTCCCGAGCTTAAATAAAGCAAAACCATACAGATAATAGTAGTCAAGGCCGATTTCTTCATGAAGCTGAGCCTGTTTGAAATGGAACACAGCTTCTTCAAAACGATCAAGCATAACATAAGTTTTACCGAGTTCTTTGTGATAAAGCCAATGCTCTTCAATAGAAATGGCCGTTTCGTATCTGTGCGCGGCTTTCTCATACCGTTCCTGCTCGTAGAAATACGCAGCGAGGAGCTGGTGCTCGCCCGGCGTTAACGGATCCAGCTCCTCCAACTGAAGCAGAAGCTGCACAGCGTCCTCCCGCAGCTCCTGATCCCGATATAATTCGGCTAACTGACGGAGAGCCATACTTTTTACCTTCGGATCCTGGTCCTCCATTTTGCTTTTTAGATTCGCTTCGAATTTGTTTGTCAGCGTGATGAGCTGAATACGTGCATGAAGATCCCATGGACAACGTTCATGCAAGATGGCATACAGATGTATGGCTTCTTGCATCCGCCCCATGTTAACAAGGCATCGCGCCGCTCCCGATAAAGCTTGTAATTGTTCGGGTGTATGTACAAGAATTTCGTTGTAAACGGAATACGCGTCTTCAAAGCGTCCGCTCCGAAGCCATGAATGAGCCAGTTCAAGCCTGTAATTCAGGTCACGCTCTCCGGAGGCTTCGAGTCTCTTCCATGCCAGAAGCGCTCCTTCGTAATGTTCTAACCGCAAACAGTATTCGCCGATCAGCCGATTGAGATCCGGATCATCCGGCAATAGCTCGGAAGCGATGTGCAGGCATTCCCCGGCTCTTTCCAGATTCCCTAGGACGAGTGCATTTTGCGCGCTATATCTAGCGGATAAGAAACGCTCGAGATCATCGGGCGGCATTTCGGCAAAGTGAATATTGTCATAGCCAAGGTCCCAGCAGCCGGCCAACTGCATGCCCAAGTAGTCCAGGAATTCCTTGGAAAAGAGATGCTTCAGGTCGATCTCCATGAATGTCCATTCAAAAACCTCGTTCAACTGCCGCCAAACCGGTCCTGGAAGCCACACTCTATCCATGAATAGACGAAGCGTTTCAATCCGAAGAATCTGCCGCGTCCCAATCCCGGAATAGACTTCGTCTTCAAGAAGAGCTCTCCATCGGTTCATGTCCATACGCGATGGGAAATGGTCATAGATTTCTGCAGCCTGCTGCAAAAAACGGTAAATCCCATCAAGCCGCTGATCCGGACTGCGGCCAGTTTGCTGATAGCCGAAGGTTCTCTCCCCTCCAGCTTCTATTTCTTTTTCACGATCTAAATGGCGTTCGGCATCCTGTAGAGTGCTTGCTGCCGCAGAGTAACCAGACAGTTGTCCGCTTTTAGCAGCTTTCAATGCAATTTCATAAGCTTCCCGAAGCTGTTGAAACCCTTCCGGGTCTTCTTCGGGATGGTGGAATTTTAACCGGGCAGCGTATGCGCGTTTTATGGATACGAGATCATCCGTAGGTTCTATGCCAAGAAGCTTCCATGTATCCTTCATCAAAACTCCGTCACCCTTTCGATTTCTTCCAGCCACGCTTTGTATTCTATTGCCGCCTTGCTAATCTCTCGATCGTTTTGGCGGCGCAGCACTTCTTCAAACTGCCGAATCACGTAAGCAATTTGCTCACGCGATGAGCCCAGCGATTCTTCGTAGAGCCGTTCCCCACGTGCCAGCAGCAAGCGGTTCTCCATACGGTCCCGGGGATGAATCTTGATATCGGACAGTTCTCTGAACCTCTGCTCAAGCTGTTCTTTTGAAAATTGGCCTGGATTCTCTTCGATAATCATGCGCGATTTTTCCCCGGTGCTGACTACCGTGGTCTCTACCTCCAGGATGCCGTTAATGTCATATGTAAATCGAACATCGACGCCTTGCTCGCCTTTAGGCGAGAGTGGCAGCTTCACATCAATTTCGCCTAATCTGATATTGTTTTGGGTTAACCGGCTTTCGCCTTGATAAATCGTAATGTTCATTTCCTTCTGGTGATCCCGGATCGTAACATAGCGTTCGATTTTACTGACGGGTACGACCGAATTACGGTCAATGATTGGACTAAAATGTCCGGATTCATACTCGCCTGCACCATTCACAACTGAGACGCCAATACCCAGCGTATAAGGACACACATCCGTTAAAACCAAGTCATTCAGTGCTTCATTCCTTGCTTTCATGCCTGCCTGTATAGCCGCGCCTTGAGCGACAGCCTCATCCGGATCGATATGAGCGGAAGGCAGCCTGCCGAACAGACGGGCGACAAAAGCCGAAATGATCGGCATCCGCGTAGCTCCCCCAACCAGTATCATGGCATCCAGATCAGAGGGGCGGATGGCTGCATCTCTGATTGCCCTCTCAATCGGTTGACGGAGTTTTGTCAATAATGGCTTTGCCAATACCTCGAATTTGTCCACCGTTATCACGCAGATTCTAAGCGTATCATTGATCGCTATTTCCATTTCAGCGGGTTTGCCCCGGGATAAATTCCTTTTGCCCAGCTCCGCCTGCTTCCGGATCGCACCAATCAGCCGGGCGTCCTCCGTATCAATCACGCCATCTTCTTGCCGATTCAAATATTCTTGTACCAACAGCTCCGTGAAATCTTCACCGCCCAGAAAATTGTCTCCAGCTACGGCTTGGACCTCCATCATATCCTCAAAGCGCTCCAGGATTGACACGTCAAACGTCCCACCACCGAGGTCAAACACGAGAAAGCGCGTATTCGGGTCTGCCAGATGCAATCCGTACGCTACCGCCGCAGCTGTGGGCTCATTAATCAACCGCTCGACCTTTAAGCCTGCGAGCTGCCCTGCCCTTTTGGTCGCTTTGCGCTGCGCGTCATTAAAATAAGCCGGAACGCTGATGACCGCCTCCGTCACAGACGTTCCGAGATAGGCTTCGGCATCTTCCTTTAGCGAGCGTAAAATAAAAGAGGACAAATCCTCGGGACTAAACTGGAATCGATCCAGTTGAAATATTTTATTGGAGCCCATGAATCTTTTAAATACCGACGCCGTTACATGCGGATGCGAAATGAGGCGTTGCTTGGCGACTTCCCCGACAAGGATTTGCCCCTCTTCATCCACGCTCACCACAGAAGGCGTCAAATGCTGGCCTAAAGCATTCGGGATGATCTGAACTCCTTCCGGGGTATAAGCGGCCGCAACGCTGTTTGTTGTTCCCAAATCAATGCCAATGATCGTCAAAACATCTACCTCCCGGTCAAAATAGCTTGCTTAATTAGGACGAATTCCATAATTATCTATTTCACTCTTATTTTATCGGTTTGCCACAGGCAGTACTTAAGACCTAAGCCATAAGTTATATGTGGTAAATGCGAAAATAAAAATACCTTGAAAGGCCGAAGGCCGATCAAGGTATTCCATTACTCCAAAACTACTCCAATTACTTCAGCAACCAGAGAGCAGGGACGTTAGGCGGCTCCCATCCCGTCAAGGACGTGTGAGGCTGCCTGCAGGTATAGGTTTTACCTCCATAGGTTACTTCGTCGCCGACCTTGTAGCTGACATTGGGAGCCCATGCCTGCGCTCCTCCCTGCGCGTCCGTCGTCACGCTGACGGCAGCTCCTGGTGATACATTGCCTGCAGCGTCCTTGGCTGTTACCGTAAACGTATAGCTGGTATTCGCCGTCAATCCAGTCACCGTGGCTGTTGTCCCTGTCACGTTCAGGGAAGCCGCTCCATACGAAACCGTATACCCTGTTACGCCAACGTTATCCGTTGAAGCCGTCCAGCTTAAGGTTGCGCTGTTGGCCGTTTTCGCCGTCACCTGTAAGTTCCCCGGCGCTGTCGGAGGCGTCTGGTCGACCGTTCCGGCCGGTTCCGTTTTCACCGTCAGCGGCGCACTGGCGGTGGATAGATTGCCTTTGGCATCCCTTGCTTTGATCGTGAATACATAGGATGTGTCAGGCGAAAGTCCCGTAATGGCTGCGCTGGTTCCGGACACATTCATCGACTGCGTTCCGTAATATACCGTATACCCTGTTACACCGACGTTATCCGTCGATGCCGTCCAGCTTAGATTCACGCTGGTTGAGGATTTGGATACAACCGATACGCTGCTCGGAGCTGTAGGCGGTTCCGTATCCGGCGCCGAAGAGGTCAAGGCATCCAGATATGCGCGGTGGCTGTTCGAGAATTCAAAGTTGTTGAATTTATCCCAGTTGATCACCAGGTCATCAATCCCCGTAAATCCGGGTATCCGGTGGTGCTCCCTCGAGTTTTATAACTGCTGAGCTGCACCCCTTTGATCAGGGCGTCGAGCGCTTTTTGAACTTCGGCTACGCTCGTAAAGCCCCCGCCCGCATTCGCATTGGCTGGAAGTCCGAGCACGACTTGGTCCGGGCGAAGCGCCGGGAAGAAGTTGTTCGGATTTTTGGCAACCGGAAAGCCCGTTAGCACCATATCTGCCATCGCGACATGAAAGTCGGCGTTGCCCATCGTATGGTATTGATCATCAAGCCCTGTAATCGGCCCTGAGTTATAATTCTGTACCTGCAGCCAATCCAGAATGTCCCGAGTGGCATAGATAACCGGCAAGTAAGCTCCGGCCCGATTGTCGCAGCTGATGCAGCTGCCGCCGTAGAAGCTGTATCCAAGCTGAACGAAGAAGGTTTCCGGCGCCATGGTGAGGTAAAACTTATTCGTGCCGAAATGGTCATTGATCGTGCGCAGCGCGGTAATCAGGTTGACGATGACGGGCGTCGTCGGATTTTTAAAGTCGCTGTCGCCAGCGTTCAAATAAAGCGAATGCCCTTCAAAATCGACGTCCAGCCCGTCGAAGCCGTATTTCTCGATCATAGCGGTCACGGAATTTACGAAATTATCGCGGGCTGACGTACTTGCCAGTTGAACCTGTCCGTTCGCGCCGCCGATGGAAATGATGACTTTCTTCCCTTGGCTTTGCAGATACGCCACATCAGCTTTAAAATCGGCGTCAGTATAATTGTAAGGAGTGAACCCGATCGTGCCGCCCGTGACGCCGGATGTAGGTTCGGCAAAAGAGACGTTGATGACATCAAATTTCGCAGAGACGTCACGCAGCTTGATAAACCCCGAACCGTTATCGAAATTGTGCCAGTAACCGATCATGGTCCTGCTGGCTGCCGCCGCCTCCGCTTTGGGCGGAACCATAACCACGACTGACAACAGCGATGCAATCATCGCAGCCCAAAGCGTCAACTTGAACGACCGAAACTTGCTTAATCCATTTTTGCTCAGGTTCATTCGTTACCTCCTCAATTTTTTACAGCGCTTACATAAGAATGCTTCCTAGATTGTCAAATGCAGCCTGGCCCCCCTTCTGACCCAAGGTCATGCTTACGCCCTTCCGAACGATTCAAACTGTGAAGCCATTTTTCTTA
>NZ_BIMK01000024.1 GCF_004001045.1 Paenibacillus chibensis
GTTATCTTCTTTCGTCACTTCATATTCGAAGCTCGCTTGATCCGGCGTATAGCCGTCGATTGTCTCGGCCGTCAGCGTGAGCTTATCGCCCGGTTTGCCTTCAGCCTTTGAAGCCGGTTTAAGAGCTGTTCCGTCTTCATCGACGAAATTCACCTGCACCTCAAACGTCTTCAGCGTGTAAGTAAACACATACTCCTGATTTGCTGCCTTGATGACCGTGTATTGATGCGTTGCATTTTCCGGCGTATAGCCTTTCACCTCAGCTGCTTTCAACTCAAGCGTCTGACCCTCGGTGCCTTCCAGCTCCAACGGAGCAGCCAGTTGCGCACCATGCTTATCCTGGTATTTCACCGTTACCGGGTAGGTCGTCAGCGTATAGGTAAAGACATACGTTTGGTTCGAATTCTTGTTTACGGTGTATACATCCTTGACTTTGTTCGGCGTGTAGCCGTCCACGTTCGCTGCCGTCACGTCAAGCTTATCGCCCGCCTTGCCTTTCTTCTCTAAGGAAGGGGCAATATCTTTACCGGATTCGTCCTGGTATTTGATCTTCACCGTATAATCGTTCGCAGTGTAGTAGAACGTATAAATTTGACCGGATTCGGCGGTGAAGATGTACTTCGCTACGGTACTCTCCGGTGTATACCCCTTGACGCTAGCCGCTTCCAGGCTCACTTCCTTGCCTGTAGCTCCTTTGACGATCGCTTCTGGGGATACCGGTTTATTTGATCCTTTTTCCAGATACTTCACCGTTACTGTCTGTGCATTAGCCGTATAGTAAAATGTGTACGTCTGGTTTTTATCGGCCGTAAACGTGTATTTGTCGCTTGCCTTTTCAGCCGTATAACCTGGACTTGTTTTCGCCGTAAGCTGGACTTGTTTTCCTTTCAAGCCCTTTTCCGTCGTAGGGGCTAACAGCTCTTTGTTCGTTTCTTTTTCCAGATACTTCACGCTGACTTGCTGTTCGACAGCCTGCACGTAGCCAAACCAAACCGTTGGCGTCGGATTACCGATCGTCAGTGACACTTTCGACGGATCCGTTCCGACTTTAAGCTCGTAGCCATCGACGCTCGGTGCAGACACGTCGTAGGATTTATTGATGTCCAAAGCTTCGTTGTTCGACTTATCTTTGAAGTAGTACCCTTTCACGAGTTCCTGCGCTTGCTCCGGCTTATCGACAACCACGCCGTCTTCATTGATCGGCTGGCCGTCATTGTTGACGCGGTAGCCTTTCACCAGAATGGAGCCTTTGCCGAAGCTTACTTTAGGAACCTCAAAGTACTTCGTGGTTTTTTTTCCGTTGATATCGTCATACCTGAGAATTGTGTCACCATTTGTAGGATACGCAGTGTTGGAATCAATGGTTTGCTTGGGATCCAGCTCCACGATGTACGTCAGCGTTGCCGGCGAACCCTCCATCACGTTTCCGACTTTCCAGGTAAAGGTCTCCTTCGTGCTGTTCCATTCGATGGTCCCCTGAGAAATCGTCGGTTCGCCGACCTTGTTGAACATGGCGCCCATCGGGTCGGTTACCTCGGCGTTTTGCGCCGCATAAGAGATTTGTCCGGACAGTTCGTTGAATACTTTGCTGAGATCTCCGCTGGTTGAAGAGTAGTATCCTTTGTTCTGGACATTGTTCAGCACATAATTTGCGTCAGGGTCGCCTCCGACTTCAAGACCAATGGAATAAATTCCGATGCCGTTATTTTTTATTTGGGATGCTTCTGACAAGGTACCAAGCCCATTATCCCCAACAGTATAAGTAGTTTTGCCAATCTTTACGTTATAGCTGGGTTTAAGGTAAAACGAACTGCCAGAACCGATAGTATTGGTGTAGTCAAAATTACTTAGTAAAATACTGTACTTATTGTTAGGCCAAGTTTGGAGTGCAGCAGCAGATGCCTTGTAGCTATATGTCGGAGCCCCGTCGCTAAGCAGAACGATGACCTTATTTTGCGCCGTGCTCTTATCAAGCATCGTACGCGCTTTATTGAGCCCTGCTTGAATATTCGTTCCTTCACTGCTGACCGTGATATTTTTAATCACTTTGGTCAAATCAGCCTTTTTGTCGACTCCCAAAAGTTCGGATTTGATATCAGCCGTTTTATCGAAGGTCACCACTCCGATTTTCGTTGCCGAATCTTTCAGCAGCAGATTATCCACGAACTTCTGCGCAGCGGTTCTGGCATTGTCCATTCGGCTGGAATCTTTCATGCTCCCCGAACGGTCGATCACCAGCACCACATCGGAAGCCGTTTTGATGTTCTTGCCTTCCACGGTGAGCGTGATTTTCCACTGACCCTGCTTGCCCGCCACGGGCTCGGCAATCTTCTTCAGATTGGTCGCGCCGGGATTGGGCCATACGATTTCGCCCGAAGCTGCTGCGGATGCCGAATTGACCAGCAAGCCGCCTGGGATCAGGCCCGTAAATACCGCCACGATGCACAGCCACGATACGATTAATTTTAAACCTCGCTTCATCTTGTCCTCCTCAATTTTAAATTTGGTCCCTGGAACGCAAAAATCGCCCGACTGCATTAACAATGTTAAGTGCAGCCGGACGATCATAAGTCGTTAGACTCTTAGACTCCTAGGCTTTGCGAGCTAATCTTTCGATTAGTGTGCCAAAATATAAAATTGTTGGTTAATGCAGGTGCACAAGTATCATCCGTCAAGCGCATTTCGTCCGTATAGTATATAAGTACTAGGCTTAGACCAATATATACCAGGCACGCCGGGCTGTCAATTCCCTTAACAGGCAAAATTTCCAGAGACTTTAAGACTGATGTCTCCTCCTTTTGCTACCTTTTTCTTAATTTTAGTTCCCAATTCCGACATTTACATTCTAGCACGCCCTCCGAAAGAGCGAGTCTCAATCTAGTCTCATTCTTGACTGATACATGTTTATGTAAAATGGTATGAATTCGCCTTGCCGCGCCCTCCTCGGCTTATCACCCCTGCATCTGGTTGTCGGAATGTTCGTCCGCCAATACCCGCGCAAAATTCGCAACTGCTTTCTTCAAATGCCGGTAAAAGGTAGCCCGGCTCATGCTGCATTCCATCGCGGCAGCATCGGAATTCCCCGCATGCAGCCAATAGGCGGCATAGAGTATCGCCCGATTCTCCTCTGAAAGACCCTGCACCTCTGCGGAGCGCAGCTGATGCAGCAGGAATCGCTGCAGCTCCAGGCCGCTGCCGATTCCCGCAAACTGGTCGGCGTATTCTTCCAGCTCAACCGGCTGCTGCAGCGATTGCAGCATTTTTCTCAGGCTTTGCTCCTGATCTTCCAAGGGAAGCTGTTGGAACGTTATCTTCTGCTCCTCCGGCTGCCGCTGCTCGCCCTCAAAAAACGAAAGCACCCACTCCCCGAAGTTGCCTGACCGAAAATCCAGCTCTAATACATCCGCTTTGGCCCAGGAAACATCGCTGGCCCGGGTTGCTGTCGGACGCATCCGAAAGCCCATGCGCAGCAGCTGCTGCTTAAGCTCCCCGTTGGTGGCCACCAGGACGGCGCGGTTCCCATCACCAAGCAGCGACAGGCGATCGAGCGTCAGAAGGCCGACGATTTCCTCCCGCGTAAATCCCGGCATGCGGCTCGATCCCGCCCCGAGCACGGGATAATAGGTATCCGCTTGATCCTGCTCGCACTTCCACTCCTCCGGCCGAAAGCATTCCGACATTTCATGCGGAAAATAATGCTGAAGAAACGCACCCGTTTCGCGGTACACCAGCACAATGATAAACATCCCGACGGGCCGCCCCGCCCCATCCCGAACGACTCCGATGCTTTCTGGAAAACGCTCAAAGAGCGCATCCAAAAACGCATGATAAATGCTGTTCATGGGCGGGTCCACACTATAGCTGCACCATTCGGCCAGCATATCGTGCAGCTGCGGCAAATCCGTCGCTATCGCTTGCTCCAGCGGAGGAAGCCCATCGCCCGAAAAGTCGAAATAGCTCCGATGAGGCGTGAGCAGGTCTTTGCTGAGCATCAGCAGCTGGGAAGCGATTTGTCTTTGCTCCAAGCGGCCTGCCTGCCCCAGTTTGTTATACAAAAGCTGCGCGGCCGCAGACTGCAGACGCAGCATGCGGTCCGGTTCCCGCTGACGGAAATCCCTGAGCAGATGCATCCTTGCCACGTCATGCAGCGCGAGCCCGTCGTCCAGCGAACGAACGAAGGACAATTCGGCGAGAGACCGGTACTCCTGCAGAGATACCTGCGTACCCAACATACCGGAGATCATTTCCTGATTGGCCCGGGGAAGAACGGTCAGGACATCAACCAAGGGCTGAAGCTGGGGTGAAGCCACCTCATGCAGCACGCGCGCGCTGATCGATTGCGAAATGGCCTGCTTATGCGGCTCCTCGCCCCCTTCCCTCATCGCCGCGTCTACCGACAAGGCAAGCGCCAGCGGATGTCCGTCGCTCATACGGACCAGTCTGCCGGCCGTCTCCGTCGTGAAGCTGCCAAAGGATACAATGTAATCATGCATTTCTTCGTTTGAAAATTTGGCCAGCGTGAATTCCGTGATTCGCGTTCCCCAAAACGGATGGGCGATCCACGTCAGCGGCAGGCGTGGACGGGATGCAAGCAGCACGGCTGCACCCGCAGCCGGCAGCTTCGGCAAGAACGCGTGGAGCAGCCATCCTTCCAATAACGAAATCTCTTCGAAATTATCGATAAAAAGCATCACTCGCCGCTGCGGACCAGCTTCCGTGAGCATCTGCAAAGGATGTCCGTAAGGCTGGCCAAGCTGTTCCAAAGCCGCCGCGGCCGCCAAATTTTCTAAAAAGGCAGCCGGCGTGGGAGGAAACGTCCGTCCATCCAGCCAGATGCAAAGGCAGCCCTCGCACTTGCCAAGCCGGGAAATTTCGGTCATAAACGTCGACTTGCCGATCCCGCCAATTCCCGTAACGGCAAAGAGCCTCGTCTCCGCCTCTTCGCCCTCCAGCCAGCTTGTAACCTCAGCCAGCTCTTCCTTCCTCCCGATAAAACAAACGCCTTCCTTCAACATATATCGACCCGTTCTGCTGTTCATAACTACTCCCGTCGCTTCCGAACTCGAATTTTGTCCCCATTATAACGTTGTGCGAAAACGGAGTACAAGTCCCTTTCTGCAAAGTCTTGTCATGAATTTTGTCATGATTCTTGTCATGATGACCGCGTGATTCCCCTGTCTTTTGCATGCTTTCCCCTCCAAAAAAAGACATCTGGCCCCCAGATGTCTTTTTCTCCATATGAATGCTTTTCCAATACCGTTTCCGATCAATCAAGCCCCGCCTGCTTTCTCAGCTGCTCAAACAACTCCCTTGTCCGCCCGGGCTCTTTTTCGTTATAAAAAATGTACCCGCTATCCAGCTTGATGCGGATATATGGAGGTTTATCTTTAAAAATATATAATCTCGATTTCCCGAGCTCCTTCAGCCGGAAATATCCCCGCGCATACTTGCCCGTAGCCTCCCCGTTCGTCTTGGCGCCGGATGGGATGCTGTCGACCAGCGTCAGCTCCTGAATGTCGTCTATGCTGAAGTCATAGGAATACATCGGGTACTTAATCTCCACGCTGTGCTCGCTCGTAATGGCAAGCGCAGGCGAAGTCAGCTCCGACCGGATCATCATAAACGTTACCCCGAGAATCAAAACGGCTGTCATTCCCACGGCCCCCCACACGATAAGTTTCCCGACCGGGGTCGCGGTATTGACCGTTTCTCCGATGCCCACCCTTTTGGGCATAAAAATGCTTTTGTCATACGGATTATGGTAGGTGAAGCCGTTTGACCAATATTCGTCTTCATCCGTGTACACGATTTTTCCGTCCCGGGATAGAATTTCCTGCTCTAGCGTATTGATTTTGCGGTATACATACAGCAAGCTTCCAACCGGAATGGCAGTGAAGAGCAGGATCACCGCCAACCAGACGCCGTCCATAGCCGGATTTTCGTTCAATAGAAGCAGGCATAGAAGTCCCAGGTGAATATTTTCGGCGATTGCCATCCACAGCCACAAATAGGAAAGCGATCTTCGCCTCGCTTGATTCAATACCAGATTAACCTCCGTGTTCATGCTGTATACTTTCGTCCTCATCCGGCGTATGTACAGCGAGAAGCCGAAAAAAAGGGCCGTCAGGAGGAACCCGCATGCCGCAATCGCATACAGCTCTGCATCCCCACGGATCGCCCACAACAGCAAGCCCGCCACCATCAGAAACGGAATCACATAAAGCCACAAGGAGGCAGAACGCTGATTCTTGAGCTGGGATACCCGCAGATCGGTCAAGATAACCCGCTTATGGCCGACAAACCATTCATGCTCTCGCTTTAATGCCAGTGTCTCCCAGAACGCCCGCCGAAAGGGAAGCACCATGACGATCACAGAGCCAACAAGCCATACGAAAAAATAAAGGACTTGAACGGACATAAACTGGTAAAGGATCAAGAAAGGAATCAGCCCGAGGCCCATACCGATGCTCGCTTTGTTGAATGAGGCTTGAAACCGGGCTTGAATGCCGCGGATCCCCTCATGCTCCAGAGCTTCCTCCGGCAGGGTCACGGCAAACAGCATGCCGCTTCGGTATTTCGCCTGCGGTTTATAGGTGGCCAGGAGGACGATGTAACAGATGATAGCTGAAAATAACAAAGTCAATGTAAGCATGAACAATCCAAACACCTCATTTCCGTCGTCGTTTAGGGGTGCTGATACGTCATTGTGGAAAAAATCCGCGCGCAGAGCTTTTGAAATTTCGACTCGTCTATACCCTGGATCGTTGCCTGCGCAATAATGAGCTGGAGTTGTCCCTCAAGCTCCGGAGCGGGCTCCGCATGGTTCTGCAGCTGCGGGCTCACCTTGGCTCCGTGCCGCCGGTCGATAACGATGTAGCCTTCCTGCTTCAGCAGCGAGTAGGTTTTGTTGACCGTCATCGTATTGATTCCGAGCTCTTCCGCCAATTGGCGTACGGTGGGCAGCTTCTCCTCCGGGGCCAGCTGGCCTGTGGCGATGCCGATCACGATCTGATTGCGCAGCTGCTCATACAAGGGCGTATCGCTGTCCAGTTCTAATGAAATCACCATGTTGTGTCACCCTCCTCGCGTCATACCATCATTCGTTTAAGTATTACTTATTATAATACAACT
This sequence comes from Paenibacillus chibensis, assembly GCF_004001045.1. Lineage (GTDB taxonomy): Bacteria > Bacillota > Bacilli > Paenibacillales > Paenibacillaceae > Paenibacillus_AQ > Paenibacillus_AQ chibensis. The sequence continues at coordinate 7,132 of NZ_BIMK01000024.1, forward strand.
AATACTTAAAGTCGACGGGGTTCATTCCTTCATCCAAGAGAGCGAAAAATGCGGCTTGCACGGGCCACAAAAAAAGACACCGACATTTCTGTCAGTGTCCTTGCACGGCGAAGCTGTGCTCGCGATCTTTTCAAAATGTAATCCAAATACCGGATTTATCGTCGGACCTTTTAAAACGGGGATAGCGAATACACTCCGGGTCCTCTTGCTCCAAGGCAAGCAGCCAATGGCCGTAACCCTCCAAGCCTTCAGAAGCGACGCGCCGCACAAGCTTTTCATTCAGGCTGCCGTTGTCTTTCGATGCTGCGCAGGGCCATTCCTCCGGATAAAAGAGCCCGTCGGTCACAAGCAGCAGTCCGGCCAATTGAATCCGGTTGATCTTGCCGCTCTCGATATAGCGATCCGCGTCCGGCAGCCCGTTCAGCACGGAGTACCCCTCATCGGTATTCATGACATCCTTGTTGCCGACGATTTGCGGAAGAACCCGCTCCCATAAGGCTGCACGGGTCCGGATACCGGATGCGATGCCTTCCTTCCAGGTCTCCATGGATGCCTCCCCCATATGGGACACATGATCGCGCGTAATCGTCCGGACCTGTCCGTCCCGGTACAAAGCCATAATCATGCAGTCGCCCGCCTGCACATATTCGATATGGTGATCGGTCATGCGGATCAGCGCTGCGGCCGCGGTCCAAAGCTCGTTTTTATGGCCGGTCTTGATTCCGGCAGCCCGCATGGCCGCCCCAAGCTCAGCGTTCGCTTCAATCGTCAGCGTCTCCAGGTCACGGCGGTCTCCGTCTGAAAGCCGTTCAAAGTAACCCTTAAGCAGCTGTGAGGCCAGCCGGCCGCCCGTTTCCCCTTCAGCGCTCCGGTAAGGGACAAGCGAAGTCGCCCCATCGATAACGCCATAAAGCCGCTGTTTCTCGTTTATGACGATAGCGTCTTCGTTCCATTCCCCGGTTCCCTGAATTGAAAAATGCTGTATTTCCATGATGCTTCCCCCTTTGGCTCGTCTTGTTCCCGTAATCCTAGCCGATGTGCCTTCTTAGGGTCAATGGTATCATGACGATGCCGCGTGAGAAAAGCTCCGTGTACACTTTTAGCCTGCAACGATAACCCGAGAACTCCGGATACACAGAAAAACCTGGTCCTCATGCGGACCAGGCTTCCACGGTGGTGACGAATCATGCTGGCATGTCTTTCATTCGTCGCCGATTTGATTATTTTTTGGTCTGGCTGGGGCTGTTATTCGTAAGCACCGTCAGCATTCTCTGATCTTTAACCATTTTGGATTGACATTGGGGGCATATAGGCGCTTCGGAGAAAGCGAAATTATCCCGCATCCATCCCTTGCAGTTCTCATTCGAACAAGACCATATATCCGTGAGTTCTGTCGGCAGATCCTCCAATGGTTTTTTTCGTGAGTTGTACATCATGCATCCCTCTTTCTATACCGTATTGGTTGCTGCAGTGAATTTCTTCGTCAATGTATATTTTCCAAGGGCCCACCGCTTTTGGGGCGGAGGCTTATCATAGTCAGGCTACAAAACACGAATAAGTGCGCTAAAAAAATGACCCCGAACAAAACTGTTCGGGGGCACCAAGCTCTAAATTAGAGTTTTACGACATTCTCGGCTTGTGGTCCGCGGCTGCCTTGCACGATATTAAATTCAACGCGCTGGCCTTCATCCAGGGATTTGTAGCCATCGCCTACGATTGCACTGAAGTGTACGAAAACGTCGTTTCCGCCTTCAACTTCGATGAAACCAAAGCCTTTCTCAGCATTAAACCATTTCACTGTACCTGTTTCCATGTATGTTCGACCTCCTTTCAAGAAAAGTCATATGGCATTCTTATCCTTAAATAAAAATCACATATCGTACAAGGCTATTAACCGAGAATAACCCTCTACGTTATGTGAATTTCTCCAGGGCTTATTTCAATAATCTTATTATAACACAGATGATCACGTTTTGATACCTGTTGAGGATAAAATTGGAATCGTATCTCAATTTTTTTTGAAATGGCGCATAAAAACAGCGAATCGTTCCTCGGAACGATCCGCTGCATGGTCCAACATCAATACTCGGAACCGTGATTAAATGCTTGAATCGGTGGTGTGTGATCCTGCGCAAAACTCGTTGTCACAGATGGATTACTGAAAATGACTACTGCTAAAACTGCTGCTAAAGCGATTGCCTTTTTCATTCGAAATCTCTCCTTCAAATATTATTTTGAGTATTCGTGAGTATTCCTCCAGCTGCGAGACGGATGCATAGATCTTGATCGTTTCAAACAACGCTATCGTCTTTTTGAAATATTTGTCATTTCCTAGTTTATCACATAATGACAAATTATGTAAAGATATATTTATAGCTTCCTGTGTATGGTCATTCAGGGAATAATATAAAGCGAGCATGAAAGAGTAAGATAGATACTTGGTCGCAAGGACTTGCTCGGTATAAAAGGAAGCATCCCGGAGGTGACTTCTCAAAGGTTCCAGAACATGGTCCACGTTATAGGAATATAGAATCGCCGACTCTAAAATGGTAATGAGGCCCGAAAGAATCTGATCCGGATTTTGCTGAAGAAACTGGGTGTATTCCGGCAGCTTATTCCGATTGCCCGTCAAAATATCCAGCGTCAACAGATTGGCCTTGGCGAATTTATTGAAGTCTTCCACGATCGTAATCGCCTCATGGGTCGAATCATTCAGCCAACTAAGATCCCGGTAATACTCGATGCATTCTATCGATAATGCGTATTGCTTTAATTTTTGAAAAGCCAGTCCTTGCATCAGGTAGCTGTAACCAAAATAATATGATATATGTCGCTTCGTCTCGATTCGCTCGCCGGATGTCTTGGACGGATGGCTCGCTATCGCTTTCGCAGTCTCTAATAAACTCTGAGACAAGGAGATCACTTCCTCCCAATTCTCCATGGCGAACGCCATTTTTACCATATTAACCAATATGTCAATGTCGATGAATTCGACTGCATCCTCTTCTTCTATCAAAGGAAAAATCCCCTTTATGTAACAAATATTTACAGTTTCTATTATATAAGGAGATTTTACTGCTGGTCAATAAGTAAAAGCTATCATCCCGTTCTAATGCACGGCAAATAAAAAAGAATTAAACGCAGAAGCCATCCAGGATCGCTTCCATCGTTTAATTCTTGTTTTCTTCGCGTCAGCAGGCGGTTAAATCCGAAATCAGTTCAGCTTCTGGCCGCAGTTCGGACAGAAGTTCGCCCCTTCGTTCTTCGCGCCGCAGTTCGGGCAAAAATTGTATTTCTTGCCGCCTTCGGGAGCTTCGGATTTCGCCGGCTCGGATGCTTTCTGCTCCGCAGGCTTTTGGCCTTGATTCATGTTCTTCATCATTTCGTTCGCCATGTTCATGCCCATCATCATGCCTGCCATGTCCGACGCGGCGCCGCCTCCCTGTAGCTTGCCGGAAGACATTGCATCGGTCATGCTCACCTGCTGGTATTTTTGCAGATTGCCGATCATTTCATGGGATGCCGTCTTCGTGATCATATCCTGAATTTCCTGAGGATAGTTGAAGCTCATCACCTGGAAGCCCGTGATCGTCATTCCGTGGCCCATCACTTCCATATCGAGATCCTCACGGATGCCCTTGGCTATTTCGAAGGCGTTCGCCTGCAGGTTGAACATATCCTTGCCTTCTCTGCTGATCCACTTCATGAGCAGCTGATCCAGCACGGATGTAATGCGGAGCTTGACGTCCTCCACGAGATAGCTGTCCTTCATGCCGGCGATTTTATCGATCAGCGTAACGTAGTCATTCACTTTGAAGTTGAACGTACCGTTGGCGCGGATCGGCATGCCGCCCGGCAGCTGCGGTGTCGGAATCAGCACAGGGTTCTGCGTACCCCAGCGGACGGTAAACTCCTTCGTGTTGACGAAGAGAACCTCTACTCTCATGCCGCTGTTGAAGCCGAACTTGAAGCCCTTCAGCGTCGACAGGAACGGAATGATATCCGAATCGATGCTGTACTCGCCCTCATCCTCGAAGATCCCTTCGATTTTGCCATTATTCACGAAGATCGCGTCCTGGCCGGAGCGAATGATCAGCTTACTCCCTTTTTTGATCTCCCGGTTGTTCCATTTCCAGAAGATCATGTCATCTCTGAATTCTTCCCACTCCACGACGTTTGAAAACTGGTTTTTGAAAAATCCCATACCTGAATCCCTTCCCTTCCGTTAAAATGATCCTCTGCTGCCGCTGTGCGAATGGCCACCCGAAGTGGTTCCCCCGCCGCCGCCCGAGCCGCTGCTCGTATTCTTTTCGATTTTACGTCTTGTCGTTGTCGTCCGAATATAGGCATCCTGGTGCTCCAGAACGCCGGACGTGCTTTTGTCCTCGTAGGTTCGGCCGCTCACCGTCACACGGCCTCCGGAGCGTGAAGTCATGATGGCAACGACGATGATACCGATGACGGCTGCTCCGCCCAGTTGAAACCAGATATTAAACAGAATATTGTCCGGATTTACGCCCGGCTTGTAGCCCATGTATTTGTAAACCGTTTTAATGTACTTCTCGAACGCAAGCCTGTATTCGCCGTCGCTCAGGTCTGGCGTGATCTTGTTCCGGATTTTATCGAGCCTCTGGTCGTCGAGATACTCCTTCGCTTTGTAGAACCCCGCGAGGTATATATCCCTATGGTTGAAGTCCAGCGTCAAAATGACGGCATTACCCAGCGGATGATCGTATCCCGGCGCTTTCTCGTCGTAAAAATCCTCGGTCATGATCTGAACGTCCTGGCCCTCCGGATTGTTTGATGTATAAATGATGATATCCGTATCCCTCTTGGCGCCGTACTCTTTGGCCATGATGGTCAGCTCTTCCTTGTCCTCCGGGCTGAGCAGCCCCGCCTCATCGTAAATCAGCGGCTGGTCGCCAGCGGCTTTAGCCGTTTGTAGGGGACCGATAAGCATCACCGTAAGGCAAAGCATCATCGCCAGCAGGCTCCATGTCGCGCGGCGTTTGTTCACAGGAACCCCCCTCCCATCATCCACGAAATCAGCTTCAGGCAAATGAACGAAACCCCGAATACGCCGGCAAACCATGCGGCCACCTTCGCCTTGCTGAGCGGCGGTTTGCCTACGACTTTGCCGGTCTGGCCATTCATGGCGAACGTGTAATCCTTTTTGCGGAAGTCGTACTGGACCATCCATACCGGAAACAGGGCATAATCCGCCTGCTTGGCGTTGGTATCGATCTGCTTATCCGTATAACTGACTGAGGTATACCCTGACACGGTGGACGCGATATACGCATCGATGAATTCCCTGATTTTATCCTTTGCCCGCGGCAAAAGCGCCTTGTCGTCGTAGCTGTATTTTTCCGCGATGTAGCCAGCGAGATACGGCGTCTTGAATTCCTTCAGATGCTCATATGGGAAAGGCTCCAATTTATCCATCAGTTCATCATTCATTTTCTCGGATGCATCGATCGGTACCTTCAAGTAATTGAGGCGTATCTTCCGGTAAATCTCAAAATGCTGGGTTTCTGTGTACTCATAATCGCCGCTCGTGTAGATCCTTACTTTGGTAGCATGGCCGTGAACCTCTACATTATTATGTAGCTCATATAACCAAAACGGCACGTAAATCCCCGTCATGCCCTTGATCCGGTCGGCGGACATGAATCCGCTCGGCGTCAGCAGGCCGTTCCTGCACCACTTTTTGAAAGCTTTGACCGCCTCTTCCTTGCTGATCGCAAAAGGAATGACGACGGCTGGAGTCAGCTTTCCGCTCAAGCGGTCGCCCAGGACCACCGCCGACCCGCAAAAGCTGCATGTCGTCGCGCTCGTCTCGGGATCCGTCAGAATGACGGCTCCGCAGCTGGTGCAGTGGTATTCCTGCGCTTCATCTTCGGCATTCGCCTGCTGCTTCAGCGGATCGGGGATGTTCTCGATGTTATCCTTTCGTCCGCAGCTGGGACAGGACAGCATTTCGGTCTCACTGTCAAAAACCATGCCGCTGCCGCAATTCGGACATTTGTATTCAATAACCGACATTTGCTCACCTCAATACCTGAAGGGACTGTTATTCCTTCTTGTTCAATTTGGCTTTGATGGCCGCCAGCTCATCATCCGGATCGGCAGCCGCATCCGCGCTTGCTTGCATTTCACCCGTTTGCGCAGCCTTCGCTTGCTGCTCCTTCTCAAGCTGCGCCATCAGCTCATCCAGGTCGTCCTCCTGCTTGCCTGCTCGCAGCTCGGCCAGTGCCTCCGCCTCGTTCAGCGCCTGGTTCGCCTTGTCCTCCATCACCGCAAAAGAGGATGCGGCCTTGCCCGAAGCGCTGCCCGTTTTCATCCCCTGCTGCAGCTTCGCAGCCGCCATTTTCCCTTTAAGCTCCAGGTGCCGCGCTTCCAGCTGTCCCATATCGGACACCAGCTTATCCTGCATCTGCTTCATGCTTGCCGCGTTGGCAGCAGCCTGGTCGTACGCCGTCTGCAATTCGCTTCGCTTGGCGGCGAGCTGCACCTTGCGTTCCAAAAACTTTCTCGCCTCGGCTTCGTTTCCCGCTTCCACCGATTTTACGGCATAGCGCTGCAGCTTCTCGATCTCTGCGACGCATTCATCCAGCGCTGCCTTCGCCCGGCGCTCGTTCATGAGCAGCGAAGCCGTTTCAGCCTTGACCTGTCCCAGGTCACTGCCAAGACTGCGCATGTATTCATCGATCGTCTTCTCCGGATCCTCCGCCCGTTCCAGCAGCGAGTGGATATTGACCTTCATAACATCCTTAAACCTCGACAAGATTCCCATATTGAGCCGCCTCCTCGAAAGTTGCTTTTATCCTATAATACATGAAATTCGGGGGAAAGGTTTCAGTCAGGGAAGATCGCTCCTATGGTTTGGTCTGTATGCCACCTGTTTCCGCAAGTTTCTAGCTTTGCTTGTAGCCGCATCCTCCGCACTTCCCCGCCTCATCCAAAGCCGTTTCGCAATTCGGGCTGGAACCCGGCTTCGTTTTAGCATGCCGGAGGTCGTTTTGAATCTCCTCCTGAAGGTCATCCATCATCTCCAGAATCGCATCGATCCCCGTTTTTGCCCCAGTCTCCGCTGTGCTTATTCCTCCACCCGAGCTGCTTCCGGAGGTCATGGCATTTGTCATGCTCGCTTGTTGGTACACCTGTACGGGGCCGATCATGTCTTGCGCAGCCGCTTTGACAATCATATCCTGAATCTCATCGGGATAATTGAAACTAAGGACGCGCAGCTCCGTGATGGTCATCCCATTTTCCAGCACCTGCTTATCGAGGTCTGCCCGAATTCCTTCGGCGATCTCCTGCGCGTTTGCCTGCAAATTGTACATATTCTGACCTTCGCGGCTGATCCACTTCATGAGGAGCAGGTCCAGGATGGACACGATCCGAAGCTTCACGTTTTCGACCAGATAGATATCCCGGATACCCGCAATGTTCTCGATGAACGTGACGTAATCGACCACCTTGAACGTAAACACTCCGTTAGCGCGTACAGGCAAACCTCCTGGGACCAAGGACGACTGCAGCATGATCGGGCTTCGGGTTCCCCAATTCACGGTGAATTCCTTCGTATTGACGAATAGAACCTCCACACGAATGCCGCTGTTAAAACCAAACCACGCCCCTTTAAGGGTTGACAGAAATGGAAGTATACTCGAATCAATCTCATATTCCCCATCGTCCCGAAAGATCCCTTCGATTTTGCCGTTGTAAATGAACACCGCATCTTGCCCCGGTCGGATCACTAATTTGCTGCCCCGCTTGATCTCCGAGTTTTTCCACTTCCAAAAAATCATATCGTCCCGGAATTCGTCCCATTCCACCACGCTTGCAAACTGATTGCGTAAGCTCATGTCCTGATCTCCCTCCCCTTAAAACGATCCTCTGCTGCCGCTGTAGGAATGGCCTCCAGGTGTGGTTCCTCCGTCGCCATCGCTTGAGCTGGAGCTGCTTTTCTCGATTTTGCGGCTTGTCGTGCTCGTATGGGTATACTTGTCCGAGTAATCCAAAAGCCCCGATGTTCGGGTATTCTCGTATGTGTCCGATGTGACCGTGATATGGCTGCCGGATCGGCGCAGCATCCCCCTTACGATCAGCCAGCCGACCAATAACGAAAAGCCAAGCTGAACCCAGATATTAAAAAAGATCAAGTCAGGATTGACGTTTGGGTTCACACCCATGTATCGATGTACAGACTCTATATACTTTTGAAATGCAAGCTAATAATTGCCATCCGTCAGGTCGGGCGATACTTCTTTCCGGATTTTACTCAGCCTGCTACCGTTCAGATACGTTTCCCCTTTATAAAATCCGGCCACAAAGACCTCCCTATCGCTCATATTCAGCGCCAAGATCGTCGCATTCCCATGAGGCCTATCGAACCCGGGGGCCATGTTATCATAAAAATCCTCGATTAGCCGCTTCACATCATAGCCTTCATCGCTGTAGGTCACCACAAGGATGTCTGTTTCGCGTTCGGCACTGTATTGATTCGCCAGTCGATTCAACTCATCGTATTCTTCCTCGTTCAGGAGCTTCTCAGAGTCGTAAATAAGCTGCTTATCGGGAACGGAGGACGCTCCTTCGGCGGTCAGCTTAGCGGGCGCGGCCAATACGAGCAGCAGCATAAGCAAGACGGCAAGAGAGAACGTTCTTGTCTTGTTCACCATGGCAACCTCCCATCGATAATCCACGAGGAAAGCTCCTGCAGACTTATAAAGAACAGGGCGGAAATGCCGGTGAACCAGCAAGTCACCTTAAATCTGCTCACAGGCGGCTTGCCTGCTACTTTGCCCGTGCGTCCGTTCAAGGCGAAGGTATGCTCCGTTTTGTCAAAATCGTAGAGCACGATCCATACAGGAAGAAGAACATACTGGGCTTGCTGTGTTCTCGTATCAATAGAAATATCCTGGTAGCTTACACTGTCGTATTCTGACATCGTGCCGTCGATGTAATCGTCTATGTATTCCCTGATTTTTGTTTTGACCCGTGGAAATAGTTCTTTCTCATTGTAGCTGTATTTCTCGGCAATATATCCCGACAGATAGGCGGTGCTAAAATCCTCCAGCCGATCATACGGAAAAGGCTCCAGGTGATCCATCAGCCTGTCGTCCATCTTTTCTGCCGCGTCCACCGGCACTTTGACGTATTCCAGGCAAATTTTCCGGTAAACGTCATAGTACTTCGTATCCGTATACTCATAATCACCGGATGTGTACGTATTGTTTTTCTTGCCGGTCGCCTGCACCTCGACATCGCTGTGCAGATTGTACAGCCAAAAGGGCACGTACATGGCGGTTAGCTTCTTGATACGGTCGGCCGGCTTAAACCGGGCGGGCGTAAACAATCCGCGCTTGCACCATTTCCGAAACGCCTTAACAGCCTCTTCCTCACTCACCGTGAAAGGGATGATCTTGGCCGGAGCCAGCTTTCCTGTAAGTCGTTCGCTCAAAACGACGGGAGAATCGCAAAATTTGCAAGTGGTCGCGCTCGTCTCATGATCAGCGATGATCACAGCGCCGCAGTTATTGCAGCAATACTCCTTTGCCACATCCTCTTCCGAAAAAACATAACTCGTAAGCACGTCAGGAATTTGTAAAATATTATCCTGCCTTCCGCAGCCGGAACAGGTTAACTTCCCCGAATCGACATCGAATACCATTCCGCTTCCGCAGCCTGGGCATTTGTACTCAAGTACTGGCATGTTCTCACCTCTGAAAAAGCGTTAATGACTTGTTATCCCCTGTTTGCAGGAGCTACTTCATACCATAATAATACATCAGAACCAGGAAAAAGGATTCATATTTTATGTCAACAAAAACAAGCCCGCGGCTTTTACGCATCCGCGGGCTTGCCCGTATCTATCCTCGGTTTACACTTGTTTGAATTCGATCCAGTCGATCTGCAGGCCCGGTTTCACGAAATCCAGCTTCAGCTCATAAAGGCCTGCTTCAAGGGCGACTTTGACCAGCTTCTGCTTGATCCACCGGCCATCCGTGCCGTTCGTTTGGATGGTCGTCACCGGTTGGTCGTTCAGCATTACGTTGCAGGCGCTTTGCGCAAGCTCCGATTCCGGCGATATGATGCGCACGATGATCCGGTACTCGCCGGCCTGATCCACTCGGATCACCGTCGATCCCGCCGCGGCAGGCTTCACCTGAGCGTTGTCCGACAAAACTTGCGCCTCTGCGGAAGACAGGCCCGGATTGGCCATGAATGCGGCGACGGCTTTTTCGATCACCTGTTTTCTCGAAAATACCGGCGCGTGCATAATGAACTCGCAAATATTCGCGGCGTTGCGCTGCAGTTCCCCGCGGGTCAGCGTCCCGTTCTCCAGCGATTCCAGCGTATTGTCGTCCCATGCGTTGATTTCCGCACCGTAGTTCATGACGACCATGTACAGGTCGTTCTGCGCGCGGACCATCCAATTCGTATTTTTCCGGTCGGCAGGTCCTCCGTTTACCACGTCGTTCATAATTGCCCACCAGTCGGTCATCACGATCCCTTTGAAGCCCCACTCCCCGCGAAGGATCGTGGTGTTCAGATCGTAGTTCGATGCCGCCCAGTGTCCGTTCACCGGATTGTAAGACGTCATGATCGAATTCGCGCCGCCATGTTTAACGGCAATTTCGAAGCCTTTCAAATAAATCTCCCGTAAAGCGCGTTCGGAGACGATGGCGTCAACTTTGCTGCGGAATTTCTCCTGGTTGTTGCAGGCAAAATGCTTCAGCGTGGCGTTCGAGCCGCCCTTCATGATCCCGCGCGTGCAGGCTGCGGCGAATTCCCCGGAAATGAGCGGATCCTCGGAAAAATATTCAAAGTTCCGTCCGTTCAACGGACTGCGGCGAATATTGAGGCCCGGACCGAGCAGCGCATCCACCTGGTAGCCCAGCAGCTCGCGGCCTTCCAGGACGTACAGCTCCTCTACCAGCTCCGTGTTCCATGTCGCGGCAAGCAGCGTGCCGATGGAAACCTGCGTCGCTTTCTGCCCGGTATCCATCCGGATGCCGGAAGGTCCGTCCGCGCAGCAGGCCACCGGAATGCCGTAATGCAGCAGGCTGTCGCTGACCCCGCCAAAGGCGGATGCCGTGCCCGGCGTCACAAGCGGACTGCTCATGCCTTCTCCCCGTACGATCACCGCCAGATCCTGATCGCTGAACTGGGCGATGAAATCCTCCATGCTGACTTTGCCTTCATGCACGTCTTTTAATTTGTAGCCGCGGTTGCCGGTTTGCGCGAGCGCCCGCGGCAGATTGTTCTGAATCCGGTCCGCCATGGAGATTTGGCGCGTCGGCACATCGGCATAGGTCAGTTCATATGACCCGTCCGCTTGGCGCGTCCCCGGCTGCAAACGCTTGAAGCCTTCCGTCGGCGCCATCGCTTCCTGCAGCTGCTGAACGACCCGAAGCTCCTCCACCGTGTAGCCGCTTTGTCCATCCACAGGAACTTCCGTCAAATGCTTGACGCTCGTTCCTGCAAACAAGCGGTATGTTCCTGCTTCCAGCACATAGGCGGAGGGATGTCCCGTTACACCGGCGTCATCGTAGGATGCTAAGGCTTGCACCGGGAAGCTGATCGTGAGGTGCTCCGATTCGCCCGGCTGCAGAGATTTTGTTTTGCCGAATGCGGCCAGAACCTTGGCCGGCTTGCCCAGCTTGCCCTGCGGCGCTTCAACGTAGACCTGGATGACTTCTTTACCGGCGAATTCGGTTCCAATGTTCTTCACCGTTACGCCGAGCTCCAGGTATTCGGCTCCATCCTTCATTACCCGCTTTGCTTCTTCCGGCTGGATGCTGAATTCGGTATAGGACAAACCAAATCCAAATCCAAACTGTACCTTGTCCGGGGCAAACGTCTCAAAATAGCGATATCCTACGTATATGTCTTCCTCATAGAAATTTTTAAACTCATTGCCGTAATTGCGGGTCGACGGATAATCCTCGATCGAATACGCGATCGTATCCGTCAGCTTGCCGCTTGGCGTTACATCTCCGGCCAGCACATCAGCAATCGCATTGCCGCCTTCCATGCCGCCATGCCACGCATAGATCACGCAAGGAATCGGATGCACGTGGCTTTCATCACACAGCCAGCTCATGTCGATAATATTGGATACGTTCAGCACGACGACCGTTTGCTCGAAATGAGCCGTCACCTGCTTCAGCATCGCCTTTTCCTCATCCGTGAGCAGATAGCTGCCCGGTGCAATCGCGTTATCCTGATCCTCTCCCGCCGTGCGGCCGATGACCACGATCGCTTTGGTAGATTGGGATCTGGCTTCAGCTACCAGCTCGTCGCTGAGCGGCATCTCCTTCTGATGCCAAGGCTCGGCTGCCCAGCCGCCTCCACCGTTGTCGAACGGATTTTGCTCAATCCATTGTTCATAGACCGCTGCCAATTCTTCATTGACGTTGACGTTTGACTTGCTCCGCAGTCCGTCCAGCAGATTCGTTGTGTGCGTTACATGAACGCTTCCTCCCGAACCTGTGCCGCTGCGGTAATAGTTTACCTGCGTCCGGCCAAAAACTGAAACGTTTTCGGAACCGCGAATAGGCAGCACTTGGCCTTCGTTTTTTAATAGTACCGCACCTTCCGCAGCGACCTTTCTGCTGAATTCAGCGAATCCCTCGAGTGGAGCTCCGACATTTTGTGTGCTCATGGTTTCCCTCCTAAATTGCCCTCTGTATAGTTGAAAATCTATGTAAAAACAGTGATCACGAAAGTTTGCATAGGCCGCGACAGAACGATTTCAGCCTAGTCTATATAGTATCATAGCGGCATAAGGGTTAGAAGCCAATAAAGTCTCATGCTCGTATTTTTATTTTTAATGTGTCATGAACTCCGTCTGATTCGTTCCGATTACCTCACTTTGCAGTGCAAGGATCAAACGCTGATCTACCCATCCATCGTTTCATGATTTTGAACGAATTTTGTCGATTCCTCCTCCAGGTCTCCCTGATTTTGTCTTTTTTTGTCCAGAATCCGTTCAGAGCGTTCATGTACAATGAGCTCTTGACCCCATGTATCAACCATTCCGGATGATATGAGCGGCAGAGACATAACTATGAAATGGAGGAGGAATACACGCTTTATGAATAGGAAATATCAACGCTTCATCAGTATGCTTCTCATATTATTATTGGCGGTGCCCTGGATCGCAGGCTCGGTTCACGCTAGAGCCACGCCGCCCGAACCGGGCGGAGGCGGCATCATCACCTGGCAGTCCCTGAATGACTCGACCATCCGGTTGAGCTGGACATCCGCGACGGATCCCGACTTTGGCCAGAATACGCTGTCGTATCTCGTTTACCAATCTGATTCCGATGATATTGACACGCTGCAAAATATCGAAAACGGAACGCCGATCGGAGATTGGGAAACGAACATTCAAGCGAAGGACATCCCGAATTTCTCCTGGGCTCAGCTCAGCTATTTCAATGTCGTCGTCAAGAACGGCTATGGGGAAATGGCCGTCTACAGCATGTTGAAGATCGCTTCTCCACTAGCTAAGTTGAACCAGGAGATCAAGAACTATAGATCCGCCGTTCGTTTGGACCCCTCTATTGTTCCAACGAATGTCCTCACCGCATTGAACGACACGGAAATCGTGAACACCTCGTTGCTCGCAGACTTTTCGGAGAAAGAACAGCTGGCCGTTGCCGAAATGGCATCCGACTTTGTACCCGCTGGCGGATATGTTACCAAGAGTCAGGTTCAGTTCATCGTGGATGCGGCCTACAAAGGTGTCCTTGTCTCCCAAAAGCATTCACTGACAGATATCGGGGCCGCACTGCTGGATCTCTACACCCTGCTCAGTACCGCAAAGGAGAATTTCAATACAGATCAATCCGATCAAATTCAGGAGGTTGCCTTAAAGTATACCCAGGGAACCGAAGCCGACCGTAACGTCATTGCTTATATGGTCAAGTTCAATTACGCAATGTCCATTGAACAAAGTCTCGGTCAGCGCACGTATGCACTTCTGCAGATTCCAATGATAGTGCCATCATTTAACGAGGCGTCTGCGACGAAGGAAAATATGCTGCAAACCCTGGAACAGCTGTATGGCTATCAAATGTTGACCGAACAAGCCCCTGTGGAAATCGAGCCGTTCCCGCTTGATTTCAGCAAGCTGGAGGATCTGTCGCCGGAAAGCGAGCAAGCGTCTCTACTGGCCCAGTGGATGCTGGATAAACGGCCAGCCGGAGGTTACGCCACCGTCCAGAGCATTCAAAAGGCCTTTAATGCCTTTTTCAATCCGGAGCAAGTCCCAGATCCGACGCCGACGCCAACACCAGACCCGACGCCTGATCCCGTCACACCGGCACCTTCGACTGGAGGGGGATCGTCTTATACGCCTGCCCCGACAACCAAACAGGAACAGATCGTCATCAACGTGAATGGCTTGAACGGAACCCATCTGGTGCAAATACCGATTACGCGCACAACCCAGACTAATGGCAAAATTTCGGATTTGGTTACATTCAATGAAGCCCTGACCAAAGCGGCGCTGGATAAAGCCAAGCAGCTTGGACAAACCACGGCGCGCATCCTGATTCCGGACGCCAAGGACGCCGTTTCCGAAACGCGCATCGAGCTTCCGAGAACGGTTGTGAAGCAATGGGCGAACGGCGGCATCAACCTGGAGATTTCCACTCCGAACGCCTTGATTACGATTCCAGCACAAGTCTTCACCGGGTATGACCAAGACCTGTATTTTAGAATTGTTCCGATAAAGCAGGATTCCGAGCGCAAAAGCGTTGAAGCACGCGCTGCTAATGACAAGCTCATCACAAGCCTGGTGCCGAATGCGCATGTTCAGGTTCTGAACCGTCCTGTAGAAATCGAAACCAACATGCAGGAGCATGAAGTGACGATTACGCTTCCGCTAAGCAGCAGCCTTCCGGCGGATGCCACAGCGCGCCAGCAGGCGCTGGACAATCTTGTGATCTACATCGAGCACAGCGACGGCACGAAGGAACTGAAGCAGGGCAAGCTTATCCAGCTTGAGGACGGTAGTGATGGTATCCAGTTCACAATCAACAAGTTCAGCACCTTCACGCCAATCGTCGTGGATGGCTTGAAAGCAGCTCAAGATGCGGCAGCTCGTCATCCTTACATCCAGGGATTCGGCTCCGATTTCCGTCCGGATGTGTTCGTGACTCGGGCCCAATTGGCCGCTATGCTCGCACGCAACCTTTCGGATGCATCCGTTCCACCCGCCAGCGGCAGCTTTAACGATGTAGCCTCCGGCTACTGGGCACATGACGATATCCTTCTCACGCAAACAGCAGGCTTGATGAAGGGCATGACGGACGAACAATTCAATCCGGAAGCCGGGTTAACCCGGGCTCAGCTGGCCATGATCGCCTATCGTTGGGCACAGCAGCATTCCGATTCCTTGGTAACCGCAGGCAGCACAGCCGCTTTTACAGACGTTGACGCGAACAGCTGGGCTTCTCAAGCCATCTCCTACGCTCAATCCGCAGGCTTGATGCAAGGTTATGGCAACAGCACCTTTAAGCCGGACAGCAAGCTCACGCGCGCTGAAGCGGTGAAGGTACTGAACATTCTGTTTAAACGGACGCCTGTTACGGATCTTCACAGCCCGACCTTCGCGGACGTTCCCATAACCCACTGGGCCTACGGAGATATCGAAGCGGCGGCGAGCAAATAGGATACCGCTGTCAAACTAAATCTGTTCAAGCAGCCAGCATTCGGATCCCGTCCAATGCTGGTTGCTTTTTTTGGGGAGTGAAGCCGCAAGTAAAGATTCATGAAATAACTTCCAGGCGGAGTTTATCATCATTTTACAAATGAAATGTATACTAATCGTAAAAAGGCGGCCCATTCCGCCCTTGAGAGGAGTTTTACATGGGAATCCATACGTATTTTCAATCGTTAAACGATCTCGAACGCA
This sequence comes from Paenibacillus chibensis, assembly GCF_004001045.1. Lineage (GTDB taxonomy): Bacteria > Bacillota > Bacilli > Paenibacillales > Paenibacillaceae > Paenibacillus_AQ > Paenibacillus_AQ chibensis. The sequence goes on from NZ_BIMK01000024.1 coordinate 23,069, forward strand.
TCATTCGCACGCCAGGCAAATTCAAATTTGAAGAGCACAGCGTTTCCGCCCACTCCTGGAAAGTCGTGCAGTATGCCAAAACCCTGGCGGACATCGAGGAGAAACACGGCGTCACCGTTGACTGGAAAAAGCTATACGAAATAACGAGCAGCCACGATTATGGCGAAATCTTCATCGGCGATATCAAAACGCCCGTCAAACATCACTCCCTCGAGCTTCGGGCCATGCTGCAGCAGGTGGAGGAAGGCATGGTGGCGCATTTCATCGACGAACATATTCCGGAGGAGTTCCAAGCCATCTTCCGCAGACAGCTGCGCGAGGGCAAAGACGAAACCGTCGAAGGACGCATTCTCGAAGTGGCCGACAAAATGGACCAGGTCTATGAAGCCTTTGCCGAAATGGCGCGCGGCAACACGGAAAAGGAGTTTACCGTCATGTACCGCAACGCCCTCATTCAGATCAAAAGCATCAAGCTGCACTGCGTGGACTATTTCCTCCAGCATATTCTGCCTGACTTGGTACGCGAAGGCTCGCGTTCCCCGATCGACATTGCCCAAATCACGAACGAAGCTCTATCCTCCTAGCCTCTGCGGTTCCCCCTCCTTTTTCTCTTCCGGGTCATCTCGTTTTACTTTTCTTCACCCTTCCCCTGCTTGTCTGCCATTCTTTCCATTCCATTTCTTCTGTTACTTCAACTTCCCCATGTTTTTAATTCATCTTTCCTCCTTCTCTTTTCGCTTTTCCCTAAATATTTAACATAGATCTCTATGTGTTTGGATGTCTCCTTCCCGACTTCTGCTTTTGCTTTTGCTTCTACGTCTAAGTGACTGGTTTTTTCATTAACAATTTTGAATAAAAATTCCGAAATATTATTTAAATGTATCTTTGTTTTTTTGAAAATAAAAAACAGAGTTTTAGGCTTGCGACAAATTACATACAAAAGGGAGAGGCTCATGAAGATCATTACCAATCAAAAAATTTCGTTCAAGATCAACAGTTTAATCATTCTCTTTTTAGTTTTCCTGGCCGTCATCGGTATGATTGGATTCGCGTCGTTAATGTCCGTGAATACCAATGCGCAGAAGATGTACAAAGATAAGATGCTTCCCAATGAAGTGTTGAGCCAGTTAATTACGACCAGCATTCAAATTGATACCTATCAAACCAAGCTGATCCTTGGGGACGCCAGAGTGGATCGGGCAGGCACCACCGAGAAGATTGACCAGCTTAAGGCAACGGATGCGGCGACTCGAAAGCAGCTTGAAAGCTATGGCGAGCAGGCCGTGGATCAGGATCTGTACAAGCAGTACCTCAAATTGATCCAAAACGGTGAAGAGCATTACGCGCATGTAAAAGAGCTCCTCGGTGAGAACAATGCGACGGAAGCCTATGTATACTATGATTTAAATTTCCGGACCAATATCGATAGTATCGTAACCGTGCTTAGGCAGATGAAATCGGCGAATCTGGACAATGCGGAGGAGTTCAACCAAATCAACAGCAAGCAAGCCCGAAACAGCATGGCTCTCGTGCTGATTGTCATGCTGGCTGCGATCGTGATCAGCGGTACTGTTGGCTTCTTCATCTCCCGGCTCATGACCAAGCCGATCAAGGAGCTGCAGAAGGCTATGGCCATGGCGGAATCGGGCAACCTGGCGGTGAAAGGCGGCTACCAATCGAAGGATGAATTGGGTCAGCTCACGAAGAGCTTTAACGGCATGATTGCGGCGATTCGAGACATGATCTCCACCATGACCGGGCATTCGACCTTGATCGCCACCAATTCCGAAAAGCTGCTGTCCAACGCCGAAAAGATGACTCTGCACTCCTTCCGCAATGCAGAGGAACTGCAGGAGGTCGCTTCGCAGGCCGTCATGCAGTCCCATAGCATTCAAGAAAGCAGCCGTGCCGTCGAGGAAGTGGCCGCCGGAGTTCAGAAGATTACCGAAGCCACCGCATCCGTTGCAGACTTTGCCAATCAATCTTCGAAGCAGGCCGACACGGGCAGCGAGCGGATCGCGAGCATTCATCGTCAAATGAACGCAATTCTGGTCAGCTCGAAGGAAACGGAGGAAGTGATTCGCGACTTCCATCGTCAGACGGAAGAGATCGGACAGGCTGTGCTCACGATTCAGGGCATCGCAGAGGAAATCAACATTCTGTCGCTGAACGCTTCCATCGAAGCCGCCCGTGCCGGGGAATACGGAAGAGGCTTTGCCGTGGTTGCGGAAGAAGTGAAGAGATTGGCAGATTACTCCAAGCAATCCTCCCAAGACATCGTGAAAATCGTGGACAGCATTCAGGATCGTTCCTCCCATGCCGTCACACTGGTGGATAAAGAGCAGCAAGAGGTGCAGCGGGGCATGGCAGATATGCAGGCGGCCCAACAGGCCTTTGAAGAAATCAATGCATCCGTGCAGCAGTTGACCGGGCAATTGCATGAGGTGTCCGCTTCCGCGGAAGAAATCTCGGCAAGCACGGAGGAGGTGACGGCAACGCTTCTTCATATGAACGGGGCGATAGAGCAATCCTCGAATCAAACGGTACAGGTTGCGAAGTCCACGAATGATCAGGTCTCTGTCATTCAGCATATGAAGCAGGATGTCAACGATCTGAGCGGGGTTGCGGTCGAGCTTCAGGAGCTGACGCAGAAGTTTACGCTGTAAACCGATAAGGAACGGGCAAGTAAGCTAACGATAAAAAAAGACGTCTCCAATCCACGACGCGGGTGGTATTAGAGACGTTTTTTGCATACCCATGCCTAGTAAGCATGGTTCTTTATTATTTTGCGCGGATCGCATCCACTCTTGACTCAATGTATTCCGGTACATGCGCGATCGGAATATCAAGCGCAGCCGACAGCTCACTAAACAGCAAATGCTCCGCCTTTTTCATAAAGGACTCGTCCACCGCGCCCATCTTCTTGTGATCCTCCAGCAGCGTCTGCTTTTTGGCATGGATGGACATGGTGAGCCGAATCAGCACTTCGCAATCATGCGTCTTTAACGATGACTCATAATGTTCCACCAGCTCCCGCTGCACGCGGCTGTGATATGCTTCGGCATGGATGGAAGGAATCATGTCTATGAGCCGTTCGGCTTCTTCCTTGGAAATAATCGGACGCATGAAAATCCGGTTATTCTCCACAGGCGTGGAAATGCTGCACGCTTGATACAGCGGATCGAGAACATAATACAGCCTTTCGTCGCCTGATCTGGCAATATCCAAAAGCTTGATATCCGTAATCCGGCAAACTCCCGTATCTCCATAATGTATTAAATCGCCAATCTGATACATCCAAGCAAACCCCCTCGTTTTTTCATGGATGAAGCAGCCTATATCTATTGTAGACCTTTATTCGAGCCGGATGTAAGTTTTAATTTTCCTGCAGCCCAGTCTAGTCCATCTGAAATGCATCTTCCCTCCGCTTCCAGCGAATACTAACGACACCTTCATTAAATCTCAGTCGTTAGGAGATAAGCGCATGAACAGCCATGAAAAACACAAGGTTCCATGGCCGCGGATCGGCAGACGGTCAGAGCCTAAGCTGCATAAGGACGACATTACCATCGTCGACGCGGGCATGGCGAAAAAGGCGGTAATCGCCACAGCCCTGGGCAATGCGATGGAATGGTTCGATTTCGGAATTTATTCGTATCTTGCGGTCGTCATCGGAAAAGTGTTCTTCCCGTCCCTGAGCGGCTCTGTACAGCTGGTTTATACGTTCGCCACGTTCTCCATCGCCTTTGTCGTCAGACCTTTTGGAGGGCTGTTCTTCGGGCGCCTCGGAGACCGCTGGGGCCGCAAAAAAGTGCTGACCATCACGCTGCTGATGATGGCAATCTCGACCCTCTGCATCGGTCTCATCCCAAGCTACGCCTCGATCGGAACGACCGCCTCGGTGCTGCTGTTGCTGGCCCGATTGGTGCAGGGCTTCTCCACGGGCGGGGAATACTCCGGGGCGATGACGTTTATCGCCGAATCGACGCCTGACAAAAGGCGGGGGTTTCTATCCAGCGGACTGGAAGTAGGAACCCTGATCGGTTACATCGCCGGCTCCGGGCTGGTCACGCTGCTGACCTATCTGCTCGGTTCCGACCAGATGGTGGCATGGGGCTGGAGAATTCCTTTTTTCGTTGCGGCTCCAATCGGCTTGGTCGGATTGTATCTGCGCGGACATTTGGAGGAAACACCCGCCTTTGAAGCTATGGAACAGGCCAAGACGGAGAATAAGCCGAAAACACCCCTGCGTGAGCTGTTCGCGAAGCATTGGAAAGTCATGCTCATCTGTACCGTGCTTGTGTTCTTTTTTAATGTCGTTGACTACATGGTCCTGTCCTACATGCCTTCGCATTTGACGGTTGTGCTGGGTTACGGGGAAGGCGAGGGACTGCTCCTGATCCTGATCGTCATGTTTATCATGATTCCGATCGTCCTGGCGATGGGCCATTTCAGCGACCGGATCGGCAATAAGCGAATTATGCAGATTGGACTGGCAGGTCTGCTGGTTCTTTCGCTTCCGGCTTTTTTATGGATTGGCAGCGGCCATCTCGGGCTCGTATTTCTGGGCCTGATGATCCTGGCCGTTTTCCTCACCTGTTTTGAGGGGACGATGCCCTCCGTGCTGCCGGCGCTGTTTTTTACCGATGTCCGGTACGGCCTGCTCGCGATCACTTATAATATTTCGGCATCCTTGTTCGGCGGGACGACGCCCCTCGTCATGGCCTGGCTGATTAATTTGACCAAAAACAATCTTGTCCCGGCCTATTTTCTGATCGCCACGTCCATCATCGGTTTGGTCGTCGTAACCTTCTGGTTTACTGACACCTCGGGCAAAGCGCTGCGAGGCTCTCCGCCTGCCGTTGCGGAAAAGCACGAGATCAAGGAGCTGCTGGAGGAACCGGAAGAAGCGCTGTGGTGGCATGAAGAGCATGCCATGATTCAGGAGTCCGGCAAGGAAACGGAGGAAAGAACATAGTTTGACTGGCCTCGAACGGCTTGATGTATAAGTGGGCGCATTGTGGTATTCTTAACCTGATTTATTGGGAAAACATCCCCTCGGTCTTTACTGCACCAGGGGGTTGAAAGGGGCGCCCAGAGTGAACAAAACAGAGCGTTTGTTAGCCATCGTGCTGGAGCTGCAGCGCAAAAAGGTGGTTCGTGCCGAGGATTTGGCGGCTCTATTCGAGACCAGCGTGCGGACGATATACCGCGACGTGCAGGCGCTCAGCGAGGCAGGCGTGCCGATCATAGGCGCCACGGGAACGGGATATTCTTTGATGGAGGGCTATTTCCTGCCGCCGGTCAGCTTCACGGCAGAGGAAGCCGTGGCCTTGCTCATCGGGACGGATTTCATCGAACAGCGATTCGATAACCTTTACCGCGTTCGGGCCGGCGCCGCCCGCGGCAAAATTGAAGCCATTCTGCCGGAGAGCGTTCGCCAGGAAGCCTCGTCCGTACGCCAAACCATGCGCTTGCTGCCATCTAATCCCTCGCAGGCTGCGTCATCCCTGGAAAGGGAATATCTCGAAACGATCCGGCAAGCGATCTTGGATAAGCGAAAGGTCCGGTTTCAGTACGCCAGAAAAATTCCCGACGCCGAAGGCAAACGCCATAGCGTCCGTACGGTAGCTCCCTATGGGTTGGCTCTTCTTCACGGGTCTTGGATGCTCGTGGCCCGGTGCGAGTTGCGCCAGGAAATCCGCCATTTCCGCTTATCCCGGATGGATGAGCTCATCGAGCTGGAGGAACGCTTCGAGCTGCCCGCCCGCTTTGACTTGAAGGCGTACAAGCCTGCGGATGACCGGCACTTGCGGGTGCACATCCTTATCAATCCCGACATCACGGATAAAATAAAGGAATCGAATAATTATTACCTGGAAGACATGGAGGAACGCCCGGACGGATTTCATGCCTTCTTTCGCGTCCGCCATACGGACGAGCTGCTGCAATGGGTGCTCAGCTGGGGCGCGAATGTCGCCGTGCTGGAGCCTGCGTCCTTCCGGAACCGGATTCGGGAAGAAGCCGAAAACATGTTAAAGCGCTACTGAAACCAAAAAAACCACCGCCCCTCTTCAGATGAGGAATGCGGTGGTTTTTCGTTCTGGAGAATATTTAGGTTAACGTAAAATGATGGCTGTTCTCAGTTCTCAAGCAATGCCTTACTTTTTATCGAGCTGGATGCTGAATGAAGAACCGGCGTCACCCGCGAAAACGATCGTTCCGCCCTTAGGCAGGACGACTTGGTTTGAGCCGCTGACCTCGCTCATGTTCACGCAGATGCCCGCGGCGTCATAGACCGCGAATCCGCCTTCGACCGGCAGCTTTACGGTCATCGTCTTGCCCGCTGCAGCCGCAGGGACCGTGAACCATCTTGCGTAACCGTCATCCTTCACCGTCACGGTCGACTGCTTGCCGTGATAAAGCGGTTTAACCAGATCTTCGCTGACGAACACGCTTCCCGCCGTTTCAAGGTATTCGCCGCCGTCTTTTGAATAGAACTTATATTCCGCCGTATCGCGGCCACCCATGCCAGGAATTTGCAGAACGCTTGCCGCTGTGTCCGGTCCGGTTATTTTCTTGTCGTTCAAATATCCTGGAAAGTCCTTGGTAAGCTTCAATTCGAGCGTCGGCTTCATCAAGTACATGACCGACGTGTATTTCTCGTTCACCGGGTAATACGTTTTGCCTTCTCGCTTCAACCAGGCCGCTGCCGTTTCTTTCGTCACGGGGTTGCTGTCCAGCTTCTGGGCGAGATAATGGGACATCGCCACTTGCCCGAGCTCAGGTACCGTGCTGTATTGACGAATCCAGAGGTAAGTCAGACCGTTTGATTCCGTCACGAAGCTGATCTTGGCCGTCCCCGCTTCGTCCACGAACGTTCCATCTGCGGTGTATACATATTTCTCCGCCGGATATTCCGGCACATTCGGCACCGTGACGGACAAATTGCCGTCCTTCAGTTCAAGCTTGACGAGTTGGCCTGACGAGCCGTAATATCCGGCAAACTTCTTCAGGTCCTCCGGCAGGCTGGCCGGAACCGGTTTACCGAACGATTTGTCCGGCTTGATCTCCTTGACGGCCCCCTTTTCCTTCAATGCCTCCAGCAGAATCTGGGTGGCCAGAAGCTGGTTCGTCGAGCTGCTGCCGCCCGAGGATAACACGGCCGCAGCCATGTCCTGCTCCGGAAGAACGATCAGCGAGGCATGGTACAGGATCGTGTCTCCGCCCTTTACCACGGCCTGGATGCCGTAATCGTTAAACGGATACAGTCTTACGCTGTCCCAGCCGAGGCCATAATCAAAGGAATTGTCCGAATCTTTAGGCCAAAGTCCCTTTTTATATTCGGACTGTCCCATGGCCTCTACAGCTTTGGCAGAGAGAATGCTTTTCTCGCCGGTAAATATTTGCGCGAACCGCGCCAGATCCTCCGCCGTGGAGTAAATGCCTCCCGTGCCGATGACATTCACCGTTTCGTTGGGAAGCTGCTGCGGAATCGTAGGATAATACAGACCTGCGGTTTGAGCAGAATCCACCGTATCCTGCGAGGTCTTGGTATTCTTCATGTCCAGCGGCTCGGTGAAATACTGGTGCACAAACGCCGTAAACTTCATTCCGCTTACGCGTTCCACCAAAATTTCCGCCAGCGTAAAGCCGTCGTTGCAGTAGACCGAGAAGGCGCCCGGGTCGGCCTTCAGGTTTTGCCGGGACAGCTGCTGCAGCAGCGTATCATGGGCGTAAGGGTCCGAATCCTCGAACAAAAACGCGTTGTTCAAGCTGGAACCCTGAATCCCGGAAGAATGGTTCAGCAGCATGCGCGGCGTGATTTGCTTGTAACGTTCATCCTTCATTCTGAAATCCGGTATGTACTTCACCACCGGGGCGTCCAGGTCGATTTTCCCTTCATCGGCCAGCTTCATGACGGCAGCGGTCGTGAACATTTTGCTCGTCGAGCCGATACCATACATCGTGCCCGGGGTAAGCGGGACTTTCCCCTTTTCGTCATTTTTTCCGGCTTGGCCGGACACCTTGATGCTCCCGTGATCGATAAGCGCGTACTGAACGCTCGTCGTTCCGTATTGCTCGGTGAGCAGCGCCGCCTTTTTCGCTGCGAATGTTCCCAGCCCTTGGGCGGGTACCGCGGCTTCGGTGCCGGATGCCAGTGCGGCCGTCGGAACAAGCGGCGTCAAGATCAGCGCGGCGGTCAGAAGCCATGTCATCCTTTTTTTCATGAAAAAACCTCCTTTAATTGGATTATAGAATAGTACGTTTCAGGCCCCCATTTGGTTCAGTTTTCCAGTAAAAAAGGAATTTCGTCTCATTCTGCGGTTCCATCTAGGACCCGTCGTCTATCTCCGAAATTCCTAAAGGGGTCGATCGACGCCATTCAAAAAAACAGCCCCCCGGAAGGGAGGGCTGCCTAACTAACCACGCTCAACTGCCGGGTGGCGATGCCATGCCACATGACAGGGCCACCGCATGCGGCCTTGGCTTTAGTACACCCGGATTTCTACCAGCTCCGCGCTAGGAATGCCGTTCGTCTCCTCGATCACGACGCGCAGCGCATCAGTCCGGATCGGGCTCTCCAATCGGATACGGTTGCTTCTCCATCGGTTATCCCGGGCTGAAACCACCGTATCCCACGCCCCCCGGACCCGTGCTTCGATCCGGTACGACTTCACCAGCTCGGGGATGATATCGAATGGCGTACGGTGATGATGAAGGTTGATCAGGTCCTCATTCACATCATCGTTCCACGTCAAAAGGATATCGCTCAGGTCCATATTCTGCTCCCACGTCAATTGCAGCCAAGCCTCGCTCCCCGGCACGATCGGCTCGGATGCCCACAAATTCGGACCGCCGAACGGGCGCTTATATCCGCCTACCGCCTTCTCCGGCGCATAAGCAGCGGTCATGCCCCGGACCTTGAAGCAGAACGGCTGCCGGACCAGCGCCTTCATGCTCCAGGCCACGACTGGCTGATTCTCGTCGTGGTCCTCCAGATTGGCCGACGCGTTCGGGACCGCTCCCTTCTCGAAGGCGAGGACGCCGGTGAGCGGCTCGGACGACCGGTACAGGCGGACGGCCGGATTCCCGCGAATGATGACGAAGGCATTCTGCGGCGCATCCGGCGCCCAGGTAAGCGGCAGGGATACCCACTGCGCTTCGCCCTTGGAGACCGTCGCCTCCACTTCAGCTATCCTCGAATGCGGCACGTAGTTCTCCGGACGGCCGGTGTCCCATAACTCCACGACAAGCCGGGTGTCCTCAGACGCATCTACGAGCAGCTCCAGCCCTTCGACCGCCGGGTTCACCGGGAACAAGATCGCGGCATCCCGGCTCAGCTGAACGGGGGCATCCGGCTTGTCGACGGCGATGCTGCTGCGAACCGAGGAGGCCGTAACCCGCGCCAGGCGGGCCAGGTCGCGGCCATCTTCATGCCGCAGGCCGATGACGGAAGCGTCCTGGCGCAGCAGCGTCTGCTGCAGTTCTTGCAGATGCGAGAGGTACACGTCGCGCGGCGAAACGCCCTTTGCCGCGCACAGTGAAGCGGCGGTGCCGGCCGCTTCCCCCATGACGGCGCAGGTTGCCATGACGCGTGTCGTGCCGAACGCCACATGAGAAGCGCTGATGTTCCGGCCGGCGAACAGCAGATTTGTGACGTTCGCCGAGTACAGGCTCCGGTACGGGATATGATAGTTGCCGTCCGCGTGCATATGCTTGGAGCCGCTCGCTTCGGCATACATGCCCTGCGGCGGATGCAGGTCAATGGACCAGCCGCCAAAGGCGATGCGGTCCGGGAACGGCTCCTGCTGGATAATGTCGTTCTGGGTCAGCACATAATCACCGACGAAGCGGCGGTATTCCCTTTTCCCCGGGATGGAGCCGACCCATTCCAGGGTCATGTTGTCGGCCTCGAATTGGCCGGAATTTTTGATATAATCCCAAATGCCGTAAATGACGGACCACAGCTCATCCCGGATCACCTCATTGTCGTGCACCGTGTCCAGCTCGCCGCCCCACTCGATCCACCAATAATGGCAGCCCGAGTCGCCGCTGCGGATGACCCGTTTGATCGGGATCGGCGTCTGCGTGATGTCCTTCGCAAAGGAAGGCGGCACGAACCGGATCGGATGACCCGCGTCCTTCGTGTAGAACAGCAGCGTGCTGCCCAAGGTAATGCCGTCCGCTACCTCAGGCGCCCACGCTTCCCCGTATTCATGGGCAGCCTCACGGCCGATCCGGTGCCGGGCACCTGCCATGAAGCCGACGAGGCCGTCGCCGGTGCAGTCCAGGAACACCGGGCTTTCGAGGCGGATGCGCCGTTCGGAGCCCATCATCCAGCCGGTCACCGAGCGGATTCTCCGGTTCTCCTCCGGACCGCCCGCTTCGACTTCATGCACGTCGGTATTCAGCAGCAGCGTGATGTTCGACTCCGCCCGGACCGCTTCCAGGATAACCAAATCCCATAAATACGGATTGCCGTCCGGGTTGCGGTACTGATTCTCCACGAACAGCTCGCCCATGATGCCCGTCTCCCGCGCATACCGGTTGATGCCGTGCGCAGTCGCCCCGCACACCCACACCCGCACCTCGCTGCTCGAGTTGCCACCAAGAACCGGGCGGTTGTTCACGAGCACAACCTTGCTGCCGAGCCGTGCCGCCGCTATGGCGGCGCATACGCCTGCCAGTCCGCCGCCGATGACCGTGACGTCGCTTTGTATCGTCTCCGTTAGCATCTTCTCACCCTTTCACCGCTGAATTGGTCAAGCCTTGAATGATATAGCGCTGGCCGATCGCGAACACGATGATCATCGGGATGATACCCGCGGACGCCGCAGCCATCATGCCGTTATAGTCGACCGTATTTTCCAGGATAAAATTCTGAAGCCCCAGCGGAATCGTGTACAGCCGCTCGTCGATCAGGAAGACCAGCGCGTTCTCGTAATCATTCCACTGCCAGGAGAAATCGATGATGGCCAAAGTGGCCAGCGCCGGTTTGGCGAGGGGCAGAATGAGCCGGAAGAAAATCCGGAAGTGCCCCGCCCCGTCGATGAAGGCCGACTCGGAAATCTCATGGGGAATGGACAAGAAGAACTGGCGCAGCATGAATACGCCGAAAATCGTGAACATACCGGGCAGGATCAATGACCAATGCGTATTATAGATGCCGGCCCATTCAAACATGATGAACTTCGGCACGAACAGCACCTGTGGGGGAATCATCATCATGGATAAATAGAGCATGAACAGTGCATTTCTCCCCTTGAATTCGATCCGGGCGAAGCCGTATGCCGCAAAGGCGGACAGGAATGTGGCCCCGATCATCCCGATGAAAGCGATCTTCAGCGAGTTCAGGTAATAAGTGCCGAAGCTTTTCGGGCCGCTCCACACCTTCAGATGATGCTCCCACGTCGGATGCGCGGGAATCCATTCGATCGGGTATTTAAACACCTCGGTCGGGGTTTTCAAGGACGTACTGATCATCCATATAAAGGGCATGATCATCACGATGGCCAGCGCCAGCATGATCAGCGTCACCAGCAGCCGGCCCGGCGTGCCGGTAACCAGTCGTTTTTTGAGTTCCATGATGCTTCAGGCCTCTCTTTCTGTTAATAGTGGACCCAACGTTTCTGCCCGATCCATTGGATCGCGGTGATGATCAGGATGATGATGAACAGCGCCCACGAAATCGTGGCGGCGTAGCCCATATCGTAATAGCGGAAGGCGTTCTGATAGACGTACAGCGACAGGATGGTCGTGCTGTTCCCGGGACCGCCCTGCGTCGTCGCCTGAATGATGCCGAATGTCTTGATCGTCATGATCATGCCGGTTACGAGCAGCAGGAACGTGGTGGGACTGACGAGCGGCCAAATGATTTTGCGAAGCAGCTGTCCCGGACGCGCCCCGTCGATTTTCGCGGCCTCCAGCAGCTCCGGCGACACCTCCTGCAGCGCGGCCAAATAAATGATCATGTTATAGCCCATCAGGAACCAGACCCAGATGATATCGATGGCGAACATCGACGTCGTCGTGGTGGATAGCCATCCCGGCGGATGATCGATGCCGATGCCGCGAAGAAAGCCGTTGATCGGTCCCTGCTTCGGCTGAAACAGCAGCATCCAGACGAAGGCGACGGCGACCCCGCTCGTGATATACGGCATAAAGTACAGGGCTCGCAGCAGCTTTTTCAAATAGATCCGCTGGTTCAGGATAACCGCGACCACGAAGCCGAGCGCAATCGATACCGGTACCGCCACGAGGAAGAGGACCGTATTTTTCAGTGACAGGTAGAACAGCTTGTCGTGCAGCATCCGGATGATATTATCGAAACCGACGAACCCGACCTTGGGATTCATGAATTTATAATCCGTAAAGACCAGGCCCAGAGAGTATGCGGCCGGTATGAGAAAAAACAGCAGCACGCCGAGCATGCTGGGCCCGATAAAAACGTAACCCAGCCTGCGCTGCCTTCTCATCCAATGGTTGTTCATGCGTTTCCCCTCATTTCTTGATTTGATGTCCTCAGTCTAGCAAGCCGGAACCCTTCGCAGAAGGAACAAAACCATCGTCTTCATACCACAAAATGATGCAAAGCGCCGTGCGGTTTGCCGCACGGCGCTTGGTCATCAAATTGTTCTATGGCAGTTCAATGAGACAGCCATCAAACTTCGTTGTCCCTTGCCGCAGGTTGCGCCCTCGCATTCGAACGAGAGATCACTTCTGCGGATTGGATTTTAAATATTCGTTATGCCGTTTGACCATCTCCGAAACCGTCGTGTTCAAGTCCTGGGCTCCCAGGAAGTACTTTTCGTATTCCTGCGAGCGCAGGTCCATGACTTCCTGCGGAACGGTACGGACGAAGGTCGGCGTCTTGTTGTCGAACATAACATACATCAGGGATTCCTGGTCGTAGGTGTCCCCTTTATCGCCGAGCATGCTCTTCAGCGCCGCGTCCTGATCGGAATCCTTGGACGCAGGCAAGCGCCCGCCCGCCGCCATCGGCGCCATGCCGCCGTCCGCGTACCATTTCAGAAACTCCCATGCTTCCTTTTGATGCTTGGACTTGGCGTTGATCGAGATATAATCGCCCAAACCGCCACGGGTCACGTAGTTCGCCGCATCTTCTTCCAGTCTTGGCACCGGCGCGAACGCGATTTTGAAATCGCGCGGATAATCAGTGAAGTTGTTGGAGCTGCGGAGCAGCCATGCCCCGATGTTCAGCATCGGCACTTCGCCGCTGAGGAACATTTGCTCGACCGGCATTTTGGACGTCAGCTGCTCGCCGAGCGGCGGCGTCGTTTGATCATCCTTCATCATGCGGTTCAAGGACTCCAGCCATTTCCGCACCAGCGGATGATCCAGATTGGACGTCCCGTCTGCTTTGGTATAACCCTCTTTGGCGAGCACCGAGTCGATCGGATCGACATACGGCTCGGTGTTTTGAATGAAGCCGTATCCGTCGCCCTTTTTCAGTTTCTTGGCGTATTCCATCATCTCTTCCCAGGTCCAGTCCTTCGGAACCGGGAGATTGGCCGCATCCAGGGCGTCCTTGTTCAGCGCCACGAAGAACGAGCTTTTCGTGGTCGGCACGCCGTAATATTTGCCGTCGATTTTCCAGCCTTCGGCTTCCGGCCCCATTTTCTCATCGATATTATAGTCCGTGAATGAGCTCAAATCGGCCGCGGCCCCCGAGGTGACCCGTTTCGTCGCCTGCGAAGCGGAATAGTTGACGAACAAGTCCACGTCCTGGCCGGTCATGATCGCCGTATCCAGCTTCAGATTGCCCTCATCGTCGTTTACGTACCGCACGTACTCCACTTGAACGTCCGGGTGATCCTTGTTCCAGGCGTCCATGACCTCCTGCGGCCCGGCTTCCGGCGGAACGCCGCCCCACATTTTCAGCTTAACGGTACCGGAGGACGAAGCAGCCTTCGCATCCGCCCCTCCGGCTTCCCCTTTGCTACCGCCGCCGGAGCAGCCCGACATCACGCCCGCGATCAGCGCAAGCGTTACGAATCCCGCAAGCCAACCTTTTTTTCTCAATTGAAGCCCCCCGCATCAAATAGGATGGATATGTTGCAGCTCAAGGATAGCAAAGCAGCGGGTCACGCCGTAAGTAACAGAATCATGATTCCCATGGAACAGATATACGCAGTTGGGAGCTTATGCCGGCCGCGACAGATGCATTTTTGTTCTATTGCCTCATCCGGTACTGGCTCGGCGTTACCCCCGTCATCCGCTTGAAAATCTTAATGAAGTAGTTGTCGTTCATGAACCCGACGTTCTGGCAGATCCGATTGACCGGAAGGTCCGTCGTCGTCAGGTATTCGATCGCTTTCTCGACCCTGGTCCGGTGCAGGTAGTGGATCAGCGTCTCCCCGGTTTTCTTTTTGAACAGGGCACTGACGTAATTCTCCCCCATCATGACGTAACGGGCGAGCGATTTGAGCGTAATGTCCTTGTCATAATTTTGCTCGATATAGTCCATGATTTTATTCACTTCGGGATGAGTGATCTTCTCCCGGGTAGCCGCTGCCGGACGCTCGGACGGGGAACGCTGAGCCGACAGCTCCGTGCTGACCTTTACCAGCGTCTCCCGCAAATCCTTGACGCTCATGGACAGCTTCAAAATATAATTGGATGCGCCGTATTCCATGGCTCTGCGCATCGATTCAAAGTCGCCGATGCAGGTAAGCATGACGAACTTGGATGCGATGCCAGCCTTCCGCGTCTCCTGCAGCAGCTCCAGGCCGTCCATCTGCGGCATGACGATGTCGCACAGCACCAGATCCGGCGGATCCTCCTTGATCATCGGCAGTGCCTCCATGCCGTTGCTGGCCTCCCCGGCCAGCGTAAAGCCCATCTCCTCCCACCGGATGATCTCTTTGACCGATTCCCTCACGAACGTTTCGTCTTCCACCAGCAGTACCTTCCACATATGCGTCCACCCCTTTGCAGTTCGCTAGATGATATCGGATTGCCGTACACTTTCGTAGGGCTCGGACAGCAGCACCGGCAAATGCATGCGGCACAGCGTGCCCTGCTCAAGCGGTATGATCTCAAGCTCCCCTTTGTCCTTGAACAACAGGCGCAGCCGCTCCCTCACGTTTTGCAGTCCGATGCTCGGACGCTTGCGTCCTTCGCCCCGGTTCCTGCCGGGCTGCCCGATGCCAACGCCGTTGTCCTCGACCTCCAGCGTGAGCCGGTCCGGCAGCTGCGGGCTGCGACCCATCCGGATCCAGATCCGCCCGCCTTCCGCCATATTGCCGATGCCGTGCTGAATCGCGTTGTCCACCAGCGGCTGCAAGCTCAGCTTCGGCACCAGCGCGTAGACCAGCTCCTCGTCATAGCTGAACTCCACTTGAAAGCGGTTCCCATATCTCACCTGCTGAATGTAGAGGAACGCGCGCGTGAGCTCGATTTCGTCGCGGAGATGAATCAGGTCTACGTCGGAGTTCAGGCTTGTTTCGAGCAGCTTCCCGAGGGACAGGCAAATTTCCACGATCTCCTCGTTTCCGCCCCGCAGCCCGATCCACTTCATCGTATTGAGCGTATTCAGCAGGAAATGGGGGTTCATCTGGGCCAGCAGCATTTGAAAATGCACCGCGTCCTTCTGCCGTTCCTCAGCCCGCAGCCGCTGGACGAGTCCGTTCATATCGACCATCATCGCATTGAACGTCCGCGTCAGCTCCAAAATTTCGCCCTTGTAACGCTTTTCGGGCAGCCGGATCCGAAGATCCTTGCGGACCGCTTCCTTCATTTTTCGCTGCATATGGGACAGCGGCCTCGTAAACGCATGGGCAATCATGAACGCAACCGCAATAAAGGCGGCGGTAATGACGTAAAAGGTCACGAAATACTGCTTTTTCAGCGTTTCGATCTCCCGGAACAACAGATGGAGCGGAATCCGGTCTACGAGGTACCAATCCAGGGAAGACAGATAGCTGTAATTGACAAGCGAGTCGGACTGCTGATCCGTCCAATGGCCGCTTTGCGGCAGGCTTGCGATTTCTCCTATGGCTTCCGGAGACAGCGAAGCATCGGGGATGGACCTTGCGATCACCTCCCCGGAACGGGTCATAATGAAGTAGGCCTGATCACTCTCGGATTTTTGCAGCATGGATTGGAACCAGAACGAAAAATCGATGCTGATGCGCGCCAGGCCGTAAGCCCGGTTGCTGCGGTCCCGTAGTTCTGCGTACAGGGACAGCAGCGTGGGGCTCTTGCTGATATCCCGGGACACGTAATTGGCGTCGTCGGACACCCACAGATAGGAGCTCTTGGCCTCCTCCAGCGCCTTGAACGACGGGTTCGAGGCAATCTGGCTGTAATTCAGGGACTTATTCGGCGGATAAGACGTATATACATGGCTGCTGTTGTCGAGCAGCGTGAAGTAAACGGACGGATTGTACAGGAAAAAGCTGTTGTTCAGCCCTTTGAATTTGTCCTCCATAATCTCCTTGTTGTCCAGGACCGAACGTTCCTCCGGCTTCTGCAGGATGCGCCTGATTTCTGAATCCTGCTCCAGGAAGATCAAGGTTTTGAACGCGATGCTGAGCTGATCCTCGAGCGAGCGGTGCAGATTGTCCAGCTGTTCGTGGCTCTGCTCACTGATTTTATTTTGCACGAGCGATTCGATCTTTTGGTAGTTGTATAAGTTCAATACGCTGAACGGAAGCAAAATGACGAGCGCAAACACGGCAAACAACCGGTATTTCAGCTTGTGGGGAACGAGGTGGCCGAGCCATTTCCGCATCACGAGAACTCCTTTATACTCTTGGTGCTCCCATTATATCTCACGCGATGTCCATAGATAACAATGTTCGTGCAATACCATAAAAATGTAGCGTTCCGGGCCGCTAAAAGCATCAAATCGTTCTATTGACACGGGATGCGCCGGTTATCGACATGCCTAAACAGAAAGGCATTGCCGGTCTCCGCCGTGCAAAGATCGTTATGAGATGGATATGCAAAAAAAGAAAGCTGCGGTTCGCAGCTTTCTTCCGATCGCGACTTTAGGCTTTAGTTCCTGCCATAGTACAGCTTACGGTTCGTGACGTCCACGAGGTACAAAATATCGACGCCGTTATCGTTTCGTTCCACGCTCAGCCGCTCGATCGGCTTGCCTGGCGCAATGGACGTTTGGCTCCAGCTGCCGCCCGACGGGACGGCCATGAAGGCGCGGTCCGTTCCGGTGCTTTTGGCGTAGTACACCCGAGGCGCCGAGCCCGCCCAAGTGATATCGATCGCCGCCTTGGTTTCCGACGCGTTATACACCGTTTGCAGGCTCCAACCGGCACTCCCGCAGGATGCGTACTTCACGGAGAAGGTGCTGCTTCCTTCCTCCCGGTAACGATAGGCTACGACGGGGCTGCCGGCCGGGTCGACGGCCAGCTTGGCGCTTTGCACGCCGGGGCCTCCCGGATCGCTTCCCGTTTGAACGTATGCTTCGGTCGGCGCGAGCGGCTGGATGATATCCGCGGTTCCCGGCTTCAGCGGCAGGGAGACGGCGCTGCCGTCGACCTTGGTGAAGCTGCCCGTCGACGGGCTGTATTTGACGTAAGACAATTCATGACGCAGCGCGCTGGCCGCAAAGGCGGACCACTCGAACAGAATGTGCAGATTGCCGCTTGCATCAAACACGAGATCGTCGGGGTAAAACGATTTGTTCAAGGACGAGCCGATCACGGCAATCTTGGACCATGTGGAAGCTGCATTGTCCCAGCGGAACAGCTGCCCGGACCGATAGCCGGCGGCATCCTCGCTGGACCGGACCAACAGGTACACGTCCCCGTTCGGCGCCGTGGTCAAAACAGGATACGTGCCTTTGAACGTGGCAGGCGTCGGCATGTCGGCCGAATGGTTTTGCGGCGTTCCCCCGACCGTGTCGGAGCGGAAATAATGCCAGGCTTCATCATGCATCGAAGCAAACACATGGAACCTACCGCTTCCATCCCTGGAGATCGACGGCTGGTTATGCCCCACATCGTCGGTGTACTCCGCAACCTTGCTTCCGTCCATCACCGGAATGTTGGACCATACCCCGCTTCCGTCCCGCCGGGCGATATACACCTTGTGCGTCGATTCGACGCTTCCCGGGGCGTTATAGGCCATATAGGCGTACTCCAATCCCGTTCCATACGTTTCGAGCGGGGACCACCATCCCGCCTGATTGCTCGAATCCATGGCGTACGGCACCTCGGTCAATGCCGCGTCAGCGCTGCCCGTTCCTGCGGGCAGAAGCGTCGCCAGCATCAGCGCCGCGATCCCCATTTTCAACGGTCTGCCTTTTTTCATATCGTCATCCGCCTCCTTTGGTATGTGAACCCTCTCATATGCCAAAAGCAAGGAAGTCTATCCGGCCGGTATAGTAAAGCGCTTACATTTTATATGAACATGACGGCGTCATGGACATCGTAGCACGATCGTCTGCCCAACTGTCATATACAAATTGATGCTTCCCATAGAACAAAATCGCTTCATTTTCCAATGGATGCCGAAGTCCTTCCGACATTCGGGGTGACCACAAATCAAGACATGTCCCTGAATCAGAAAAAGGGCGCCGGAGACGGCGCCGCTTTCCAGGCTTTTCATCTGTTCGATTCTTTCCTGTCCCTTGCCCCTTGCAATCCACTTAACTAACGGGTAGGTCGAGCCAGGCTCGACCCTATCCATGATGTAATCTACTCATCGAACCAGTCGGGGAAATGTTTCCGCAAATAGTCCAGCTTGACCTCTGTGTGGCCGGCGCCTCCGCCCTCATGCCCGTTAAACGGGTAAATGACGATGTCTTTGCTGCTCGTGATCCGGTTATAGGTGGCGAAGTACATCTGCGGCGGACACGTTTCGTCCTTTAATCCGACGCTGGCCAGCACCCGGCAAGTAATGCGATCGGCCAGATTCATCGTGTCAAAATAACTCAGGTTGTCCATCACGAGGTCCGTTTGCTCCGGGTGCTTGTTCAAATATTCGGCTACCGCCGCGAACGCCCCGTGATTGCCTTCGATCCGGCAGACGAGGTTGCTGTTGCTCGGCACGTCCACCATGGAAAGCACCGGCCGGTCGTCCAGAGCCGATACCGCTGTGCCGAGCGCGCCGCCCTGGCTGCCGCCTTCGATGACGATTCTCGAAGCGTCGATATCCTCCTGGGCGCAGGCAAAGTCGATCGCCTTCAAGGCATCCATATACGCATACCGGTAGTAATACTCCCATTTACTATGTACGCCCTTGCTGGCTACATTCACCGTGTACCCGTGGGAATAGGAAGCGTTGTTGCCCGTCCGTCCGCCTTGGTCGCGGCAGTCCACGGACAATACGGCCATCCCCATCATGACCCAGTGCATGAGCTCGGAGGGCTTGCCCCGGCTGCCGTTAAACCCGTGATAATGGATCAGGCACGGAAACTTCTCCTTTTCCACGAATGCCGGAACGATCAGCCAGCCGTGAATCCGGGTTTCATCCATACCGCAATATGATATTTCGTAGACCTTTGCGTAGCGGGCCGGGTAATCGATCTGATCTCTCTGCGGCTCCAGCGGGACTGCCTTGGCCTGCTCGATCGTGGTCGCCCAGAACTCGTCACAATCATCCTGCTTGGTGAGAGGGGGAAGATAGCTGTACAACTCCTTCGATACCTCGTCTATGTATCCCATCCTGTCATCATCCTCCTTCATAACTAGCAGTATAGCGAATGCCTCTCGCATTTGCATTGAACTTTTTGATGTAAAGTGCAGACGCATTGCTAATAAAGAAACTCTGCCGACACCTATTCAAACAAATTAACCGTGATTATCCCGTCAGTCTAACAAAATGATCCCTATATGTGTAAAAAGTACGGAAAGTTCTTTAATTTCGAGTAAGACTTGCTTTCAGACCGGGTGGTATTATTGGGCGGGAAAGGAGAAATCGTCCAAAATAATGTAAGCGCTTAACAGCAGAATAATCTATTTGGGGGGGAGTGCAGTGCATGAGTAAATGGATCAAACAGGCCGTCTCGATCATGGTCGCAGCAGCTTTGCTTATTCCTTCGGGCTGGCTTGCTCGCGAGGCCCATGCCGATGCCCAGGGAAATGGGGAACCGGTGACGGTGTACCACGAAACATTTGCGGATGGAATCGGTAAGGCAAGCCAATCGGGTAGCGCCCGCTTGACGCAGGTCACCGGGAAAGTTTTTGATGGCAATGAAAATGGGACCGCTCTGTATGTTAGCAGCCGAGTAAAAAACTGGGACGCCGCTGATTTCAAATTCGCCGACATCGGTCTGGAGAACGGTAAAACCTATAAGGTGACTGTCTCCGTATATGTGGACGCGGATGCCACGCTGCCGGCCGGCGCCAAAGCTGCGCTTCAAACCGTAGACAGCTACCAAAACTATGCGGAGGCGGATTACGAAGCCGGCAAAACGGTCATCCTGACGAAGGAATTCACTGTGGACAAAGGCAAGGACTCGGCCCTTCGCATCAATTCGAACGAAGCCGGGGCAGCCGTACCTTACTATATCCGGGATCTGCTTATTACGACCCAACAAACGGCGGGAACAACGGAAAAAGAAATTTACCACGAAACGTTTGCGGATGGAGTCGGCAAGGCAAGCCAGTCGGGCAATGCCAGCTTGACGCAGGTCACCGGCAAAGCGTTCGACAGTAGCGAGAATGGGAATGCCCTGTATGTAAGCGGCCGGGTAAACAACTGGGATGCTGCTGATTTCAAATTCACCGACATCGGGCTGGAGAACGGTAAAACCTACAAGGTCACCGCAGCCGTATATGTGGACGCGAATGCCACGCTGCCGGGCGGCGCCAAAGCTGCGCTTCAAACCGTAGACAGCTACCAAAACTATGCGGAGGCGGATTATGAAGCCGGCAAAACCGTTATCCTGACGAAGGAATTCACTGTGGACACGACAAAGGATTCGGCCCTTCGCATCAATTCGAATGAAGCCGGAGCAGC
Organism: Paenibacillus chibensis; assembly: GCF_004001045.1. Lineage (GTDB taxonomy): Bacteria > Bacillota > Bacilli > Paenibacillales > Paenibacillaceae > Paenibacillus_AQ > Paenibacillus_AQ chibensis. Next base: position 44,021 of record NZ_BIMK01000024.1, read on the forward strand.
CGTGGCTTATTATATCCGTGATCTATTGATTACCGAAAGGATCGCTTCGGGAGGCCAGGAAGAAACGCCTCGAAATCCGGCCTTGCCTTTCCATACGATCACCTTCGAGGATCAAACCAAGGGCGGCTTTGAGGGCCGGGCCGGTACCGAGACGCTCACCGTAACCGATGAAGCCAATCATACCACAGACGGCTCCTATGCCCTGAAGGTCGAAGGCAGAACCACCTCGTGGCACGGGCCTTCTCTTCGCATAGAGAAATACGTGGATAAGGGCAGTGAATACAAAATATCGGCGTGGGTCAAATTGATTAGCCCCGCCAGCTCGCAGCTCCAGCTGTCCACCCAAATCGGCACGGGAAGCAGCGCGAACTACGTCGCTCTCGCGCCCAAAACGATCAATGCAAGCGACGGCTGGGTCCAGTTTGAGGGAACTTACCGTTACAACAGCGTGGGCGACGAGTTTTTGACGATCTACGTGGAAAGCTCGAATAACGCGACCGCCTCCTTTTATATCGACGATATCAGCTTTGAAAAGACAAGCGCGGTCCCAATCGAAATTCAAAAGGATCTGACGCCGATTCGAACGGCCTATCAGAATGATTTTCTGATCGGAAACGCGATTTCCGCGGAGGATCTGGAGGGCGTGCGGCTTGAACTGCTGACAATGCACCATAACGTCGCCACGGCAGGCAATGCCATGAAGCCGGATGCCCTGCAGCCGACGAAAGGCAATTTTACGTTTACCGCTGCGGACGCCATGGTGGATAAAATTCTGGCGGAAGGCATGAAGATGCACGGGCATGTGCTTGTATGGCATCAGCAGTCTCCGGCCTGGATGAATACGGCCAAGGATGCCCAAGGCAACACGATCCCTCTGAAACGCGAGGAAGCCCTCGCCAATTTGCGGGGCCATATCCGAGGTGTCATGGAGCATTTCGGGAACAAAGTGATTTCCTGGGACGTCGTGAACGAGGCGATGAACGACAATCCGCCGAATCCGGCTGATTGGAAAGCATCACTGCGCCAATCGCCTTGGTATCAAGCCATCGGTCCGGACTATCTCGAACAGGCCTTCCTCGCCGCTAGAGAGGTGCTTGACGAGCATCCCGAGTGGGATATCAAGCTGTATTATAACGACTACAACGAGGATAACCAGAATAAAGCACAGGCCATCTACAACATGGTCAAAGAATTGAATGACGACTATGCCAAGACCCATCCCGGCAAACGCCTCGTCGACGGGGTCGGCATGCAGGGGCATTACAATGTCAACACGAATCCGGAAAACGTGAAGCTGTCCTTGGAAAAGTTCATTTCCTTAGGGGTTGAAGTCAGCATCAGCGAGCTGGATATCCAGGCCGGAAGCAACTACCAGCTTCCCGAGAAGCTGGCCAATGCCCAAGGCTATCTGTATGCGCAATTGATGAAAATTTTCAAAGACCATGCCGCAGGCATCAGCCGCGTCACCTTCTGGGGAATGGATGACAACACGAGCTGGCGGGCTTCGTCCAACCCGCTCCTGTTCGATAAGAACCTGCAGGCTAAGCCCGCATATTACGGCGTCATCGACCCGGACACATTCATGGCGGCGCATCAACCCGAAACGGGCAATGTAAACCAGTCCAGCGCCGTTTACGGCACGCCTGCCATTGACGGAACCATTGACGACATCTGGAGCCAAGCGCCGGCCATGCCGGTTAACCAGTTTCAGATGGCTTGGCAGGGTGCGAACGGAGTAGCCAAAGCCCTCTGGGATGACCACAATTTGTACGTGCTGATCCAGGTCAGCGACACCCAGCTGGATCAATCTAACGCCAATGCCTGGGAACAGGATTCCGTTGAGATCTTCGTGGACGAGAACAACGCCAAAACGACATTCTATCAGGATGACGATGGCCAGTACCGGGTGAACTTTGATAACAAGACTTCCTTCAATCCCGAAAAAATCGCAGCAGGCTTCGAATCGGCAACCCGGGTATCGGGAACGAGTTACACCGTGGAAGTCAAAATCCCTTTCAAGTCGATCACGCCGGCAAACCTGAAGAAAATCGGCTTCGACGCGCAGATCAATGACGCGAAAGACGGCGCCCGCCAAAGCGTCGCCGCCTGGAATGATACGACCGGCAACGGTTATCAGGATACGTCTGTTTTCGGTGTGCTTACCCTGACCGGCAAACCCGCCAATCCCGGTAACAATGGTCCCGGCAATGGCGGAGATGGCGGCGGCAGCACCCCTGGGGGCAGCAACAGTAATAGCGGCAGCGGAACGATTTCGCAAACCGGCATTTCCGTAAGCGGGAATGGTGTCGTTACGATCAAGCCGGAGGTAAAGGTCGCAAGTGGCCGTGCGGTGAGCACCCTTTCCGCAGACAGCTTGAAAAAAGCGCTGGAGCAGGCTGCCCCGAACGCGAACGGCAAAAAACAAATCATCATCGACATCGCGAAGCAAAAAGATGCAGCTTCGTATGAAGTCCAATTGCCGGCCTCGAGCCTGAACAGCCAAGAATCCTTCGAGCTGGTACTAAAGACGGACAACGGTGTTATTCGAATCCCAAGCAGCATGCTGTCTAATATGAAAGTAACTTCTGAGCAGCTTTCGATTCGCATAGGCACGGCCTCTACGGACGGCTTAAACGCAGCCGCTCGTGAACGAATCGGCAGCCACCCGATGATCGATCTGAGTATCTTAGCAGGCGGTCAAATCTTGAAATGGAACAATCCGAAGGCTCCTGTAACGGTAACGATTCCTTACTCCCCGACGACGGAGGAGCTTAAGCATCCGGAGCACATCGTCGTTTGGTATATTGATGGCAGCGGAAGCACGGTTCCGGTGCCGAACGGGCGGTATGATGCGGCAGCCGGAGCAGTCGTTTTCCAAACGACCCATTTCAGTACGTATGCGGTAGCCAACGTTTCCAAAACCTTCGGCGATCTGCGCAGTGTCGCCTGGGCCGAGCAAGCCATCGACACCATTGCAGCCCGTGATGTCATCCGAGGAACGGCTGAAGGGCTCTTCTCTCCGGAAGCACCCGTTACAAGAGCCGACTTCGTCGCGCAGTTGGTTAGATCCCTGGAATTGAAAGGTACGGGAATCACTCAGGCAACGTTCTTCGATGTCGATCAGGCAACCTATTATAAAAGCGAACTGGCCACCGCTCTTGAACTGGGACTTGTAACCGGCTATGACGACCATACCTTCAAACCAGACAGCCCCATCTCCCGTCAGGATATGATGGTGATGACGGCGCGCGCATTAGCGGCAGCCGGCAAACCGGTAAGCGGCAGCGGCGAAGCTTTAGACGCCTATTCCGATGTTGCGGGCATTTCCGCTTACGCCAAAGATAGCGCTTCTGCCCTCGTGCAATCTGGAATCGTAATCGGCGATCATGGCAAACTCGCGCCAAACGGCACGCTCACTCGTGCCGAAGCGGCGGTGATTTTGTACCGTATCTGGAACCAGTAAATTCAGATCATATAAAAGAAATCATCCTCTGAAACGCAAACCGACGCCGGTGCTTAACCGGCGTCGGTTGTTTGTTTACTTGGAACTTCCATCGTACACGTGTTTTACCTCTACTATGCTGTGGGCGTTCAACTAGAAACCCCACCCAATAGAGCGCGGTTGGCCTGCATAAGAAGCGAATTTAGTAGTTCTTAAATCTCCAGATCTATTACCCGTTTAAGCCTATTTATGGCTACTGCGCCATGCATCCAGCTGTCTCTGCACCTCCGCCCTCACCTCGTCGAGGCCCGCCTGCTTAAGCTCCTGGTTGAACTTCGGAAGCTCGGTTTCTACGTCGACGCTGCCTGTCATCAGGCTCGGGTAATATTTTTGCCAGACCATTTCGATGTTCTGCAATTGAATCGGCATCATGGATAAATCCGGCGTAAAGCCGAGCAGGCTTGATTTAACAACTCTGGCGTTGGAAGATCGAAACTCATCCCATTTGTTGACAGGATCCGGATATTCGCCGCCCATGGTCTTCAGAATAAACCAGTTTCCCTGAGTGTACGTAACCCCTGCATAATTCGGCGGCGCGTCCGTGATTGGCTGTCCGCTCTCATCTTTAGGAGGTATAGGTACGACCTGGCCGCTTTTGTCCAAGGTATAATGCACTCCCTCGATGCCATAATTGAACAGGTTGCGCACCTCGGGATCGGTATTCAGCAGATTCAGAAACTTGATGCATTCCACGGGATGCTTCGTTTCCGAGCTGACCGCCATGATGCCTCCGCGCACGGACTCCGTCGTTACGAGCTCGGGCGTGACCGGATGCGCCAGAACCTTGTAGCCGCGATCCTTGCTCCAGCTATTTTCTGAGAGAGGGCCGCCTTCCGAGGCTTTCCAGAATACCTTGAGGCCTCTTTTCAGTCCCTGACTTTCCCGCAGCGCGGCGTCTTCATTGATGTATCCGGCCTTGTAGTAGCGACGAAGCGTACCCAGCACCTGCCGCGCTTCCTTCGTTTCGAATATATTCACGACCTTCGCGTCAGGCTCCAGGGAACGTACCATCAAAGGAAGCTTCTTGTCCATCAGATATTCGTACCCATATAAGGCGAAGAAATTCTGGGAGTCCTTATCCAGCTCCATCGGAAAATAGCCCGGCTCCTTCTGCTTGATCATCTGGAGCAACGGCTCAAGCGACTCCAAGGTGTTGTACCTGGAAATATCAATATGATACTTCTTCACCAGCTCTTCCGGGTACATCCACTGTTGGCGCACAGCCAATTCCTTATTCGTGGGTATGCCGTAAATGCCGCCGTCATCCATGCGCACGCCCTCCCAAAAAATAGGGTCGATGACATCGTTCATCCCCTTCCCCACATTGGATAGATAGTCGTTCAGCTTCAGCCATGCCCCCCGCTTGACATATCCCGTGAAGTCGGATGCAAAAACAATGTCGAAGGGAGTCCCCGCCGATACCATCGTGTTCAGCCGGTTATCATACTCCTGCCACCCCACCTTGATATATGTAATCGTCACGCCAATCTTTTTGGCCAGAACTTCATTGATTTTGTCATTGACCATTTGAAGGTCCTTATCCGGCTCGCCGATGGTGTAATAGATCAGATTGACCATGCCTCCGCCGGGCTTCGTGCCTTGATCTTCGACTGCAGACGAGGAACAGCCTGCTGCAAGCAGTGCGAGCATGCCGGTTAACGCCAAGTATAAGGTGATACGGCCGAAAAAAGAGGGGTAATGCATCGTAAGCCTCCTTTCTCCCATGGGGAGCCTAACCTTTTTTCCTGAGTTCCGAAGGTGATTTGCCGAAGTACCCTTGAAAATGGGTATAAAAATAGTTCAGGTTGGGGTATCCGACCGAAAGCGCGATACTTGCAATTTTCTCGTCCGTGTTTAAAATATATTCCCGCGCATGATGCATCCGGTAAGCCATCAAATATTCCGAAAACTTCATCTGGGCTTCCTTCAGGAACAGCTGCCCCAGGTAGGTACTGTTCATGCGGAAGCGCTCCGCCACCGATTTCAGCGTAATATTTTGGGCATATTCCGCCTTCACCATCAGCAGAATACGGTTGGTCAGCTTAGATAAACGGTCATACGGAATGCCCAGGATCGGGTCCGTGTTCAAATCTTCGCCGTTCATGCCGCCCAGTGTGCCGTGCAGATCTTCCACGATGATTTTCTCGATCACCGTCTGCAGCTTGGATCGCTCGACAGGCTTCAGGAGATAATCCTTCACGCCGCAGCGAATGGCCTCTTGCGCATATTCGAATTCGCTGTAACCGCTCATAATGATATATTTCGTAGGAAGACGCAGCTCGTTAAGCCTGCTGATGATCTCGTAGCCGCGGTCTGTGCCGATACAGACATCAAAAATCGCGATATCCGGCATTAGCTCCACAGCTTTGGAGACGGCGTCGTCCCTTGTTTCGCTGGTCTCGATGCGGTGGAAGCCGTAGCTCGCCCAATCCAAAGTCCGCTTCATTCCTTCCAAAATCTGAGGCTCATCGTCTACGATGAGAAGCTTATACATGCCTGGTCACTCCTTTGCGATCATCACGGTAATGTTAACGCCTGCCTCTTCGTTATTATCAATCGCCATGGAAAAGCCTGCTCCATAGAAAAAGGAAAGCCTGGTATAGACATTATGGAGCCCGATGCTCTGAACCGGGGCGTCGTCCCGGCTGGAAAGGGTGCTTCTCACTTCGTCCAAGCGCACTTCGGAAATCCATTTTCCGTTATCCACAAATTCCAATACGAAGCTGTCTTCCGTTTCCCGGCCGTTGACGACGAGCAGATTAAATTCATGACCCGGGTTGAAGCCATGCACGAAAAAGTTTTCCGCCAGCGGCTGCATCCAAAACTTAACCGTCGATAAAGACATCAGTGCCTCATCCACATGAATCTGGTAGTAAAACCGCCCCGGATATTTCAGCTCCATGATTTTTAAATATTGCTGTAAGAGCTCCAGCTCGCTGCCGATCGAAATAATGTTTTCTTTTTTCACGACATCCCGGTACAACGTCCCTAAGGTCGCGATGGCATCGGCGGTATCCACGTCGCGGTTCACCAAAGCCGTAGAGCGAATCGCCTCCAGCGTATTGTACAAGAAATGCGGATTGATTTGATGTTGAAGCGCCTTCATCTCGGTCTCCTGCTGTTTCAGCTTCAGTAAATACTCGGTCCGAATATGTTTATCGAGCTGCAGAACCATATCGTCAAGCTCCCGGGCGATCATGCCGTATTCGTTTCGCCGGTAGCGTGCGGGAGAGCTCGACGTAAAATCCGCCGTTTTCACGCGTTTAATGGAATGGATAATGCGTTTAAGGAATCTCGCGTCATCGCGCAGGTTGTATACGATAAGCAGCAGTACGCTGATCATCGCCATGAGTACAATCAAAAATATGGCGGCGAGCATGCCGGCATTTTGACGCATGAGCAGGAGCAAATCCACGAGAACGACGAACTTGTAATTGAACTTGGTGGAAGAAAAGGTCGTGTAAAACACCCTTTTCACTCCCCCGACCGAAAGATAGCCGCTGTTCCGCTGCTCTGCCGCTGCCTTAAGGACCAGCTCTTGCGTCCTCTGATCCTTGCCGGAGACCATGTATACTTCACCGGAATCGCTTACCGCAGCCGCGAAGTCCAGCTTGTAGCCGCTTACTTTCTTGAACAGCTGATCGCTGCTGACCAGGAAACGGAACTCCCCGATCTGGCGCGATATCTGATTGGGATCGGACAATTTTTTGCGGTAGACAAATCCCTTTTGAATAGACTCACGGAAGGCGTCATCCGTGTTCGGAAGCCGGAACTGAAAGCTGCCATTGCCGTTGCCGTCAAATCGGACCACATTGCCCTGAAGCTCGGTATGAAGGCTAATCTGGGTAATGTCTCCCTGGGCCGAGCTGTACAAAAAGGCTTTCATATCTTCGGGAAAAGAGATGAGCGGTTCGCTGGACTGGCTATTTTGCAGCCTGCCTGTGAGATATCCTTCGGCGCTGTTGCCCAAAAAGTAACGGACATCCGTCATCAGACGATTGTTGGAATAAATGCGCTGCATGTAAGCCTCGATCCGGTCATTATCCGACTGAAGCTCGCCTTCAATTCGGGCAAAGGCGCTGACAGCCTCGCTGCGGGCGTTCTCGATCCACTGGTACAGCAGTACCGCGCAGGTCAGAGCGCCAAGCGTCAGGCCAATGGACACCACAAATACCGTATAAGCAATGAATTTGCCGCGATATATTTTGATCTGCCAAAAGGAATTCATCCTGGCGCCTCCTTTGCTGTTCGTCACGCGGCTCTGGTTCCATCATAAAATGCGCCTATCCATAAATTCAATTGCAATTGAATCCATTTCATCATACCATTAGCGCCTTCCATCATAACGAAGTATATAAGAATAACGTCTATCGACGTGATTTCTCAGAAGACAGACCGCCATCAGCGGATGTTTTTCTTGCAATATCATGAAGCCATGGCTCTGTAGTTTATACTGGTCTGATATTATAAGAAACCCGAACGGCAGATAACTCCTCCGTTCGGGTTTTCAAGTAGAGCGTTAGGACTTACTTGCTGAAGAACGTATCGATCTGCTCTTGAGCAGCCTTCATGATGGCATCCATGCCGGCCGATTTCATTTCAGAAACGATTTTCGGTACCATTTTCTCCGGATCGGATGCGCCTGTAAGCAATTCATAGCGGTACTTATCCCATACGGCTTTCGTATTCGCTACTTCGGTAGTCAGATTGGTCGTATCCATGGAGAAGCCCAGCAAGGACGAGGCGAAAGCTTGCCCGTTCAGCTTTTCAACCTGCTGCCATTGATCTTCGGGAGCGCCCTTGGTTGTCGCCATATCGAAGAACGTGCCTTGCGTGTAAGCAGCCAGCGGCCATGTATCCGTTGTGCGCTCGACAACTTTTTCGCCGTCGATCTTCTTGTAATCTACGCCCTCTTCGCCAAAGGCAAGCATGTTGCGCAGTTTAGGATCGGTGTTGACCAGCTCCAGGTACTTCAGAGCTTCTTTTTTATACTTCGAGTTTGCGGAAATTCCGTTCAAGGAACCTTGAATCGTCGAGGTCGTATAGATCGGTCCGTAGTTCTGTACCATGTCGTACTTGTCTACGCCTTCGTTGATCTGCCAGCTAACCTCTGCACCAGGGAATCCTTGAGCGCTGAAGAATGGGCGGCCTTTGTCCGGCTCAGGCTTGGTCGGTGCATCCGGGTTGATAATGCCGTCCTTGTACCATTGGTGCAGCGTCTTCAAATTATCCATGACATCCGGCTGCTCCAGAACGGAGATGACCTTACGGGAAGCATCGTCGGCTTTCACGCCAATCGGAGGAAGCCCGAGCGCCATATCGTCATAGCCGTTAAAGAAACCGTTCAGGCCTTCGCCCTGCGTCATCGGCAATGGATAGAAGCTCTTGCCCTCGCCTGCTTTCATATCGTGCAGGGGTTTATCCAGATCCTTGAGAGTCTTGATATTGTTCACATCGAAACCGTATTTTTCGACATACTTATGATCGAATACCCAGTACTGCGTCAAGGAAGAGTCTTTATACGTAGGCACGGAGTAAATTTTGCCGCCAATCTTGGTACCGTCCCATACCTTTTCAGGAATGAGCTTGTAGAGATCCGGCGTTTCGCTCTGCACCAGATCGGAGATGTCGGCCAGTGCGCCCATCGAAACCTGCTGACTGTACTTGGAACCATTGGTGAACAGGATGTCGAACGGCTCGCCCGTGTTTACGATCGTGTTGATCTTGGTATCCCATTCGCCCCAGCTTGCGACTTTAATGTCGACCTTGACGCCGATTTTCTCGGCGGTGTAATCGTTCATCGCGGCAACGGCCTTGTCGAAGTTGTTCGGAACCTGGCCGCCGATCGTCCACCAAACCAATGTTGGCACATCCTTGGAAGTGGAAGAAGTTGAAGACGAATCGGAAGCTTTCGGATCCGTAGCGGAAGTATCCGACTTGGAGCCGCAGGCCGCAAGACCCGACATGAGAAGCGTAGCCATGCACATGGTGGAGATGAGCTTCAAAGATCTTTTCATTGGTATTTCCCCCTTTTAGTGTTCTGCCGCCGTTTTTTGAATGGTTGTCAAATGCTCTTCTGTTTCAAACGGCGATATTATGATCAAACGTCTCTGGGACGTCGTCTCAATGAAGGTAAACGCGCTTATCAACCTTTCACGGCACCGACCGTCAGACCGGAAATGAAGTACCGCTGGAAGAACGGATACGCAAAGGCCACAGGCAGCACGATAACAATCGCGACCGCCATACGGGCGGATTCTTTCGGCATCGTCGCTGCCAGCATCGCGTAGCTGACACCCATGCTGGCGGCGTTCTTGGCGAGCGCATCCACGTTGCTCATCAGGTTGTTGAGCAGAGCCTGCAAGGAATATAAATCCTGGTTGTTGATGTACAGCATCGATTGGAACCAGTCATTCCAGTAACCAAAGCACAGAAACAATCCGATGGTTGCGATGACGGGCAGGGAAATCGGCAAAATAATCGAAAAGAAAATCCGCATCTGACTCGCGCCATCCATTTCCGCCGATTCGATCAAGCCATCCGGAATCGTGCTCTTGAAAAATGTTTTGCAGATGATCACGTTAAAGGATGACACCGCGAGCGGCAGAATCAACGCCCAAATCGTGTCCTTCAGCCCGAGCAAGTTCGAGTTAATGTAGTAGCTTGAAACCAGGCCGCCGTTAAACACCATCGGGATAAATACGATCCAGGTGAGCAGCCCCTTCAGCTTGAAATTCGGACGGGAGATGGCATAACCCATCGAGGTTGTGAGCAGTACGCCCAGCACGGTACCCACGATCGTAACGAATAAGGATACCCCGAGCGCACGCAGGATCATCGTTCCCTGATTGATGATATAGCCGTAAGCCTCACCGGAAAGAGCAGTCGGGAAAATGTGATATCCCGTTTGGCGGATGGACTCCTCGCTGGATATCGAAATGGACAGCACGACCAATATAGGCACGACGCAGACTAACGCGAGTATGATGAATATCAGATTGAAAATGATATTCACGCTTTTGCTGGGACGATTGAATTTATCTAGACCACTCTCATATACCGTTCTTGTCGCCATAAACCCGCCTCCTATATCATCGCGCTATCCGGATCGATTCTCCGGACGACCCAGTTGGCAATGAGAATCATCAAGCAGCCCAGCACGGATTGGACGAATGCGGCTGCGGAAGCCATGCCGACCGTTGCGCTTTTCAACTGTTTGTATACCAATACATCAATGGTTGTGGTCACGTTAAACAGGGAGTTCGAATCCCGCGGTACCTGGAAGAACAACCCGAAGTCCGTATAAAAAATTCGGCCCACCGCCAAAATGAACATCATAATGATGACAAGCTTCATCAAAGGCAGCGTAATGAAACGGGTCTGCTGCCATATGGAAGCGCCATCAATAACGGCTGCCTCATAGTAGGTTTTATCGATGCCGGTAATCGTCGCCAAGTATACGACCATCCCGTAACCGAGGCCCTTCCAAACATTCATGAAAATCAAAAAGTACGGCCAGTACGTGGGCTCCATGTACCAGTTAATCGGGTCTCTGCCCATATCCACCAGCACTTGGTTGACAATCCCCTTGTCAAAGCTTAAGAATGCCCAGCCTACCGCCGAAACGACGACCCACGACAGAAAGTAAGGCAGGAACATCATCGTTTGATAGACCTTTCCCGCTCTGCGATTGTGGATCATGCCGATCATCAGCGCCAAAGCGACTGGAATCACAATGCCGAGAATGATAAATACGATGTTGTATCCGATCGTGTTGCGAATAATGATCCAGGCATCGTTGGACTTGAACAGAAATTCAAAGTTCTTGAATCCGGCCCAGGGACTATTAAAAACATTGCTTAGAAAGCCACCGCTTATTTTGAAGTTTTTAAAGGCAATAATGATACCGAACATAGGTAAAAAGCAGAAAAGAATGTACCATACGGTCGTCGGCAATGCCAAAATCGTCAGCTCCGTGTCCTGCTTGCGCCAACGCGTCCGAAAACGCTTACCTTTCGTTTTAGCGTCCATGTCTGTCACCTCTTCCGTTAGCTTCGTTTTGCTTTGTATACGTTCATTTTATAGGGAATAGAGCGCTTTCATCCAGACAACAAACTTGATACTATAGTCAAAAAACGTTAGATTTTGATCATAAAAGTGAGAAGTTTTATGATGCTGGCGTTCACATTTACACCTCACAAAAAAGCAGGCCCCTTCGGGCCCGCCTGAACTTATCCTTATTCATTTTCAATCTCGATTCCGAGAATGCTATTCAATCATGTTTTTCGTCGCCTCATACATCTTTGCTACGTATTCGTCGACTTCATCCCGCGACATGCGTAAGCGTGCCTCTGAAGTGCCATACCCCATTTCCTTCCTGCCCTCTTCCAATCCTTTGAAAATGCCATCCGCGAAGGCATCTAACGGTTCTCCTTGCGTATGCAGCCCTGCACCCCCCAAATCCGTATTCACGGCCGGAGGAGCAACCTCAATCACCTCTACAGACGTACCCGATAGCTGATGTCTCAGACTCATGGTGAATGAATGAAGCGCCGCTTTCGTCGCTGAATAGATCGGTGCAATCGCAAATGGCGTGAACGCAAGCCCGGAAGTCACGTTCAAGATCGCCGCAGCTTCCTTCGCGGCCAAATACGGAGCGAACAGCATCGAGAGATGGAGCGGGGCTTCGAGGTTCGTCGTAATCTCGTTGTTGAAATAAGTCCAATCTTGCTTGGCATCGGCTTTTAAAACGTTAAAACGCTGCTGGATGCCTGCATTGTTCACGAGCACGTTCACTTCCGGATAATTTGCCGTTACCCAATCAAATAGGGCTGCACGCTCGGATTCATGATTCAAATCGCTTACACGAGTAATCAGGCCAGGGAGCTTTTCTTGCGCATGTTGAAGAACATGTTCGCGTCGTCCCGTAACGATGACGGTGTTTCCGGCTTCGATAAAGCGTTCTGCAAAAGCGAACCCGATTCCGGTGCTTCCGCCCGTAATAAGTATGGTATTGCCCGAAAGTTTCATTATAGCTCCTCTTCTCTATCCTGATTTTCAAAGCCATCAAGCCAATGCCTTGAGATACGCCGGTTACAGATACGCTTCACCGGATCAATCGCCTAATAGTCTTGAATACGTTCGGTATAGCGTGAAATTTTATAATCGATTCCCTCTAAGGATTCCGTCATCAGCGAAATTTCAGCCATCACCGCTTGCTTATGATTCTGCATCATCTCAAGGCGAAGGGCGATAGTGCTGTCACCTTCGATGACCCAATCTATATATTGTCTGATCCCGCTGATGGGCATGTTCGTGTTCTTCAAACAAATCACCGTTCCAAGGAGCGCCATTTGATCTTCCGAAAATAACCGTCTGCCCGCTCCGTCACGCTCGATTAAGGGGAGTAGTCCTTTTTTTTCGTAATAGCGTAATGTTGATTCCGGTATATTGAATTGGGCTGCAGCTTCACTAATGGAATAATACTTCATCGGGAGGCCTCCACATTTTAATCTCATCGTCGACAGGAATAGGATACGACTTAAACCATGGTTTAAGTCAACAAGAAAATAAATCATACGCAAACAAGCCTCCTGTCACGGGTGGACAAGAGGCTTCAACCTTGAGCATATCCTTACTCAACAAATATTAGAGCGTGTATGAAAGAAAGCAGCTTTTATTCCAACAAAGCCTTAATCTCGGGATCCAATCTTAATGCACGCAGAATCAGCGCTACGGCCTCTGCACGTGTTGTCCCCGTATTCGGGGCAAACCGGTGATCACCGATGCCTTGAATAATCTTGGCGTTATAGGCTGAATCAATGACCGACTGAGCCCAATAACCGGAAGGGATATCGCTGAAGCCCGGCGCCGTTAGCATGGGCTTCTGCGTTTGGAAGTCAATCAACTTGGACAGAATCACAAGCATCTCCGCTCTTGATATCGTCCGCTTGGGTTGAAACGTTCCATCCGCATACCCTTGAATGAGTCCCTGCGAAGCAAGAATCTGAATATACGAAGTCGCCCATGGATCATCCATATCGGTAAGCTGAACGGTCTTATTGCCCATGTTCAGGCCAAATATGTTCACCATAAGTGCACTGAACTCGGCTCGCATGACTTGCTGGTTCGGCTTAAACGTCCCATCTTGATACCCCTCTATCCATCCTAATCTGGAGGCGAGGGAAATATCCTGGGATGCCCAGTGTGCCGGCGTATCCTTAAACAGCGGTTCTTGGTGCGTTGCCAAGGCCTGTTTGAGCGCGGCAATCCACTTTTCGCGATTGACCACAGGAGACAAGAAGCCGTTCAGCTCTGCCGCGGGCTGTTTGGGCTCATCCGGTTTCGGGGTAGGAACCGCTTGAGCTGTTGTGCCGGCTCCAGGCGTTGAGCTGCCCCCCGACGAATCATTTCCGTTATGATTATGACTATTCCCTGCGCTTGTGACGACCACTTCAATCGTAGCCGTCTTTCCTCCATAAGCAGCCGTTACAACGGTAGTCCCTGGTGCAATCCCCGAAATGATACCGTCCTTCACACCTGCAATGCTTTGCGCAGCAACGCTCCATGTGACACTCGGTGTGACATCCAACGTCGATAAATCCGAGTACGTTGCGGTTATAACGCTTGAACGGGTGTTGCCTTCCTGCAGGGTAACTTTGTTCGGACTCGCTTCAAGCCCCGTAAGCACGATCGACTGCGATACGGAGACATGCGATATTGCAGGTGCACTGGAAGCCATTCCGTCGGACACCACAAATTCAACCGTGCGCGTCTCTTTCGTTGGAATCGCAGCGGTAGATACATACGTCACTGCACGTAACGCGGATTCCCATTCCGCTAACGTTGCTCCTGCGGCAGAGGTGAGAGACATCACGCCTTGAGCTGCGTCAAATTGCGCGCTGATGTCACCCATGGTAGCTCCATCGTTGGTGAAAGCTAACACATCCTCCGCACGGTGATAATGATCGGTGATGCTCACCGTCGCACTCGGTAATAATAAATCATCGCGATCGGAGATCGTTAATTCCGGATCGATAACCACTGGCGGTGCGGGTGAAATATACGATGCGGTATGACCGCTCGCCTGAATGACAGGTGTTTGATTGGTTGCAGATACATTGACCGTTTTGGTCGCTGCTGCGGTTTTATGCCATTGATTTTCAATCTTAAAGGTAATGGTTCGATCGCTTGTATTCGGCGTGATTGCCGTTGAAGTGTACGTCACCGCTTGCAGGGCTGCTTGCCATTCTGCCGATGTTGGCGGTTCCCCGTTGGAAGTCAGGGTTAGAATTCCCTGCGATGCATCGTAGCTGCCGGAAATACGGCCCATCGAACCGTCATTCATGAATGAAAGCACATCCTCTGATCTTTGGAAGTGATCCGAGATGCTCACCGTCGCGTTCATCAGATTCATAGAATCCGAAGCTTCAACCTGCAGTCCCGGATCAACCGCTACAGGTATAGACGCTGCATTGTCACCTGCAGTAAAAGATGTGGCCCCGCTGCTCGCAGTCATTTTCGGCGGCTGGACAAACACAATCGGTTTGGTCGCAGGGGCGTTCGTCTTGGTTCCATCATTCACGGTAAAAGAAATCACTCGTGTCGCGGTATTCGGCGTCACTGCGGACGAAGTGTACGTTACTGCACGCAACGCAGCCTGCCACTGTACAAGTGTGGCGGTTGCTCCTGATGAGGTGAGGGTCAGAACACCCGTCCCCGAGTTATAGCTAGCCACGATATTCCCATAGGTCTCACCAGATGTATTCGTAAACGCTAAACTATCGCCGCTGTGAAAATTCCCTGGTATCGCGACTGTAGCGCTGGATAATGTTGAATTATCCAGGTCGGAAACCGTAAGCTCTGGATCAATCACCACAGGTGTAGCCGTCATATTGCCTGTTACTTCAAATACTGTCGGGCCACCGCTCATCGTCACAATAGGAGTCTGGTCTACGTCAGCGATTGTGACCGTTCTTGTGGTAGTACTGGTTACCGTATCGACCGATACTGTAAAAGAAATCGTTCGGGTTGCGCTATTCGGTGTCACTGCGGACGAGGTATACGTTACTGCACGTAACGCAGCCTGCCACTGCGCAAGTGTCGCGCTTGCTCCAGAAGAGCTGAGGATCAAAACACCAGTATTGCTGTTATCGCTTGCTGTGATATTCCCCATGTTTGCGCCATCATTCGTAAACGCTAAAATATCCTCGCTGTGCCAATTCCCGGTTATTGCGACTGTGGCGCTCTCTAATGTCGTATGATCCGGATCTGAAACCGTCAGTCCAGGATCAATAGCAACCGGCGTAGAAGTGACATTATCGCCCGCTATAAAGGCGGCACTGCCGGAACTAGCCGTTATTGTCAAACCTGTACTCGCTGCATCGGCAGACGACATCCATGAGAGATTGCCCAGCACGGACGTTTGGAGCATGCAGATCATCACAATGACTGCTAAACTTTTATGAAACTTCTTCATTATATCCCCCCTCGCTAAGTGATATAGCTGATATTGTTTTCTCTTTATTTATCGTCATCTATTTAATAAAAGCATAGAATCGTTCCTGATGTCATCCATTTTGTAATTATGCCGGAAGAATCTCAGTCCATAGAGTTCAACTGCCCACTCAACGGGTTTTCATATGCGGACGAGGGGAGCCCTTAGCCGTCTAGAGATGTTTCTGCATAAGCTGTCCTACTTGCGCAGCTACAGCTTCAATATCCCCATCAACTTCTTCCAGTACATACGATTCCAACACTCCGATTACAGCCATCCCCAAAAATTTCAAAGTAATTTGCTTATCGGCATTGTGATGCGAATACTCATCTGCATTCAGCTTTTTATCGATTTCCCCCATTGTAAAAGACAAAAACTTTTTGCGAAACGACGAGGTCCCCTTACTTTTAAACAAGGAGGCAAAAAAGGATTTATGCTGTTCAAAATAAGCAAACCATATAACCGTACCTTCAATGAGACCTTTATCTTGCTTCTGATCGCATATTTCGCGCAATTGAGCTAAATGGTCATCCACAATCGTATCTAGCAAATCATATTTATCTACATAATGCAGGTAAAATGTTTTCCGACCGATATTTGCTCTCTCCGTAATATGTTTAACCGTGATCTCGTCAAATTCTTCATCTTCCAACATGTGAAGAAATGTCGATTGAATAGCCTGTTGCGACTTTACAATTCTTCGGTCTATTTTATTCACACAACCGTCCTCCTTCATTCAATACACATATTCGTTCATTTGTGTAATAACACGCACATTGCGTCATGTGGTCATTGAAACTGCTCATCCCATATTTTAATATAAATATACACAAGTGAATTAACACACACAAGTGTATTATAAAATCTTATATAAAGGTGGTTTTAACGGTGACCGTTACTAAACAGAATGTACAATTTAATGCGCATGGGCTCCATGTGGCCGCAATTCTAAATACACCTGAACATGCTGAAGGGAAAAATCCCGCGATTGTATGCGTTCATCCGGGCAGCAGCTGTAAAGATCAAACGGCGGGAATTTATGCGGAGAAGCTTGCTGAGCTAGGGTATGTAACGATTGTATTCGATGCATCCTTTCAAGGCGAAAGCGAGGGCGAGCCTCGCTATGCCGAATACCCAGCTGCACGTGTTGAGGATATTCGATGTGCGGTGGATTACCTGACTACGCTTGACCATGTCGACGAGAATCGAATTGGTGTGCTTGGTGTTTGTGCTGGAGGCGGATATGCTGTAAATGCTGCCATGACAGAGCGTCGCATCAAAGCAGTCGGTACCGTCGTCGGCGCGAATATCGGCCGTGTAAATCGTGAAGGCGATCCGATCAAAGTGTTGGAAGCCATTGCCCAACAACGCACGGCCGAAGCGCGCGGAGCCGAATCTATGATTACACAGTGGATTCCTAGCAATCAGGCAGAAAGAGAAAAAGCTGGTATGACGGATATTGACCTTGTGGAAGCTGTGGATTACTACACAACCCCAAGAGGTCAGAGCCCTAACTCTCCGAACAAATTGAAATTCACTAGCATGGGCTCCGTCATCGGCTTTGATGTTTTTCACTTGGCAGAAAGTCTGCTGACCCAACCTTTGCAGATCATTATTGGTGATGTACAGGGAGCGTTCGGATCCTACAAGGATGGCCATGAGCTTTATAAACGAGCAGCTTCTGAGAAAAAAGATTTGTTCGTTATTGCAGGAGCAAGCCACTATGACCTGTACGACAGACCGGAACCCGTGAATCAAGCCGTTGAAAAATTAGGCGCTTTCTATAAAGAAAATCTGTAATATAATGAACGCAAATGGGGGTGTCTCAATAGACACCCCCTTTATATTTCCCATAAACGTGATCGAACCAACTACATACCTTCGAAAAACAGAGAAAAAATTGCGGAAAATTAGCGTTTTTGCTTCAATACGTTCATCTGAACACGAAAAATCCTAGGCTAAAGTCTAGGTTCAGACACTCCCCAAGACGGTTATGTCAGGCAAATCAGGCGGATATAATGGATTTATATCTCAGAGCGTGACGTATGAAGTCAAAGGAGTGTTGAAATGTGAAGGCAAAAGAAGCGCCTGCCAAGGCGCCAAACGGCAAGGTGCATTGGGTGTTTTTCAATCCAAAAACCTATGCAACGATTCTCTATTTATTGCTATCCCTCCCATTAGGGATCATCTATTTTACAATAGCGATAACGGGACTTGCGCTATCCATCGGTTTAACTCCAATATTTATCGGAATACCGCTGTTTTTTGGAGTAGCTAAGCTGCTGAATGGAATTGTGAATTTTGAACAAGGCATGATTAGACAAATTTTGGGTTTACCGCATCCGGCTGCTTCGAATACCTACCCTCCACAGCCTGAAGCTGGACGGAACTGGTTCATGGGAATGGTGAAAGGGTTTGACGGTGCGCTATTCATTCGAAACCTGCTGCTCGTCGTACTGAGATTTGTAACAGGCATTGTCTTCTTTGTTATTATGGTAACGGTGATTTCGCTAGGACTGGGATTTATTACGCTTCCGGTCGTCCACATCATTTTGATGAATGAAATGCAGATTGATATTTTGGAAAATAGCTTGTTTAGTTATTTCCATATCGATTGGACCTATAATCAGCAATATCTGCTGTACGTAGGCGTTGGCCTTGTCATCTCTTGGATCGCGCTTCACGTCGTGAACGGGCTCATGCAAATTCAGCGCCGAATCCTGTATGTGGATCAGCCATATCAACAGCCGGCAGTGCCCGAGGAAGCACAAATACATCCATCGTTTCAGTCGCTATATGATGATTACCCAGAGAATCAGCCTACTTCCGGGATGATGCAGCCAGCTTATAGAGAGCCTTAACTTACTGACCGTCAGTATAAAAGACCCCGTACCTTGCGATGGGGTCTATTTTTTGGTTAAGAGGGGGCATTTTTGCAGTTGGCTAAATTTTGTCCAGTACTTCTCTGTTTCCACATCACATTTAACCAATAAAAAAGAATCAAACACGTGAACCATCCAAAAAGATGCTCACGGTTTGATTCTTTCTTGAAGTACGTCATGGAAGCGAACCACGGCTTGTTTTAAAACCATGATCCCCTACCTTGCGATCCATCCGAAACCCTACTCCTTCACCGCGCCCAGCATAATACCGGATACGAAATACTTTTGCAGAAAAGGATATACGATCAGCATCGGCACCATTGCGATAAATACTTTGGCCGAATTCAGCGTCCGGTTAGACAGCTCCGACAGCTTCTTGTATTGTTCAGGGGTTAGATTGGTGCCAACCGGCATGTTGACGACAAGCTGCTGGATATAGGTTTGAAGCGGATATTTATCGGAAGTGTTCATCAGCACCAAGCCGTTAAAGAACTCGTTCCAGTGATACACGCTAAGGAATAACGCGACGGCAGCAAGCACGGGAATGGAGCATGGAATATACACCCGGAACAAAATTGACCAAGGACCGGCACCGTCGACGACGGCTGCCTCGTTCAACTCCTTCGGCAGATTGCGGAAGAAGTTCATGATCAGGATCACGTCGAACACCGGCACGCCTCCGCCAAGCACCAACGCCCAGATCGTATTGAGCAAATGATAATTTTGGATCGTCAGATACCACGGGATCAGTCCTCCGTTAAACAGCATGCAGAAGACAAGGATCCACATGAACGTATTCCGCATTTTGAAATCCTTCTTAGGCCTTGCCAGCGGATACGCCATTAATACGGTGACCAGCAAGGAGAATCCTGTGCCGAGCACGGTTCGCTGGATGGAAATCCAGAACGAATTGAAGAACAGGCGATCGTTGATGATTTCCTTATACGGCGATAAGGAAAAACCGATAGGGAAAATGGTAACCAAACCTGCATTCGCTGCGGACTTGTCGGAGATAGATACACAGAAGGTGTACCACAGCGGGTATACGCAGCTAATGAGCAACAGGCCGAGGACGATGATATTGGCAATTTCAAACGTCCGTGAGCCTAACGTTTTATTTCTGACCAATGCAGCGCCCTCCTTTTAGAATACCGTGTAATCGGCATAGCGATACGCCAGACGATAGGATATGAATATGAGCACAAAGCTGATGACCGACTTGAACAGTCCGGCCGCCGTCGCCAGCGAGAACTGAAGATTTTGCAAGCCCAGCCGGTACACCCATGTATCCAAAATATCCCCGGTTGAATACACAAGCGGATTATACAGGTTGTACACCTGATCGAAGCCGGCGTTCAGCACGTTGCCTAAACTCAAGACGCCCAGCAATACAACCGTAGTCGTCAGCGCAGGCAGCGTGACACGCCGGATCAACTGCCAGCGGTTCGCGCCGTCAATGGCAGCCGCCTCATACAGATTGGGATTGACGCCTGTCAGTGCCGCCAGGTAGATAATCGCGTTATAGCCAAACTCCTTCCACACATCAGTGCCGATGAGCAGCTGCCGGAATATGCCCGCATCCGCCATAAATAGCTTGGGGTCCACGCCGAACATGCCGATGACCGTATTGACGACGCCATAATAGCCGAATATTCCGATCACAATCGTTGACATAATAACCCACGACAGAAAGTGCGGCAGGTAAACAACGGTTTGAACCAGCTTTTTGTAGCGCAAGCTGCGAAGCTCATTCAGCAGAATGGCAAAGATGAGCGGAACCAGCAAATTAAACACGATTTTGCCGACAGCGATGATAAAGGTATTGAGAATGACCGTCTTGCTGTCATTCAGCTGAAACATATACTTGAAGTTCGCCCATCCGACCCACTCGGATTTGAACAATCCCGCTCCCGGATTATAATTCTGAAATGCCATCACAATGCCGAACATCGGCACAATACTGAACATCACAAGCCAGACCATCCCCGGCAGCAGCATCAAATAATAGTGTTTCTGATGGCCCAATTTTCTCATTACGGCTAACCTCCCGTCTCTCTATATAAAATGAACTAAAGTTTAACCTCGATTCTCCTTCATTCCATCCGGTATACAGGCGAAGTGCTTTCCCTTTCTTTAGTTCAATTTATCTAGCAGGGATAGCAAAGCTTGCAAAAGGCACTTGTGACCATTGTGCCTCCCGCAAGCTCCCGCATCATTACTTCTTCAAGAGTTCCGTGACCTCTTTCGTGATCTCGTCTCCGCCTTGAGCCTTCCAATCCTTCACGAATTTATCGAAGGAGTCGAGCGGCGCTTGGCCGAGGATGATTTTCAGAACGGTCTCATCCTCCATCTTTTTCAGGTTGGCCCATTTCGTTTCCATCGTCGGGGTCTGGTTGTAGGTGACGCTGTACACCTTCTTATCGATTGGAATCGTTGTGAACGGACGATCGCCGATCATGATGGAATAGAGGCGCTGGAAGTCGCCGAAGTTAGCCGTGCTGAAGTTGCTGACATTCAAATCGTCGTAAGGAGCCTTAATGACGTCCTTCACCTTTTTCGCATCGGCATACATCAGCTTGTACAAGCTATTAGGCTTGTTATAATCCTCGGGCTGGGTCTCGCCCTTCAATACTTTCAGAAGCTCGGCATATTCGTATTCCGTCTCATTGGCCGCGGCCATGACGTTGCGAAGCGGATACCAGCCCACAGCAACAGATAAATCAAAGGTCGCTTCATCGCGCACCAGGGCATTGTTCATGATGAGGATAGCCTTGACGACATCCGGCTTGGCGTTTTTGCTAATAATGGTGTAGGTACTGCCTGTCGTCTTCATATGCGCATTCCACTTATTATCGTCGGAATAGACCGGATAGGCCTGCCAGTTCGCCGTTGGATCGTTCTTGAAGGAGTCCCCGTTGCCGTAGCCGCCATTCCACCAAGGGCCGAAGAAAATTCCAGCCTGATTGGCATTGATCGGATCGCCTACGTTGTCACGGGTGCCCACCTCGGGATCGATCAGCCCTTTTTTGTACCAATCCGCCAGCAAGGCGAGCGTTTTTTTCGTATTGTCCGTCAGCGTTCCGTACGATACCGATCCGTCGCCATTGTCGAGCCAATAGCCCGGATACGCATCCATGGCGCCAAAAATCGGATCAAATCCGCCCATATTGTTGGAGGACAGAAGGAACGTGGAATAAGGGAACGAGTTTTTGGAAGGTCCGGCGATCCCGATCGTTTTGTCCCCGCCAAGCTTGTTATCAATAAATGCTTTTGCCGTCTTTTCGATATCGGATGTCGTCTTTGGCACCGGCAGCTGCAGCTTGTCGAGCCAATCCTTGCGAATCCATAGGACGTGAACGCCGTCGGTATCCACCGTAATGTTCGGGAGCGAGACCATCTTGCCCTTATAGCTGGCGTTCTCCATCGCGCGGCCGTCGGTGCTCGCCATAATGTCCTTTACCTGCGAGGACTGGTACTGCTGGAACAGATCGGTAATATCATACAGCAGTCCCGAGCTGGCCGCTTTCGTCATGAAGGAGCGGTCATCGACGACCATGCCGTCAGGCAGCTTGCCCGATGCGATCGTCAAGCTGACCTTCTGCTTGAAATCGTTGCCGGTGGCTGCGGTCCAATCGACAATCACATTGATGTTGTACTTTTCCTTGAGGTAACGCGTGTACTGGTTGTTGCTTACGCTGTCGCCTTCCGGCAGCGTTTTGTCTGTCGGATCCACCGCCATGCCGATGTGAACGTCAACAGGTTTAGGAAATTTCGAGAAGGCCAGGTCATCTCCCGACAGTGCCGGGGCTTCGGAGCTTGTGTCCGGATTTGAAGACGCTTTCAAATCATTCGATGAATCCTTGGAAGAAGAACACGCCGTCAAACTAAGACCAAGCAATACGACGGAGAGCAGCATTGCCATATTCCTTTTCATCTTATCCCTCCTTAAAGAATCGGGAAGCCATGCTTACTTCGTAAGCCATTGCTTCGTTCCTTGCCTTCTCATTGTACATGGGAAGCGGAGAAAAAAAGTCAGACGGATGTGCGGTGTTTTGTGACAGGGACGGGAACGAGGTAGATATTTGTTCGATAGATTGCAATCAGTCATCCCCCCTATGAAACTGGGCCCGGAATTCCGAGGGCAGGAGACGGGTCTGTTCATAGAAAAGCTGGGAGAAATATTTGGAGTCGTTGTAGCCTACAGCATGAGCAACCCACGCGATCGACTGATTGGTTTCGCACAGCAGCCGCTCGGCGGCCCGGATCCGCTCCTGCTTCAAGTAATCATTGAATGTCGAACCCGTCAGCTTCTTAAAGCATTGGCAAAAATAGCTTCGGCTCATATGCACATGATCCGCGACGTTCTCGGCATGAAGCGTATTGGAAGCCTGCTCGCGAATGAACAATACGGCTTTGAGAATGCTGGTGGTCGTATTCGTAAAATGGGTGGATGCCGCAACCTGCGCATAAACACGGTTCCTGTAATCGCGCAGCCATTCCACAGCCGATCGAACGTCATTTGCATCCGACCGGAATTCGGTATCCAGATCGAAGACGGTTTCCATTTGTGACAGCACACGCATGAACAGCCCCTCTAGACGGCGGAAGGAAATTTTTGCTTCGACAGTCTGTTTACATAAGCGCTGGAAGACGGACTCATTATAGAGCCAGTAGTGTGAGCGCCACTCCTGCTCCAGCCTGCTCCACTCTTCGTCCTCCTGTGAGCAGGTGTTTGTCCCGAGGGAAGACGCAGGCGCAGATAAGGCGGGAGGCTTGGCGGGAGGCTCAGACCTTTCGCCTATTAACTGCTGCCGGATCCGTTGCAAAATCTGC
Organism: Paenibacillus chibensis; assembly: GCF_004001045.1. Lineage (GTDB taxonomy): Bacteria > Bacillota > Bacilli > Paenibacillales > Paenibacillaceae > Paenibacillus_AQ > Paenibacillus_AQ chibensis. The sequence continues at coordinate 67,734 of NZ_BIMK01000024.1, forward strand.
TCGTCGTCCTCCGATTCCAGACGCACCTTGGAGATGTAATCGAGCACCCCCATACGATACGCGGTCTGTACATTCTCAAACTCTTCGTGAAACGATAAGATAACGGAACGCAGATCCGGAAATCTTTGGCGCGTGACTTGAAGCAGCTCCATTCCCGACATGACGGGCATCGAGAGATCCACGAACATCAGATCCACTTCATGCGTTTCCATAAACTCCAGCGCTTTGGCGCCGTTCGCCGCTTCACCAACCACCATCATATCGTGATCGGACCAAGGCATAATCGAAATCAAGCCTTTGCGCGCAAGCTTGTCGTCGTCAACAATCAATACACGGATCAAATCGCTCTCTCCTTTCCGGGATGGAGATAAGGAAGATTTAACGTAACTGTTGTACCTTGATTCGGCGTGCTTTCGATAACCATCCGGGCTTTATAGCCATAAAAGGATTCCAGCATGGAGCGGACATACCGAAGCCCAATCCCCCAGCCCGTCTGCTGCTGATCCGGCGTGTCGCGCTGCAGTAAGGCCAGCGTTTCCCGGCTCAGCCCTTTGCCGTCATCGCGGATGATGATGCGTACCAGCTGCGTCGTTTCATCGGGCATAACGATGATTTCCAGCCTGCCGTTATCGTCAAGCCCGTGACAGACGGCATTTTCCACAATGGGCTGCAGGATGAATCTCGCAACAGGGCTATCGAGATAAGCCCCTTCCGCAATATTCAGGTTCACCTCAAAATCATGCCGCATCTGCTGCAGCTCCAAATACGTTCGCATAATCTGTATTTCCGACCGGAAGGTGGCCGTTTCCTCTGATTTCCCCAAGTTATAGTTCAGCAAAATAATTAACGAGGAAACAAACTTCTCAATCTCCTCCTGCTTATGCATAGCCGCCAGCCATCGTACCGAATTCAGCGTATTCATCAGAAAATGCGGGTTGATCTGGTAGGCAAGCTTCTCGATCTCCAGCTGATGCCGGCGCTTCTCCTTCTGCTCCACATCCATAATCAGCTGCTGAATTTGCCGCTTCATCATATTAAACTGATCGAATAACCGGTCAAATTCATCGATCCCCGTATGATATTGCCGGGTGCCCATGTAACCCTTGCCGAAGGTTCTCATTTCCTTCTCAATCAACCGGAAAGGCCTGTTTATCAGCCTGCGCAATAACAGCGTGATGGTAAACATCATCAGGAGGGCAATGGCGAGAATCCAAAGCATATGGTTTTTCCATGTATACAGCTCGTGATTGTAGCTGGAGACGGGAAGAAGCAGCGTCATGCTGTAACCATAATCGCCTGTCGTTCGGTTCCATACATATTCGCCAGTCGTGCCCGATTCCCCGTCTAACAACAGCTGCTCTCCGGCCCCGAAAGCCGCCGGATTACTGCTGTAGGTCACCGAGCCTGCCGTATCGGTAAACACAAGCGCATACGGCATATTCAAGCTTGCCGAAAGTGAATTCATATCTGCGGGGATATCCGTCCTGGCTTCCACATAAACGACTAACTGCGTTCCGTCCGAGAATCGAACTTCCCTGGTCACCGACACGACCAGATCATCGCTGAACCGGCATAGAGACTTATGCGGAGACTGGTATTTCAGCTCCTCCATCCCGGCGACATTAGGCAGAGATTGCAGCTTGAAATCTCCGCGCAGCGGCAAATTCGAATACGAGGCTTGTCCGTTTGCGGGATTGTAATACATGACCAGCTCCATCGCCGGGTTCGAAAAAGTAATCAATCCAATATTGTAGGCAATATCGCGGGAGAGAAGACGCTGACTGTAAGTGTCGACGGTGTAGATATACGTCTCCATCAGGTTGCCCACGGTACCTTCCGGCGTCATTTGCTGAGTGACTTGAAGTAGGTTATTGTACATCTGATTCAGCTTCGACCTTTGCTGGTACAGGTCAAAAGCCATCGAGGTTTTGATTTTATCGCGCTGCATCGTGTAGATCGCGTTATAGGAGACAGACGCCATCAAGACGGCGCATCCCGTAAAGCCAACCGTCAAAAATACCATAATTCGTTTGCGAAGAGAGGAGAAAACAAACCGTTGACGCAGCATGGACATGAAGCCTTTTTTACTCCGGGCAGCCTTTAACGAGCGATTGCCTTTCACCTCCACCACCTCACAACAAGTATGGAACAATATTCGCTGTTCACCGTGTTTATCCTTCCTGATGAAGAGGGAAGCTGCGTGGAACTGCAAATATATTAATCACCAGGAAAAGCAAACACCCGCTCAATGAGCGGGTGTTTGTATGGAGGGGAAGCATGGCTGTATAATCCACAATTCGCTGCTCCTGAGCAATTGTTCCCTTCTGACTCTTCGAATGGTGCAATATATTTCTTTTACGTCCACTTATAACGTTATAAGGAAAAATGTTCAAATGTGTATGTTATAATCACCGTAACTACTTATATATTACATGCCCCTGGTGGATTATATTTTAATGAGAAAATTTATGTTACGGGTTCAATGGTTATCCCTGATTGCGATTTTGACTACATTTTTGTCTCATTCTATATCTGCTGCTGACTTCACAGAACTTCCTAAACCCCAATGGACTGTTACATTACCAGAGAATACAACCACTGATTATTTTGACAAAAATTATTATACTCTAGGCAGAAAGTACCTACCTATCTTGTCTAAAAATAACGGTTCTACTACAGCGTACACGTTATTTTATCAGAACTTAGGTGGAAAGACTAAATGGCCTTAGATGATGCTACGGGCAATTCAAAATGGTATGCAGCTTGCCTTATGCGTACAATGCCTTCGACATGGATCTTAATGGGGACCTGTACTATATTGAATGAAATAGGGGAAAATGAAGGGGAACTTAGCCGGTTAAAATGTGAATAAGTGTTGAAAACATTGAGTTTTCACGATACACACGATACGGATTATTATAAAATAGCATGAAAACTAAATCGGGGTGTGGAAACGGATGTCCTTCCCAAATATTTAATAATATGCCAATTTTTAGCACTTTGCTATCCACCCATACCCTTCTAAATACCATCAAAGTATAGTTGGATTGTATTTAAGCAATGAAGGCAATCAACGACACCTTAAATAGGTTCATCTTAATATTGAAATAAATATAAAAAATCGGGTCGTTTTCAGTTTTTAAATTTGCTATTTGGGTTATGGGGGACAGTCGTTTCGCGCAGAGTAAGTAATAATGCCACAATCTAGTCTCTACCTATTTAAAATAAATTGTTCTATCCGTTGAAAGTTTATTAATTTCAAGCATACTAATTGCTTTAAAATTTTCATTATATATCATAAGATTATAATCCAAGTTATTACGTATCAACTCAATCTCTTCATCTGATAATTTTTTGTCCATATTCAAAGGTAATTCTATGGCGTACTTTCTTTTCCCATTAGTCTCGATAGGTTGAAGTTGAAAATAATCGGATTCTTTAACTTTAAGAATATTTGATACTTCTTTTGGAAAAAGTAATCTGTAATATAATTGGGGTTTTGTGATTAATAATTTTTGATAAAATTTCTCGTTAAATGTAAATGTCCAGGTATACACGAGTTTATTATTTCCATACTTTATATCAAATGAACTTACACTGAAGTTGGCAGGGACAAACCAAAGATTATTCTCAGTTCCAGACGCTTCATCCAATTGACGATTAATATTATCAAACGTCATATTTTGATTTTTGCTACAACCAGCAAGTAACAAACAGAGAACTATAACAAATAATCGTAATTTAGGCATGAATTTTCACATCCGTTAATATAAACTTTTGATACGTAATAGATTAAGTAAAGAGCATAACACCCTGTAATATTCCAAGATTGTTATGCTCTTTGAAAAAGTTAATTAAGAGCACCTGGTTCAGTTTTAACAGTCATGGGAATGTAATGTATTATGTTACCCTTAATCCCTGTAACTTGAAGCTCGTTTAAAAACGATTGACCTGGCTGATAAACAGGATCAAGAAAGGAGGCCACTGCCTGCGAGCCATCCCGATGTTTTGGTGCTTTATATGAAAATTGTTTAGTTACAGGTATAGATGATGAGCCAGAGGTAGCACCATTAGGACCATAAGTAAAAGTAGGGATAAGTGCAGCAGTGTCACCTGAAACTTCATTAGTCACAAAAGTTAATTTCTGAGTAGTGTCACTATTTGATTTTACCTTAACGTACATAAAATCAATAGATTGATATTGATTTGTTTGATAGGTGATTTTAACATTGTTTACCACTGTAGTTTTAGTGAAATTTGCATCACTAATAAAAGATTTCACTGCGTCATAAAATGATATTGCAATACCCACCCCATCAGATATGGTTCCTCCCGCTGTTTTCATTACTGTAAACATTAAATTTTCGGATGCAGCCACAAAAGAGTTACTATTTTGTAAAACAGCAACAGTCGTTCCCCACAATGATGATGGAGAACTGGTTGATTGTGCAGTTAGATGTTGAACTTCATATGTAACTCCATTTTTAATCCAATCCTGTCGATAACTAGACCAAAAAATATTATTACTTTGAGGAGGATTAATTCTAGGAGAAATCGAGTTCGATTCATTGACACTATTTGCATTTAAGAGATCTGCTACTTGAGCATCCAAATATTGTAAATGCTTGTCCCACTTTGGCCATACTTACAGATTACTCTATCTCATATACTTTCATAATTGTATCCATATTCAAGAATTCTTTTGTGTATCTAGAATTCTCTTTCACTTGATTGTTTTCCTGTATTGTAATGTTTACATACAGCAATAATGACATCTTTACCTAACTTTTTATCCTCAAGATCAGTTAACACCTTTGCCATATATAGCATTCATGTATGATGCCGGACTAGATATTGAAATTAGTAAGAGAGGCACAATGTTTGTTGAGATAAGGGAAAGGAGACCTTTGTTCACAAGAATTCTAAAGGACGTATCATGATTCGCAAGGAACAACAACGTATTAGAAATTGTAAGAAAGCTTAGAGATAAAGGTGTATATGGTATGTACTAGATTCTCGGACACTACAACCCAAACCTCATTAGTACTTGAACAAGCACCCTTTGCCGAAAGAAACATTCGCTTTCTGAATGCAAATACCTTTTATCTTGATATGAGTAGCACTCTTGCAAAGGATGAGTTGAAATAGTCGCAAAAAGCGAAAACGGAGCCCTGCTGATTTACGAAGTCCCTGTTCCCCTTGATGGTTCATGAATCATCGCTTCGGTGGATAAACGCATCCTTGATTTGACGTCTTTTTAAATAAAACTGGGGAACAGGTATCCGTGAATATTAAAGGAGTGATGGTGCATTACTTCGCTGTGACCTCGGTCTCAACTTCGCAAAACAGATGAAGGGAGCGCTGTGATAAAACGTAACGCCATCGTGTTGGAGGGGGTCTTTTGCTTGCAGATACTAAGCTGCTTTCCGTTTGTACGCGCGCATCGCAAACATATACGCTACGAGCATCATTCCGACGCACCACGCGAGTGCGATCCAGATATCATTGCCTACCGGTTGACTTGATAATAGGGCACGGATGGTTTCTACGATAGAGGTCACCGGCTGGTTGTCGGCGAAAGCGCGAACGACCTTCGGCATCGAATCGGTCGGTACAAAGGCCGAGCTAATAAATGGCAGGAAAATAAGCGGATAGGAAAAGGCGCTTGCACCTTCCACCGATTTTGCGGACAATCCGGCGATCGCCGCGACCCAAGTCAAAGCCAGCGTAAACAACATGAGTATACCGGCTACGGCGAGCCATGGCAGGATGCCTGCCGACGAGCGAAAGCCCATCATGAGCGCTACGAGAATAATGACGACAAGAGAAATGACGTTGGATACCAGCGAGGTCAGCACATGCCCCCACAGCACGGCGGAACGCGCAATCGGCATGGAGTGGAACCGCTCAATGATGCCCCGCTGCTTATCCATAAACAGTCGGTAAGCCGTGTAGGCTATACCACTTGCAATCGCAATCAGCAGGATGCCAGGCAACAGGTAGTTGACATAGTTATCCGTACCGGTTTGGATGGCGCCGCCAAACACGTAGACAAACAGCAGCATCATCGCAATCGGAGTGATGCAGACCGTGATGATGGTATCCATGCTGCGGAAAATATGACGCATGGACCGTCCAAGCATAACGCTCATGTCGCTGAAAAAATATTTGTTCATCCGTTATTTATCCTCCTTTTTACCGACGATGGCGAGGAAAATCTCCTCCAATGAAGGTTGTTTTTCCACATACTCCACCTTTGCCGGTGGGAACAGCTTCTTGAGCTCTGCGAGCGTGCCATCGGTAATAATCCTACCCTCATGCAAAATAGCAATTCGATCAGCAAGCTGCTCAGCCTCATCCAGATACTGGGTGGTTAGAAATATCGTCGTGCCGCCGTCCGACAGCTCCTTGACGGTCTTCCATACCTCGATGCGAGCCTCGGGATCAAGCCCGGTCGTTGGCTCGTCGAGGAAAATGATCTGCGGGTTTCCCACAAGACTCAAGGCGATGTCGAGCCTGCGGCGCATCCCCCCTGAATAAGTAGCTGCCTTGCGGTCCGCAGCGTCTGTCAGACCAAAGCGTTCAAGCATGTTATCCGCAACCTGACGCGGATTCGTAAGGTGCCGCAGCTTGGCGATCATGATCAAATTTTCCCGCCCGGTCAATATTTCGTCCACGGCAGCAAATTGCCCCGTCAGACTGATCGCATGCCGCACCTTCTCGGGATGTGACGCGACGTCAAATCCATTCACGTTGGCGGTGCCTTCGCCCGGTTTGAGCAGCGTGGTGAGAATTTTGACAATCGTTGTCTTGCCCGCGCCGTTGGAGCCGAGCAGGGCGAAGATTTCGCCTTGCTTCACTTTAAAATCGACGCCCTTTAGGACTTCTGTGTCCTTGTAAGATTTTCGCAGACCTTTGACTTCAATTGCTGTTTCCATCCCGGCATCCCCCTTTTACCTTTTTTTATCCGTAACCTTTTTTATGGCCTTGTTTACTTCTTGGCCAACAGATTCTTGATAGATGTCAGCGTAAGTTTTGGAATCCTTGATTAGATCGTCGCAAAAGGCCGCTACGTCACGGCCCGTTACTTCGAGCACGCCTTTCCCCGAGGACGCTCCCTCTTCGAATAGATCGACAATCCCTGAGAGCACTCCTGTCCCTTCGGTTAGCTCCACAGGTCCGACCTTAAAGAGATATTTTTGAATCTCTTTATAAACGATCTGATAATCTCGCGGAAGCGCTTTGACACGCGCTACGTGCGCTCGCCACTCTTTTTTGCCTTCGATGATATCCCGTATTTTCATGTTATCCTCCTACTGATATGGAATGAATGAACTACTTGCCTAATTTCTTGGCAATATTATGGTTGAGCTGCTCACGCCATTTGTCGCGAAAAGACTTTGCCCCTTCTTCGCCAGCCAGCGCGGAACAGAAGCCTTGGATATCGTCACCCAGCACCTCCTGGACTCGCTGACCGTCCGCCGCCGCTTCTTCGAGCAGGCCAAGCACACCATCAAGAATTGGCATAAGGTTGCGGCCGGTGAAATCGGAGTGCGGCCACAGATGGGCATTAATTTTTTCCCATGCCGCTTGATAATCTGCGGGCAGCTTTTTGGCTCGCGATTCAAAAGTTCTGAGTTCCTTGGTCATGTCGCTGCCGGTGATTTTTTCCCAAAAATTCATTGCTTGTTCTCCTTTAACTCGTTAATTTTTGATGAGACGAATTCCCATTTTTCCCAGAACCTCTGCAGCTCCTCGCGCCCCGCGTCGTTAATGGAGAAAAACTTTCGGGGCGGTCCCATGTCGGAGGGCTTCTTGGTGATCTCCACCAGCTTGTTTTTCTCCAGCCGGATCAGGATGGTGTACACCGTTCCCTCCACAACATCTGTGAAGCCGAGGGCATTCAGCCGCCGCGTAATTTCGTAGCCGTAGGTTTCTTTGCGGCTTATGATTTCAAGGACGCAGCCCTCAAGCGACCCTTTGAGCATTTCCGTTAGATTTTCCAGCACAATCACTCCTTGCTATGCTGTATGACTGGTATGAAGTATTACTTAGTACTGCTATAAAGTATCACGTAGTAGCTGCAATGTCAATAACGTTTTGCCCTAACACGGCGGATTTTATTTTTTCAATATCCTACCTGCTGGCTTAGTAATCCATTACAAATTAAACTCTTTCAGGGTCCTCATTACTTGCCCATGTTGTTAATATTATGCCGCACTCGCACTGCATGTCGCATTGCCTTGAGATGATGCCCATGCTAGGCGTACTCGCAAAAAAAAGCCCCAGAATAGGGACTTTTTAAACCACTTAAAGCAAATACCTCCGTTTCGGAAAGCATTTGCTTTAAATGATAAAAACCCGCTCAACTGAGCGGGTTTTATGTATGGAGGCGAGGGGAGTCGAACCCCTGTCCGAAGACAACGCCACATAAGCTTCTACGGGTGTAGTAACAGTTTTGATGTCACCCAATCAAGCTCCCCGTCACCGGATCTCAAAAGGGTCAGCCTGATTATCTTCTTCCGTCGACCCCAGGCGGAGACCGAAGCGGCGTATCCCACTACTTGTTAGCCCCTAGCCTAGTCACATGGGCGATGCTAGGTAGGAGCACGCTAACAGGTTATTAAGCTGCTAAAGCGTAGTTGTTTTGTTGTTTGCCATTTAATAGGCTTTAGCGTTGATGAAGTGGACGCGTCCCCACTACCCGCAACCTATGCTCGAACTATCCCCGTCGAATCCAAGAACGCCCCCTTATTATAAAGGGCTTCTTCGGATTAGATGAGCTGCTCTGCAGCATAAGAAGCAATCTATTCCGCATCCTTTCCCTCCATAAGAAAGGACGATCAGAAGCTAAATCATGTTCATGTAAAAGACCGCTTGTTAAGCTCGCCTCTTACATTACTTATTATATCACACCATCCGGCCAAAATGACACAGAGGATGCAGGAAATACAGGTGAAACTTGGTTGATCTTTCGTTTAACCGTGCGTTAACGCGCGATTTTCTGTTTCTCGCGCAGTGCGCGCTGGATATCACGCTGTGCATCACGCTTGGCAGCCGTTTCACGCTTGTCGTACTGCTTTTTACCGCGACCAAGGCCGAGCAGCAGCTTGGCATAGCCATTGCGGATATAGATCTTCAGCGGAACAATAGAGAAACCTTCCTGCTTCGATTGACCGAGCAGCTTATGAATCTGTTCCTTATGCATCAGCAGCTTGCGCGTGCGGGTCGGATCGCTTGGATTGCTCCGGTTACCCTGCTCGAACGGGCTGATGTGCATGTTGTGAATATGAATTTCCCCATTACGGATCGTTGCGAACGCGTCGCCGATATTCGCCTTCCCGTTCCGGATCGACTTGATCTCGGTCCCGGTCAGCACCATGCCTGCTTCGTACGTATCCTCGATGAAATAATCATGGGAAGCTTTCTTGTTCTGGGCCAGTACCTTCCCGTCACTCTTCTTACCACCCATGTTCTTCACTCCTCACCCATTACAAAATAGCCGGACTTCCGGTATTTCGCCATCATCATGACGCATCGTACCAGAAGTCCATTGTATCAACTGACCTCCGCAAAATCAAGGCGGAGCAAGGCTCCGCCGCCGCAGAACGGCTTACTTTTTCTTCTTACGCACAAAAGCGGCCGTGCCGTTCTTCGCGGCGCCTTTTTTCTTCTTGCGCTTGCGGAAGCCGCCTTCCTCACCGGCCGGCGCACCGCCTGCTTCCGGCTCGCCGCCATGGCGCTTGCGGCGCTTGCCTTCCGCCGGAGCCGCGCCCTCGCCTACGAAAATGCCGCTGCCGGACGTTTTTTTCTTCCGTCCGCTGCTTGCGTTCTCGCCCAGCGCCGGCGAGTTGTAGCCGCCCTTGCCTGAACCGAAGCCGAACGTCATCGGACGTTTCGCTTCGACGCTCGCGTCCACGGGTGCCGGGCCTCGGCCTCCCGCAGCGCCGCCGCCGCGTTTGCCGCGCTTACCCGCGGCTGCGCCAGCGTTGCCCTTACCCGCAGCCTCGCCGGCTGCGCCTGTGGCGGTGCGCTCGCGCTTGCCCGGACGGCCGGCCTTGCCGCCGCCGTTACCTCCGGCTTTGCCGCGACCGCCGCCGCGCGCGGCACCACCCTTATCGCCGCGTTCGCCGCCGCGGCCGCCAAACCCGCCGCCGCGATTGCGTTCGCGGCGCGGCTTCATGTCGAGCAGCTCGAAATCGATCGTGTGATCGTCCATGTTGACGCGCGCCACGCGGATCTTGATCTCGTCGCCGATGCGGAACACCTTGGACGTACGTTCACCGATGAGCGACATCGACTTCTCGTCGAAGTTATAGTAGTCGTCCGTCATCGCTGCCAGACGAATCAGGCCTTCAACCGAATTCGGCAGCTCGATGAACATGCCGAAGTTCGTTACGCTGCTGATCATGCCGTCGAATTCCTCGCCGACCTTGTCCAGCATAAACTCGGCCTTCTTCAGCTGATCGGTATCACGTTCAGCCTCGACCGCCACGCGCTCACGCTCGGAGGAATGCTGCGCAATCTCCGGCATGCGTGATGCCAAATACTCCTGCCGCTTCTCGGAAAGGACATTGTTGCTCTCGATCACCTCGCGGATAACGCGGTGAATGACAAGGTCCGGATAGCGGCGGATCGGCGACGTGAAGTGCGTGTAGAACTCCGCCGCCAGGCCGAAGTGGCCGGACATGTCCGCATCGTACTTCGCCTGCTTCATGGAGCGAAGCATCATCGTGCTGATGACGGTTTGCTCCTTGGTGTCCTTGATTTCTTCCAGGAGATTCTGCAGCGCCCGCGGATGGATCGTATTACCGCGGCCTTTGACATGGTAGCCGAAATTCTCGGCGAACGCCATGAAGTTCTGCAGCTTCTCCGGATCCGGATTTTCGTGAATCCGGTAAATGAACGGCACCTTGAGCCAGTGGAAATGCTCGGCCACGGTCTCGTTGGCTGCCAGCATGAATTCCTCGATGATCTGCTCGGCAATCGAACGCTCGCGCTTCACGATATCGACCGGCTTGCCGTTCTCGTCTACGATCACCTTCGATTCGACGAAGTCGAAATCGACGGCGCCCCGGTTCATCCGCTTGGAACGCAGCCGCAGCGCGATCTCTTTCATCAGGCGGAAGTCGTCTACCAGATCCTTGTAACGCTCCATGAGTTCTGGCTCTTCATCTTCAAGGATTTTGCGCACATTGTTATACGTCATCCGTTCCTTCGTCTTGATGACGCTGGTGAAGACGTCATGCTTCACAACCTTCATATGCTCGTCAAATTCCATTTCGCAGGATAGCGTCAGACGGTCCACCTGCGGATTCAAGCTGCAAATCCCGTTGGATAAACGGTGCGGCAGCATCGGAATGACCCGGTCCACGAGATACACGCTGCAGCCGCGGTTGTAGGCTTCTTTATCGAGTTCGGAGTTCTCCCGCACATAATAGCCGACATCGGCAATGTGAACGCCGAGACGGAAGTGTCCGTTCTCAAGACGCTCCACGTTGACCGCATCGTCCAGATCTTTGGCGTCCTCGCCGTCGATGGTGACGATTTTCTTGCCGCGCAGATCACGGCGACCCTGTTTCACGATCTCTTCGTCGGTGATGGAATCCGGAGCGCTCTCCGCCTCTGCCATTACTTCCTCAGGGAAGCCCTCCGGCAGCTGATGCTTGCGGATAATCGAGAGGATGTCCACACCCGGGTCATCTTTATGCCCCAGCACCTCAATCACTTCGCCTTCAGCCGCAGAACGGCCCTCCGGATAGTTCACGATATGGACGACAACCTTGTCGCCATCCACTACGCCGTTCACGGATTCCTTCGGAATGAAAATATCGCGCACGATCCGCTTATCATCAGGCAGCACGAAGCCGTATGCTTCATGCCCCTGGAATACGCCGACCACCTGGCTGGTGGCACGGGTCACGATCTTCACGACCACGCCTTCAAGCTTCCCGCCGGCAGGGCCGCGGGTCGTAACGCGCGCGAGCACCGTATCGCCGTTCATGGCGCTCATCAAATCATGGGCACCGATATATACATCGGGATGCTCTTTATCTTCGGGAATCAGGAAGGCAAAGCCCTTGGCATGCACCTGCAGCCGCCCGCGCAGCAAATCCAGGCGCTCGGGAAGCCCGTACCGGTCCGAACCCGTGATCATGATTTTGCCTTCTTGTTCCAGTGCATTCAGAAGCTTCAGGAATTCCTTGAATTCCACCGCGTCGGAAATCGCAAAATGCTTTTCCAGCTCCTGATACGTCATGGGTTTATAATCCGGTGCCTGCATCAAATCCAGTATCGATTGTTCCGTTATCATCATTATCTCCTCAGTCGACCCGCAGGTAGGAGTGCTTTTCACCTTCACCTATCGCGAGGTATCTATGTATTGATTCGTCATGGGGTTTCGCCGCTTTAATATACACATACCCTAGTATACACGAATTTAATCGTTTGCATCCCTGCCCGGCGCCACTCACCATGCAGCATACATCGCGGCAAAACGTTCGTTATATATTAAAAAACCCCCGCTCTTCATCATTTGAAAGAGCGAAGGTTTTCAAGGTACGGCTATGTTATTTCGCAAAGACTGCCACGAGAATCGCGAGGATAAAGAAGCAGGCTGCCACAACCACCGTTGTACGCTGCAGGATCAGGTCCATACCGCGTGCTTTCGTTTTTCCGAAAAGATGTTCTGCGCCACCGGAGATGGCACCGGCCAAACCTGCGCTTTTCCCTTTCTGCAAAAGAACAATAGCGATCAATGCGATCGAGAAAATTACAAGCAGCACTTTCAATAAGATATCCATTCGTTCCACCTCCTAATAGCTTAAACATCATTCTATGTTTGAAGTTGCAAAAATCCATGTTGGATAAGAATCAATCGTCCATAAAACAGCATTTTTATTGTACCATAGCCTATTTCCTAAAACAAGGACTTCCCCCGTCTCTGCTTTCAAAAAAGACCAAACTCCCCCACACAAAACGGGGTCAAGCTTCAAAGTTCATTCAGGTGCTTTGCAGGGAGCTCTGAATTTTATCCTGTTACAACAAAAAAGCCGCCCCGGACTTCAATGCCGGGACGGCTTTCTTCACTACAGCGCAAAGGCTGATTATCTTTTCAGGTTGTAGAAGGATTTCAGGCCGTTGTATTGAGCCAGTTCAGCCAGTTCGTCCTCAATGCGGAGCAGCTGGTTGTACTTCGCGATACGGTCGGTACGGGAAGGCGCACCCGTTTTGATCTGGCCTGCGTTCGTTGCCACGGCGATGTCAGCGATCGTGCTGTCCTCGGACTCACCGGAACGGTGGGAGACAACAGCGGTGTAGCCTGCGCGTTTTGCCATTTCGATTGCGTCGAAGGTTTCTGTCAGCGTACCGATTTGGTTCACTTTGATCAGAATCGAGTTACCGATGCCTTCGTCGATGCCTTTGCTCAGGCGCTCTGTGTTCGTAACGAACAGGTCGTCACCCACGAGCTGGATTTTGCTACCGAGTTTCTGGGTAAGAAGTTTCCAACCTTCCCAGTCGTCTTCGGAGCAGCCGTCTTCGATCGTGATGATCGGATATTTGTCGACCCAAGAAGCGAGCAGATCAACGAATTCAGCGGAAGTGAAGGATTTGCCTTCGCCTTCGAGATGGTATTTGCCGTCTTTGTAGAACTCGGTCGAAGCGACGTCCATGCCGAGGAATACGTCAACGCCTGGTTTGTAACCGGCTTTTTCAATAGCTTCCATGATGGAGGACAATGCGTCTTCGTTGGAAGTAAAGTTCGGAGCAAAGCCGCCTTCGTCGCCTACTGCAGTATTGAGGCCTTTACCTTTCAATACGGATTTCAGGCTGTGGAAGATTTCAGCGCCTGTGCGCAGTGCTTCCTTGAATGTAGGAGCGCCAACAGGCAGAACCATGAATTCTTGCACGTCCACGTTGTTGTCGGCATGAGCGCCGCCGTTTACGATGTTCATCATTGGAACAGGAAGCTGCTTCGCATTGAATCCGCCGAGGTAAACATACAGCGGCAGGTCCAGCGCGTCAGCTGCTGCGCGTGCCGTAGCCATGGAAACAGCCAGGATCGCGTTTGCGCCCAGTTTGCCTTTGTTTGGCGTTCCGTCCAGTTTGATCATCATTTTGTCGATGCCGAGCTGGTCCAGCGCGTCCATGCCGATCACTTCAGGAGCAATGATTTCGTTCACGTTTTTAACGGCGTTCAGAACGCCTTTGCCCAGGTAACGGGATTTGTCGCCATCGCGAAGCTCAACGGCTTCGTGAGCGCCTGTGGAAGCGCCGGATGGAACGATAGCGCGGCCCATTGCGCCGGATTCGAGATAAACTTCAACTTCAACAGTCGGGTTGCCGCGGGAGTCGAGGACTTCGCGAGCGTACACGTCAGAAATAATAGTCATTGTACTTGATCTCCTTTGTTGTTCAATTTTGGTCCAGGTGTAAAACACATCTCTATCATTATACCGCTTATTTGCGGGTTGCAATCATCGATTCTCCGGTCATTTCGGCCGGCTTCGGCAGCTGCATCAGGTCGAGAATGGTCGGAGCCACGTCGGCCAGAATGCCTTCCTCACGCAAAGTCACGTTATCCGCCGTCAGAATGAACGGTACCGGGTTGGTCGTATGCGCGGTAAAAGGTCTTCCCTGCTCGTCAAATACCATGTCGGCGTTTCCGTGGTCCGCGATAATGATCGCTACCCCGCCCTTGGCAATCACGGCATCAACCACTTTACCCATGCATTCGTCCGTCACTTCAACCGCTTTGATTGTCGGCTCCAGCATGCCGGAGTGTCCGACCATGTCCGGATTGGCAAAGTTCAGGATAATCGCGTCATGCTTGTCAGCTTCGATTTCCTTCACGCAAGCATCCGCCACTTCATAAGCGCTCATCTCAGGCTGCAGGTCATACGTTGCGACCTTCGGCGAGTTGATCAGGATGCGCGTTTCGCCCGGAAGCTCCACGTCGCGTCCGCCGCTGAAGAAGAACGTCACATGCGGATATTTTTCGGTTTCGGCGATCCGGAGCTGTTTTTTGCCCTGCTGCACCAGTACTTCACCCAGCGTATTGTCCAGGTTTTTCGGCTCGTAAGCCACAAACCCTTCCACCGTCTCGCTGAAGAGCGTCAGACATACAAAATGCAGGTTTTCAGGGAACTTCGGTCCACGGTCGAAGCCGCGGAAATCCTTGTTCGTGAACACCTGGGACAGCTGAATCGCACGGTCCGGACGGAAGTTCAGGAATACGACGGAGTCGCCGCTTTCCACGAGGGATACCGGCTGGCCGTTCTCGTCAACGATCACGGTAGGCTCCACGAACTCGTCGAATACCGATTTGCTGTAGGATTCCGTTACGGCTTGCAGAGGATCCGTGTATTTCGGCCCGTCGCCGTATACGATCGCGCGGTAGGATTTCTCCACGCGCTCCCAGCGCTTGTCGCGGTCCATGGCATAATAGCGGCCTTGCACGGTCGCGATTTTGCCAACGCCCACTTCCTTAATCTTAGCTTGAAGCTCCTCAATGAACTTCTTGCCGGAGTCTGGAGCAACGTCGCGTCCATCCAGGAAAGCGTGGATGTAAACTTCATCCAGACCTTCTTTTTTGGCGAGATCCAGCATGGCGAACAAATGCTCAATGTGGCTGTGCACGCCGCCGTCAGACAGAAGGCCGTACAGATGAAGCTTTTTGCCGCTGTTTTTCGCGGAACGAACGGCTTCGACCAGCGTGGGGTTGTTGAAAAACTCGCCTTCGCGGATCGACTTCGAGATGCGGGTCAAATCCTGATACACGATACGTCCAGCGCCGATGTTCAAATGGCCCACTTCGGAGTTGCCCATTTGTCCTTCAGGCAGACCTACGGCTTCGCCGCAAGCGGTCAGCGTCGTATGCGGGTATTTCGCCATCAGACGATCGTAGTTCGGCTTCTTGGCTTGGGCAACGGCGTTGCCTTCCACCGTATTGCGCAGACCGAAACCGTCCATGATGATCAGTGCGACAGGTTTAGGTGCGTTCATCTTACTTCGCCCCCTGAACGAGCTGGATGTAGGAAGCCGGCTGCAGGCTGGCACCGCCGACAAGAGCGCCGTCGATGTCGCTTTGTCCCATGTACTCGGTTACGTTCTCAGGCTTCACGCTGCCGCCGTACTGAATGCGCACCTTGCTTGCAACGTCTTCTCCGTACAATCCTTTCACCAGTTCGCGAATGTAGGAAATCACTTCGTTCGCGTCCTGTGCCGTGGAAGATTTTCCGGTTCCGATAGCCCAGATCGGCTCATAAGCAATGACTGCTTGAGCTGCCTGATCGGCGGAAAGTCCTTTGAAAGCTGCTTCCGTCTGCACTTTGCAGACATCTTTCGTTTGACCGGCTTCGCGCTCTTCGAGCTTTTCGCCGACACATACGATCGGGGTCAGTCCATGACGGAATGCCGCATGCATTTTCTTGTTGACGGTCTCGTCGGTTTCCGCAAAATAAGCACGGCGTTCGGAGTGGCCGATGATCACATAGTCCACGCCCAGATCCTTCAGCATTTCGCCGCTGATCTCGCCGGTGTAGGCGCCGTTGTCTTCAAAATGCAGGTTTTGGGCGCCAATTTTGATGGACGTGCCTTTAACGGCTTCAACGAGAGCCGGAAGGTTGGTGAACGGAGCGCAGATGACGCTTTCCACGCCGTCCACTTCCGCTTTGCCCTTCACTTCTTCAATGAATGTCTTGGCTTCCGGAACGGTCTTGAACATTTTCCAGTTGCCAGCAATGATTGGTGTTCTCACACGTTTCAACTCCTTCTCAAGTCAGGGATTTGCCAAAGGCATCCTTCGGCTATCCGCTTACGGATGCCTTTGTGCAAATCCCTTGGTCCTTACAGCAGGTTCACCCGGATTATTTATCGTTGAGGGCTACGACGCCAGGAAGCGCCTTGCCTTCCATGAACTCCAGCGAAGCGCCGCCGCCTGTGGAGATATGATCCATTTTGTCGGCCAGATGGAATTTCTCCGTTGCCGCAGCAGAGTCGCCGCCGCCGATGATGGTGTAGCCTTCCGTTGTTGCGCAGGCTTCAGCCACTTCACGCGTACCATTGGAGAAAGGATCGATTTCGAATACGCCCATCGGTCCGTTCCATACGATCAGCTTGGAGTTCTTGATGACTTCGGCATATTTGGCGCGTGTTTTCGGTCCGATGTCCACGCCTTCCCATTTGTCAGGGATGTTGCCCACTTCGACGATATCTACGTTTGCGTCTGCTTTGAAGTCATCCGCAATGACGATGTCGACCGGAAGCAGGAAGTTTTTGCCGAGATCCTTTGCTTTTTGAATAAATCCGAGCGCTACGTCCAGTTTATCATTATCGCACAGGGACAAGCCAATTTCATATCCTTGCGCCTTCATGAAGGTGTAAGACAGACCGCCGCCGATCAGCACGTTGTCCGCGATGTTCAGCAGGTTGTCGATCACGTCGATTTTATCTTTAACTTTCGATCCGCCGATGATGGCTGTAAAAGGACGCTCCGGATTGGAAAGGGCTTTGCCCAGGACGGACAATTCCTTCTCCATGAGCAGACCGGATACGGCCGGCAGGAAATGAGCGATGCCTTCTGTGGAAGCATGGGCGCGGTGAGCAGCGCCGAACGCGTCGTTGACGAACAAGTCCGCAAGCTCTGCAAATTGCTTCGCCAGCTCCGGATCGTTCTTCTCTTCGCCCGGGTAGAAACGCACGTTTTCAAGCAACAGCACGTCGCCGTTTTGCATTTTCGCGATTTCGGCTTTTACAGCCTCGCCTACCGCTTCGTCCGCTTTTACAACCGGTTTGCCGAGCAGCTGGGACAGACGCTCAGCCGCAGGCGTCAGACGCATGGAGTCCACGAATTGTCCTTTTGGACGGCCCATGTGGCTCGCCAAAATAACCTTCGCGCCATGCTCGATCAAGTAATTGATCGTTGGCAGCGTTTCGCGGATCCGTGTATCGTCAGTGATTTTGCCGTCTTCCAAAGGCACGTTGAAATCCACGCGCACAAATACGCGTTTGCCGTTTACTTCCACGTCACGTACAGACTTTTTGTTCATTGTTCGTTCCTCCGACCCGTTTTTTATTTTTATCAGGAATCCAGGGGTAACAGTTATAGAATGAACTAAAGAAAGTCATGCTCCGAACACCTATCTGCCCGCAAAGCCTTTAGTTCAATCCATAATAAGTATCGGGATTTTTGCAATCCTCATATGTGATATCTATCTATCCAAACTCTCCGTATTCTCTATCCAAATCCACTTGTCTTCTATGCAAAATACCTCAGTATTTATAAAGAGCGGAAACAAAAGGTTCTGTTTCCGCTCCATATGTTCGTTAAACGGCGCCGTTATTACTTAGCCAGTTTAGCGAAGTATTCCAATGTGCGAACCAATTGAGCTGTGTAGGACATTTCGTTGTCGTACCAAGCAACGGTTTTAACGAGCTGTTTGTCGCCAACAGTCAGCACTTTTGTTTGAGTTGCGTCGAAGAGGGAACCGAACGTAATTCCCTTGATATCGGAAGATACGATTTCGTCTTCTGTGTAGCCGTAAGTTTCTGGATCGGAAGCTGCTTTCATAGCTGCGTTCACTTCGTCAGCTGTTACTTTTTTGTCCAGAACCGTTACGAGCTCAGTCAGGGAACCTGTTGGTACAGGCACACGCTGAGCTGCGCCGTCGAGTTTGCCTTGCAGTTCTGGGATAACCAGACCGATGGCTTTAGCAGCACCTGTTGTGTTAGGAATGATGTTTTCAGCAGCTGCACGAGCGCGGCGGAAGTCGCCTTTTGGATGTGGAGCATCCAAAGTGTTTTGGTCGCCAGTGTAAGCATGGATTGTAGTCATCAGGCCTTCTACGATGCCGAACTTGTCGTTCAATGTTTTAGCCATTGGTGCGAGGCAGTTCGTTGTGCAAGAAGCGCCGGAGATTACTGTTTCAGTTCCGTCCAGAGTTTCATGGTTAACGTTGTAAACGATCGTTTTCATGTCGCCTGTTGCCGGAGCGGAGATAACCACTTTCTTAGCTCCGCCTTTCAGGTGAAGCTCAGCTTTTTCTTTCGTTGTGAAGAAGCCTGTGCACTCCAGAACGATGTCAACGCCGAGGTCTCCCCAAGGAAGCTCTTCAGGGTTGCGGTTCGCCAGAACCTTCACTTCTTTGCCGTTCACTTTGAAGAATCCGTCATGAACTTCAACTTCTCCGTCGAATTTACCTTGCGTTGTATCATATTTAAGCAAATGAGCCAACATTTTAGCATCAGTCAAGTCGTTGATTGCTACAACTTCGATACCTTCCACATTTTGAATGCGGCGGAAAGCGAGTCGTCCGATACGTCCGAAACCGTTAATGCCTACTTTTACACTCATTGAATAGTCCTCCTAGAATTTCGTTTTTTTTGAGGATTTCGCGAAGCTTATTCAGCCGGCAAAATCCAGTATTTATTCAAAACAGGCAGTTACACCTGTATTGATAACTCGTTTACGCATGGGATTGTTCATCAATCTGCCTGCAGATCTCCGTAGCGGCCGCTTCATCCGTGACGAGAATGTTCTCGTGCCCGAATTTGAGCACCGAATGGATCGCAGTCGCCTTGTCTTTCCCGCCGGCGATGCCGATCACGATCTCCGTCCTCATAATGTCCTCCAGCCGGAGCCCCAGTGTGATCATGCGATGAACGACTTCTCCCTTTTCATTGAAGTAGTAGCCAAAAGATTCGGCCACCGCTCCTTCTTTCTGAATCTCCTTCGAGGAGGATGGATCCAGGTTTCTTCGGCGGGTCATCTCCATGGCGTCCCCGATGCCGTGCATAATAATGCGGCACTGGCGGATCACCTGCACAATTTCCTGAATGTTGCGGTCCTGAACAAGCGACTGGTAAGCGTCGTCGCTCAGCAGATCCGGCACATGAAGGAGCCGGTACTGTGCGCCTAAGCGCTTCGCCATTGTTGAGGCAATCGTGTTGGCCTGGAATTCCACGCTTTCGCCAAGTCCGCCCCGCGCCGGTACGAACCAGCTGTTCTTCATCGGCATGGAGCCTTGCGGATTTAACTCTTCCGCAACCGCAGCCAGGGTCGAACCGCCTGTAACAGCTACCGTCCCTGCCTGATTCATGACGCCCAGCAGCGCTTTGGCCCCGGCACGTCCGAGATCCCGTTTGGTCAGCGGCGAGGAATCGCTATCGCCCGGCACCACGACGACCTTTTGCAGGCCGTATGCTAGACGGATCTTCTCGCCGAGCTCGTTCAGTCCGAACAGCTCCTTGGCCATCGGTCCCATCTCTTCCAGCAGCGCGCGTCCCGCTTCACTGATCCTCATGCCGGAGCTCTCGATCTCAATGAGGCCCTGGGCTTTCAATAGATCCGTCTCCGCGCGCAGCACACGCTCCGTCATATGAAGGGATGCCGCCAGCGTGCGCCGGCCGATCAGCTCCGAGAGCATAATCTGATGAAGAATGGTGTACCTTGTCTTGAGAATGTCCATGAGATCAGGCAGAAGCTGCTTTTGTATCTCTAATATTTTCCGCATTGCTTTCCACTCCTGCAACTTCAGCTTCTCTCTGACTCCTTGGCCTTAAAATGTCCCGGGTTAACGTTTTAAGTCCCACTTACATTCTACTCAATTTTCACGCCTGTTGCAAGTAGTCCATCGACTATCTTTCACATTAATCTTTCCTCTTATACAGGCGTACAAGCCTAGGAAGCCGAACACCGCTTCGCGCAAGGACTTGAACGGAAATCACGAATTCACCACTTGCAATCTTCTGCGATATGTCATATAATCATTTTTGCTGTAAGTTACGCATACAGAGTGTTGGTTGCATCGTGCGCCCGTGGTCCAATGGATATGACGTAGGCCTCCGGAGCCTGAGATCGAGGTTCAATTCCTCGCGGGCGCGCCATTATAACGACCAAAACTTCTACCCTATGTTTAACCAGCACAACAAAAGCCAATCATCGGCTATTTTTTTTACCCATGAGTTTGACTTTCTTTGACTTTTTGTTTGAAATTGTTTATCATGTGGTTAATACGGTAACAGTATGAATAGAATGATTACATTTGATCCATGAATAGGGAGGTTTTCCACGTGAGTTATGTACCTATGGTCGTTGAACAAAGCAACCGCGGCGAGCGCGCGTACGACATTTATTCCAGACTCTTGAAAGACCGCATTATTTTCCTGGGTTCCGATGTCAACGACGTGGTTGCCAATTCGATTATTGCCCAGCTGCTGTTCCTGGCTGCCGAAGACCCTGAAAAGGATATTCACCTCTACATCAACAGCCCGGGCGGCTCGATCACAGCCGGTATGGCGATTTACGATACAATGCAGTACATCAAGCCTGACGTGTCTACCATCTGCGTGGGTCTCGCGGCTTCCATGGGCGCATTCCTGCTCAATGCGGGCGCCAAAGGCAAGCGCTATGGCCTGCCGAACAGCGAAATCATGATCCACCAGCCGCTGGGCGGTGCCCAAGGTCAGGCAACGGATATCGAAATCCGCGCCCGCCGCATTCTCAAAATGCGCGATACCTTGAACCGCATCCTGTCAGAACGTACAGGCCAGCCGCTGGAGCGCATCGAGAAGGATACCGACCGCGACTACTTCATGAGCGCAAAAGACGCTGCGGAATACGGACTGATCGATAAAGTGCTGGAGCATCCTCCGGTACAAGGCGTCTAATCAGATCAATATACATGACCCGAAAAACAGGGATTTTTCCCCGGTGGATCCGCTAGCGGACTACCCGGGGGGGTCCCTGTTTTTGTGCTTTCCCGGGCCCTGTATGGGGTGTGAGCGCTACCACAAATCATGATTGTCAAAGGCTTGACCACATCAATATATTGATGTAAAATTCTAAATACCCGCTAAATGTCATCTACATATTGATTCGAACGGCATATTCTATATATACCAGAATCTTGTATAAACACCGGTCAATCCGGTGTTATTTTACGCCCGTAAACGCGGCAGAGAACTTATTCAGGAGTGATGGATCATGCTTATCGTCTATGATTCCAAGACCGGCAATGTTAAACGGTTTATCAACAAACTGAACATGCGAGCCATTCCGATCGAAGAACAAGAGCAGGTCAACGAACCTTACGTGCTCGTTACTTATACAACAGGATTCGGACAAGTGCCTGAAAAGGTGCAGACGTTCCTCTCCAAGAACAACCGGCTCCTCCGGGGCGTGTCGGCGAGCGGCAACCGGAACTGGGGGCCTCGTTTCGCCAAAAGCGCGGATACGATATCGGAGATGTACCACGTTCCGGTCATCACCAAGTTCGAGCTATCGGGAACGGCGCTGGATATGGAGACTTTTAAAGAAAGGGTGCGAACCATTGAAGCATATTGAACTAAATAACGAGATCATGCAGCGCGGAGCCGATGGGTATTTTCAGCTCGAGAAGGACAAAGAGGCGGTTGCCGCTTTTATGGAGGAAGTGGAGCGCGATACAATGAAGTTCGGCTCCCTGCGCGAGAAGCTGGACTACCTCATTAGCAACGATTATTACGAGAACGTTTTTGAACATTATACTTACGATGAAGTCGAATCCGTATTCCACCTCACGGCAAGCAGCGACTTCCAGTTCCAGTCCTACATGGCGATCTCGAAGTTCTACAAGGATTACGCGATGAGAACCAATGACAAGAAGCAGTACCTGGAGCAGTACCCGGACCGTGTCGCTATCGTGGCCCTGTATCTGGGCGAAGGAAACATCGATAGAGCGCTTCGCATCGCGGAGGCGATGATCGATCAGCGCCTGCAGCCTGCGACCCCCACCTTCCTCAATGCCGGCAAAAGCCGCCGCGGCGAGCTGGTGTCCTGCTTCCTGCTGGAGATGGACGATTCGCTGAACTCGATCAACTACGTGCTCGGCACCTGCATGCAGCTGTCCAAAATCGGCGGTGGCGTTGCCGTCAATCTATCCAAGCTGCGCGGACGCGGCGAGCCGATCAAAGGCGTAGCCGGTGCGGCTAAAGGCATCATGCCCGTGCTGAAGCTCATGGAAGACGCCTTCTCTTATGCCGACCAGATGGGCCAGCGAAAGGGCTCCGGCGCCGGGTATTACAACATCTTCGGCTGGGACGTCATCGAGTTCCTCGATTCGAAGAAAATCAACGCCGACGAGAAGCTCCGCATCAAGACGCTGTCGATCGGACTGATCGTGCCGAACAAATTTTACGAGCTGGCCGCGCAAAACAAGCCGCTTGTCGTTTTCGGCCCTTACTCGGTGTACAAAGCGTACGGCAAGCATCTGGATGACCTGGACATGGACGAAATGTACGACGAGCTGCTCGCCAATGACGCGGTTACGAAAAAAACCGTCATGAGCGCCCGCGACATGCTGACGAAAATCGCCTCTATCCAGCTCGAGTCCGGTTACCCGTACATCGTGAACAAATCGAACGCGAACCGGGTTCATGCGCTCAAAGATATCGGACAGATCAAAATGTCCAACCTGTGCACGGAAATCTTCCAGCTCCAAGAGACCTCGGAGATCAACGACTACGGCGTCGACGACGTCATTCGCCGGGATATCAGCTGCAACCTGGCCTCGTTGAATATTGTCAACGTGATGGAGCAAGGCAAAATCAAGGAATCCGTCCGCGTCGGCATCGAGGCGCTTACCGTGGTCAGCGACCTCTCCCGTGTGGAGAACGCACCGGGTGTACGCCGCGCCAACAAGGAACTGCATTCCGTGGGCCTTGGTGCCATGAACCTGAACGGCTACCTGGCGAAGAACAAAATCGCGTACGAAAGCGCCGAAGCGCGCGAGTTCGCGGGCACGTTCTTCATGATGATGAACTACTACTCCCTGGAGCAGAGCATGGAAATCGCACGCGAACGCGGCGAAACGTTCCGGGATTTCGAGAATTCCGAGTATGCGAAGGGCACGTATTTCGACCGCTATCTCGAAAAGGACTTCCGCCCGCAATCGGAACGCGTGAAGCAGCTGTTTGAAGGCATCGAGATCCCGTCGCCCGAAGATTGGGCGCAGCTTAAGGCGCTTGTGCAGCAGCATGGCTTGTACCACGCCTACCGTCTGGCCATCGCGCCGACGCAGAGCATCTCGTACATTCAGAACGCGACATCCAGCGTCATGCCGATCGTCGAGCATATCGAGACGCGCACCTACGCGAACTCGACGACGTATTACCCGATGCCGTTCCTGAGCGCCGAGACGCAGTGGTTCTACAAATCGGCCTACAATATCGACCAGTTCCGCCTGATCGACATGATCGCGGAAATTCAGCAGCATGTGGATCAAGGCATCTCGACCGTGCTGCACGTCAACAGCACCGTATCGACCCGGGAGCTGTCCCGTTTCTACATTTACGCCGCCCAGAAAGGGCTGAAATCCCTGTACTACACCCGGACGAAAAAATTGTCCATCGAAGAGTGCACCAGCTGCGCCGTCTAAATTCGAATATTACGCAAGGCGACGGCGGGGGCTTGATCAGCCCCTGTCGCCTTCTTCTATAAAAGGAGTTATGGCCCTGATGAAAGCAGTAAACTGGAACCGGCCCGACGATGATTTCACGCTCATGTTCTGGCAGCAGAACATCATGCAATTTTGGACCGACGATGAAATTCCCCTGTCCGACGATAAAATGGACTGGATCAAGATGACCGACGAGGAGCGTACTACCTACAAGCATGTGCTTGGCGGACTGACGCTGCTGGATACGCTGCAAGGCGGCGTCGGCATGCCGAAAATCCTGGAGCATGTGGAAGGCCTGCAGCGCAAAGCCGTGCTGGGTTTCATGTCGATGATGGAACAAATCCACGCCAAGTCGTACAGCAGCATTTTCACGACACTTGCTTCGACCGAGGAGATCGACGCCATTTTCCGCTGGGTTGAAGAAAACGAGCAGCTGCAGTTCAAAGCCGGCAGCATCGAATCCTGGTACGCGAACATACGAACGAAGCGTGATCTTTACAAAGCGATGGCCGCCTCCGTCTTTCTGGAGAGCTATCTGTTCTACAGCGGCTTCTTCTATCCGCTCTACCTGGCCGGCCAAGGCAAAATGACCAGCAGCGGCGAGATCATCGACCTGATCATCCGCGACGAGAGCATCCACGGCGTGTACGTGGGCACGCTGGCCCAGGAGCTGTTCCAGGAATTCTCCTTCGAGGAGCAGGAAGAGCTGCGCCGCGAGCTGTACGAGCTGCTCGAGACGCTGTATCAGAACGAGGTGAAATATACGGATGACCTGTACAGCCCGATCGGACTGCAGGAGGAAGTGAAAGCCTATGTCCGCTATAACGCCAACAAAGCGCTGATGAACCTCGGCTTCGAGCCTCATTTCCCGGAAGAGCCGATCAACCCGATCGTCTTCAACGGCATCAGCACGCATACCAAGCAGCATGACTTTTTCTCCAAAAAAGGGAACGGATACGTCCGCGCGATCAATATCGAGCCGCTGTCCGATGACGACTTTATTTTTGACGTATAAAGCTGACAAGCATGCAAAAGGAGCCCCGGTTGATGACCGGAAGCTCCTTTTTTTTGATGCGCTTAGCTTATTTGTAATCGGCGAACGGATTGGTTCCTTTCGGAAGCAGATCGCCGAAGCTGATCGTGTACGTTGGAAGTCCTGCTGCGTATGGCGCAATCTCGTACTGCTGATAGAAGATGGTGATGCCGCCTTCGCTGACGTAGAAGCCTGGCGTCTCCGAAAGTCCGGCTCCTTTTTCGTCAAAGGTCACTTTCTTCGTTTTTTGCTTCAAGATCGCATCGAGCTTCTGTTTATAATCCGGTGCGGCCTTGAGCACATCGGCCAGGCCCAGCTGCTTGCCGTCCTTCAGGGAGAAGGTCATGCCGTCTCGGAAAGTACCGCCATGAGCACCGCCCGTGTAGCCGTACTTGTCGGTTACCACGCTGAGGATGCCCTCGCGGTTGTAGGTAACGGCAAAGCTTTGAATGAATTCATACATATGCTCGACCTTGCCGTCTCTGTGGCTCGCCTGCTCTTCACTATCCGCAGCGAAGGCTTCCGCATCATCCTTAAAGACTTTGTTGATCTTGGATTGCACGTCATCCGGCAGTCCGCTTACCTGCGGGTAATGAATCACGATGCTCGCATTTTTGTTGCTCTTGGTCAGCGTTTCATTCGAAATGTTAATGCTGTTCATCGTCTGTTTGCTGATATCGAGCGACTTGAGCGAAGGATTCCATACGCCCTTAAAGCCCATGAAATCATTCAGCACCTTGAAGGGCACATACAAATGCCCGTTGATGTTCTTGGATTCGTATACGTCCACGGCGTTAGCGCCGTAGTCCCCGTAATTATAAATATAATAGCCGTTCAGGTTCGACGTAACGCCGTATTCCGAAACTTCGAGACTCAGCTTGGCTGTTCCGCTCCCCAGGGTGTAGGTTTTGGTTCCCGGATTGTAGTTCAGCGGCAGCCCCAGCGAATCGCGCAGAACCGTCACCGGAATCATCGTAATTCCGTTGACGATTTTCCCCTGCTGCGTCAGCGTTGTTCCATTATATTTAAGCACCACGGACGGCTGCACGGCCTGCTTGACTGCCGGCTTGGCGGCAGCCGCATGTGCCAGCGTCCCTCCGGTTACATTCGCTCCACCCAAAATCACGCCCGCTGCCAGCACGGCCGCGCTCCATTTCATCGTCTTCTTCATTGTCAAAATCCCCTCTCTCCAAAGATTGCTACATATGCTAGTCATACGAATGATTACTGAATTTATCCACTTCCTGATTATACAAGGCACCGAAACCGATTTGATGACAAACACGGTTACAGTATTGTCGTATACAAGCGGAAAAAGTATAAATCTGTTCATCATTTTTCCATTTCGTCCGCAAAAGCCATCCCTCATCGCCCTTTATCGAAAAGCGGCAAAGGGATCTGTTCCTGCAGGCAGCAATTCATGAAACGGTACCTTGTAGGTTTCGATGCCTTTGGCAAACGAATCGGGACCGGTATCGCTGAAATACAGCTGCAGGCCTGCGCCGGAAATATAGAATTGGAGAGAGTTCGCTTGAAGATCCTGCTGATTCATGCCCTTATCCTCGCGGATTTGCTGTGCCAGCAGCGCATACAGCTTTTCTTGACCTCCGCTTCCTTGCGGGAGCAGATCATCCAGGCTGAGCAGACGCCCATCCTTCAGGGAAAAGGTCAGCGCTTCCCGCTGCACGGGATCCTCGCCGCCGGTATACGTATTTTGATCGACCAGGACGCTGAGCACGCCGTCTTGATTATAGGTTACGGCAAAGTTCGCGTTATAGCTGTACGGGAACGGCACCAGCTCCGGATTGCGGTTCGCGGACCGTTCGGTCCCTTCTGCGGCAAACGCATCGGCTCTGCGCTTGAATTCCTCGTTGATTCTCTGCTGCACCTCTCCGTCAGCCAATCCCGTAATCTGAGGATAACGAATCAGCATCTCCAGATCATCGGTTGTGCGGGTCAGTGTCCCGGTCGTAACCCGGATGGGATTCACGGCTCTTTTCTCTAGCAGCAGCGACTGATTCACGGCATCATAGCTGCCCTGAAAGCCCAGTACGTCATTGAGAAGACTAAAGGGCACATAGAGTCTGCCCTGAATGTTCAAAGCATTGTAATCCGAATAGGCGCCTCCCATATAAAAGTGATTGACGCTCGTCACCACGCCGTATTCCGATGTAGCCAGATTCAGTTGGCTTACGCCATTCCCTACATTATAAGTAAATGTCCTGTTGTCGTAAGTCATCGGATACCCGGCGGCATCCCGCAAAAAGGTGACGGGAACCATCGTTCTCCCCCCGACCAGCAGCCCTTTCTGCGGCAGCGGCTCACCCTCGAAGGATAAGCTGACCTGAGGCAACCGGGCGAATTCCAGCTGCTTGGCAGGAGCCTCTGCGGCAGGGGCATCAGACGCCTGCACAGCGCCTGCACCGCCAATCAACAGGCTGGACGACATCAAAACCGAACTCCACTTCATCCATAATTTCATGTAATCTAGCTCTCTCCCATTCTCATTGAAAATACGCGCTAAGGAATATTACCCTCATTTGCAGGTATTCATATCCTAAACGATATAAAAGAGAGAAGCGTAACAACAAAATGACAGCGGAATTCGGTTCGTGATGATCGCTTATTTATTCCTAGGACGTCTATTATAGCCCTTCTCATCATAAGGCTGGAGCTTTTCCATCCATGCCTTCTCCATCTGCGCCACTTTGTCCGCATAAATTTTCTGCTGCTTCAAATCATGGGCTGCCTGCGGATCCGGCTCCAGCTCCTCGAGTATTTCAAAAGCAAAAGCATCCTCGCCAAGCGTCTTCCAGTCTTTTTGCAGGGCAGGACTTACATGATAATCCGATGAAAGCTTTGCTTTCTGGCTGTTAAAGGCCCCGGGCAGGTTGGTGCTGCTCGTCACGTATATTTTGCCGCTTTGCTTGTTGCGGATTTGAAACACGCCCATCGGACGCGGCGTATTCATATATTCTTCCACCAATTCTTTTCGTCTCTGGTTCTTCATATCGTTGTTCCCCTTTCTGTTCACATCGGACTGCTTCACCCAGTATTCGCTGCCATCGGGCATGCGGTCCAAAAATCCGTATTCAATCAAAAGTCTTCTCAGCGTAACGTAATCCGCATATCGCGCTTCAAGCAGTCCGTTCACTTCGGATTCGGAATACTTCCGTCCTGCCTCAAATTCCCCTGCCAAATGGCGCAAAACAGCAACACGGCGCTTCTCCTGCTTGGGAAGAGATTTCAAAGGACCGTACAGCCCATCCGCAAAATACTTGCCCAGGATCTGAGCATTTTCTTCATTCGAAATGGAAAGACGCTCGCCCAGCTTTCCCGGCAGCTTCGCTTGCGCCGCCCGGGTGGCAGTACCAGCCGGCTGACGCGCAGCCGTTTTCCCGCCTTCCTCCATCAGTTCCATCACCGCCAAAAACAGTTTGGCCTGCTTCACCTTCTCGCGCAGCATAAAACGATGGTTACGAATGGTGGATGTGCTGCCCCCGTCGATTTCCGCAATAATATCCTGATCGCTTACGCCCTGATGAAACCATCCGATCAGCGTCCGCTGCAAGTCCGTCAGGCCGGTCAGTTTTTTATCCAGGCTGAGCAGGTAGCTGAGCATGGAGCCATGTTCCGCTTCAATGTGGCGGCGCATCGCCTTCTCCGCTTCCAGGAACAGCGTGCCCTCCGGATAAACAAATCCCTTCTCCGTTTGATAGCCGCAGATTAGGCAGGTATAGGTTTCAAGGCCGGGATCCTCTACATATCCGCGTTTCAGATCAGGAATACCGGCATGTAGCAGTTGTTCAGACACGGTGTCCAACATTAAACATCCCCTCATAAAATTTATTATATATTAGACATATTATATTATTGTCTATTTATTATCAAGCGTTTCATCCTGAACGCCAAAAAATCCCCCTTCCTATAAGGAAAGGGGATTTCGTAACGACTCGCCTCTTCATTGGACAAAAAGATGACTACCGTCCGCTCTTCAGTTCGGTCCAGTAACGGTCGTACACCTGAAGGGTCGAACCGACGTCGCCGAGCCATTCGGTACGCTTCATTTCGTCTTCGGTTAGATTGATCATATGGTTGTTGCGGTATGCTTCACTGTGATATGGCATCGCCTTCGCGTTCGGATCGCTGTATCCGACCGTCTCATAGTTTTTGGCGCTTACCTGCGGATCCAGCATGTAGTTGATGAACTTTTCAGCCAGTTCCTTGTTTTTGGCGCCTTTGGGAATCGCGTAGTTGTCAGAGAAGATCGTCGAGCCTTCTTTTGGAACCACGTATTCAATATCCGGGTTGTCTTTGACGATAAAAGCAGCGTCTCCTGACCATACGGTGCCGATCCAGCCTTCTTCCTGAATCATTTTCTGCTTGATCGTATCGGTGTCAAAAGCGAGCACGCTTGGCAGCAGCTTCTTCAGATCATCCACGGCGGACTTGATCTCGCCTTCATTCGTGGAGCTGTTGGAATGTCCCTGTTTTTTCAAAGCCATGCCGATGACTTCGCGGTTATCGTCCAGCAGCAGCACTTTGCCCTTATAGGCAGGGTTCCACAGGTCTTCCCAGCTGTCGATCTTGTCTTTGACATACTTTTTATTGTAGGCAATGCCGGTCACGCCGGACATGTATACGATGGAATATTTATTGCCCGGATCATAGGCCGGATTTTTCAGCGATTCCTGAATGTTCGCAAAGTTCGGGATATTGTTCATATCCAGCGGCTCCAGCAGCTGGTTCTTGATCATCGTAGCCACCATGTAATCGGAAGGCTGAATCAGATCATAACCGCCTCCGCCTGCCTTGATCTTGGCGAGCAGGTCCTCATTGTTTGCATAGTTGTCGTACGTAATATCGACGTTGTATTTGTTTTCGAAATCCTTCAGTACATCCTCGTCAAAATTATCCGCCCAGCTGTAAATATGAAGCGTCTCCTTGGAGGAGCAGCCCCCCAAAGATGTCAATGACAATGCAGCAATAGCCCCTGCCAGCACCAAGCCGGCGATATCCTTTCTTTTCACAGTTACATATCTCCTCTCTTTCCGTTACTCCATTTTTTTGGGATTTGCTTGTAGCTTGTATTCTTAGCTAAACCGTCTTGATTTGCATCATGCCAACATGCATTGGCTCTTAAATCGGCAGCATTTTATGCTTCTTCTGCCCTTTGCCGCGGTTCAGGAAGAACTGTGCCAGCAGGATCAGCGTCACGCTCACCAGAATCAGCAGCGTACACAGCGCGTTGATCTCCGGCGAAATGCCCCGCTTCACTTGGCCGTAAATATAGATCGGCAGCGTCGTCGAGCTTGGTCCTGCCACGAAGAAGCTGACCATGAAATCGTCTAGTGACATCGTGAAAGCGATCAAGGCCCCCGAAATGATGCCCGGAGAAATTTGCGGCAGTGTTACATGTCGGAACGTCTGCCAGCGGCTCGCGCCCAGATCCGACGCAGCCTCTTCGAGCTGGCGGCCCATGCCGGCCAGCCGTGCGGTGACGACCACGTATACGTAAGACATGCTGAACGTGATATGAGCGATAATTACCGTGGCTTTACCCAGGGGAATATGCATCTGGTTAAACAGCACAAGCAGCGACAGGCCCATGATAATATCCGGAATGATGACCGGCAGATACATCAGCCCGTTCATGCCGCCCTTGAATCGCTTGCCCAAATTCCGCAGCGACAAGGCGGCAAGCGTTCCGAGCAGCGTAGCCACGATCGTAGAGATCACGGCTACCGTCAGGCTGTTCGCGAGCGCCTCCATCACATGCCGGTCTTTAAACAGCGAGATATACCAATCGAACGTGAAGCCCTTCCAGTCTCCGCTGAGTCTCGTGTTATTGAAGGAGTAGACGACAATAAGCAGAATCGGCACGTAGATAAAGATCATCAGCAGTAGCGAGTGGATGCCCAAAAGGGGATGACTTTTCTTCTTCATGCGCGGCCCTCCTTCACACGATCAGCCTTGGACTGCATCGCACGGTTAAACAGCAGTATCAAGATGAGCGACGTAATGACGAAAATAACGGACAGCGCCGAGCCGAACGGCCAGTTGCGCGCCCCCTGAAACTGCGACTGGATCACGTTGCTGATCATCATCGACTTCGCTCCGCCCAGAATGTCCGTGACCACGAACATCCCCGTCGTCGACACATAGACCAGCACGCAGCCGGTCATGATGCCGGATTTGCTCTGGGGCAGCGTAATATGGCGGAACGCCTTCCAGCGCGAGGCGCCCAGGTCGCTCGCCGCATCCAGCAGCCTTTTGTCCATCTGCTCCAGTGCCACGTAGATCGGCAGCACCATGAACGGAATAAAGTTGTAGACCATGCCGAGCAGTACCGCTCCTTTGGTATACAGCATTTGGACCGGGTCCTGGATCCAGCCGAAATGCAGCAGCAGGGTATTCACCACGCCCTGTGTCCGCAGCAAAAGCACCCAGGCATAGGTGCGGATCAGGAAGTTGATCCAGAACGGAATCGTAATCAGCACAAGGCCCCAGGTCTGAATCTTCGGCGAGGCATTGGCAATATAATACGCCAGCGGATAGCTGACAAGCAGGCAGATCGCCGTCGTCACCACCGACAGCACGAGCGTATCCCAGTAGATGCCGAGATACAGCGAGTCAAAAAAGGTTTTGTAGCCGGTCAGGCTGAACCCAAAGACAACATTGCCCAGCGTGTCGCGATTCATGAAAGAAATGACCACGACAATGACCATCGGAATCAGAAGGAATATCGCCATCCACAGCAGCACGGGTAACATCAAAAATTTCGATTTTCTCATGCCCCGATGATCACCTCGTCCTTCGGACTCCAGTTCACCCCGATCTTCTCACCGATTTGCCACGGTCTTTCATCCGTAAAATCAAGCGCGATGGTCACGTTCATCGGCTCGTTGTCGAGATGAACCGTCAGCTTGTGCACGTTGCCCAGATACAGCACATCCTGAATGACTCCCGTCGCACGCGCGCCATCCAGCTCGCGCACCGGCCGGAGCTTCTCCGGACGAACGGCAAAAAGCCCTTCGGCGGACGAGAAAATGTTATTCTCTCCCACAAAGGTCGCGGCAAACAGAGTCTTAGGCGTTGCATAGATTTCTCGCGGCGTGCCTACCTGCTCAACCTTTCCATTATTCATAATGACGATCCGGTCGGACAGCATCATCGCTTCCTCCTGATCATGCGTTACATATACGAAGGTAATCCCAAGCGAACGCTGCAGATGCTTGAGCTCCGATTGCAGGTTTTTGCGAAGCTGCAGATCCAGCGCGCCAAGCGGCTCGTCCAGCAAAAGCACCTTCGGCTTATTCGCGATCGCCCGCGCAATAGCTACGCGCTGCTGCTGTCCGCCCGAAAGCTGATGCGGATAACGCTGCGTCAGCGCCGTAAGCTGGGTCATCCCCACCGCTTCCTCAATCCGTTTCTTTTGCTCCGCCTTCGGCAGCTTTTTCATCTTCAGCCCGAAAGCGATATTCTCTTCAACAGTCATATGCGGGAAGAGCGCGTAATGCTGAAACACAAGGTTCAAATCCCGCTGGTTTGGCGGCAGATTCGTCACCTTCTGCCCTGCTAATACCACGTCGCCATGGGTTGGCGTCTCAAAGCCGGCAATCATCCGTAGTATGGTCGTCTTACCACAGCCGCTTGGACCGAGCAGAGTCAGGAATTCTCCCTCTTCGATGTTCAGTGACAGCGGATGCACGACCACTTGTCCTTCAAATTGTTTTTCAATCTGGACAAGATCAATCATATGCATCAACCCCCTATCAAGTGCTTCCATATTGGTAACCATGTTTTTTCGCGAAAACTTCCCTTTACGAGAAAAAAACGTCTTTCGACGCATGTCCACCACAGGCCGGGTCCATCCGAACGTTTCCGCGATGCTATAAAGTCAGCATGTTAAGAAAAAAAGCCATATCCATTGGTATGGCTTACCAGGCTCAAAATGATTCAATTTTCATCATATGTTATCGTTATTTCCCGGAAATAAATCTTGCAAGTACAAAAATTCGCATATTCACTATAACGTTTTTTCCCCCCGGGTACAACACCTTTCTGTGGGATTCGACAGGAAAAAGCCGCCATGCTCCCGGCAGAGCGACAATGCACTCCGGGATCAGGCGGCTTTATTGGAACTGCCGGGCCTATTTCAGTTCATATTGAACGCTGAGCTGAGTCGATACTTTCACTTCGCCAGGAGCTACCGACGTGGAGCTTCCAGAGTCAGCCATCGAAGCAGATTCCATTTTCGCCTGTGCGAAAATCACCGGATTGCTCACATCGGCTTGGCTTACAACCAGAACTGCGCCGAGCTGGCGTTTAGCGGCTTTGGCAATCGCTCCAGCCTTGAGGTCGGCATTGGCCATCGCCTTCGCAATCACTTGTTCTTCAAATTGATCGCGGTTTTCAACCGAGAAGCTCACGTTATCAATGTTGTTGGCACCTGCACTCGACGCATCATCGAGCAGCTTGCCGACTTTGGACAGATCGCGATAAGCGACCTGAAGGGTATGATGGGCTGTATAGCCTGTCACCTTTTGGCCATCTTTATCGTTGTACGTGTAATTCGGCTGCACGTAGAACGATACGCTTTGGATGTCCTTATCCGCGATTTTCCACGTGTTTTTCAGCAGATCGGTAATTTTCTGGATTTTTTCTGCATTCGCCTTTTGGGCGCTTTGTGCCGTACTGGCTTGCGTATCCACGCCGATGGACAGGTAAGCGATATCCGGCTTGACGGAAATCTCGCCTTTACCGACCACGTTCACTACGTTACGCTGCACATCCTGATCGGCATAGGCGGTTGACATACCCGAAATACCGCTTACACCAGCACCTCCAACCAATAAAGCTCCCGCGATCAGCACGGATCCGACTGGCTTGATCCACTTGTTCATTTCATTGACCTCCTCTAATATGAAGCAGTTTTCCCAAATAGGCGAGGGTACAGAAGCGGAAGGCCGACATTCTCACTTTCGCCTGTTTTGTCTACTAGACGTAGAGGAGTGGTAAATGTTGCAGATATGCGTAATTTTTTCTACCCAATTATTATCAAGTTAATGCCTGCAGATTGTCTTGGGCTTTTT
Source organism: Paenibacillus chibensis (assembly GCF_004001045.1). GTDB lineage: Bacteria > Bacillota > Bacilli > Paenibacillales > Paenibacillaceae > Paenibacillus_AQ > Paenibacillus_AQ chibensis. Next base: position 102,299 of record NZ_BIMK01000024.1, read on the forward strand.
TAATCCCCTGCAGACTGTTCTCGTTGTTGCCCAGCAGCGACTGTAATGTCGCAGATAGCTCCTGAAGCGTAGCTGACGTCTGCTCGTTGACCGATGCGAGATGCGCCGTCGAATCGTCGATGGAACCCGAGAATGCGGCGATCTCGCGGATGTTGCCCAGATATCCGTTTGAAATGGACAGCAGTTCTCCTACGGATTTTTTAATCAAATTAAAGGCCTCGAACGTTTCCTCTGTGAGCACGCTGCTCTTCTGCATCCGCTCGGCCACCTGGCCCATCCGTTGAATGGTCTCATTCATCAGGCCGGAGAAGCTGTTCATTTCCGATGAAATCTGTTCCGCCGAGCCTGAAGCCACCTCTGCGAGCTTGCGGATTTCCTTGGCCACGACGGCAAAGCCCTGCCCATGCTCACCCGCCCGTACCGCCTCGATACTGGCATTGAGCGACAACAGGTTGGTCTGGTTCGCGATTTCCTGAATCGTCTGGCTGAACTGCGTCGTGCGCTCCACCCGTTCCGTCAAGCTTTGGATGTCCGTAGCCATGGCGTCAATCTGCTGTTTAAAGTCCGTGATCGCATGGTTCAGCATCTCTACCTTATCCTTGCCCGTTTCCGAAAGACGGCTCGCGTCATCCGTCTGCTCCAGCAGCGTTTCCGTCGAGCTCGACATCTGCTGCACCATGGCATTCATCTGCTTGACCGACTCGTTGATCGCATACGTTGAATCCGCCAGTGCAGAGGAACCGCCGGAGATTTCCTGAAATGCGACGTTCATCTGCTCGAAGGAGGCCATATTATCCTCGACGCCATGGGTAATTTCCTTCATGTTCCCGGTGATCAGCACCACGTTTTGCAGCAGGCGATCCTTCTGTGCCTTCTGCTCCAGCATCAGCTGATCGCTGTGCTCGCGGGCCAGATTCATTTTCTTCATCAGCGTATTGGTCACTCTCAGCAGCAGGAATACCATGACAGCGACGATCACAACCATCAGGACGGCACTCGTCTTGTCCTCCTTGCTCAAGGATATGCCGTTATCGGAAGCAACCAGATAGATCGTGATGAACAGCGAGAAAAGTATCGTTATCGAAGTCAGTACAAGCTGAAGCGAGATCAGCGCCAGCACGATCAAATAGTAGACCGAAAATAGGCTGGAAAGACTCGGATACAGAAAAATCTGAAGCGCGATTGTGACGGCCATGCTCATGACCGCGAGATAAGCGATTCGGCGTATGTATTTTTTCCGAACATGGAAATAAACGAATGACACTAGAGCGATCAGATCGATCAGGAACGAAAGATTGGGCAAGCTGAATATGTTGCTGAATTGTACCGTCGTAACGGCAAACAACGTGGATATGATGACCGCGGCCATCAATATTTTGTTTCTTCCAATGATGTCTCTTTCCTCGAGGGATCGTGTCTCTACTACGTTTACTCCCTCGCCCGTGGCATGAAGACCCACCTTATTTCTCAATATGCCCATACATGGTGACCCCTTTGTCGGTTTTTTCGCACACAAATAACAGCAGCCTGCTTGAAGGCAGCTATAGTATGATATCGGCTTCCGAGGGAGTTTTTGTAAGATACTTTTCCGTCACAGGGAGGGGAAAAATGAAAAAACAGCCTTCTCTTCTCCATGAAGAAAGGGCTGCTCTTGAATATTTCCGAAAGGTTCGTTCCCTTCGGCAGAGTATGAATCAACCGTATTATTGGTTCTCGAGTTCTTCCTTACCCACCAGACTGACTAAAGCGGTTACAGCCTGATCTGCGTCCGCTCCTTCGGCGCTGATGATGACTTCCGTCCCCGAACTGATTGCAAGGCTCATAATTCCCATGATACTCTTGGCATTCACTTTTTTATCATCTTTTTCCACGAAAATTTCAGACGAGTATTTATTCGCTTCTTGGACGAACAACGCTGCCGGTCTGGCATGAAGACCCGTTTTCAAGCGGACAACTACCGGATGCTTTGTCATGGAAACCTTACCCCCTAATTAAGAAATCTGCATAGCTCTCATACCATATTTGGTAACATTATAACATTATAACATGAACGACACTAGAAGAAAAAACTAGCCGTTCCGAATCTTCTCAGCCAGCTCGTCAATTTTACGGAGCCGGTGGTTGACGCCGGATTTGCTGACGGTTCCCTTCAGGAGCTCGCCGACCTCTTTCAGGTTCATATCCGGATGGGCCAGACGGATTTCGGCAACCTCGCGCAGCTTGTCTGGGAGATTATCAAGCCCCAATTCCTTCTGCAGCAGTTTGATGTTGTCGATCTGCCGGACGGCCGCCCCGATCGTCTTGTTCAGATTCGCCGTTTCGCAGTTGACGATCCGGTTCACGGAATTGCGCATGTCGCGCATGATCCGTACATCCTCGAACTTGAACAGCGCTTGATGCGCCCCGATCAGGCTCAGGAATTCGATGATTTTCTCGCCTTCCTTGATGTAAAGAATGAATCCCTTCTTCCGTTCGATCAACCGCGCGTTGAGCTGAAACTCATTCGCCAGATCCACCAGCGCCTGGCAGTGTTCTTCGTACATGGAGGAGATCTCCATATGATACGAGGAGCCTTCCGGATTGTTCACCGAACCCCCGGCCATGAATGCCCCGCGCAGGTAAGCCCGCTTGCAGCAGTTTTTCTTCACCAGGTCTGGGTCGATATCTGCCCGGAACAAAAAGCCTTCCGAGACAATCTTCAGCTCTTTCAGTATTTCCTGAACACGTGCCGGAATACGGACGATGTAAACATTATTTTTTTTCAAACGCATTTTTTTGCGGACCAGCAGCTCGGTGTGAGCTTGAAAATGCTTCTTGATCAGCGTATAAATGCGTCTGGCAATCGCTGCGTTCTCGGTGGATATATCCAAAATGACCTTCTTGTTGGAAAGCTGGACCGCCCCGTTCATCCGGATCAGGGCCGATAATTCGGCCTTTTCGCAGCAAGCGTCTGCCTCGATCATGGTCAACTCTTTTTTGGTCAGCGCCGCAAATGACACGGGACTCTCACCTCTTTCGTAAAATCCAATCTTGAACCAGCTGGTAAATATGATGGCTCAGCTTGTCGGCATCATGCCGCAGATACGTCCGGAAAAGCACCAGCGTGTCGGCAATGACCTTGTATCCGAGGTTGGTTACCTCTTCGTAGTCCAGTTCGACCGGCTTGGCGCCCTTTTCGGCGTATTTGTCCTGCACCTGCGGCGGGATATCGCCGCTGTTCACAATGACATAGTCAAACAAGTGCTTGCCGATATGATCATAAATAGCCTGGAGATGATCGCTGACGGTATATCCGTCCGTTTCTCCCGGCTGTGTCATGACGTTGCAGACAAAGATTTTGATCGCTTCGGAAGCCATAACGGCTTCAGCCAGCTTGGGAACGAGCAAATTCGGCAGAATACTGGTATACAAGCTGCCCGGGCCAATGAGGATCGCATCCGCCTCTTCAATGGCGGCGACAGCCTCCGGCAGCGGCTCCACTTCGGACCGCTCCAGGAAAACCCGCTTGATGCGCAGGCCTGCTTCGGGAATTTTGGATTCGCCGGTCACGATCGACCCGTCCTCCATCTCCGCCGACAGCACAACGGCTTCGCCTGCGGCTGGCAGCACGCGCCCCCGGACCGCAAATACGCGGCTTAATTCCCGCACTGCCGTGACAAAGTCACCGCTGATGTCAGTCAGCGCAGCCAAAATCAGGTTGCCGAGACTATGTCCGGCCAGACCCGCGCCTGTGCTGAATCGGTATCTCATCATCTCCGACATCAAAGGCTCCACGTCGGCCAGCGCCGTTAGAACGTTGCGGATATCGCCTGGAGGCGGCATCTGCAGTTCGCTCCGCAGAATGCCTGAGCTGCCCCCATCATCAGCCACCGTAACGATGGCTGTGATGTCCAGCGGCATTTCCTTCAAGCCCCGCAGCATGACAGACAAGCCCGTGCCTCCGCCCATAACCACGATACGCGGACGCTCTCTTTTCTGTTCAGCCACTCTCATCACTTCCACTCTCATTAATGCCGATCACGTTCAGAATCCCGGTGGCTGACCGAAACCGATTCTGTTTCACTGGCCCCCAGCATTTTGCCCAAATATTCGGCGATCGCGACCGAGCGGTGCTTTCCGCCCGTACATCCGATGCCGATGATCACTTGGCTCTTGCCTTCCTTCCGGTACTGCGGAATGAGAAAATGCAGCATATCCAGCAGCTTGGTCAGGAAGGCCTGGGTTTCCGGCCATTTCATGACATAATCGTAGACTTCGCTGTCCTGACCGGTCCGCGGCCGCAGATTCTCCACATAGTGGGGATTCGGCAGGAACCGGACGTCGAATACCAGGTCGGCATCAATCGGAATCCCGTATTTAAAGCCGAATGAGGTGATATTGACCGACAGCGTGTTGCTCTCCAGATGGGAGAACCGCGAAATGATTTTATCCTTAAGCTGTCCCGGCTTCATGCTGCTCGTATCCAGCACGACGGTTGCGGAGCTTTTCAGCTCCTCCAGCATTTTGCGCTCCAGCCGGATGCCGTCCAGCGGCATGCCCTCCGGCGCGAGCGGATGCCGGCGCCGGCTTTCCTTATACCGCTGCACCAGCACGGAATCGGTCGCTTCCAGAAACAGAATTTCGCAATGGATCGTAAAATGATCTTTTATATAATTTAAGGATTCCGATAAAGCGGTAAAAAATTCACGACCGCGCAGGTCAATGACCAGCGCTACCTTCGCGATTTTGCCCTTGGATTGTTCAATCAGTTCAGCAAATTTCGGAATCAGCACCGGAGGCAGGTTATCCACGCAGAAAAAACCGAGATCCTCCAAGCTTCGTACCGCTAACGTCTTTCCAGCCCCTGACATGCCTGTGATGATAATCAGGGTGGCCATGGCCGACGCAGTATTGTCACCGTCCAGCATCAGCTTTCCCTCCCTTGGTATGGTATTCAGAAAGCGAAAAAACGGGCCGCAAAACCTTCAAAAACTTCCTCCACCGCCCGCTGTATATCTAAGGATTGCATAACAGCCTTGAGCTGCACCCGCGCTTTTCTAGGAACGAAGCAAAAGTCCGGCTGCGCCGACGATACCGGCGTCGTTGCCGAGCTGTGCAGGCAGGATGCTCACGCCTTTTTGCAGCGGCTCCGGTGTCAGCTTGGCGAATACCTCGCGCACCTCGTTAAACAGGATATCGCCTGCTTTCGATACGCCGCCGCCAATAATGAACACTTCAGGATTCAGCGCGGCAGCGACAGCCGCCATCGATTTGCCCAGATAGAAAGCTGCGCGCTTCACGATGCGCTGGGCCACTTCATCGCCTGCTTTCGCCGCATCGAAGACTTCCTTCGCTGCAATATGCGTTTCGAGCGCCAGGGATGTGCGGTCGCCGCGTTCCACGGCATCCTTCGCCATCCGGATGATGCCCGTCGCCGAGGAAACGGTCTCCAGGCAGCCCATTTTGCCGCAGCCGCATTGGATCGCTTCGAGGTCCGGCACAACCGAAATATGGCCAAGCTCGCCCGCCAGTCCGGAGAAGCCCTGATAAATCTTGCCGTTGATGATGATGCCTCCGCCGACCCCTGTGCCGAGCGTGTAGCATACGCAGTTTTCGACTCCGCGTCCAGCCCCGCTCCAGGCTTCACCCAGCGCGGCCACATTCGCATCGTTGTCTATTTTAATAGGCTTGCCGATTTTCTCCTCCAAAATGGCGCGGATCGGCACATCACGGAAACCTACGTTTGGTGCGAAAATAATGATTCCCTCGCGGACATTGGTAAAACCGGCAACGCCGGCTCCCACACCGGCCAACTGATCCCAGCTGTATGGGGACTGGTCAACAATATGCCGAACATACTTCTCGATATTATTGACGACTACGTCAACGCCTTTTTCCGTTTCTGTGGGTCCTTCATACGTTTGAATAAGCTGTCCTGCTTGATTGCAGATGCCGACCTTGATCGATGTTCCGCCTAAATCGACACCAACGTAGATTTGCTCAGACATGTTACAAGCCACCTTTTTTCCTCAATAATAGTTTGCTCCTACTGTACCAACTATAATTGAAGCCTTTCTATCGGTCAAGAGATGTGAGAACCGTCACAATCCCCCGAGAGTGCCCATACAACGGGCTTGGTCAGGTTTATGAAGATTTCGTGAAACAGTCCGTTTGCCCTACCCTCAAACCCCAAACAAATGACACCTGTCATATGGTTTTCATGACATCGTACACTAACTTGCCCGGGACGGCGCAGCTAGAATGGAAACAACAGGAATCCACTGAACGATTCGATAGGAGGCTATGATGGAACATATCGCTGAGATTGAGCATGTATCCAAAATATTTGCAGGTAAAACGGTCGTGGATGACGTATCCTTCGTCATTCCGCGTGGCTCGGTCACTGCCGTTCTGGGGCCGAACGGAGCGGGCAAAACGACGGTGCTCTCCATGATGCTCGGGCTTCGAGAACCCAGTCAGGGCAGCGTCAAGCTTTTTGGCCAGTCCCCCAAGCAAGTCCAGGTCAAAAGACGCATCGGGGCCATGCTGCAGGATGTCAGCGTCATTGACAGCCTTAAGGTATATGAGGTCATGAACATGGTCCGAAGCTACTATCCGAACCCTCTCCGGATGGTCGATATGATCCATCTCGCCGGCTTTACATCAGATGAGCTGAACAAGCGCGCTGAGAAGCTGTCGGGCGGGCAAAAACGCAGGCTGGGATTTGCCCTGGCGCTTGCCGGGGACCCCGATCTTCTGTTCTTCGACGAGCCGACCGTGGGCCTGGATGCTCCGGCGCGGCGGGCATTCTGGCAGCAGGTTGACAGGCTTGCGGACCAGGGCAAGACGATTCTGTTCTCGACCCACTACCTGCAGGAAGCGGAAGATGCGGCACACCGGATTCTTCTATTCAATAAAGGAAAAATCGCTGCCGACGGCACGCCGGACGAGATTGTCTCAAGGCTGACCAGCCGCTCTGTCTCATTTATCGCAGATTGGGATGGGAACGATACTTACCCGGTTCTCGAAATGATTCACCGGATGCGTGCCATTCCGGGCGTAAGCGACTGCAAGGAGCAGGAAGGACGCTGGGTCGTGACGACGGACAATACGGATACGGTGCTGGCAGCCCTTTTCCGGTATGGCATTCCCGCCCGGGACATCCGCACCGGTCAGGGACGGCTTGATGATGCTTTTGAACTGATGCTTACGCATGATGAACAAGACAAGGAGGCGGTATCGTCATGAACATGCTGCTTATGCAGTGCAAGGTGGAAATGCTGCGGATCATCCGCAACCCTTACTATGTATTCTGGTCTCTATTGATGCCAATCGTTTTTTATTTTATTTTCACCCGGCTCGTCAACTCTGGCAGCGATGATGTCAAAGCCTGGCAGGCGCATTACCTGATGTCGATGACCACCTTCAGCGTGATGGGCTCGGCGATCATGACCGTCGGCATCCGCATGGTGCAGGAGCAGACGCTGGGCTGGTCCGTGTATATGCGAATTACGCCGCTGCCGGGAAGCATCTATTTTATAGCGAAAATGTTCGGGCAGACCGTCATGCATGCTTTTTCCGTCATCGTCATTTTTATCGCGGGCTTCCTGATCAACGGGGTGCATATGTCCCTCTTTCAATGGATCGGCAGCGGACTTTGGATTCTTATCGCCTCCATTCCTTTCCTTGCGCTCGGCACGCTGTTCGGCACGATGAAACGAGTCGATACCGCAAGCGGCGTAAGCAACGTTGTGTACATGGTCATGGCGGTGCTGGGTGGCATGTGGATGCCGCTCGACAGCTTCCCTTCCGTCCTGCAAGCCATCGGAAAATGGCTCCCTTCCTATAATTACGGCAGCGGCGTATGGTCCATTGCGGCAGGAGAGGCTCCCGCCTGGAAGCCGATGCTGATTTTGGCCGGATATTTATTCCTGTTTATGGTACTATCCATATATATTCGAAAAAGACAGGAAGCGGTGTAAACCCTTGAAACATTCCCGTTTTACGCTGTTCCCCAGGGAGCAGGGCTTCTTCCCATATGTATGGCTGATCTATATATCGTTGCCCATTATTTTTATGAGCATTGAGCACGGCTCCCGAAGAGTGGTAGGGTACCTCATGATCGCCTTGTTCCTGGTGACTTACAGGCAGCTGTTTTTTGCCCGAAAGTCGTTTCCGCTCTGGCTGGGGCTGCAGATGACGCTTATGTTTATCCTTTGTGTCCTCTATAACCCGTATAATTTATTCATGGGCTTCTATACGGCGAGCTTTATCGGCTACTTCAAAGACTCGCGGCGCTTCTTTATCGCCTTATCCATCTTTTACGTGATGCTGATTCTGCCGCTCATCCTGAATGCGCATCGCATGATCATTCAGGACATGTATATCGTGCTTCCCTTTACGATCGTCATGATGATGTCGCCGTTCGGCATGCGTTCTATGTTCAAAAAACAGCAGCTGGAGCGCGATTTGAACCGGGCCAATGAACGGATTGAGGAGCTGGTCAAGCAGGAGGAGCGCATGCGCATCTCCCGGGACCTGCATGATACCCTGGGGCATACGCTGTCGCTCATCACCTTAAAAAGCCAGCTCGTGACCCGGTTGATCGACCGCGATCCGGCCAAGGCGATCCTGGAAGCCCGGGAAATCGAGCAGACCTCCAGAGCCGCTCTGCGCCAGGTGCGGGAGCTCGTGTCAGATATGCGGACGTTGTCCGTCGCCGAAGAATTGAAGGCTTCCGAGCGGATTCTGGAGAGCGCAGGCATCCGTTATACGGCGGAAGGCGACTTCAGGCTGAAGGGAATATCAGGGCTGACGCAAAATATCCTCAGCATGTGCCTCAAGGAGGCCGTCACCAATATCGTCAAACACAGCCAGGCGGAAGCCTGCATGATCGCAGTCGGGCGTACTTCCGGCGAAATTCTGCTGACCGTCAGCGACGACGGAATCGGCTGGAAAGAAGGTCCTGAATGTCAGGGCACAGAAGGTAACGGCTTAAAAGGCATGAAAGAACGGCTGTCCCTGATCGATGGCAGCCTGGATCTCGCATTATCCGGGGGCACGGTCGTCTCTATCCGTGTCCCCGTTGTTAAAAATGAATCCGGCAAGGAGTGTGATACCGCATGATCCGACTTGTCATTGCCGAAGACCAGCGCCTACTGCGCGGCGCCCTCGCCTCATTGCTCGACCTGGAGGACGACCTGGAGGTCGTCGGCCAAGCCGGAGACGGCCGGGAGGCGCTGTCCATGATTATGAATCTGAAGCCGGACGTATGCCTGCTGGACATCGAAATGCCGGTGCAGACCGGCATCGAGGTCGCGGAGCAGCTGAACAAGCAAGCATCCCCATGCCGCGTCATCATATTGACGACCTTCGCCCGGGCCGGATATTTCGAGAGAGCCGTCAAAGCAGGCGTCAGCGGCTATCTGCTGAAGGACGAGCCCAGCGACAAACTGGCCGAATCCATCCGGCGGGTCGTGCAGGGACACCGCGCCATCTCACCTGAGCTGATCTTCGATTCGGTCGTACAGAAAAATCCGCTCACGGCCCGGGAATGCGAGATTCTGCAGCTGATCGCGTCAGGCAGCACCGCAAGCGAGATCGCCCGCTCCCTGCATTTATCGCACGGCACGGTCCGCAATTATATTTCGGAAATCCTGAACAAGCTGGAAGTTAAAAACCGGATTGAGGCGATCAGTGTGGCGGAGGAGCATGGGTGGATATGATCCGCTCCGGTTTGAGCCGCTACGGTTTGGCGCTATCCGCTCTGAGACGCTCCGGTTTGGCGCTATCCGCTCTGTTGTTCGCCAGTTTTAATATTGGAATGGTCTAAGGAGAAAACTGGCTCGCAAAGGATCGGCTATCCCCAAACCTCCGCTCCTTCCTCCTTTTAAAGGCAAATACTTTCCTCACCTCATTCTTCGGTGAGAGGGAACTAAGAAGCTGCGCCGGGTCTTTGACCCGTCGGCAGTTTCTTCCTTCCCCCGCAGCATTCCCTGTGTTATCGCTTGAGAAACCACTAAAGCTAACGTTCACATAATCACTAAAAAAGGGTGTCCCTCCGCCGTATCATGGCGCGGGACACCCTTTTATATATTTCAGCACACACAGTGCTTGCAGCTTCCAAGCTTACAGCGTTTCGCTCCAGTCATGCACCATGCTGCCTTCCAGGAACTTCTCGCAGTCCATCGCGGCCATGCAGCCGGTTCCGGCTGCGGAAATCGCTTGGCGATACCGCACGTCCTGCACGTCGCCGCAGGCGAATACACCCGGAATGTTCGTTTCGGTCGTCCCTGGCTTCACCATGATATATCCGACCTCATCGGTCGTAATCTGGTTATCCAGGAATTGGGTGTTCGGCGTATGGCCGATGGCCACGAACACGCCGTCCGCTTCGATCAATTCCTCCTGCTTGCTTTCGTTGTTGAACACCTTAAGGCCTTTCACGCCGTTGTCGCCGGCAACGACCTCCAGCGGCACACGGTTCAGCGCCCAGATGATCTTTTCATTGCCGCGCGCGCGGTCCTGCATGATCTTCGAAGCCCGCAGCTCCTCCCGGCGGTGCACCAGCGTGACGCTGGAACCGAAGCGGGTCAGGAAGCCAGCTTCCTCCATTGCGGAGTCGCCGCCGCCGATGACGAGAATCTTTTTGCCGCGGAAGAAAAATCCGTCGCAGGTTGCGCAGGTGCTGACGCCGCGTCCGACGTTTTCCTGCTCGCCCGGAATGCCGAGATATTTTGCGGAGGCTCCGGTCGAGATAATCACGGATTCCGCTTGAATCTCACCCATGCCTTCAACGGTCAATGTAAAGGGGCGCTTGGAGAAGTCCACCTTATCCACCCAGCCGGTTTTGAACTCGGCGCCAAAACGTTCGGCTTGCTTGCGCATATTGTCCATCAGCTCCGGCCCCATAATGCCGTCCGGGAAACCTGGAAAGTTCTCAATTTCCGTCGTGGTGGTCAGCTGGCCGCCAGGCTGCATGCCCTCGATGACGAGCGGCTTCATATTGGCGCGGGCCAAATAAATAGCTGCGGTAAGCCCCGCAGGGCCGGTTCCGATTACGATGGATTTGTACATATCTATCCTCTCCTTTGGCTTATATATTTTCGGTGAAGGGACGGAATACGTCGTCCTTTTCCTCCTTGAGGGAGCATACGCTGTCAATGCGCTTCGCGTAACGGCTGACCGTAGATACGGACACCCCGTACCGCTGCGCCACTTCCTGATATGTCATGGAGCTGCCGTGCTGTTTGGCCGTTAAGTATTCCAGCGCCGCGGACCACCCTTCCGTATGCCGGATCATGGGCGTGTCCGGATGCAGCTTGCCGAGAAACTGGTTCCATAAATTTTGCAAATGGTTCTTTTGCTCCCTGTCCGCCTGATCATTCATGTGCAGGAACGCTTGATCCACCACCGCTTGAAGCGAATCCCCGGGATAATGATAATCATAAGATGCCTGCGTTTCCGCGATCATGGGCGATGCAGCCGCACTGACTTCCAGAGCGGCCTGGGCGGGGCCTTTAAGTCCCATTTCCTGCAGAATGCGGAGGGCTTCCTTTTTCAATTCGGCCGACTCATCCGGCTCTTGGAGGAATGCTTCCAGCGTCTCCTTCACTTCGTCGTCGGCAATCCAGCCTAGTGCGCGAATCACCTGAAGCTTGGTCCCCTTATCGCCATACCGAAGTGCCCAGAAAAACGAGGAGCGAATCAGCGGATTGGTCTTGATTTCCTCGTACAGCTCGCCTTCATCCTGTTCCCAGCGCTTCAGCTGCTCCTCGAAAGGCAAATGGTAATGGTAGCTCAGCTCGATCCCTTGTTCTCCCATAAGATCCAGCTGGGCTAAATAAAACCGCGGAATATCCGATGTCGGATCCATTTTCTGCGCTTGATGCCAATAACGCTGCGCTTCCTTGTAACGGCCGCTGTTAAAGGCAGCCACTGCCGTATAATGGTAAAGGCTCGGGTCACCGTTTACTTCCTCATCCTTCAGAAGCCGGCGAAAATGCCCGTAAGCTGCCTCATGTCTACCCAGGATTCCCATCGTGGTTGCCAGTTTAAACACATGCTCCTGGTGGAAGGGAACCGTAATTTCAAGCAGCTCAATCAAAGGATTCAAGGAAGTAGTATCCCCTTCATGCTGGTAAAATATTGCGAGGTTGCACAGCCCGTGAATATTTCCCTGTTCCAGCTCCAATACGTCTCCGATCGTAGCTTTGGCTTTACGGAATAACCCCATGTAATAATATGCCAGTGCCAGATTGTTCCGTGCCGCCAGAAAATCGGGGTGCTCCTCCACAATGCGCTCAAGCAGCTCGGCGGCCTGGGAGAATTTCCCCTCCTCCATCAGCGCCCGCGCTTCCTCGTGCTCCACCATGCCCTCACGGCTGCGGATCCGGCTGAGCTTTACCGGCCGCTCCAGCTCGTATTGGAATAGCTCCATCATTTCTTCGGCCTCTTCCAGAAACTGGCCTGCCGGGTCATCTTCCAAATACTTGATCAGCACACGTTCGGCTTCTTCAAAATCGTCCATATTGGCGTAGTTATTGGCCATATAGAAATAGCATTCCGTCATGGTAGCATCGACATGCTCCAGAATATCGGTAAGGACGGCGTTCGAACCTTCATAATCGCCCATCTCTGATAATATACCCGCCATATTGCAATGATTCACCGGATTTTCCGGTTCATATTCAACAGCTTTGCGAAAATATTTTAATGCCTTGTCATATTGAAGGCGGTCCAGTGACCGGACGGCTCGTTCAAAGAAGAAGTTGGCATCCATATGAATGGGAATGACTTTATGATGTAGGTCCTCAGCCTGCAAATGATTCTCCTCCATGTAAGCAAGGCACCTCCCTTAAGTTGCGTATAACATTCTATCAAAGAGAAACTGCCGTTTCATCTATTGATCTATCCACAACAGTATACCATATCTTCATAGGCGCATCTAAGGCAATATCTATTATATCAATCCTGTCCCTCCCTAGGTTTGCGCCTGCTCCCCTAAGGCACGATTTAAAATGACATGCGAATAGGCCTACAAAGCGGAGAACACGCCGTTATACGCAAAAAAGACGCTGGAGGACTACACTCCAGCGTCTTTGAACATGGTGGCAAGCGATCCGCCTTCCATGATGATTCTTACGGCTGCCGATAGCATCGGAGCCACGGACAGCACGGTAAGCCGATCATGCCGTACCGATTCCATCGCGATCGAATCGGTAACCACAATCTCCCGGATATGCGAGTGGCCAAGCCGCTCCAGCGCGTCTCCCGAGAACAGGCCATGCGTCGCGCAGACGATGGCCTGATCCGCCCCACGCTCCTTCAAGCTTTCCAACACGTTGACGATCGTTGACCCGGTATCGATGATATCCTCGATGATGATAGGCGTCCGTCCCTCCACATCGCCGATGACATGCGTGATAACGGATTCATTATGCGTCGGACGCTTCTTGAACATGATCGCAAACGGCGAATCAAGATGATTGGCCAGCTTCTCCGCGGTCTTGGCCCTCCCGGCGTCAGGTGAAACAATAACCGGATTCGCCAGATGGAGAGATTTCAAATAATTGCTGATCAAATCCAGCGCCGTGAGATGATCGACGGGAATATTGAAAAAGCCTTGAATCGCCGGTGCATGCAAATCCATCGTGATGACCCGGTTCGCTCCGGCCGTCGTCAGGACGTCGGCTACCATTTTGGCGGAGATCGGCTCGCGCGGTGCGGATTTCCGTTCCTGCCGGGCGTAACCGTAATACGGAACCACAATGTTGATCGTACGCGCGGAGGCGCGCTTCGCCGCATCGATCATCACCAGCAGCTCCACGAACAGCTCGTTGATCGGATGCGATAGCGATTGTACGATGAACACATCGCAGTTGCGGATGCTTTCTTCGTAATTGACGTAAATTTCGCCGCTTTTGAAGCGGGACAACGTGACGCTACCCAGCTCGGCCCCCAGCTTCTCGCACATGCTCTCGGCAAGCAGGGGATTGGATGAACCGGAAAAAATACGCACCTTGTGCTGCATAAGCTCCTCCTGATACCCGTGATTTAAACCTCTAGAGGAATCATGGCTCTCTGTCGCTTCTCGAATACAGCCAGCTCGCGGAAGCCTGTATCCCACAGCGCAGCCCGGGCCCGGTCCAGATTCTCGCCGAGCTTCTTCGGATCATGCGCATCCGAGCCGACCGTTAGCGGAATGCCAAGCCGGAACGCCTCCTGCAGCATCCGCGCCGACGGGAACATCTCCGCGCATGGCTTGGACAATCCGGAAGCGTTCAGCTCCATGGCCACGCCGCTCTTGGCAACAGCGGCAAGCGCGGCATCTTCCATTGCCCGCACTTCTTCCGCCGCTTCCTCGCCGGGATGATATCCGAAGCGTTTGATCACGTCGAGATGACCCATAATATCGTACAATCCGGTCGCAGCCGCCTTTTGCACGGCTTGATAGTAGGTTTGGTAGACCTCCAGCCTATCGCGGCCCTCCCACCCTTGGGTTTGCCGGTGATCCGTAATATCCCACTCCCCGAGGAAATGGACGGAACCGATCACGTAATCCCAAGGATATGCCTTCACGATCGCTTCGATCTGCTCTTCCCAGCCCTCGATGTAATCTCCTTCAAGACCCACTCGTATATCGATCTGTCCTTTATACTTCTCCTTCAGCTTCAGACACTCCTCCACATAGCGCGGAAGCTCGTCCATCGGCATCGCCATTTCCGGATAGTAAACGGAGGGATCCACATGAAGCAGCGGCATATGATCCGAGAGCCCGATTTGACCGAGGCCGATCTCGATGCCTCGGCGTACGTATTCCTCGAGCTCTCCGACTGCATGGCCGCAGCGTACATGATGCGTGTGATAATCAATCAGCATGTGGTCTTCGCGCCTCCTAGTCCCGGCGAGGACGCTCATGGCGGCGATCCAGTTCAGCCATAATATCATCCAGCGGAAGCTTGCGTTCCTGCAGCAGAACAAGCAGGTGGTAAATCAGGTCGCTGACTTCAAGGCGCAGCTCGGCATTATCCTTGTTTTTGGCCGCGATAATTGTCTCCGCCGTCTCTTCACCGACCTTTTTCAGGATTTTGTCGACGCCTTTATCGAACAGGTAGGTGGTATAAGCGCCTTCCGGCCGCTCTTTCTCGCGCTCGGCGATCACCTGCTCCAGCTCTTCCAGCACCGCAAAACGGTGTCTGCCCTGCCCCGCGTCTGTATCCGCTTCGTTTGAAGCTGCGGCCGGGGAGGCAATCCCGCGATAGAAGCAGGTATTTTCTCCGGTATGGCATGCGGGTCCGGCTGGCTTCACCATGAACAATAGGGTGTCCCCGTCGCAGTCATAGTGGGCCGAAACGATCTGTTGCGTGTTGCCGGACGTACCGCCCTTGTGCCACAGCTCCTGGCGTGAACGGCTCCAAAACCAGGTCTCGCCGGTTTCGATGGACCGCTTCAACGATTCCCGGTTCATGTAGGCCATCATTAATACTTCCTTGCTGGCAGCATCCTGAACAATCGCCGGGACGAGGCCGTCCTGATCGAATCGGATCTGCTCCTGCACCTGCTCTAGTGATGACTGCTTCGTTTGTTCGCTCATCTGATTTCAACTCCTTTTTGCTTTAAGTCCTGCTTCAGCTCCGGTATGGAAATTTCCTTATAGTGAAAGATCGTGGCGGCAAGCCCCGCATCTGCTTTTCCCTTCGTAAATACTTCGACAAAGTCATCCTCTGTTCCCGCTCCGCCCGAAGCAATAACTGGAATCCGGACCGCATCCGCCACCGCCGCCGTCAGTGCGATGTCGAACCCGTCCTTCGTGCCGTCAGCATCCATGCTGGTCAGCAGAATCTCACCCGCTCCCAGCTCCTCGGCCTTCCGGACCCACTCAAGCGCCCGGATTCCGGAGGCTTTGCGTCCGCCGTGCGTATAGACTTCCCATTCGCCCCATGCCTCGTTATATTTGGCATCCACGGCCACGACGATGCACTGGGATCCGAAACGGCGCGCTCCATCCGCGATCAGCTGCGGATTCAGGACAGCCGCCGTATTGATGCCGATTTTGTCCGCGCCGGCGCGAAGGATTCTTTTCATGTCCTCCACTTGGGAGATGCCTCCGCCGACTGTGAACGGAATCGCGATTTCACCGGCCGTTTTCCGCACGACCTCGACCATCGTCTGCCGCCCTTCGACCGAAGCCGATATATCGAGAAACACCAGTTCATCCGCGCCTTCCCGGTCGTACAGCGCCGCCAGCTCAACCGGATCGCCCGCATCGCGCAAATTTTCGAAATTGACTCCTTTTACCACCCGTCCGTCCTTTACGTCCAGACACGGAATGATGCGTTTTGCCAGCATGGCCTTCGCTCCCTCTCATCGCGTTTTCTTCATAAAAACCGCTCCGGCTACTTCAGCGTTTTGACCGCCTCAGCCAGATCAATGCTGCCCGTGTATAGTGCTTTGCCCACGATGGCTCCGCCAACACCGTCCTGACGATATTGGTTCAACCGGACCAAATCGTCCATCACACTAACGCCGCCGGACGCAATCACGATTTTCCCGCTGCTTTTCGCCAGAGCGACAATGGCTTCCACGTTAGGACCCTGCATCATGCCATCGCGGGAGATATCCGTAAAAATAAACGTTTCCGCGCCTTTGGACGCGAGCTCCTTCGCCAGCTCCTCCGCCTTCACCTCGGAGGTTTCCAGCCAGCCGCGCGTAGCTACATAGCCGTTCCTCGCGTCGATGCCGATCGCGATTTTATCGCCGTACGTACCGAGCACCTCTTCCGTAAAAGCGCGGTCCTCGATGGCGGCCGTACCGATAATCACCCGGCTCACGCCGAGCGACAGCAGCCGTTTGACATCGCCCACGGTCCGCAGTCCTCCGCCAACCTGAACCGGGACGTTGACCCCGGAAGCAATCGCTCCGATGACTTCGTCATTTACCGGATGCCCGGCTTTGGCCCCGTCCAGATCGACCAGATGGATATAGGATCCGCCCTGTGCTTCCCATGCCTTGGCAGCCTCCAGCGGGCTGTCGTTGTATACCGTTTCCTGACTGTAATCCCCTTGAATCAGCCGGACGCATTTGCCTCCGCGGATATCTATGGCCGGATAAAGGATGAATGATGACATCGAATGACTCCCCGCTTTCCGTTGATATGAATTAGGAACAAATGTTCAAAAAGCGGCCCAGCAGCTCCATGCCAAGCTCGCCGCTTTTCTCCGGAT
This sequence comes from Paenibacillus chibensis, assembly GCF_004001045.1. Lineage (GTDB taxonomy): Bacteria > Bacillota > Bacilli > Paenibacillales > Paenibacillaceae > Paenibacillus_AQ > Paenibacillus_AQ chibensis. The sequence continues at coordinate 119,503 of NZ_BIMK01000024.1, forward strand.
GGAACTGCATCCCGTATACGGAGCCGCGGCCGACAACGGCCGTCACCGGCTGTCCGTAATCCGTAACCGCGAGCAGGTCGGACTTTACTTCCGGAAGAACATGATAAGAATGCACGAAATAGACATGCCCTTCCGCAAGTCCCGCCAGCAGCGGATTGTCCTTTTGCAGAAACTCGAGACGGTTCCAGCCCATATGCGGCACCTTGAAATCTCCGCCTGCAAAGCGGATGACTTTGCCCGGCAGAATGCCGAGCCCGTCATGCTGTCCATGCTCCTCGCTGCTGCCGAACAGCAGCTGCATGCCGAGGCAAATACCGAGCAGCGGTCTGCCTGCAGCCGCAGCCTCTTTCATGATATCGCCCAGCCCGCTGTCCCGCAGATGCGCCATGGCATCGCCAAAAGCGCCTACGCCGGGTAAAATAATGCCGTCCGCTCCCAGAATCTCCGCGCGGTCACCCGTGACGAGCGCCTCGGCTCCGAGACGCTCCACGGCTTTGCTCACGCTGTGCAGATTGCCCATGCCGTAATCCACGATCGCAATCGCCACTTACAGCACTCCCTTCGTGGAAGGAACCCCCGTCACCCGCGGATCGATGCTGGTCGCTTCATCAAGCGCGCGTCCGAGCGCCTTGAATACCGCTTCGATCATGTGGTGCGTGTTTTGTCCGTAATGCACGATGACATGCAGCGTAACGCGCGCTTCGAGCGCGAACTTCCACAGAAATTCTTGTACCAGCTCTGTAGAGAAGCTGCCCACCTGCGCGGACGGATACTGTGCACGGTATTCAAAATGAGGCCGGTTACTGATATCGATCACGACCTGCGCCAGCGCTTCATCCATGGGCACAAAGACGCTCGCATAGCGCTTGATGCCCTTTTTGTCGCCCAGTGCCTCCCGCAGCGTCTGGCCGAGACAGATCCCGATGTCTTCCACCGTATGATGGTCATCAATTTCAATGTCTCCCCGCGCCTGCACCTTCAGATCGAATTGGCCATGCTTGGTGAACAGGTCGAGCATATGATTCAGAAACGGCACATCTGTTTCCAGCTCCGATACACCGGTACCATCCACGGAAAAAGCCAGCTGTATATCCGTTTCGTTTGTCTTGCGGCTGATTTCAGCGCTTCTGGCGCCATTCTCTTGATTAATTCCCATTCTCTTCTCCCGCCTTTCCTTCCCGCTTCAGCCGGACTTCAATCGCCCGGGCATGCGCTTCCAGCCCTTCGCCGCGCGCCAGCTCCATAATGGCTGCGCCGTTCTTCAACAGAGCTTCCTTGCTGTAATAGATCATGCTTGACTTCTTAATAAAATCGTCCACGTCCACAGGCGATGAGAATCGCGCCGTGCCGTTGGTCGGTATGATGTGATTCGGACCGGCGAAATAATCTCCTACCGGCTCCGAGCTGTAAGCGCCGAGGAAAATCGCACCGGCATTTTCGATGAGACCCACATGCGCCATCGGGTCCGCAACCATCAGCTCCAGATGCTCCGGTGCCAGACGGTTCACGACGGAAACACCTTCCTTCAGGGATTCCGTTACGATGATCGCCCCATAGTTCCGAATGGAGGCTGAGGCGATGTCACGTCTTGGCAGCAGCTCAAGCTGACGTTCGACTTCGGCGGACACGCGCTCCGCCAAATCACGCGACGGCGTGACCAGGATGGCGGAAGCCATCTCGTCATGCTCTGCCTGCGACAGCAGGTCGGCTGCGACGTATTCCGGGTCGGCCGACGCGTCGGCGAGAACCACGATCTCACTCGGTCCGGCGATGCTGTCGATATCGACAGCCCCATAGACCTCGCGTTTGGCCAGCGCGACATAGATGTTGCCGGGACCGCATATTTTATCGACCGGAGCAATCGTCTCTGTTCCGTAGGCCAGAGCCGCAATGGCCTGCGCTCCGCCAATGCGGTATATTTCATGCACGCCCGCTTCCGCGGCCGCGACCAGAATGTACGGGTTGATGCCGTCCATTCCGCCGGTTGCAGGCGGCGTAACCATGACGATTTCGGGTACGCCGGCGACCTGGGCCGGAATAACATTCATTAATACCGATGAAGGATACGCGGCCTTCCCCCCTGGAACGTAGACACCTACCCGCTTCAAGGGCCGGATGATCTGACCCAAAATGCTGCCGTCCGGCTGCAGATCCATCCACGAATTCCGCTTCTCCCGCATATGGAAGGAACGAATATTCTCCGCAGCAGCCGAAATCGCCGCGATGAAGGACTCCTCCACCTGCCCGTAGGCGGCATCCAGCTCCGCTTTCGTTACACGCAGCATATCCGCGGTAAGCTCGGTACGATCCAGTTCCCGGGTATAGCGAAGCAGCGCCGCATCGCCCTCGGCTTTAACGTCGCTTACAATTTGCTTCGCCCGGGCATTTTGTTCCGGCGTCCCGTAGTCAACCTCGCGCCGCAGATCAAAATCCTGTACCGGTACAATCTTCATTCCCTTCTCCCCTTTCATCTTCTATCCTTCCTGCACCGAATCCTTTATGCTTCCGCCGCAATCGCCTGCTGCAGGCGATCGCACAGCGATTGAATTTGTGCGTTCTTCATCCGGTAGCTGACCCGGTTGGCGATGAGGCGGCTCGTGATCTCGAATATCTCATTCATTTCGACAAGTCCGTTCTCTTTGAGCGTTTGTCCGGTTTCCACCATATCGACGATCCGGTCCGCCAAGCCGATGAGCGGCGCCAGCTCGATGGAGCCGTTCAGCTTGATCACTTCCACCTGTTGACCCTGCTCGCGGAAGTACTGCGAAGCTACATTCGGATATTTCGTTGCCACCCGCTGCTGGATGCCGGGCTGCCAATTTGGCAGTCCAATGACCGACATCCGGCATTTGGCAATCCCCAGATCGAGGAGCTCGTAAACGTCCCGGTTCTCCTCCATGAGTACGTCCTTGCCGACGATTCCGATGTCGGCAGCGCCATACTCCACGTAAGTGGGTACATCCACAGGCTTTGCCAAAATAAACTCCATGTTCAGTTCAGGCAGCTCGATCACCAGTTTCCGGGTTTCATCCACCTCTGTCGGTATCGGCAGTCCGGCGGCACGGAACAGATTCGCCGCCTTTTTATAGATCCGTCCCTTCGGCATGGCTACCTTCAATGTTTCCGCCAAGCGTACTCCCTCCTTCATATTCCTGAATTCGTTATGCCGCAGGCACTTTCTCCGTTCATGCACCGCGCCAAGGATATTATCCGTTCCTCCATGTATCTCAATGGAATGTTTCGATTTTCTCGTAACGTTCTTCCGGCTCCTGCCGGCTGCCGCTCTCTTCCTCGATCAGCAAAGTAACGACGGCCCTGCCCTGCGCTCTCAGCACAGCTGCACGTGCCAGCCCTTCCTTGCGTCCCGCAGCGGTGTAACGGATCAGAACAGGAAGCTGTTCTTCCTGCGCCATTCCTTTGACGCCGTCGAGAATGCGGTTGGTTTTCAGCGCAAAGCCTGTCGCCGGTACATCCCGACCGAACTGTCGCAGCAGATTGTCGTAGCGGCCGCCGCTGCATACCGGAAAACCCAGCTCAGACGCGTAGCCTTCAAATGTCATCCCCGTATAATACGAGAAATCGCCAATCATCGTCAGATCGATCAGCACATGCTCCGAGACGCCGTAAGCTTCAAGGACTTCCCACACCTTGCACAAATGGTCGATCGAGGCTTGCGCCTGCGGATGTCTGCCCAGCACCGAAGCCTGATCGCAGATTTCCTTGTCGCCCCGCAAACGCAAAATACCTTCAAGCTCTTCCCGCTGCCCTGCGCTGATCGATAGCTCACTAATCGCTTTGCGGAAGCCGACGTGATCGCGGTCCAGCAGATGCTTTTTCAACGCCTGTTGATCCCCGCCGCGGCCCGGAAGCACCTCTTCAAACAATCCGTTCAGGAATCCGACATGGCCCATCGCGATTTTGAACGAGGTCACGCCTGCCGCTTTCAGCGATGCAATAGCAAGCGCCACCACCTCGGCATCCGCCTCCGGTGAGTCATCGCCTACAAGCTCGACGCCTGTTTGGAAAAACTCAGCCTCCCGTCCCGCTTCCTCTTCAAAAGCCCGGAATACATTGGCATGATAAGAAAGTCGAATGGGCAGCGGTTCCTCCTTCAGCAGGGAAGACACCACCCTCGCAATCGGCGCTGTCATATCCGAACGGAGCACCAGCGTGGTGCCGCGATGATTCAGCAGCTTGAACAGCTTCTGATCCGACGTGGAGCTGGCCACGCCGACCGTTTCGTAAAATTCCAAGGTGGGTGTCATGATTTGGCGGTAACCCCAGCGGCTCATGCAGTCGAGCACGTTGCGCTCGATCGCGCGCAGCTTATCAACCGCATACGGCACATAATCCCGGACACCTACCGGTTTTTCAAAACCTTTTGGTTTCGACACGTCCTTCTCACCTCATCTATAGTGAATTCAATTTTCAATTTGCTTTATTTTATTAAAGTGGTACCTTGCTAATAAAGTAAAGGATATTTCGCTATTTTAACACGCGTTGGAAGCTTCCGTCAATGAACCCCAAGCGGTTTTGCTAAAAAAACGCCTATGCTCCAACAGGTGTGGATCATAGGCGTTGCCGATGCAAATGAAGATAAACCTTACATATATGGGGACGATTCCGGAGATGCTAACTCTTAACCTTCTTTGCTTTGGGTTTGAGCGGATTTGACCCGAAAAATACCCAGGAGCCTTTTACATATTTAAAAGCCGCATAGACAATGATCCAGGAGATAAGCAGCCCTGCAGCCCAGCTGCCGCATATATGGAAAGCATATTTCAGGCTTGAGCCTCCATGGAACCATTCCCGGTACCAATACAGGATAAACGGATGCAGCAAAAAAATGCCGAACGAGCAGGCACCGATGGATGTCAAAGCCGTGCGTAATATGCGCGGACCGTAATAATAGATTGCATGCGACATATGCCACAGAACGATGCAGGATAACAGCGCATGCGCATTGCGCAGCAGGCTGTATACCAGAGAATCCAGACTGCTCCCAACCGTATTATACTTGTACCAAACCAGAGTATGCAGAACCCCGATCCCAAGCCACAGAATCCAGATCATGACCCAAACGGGCCCCCGGCCTGCCTTCAGCCCTGTCGGCGAAACGTCGAGCCACTTTTTGATCCGATCATAATAAACCGCAATCCCCGCTCCCAGGAATAAATAAGACAGATAAGAGAGCAGCAGGCTTCCTTTGGGCAGACCCAGGTCCAAGTGCTGTCCGATATATTGCCGATCCGGAAGATGGAATCCGTACTTGTTCAAATAAACAAACAGCCACTCCAGGACCAGCCCTATGAAGGCAATCCACGGCCGAATGCTGCGGTGCTTTTTAAACCAGAACAGCAGCAGGGGGAAAACTACATATAATTGCAGCATGATGATCACATAGTATAGATGAGTATATGCCGTGCCGTGGATCAGGTCTTGTCCCAACTCGGTTGCCATCTGCGACCAAGGCATGCCAAGCTCCCCGCGCTTGTACAGCTGAAAGATGAAATAAAAAACGGTAAACAACACATAAGGTATTAAAATATACAGCAGCCTTTTGCCGTAAAACGATTGGACCAGCCGCCGGTTCAAAGGGCGATCCATATAGTTATAGAACAATACAAAACCGCTTAGAAAAATAAACACCGGAACCGCAAAATTGCTGAACGTATTCAGAAAAAGAAAGGGTAAATACAGTAATGATCCCTTTGTTTCGACCACAGTCTGTGATGTTGCGTGAATCGTTAGTACGGCCATAATGGCTAATGAACGGAAAATGTCGAGCTCGTATATTCGTTCCTTCTTTGTCATGATGTCTGAACGCTCCTGAATATAGATCTCTTGATGGAAAGTAACTATTAAATTTTTCTCGTCTCATGAACCCTTGGGATTATCCTGGTGAACCTCCACTGCCTTTCTTCATAAAAATGAATCCTTTATGCCTTAGCGATCCGCTTCGGCAGCGGATTGTTCACTTTTTCCCAGATCCCTCAGCGGATTGCCTCCGACAAAAGCCCCTGCGGGCACGTCTTTATGTACCACAGCGCCCGCCGCAACGACAGCTCCGTCGCCGATTGTCACGCCGGGCAGTATGGTGGTATTTGCTCCAATTAAAACATTGTTGCCAATGATGACCTCGCCCAGGCGATATTCATGAATTAAATATTCATGGGCCAAAATGGTCGTGTTATAGCCAATGATGGAGTTATCCCCGATATGGATCTTTTCCGGAAAAAAAACGTCCACCATCACCATCAGTCCGAAAGCGGTATGCTCCCCGACCTTCATCCCAAGCAGGTGACGATAAATCCAGTTTTTAAGCGAAAGGACCGGGCAGTACCGCGCCGCCTGGATGCAGATGAAGTTTTTAACCCCTTTCCAGGGACTCACGGTTTTATAGATCTGCCAAAGCGCGTTGGGTCCCTCCACCGGATATCGGGTCACTTTTCTCACAATGGCTTTACTCCTGTTCCAACAATGAATATAAATCGTTCATATCCTGCAGCAGGTAATCCGGATGATACTCCATCAGCGTCTTCTCGCCCTTCAATGACCAGGCGACTCCCGCCGACTGAACTCCCGCGGCTTTAGCCGATTGGATGTCCATCGGGCTGTCCCCTACCATTAATGTCCGGGAAGGGTCCGCTCCCAGCAGACCAACAGCCTTTAATACCGGTTCAGGATGAGGCTTGGGATGTTCTACATCATTAAGCGTGATGACGGCCCCCATATATTTTTGCAGACCGAACCATTCCAGGACGCGTAGCGTGCCCGGCTTATTCTTCGTTGTTACCACGCCCAGGCGGTAACCCTTGGCATGCAGATCACTCACGACTTCCTCTACATGCGGAAACAGCTTCACCATCGCGTCATGATGATCATCATTATAGCTCCGGTAGGTGGTCATGAGCGGGGTAATATCCCCCATTCCGGAAAACTGCTGCAGCTGCTGTTCCAGCGTCGCGCCCATTTTCGGAATGATCTCCTCCCGTGTGAGCGGCGCCAGCTGATGCTTCTCCAATACATGCATGAATGAAGTGATAATCAGTTCATTGGTGTCGATAATCGTTCCGTCCAAATCAAATAATAGGGTATCAATCATGCTGCAATTACTCCTTTTTGTCGTCCTCCGCATCCTCTGTATCGTGAACTGAAGCAGGCTCCGGGCGAGCCTCTTCGCGATTCTCAGAGAGGGCATGCTCGGCCGTTACGGCTTCAGATTCAGGCATATTGTCGTGGCTTGCCTTGGTCGAATAGATCGGATCCAGGTAATGAGCTTTTTCTTTCCCAGTCGTGCGGCGCACAATGATGATTACAATTGCCGCGATGATGATCAGAATAGCGAGCAGCTGCGATATCCGCACATTGCCGTAAGCCGAATCCAGCGCGCCGTGCTCGAAGCCCATCCATTCCATCGGCTTCCAGAGACCGTTCATGAACGATGCGAGCCAGTTCGGGCCGATAAAGGCCAGAGAGTCTGTGCGCAATCCCTCGATAAAGAAACGGCCGATCGAATACCAGATAAAATAAGAAAGGAACAATTCAGCTGACCGCAAAAAACGCTGACGGCGGAGAATGAATAGAATAATAATGCCCACGAGGCTCCATAACGATTCATACAAGAAGGTCGGGTGATGATATACCCCCTGGACGTTCATCTGATCCACGATAAAATTCGGCAGATGCAGATTTTCCCGCAGGAATGATTCATCCACTGGACCGCCATAGGCTTCCTGATTCACGTAGTTGCCCCAGCGGCCGATCATTTGTCCGGTCAAAAGGCCCGGGGCGCAAATATCGGCGATACGCCAGAAATTATATCCCTTGTAACGGAAGTAGATAGCCGCGCAAATAATTGCGCCGATCAACGCGCCATAGATGGCGATCCCGCCGTTCCATATTTTGAATACGTCGACCAGATGGTCTTTGTAGTCATCCCATTTGAATGCTACGAAATAAATACGCGCACCGATAATGGCGGAAGGCACGCCGAGCAGCAGCATATCCATGAAAAATTCAGGCGAAATGCCAAAACGTCTTCCTTCACGAATTGCCACTATAAGACCCGCCAAAGCGCCGAGTCCCAGAATGAGCCCGTACCAGTGCACGGACAAGGATCCAATCGAGAATGCGATCGGATTGAGAAGCAATGTGGCCATTTTTTCACTCTCCTAATCCATATCTTCCATGTCTTCCGCAATCGTAGCCGTGAGCTTGTTCGTAAACTGTAGAGCCGCATTCAGGCCCATCTGCTTCAGGCGATAGTTCATGGCAGCCACCTCAATAATGACGGCAAGGTTTCGTCCAGGACGCACCGGGATCGTAACGAGTGGAATGTCTGTATCAATAATACGCGTCGTTTCTTCATCCAATCCCAGACGGTCATACTGCTTGTCCTGCTGCCAAGCTTCCAGTCTGACGACCAGCGTGATCCGCTTGTTGTTGCGAATCGCCCCGGCTCCAAACAAGGTCATCACATTGATAATACCGACGCCACGAATTTCAAGCAGATGCCGGATCAGCTCTGGCGCCGTACCGTGCAGCTGGCTATCCGATGTTTGACGGATTTCAACCGCATCATCGGCGATCAGACGGTGTCCTCTTTTCACGAGCTCCAGTGCGGTTTCGCTCTTGCCGATGCCGCTGCTGCCGGTAATCAGCATGCCCACACCATACACATCGCACAGTACGCCGTGGATGGTCGTCGTCGGTGCCAATCTTCTCTCCAGAAATCCGGTGATCCGGCTGAGCAAAATCGTTGTCGCCATACTGCTCCGCAGCACAGGCAGCTGCTTCTCTTGACTGATGCTCACAAGCTCCTCGGGAACTTCAAGGCCGCGTGTCACCACGATGCAAGGGGTAACCTCGCCGCACAGCCGTTCCATGCGTTCCCTGCGCTCCTCGGCCGTAAGCATGCTAAAAAAGGCCAGCTCCGTTCTGCCCAGCAGCTGCACCCTTTCCTGGGGATGATAATCAAAATAACCCGCCATTTCCAGACCCGGCCGGTTCAAATCATCAGTTGTAATCATGCGTTTCAAGCCTTGTTCTCCAGATATGACTTCCAGCTGAAATTGCTGCACCAATTCTGCCACTTTAACCTTTTTTGCCATTCCGCTTGTCTCCCTTTCTGTCCGATTGGCTCAGAATCCAGCCTGATTGCTGTCCGAGACGATTCTTTTGTATTCAATGTACTCATCGTAAAGGAAATTACCAATGAATGCAATCCTGGTCTAGCCAAGGCCGGAAGCTATGCATACTCAATAAAATAACCCCACAACGTGGGGCTTTGCTCCGAAGCCCAATCAGGTACTTTGCGGGAACCCCGGAAATTCATAAATAAAAAGCCGCCCGAAAGGGCGGCTTTGGGTGTCAGGCATACCGCCTGGATTAGTCCGTCAACAATACATTCAGCTCAGTCTCTTTGTCGAAGATATGAATTTTGTTCATATCGACTGCAAGGCGAACGCTTGCGCCTTCACGAGTGTTGGAACGTCCGTCTACACGGGCGATTACAGTGTCGCTGCCAACGCCGCTCAGGTAGAGGAGCATTTCGTGACCCAGGTTTTCCGTAACGTCTACGTGGGAAGTGAAGATCGTGTTTGGAGAAGCTTCCATGAACACTGGCTCTTCGTGAATATCTTCCGGACGCACGCCCATGATCACTTCTTTACCGATCAGGCCTTTGTTCTTCAAGGTTTGTGCTTTGCCGCCTGGAACTTCAACATCAAGTCCTTCGGAACGGAAACGTACAGCACCGTTGGATTCGCTCAGGGTTCCTGTGATGAAGTTCATCGTAGGGGAACCGATAAAGCCGGCAACGAACAGGTTCGTAGGGCTGTTGTAGAGCTCTTCCGGAGAAGCAGCCTGTTGGATGATACCGTCTTGCATTACAACGATACGGTCACCCATGGTCATGGCTTCTGTTTGGTCATGTGTTACGTAAATGCAAGTGGTTTCAAGACGCTTAACCAGTTTCGTGATTTCAGCGCGCATCTGACCGCGGAGTTTAGCATCCAAGTTGGAAAGCGGTTCGTCCATCAGGAAGACTTGAGGATCACGCACGATTGCGCGGCCCAAGGCAACACGTTGACGCTGACCACCGGAAAGCGCTTTTGGCTTACGGTCAAGCAAATGCTCGATGTCGAGGATTTTTGCTGCTTCACGAACGCGTTTGTCGATCTCGTCTTTTTTCACTTTACGCAGTTTCAGACCAAATGCCATGTTTTGGTATACGTTCATGTGTGGATACAAAGCGTAAGATTGGAATACCATCGCGATGTCGCGGTCTTTAGGAGCTACGTCGTTCACGACGCGGTCACCGATGTAAAGTTTGCCCTCGGAGATCTCTTCCAAACCGGCGATCATACGAAGAGTTGTAGATTTACCGCAACCGGAAGGTCCTACGAGTACCAGAAATTCTTTGTCTTGAATGTCAAGGCTGATATCCATAACTGTTGCTTTGTCCGAACCCGGATATTTTTTGAAAATATGCTCTAAACGTACACCTGCCATGAGATTTGCCCCCTTAAGTGTATATTATGAAATCGAATACATTTTTATAATACTATATTAACCAACATCTCGCAGACTGGCTATACACAAACTGCACAAAAAACCTATTTTCTTTTCGTTACTTTATACAATAGCATCGTCAGCTTCACTAAAACAGCGTCTCCAAAGCTTCTGACATCCAGTCCCGTCTCCTGCTTAATTTTATCCAGCCGGTATAAAAGCGTGTTGCGATGAATATATAACCGTTTGGCTGTCTCGCTCACGTTGCAATCGAGCTGAAAGAACGTCTCGAGGGTCGACAGCGTTTCATTATCCGAGAATAACACGCCATGATCGCCGGCTTGCTCCAAGAACAGTCTGCGCTGATCAACCGGGATGCTGTAGATGAGCCTTTCCAGCAAAAGCTCCCACGGAAAGTGCACATGCTCGGCAACATGGAAGGTCCGTCCCAGAAAAATCGTTTCTCGAAGGAGCGCCACCATGGACAGCAGCCATTTTGCCGGTGAGAAGGAGGGACCCACGGAAAGATGAAAGGTTCCGACCCACTCGCTTGCGATCAATTCGTACAGGCCCAGGCAAAAAGCCGACAGCATGTCTGTCTCCGACTCGGCGCTTTCCTCTTCCTTTTCCTCACCTGCCCCGATCACAAGCTCCTTTTTGGCAAGGATCAGCCATTCATGGCTACGGAGCGGAACAAGCACGACTTCACCGTCAAAATAACTCTTTAGCAGCTTCTTCAGCTGTCCCCGGTTCACGTCGGCTGCATGGACACTTTCGCAGGTAAGCAAAAAAGGAATCATCTCGCCTGTCAAACGCCGCTTAAGCTCAAGATCTTCCGGAATTTCAATGTCTCCGCGTTCCTGGTCCAGCTGGTCGACAATCCACGCGCTAAACCGCTGAATCTCGCGTTCCTCGTCCCCCTGTACAGACACAGGCACAGTGGCCTTGGGTCTGACTTGGGACACCAGCAGCTCAATCAACTGCGAAGCCTCATTGCTGAGCTCTTGTACAGGCGCCTCCATCACATAAGCATGTCCGCTTTTTAGATACAGGGGAAACCAGATCACTTCATCTACAACCACGGAGTTTCTAAATACGGAATCCTGTTCCAAGGCATTATTACTTCCGTTTGTTTGTTGAGGCGATTCCTGACGTTCTTTTTGGTGATATACGCTTTCCGTTTGCTGTTTGGTTAACTGCTTGATTCGCAAAGGCACGCCGACAATCTGTTCCAACCTGTTACGTAAGGTCTCCATCTCCAACATCGATGTCATCCACCACTTTGCCGTTTTTGTTTCCTATTTTATCATATTGCGCATCAAATTCCGAAAGTTATACGAAAAAGGCCGGCCAACGAACATTCTCGGATGGCAGACCTCATAGCAAAAAGACCACCAACCCTAAGGTTAATGGTCTTTTGGATGAGCCATGAAGGACTCGAACCTTCGACACCCTGATTAAAAGTCAGGTGCTCTACCAACTGAGCTAATGGCTCTTACTACTGGTGGAGGCTGATGGATTCGAACCACCGAACTCGTACGAGAACAGATTTACAGTCTGCTGCGTTTGGCCACTTCGCTAAGCCTCCATAAAGGTGGCTCGGGACGGAATCGAACCGCCGACACGAGGATTTTCAGTCCTCTGCTCTACCGACTGAGCTACCGAGCCTTACAAAAAAATAAAGTGGTTGATGTTACTCTTCCCACTTATTTGTGTGGAAATGCATTGGTTGTAAAATGAATGGCGGGACCGACGGGATTCGAACCCGCGGTCTCCTGCGTGACAGGCAGGCATGTTAGGCCTCTACACCACGGTCCCTCATTCTTTTAAATGGTGCCGGCGAGAGGACTTGAACCCCCAACCTACTGATTACAAGTCAGTTGCTCTACCAATTGAGCTACACCGGCATATGATGGTGGAGGCTGAGGGGATCGAACCCCCGACCCTCTGCTTGTAAGGCAGATGCTCTCCCAGCTGAGCTAAGCCTCCAAAATATGTATGGTAGCGGCGGAGGGGATCGAACCCCCGACCTCACGGGTATGAACCGTACGCTCTAGCCAGCTGAGCTACACCGCCATATCAATTATCTTTTGTAGTATACAGATGGCGGAGAGAGAGGGATTCGAACCCTCGCACCACTTACGCAGTCTAACCCCTTAGCAGAGGGTCCCCTTATAGCCACTTGGGTATCTCTCCAAGCATATCGCTGTATATACATCAAGATATCATATTCAAGTGAA
>NZ_BIMK01000025.1 GCF_004001045.1 Paenibacillus chibensis
AGGATAAGCCCTCGACCGATTAGTATTGGTCAGCTCCATGCATTGCTGCACTTCCACCTCCAACCTATCTACCTCGTCGTCTTCAAGGGGTCTTACATACTGGGAAATCTCATCTTGAGGGGGGCTTCACGCTTAGATGCTTTCAGCGCTTATCCCGTCCGTACGTAGCTACCCAGCCATGCTCCTGGCGGAACAACTGGTGCACCAGCGGTACGTCCATCCCGGTCCTCTCGTACTAAGGACAGCTCCTCTCAAATTTCCTACGCCCACGACAGATAGGGACCGAACTGTCTCACGACGTTCTGAACCCAGCTCGCGTACCGCTTTAATGGGCGAACAGCCCAACCCTTGGGACCTACTTCAGCCCCAGGATGCGATGAGCCGACATCGAGGTGCCAAACCTCCCCGTCGATGTGGACTCTTGGGGGAGATAAGCCTGTTATCCCCAGGGTAGCTTTTATCCGTTGAGCGATGGCCCTTCCATGCGGTACCACCGGATCACTAAGCCCGACTTTCGTCCCTGCTCGACTTGTAGGTCTCGCAGTCAAGCTCCCTTCTGCCTTTGCACTCTTCGAATGATTTCCAACCATTCTGAGGGAACCTTGGGGCGCCTCCGTTACTCTTTAGGAGGCGACCGCCCCAGTCAAACTGCCCACCTGACACTGTCCCCATACCGGTTCACGGTACCAGGTTAGAACCTAGATACGATCAGGGTGGTATCCCAACGGCGCCTCCACCTAAGCTGGCGCTCAGGCTTCAAAGGCTCCCACCTATCCTGTACAGATCGTACCCAAATCCAATATCAAGCTGCAGTAAAGCTCCATGGGGTCTTTCCGTCTTGTCGCGGGTAACCTGCATCTTCACAGGTATTAAAATTTCACCGGATCTCTCGTTGAGACAGCGCCCAAGTCGTTACGCCATTCGTGCGGGTCAGAATTTACCTGACAAGGAATTTCGCTACCTTAGGACCGTTATAGTTACGGCCGCCGTTTACTGGGGCTTCGGTTCATAGCTTCGGGTTACCCCTAACCACTCCCCTTAACCTTCCAGCACCGGGCAGGCGTCAGCCCGTATACTTCGCCTTACGGCTTCGCACAGACCTGTGTTTTTGCTAAACAGTCGCTTGGGCCTTTTCACTGCGGCCCCCTCGTGCTATTCACACTACCGGGGCACCCCTTCTCCCAAAGTTACGGGGTCATTTTGCCGAGTTCCTTAACGAGAGTTCTTCCGCGCGCCTTAGAATTCTCTTCTCGCCTACCTGTGTCGGTTTGCGGTACGGGCACCTTCACCTGGCTAGAGGCTTTTCTTGGCAGTGTGAGATCATGACCTTCGGTACTATAATTTTCCCTCCCCATCACAGCCTGGCCTTAAGATGTGCGGATTTGCCTACACATCAGCCTCACTGCTTGGACAGACATCCATCAGTCTGCGTCACTACCCTCCTGCGTCACCCCATTGCTCATAGCGGTTTACGGTGGTACAGGAATTTCAACCTGTTGTCCTTCGACTACGCCTTTCGGCCTCGCCTTAGGTCCCGACTTACCCTGAGCGGACGAGCCTTCCTCAGGAAACCTTGGGCTTTCGGCGGATCAGATTCTCACTGATCTTTTCGTTACTCATACCGGCATTCTCACTTGTATACGCTCCAGCGCTCCTTACGGTACACCTTCAATGCTGTATACAACGCTCCCCTACCCCTGATGCAAAGCATCAAGCCATAGCTTCGGTGGTGTGTTTAGCCCCGTTACATTTTCGGCGCAGAGTCACTCGACCAGTGAGCTATTACGCACTCTTTAAATGGTGGCTGCTTCTAAGCCAACATCCTGGTTGTCTGTGCAACTCCACATCCTTTCCCACTTAACACACACTTGGGGACCTTAGCTGATGGTCTGGGCTGTTTCCCTTTTGACAATGGATCTTAGCACTCACTGTCTGACTCCCGGTTATAAGTCTATGGCATTCGGAGTTTGACTGAGCTTGGTAACCCTTGCGGGCCCCGCACCCAATCAGTGCTCTACCTCCACGACTCTATTCACCGAGGCTAGCCCTAAAGCTATTTCGGGGAGAACCAGCTATCTCCGAGTTCGATTGGAATTTCTCCGCTACCCCCACCTCATCCCCGAATTTTTCAACATTCGTGGGTTCGGGCCTCCAGTGCGTGTTACCGCACCTTCACCCTGGACAGGGGTAGATCACACGGTTTCGGGTCTACGCCCACGTACTCATTCGCCCTATTCAGACTCGCTTTCGCTGCGGCTACGGCTTCTCACCTTAACCTTGCACGGGAACGTAACTCGCCGGTTCATTCTACAAAAGGCACGCCATCACCCATAGATCGGGCTCTGACTTCTTGTAAGCACACGGTTTCAGGTTCTATTTCACTCCCCTTCCGGGGTGCTTTTCACCTTTCCCTCACGGTACTGTTTCACTATCGGTCGCTAGGGAGTATTTAGCCTTAGCAGATGGTCCTGCCAGATTCATACGGGGTTTCACGTGCCCCGCACTACTCGGGATCCGTCTCGGAGGGAACAAACTTTCAGCTACAGGGCTTTTACCTTCTATGCCGGGCCTTTCCAGACCTCTTCGCCTAATCTGTTCCTTTGTAACTCCATGTGAGACGTCCCACAACCCCGGCCAGCAAGCTGACCGGTTTAGGCTGTTCCGCGTTCGCTCGCCGCTACTGACGGAATCACTCTTGTTTTCTCTTCCTCAGGGTACTTAGATGTTTCAGTTCCCCTGGTATGCCTCTTCATCACCTATGTATTCAGTTATGAGTAACTGGATATTACTCCAGCTGGGTTTCCCCATTCGGAAATCCCCGGATCAAAGCTTGCTTACAGCTCCCCGAGGCGGTATCGTTGTTCGCCACGTCCTTCTTCGGCTCCTAGCGCCTAGGCATCCTCCGTGTGCTCTTAGTAGCTTAACC
>NZ_BIMK01000027.1 GCF_004001045.1 Paenibacillus chibensis
TCGATTCACTTCGCGTCGGCTTTGCAAGCAAAGCCTTATCTCACTCGTTGTTCAGTTTTCAAAGATCAAATTCTTTTTCGTTTCCGCCGAAGCGTTTCATCGGCGACAACTTTTATAGTATATCATCTTCGGCGTTTTTATGCAAGCTTTTTTTAAATCTTTTTTTAAGCTTTTCGCTTGCTTCAGAAACACATTATCGTGTTTTCTTGGCCGGAATTAGAATATACCATGCATAAATAAATAATGCAACCCTTTTTTATAAAAAACTTTCCTTCAACAATAAATCCCTCTCTTTTACCAACACGATCATCAACTCAGAATCCTAGTATAAGGCTCAAACTTTGCGCAGGTGATCCAATGCACCAGTCCTGCTTCCCCATTTTATAATGTAAGAAAAACGTCGAGCCCCATACTTCTAAAAAAATAAACCGCACTTTGACAGTGTTTTTCTAATGATATCAGATTCCCCTTACTGCGTACTTCATAAAAAAAGCCGTTCTCCCCTCCAGCGAGAGGAAAACAGCTCTGTTTCTTCTATATATAGATACTATTCGGAGCCCAGGAAAACAAAGCGAATGATAACGATGATTGCAAGCACCCACATCAACCAGTGGATTTTCACATCACGCTTCATAATGAACTTTGCGAAGATACCCAGAATTACGTAAGACATGATACCTGCCGAGATACCATTGGCGATACCGCCGGTGAATGGCATCAGCACAATCGTCAAGAACGCAGGGAAAGCCTCAAAGAAATCATCCCATTCAATGTTGCGAACCTGGCTCATCATCAGCACGCCGACGACGATCAGTGCCGGAGCTGTCGCGGCGGAAGGAACCACCAGTGCGAGCGGAGCGATGAACAGGGATAGAATGAACAGGATACCTGTCGTAACGGCCGTCAAGCCTGTACGTCCGCCTGCCTCAACACCTGCCGTACTTTCAACAAACGCCGTAACCGTACTTGTACCGAGAACCGCACCTGCGCTGACGCCGACAGCATCGACCAGCATGGCTTTCCCGATTGTTTTCTCGCCTTTTTCCTTGTTCTTCATCAGGCCGGCACGGGTAGCTGTACCCACCAGCGTACCGAAGGTATCGAACAATTCAACAAAGGTGAAGATAAATACGATATCAAACAAACCGATATGAAGTGCACCCTTCAGGTCCAGCTGGCCAACAGCCAGGTTGGAGAACGAAGGAATCCAGTTGGCATGAGTCAGACCGCTCAGGTCCGTTACACCCATTGGAATACCGATCAGCGTAGTCACAACGATCCCGATCAAAAGGGCGCCTTTCACGCGGAGCACCATTAGAACGGCGATAAACAGAAGGCCAATCAAAGCCAGAAGAGCATCTTTATGTGTAAAGAAATCGCTAAGCATCAAGTTAAATCCGGAGCCGCCGATCGGCTTGCTTGCATCGGTACCGGCATTCACGCTAACGGAGATCAGGTTGCTCAGTTTGAAGCCAACGACGGCGATAAACAAACCGATACCAACCGTAATGGCACTTTTCAAGTTTTGCGGAACAGCAGTCATCAGCATTTGACGAACCTTGGTTACCGTCAGGATGATGAAGATGATACCCGAGATAAATACCGCACCGAGTGCCGCCTGCCAGGTAATGGCTCCATTCGAGCTGAGAACCACCGTCATAAAGTAAGCGTTCAGCCCCATGCCCGGTGCCAAGGCAATCGGAATATTGACGAACAATCCCATGATAATCGTAACCAGACCTGCACCGACAGCCGTTGCGAAGAATACGCCCTCATTCGGAATGCCGGCACCGCCCTCGCCTAGAAACAACCCGTTGACGAACAGGATGTAAGCCATGGCCATGAAAGTGGTCAAACCTGCGATAATCTCTGTTCTTACATTCGTTCCGTGTTCCTTTAATTTAAAGAAACGCTCCATTGTAACTGAATCCCCCTTAGAAAATTGAGTCAGGACGACAAAAAAGCCCGCAGACCGTTTCGATCCGCAGGCATTATGCATAAAAGAAAGAGAGTTCGTCCGTGCATGCGCCTATCGGTGGCCTTACAAGTAAGGTGCGCCAAGCGCTGGCAGGTTATCCGTCATCTCTTCTTTTCGTAGCCAGATCATTACGGTGATCTCGTAGAAACTCCCGGGCCAATTCCCGGGATTATACGAAAAAGATTTATATAATTGTCGTTTCTCACAACATTTATTCTAGGGAGACGGACGAAAATTGTCAATAGAAAAAACGAATATTCAAACAAATGAATATACTTAACGTTCGGAAATGGTGAGCTTTAACGAATACTACTCAATTTCAACGATCAGTTCGATCTCTACCGGCGTATTAAACGGCAATTCATTGGCCGAGATGGCCGAGCGGGCGTGCTTTCCTTTTTCGCCAAAAACCTCCACCAGAAGCTCGGAAGCCCCGTTAATAACATACGGCTGTTCAACGAATCCATCGGCGGAATTGACGAAAGCCAGCATTTTGACGACCTGCTTCACGCGGTCCAGATCTCCCAAATGCTCTTTAAGCACCGAAATCAGGTTAATCATGACCTGGCGTGCGGCGTCGTATCCCTGCTCAACCGTGAGGTCGCTTCCGACTTTGCCGGTGTATTTCAGCTTGCCGTTGATCCGGCAGTCATTGCCGGAGGTGTAAACCAGGTTGCCGACGGTTTTGGCCGGTACGTATTCCGCTACGGGAACAGGCACCTTTTCAAGAACGATTCCTTTTTCTTCAAGAATTTTTTCGATTTTAGCCATGATCCATTCATCTCCTTAGTGGTTTGGTTGCCAATTAGGCATTAGTTCCGGCAGCAGTGTTGAACCGGTATAAAAGCACCCGGGCGCTCATGCGTATGCCGCTGTTGCTCCATCGTTTTTCGTCCGCCCACAAGCACCGCGGATATGCCGTCCGGATAACGGATCGGGTCTTGGTATGTAGCCGTGTCCGAAATAGTCGCCGGATCGAAAATGACGATATCCGCCGCGTAGCCCGGAACGAGAAGTCCTCTCTTGCCGAGCTTGAACCGCTGCGCGGGAAAAGAGGTCACCTTGCGCACGGCCTGCTCCAGCGTCAGAATACGGCTGCTCCGGACATATTCCGCGAACAATCTCGGAAAGGTTCCATAGGATCGGGGATGCGGCTTGCCGGTAACGCAGCCGAGGCTGTCCGATGCGATCAGGGAGTAATCATAGCGGATCACTTCACGCACATCGTCCTCCGACATATGAAAATAGACGATCGATACCTGTCCGTTTTCACGGGCCAGCAGCTCAAGCGCGGTATCCTCCGGATCCATGCCCCAAAGCTCGCTGATCTCCTGAATATGCTTGCCCTCCAGAAGCTTGCCGGCAGCAGACGGAACAGAGGAAACGAACACGCTCTGCCAGCCGGTCGAGCATACCAGGTTATCCCAGGACGTTTGCTCTTCCCGCAATTCCTCTTTAATCTGTTTTCGGATCGAAGGATCGGCAATCCGCTGCAGCGTGGCTTCGATTCCGCCCTCCAGCACCCAAGGCGGCAGCACGGTCGTCAGCGTGGTTGAACCCGCGGAATACGGGTATACGTCACAGGTGACATCCATTCCCCGGCTTCTCGCCTCATCGATCAGCGCAATGGCGTCCTGCGTCTGGCCCCAATTGATCCGGCCTGCCGCCTTCAGATGACTGACATGCAGGGATACGCCGCTTTGTTCCGCGATCCAGATCACTTCCCGCACCGAAGCGAGCAGATTGTTGCCCTCGCCGCGAATGTGGGTCGAGAAAAGGCCTCCGTATGCCGCGACAACCCTGCACAGCTCTGCCAGCTCTTCTTTTGGGGTATAGTTGCCCGGTGCATAGAGAAGGCCAATAGACAAACCGATTGCTCCTGCCTGCAACCCGGCCTCCAGCAGCTGCTTCATCCGGTTCATTTCTTCCTTCGTGGCCGGACGGTTCGCAAATCCCATCACCGAGATGCGCAAAGCGCCATGGGCCACATACGTGGCGACATTTTCAGAAGCATGCGATTTCGCCAAATGCTGCAGGTATTCCTCGATCGTTTCCCAAGGCCATGGCCAATCGGTTCGGCCAATAACGGGCTCGATATAGCTTTTGAGCTCGGCAGCCCTGTCTTTGAAATAAGGAGCCGGCGCCAGGCCGCAGTTGCCCACGACTTCCGTGGTGACGCCCTGCTGCATTTTAAATTCGCTTTCGGGCTGGTCCAATATCAGCAGATCGGAGTGGCAGTGCCCGTCAATAAAGCCGGGGGCCACTACCTGCCCCTTCGCGTCAATCCGCTCCAAAGCTTCGTCATCGGTTCTGCCCACATGGGTTATGATGCCGTCCTTGATGCCGAGTTGTCCAAAATACCACGGGTTTCCCGTCCCATCCACGAGTCTCCCGTTTTCAATGATGATATCGAGCATTTGCCCTTCCCCCCGCTTCTCTAGGCCAGCTTCCCTCTTGCCAAGACAGGTACGGCCCGAATTACGCCTTCCTTCGTAACGTACACCTCGTTATGCAGATTAACTGTCGGGCAAATATGGTTGGGCACGATCGACAGCACATCTCCGACATGCAGTCCATGCGGGCCGCTGGTGCGAATCATGCCGTGCTCTTCATTCATTTTTTCAAAGACTGCATCCGGAAGCTCCACGATTTCGCCGAATCCTTTCAGGTGAAGCGGAGGCTGCCCAGGCTGGACATCGGTCGCAAAGGTTTTGCTGCCGCCGTCCACGACGAGCCGGTCTTCAGCGGGAACGCTTACAATGGTGACCAGAACTTTGGCAGCCCAGTCTTCTTTCGAGCAGGCTCCCATGACGGCGAGCATCCGGTCGTAAAAGATGTAGGTTCCCGGACGGATTTCCGTTACCCCTTCAACGGCGGCCGCATACGGCGCGGTTGGCGTGGATCCGACGCTGACGTCGCGAATATCGATGCCTGCGGCACGCAGCTTCTCCGCCGTAGCCACCATAATGCGTCCTTCCTCCTGACCTGCAGCCTCCAGATCCAGCGTGCCGCTGCCTTGGTAAACGGCCCCCTTGAACGTGAAAATACCGCTAAGATCGAGTCCCGGAAGCGCAGCGATGTTCTGAGCCAGCTGAAGCGCCCGGTCTGGCGATATGCCCGTGCGTGCAAGGCCCGTGTCGATCTCAAGCCGGACCGATAGCGTCACTCCCGCCGCGACGGCTTCCCTCGAAAGGTTCTCCGCCCCTTCCATGCTTTCCACTCCGACGATGACATGAATTTGGTGCGACAAGGCAATGATTCGTTTGATTTTGGACGGCGAGATTACCGGGTAGGCGATAAAAATATCCTTCACGCCGTGCTCCGCCATAATTTCCGCTTCGCCAACCTTGGCAGCCGTAATGCCCTCAGCTCCCGCAGCAAGCTGCCTGAGCGCGATTTCCGGGATCTTATGGGTTTTGATGTGCGGACGAAGCCTCACTCCATTATGAGCGGCAACGCCTGCCATCTGTTCAATGTTATGCTGTACGACATTCTCATCAATCACAATACAGGGTGTTTCCAACGATTCTATAGTTAACACGCTTTAACTTTCCCCCTCTCGGATGTGATGGTACTTAGACCCATTATATACGATATACGAAAGGAGATCAGGAAATAAATAATAAAAAACAACGAAATGGATACATTACCATACATGAAAGGCAGGTGCTCCCCCGTATGTATACACCCGATTCCGATATCGAAAATAACGATGTTTCTACCGTACAGTCGCAGCATAATGACCTGATTCCCGAGGAGTTTCCCGAGGGGCCTTACGGATCGAGCCTCATGTCAGAATCCTTGGGCAAAAGCTCGCCCTGGCGTGAAGGCCAGCACAGCCCAAGGCGGTTCGGCTACGAAAACCAGGAGCTGCACGAAACTGAAGGAAGGCATTATCCAAGCGAAGACCCGGTTCCCGAGAATTCCAAAAGCGAGGATGAGGAATAAAAACGGGGCAGACATTCCAAGCAGCTTCCGGTACAAGTCGTACCGGAAGCTGCTTTTGATTCGTGGATAGGCCAAAATTGAAAAATCCGTTTCCCTCACTAGAGGAAAACCGATGATAGAAGCCGTGCATTGATGCGGAGAAGGTCATCCCAACAGCTTCAATATATTTTGTGGAAGCGAGTTGGCTTGGGTATTGTTACCAGGATAAAAAAAGCATCAAAGTCAAAGCAATTATATAAAAAATACTCCCTTCTAATTGCGTTATAGCAAATAGAAAGGAGTATTTTTTCACTTCTCTATTAATGCAGCCTATTCCCACTCAATCGTTGCAGGCGGCTTGGAGGTAATGTCGTACACGACGCGGTTGACGTTATCCACTTCGTTGACGATACGCACCGAGATTTTCTCCAGCACATCCCAAGGGATACGTGCCCAGTCGGCAGTCATACCGTCGATGGACGTTACTGCACGGATGCCTACGGTGTAGGAGTACGTACGTGCATCCCCCATAACGCCGACGCTCTTCATGTTCGGCAGGGCCGTGAAGTACTGCCAGATTTCGCGGTCAAGACCCGCTTTGGCGATTTCTTCGCGCAGGATGTAGTCGGAGTCGCGCACGATAGTGAGCTTCTCTTCGGTGACTTCGCCCAGTACGCGGATGGCCAGACCCGGACCCGGGAACGGCTGACGCCATACGATTTCTTCCGGAAGTCCGCATTCTTCGCCGACCTTACGCACTTCGTCCTTGAAGAGGGTTTTAAGCGGCTCAACCAGCTTGAACTTCATGTCTTCAGGCAATCCGCCGACATTGTGATGGGACTTGATCGTTTGGGCCGTTGCTGTTCCGCTTTCTACAATATCCGTATAAAGCGTGCCTTGGGCCAGGAAATCAAAGTCGTCAAATTTGGCAGATTCCTCATCGAATACGTAAATGAACTCGTTGCCGATGATTTTACGTTTTTTCTCCGGATCGTCTACGCCCTCAAGCTTGCCGAGGAAACGGTCGCGGGCATCGATTTTAACGACCTTCATATCGAATTTGCCGACGAAGGTTTCCATGACGCTCTCGGCTTCGCCTTTGCGCAGCAAACCATGGTCAATGAACATGCAGGTCAGCTGATCGCCGATTGCTTTATGAATCAGCATCGCAACCACGGAAGAATCCACGCCGCCGGACAGAGCGCACAGCACCTTGCGGTCGCCGACTTGGTCGCGGATATCACGGATCGCATCATCGATGAAGGTTTCCATGCTCCAGTTGCCTTCGCAATGGCATACCTCGTACAGGAAGTTCCGGATCATCTCGTTCCCGTTCACGGAGTGGCGCACTTCCGGATGAAACTGTACAGCATACAGCTGCTTGTCCATATTGCTCATCGCTGCGATCGGCGCCGATTCCGTGCCCGCATCCAGCTTGAAGCCTTCCGGCAGCTCGACAACATGATCCCCGTGGCTCATCCAAACGGTTTGCTTGGACTCGAGTCCTTGAGTTAGAACCGTATTCGGAGCAAACTCCAGGTCAGCTTTGCCGTATTCGCGCTTCGCAGCGCGTTCCACTTTTCCGTTCAGCTGATGAGCCATCAGCTGCATGCCGTAGCAAATACCGAAGATCGGCACGCCCACGTCATAAATCGCCGGATCCACATGGGGTGCATCTTCCGAATATACGCTCATCGGTCCTCCGGAGAATACGATCCCTTTCGGGGAAATCTCACGGATTTTCTCGACCGGTGTATTAAAAGGCAGCAGTTCGCTGTATACTCCCAAATCGCGAATGCGTCGTGCAATAAGTTGATTGTATTGTCCACCGAAATCCAGGACAACGATGATTTCATTTGGCTTGTTCATTAACGTGCCTCCCTCAATTGTTGAAATTAATTATACGCAACGATAATTCATACCGTCAAGGAAACCGGGACGGTAAGCTTATGCCACTTTTTTGGAGATCCACAGGCAGCGGCGCATGTAAGCGATACACCGGCTTCGTTCCATCGGACCTGCGTCATAAGCTATCTTTTCCCAATCGGCCGTAAAATCGTACAACATCTCGCGTATTTCTTTCATCTCAACAGGAAGGCTGTCCACGTACTCTCTGACCGTACAGCCGGCAGGAACCGCCCCATAACGGGTCGCCAAAGCCCGCCATACCGGATAAGCGCTCACCAGCAGCTCATCCCTGTCCGGAAAGCGGCTTCGCCTGATGTGCAGACGAATCCATAGCGGCACCAGCCTCAGCGATGGCATCAGCCAGACCACAACCAGGGCAAGCGAGCACACCGCCATCCATGCCGCTCCCATTACGAGCTTGCGGCTCCACATGAAATCAATCGTCCGCAGCAAGCCCTTTTCGGCCCATAAAGAAGCTTTCAGCAGCAGCTCCCCGCCGGTGGCCGACATCTGATGGAAAGACGAAGCCGGCCGGGATGCGCTGGCGGAGAGCCCGAATCCCGGCGTCGGATCGAACGGAATCCAGCCGGACTCCGGAAAATATACCTCGACCCAGGAATGGGCATCGCCTTCACTGACCTGATAACGACCCGGCTGAACCGGATCCGCTTTGCCCGGCGCAAAGCCTTTGACGTATCTTGCTGGGATCCCTTCGCTCCTGAGCAGCACCGTCATAGCAGTCGAGAAATGGTTGCAATAGCCCGCATGGGTCTCAAACAAAAAGTCATCGACGAAGTCTTCTCCCTCCGGCGGTACCCGGGTCTTCAGGGTATAGGATTCATGCGCTTTGAGGTATTTCTTCACCGCATCCACCTGCTCAAAGCGGTTTGCTGCACCAGCCGTGATCTCGTCAGCCAGATCCCTGACGCGCTTAGGCAGCGCAGTCGGCAGCTGCAGATAGCGCTGCCGGATCTCTGCCGGGTCTGAGCCGCCGCTTTCGCTTCGAAGCCTTTGCGGGCTGGTATCCGGCAAGTCCACCTTCACGGTATACCCTTCCACTTGCGGCTGTCCCTTTTCCAATATGACCTTGACGCTTCCGGCCCCCCGGTTCTGTTCAATCGCCGTCGGCAGTGCCGCACCTGAAGTCGACAGCTGCATGTCCACGACTTGCGTAATCCTGCCCCCGCCAAACAACGGAAAGCTCTGCATGAGGGGCTGCTCAAACGTGATTTGCTGCGTAATATTCTGTAAGTCGTTACGGGGTTGGTCAGCCTGCCCGCTAATCAAGCCCGGCACATAGCCGGTCTTGGTGTCGCCTTCCGGTTCCGACCATTTTCTCCCGTTGTATTCACTTAAGCTCTCGCCGCGCCAATACGTAGCTACCGGTGTGATCGCCGTAAAATAAATGCGGCTGCCTTGCTGCAGCGGAAGGCCCATGTCCTCCTCCTCGCCTGACAGATTATACCCTGTCACTGCAGCCGCTTCTCCCCCGTTGTAGCCGTTTCGAACCCAATCCGCCAAATGTTCGGCAGCCTGCTGCATCGAAATCCGCGAGGCAGACTTCGGCTGTGCCAAACTGCCTGCAAGCCAGCTGCTCCAGACCAGCACAAGAACCGCGGCCGCGAGGGAAAAGCCCCACTTGTTGTACAGCGATCGGGTCATCCCCTCTGCCTTCCCGCTTTCCCTCAGCCGGGACAGATGAACCATCCCTTGCAGCAGCAGGACCATCGCGCTGGTCCGGATCAGATCATCATATACCGGCAGGCTCAGCAGCGTTTCCAGGCAGAACAAATAAAGCAGCGTCGCACCCGCAAAAAGCAGGACGCTGCTGCGGAGCAGAGCCAGCGACTGAACGGAGTATACGAGCAAAGCCCAGCCGATCATCAATACCAGCATGCGCGTTTCCTGGCTCATCCCGGAAAACTGTCCAGTTGAAAAAAGCAGCTCCGAATCCTGCCGGAGCAAGGAAAGGGTCGACCGAAGCCCAAACGCTTCGCCGCTCTGCCGGATGACATACCCCCATGCTCCCACAGTGCAAACCCCATAGAGGAGCAGGGACAGGCCACTTCGGCTGCAAAACAGGCCGAGCAAAAGCAGCAGCCCGGTGAACAGATACATCACGCCGAACCACTCTTTGCTGACAGCCATCACATCCAGCGGCTTCAGCGGGAGCAGCCATTCTACGAAAAGCCCCATCAGGGGCAGTGAAATCCAAATCCGCTGCATCAGCGGGGTTTGATTGTTCTCCATTTATACCACCCCCTCGCCCAAAGGGGATGCTTCAATCAGCCCGACTCTTGCAGTCATGTCCTCGCGAACGGCAAAGACCCCTGCCCCCGTTCGGGATAGCTGCAGTGCTGCGGCAAATGCCGGACTTCCGCCCGCCTCCGCGGCCAGTCGGCTGCTCGGGGTATCGCCTGAATTGGCGTACAAGGCCGTGCAGTAGAAATCAACCTGCATTCCTTGCGCAGACAAGCATGCGGCTGCCTCGGCTGCCGGCTTGTCCGGGATACCGGTCACGACGATGATCCGTATGCCCGGCGTTCGGTTACGCATGACGTCCTCCAGCAGGGATGCAAGCTTTGTTTCCCCGGTCAGTTTAACCGTGGACAAGACCGCAAGCATTCCGGCATAGGCTTCGCGGCTGTCAACTTGAGTACCGCATCCGGAACCGGCTGCAGCTATGGCTGCGCCATCCGCCCCATCCGGCATCCCGCTTAAGAGTCTGCTCCGCACGCCGCATCGCATCAAATCACCGAGAATGCCGGCGGTCGCGGATACGGCCCTTTCAAAAGCGGCGCTTCCTTGAGATTGGCGTTCTTCTTCCGAACCGACGCTCGAAGCGTAACCTTGAACAGAACGGTCAAGCACGACCCAGCAGAAGGGATCGCGCTCATCCTCGGGCATATAAGCATGAAGACTGCCGCGCTTTGCCGAGCTCTTCCAGTCAATGCGGTTCAGCGGATCGGAGGGCTGATAGGCCCTGACCTCCGGGCTTTTGGCACCGCTCCGGTGCTCTGCGGTCCATATCGGCTGCAGCGCAGCCTGAGCCGCGGCCGAAGGCAATTCCAGCGTTTCTCCGATCGGCAGCGGCCTCGGGAGCACCCGAATGCGTGCCTCACCTTCGGATCGCTGTACCCTGCGGCCGTGAAACCAGCCGAACAGCCCGCCCCATTCGAGAAGGCAGGCCTCAAAGGAATATACCCCCCGCGGCAAATGGTGCAGCTCACAGCGGTATTCCAGCCGGCGCCGGAAGCCGGGAAACAACACCTGCCGGCTGCTTCCGCCGGTAAAGTAATCTTCCACGGCAAGCCACGGAACCGGCAGGAATGACCGGAATTCCAGCTGCACATGCATGACGGCAGTTTCGCCGGCGGTAATCACCGGATCGGGCAATAGGCGCTTCACGCGGATTCCGCGCGGTCCGAGCCACTGCATCAGGAGTCCGGAAATAACCATCATGCCGGCAAGGAGAAGCAAATACAGGGCCGATGCTCCCCCGTGCCACAGGTAAAACGCAGCCAAGCCGCCAAGAACAAGCCCGCCCATACACCACTCCACCAGCCGCCTTCTCATGGGCGCGCTCCTTTGCGGGCTGCCAGCGGCATGGGAATCTGCGACAGCAGCTCATGCACGATATCCTCGCCCCGCGTTCCAGCCAGAACCGCCTCGGCGCTCAACATCAGGCGGTGAGACAACACCGGAGCCGCGACGCGCTTGACGTCGTCCGGAATGACGAAGGTGCGCCCCGCCATATAAGCTGCAGCCTGGGAGGCCAGCATCCAGGCAAGCGTTCCGCGCGGGCTGATCCCGAGCTGAAGCTTGGCATGCCGCCTGGAGCTATCCGCGGCCTGCACGAGCAGCAGCTTAATGGAATCATCCACGAAGACGCCCTTCACTTCGCGCTGCATAGCCTCCATTTCCTCAGCCAGCATCACCGGCTTGACCCGCTCCAGCGGATGTACCCCTTGCATGCGGGACAGAAGCTCAAGCTCCTGATCCGGCTCCGGATAACCCAGCTGGATCTTCATGAAGAAGCGGTCCAGCTGCGCCTCGGGCAGGCGGTACGTGCCTTCAAATTGCAGCGGGTTTTGAGTTGCCAGGAGCAAAAACGGACACGGCAGCGCATAAGTAGTGCCGTCCACCGTAATCCGGCGCTCCTCCATCGCCTCGAGCAAAGCGGACTGCGTCCGGGGCGAAGCGCGGTTCAGCTCATCCGCCAGCACGAGATTCGCCATCAATGGACCGGGACGAAATTCGAATGTGCCGTTATGCTGGCGGTACACGGACGTTCCCGTCACATCCGCCGGCATCAAATCATACGTAAACTGGATGCGTCCGAAGCTCGCGCCAAGGCAGGCTGCAAGCGCGCGGACAAGCATCGTTTTGCCCACGCCGGGCATATCCTCGAGCAATATGTGCCCTCCGCATAGCATGGACATGAGCGCGAGGCGGACCTGGGGCTCTTTTCCGACGATCACGGTTCCCACTCTGGCTATCACCCGTTCCAGCAGCTCGGGCGCAAATTCTTGACGTTGTATAGAAGGAGTAGACAATTTCATGACCTCCGTTCATGATTGGAGTCGATCCCTTAAGGGAATCTATGAAATCTAGTCTCTCCATAAATGGAAGGAAGTAGACATGCTTGGCTTTACGATTTTAATAGATTGTCAGGAAGATGCTGCATCACCTTACTCGGCGCATGTTCAGAATATCTTGATCCGGCGCTCCTCGCCCGTCTCGGAAGCATTTATTTTCATATATCCCGCTTTTTCGAACAAGTCGCGGACAGGTACCCAGACCGCTTCATTCATGATGCTCACGGATGTCGGCTCTCCGGCCCCCGCTTTGCCTGATGAAGAAACGGACATCAATCCGGAACGCGTATCGATATGCAGCGTCGTTCCCGTGTCGGCCGACAGGGTAACGTCCACGGTCTGGGTTTGTGCGTTCCAGGCGGCCGTTCCGCCCAGCCTCTCTGCCACTGCGCGTACCGGTACCCTATAGCGTCCGTCCTCATACAGGTATTCCCCAGATTGCAGCGTCGTTTCCATCCCGCCCACTTCCAGCCGGAGCGGCTTGGCGTTTGCGAACAGAGCGCTATTTCCAGCCACGTGGGACTGAACCCACTCCGCGCTCGGGGCGCCGCGCTTCAGCTGTTTAGCTTTATCGCTCACCTTGAACTGTACCAGCGGTTCCCGGTCGGGCGAAAGAACACCGAACTGATACCCTTTGGCTTTGTACCAAGCGATAATCTGCGGCAGCGCCTTTACGCTTTCGCCGTGCCCGCTCCCGTCATGCATCAGCAGCACGACCTGATCCGATTTGACCGGCGTTTCGGCCCCTTGAATGATCTCCGAAGCCGGCACCCCGCGGCGCTTGGAATCCCCGCTGTCCACGTTCCAGTCCGTGACCACGTATCCGCCTTGCTTCATTAGGCGAAAATAAGTATCATCGAAATGCCCGGCCGTCCCGCCGGGCGCCCGCACCAGCTGCGGCCTCATGCCGGTAATGCGGTTAATCTCCTCTTCCGTTCTTTTGATCTGATCCCAGAAGACAGGAAATCCGCTATAAAGTTCGGTATAATTATGATCATAGGTATGATTGCCTATAACATGTCCTTCTTCGAAGATGCGCTGCAGCAGCTCGGGATAACGCTTCACCTGCTCGCCGAGCACGAAAAAGGTGGCATGAATATTATTTTTTTTCAAAATATCGAGAACGCTGCCGGTTAAAGCACTCGGTCCGTCGTCAAACGTAAGGTAGATGGTTTTTCCACCGGAGGCCGGTGCAGGCTTAAGTTTTGAAACAGCAGCGGATGCATTCAGGGGCTGGACCTGCTTTTGTTCTTTCGTCGGCTGAACCGAGTCCTTCGCAGCCGCTAGGCTCCGGGGACCGTAGGGGACTTCTCCTGCAAAGAAAAAGAACGCCATCAGCAGCATGGCAACAAGCACGCAGCCGCTTTTCTTGCCTTGCAGCAATCTTTTAAACATGACGAATACCTCCACTATTTCTATGAATTCTGCTTTCTGGTAGATTATATGGTGGAGGATGTCAGAATAGACTTGGCATCTCTTCTTTTTATATAAAGCAAACACTATCTGGAACTGGTTTGGAGTGAGACCGCTTGGAACTTTTAAAATGGATACAGCTTTTGTTTGGCGACTACGGCTATATTGTCCTCTTTTTCGGGCTGGTGCTTGAATTCATCGCGCTGCCCTTCCCTGGAGAAACGACCATGGCTTATGCCGGATATCTCTCCTATGCAGGAAAGCTTCATTTCGGCTGGCTGCTGCTGCTCGCCTTCCTGGGCACGACCATCGGCATTACGATCACGTACGTTATCGGCCTGAAGGCAGGCCTTCCTTTTATACAGCGTTACGGCAAATGGGTGCTGTTGTCCGAGCACAAGCTGGAGCGGGCCCAAAAATGGTTCAACAAATACGGGCAAAGCCTCGTATTCCTCGGGTACTTCATTCCGGGCGTTCGCCACTTCACCGGTTATTTTGCCGGCATGATCGCCCTTCCCTTCCGCAAATTCGCGCTGTACGCCTATAGCGGCGCGCTGCTGTGGGTCGTACTGTTCCTCAGCATCGGCAAAGTGTTCGGACCGCAGTGGAACATGGCTTTTCATGCCGTGGAGAAATATTCGATCTGGATCGTGGGGACCATTTTGGTCGTCCTGATCTCCCTCGTCCTTTACCGTTACCGGCATTCGCTGGCCAAGCTGCTGCGCAAGCTCAAAGCCAAACCGGTTTCCAAGCCTCGATGAGTTTAATAACCGTCTGCAATATACTTTCGGTTCCCAAAAAAAGACGCATCCCAGTGGATGCGTCTTTTGTCTGCTTTCATTTTCGATTTTCACTTTGATCAACCTTTGGCTTCAACGGCTCCTTGGACTTTCGTCATTTCCGCCTTCAGGTTCTCTTCCTGAGGTTTTGTTCTCTTGATGAAGAAGGCCAGGATCAGGGAAACCACGGTGAGCCACGTAGCGATAACGAACGCGTCGTCGATGCCATGCACCATGGACTGCGCGGTTAAGGTTGCCATTTGGGCTTTATCGGTCACTTTAGCAGCGCCTGCTTTGATGCCTTCGGTCACGTAATGCTTCGTTTGCGAAGTCATGACCGTCACCAGAATGGCCGTACCGATCGAGCCGGAAATGGTCCGCAGCGTATTGGACATCGCGGTGCCGTGCGCGTTCATGCTGCGCGGCAGCTGGTTCAAGCCTGCGGTTTGGATCGGCATCATCAGCAGCGACATGCCGAACATGCGGACCGTATAAATCGTAATCATATGCGCGTAAGAAGTATCCACTGACAGACGACTGAATTCGTAGGTCATGGCGGTCGTAATCGCAAGTCCGATGACGGCGAGCCAGCGGGCACCGATTTTATCGAAGATCGCGCCCGTAATCGGGGACATGATTCCCATCAGAATCGCGCCGGGAAGCATCATCAGACCGGATTCCATCGGCGTAAAGCCGCGGATGTTTTGCAGGAACAGCGGCATCAGGATCATGCCGGCATACATGGCCATCGTCACGATCACGTTGATAATGGTCGTGAGTGTAAACATGTTGTATTTGAAGATGCGGAATTCCAGCATCGGCGTTTTCGACATCAGCTGCTTCACAACGAAAGCAATCAACGCGATGGCACCGATAACGAGTGACCAAATGACTTCACTGCTGTTCCAGCCTTCAGTACCTGCTTCACTGAAGCCGTACAGAAGACCGCCGAAGCCGATCGTGGACAGGATAACCGACAAGGCATCGAATTTCGGCTTGGTCACCTTGGTCACGTTCTTCAGGAAGAAAATCCCGATGAGTGTAGCAATAATGGCAAATGGCAAAATAATGTAGAACAGAATGCGCCAGGAATGATGCTCTACGACGTAACCGGACAAGGTCGGTCCGATCGCCGGCGCCAGAATCATCGCAATCCCCATCATCCCCATGGCGGATCCGCGTTTTTCAATCGGGAAAATATTCAGGAAAACGACTGTCATGAGCGGCATCAAAATGCCGGCACCCGCGGCTTGAACCAAACGGCCGACCATCAAGACGGCGAAGGAAGGCGACAAGGCGCATATCAGCGTCCCGATCGTAAACAGGGACATGGCTGAAATAAACAATTGGCGGGTGGAAAATCTGGCAATCAAAAATGCGGTAACCGGAATCAAGACGCCGTTGACGAGCATGAAACCTGTGGTCAGCCATTGCCCCGTTGACGCCTGAATTCCAAGGTCATCCATAATTTTTGGCAGGGCCACATTCATCAGCGTCTGGTTCAAAAACGCTACAAAAGCGCCGATGAGCAAAGCGGCGATGATCGGCCCTTTTTTAATGTGCTCGATTGACTGAGCTTGGCTGTTATTCATAATGTACTTCTCTCTCTCCCTTTGTGTGTTAAGATGTCGACAATCTGCTGATGGGTATCTAGCAAATGGCGTCTGTCCTCTTCCCTGATATGTAAAAGAGGCTCAAGAAAGTCATTGCATACAACTTCTGCGCGTTTCCGCAATTCATCCCCTTCCTGCGTGTTTCTCAGCGTGATGGATCTGCGGTCGGTCTCGGAGCGCTTGCGCTCGACCATGCCTGCCTTGACAAGCCGATCCACGACGCCGCTTGTTGTGCTGTTGCCAATAAGAATTAAATCTGCAAGCTCCGTGAGTCCGATATCCGGATGCTCGCGGAGTGTGCGCAGCACTTGATATTGAATCCAGGTTGCTCCAAGCGCGCCGGCATCCTTCGAGAACAAATGGTAAAAGCTCAGATGCACTTGGCGAAACGAGTACAGCAATTCATGAATTTGTTCCTGCGAATCCAAAACCTGTTCACCCTGTTTCCTAATCAATTCCATGACCTAATATTTCGCATACGAATTAGTTTAATGCCAACATGTTTGCATGTCAATATAAATATACGAATAAATTTACATATGATTTTGCAACACTCTTTCAAGAATTAATGAAAATGCTTTCATTGGAAAATGAACAACTCCCATTACTTCTTCGCTCCTTTAAAACGGCCGCTGCCTGCTGACCAGTCATTTTTGTGGATCGCTTACGATATACATCTAGTAACATATCCTGTGTAACAACTACCGGTTATTCACGCCAAAAATCCCGGCTGGCTGTTCGCGAGAACAGAGCCGGGATATGCCGGTAATCTTGCCGCATTTCTATCGTTTACAGTAAGGACAAAATATGTTCGGTATGGCCTTTTACCTTGACTTTTCTCCACTCCTTCAGCAGCTTCCCCTTCTCATCAATGAGAAAGGTGGAGCGGACAATGCCCATGTATTCGCGCCCGTACATTTTTTTCAGCTGCCATACACCATAGGACTCACTGACTTGGTGATCCTCATCGGATAGCAGCAGAAACGGGAGCTCGTGCTTGTCCCGGAATTTCCCGTGGGACTTCACCGGGTCGGGGCTGACGCCAAGGACAGTGACGCCCTTCTCTTCGAAGGCGGAATGGAAATCGCGAAAGCTGCAAGCCTGATCGGTGCAGGTCGGCGTCATGTCTTTCGGGTAAAAATACAATACGACTTTACGGCCGCGGAGACGGCTGAGTGTGATCTCTTCTCCGTTTGAAGCCGGCAGTGTAAAATCAGGTACTTCTTGTCCAATCGTTAATTCCGTCATGATGCATGCGTCTCCTTTCGACAATGGATGACTGTTGGCGCTCTTTAGTTCGTTCTATAATAGATAGAAAGGCTGAATGAAAATACTGTATCAGCTCTTTTACGCCGGTAAAATTGATTGTATCCACAAAAAAAATTATAATAAATGAATCCTTATCCTACAAATGTCGATACAATCAGACAACCACCTCCTTTACCAGGATAATTGAAAGGAAGAGAAGGAATGACCTCAAGGAAAAAAACGATATTGTGGATCGTAGCCATCGTATTGGCGGCTGTTATCGGCTACGCGGTCTATTATTTTACTTCGATTTATACCGGTCTGCAGGGCCTGCAAAAAACCGGAGAAGCCTCTCCTTTTAAAAATGTAGCTCCCACCGAGGTCAAGGTAGCCGAGCCTCCTAAATGGGAAGGCACCGAGCCCGTCAACATCCTCCTCATGGGCGTCGACGCACGCGGCCTCAAAGAAGGCGAAGTTCCCAGGTCGGACAGCATGATGGTCGCCTCCCTCGATCCCGTCAAAAAACGCATTAATCTGTTTTCTATTCTGCGCGACACGTACACGAATATTCCTGAACATGGAAAAGAGCGTATCAACACCGCGATTACGCATGGACCGAATACGGCCATGAAGGCGGTCGGCGATCTGCTGGGCATCCAGATCCAGTATTATGTGTATACCGACTTCCAGGGCTTTATCAAGCTTGTGGACGCGGTGGGCGGCGTCGATTTCTATGTCGAAAAGGATATGTACTATCCCAGCACCGCGGATAAGCATGAGTACGACATTAACCTGAAGCAGGGGATGCAGCATCTTGACGGCACTACTGCGCTCCAGTACGTGCGTTTCCGCCATGACGCCACTTCGGACTTTACCCGTACCGAGCGGCAGCGCGCCTTCCTGAAGGCCGTGGCGGAGAAAATGCAGTCGACGACCTCGATCATGAAGCTACCCGATATATTGAATGACGTCAGTCCGTATATTGATACCAATTTGACCGTCAACGATATGTGGAAGCTGGCCAGCGTCGGATACAAAAGCCAAATGGCCGGCAGTGAGCAGATTCCTCCGATGAAGCTTCTGAAGGAAACGACGATTGGCGGCGCGGCCGTGTTGACCGTCTCGAGCGAGTCGGCGCTTAAAGATTACGTCAAGGACATCTTCAACAAGCCGGCGCCGGTCCCCGTTTCAAGCAGTGGCAAGACCGAATCCGAAACGAACGGCACCGGCACGAAAGACATCTCGACTGACCAACAGAACCGCAGCACGGGCAGCAGCGATTGAGGCTGCCCGCCTGCTTTTAACCCAGAAAGGAAGTTGAATCATCCATGAATCGTTCACGTTCAGAACATCTTTACCAGGAAGCACTCCAGCACATCGTCGGCGGCGTCAACAGCCCCTCCCGTTCATTCAAAGCGGTAGGCGGCGGGGCGCCCGTATTTATGAAGAGAGCCAAAGGCGCCTACTTCTGGGATGAGGACAACAACCGCTACATCGACTACCTGGCGGCATATGGCCCCATTATTACCGGACATGCCCATCCGCATATTACGGCAGCCATTACGCAGGCTGCGGAAAACGGCACCCTATACGGCACGCCGACCGAGCTGGAAATTAAGCTCGCACGGATGCTGAAGGAAGCCATTCCTTCCATGGACAAGGTCCGCTTCGTCAACTCCGGCACCGAGGCCGTCATGACGACGATTCGCGTCGCACGCGCCTATACGGGCCGGAGCAAGATCATCAAATTCGCCGGCTGCTACCACGGCCACTCCGACCTGGTGCTCGTAGCCGCAGGGTCGGGTCCTTCCACCCTCGGCACCCCGGACAGCGCCGGCGTGCCGTCCAGCATCGCCCAGGAAGTCATTACGGTGCCGTTTAACGATCTTGGCGGCCTGCGCGAGGCCCTGGACAAGTGGGGCAAGGATGTAGCCGCCGTCATGGTCGAACCGATCGTCGGCAACTTCGGCATGGTCATGCCGGAGAAAGGCTTCCTTGAAGGCCTCTGCCAAATGACGCATGACAACGGCTCGCTCGTCATCTACGATGAAGTCATCACGGCCTTCCGCTTCCACTACGGCTCCACCCAGACCTTCGCCGGACTTGATAACCATGATGCCATCAAGCCCGACCTGACGGCTCTAGGCAAAATCATCGGCGGCGGCCTGCCGATCGGCGCCTATGGCGGCAGCAAAGAGGTTATGGAACAGGTAGCTCCACTCGGCCCGGCTTACCAGGCTGGAACCATGGCCGGCAACCCGGCTTCCATCGCTGCCGGCATTGCTTGCCTGGAAGTCCTGCAAGGCGAAGGCGTCTACGAAGAAATGAACCGGCTTGCCATCAAGCTTGCCGATGGACTTCAAGCTTCCGCTGACCGTCACGGCGTGGCACTGACCATTAACCGTATCCGCGGCTCCCTGTCCACGCATTTCTGCGATCATCCGGTGACCAACTACGATCAGGCCCAAGATACGGATGGCGAAGCCTTTGCGGCGTTTTTCCGCCATATGCTGAACCGGAACATTAACCTTGCTCCCTCCAAGTACGAAGCCTGGTTCCTGACGACAGCGCATACGGACGAGGATATCGACGCGACGCTCGCCGCCGCGGAAGAGTCGTTCTGCGAGATGGGCAAGGAACGTAAGTAATCAATTTTGCTATAAATAAAAGGAACTGTCTCAAAGGCCGATCGGTCGAGGCAGTTTCTTTTTTGTTAGCCGTGGCTCCCCAAACAAAGCATTCCTGCTATCGCTTGTTCGGAATTGCTTCGTCCTCTCTGCTGCTTCGTGCAGAAAGCAGCTTTGCTTAATGAATACAGGAGCATTGCGAGAACAGAAAAAGCCCCCAAAGTTTGAGACGACTTTGGGGGGCCTTTGTTTGTATGCAGAATAATCAATTTGCACCCGCGTAGCGGAGGGGATGAACGATTGCGGAGAAGCGGAGCGAACGTTCACCCGGAGCGTCCTCCCGAACGCGCCAATCGGTTATTGCGCAGCTTTGATATTGTCAAAAAACTTCGTTTGCACGGTTTTGGCCGTTGCATCCAGCTGTGCTTTGGAATCCGTGCCTTTCTTCGAGAAGGACTCCTGCACGACGTTGGACATCGCGCCGTAGTAATCCTGCGTGCCGTATTGAGCTTCAGGCTTGCCGTCGATCAGGCTCAGCATCTTCTCGTCGTAACGGTATACATTGTCGTATTTGTCGTAGATGGCGTTCACTTTAGTCGCGTACTCGGAATTGTCGCTGAAGTAGTTCAGCGGAGCCGGCACGTAGTATTTGTTTTTGTCCTTACGTTCTTTAATGTTGGCATCCAGCGCTTCCAGACCTTTATCCGTGAAGTAGTCGAACGTGATATAGCGGAATGCGATTTCCTGTTCGTCTTTCGAAGCATTCGGGTTGATAACCAGATAGTTTCCGCCGAGAATACCGATGTGCTTGCCGCCTTTTTCCGCAGCAGGCATCGGATACGCGATCACGTTCTCCGGTTTCAGGCCGCCCTGGTTCAGCGCGGAGTCGATAATGTCATAGGCTCCCGCAATAACCATCGCCGTGCGTCCTTGCTGGAACGCATTCAGAGCGTCGCCCCAGCCAAGTGCCCAGTCTTGAGGAATCGCATTGGCTTCCCATCTCAGCTTCTTATAGAAGTCGAGTGCTTTAACACCCGCATCGGAGTTGAATGTTGCTGTATACTTGCCGTTTTCGTTCTTTTGGATTTCTCCGCCGGCTTCGAATAGGAAGTTCGTCCAGTTCCAGCCGGATTCATTGCCTTTACCCATCGGAGCAATACCGGAGATGCCTTTTTTGGCGTCGGTCGCGCCTTTGGCGACGTTGTACATGTCGTCCCATGTCCAGTCCATATCCGGCATCGGAACCTGCTTGGCATCCAGCAGTCCTTTGTTGATGACTGTAGACGTCACGTAACCGTTTTGCGTGATGCCGTACACTTTGCCGTCAACGATAAACTGGTTTTGCAGGAGCGGGTTCATCTCGTCCTTGTATTCCCAGCTGTTGTACAGGTCGCTGATGTCGGCTACCCAGCCGTGCTCGACCAGCATCTGAGCTTCCGTCGCGAATGTGTTATAGAAGGTTGGCGCTTCGTTCGAAGCCATTTTAATCCCGATTTCGTTGACGTTGTACTGCCAGTCGTCCTTGACGATCGTCACGTTCGGATATTTCTCGGTAAAGCGTTTGATTTTATCGTCTTCCTGCGCTCTGGCTTCTTTTTGGTCAGGCAGCGGATAGTGGATCTTGATCGTGACTTTTTTTGTAGTAATATCATCCGTTTTGGCAGGCTCTTCGGATTTGTTACCCGTATCGGTCGTGCTTTGCGATCCTTGATTATCGGCCGGTTTAGGTTCTTCCGCCGTTTTGGTGCCGCCGCACGCAGCCAGCATCGAAGCGGAAAGCATGAGACTGACGAGTACCATTGAGAACTTACGCATTGAAACTCCCCTTTTCGCTATTAAGTGTTGTTGCTCTTTCATCATAAGAGAGGAAACGCTATCACACGATGTCTAATCTTATGACCATCGTGTGCAGGCCTACGATATTCGTAGAATCTATCCTTTTACCGCCGACAGGTTCACGCTGCGCATGATAAACCGCTGGAATACCAGGAAGACGAGGATCGGCGGCACCATGACCATGAACAGAATCGTGAATTTGATGCTGTTGTCCATGCTGCGGGCATTGATGACATATTTGTAAATGGCGGTCGCCAAGGTGTATTTCTCCTCGCTGTGGAGCACCAGGGAAGGCCAGAACCAGTCGTTCCACGCTCCCGAGAAAATAAAGATCGCCAGCGTGGCGAAAATCGGTACCGACAGCGGAACCGCGATGCGGACGTAGCTCGTGACCTCGGATGCTCCGTCGATGCGCGCCGCCTCGAAAATTTCCGGATGGATACCGTCGAAAAAGTTCTTCATCAGCAGGAAGTAATACGCGCTCGCCCCCGCCGGGAGCCAAAACGCCCAGAAGGTGTTCAGCAGCCCGAGATCCTTCAGGTTGACGAAATTCGGAATCATGTAGCTTGAGGCCGGAATAAACAAAGTCATTAGAATAAAAAAGTAGATCGCCCGGTAGTACGGCACCTTCAGGCGCGAAATGCTGAAAGATGCCAGGCCGAGCACGAAAATCGTCATGAACAGGTTGCCGACGAAGACGAATATCGTGTTCTTCAGGAACATCGGCAGATTGATGTACTCCCAGCCTTCCTTAAAGTTGCTCCAGTTCCAGGTCTCCGGGAAGAAATGCGGCGGGAACGTGTTGACTTCCTGATTCGTTTTCAGGCCGTTAAACATCGTCATCAGGATCGGATACAGCATCGTGACGATCATGACGAGAATGCATAAAACCATGATGCCGTACACCAACCGGTTGAGCGGCTTTTTCAGATCGGAATCCGACAGGATGCCGCGTTCATGCTGCTTGCTCATATCAGTATTCCTCCTTGTTCAGCTTGTATTGAAGCAGCCCTACAAGGCTGAGCACGACGAACATCAGCATGCCGAGCGCGGTGGCCGTGCCGTAATCCAGACGCGTAAAGGCGTATCTCACGATCAAAAGCGAATAGGTCAAGGTCGCGTTATTCGGTCCGCCGTCAAGCAGGGCGAGCTGCGACTGGTAAGATTGCGAAGTGCCGATCACCTGCAAAATAAGCATCAATACGATCAAGCTGCGCAAGGAAGGAAGCGTGATATACCGGATACGGTTCCACACCCCTGCCCCGTCGATCTCGGCCGCCTCGTACCAATCCCGCGGAATGCTGAGCACGCCGGCCAGATAGATCAGCATCGCCGATCCGAACTGCTGCCATGTCTCCATGAATACGATCGCGATCATCGACCACTTGCTGTCCGAAATAAACGAAACCGGGTCGACGCCGAGCGCGCTCAGCAGCCCGTTGATCGGACCGACCGGATCATACATCCATCTCCACATGCCGTACAGCACCACGCCCGGAACGACGAAGGGCAGATACGCAGCGATGCGCGCAAAGCCTTGGAATCTGCGCAGCTCCGAAATCGCGATCGAAGCGACAATCGGCACCCAGAATCCCATGATCATCGTCAAGAGCATGTAATAGAGCGTATTTTTAACCGCCGTCCACACATCGGGATCATGAAACACCCGTACATAGTTGTCCAGTCCGACGAACGTGTTGCCCTTTACAAAGTCGATATTGTAGAAGCTGTACAAGGCTCCTTTCGCAATCGGTACC
Organism: Paenibacillus chibensis; assembly: GCF_004001045.1. Lineage (GTDB taxonomy): Bacteria > Bacillota > Bacilli > Paenibacillales > Paenibacillaceae > Paenibacillus_AQ > Paenibacillus_AQ chibensis. The sequence goes on from NZ_BIMK01000027.1 coordinate 23,685, forward strand.
CATAAAAACAAAATGAAAATCACAACAGCCGGCAGCAGAAACATGTATCCCCAAAAGTGTTTGGTATAACGTCCTTTTCTTTTGGGTGATTTGTTCTCTATAACCGGCTGCAGCACTGCTCCTGGCTCCCCCATTTTTCTCCCTCATTCCTTGTTGATATCAAGCTTAGTTTCATTGTAGAAAAGGAGGGGGCCTTGGAACATGTCTAGTTCTATGTGAATTATGGTTGATCTTACTTCTTCTATTTTTTGAGGTCGCTCGGACTGACCCCGTAATACTTTTTGAAAATTTTGCTGAAATGCTCCGGCGACTCGTAGCCGACCCGCTCGGCGATCTCGTAGCGGCGCAGATCGGTATGGAGAAGCAGCGACCGGCTCTCCTCCATCCGCAGCTTGACCACGTATTCCCAGAGGTTGAAACCGGTGATCTTTTTGAACAGGTAGCTCAAATAGTTCGGGCTGACATGATTCCGTTTGGCGACCTCATGTATGGTGAGTCCCTTTTGACTGTAATTTTCTTCGATGTAGGTCTTCGCCTGCTCCACAATCCGGTTGCTTTGGGTCGAGAGCTCCTCGGCGTTGGGATCGCGGGCGTAGTTATGCCAGCTGAAGTCCCCGTAGTAAAAGACATGGTAATCGCCGTGCTCCCCGGTCCACAGCATCGCCTTGTCGGCCTGGCGGCTGAGCACGTTGACAAACTGCAGACCTTTTAGAATCTGGCTGATGCCGACCGTGCACTCGATGTTTAAATATTTCCCGATATGGTGATGCATGCTCCGGCTGATCATCTCGAGCTGGTTGATCCGGTTCGAATGCTGCTCCGCATACTCCGCTTCACTCCACTGGACGAGAATGTTGATGCTGCGGTCCGGCGCGTAGAACACCTGCGCGTTCAGCTCTTGATCCAGCAGCTCCTTGATGATATTGAGCGAAGCATACTGCATGAGCGGAATATCTTTCTCCGGGAACGGGCTCTCGCCGTTCGCTGCGAGCAGTGCCAGCTTGACCTTGATCACGGCGAAATAAGGTCCTGAAATCCCGAGGTTTTCATAATACGATTGCATGGGATACGGCTCATCCGGATGTTCCACCGTTTCGGCAAGCAGCCGGTTCAGCGGCTCGCTGGATTCCGGCTGCGGCTCCTCCATGCGGAAATCCTCGTGCCCGGCCGAAAGCACCTCTTCCGTGCGGGGCAGCGGTTTATCCATTTTCAGCAGCACGCTTCGGACCGAGTCCAGAAACTGCTCGCTGTTGAGCGGTTTGATCAAATAATCGCGCGCGCCCAGGCGGATCGCCATCTGCGCATATTGAAAAGTCTCATGGGCGGATATGATGATGGTCTGCACCCAAGGCTTGACGATCTTCGCCTGGTGCATCAGCTCGATGCCGTTCATTTCCCCCATCTGGATGTCCGTAATGAGCAGATCGATATTTTCCATACGGATGTAATCCAGCGCTTCCTCGCCGCTCGTGGCGGTAATGATTTTGCCGATGCCAAGTCCGGAAGCATTCAATAGTCCTGCCAGCCCTTTGCAAATCAGCGGTTCGTCATCCACGACTAAAATGTTGTACATGTCTCTCGTTCCTCCCTTTAATCGTCCTGCCGGGTGATCAGCAGCGATACCGTTACCGTCGTTCCCCCTTCGGCCCGCCCTTCATAGGCCAGACCGTATTCAGGTCCGTAATGCAGCTGCAGGCGCTGATGAATATTGCGGATGCCGTAGCCCGTGGGAGAGCTTGACGAATCATCGCTCAGCACCTTACGGATCGCATCATAGTCCACGTCCTTGAAGCCGTTGTCGGAAATACGGATGTACAGCACACCCTGGCTCTCTTCGGCGATAATCCGGATTTCTCCGTCCTCGCCCATGTTTTTAATGCCATGAATGATCCCATTCTCAATCAGGGGCTGCAGCGTGATTTTCGGTATCTTGACCGAATACAGATGTTCGGGAATATCGATTTCTACGCTGAAGGCGTAGTCGTAGCGGTTCTGCTGCAGCTTGATATAAGCCGTGGCATGCTCCAGCTCCTCCTCCAGCGTAATCAGCTCGCGGCCGCGGCTGAGGCTGATTTTCATCAATTTGGATAAATCCTTGATCATATCGGCGGAGACGGTGTTTCCCTCCATCGTGCTTTTCCAGTAGATGCTCTCCAGCGTGTTGTACAATAGATGCGGATTAATCTGCTGGTACAGAAGCGAAAGCTGCGCTTCCTTCTGCTTCAAATCCATGTTGTATTTATAATGAATGAGATCGTTCAGCCTGCGTGCCATGTCATAGATCGTCGAGATCAGTACGCTAACCTCGTCGTTCCGCTTCCTGTGCGGGGTCTGCGGTACGATATTGCCGGGTTCATACCTGCGGACGAAGAAGACGAGCTTCTGGAGCGGCGTCATGAGCGACCGCCAGAAATATAAAATGATAATGACGCCGACGATAAAATACGCAATCGAAATGAGCAGGATGACCCGCTTGATCTCGTTCTGCTGCTGAAGCAGCGCTTTGACCGGCACTTTGTAGATCAGCTTCTGCTGAAGCACATAATTATAATCGGCAACATAAATGAAATCCTTCGTGATGACGTCCTTCACGCCGATGGCCGATCTGCCGGGATCCAGCTCCGGCGGCAGCTCCAGCACGCCTTCTCTCCCTGTTTCCGTCGTCGTCAGAATATGGTTTTTCCAGTCCGTAAAATAGAGCTCGCCTTCGGGAAGCGATACCGTTTTTAGGGATTCGCTGATTCTGGCGTCCACGTTCGATACGGCCAGAACGCCGATCGTCCCGCCTTTGTATATATTGTTGATCGCACGCACATACAGGAGCGTTTTTTGATCTTTCTGCCCCTTCACAGGCGGCGAAAGGTGATCCGTCAGCTTCAAATAACCGTTCCCTTTATGGGATACGGCTTCATCAAACCACTCCGGCCTCTCCTTCTCATCCGAGAAAAAATACATGCCCGACTTTTTGGATTCCGGATAATAAGGCGCGAAAAAGAAAGCGTTATCCGGATCATACACGTATAGCGAATAATACAGCGGCTCCCGCTCATCGGTCTCCTGCGAGTATGTATTGAGCATGACTTCAATTTTTTCGTAATTCTTCACCCTGGAGAGAATATTCTCGTCTTTGGTCGAGCTAAGCTGCTGGATCATGGAGTTTTGAAAAACGGTGGAAGTCACCTTGTTGATCGTTTCGATATCCCTGCTGATCAGCTTGAAATTTTGCTTGTTCAGCTCGATATACGCGTTGGTTACATGCCGCTTCAAAATTTGCCCTGCCTTGCTGTTGCCATAAGCATTCAGGATGAAAAGCGGAATCACGAGAACAAGGAAAAGCAGGATCAGCTGCTGCTTGACGTTCATTTTCGTAAACGGGTTCTGAAACTTCATGCGCCATAAACACCTCCGGCTTCTTTCAATATAGCAGTTCTAAAATAGCGCAAGTATGTGCATCTCTACGATAATCATGGGCATTTGTAAGATCGGAGCACTGCACATCGCGAAGTTTACAGGAAATGTAACTCGAGAACTCTAGTGTAAGGCATTTTTTCCGGCTTGCCAGTATATTTTTTATAGGAAAAGGGCCCATAAAAAGAAAAAAGCGGCACGCGGCCGCTTCATTCCAATTCCTTCGATTTTAAACGGGACAGAGAACCCGAATTGGATTCTGAATGATGTTCGCCTTCCCTCTTGTATATACCTGGCTCTACCATAAATTGCAGCACCCGGAGCACCCCGTACCCCAGCACGCCCCCTGCCGTATTCATGATCATGTCATCGACGTCAAAGGTTCCGATAAACAGCAGCAGCTGCGCCGTTTCGAGCGCCAGGCTCACCCCGGAAGAAATCAGCAGCACCTTCAGGAACGACAGGGTCCGGAACCCAAAGACCAGCGGCAGCAAGAATCCAAGCGGCATAAAGGCGGCGATGTTCCCGAAAAAGTTGATGAAGCCGGACGGACTCCCGAGGTGGCGAATATTCCCGGTGATCTCATGCAGGGGCACAAGATTGCTCATCAGCCGCAGGCGCTGCAGAATGCGGTCCGGATGCGTGACGCTCTCGAACAGCTGCCGCAGGTAAAATCCTGGACTCGAGCCTCCAAACTTGAACAAAATGACCTTGACGAGCACATATAAATAAACGATGAACACCAGGATCAGGCCCAGCTTAACCGCCATACGGATGGAATGGTCGGGATCGACCGGGCGGGAACCGGCTTGGTGTTTTCCGGATCGGCTCCTATCGTGCGGAACATGATCAACAGAATTCATAACTAATTCTCCCTTAACATGCGATTTTGCTTACATGGTTAAGGATAACCTTCAGGTCTTTGATATTTCTCAACAAAAAATAAAGAAGTTTAAAGAATCGCTTTATTTCACCAATTCGATCAGTCCGGAAACGACCCGGTCCGCTTCTCCGAGAATTTCGGGACGGCCGATGCCGACAACGCCGCATCCCGCAGCCTTGCCCGCCTGCACGCCGGCAGCCGCATCCTCGAAGACAATGCAATGAGATGGATCCAGCCCCAAAGCTTCGCACCCCTTCAGGAATACCTCCGGGTCGGGCTTGGCCTTGGACACCTTATTGCCGTCGATCACCGCGTCGAACAGCGATGCGATTTGTAGGCGTTCCAGGATGAATTCCGCATTTTTGCTGGCCGAACCAAGCGCAATGCCTACGCCCCGTTCCCTCAGCCCCGTCAGGTAGGGCCTTACGCCCGGAAGCAGCTCCGACGCGTCCAGCTGTGAGATATACTGCACGTAGCGGTCGTTTTTTTCCTGCGCCATGCGCTGCTGCTCTGCCTCCGTGGCCTGTACGCCGCCGATTTCGAGCAGTATTCGCAGCGATTCCATCCGGCTTACGCCCTTCAGGCGCTCATTATGCTCCTCCGTAAACTCGAATCCGAGCTCCTTCGCCAGCTCGCGCCAGGCGAGGAAATGATATTTGGCTGTATCGACGATCACGCCGTCCAGATCGAAAATCGCGCCTTTCATATGCTCCAGCATGTCTAAATCCTCCGCTTTCTAAAGTTGTTGGTTAACTGCCCGCAGATGCCAGTCCCTTCAGGCTGAACGTAGCGGTTTGGCCCGGACTGACGCTCACCGCGCTTCCCTGGATGCGGAAAGGCTGCTCCGCCCCGCCTGTCGCCAGAGAGGTTACCCGGACATCCTCCTTCGTGATCCGAATGTCAAAAGCTTGCCCCCGGACGCGAATCTTAAACGCCAGCGCGGACCATGCGGCGGGAAGCGACGGATTCAGCCGGACCTCCTTCTCGTCCGCCTGCAGTCCGCCAAAACCGAGCACCGCCGCCATCCATGCGCCGCCGTTGGCCGCAGGGTGCGTGCCCCCAATATATAAGTCGCCCACGTACTGTTTGGAGTCCCCGGTCAAATCGATGGTGGCGGTCCGTTTAAAGTACGGATACGCCCAATCCGGCATGCCGATGTCGGAGGCGACCAGCGCATACACGCAAGGGCTCAGGCTCGAGCCATGCTCGGTCCGCGGCTCGTAAAACTCCCAATTGGCTTTTTTGATCTCCGGCGCAAACTCATCCTTGAACAGATGCATCAGCAGCACGACGTCGGCCTGCTTGATGATCTGCGTCGTCGTCGCAATGCCGCTTCCGCCTCCCAAATATTCGCTCGGCTGCAGGATGCGTGATTTCAGCTCCGAGAGGCTGATGTCCTCCAGCTGATGGTATCTGTCGAATTGCTCAATGACACCGGTACCCTCATCGGGGAGCGGTACATACAGACGTTCCGCAATCTCCCGGATTTCGTCCATTCCCGGTGTACCCTTGCGCTCGCGGGTAAGCTCGGCATAAAGCGCCGGGGCCTGATCCGCCAGCTCATCCATCATGCGCACGGCCATTTGCAGCGTATGGCGCGCCATATAGTTCGTGAAAGCATTGTTATGGACGCGCTCATGATACTCATCCGGGCCCGTCACGTCCAGCAGCTCATACCGCTCCTTCAGCGGATAATAGCAGGCATAGGAATACAGGAAACGCGCGCATTCCCAAATGACCTCCGCCCCGCCATCCAGCAGAAATCCGCTGTCGCCCGTCAGCTTGTAGTACTCCCAGATGCCGTGCGCAACGTCACAGCTGATATGAATCTGCTTGTCGCGGAAGTAGGTCCGCATCGGGCGGCCTGTGAACACATCCGTGATGTTGAACAGCGTACAGGCATCGTCGCCGCTGTCCTGGCTTTCCCAAGCATAATAAGCGCCGCCAAATCCGTATTCGGCCGCCTTCCTTCTTGCGCCGTCCAGCGTATGCTTGCGGTACAGCATAATATTTCTGGCTACCTGCGGCTGGGTGTAGAGAAAAAAGGGGAGCATGAACATTTCCGTGTCCCAAAAGACCGCTCCTTTATACACCTGGCCCGAAAGCCCCCGCGCCGGAATTGAAACCTTCTCCGAAGCCGTGGGCGCAATAATAAGAAGCTGATAAATGCTGTACCGGAGCGCAAGCTGGGCTTCGTCATCCCCTTCGATCACGACATCCGACAGAGCCCAATGCTGCTCCCACACATCCTCATGCGCCTTCAGCAGGGATGCATAGCCGGATGCCTGAGCCTGGCGGCAGCCGGATACCGCTGCTGCCAGCACGTCGCCGACCTCATCCAAACTGGTATACACAGATACATATTTGACCCATTCCTGCGAGGCCCCCGCCCGAAGCGACAGCGGAATCCGGTGAACAATCCCGTTTTCCGATGCTGCAATCTCCTGCCCGCTTTCCTGCAGCCCTTCAAGGCATTCTGCAACAGCCACCCGAATCCCCAATTCCTGTGTGCTGGCTGCCGCCGTCAGCGTTCCTTCCTGGGAAGCGTACTGCATTTCCTTCAAATGAGGGCCGTTGATATCCCATACCGCTCCGTCAATGCCGGTTTCCAGCGTCAGCTGAACGTCCTGGTCACTGTGTACGGTGAAACGGTTCACGATCAGATGCAGCTGATCCATGCTGACAAACCGCTCTGACCGGAACGTGATCCGAGCCCCGCTTCCCGTAAGATACACCGTCTCCCGGCTGTGGAGTCCACGCGCGATATCCAGCTCCTGCACATGCTCTTCCACGGATGCGCTCAGCACATTCAATTCAGCCCCATCCGCGTATAGCCTCGTTTGAAGGCCGTTCGGCGCATTCACAGGCTCCCGCCATTTCGTGCCGACCTGATCGTACACGCCGGCCAGTGTCACCGCGGTCAGCTGCTCTTGTGAGAATTCATCCAGCGTGCCGCGGTAGCCCATGTACCCGTTGCCCGTCATGAATTTACTGCCGTGATTGGTTATCCGCTGCGGATCAAAGCCCTCTTCCCTAACGATCCAGCTCATGAAACACCTACCCCTATCCATCAGTAATTGATCTCGCCATCTATGCCATGCTTCCATTCACTTGTTCGCGCCATGGTCTGTCGTTAACTGACTGCCTTGACGGCTGACTGCGGCATCGGCACTTCCACGCCTGCCATGCCGATCTCGGCGTCCTCGCCGTATAACCGAAGAACTACGCTGTCCCCCTCGGTAACCCGTACGCTCACGCGCTGCTGGTCAGCTTTAATCTCCAGGACGCTGCCCCGGTAGGTCATGTTAAAGCTGTATTCATCCCAGGCTTGCGGAATAGACGGCGCAAGCGCCAGACCCTCGCCGTCGGAGCGGAGGCCTCCGAATCCGTAGACGATGTTCATCCATGCAGCCGCGATGGAGGTGGTATGAAGCCCTTCCCGGGTGTTCCGGTTATAGTTGTCCAGATCGAGTCTCGTTGCGAACTCGAAGAAATGGTAGGCCTCCTCATGGCGTCCGATCTCCGCCGCCAGGATGGAATGGATCGACGGGGACAGCGAGGATTCGTGAATGCAGCGCGGCTCGTAATACTCGTAATTCGCCCGCTTGGCCTCGGCGCTATACTCGCTGTTGTACAGGAACATGAACATCAGCACATCCGGCTGTTTGATCATGTCGTAGCGGTACAGCCGGTCATACGACCAGTGGGAATAGAGCGGGAATTCCGTTACCGGGATCGAATGGATATCGATATGCGGCATGTCGAAGAAGCCGTCATGCTCCTCGTAAATGCCGGTCTCCTCGTCGTACGGGATTTTCATGTGCTCAGCCAGCCGTGCCCAGTTTTCAAGCTCTTCTGCACGCAGCCCCGTTTTTGCCGAGACGGCCTTCAGCGCCGCCGGCGCTTCCGTCTCCATTTCTGCGAGCACGGACTTCGTATATTCGAACAGCTTTTTCGCCATCAGGTTGATATAGCAGTTGTTGTTCACCATGAGCTGGAATTCGTCCGGTCCCATGACGCCGAAATAGCCGTACTGCCCGCTCTTTTGTCCCCACTGCCCGCGCGTTGCATAGAAACGGCTGATTTCGATCAGCATTTCGATTCCTTTTTCGTACAGGAAAGCCTTGTCGGACACGATGCGGTCGTAGTGCCATAGGCCGTAGGCAACCGCGGTGCCCACATGCAGCTGAAGATTGGAATGCTGCCACAGATCGCAGCTCTCGGTTCCGTCGATGGTCGCAATCGGGTAGAATGCCCCCTCGCAATCGACCTCGCGGGCGCGCTGCTTCGCATGCTCCAGAGAACGGTAGCGGAATTCAAGCAGGCTTTTGGCCGCTTTCGGATTGTTGAACAGGTAAAACGGCAGGCAGTACGTTTCCGTATCCCAGAATGCCAGACCCCGGTAAGCTTCGCCCGTCAGCCCTTTTGCGCCGATGTTAAAGCCGGGATTGTCGCCGTGATACGTCTGGTACATTTGGAATATGCAAAAACGGATGCCCTGCTGGTTCTCGGGATCACCTTCGATCCGGATGTCCGAGGTCCGCCAGATTTCTTCCCAGTACGCTGCCTGCTCACGGCTTAATTCGTCGTAGCTCGCTCCTGCCGTTTGTCCCAGCAGCGCCTGCCCTTCATCCCATTCAGCGTCATCCGGCTTCCCGCAGGTGACGAACGCGGCGTTCACAGCCACTTTATCCACAACCGCCGCCTGCCCTTGCACCACTTGCAGCGTCAGCTCGGTACCTGCCAGATGCTCCTGCTCCACCGGTTCCGAGCGGACAACCTCCGCACCCTGCGTATGGAGCGTAAAAGAGGCGAACAGGCGATTGCCCGTGTTGGCCGTTCTGCCGAGCATCGCTGCGCCGTTCCCTGCCTGTTCCCGGCGGACCACGGACCAGAACCCGCGCCCTCGATCCTCATGCAGCGTATTGAAATCAAGCCCGGAGCGGATCTGCACCGTGCCCGAAAAATTAAGCGGCGTAAGAATCATCCGCTGCGCTCCGACATGGGATCGGGTCATGCTCACCAGACGTTCGAAGCGGATGGCGAGCTCTTTCCCGTCCTTCACATGCCACACCAGTTCCCGCTGCACCGTCCCCTTGCGGAAATCGAGCACGCGCCGGAATCCGGAAAAGCGGCTTTGAGCCAGATCCAGCTGCTCACCGTCTACTGTAATCCGTGTATACAGCCAGTCCACCGCATTGACCATGAAGCGCAAGGACCGGATGGTGCCGCGGTAATGGCCCTGTACCGGCATTTCTTCATACAATCCGTTAAAATAACTGCCCAGCAGCGTATCTCCGCCGTATCCTTCCTCCGGATACCCGCGGACCCCCATATATTCATTCCCCAGTGCGAATATGGATTCGGACACCCGATTGCGCTCCGGATCAAACCCTTCCTCCACAACCGACCAGGGATCCACCTTCAAGTACTTATCAGCGATTTTTGCCATCCTCTTCTCTCCCCTTCCCATCAATGGGAAGCGTCAGCCCCGTCTCTTCTGCTCTATGGGGTGGCTAACGCTCCTGCTTCCAGCATAACGAAAAGAAAATCGGCGCCCAATGTGCAGCGCTCAGCCTTTTATGTGCATTTGTACGGATTCTCCCATGCGGACAACAATCGCGCCTATTCCCTTTTGCAGCGGGATGCGTTACAATAATCCCCATATTCACGATGATGAAGAAGAGTATGCGAGGACTGACGTCTTCAGAGAGCCGGCGGGTGGTGCAAGCCGGTGGCGGCGTGCGCGGAAGTGGGCTTCGGAGTGACCGGTCTGAACGCAAACCTTGATCGCTGCGGTTTGAGCCAGTAGGACAGGCGGCATGTCCCCACCGTTAACCGGGGCAGGGTATCGAAGAGGCGCATGCAGGCCGAATCCGTACCTGTTGAGCAGGGCTGCATTCGATATGGAATGGCGGCCAATCAAGGTGGCACCGCGAAGCTGACAGCTTCGTCCTTGGAAAGTGATGTACCGGAGTGAATGCTCCCGGACGGTCGCTTTTCCCAGGACGAGGCTTTTTTGTGCTGCAAATTTGAAGGAGGTGATGGCCATGGATGACGGCTGGTGGTGGCGAGGCGAACAAACGGAATACAACTTAAAAACCAGGAGGAATACCTATGAATACCAAAAACCTGACACAACCGAAACAAGACATCGTATTAACCGGAGACCGGACGACCGGCAAGCTGCATCTGGGCCATTACGTCGGCAGCCTGAAAAGCCGGGTACGGCTTCAGCATCAGTACGAAACGTACATTATGCTCGCGGACGTGCAGGCCTTGACGACCCACTTCAACAACCCCGGCCTGCTCGCTGAAAGTGTGCGCCAAGTGGCGCTCGATTACCTCTCCGTCGGGATCGATCCGGAGCATGCCACAATTTTCGTGCAGTCGATGATTCCGGAAATCGCCGAGCTCACCTGCATTTATTCCATGTTCGTCACCGTCAGCTCGCTGCGGCATAATCCCACGGTGAAGCATGAAGCGCAGGAGCGCGGATACGAGGATCTGTATTACGGCTTTCTCGGGTACCCGGTCAGTCAAACGGCCGATATTACGTTCTGCAAGGCAACCCTCGTCCCGGCCGGCGAGGATCAAATTCCTCATATCGAGCAGGCGCGGCGGATCGTGCGCCGCTTCAATGAACTGTACGCTCCCGTGCTGGTTGAGCCGCAAATTCTCGTCGGCGAGCGGCTGGAGGGACTCGATGGCGGCAGCAAAATGAGCAAAAGCCTGGGCAATGCCATCTGCCTGGACGCCTCCCCTGAGGATGTACGGACACAGATCCGCAGGGCCAAAACTGATCCGGCACGCATTCACAAAACCGATCCGGGCCATCCCGAGGTCTGCACCATATACGGCTATCACTGCATTTTCCGCAAAGAGGACAGCGGCAATATCCGGGAACGCTGCCAGCAGGGCAGCATTGGCTGCGCCGCCTGCAAGGCCAAAGTGACGGAAGCCATTGAAGAGGTTCTGGAGCCGATTCGCGAACGCCGGGAGCTCTACAGGCACCGGACGAGGGATATCGACGATATCCTGATGACGGGAACCGCCAGAGCGCGAAAGGCCGCCCGTCAAACCATGGGCGAGGTGCGCGAGGCGATGGGAATCGATTATTTCACCGGCCCCTCCGCAGATTGAAAATATGCGTCCGGCTGCTCCGTTCATTCATGCGGGGTGGCCTTTTTCATGCCGTCTGGAAAACTTATCATTTTAGGGAAGCGTTTACAAAAACGGATACTTCACAGGAAAAAACACCATCCTAATGGAGCATTTTAGTTGCGAATATTAGACGATGTTTGCGGATTGTAGGATTTTTAGGCTGTATTCGTGCTGTTACAATAAATTTGCATCAGAAATTATCATACAGTTAGGGAGTTGAATCAAGTGAAGAAGATGTCCATGTTATTGGTGGCATGCATGCTAGTATTGGGGGCACTCAGCGGCTGCGGAAACAGCGAGTCCAGCAAAGAAAAAGAGAACAAGCTCGTTGTCTACAGCCCGAACAGTGAAGAAATTATTAAAACGATCATTCCGATGTTCGAAAAACAAACCGGGATTACCGTCGAGCTTGTAACGGCTGGCACAGGCGAAATTATTAAGCGCTTACAATCCGAAAAGCAGAACCCGTACGCCGACGTCATGTTTGGCGGCTCGATGGCAGGATACCGCGAGAACAAAGCTTTGTACGAGCCTTACGTATCTCCTAACGATCAGGATCTGATCGAGGGTCACCGCAACACAACCGGATTCGCAACTCCTTACATTTCTGATGGAAGCGTTTTACTCGTCAATAAGAACCTCGTCGGCGACATCAAAATCGAAGGTTATGCCGACCTGCTCAACCCGAAGCTGAAGGGTAAAATCGCCTCGGCCGATCCGGCCAGCTCCAGCTCCGCCTTCGCCCAGCTGACCAACATGCTGAAAGCCATGGGCGGCGATTATGAAAGCGAGCAAGGCTGGAACTATGTCAGCGAGCTGGTGAAGAACCTGGACGGCAAAATCGCCAGCGGCTCCGGCGCGGTTCATAAGAGCGTAGCCGACGGCGAATACGTCGTAGGCCTGACCTATGAAGATCCGGCCAGCACTTACGTGCGCAACGGCGCACCTGTCGAAGTGGTGTATCCAAAAGAAGGAGCCGTTTTCCTTGATGCCGCTTCCGGCATCGTCAAAGGCGCGCCGCATATGGATAACGCCAAGAAGTTCATCGACTTCATTCTGTCCCAGGAAGCGCAGGACGCGTTCGGTACCCAATTGACCAACCGTCCGCTCCGCAAAGATGCCAAGCTCGGCGACTATATGACGCCATACAGCAAAATCAACATGATCGACGAAGACACGGATTATGTGAGCGAGCATAAGTCCAAAATCGTTGAAAAATACACCGATGTATTCACAAGCGTAAAATAATGAATTTATAAAAAAAGCAGGTGACAACGATGAGCGTGACCATATCCATTCAAGACCTCGTGAAAAAATATGGAGAATCCGTCGTCATCCCCGAGCTTTCCGTGGAGATCCAAAAGGGTGAGTTCTTCACCCTTCTGGGTCCTTCCGGATGCGGGAAAACGACGCTGCTCCGCATGATTGCAGGCTTTAACAGCATCGAGGGCGGAACGATCTCTTTTAACGACAAAGTTATCAATAACGTAGAGCCCGGGAAGCGCAACATCGGCATGGTGTTCCAGAGTTACGCCATCTTCCCCCATCTTACCGTCAAAGGAAACATTGCCTTCGGTCTGCAGAACCGGAAAATGTCGAAGCCCGAAATTGCCGAAAAGGTCGAGGATATTTTAAAAGTGGTGCAAATCGAGCAGTTTCAAGACCGGATGCCGAAGAACCTTTCCGGCGGTCAGCAGCAGCGCGTGGCCCTTGCCAGGGCAATCGTCATCCGTCCGGATGTCTTGCTGATGGATGAGCCTCTCTCCAATCTTGACGCCAAGCTGCGGATCGACATGCGGAATGCCATCAAGGAGATTCAGCGCGAAGTCGGCATTACGACCGTCTATGTCACGCATGACCAGGAAGAAGCGATGGCCGTCTCGGACCGGATTGCGGTGATGAAATCGGGCATCATTCAGCATTTGGGCACGCCGCAGGAAATCTATCAGCGCCCCGCCAACGTATTCGTTGCCACGTTTATCGGCCGCACGAACATCGTCGATGCCACGCTGAAGCATGAGCAAGGACAGTACACGCTGCAGTTGGAGCAGGGTTACCAGGAGGTTATCCCGAACGTGCGGGTACCGAAAGCCAATGCTCAAAGCTCTCTCGCCGTCAAAGTCTCGATCCGTCCGGAGGAGTTTATCATGTCCGAAGATCAGACCGGCATCCAAGCCACCATCGTGCACAGCGTATTCTTGGGGCAGCACACGCAGTACTTCGTGGACCTGGCTTCCGGGCAGCGCGCGGAAATTACCCAGGAATCCCAAACGGCGCAGCTGCTTTCGCCGGGCCAAACCATTTATCTCAAGGTGAAGCCGGATAAAATCAACGTGTATGATGCCAAGGGAGAATTAAACTATACAGGGAGCGCTCAGCTATGAACCGGGCCCGCAGAAGATTTGACATCTGGACCAATATCTCGCTGCTGATCTTTTTGTTCTATATCGTCTTTTTGGCACTCCCCTTGTTTACATTATTGATCAAGAGCTTTTACAATGGAACGACCGGCGACTTTTCGCTCGCGTATTTCGTGAAGTTTTTCAGCAAGCCCTATTACTTAAACGCCCTCTTCAATAGCATTAAAGTCACAATTTGCGTTACGCTGCTGGCTGCCGTCATTGCAACGCCGCTGGCATACATCATGGCTACGGTCAAAATCAGAGGCAATTCCACCATTCGCATCCTTATTCTGATCTCGTCGATGTCGGCCCCGTTCATCGGTGCCTACTCTTGGATCCTTTTGCTTGGGAGAAACGGTGTGATCACCAAATTCGTCAAAAGCGTGTTTGGTTTCACCATGCCTGATATATATGGCTTCGGCGGTATTTTGCTCGTATTGACCCTGCAGATGGTGCCGCTAATCTTTATGTACGTGTCCGGCGCGCTGAAAAGCGTCGACCAATCCCTCATGGAAGCCGCGGAAAGCATGGGCTACAAGGGCATCAGCAAAATGCGGAAGGTGCTCCTTCCTCTCATCACGCCGACTCTGCTTGCGGGCGGACTGCTCGTCTTCATGCGCGCGCTCGCCGATTTCGGTACGCCGATGCTGATCGGCGAAGGCTACAGAACAGTGCCTGTCCTGATCTTCAACGAATTTATCAGCGAGGTTGGTGGCGACGACGGCTTTGCCGCAGCGATCAGCGTCATCGTCGTGATATTCGCGACGGCCGTCTTCCTGCTGCAAAAATCCGTCTCTAACCGTAAATCCTACACGATGAGCGCGCTCAATCCGATTGAAGCGAAAAGCAAAAAAGGCATCGGAAACGTGCTGGCTCATATCGTAATTTACCTGTACACCCTGCTTGCCCTGCTGCCGCAGCTGTACGTCATTTATACTTCCTTCCTGAAAACGTCCGGCAGAATATTCGTGAAGGGATACTCGCTGGACAGCTACAGAGAGGCATTCGACAGCATCGGCAGCGCCATACAGAATACGTTCGTGCTGGCGATTTCCTCGCTGATCATCATTATTTTGCTGGCCGTGCTCATTGCCTATGTCACAGTCCGCCGAAAAAATGCGCTGACCAACACGCTAGACATTTTTACGATGTTCCCTTATATCGTGCCCGGCTCGATTCTCGGGATCGCGCTGCTGGTGACCTTTAACCACAAGCCGCTCGTGATCAGCGGAACGGCCATCATCATTATCGTCTCCTTTGTCATCCGGCGGCTGCCCTATACGATCCGGTCCAGCGCCGCCATATTGCATCAGATCAACGGAGGCATTGAGGAGGCCGCCATCAGTCTCGGAGCCTCGCAGATGAAGACCTTCTTCAAGATCACCCTGCCGATGATGATCGCCGGGGTCGTCTCGGGCGCGATCCTCAGCTGGGTCACAATCATCACCGAGCTGAGTACATCGATCATTCTGTACACGGCTAAAACCAAGACCGTTACGGTCGCCATCTATACCGAAGTCATTCGGGGCAACTATGGCGTGGCAGCGGCATTATCCACGATCCTGACGGTCATTACCGTCGTCTCGCTGCTGATTTTCCTGAAGCTTACCGGACAAAAGGAAATTTCCATGTAAAGATGGCTGTCCGTCAACCAAGTCGGTTCCTGTAATTTACACAGGGCCGACTTGTTTTACATCAAGAAAGGCACAATAGGAAGCAGCTTAGGCCGGAAGGAGGAACCCATGCGGCGCAGAAAAAACCGGAATTTCCAGGAATCCACCCGTCACTTGTTTCGGCTGTACACCCTCATTCCGTTCACGATCCTGATCGTCCTGTTCGTCGTATTCACAGCGATCAACGGCAAGATCACGCTCAAGAACCGCACCGCCGAGGCTTCGCTCGAAATCAGCCAATCCATCGCCGGGGTATACGGGGAGTACGAAGCGGAAGTAAGCCGCATGGCGGCCTCCCCTGCCGTGGTGAAGTATGCGGACACGCATCTGGACAGCGAGGACGTGTACGCCGAATTTTATGATTTTAACAACCGCCAGCAGGTAAAGAGCATTTTTCATATCGTAGACACGCAGGGGGTATTCCTGGCTTCTTCCGCTGCGCCGGATGAGCTCAGCGCCGATCTGGCCTTCGGCAGCCTGCTGCACCGGATCTCCCTGAAGCCGGACGCGCTGCTGACGGAGATGAACAGCTTCCGCTATTCCCATGACCGTTCTACGGACTACACTTTTGGTAAAGCCATCCGCAAGGACGGGCGCACGATCGCTTACCTGGTTTTCCAGCTGATCGAGGCGGACATGCAAAAGCTCATCTTCGTGCAGAACAACGAAGTCGCGGTCGTCACGGATGAGCATCACGCGATCATCGCGACGACCAGCAACATCACCAAGGGCATCCTGAACAAATTCAGCCCCACGCAGGACGGAAACGGCCATGTGCTGCTGAGCGGGGGCAAATATTACATGCATACGAGGGAGATTCCGAACACGCCGATCCGGGTGCATACGCTGAATTCGGTCAAATCCGAAACCTCGACGCTGTACACGCTGTCCATTTTCATCGCGGCGACCAGCATCCTGCTGTGGATCGTCATTCATTTTCTATCCAAAAACATGTCCGAGCGCAATTCCGAGTCGATCGACAAGCTGGTGTTCGCCCTGCGGAAACTCCGCGAAGGCCATTTGAACGAATACGTGGACATCCGCACCGGAGACGAATTCGAGATTCTGGGCCATCAGTATAACAATATGCTGGACCGGATCAAGGATTTGCTGGATAAAAATAAAGAGCTGTCGCGGATCAGCACGCTCGTCGAGGTGAAGCAGCTGCAGTCGCAGTTTCATCCGCATTTTATTTTCAATGTGCTGGAAACGCTTCGCTATGCCATCAAAATCGACGCCAAGCAAGCCCAGGACATCGTCATGATTCTCTCCCGGCTCCTCCGGTACAGCATCGGCGACGAGCGCAGCGTGAAGCTGAGCGACGACCTGAATTATGTGCGGGATTATTTGAGCCTACAGCAAATCCGCTTCAAGGAACGACTGAGCTATCACATTCAGATGACGGACGATGCCGGAAGCATTTACGTGCCCAAGCTGCTGCTGCAGGCCGTAATTGAGAACTCCATCAAATACGGTTATCAGGGACAAAGCAGCGTCAATATCGACATCATCGTCTACACGGCGGAGGGACGGCTTATTTTACAGGTGCTGGACAACGGTCCGGGCATGAGCCCCGAACGGCTGGAAGAAGTGCATCAAATCTTGAAAAATCATCATAATACTACTGAACATATCGGGCTCTACAATATTCACCGGCGGCTGGTGCTTTTATATGGTGAAGGGTACGGAATTCAGATCCGCAGCAGCGAAGGGACCGGCACCTGCGTGACGCTGACCATTCCTTATGAAACGGGGGAATACCATGTTTAAGATACTGCTCGCGGAAGACGAGGATATGATCCGCAAGGGCATCCTGTACAGCATCGACTGGCTGGAGTACGACTGCGTCGTCATTGACGAAGCCTGCAACGGGCAGGAGGGTCTCGGCAAAATCAGCGAGCACCGGCCTGACATCGTCATTACGGACATCAATATGCCCATCATGGGCGGCATCGAGATGATCGAGCAGGGACTGAAAATCCACCCCTTCAGCAGTATTATCATCTCGGGCTATAACGAATTTCATCTCGCGAAAAAAGCAATCCAGCTTGGCGTCAGCGAGTTTCTGGTCAAGCCCCTGGAGGAGGATCAGCTGATCGCCGCGCTGGAATCGGCCAAAACCAAAGCCGAATGGATGCTCAAATTCAAGCAGATCTCGGACCAAACCCAAACGAAGGAAGAAGTCATCAATCCGGCATTTCTCGGGAAAAATCTGAAAACCTCCAGGTACGTCTCCAAAATGATCGATTATATCCAGGAAAACTATGACCGTAAAATCAGCATTCATGATCTGGTCGAACAGCTTGGCGTCAGCGCGACGTATCTGAACCAGAAGTTCAAGTCCGAGACGACCTATACGTTCAATGATTTTTTGAACCGCTACCGCATTCACAAGGCCATGGACCTGTTAAAAGCAGGCGACGGCAAAGTGTACACGATCGCCCATTCCATAGGCTTCAGCGATTATAAATACTTTATCAGCATTTTCAAAAAATACGCCCACTGCACGCCAAGCCAGTTTCAGGAGTATCACTATAAGACGATGGATAGCTAAATCTATCCCGTTAACAAAATAAAACCAGCTGATCCTTACGCCTCTCGGCTTCGGAAACGGCTGGTTTTTTGCTTACTCTCGTGCTTCGTATTACGGATTAATGAAGACCGTTCGGAGATTGGCAACATACTGCACATCCAGGCCGAGACCCGATGCCAGCGCCGCGAGCGGCACGTACGTTTTCGATTCCTTGCCCACCGTGTTCAGGAATGCCGCGGCATCCACCGGTACGTTCTGTCCGTCCACCTTGACCGTTTTGGAGCCGATCGTAATGACGACCGTGTGTCCTTCATAGGTAATCGTGGCGCTTGCGGTTTTGTTATCCCATTTCGAGGCAGCCCCGATGGCATCCACGATATCCTTGATCGCGACAAAGTTCAGGTTCTGGCGGACAACCGGTTTGTACGGCGTATCCAGCGCCTTGCCTTTGACGAAGATGCCCATCGGCGTCCCTGCTTCATATGCGGCAAGCTTGGTGTAGCTGCCCCAGATGGCTTCAGAGAACACCTTCGCCATGGCCTCATAGCCCAGCTGGTTCGGGTGAATGTCACGGTCCTTGATGATATGAGTCATCGTACCTTCACCGCCGACGAATTCCTTGGCCACATGCGCCACCTTCATGTTGATTCCCTGTGCCTGGAAGCCCGCCGCCATCTTGTCGATAACGCCCGTAAAGGCTTCCGCCGCCTGCTCCAGCTTCGGATACAGCGCCTTGTCGGCAATTTCCGGCATCGGCTGGTATTGGTCCGCGACCACGATCAGCGCATCCGGGTTCAGCTCGTGCAGATCCGATGCAATCACGTTCATGCTGTCCGTATACACCTTGAACAGCTCCTGTGTCCGGGCTGAAAGGTCGGCATCGGACAACGTGCTCGCGCCCTGAAGCAGCTCGGACAGGTCGTTGCCGCCAATCGTAATCGTGATGGCATCCGCTGCGGCAAGATCAGCCTTCGTTTGCGCCGCCGCGGCGCCGATCTGCGGCGTACGGGGGTCTACAATCTTCGGCTGAATCTCGTCGGCCGTAATCGGCTGCCCCTTCTTCACGGCCTCCACGAAGTTCAGCAGACCGCCGCTTTTCAGCCCGGCAATGCCGACATTCACGGTTTCCGCGCGTCCGTGCAGCAGCGCCTGCTCCTGCAGCCGGTCGACGAACCCGTACGGCCTTACCGTCTCGCTTTTGCCCGGTTCAAAGCCTACCGTCAACGAGTCGCCAAGCGCCACGATCCGGTAAGGCTGCTTTCCCCCCGAAGCCTGTGCGTTCGGCGCGGCGGAGGCCGCACCCAGCAGCAAGGTAGACATCAGCATGACCGCGGAAACAGCGGATATGTACTTTTTCAAAGAATTATGCATCCCATCACTCCTCCCCAAATCAAAAGCCCGCACCCGGTTGGTGAAGGCTACTCTCTATTTTACCATCTTCTGTTAGCGCGGTTAACCTGTTTCTTCGCGAAATTCAGACGGGGTCCGGCCCGTCGCCCTCTTGAATACCTGGGTAAAATACTTCGGATCCTGATAGCCCACCAGCGGCGCGATCTGATAGACCTTGACGCTCGTGTTCTTCAGAATATACTTCGCCTTCTCCATCCGGCACTCCGTCAAATACTCGAGGAAGGTATATCCCGACACCTGCTTGAACAGCGTGCAAAAATGGCTGATGCTTAAATCGACCACTTCTGCCACCTCTTCGATGCTCAAATCCTTATGGTAATGGTTCAGAATATACTGCTTCGCCTTCTCGACCAGCGAATGTCCGTCCTCCTTCGTCTGCGAGCGGATACTCGTTTCCATCTGGCTGGTGAAAGCCTTTTTCAGCATGCCGATCGATTCGTTCAAATTTGCTGCTTCATGCACATCCTGAATCAGGCCGTCGAGCGGCCAATCCACAAGCAGATTCGCAAACTCCAGCTGCCTGTACAGGACAATGGACATTTCCACGAGCAGCCGCTCGGCGGATTCTTTGGCAGCGGTATGCTGCTCTATATACAGCTTCAGCTCATCCAAGAGTACGGTCAGCCGCTGCGTATCCAGCGTACGGACGCTTTCGATCAAGCCTGTTTCCAGCTGCTTGGGGTATTTGAGATCTGACGGGGGTGCCTCGCCTACCGGTGCTTCCAGGTCTATGAATACGCCTTCCTTCTCGGAATAAAAGCGCTGATAGAGCGCCCGCGTCGCGCTCTGGTATGCCTGGCTCAGCTGCTGGATGCCTCTGCTGCCGCGGCTGATGCCTACGGAGCATCCCAGCTTGGAATACCGTTTGATCTGGTAGATCAGATCGTTGCCGAGCTCCGCCTTCTGCCCCTGCAGTTCCGACGGAAACAGAATAATCCATTCGCCGCTGTGAAACGGAAATACCGTGAGACCCCCATGCTGCGAGGACCACTCCTCCAAAATGTTCCGGACGGCAAACAGCCATAGGCGTTTCTCATCCATCAGCCACCGCTCGTTCAAACGGAGATAATGATCCAGCTGGACCACGGCCATGAAATAATCCCGATCCAGCTCGCTGTTCTCCATCCACTGCATGTAAGCAAGCGGCCGGTCATTGCCTTCGATCCACTCCGAGAACAGCCGCTCCCGCGCCATCACGGACAGGACCTGCACCGAATGCAGCAGTCGGTCGTTCTCCGCCTGGGCGTCCAGCTGGGCAACCGCCCGCTGCAGCATGCTTGTCAGCTCATCATGATCGATCGGCTTCAAGAGGTAATCGAAGGCTCCCTGACGCAGAGCCTCCCGTGCATACTCGAATTCGCCGTAGCCGCTGATCACGATAAAGATCCGCTTCGGATGGTTCGTGAGCACCTCTCTCATCAGGGCGATGCCGTCCATGCCGGGCATCCGGATATCGCTGATGATCATCTCGGGTGAATGCTCGCCTATCAGCTTCAGCGCGCCTTCGCCGTTTTTGGCGGTTCCAGCGATCTCAAGCCCGAGCGACTCCCAGTCAATCGCCGCCTGCAAACTGCGCAGAATAATCGGCTCGTCATCCACCAAGATCACCTTGTATTTGGCTGCCGTTCCCATCTTCCTCACCCCTTGTTCATTTCGCTCCAGAGCTGCGCCGCAGATTCCAATACTGACGCAGGGATTCATCCAAGCGATCCAGCGCTTCCTTCGCCTGGATCTGACCATTGATCATTTCCTCGACGATCGCCAGAAAGGACCGCTTCACTTCCGGAGACAAAATATTGTCATACGGCACGAAGGTCGTCTTCGTTTGTTCCATCAGCCCCGTTACCTGCGTAAAGATCGGCCCTGTCTTCTCCGCGTCGAAATCCACCCTCATGGATGGAATCCGCAGGCCTTCGTATACGATCCGCTCCTGTACATCCTTGGAATAAAACGCCTGCATCAGCTCCAAAGCCGCCTTCTGCTGCGCTTCGGTCAGATTGGAGGAGAGCCCGATGCCAAACGTGTAGCCCCCGGCCATCGCCTTCGTCCCTCCAGGGATCAGCGCAGGAAAGGGCACTACGCCAACCTCGTTCTGGAACGCCGGAGGCGCCTTCTCATTATGAAAGAGCGTAATGTCCCAGTTTCCGTTCAAATACATCGCTGCCTTGCCGTGCGTAAACAGGTCGATCGCTTCCTCGGTCGACAGATCGTTCGGAGACGGGCCGAAGGCGCCTTCCTTCCCCCATGCCTCCAGCTGCTCGAAGGCCTTAAGGTATCCGCTGTTTTGAAACGGCGCGCCGCTTTTGCCCTGAACGATATCGTTTATCGTATCCGGGCTGCTGTAGCGGTCCATCAAATAATGGGCAAAAATTGCGGCGGGCCAGCGGTCTTCATTCCCGAGCGCAAACGGGATATACCCGTTCTCCTTCAGCACCTTTACCGCGTCGTTCAGCTGGCTGAGCGATTCGGGCATTGCCAGCCCCAGCTTGTTGAAGATCGTGGTGTTCACGTACAGCGGCTCCGCATTCCCCTCAATCGGAAGCCCGTAAATGCGGTTGTTGTACGACCACAGCTTCAGGTCCTTGAATTGCTTTTCCAGATGGTTGTTTGTCACGAAATCGGTCAAATCCATCAGGCGGTTCGAGCGAATGTACGGCTCGATTTCCGCCCCGCCGAACAGCACGAACATATCAGGCGGCGTGCCCGTGACCATCTCGCTCTTCAGCTTCTGCTCCCGATGAATGGTCTGATCCATACCTTCAAAGTTTACCTTCACGTTAGGATGGGTGCTTTCATACTGCCGCACGATATCCTCGAAAATATTCAGCATCGGCCGGTCATGCTCGGTGATCCAGAAATGGCGGAAGGTCAGGGTGATTTTTTCGGTTGTATCCTCTTCGATCGCATTGTGATTGCCCCTCGCCACCAGCGTGACCGTGACGGTAAGGACGATGGCATAGAGCAGCGCCCAGCTCCAATTCAGCCATTTCTTAGATTGCAGTTTCCTCAAGCGCATGCTCCCCCTTTCTCTTACCGGCTGTTTGCGATTACGGAATGATTTTCGGCAGCCGGATTCGGATGGTGGAGCCGAAGCCTGGAGACGAGCAAACGAGAATGCCGTAATGGCCGCCAAACCGGATGCGAAGACGCTCATGCACGTTTTTCAGCCCGACGCCGCTGTCGCGGTACTTCTTCACGCCGCCCGGATTCTCGTTTCCCAAATGCAGCAGCGTATCCTGATCAAATCCCGGTCCGTTGTCCGTCACGTCGATGATGATGTCCCCTCCGTATTCAAGGGCCTCGATCCGGATGTATCCCTTGTCCTCCATCGGCTCAATCGCATGATACAGGGCGTTTTCCACGATTGGCTGGACGATCAGCTTTTGCGTCATGAAGGTTTTCAGGGACTCGGGAAGGTCGATCTCGTATTCGAATCGGTCCTCGAAACGGTATTTTTGAATATTCATATAATGGCGCACATGCTCGAATTCCATATTCATGGTGATCAGCTCCTGGTTTTCACTGATGCTGATGCGCAGCAAGCTTGCCAAGCGAGATGACCATTTTGCTGATGTCGCGGTTACCCGCCAGTACCGCCATCGAATTGATGGACTCGAGCGAGTTATATATAAAATGCGGGTTGATCTGGGCGACCAGCGCCTGCATCTCCGCTTCTTTTTTACGTGTCTGCTCCGTCTCGACCTGCTGGATCAGCTCCTGTTTCTGCTGGCTCATGCGGTTGAAGCCGTCGATCAGCAGATCCGTCTCGTCAAACCGCTCCACATGGGACTGTATCGGCACAAATATGCCCTGCTTGACCCGCTTCATGCCGTTGACGGCGCTGATGATGCTGCGGACGAGCCTGCGGATGAAGAACTGGTCGAACCATAACGCCGACAGCAGCGAGAACAGCACCAGAATCACCGCGATGTTGCGGATCGATACCGATTCGGAGCGGATCAGCTTCAGCGGGGTTACCGCAACCAGATACCACGGGTCATTATGCGACGGCAAAAAGGTAATCAGCGATTTTTCGTGCTGGTACGTATCCACATAGTAATCCTTTTCCTGCTGAAAACCGTCCGCCAAAAACGGAAAATGCACCTTCTCGCCGATATGGCCTCCGGACTTGTTAAACACGATGCTGCCCTGCTTGTTGACGAGCAGAATGTCGCCGCTCTTCAGGGTCGCCGATTCCCAGAATACCTGATCCAATATATCGGGCTTGACGTAAATCACAAGATAGCCGATATCCTCGAGCGAGTAGTAGTCCTTGATGATCCGGGCGTGAATCATGACCGGCTTGCCTGTCTCGGCGGAGCCGTTTTCTCCCGGGCCGGACCAGACCGGCCTGCCTTCGGCTTTTTCCATATCGCGGAACCAGACCTGCTGCTTCATATCGTTGTAAGACAAAGGTGAGTTGTATTGATACACGAGGCTGGTCTTGGAGTAGAGGCTGAACGACGTAATCATCGGATGGTTGATCAGCAGATTGTTGATTTCCTGCTTGCGGTCGTAGGTCATGCCGGAATCCCGGCTTTTGAGCGCCTGCTGGATCGCCGGCTGCGTAATCGCCGCATTCGAGATGGAGTTGATCTCGCTTAAGGCGAACTTCAGCTTCCGATCCGTTTCGAGCAGGGAGATCCAGTAGAAATTATTCGATTTCTTCTCCATCGCGCTGGAGAAATTATAGTAGGAAACGACGCCCATGACGATGACCGGTATAAACACAAGAAGAATAATAGCAAGCAAGATTTTTCGGCGGAGCTTCATGATATATCCTCCTGCGCCTTGATCTGTGGCTCTACTCTATTATTCTTCATCATGTTTATAATTCCTTGCCTAAAATATATTTGCCCGCGAGCAAGTTTTCGCTTCATCCGGTCACGGATACCCCATGAAAAGGGATCAACTTTTAACCGCACCGGAAGTCAGGCCGGCAATGACCCAGCGGCTGAACAGCAGGAACACGATCAAGAGCGGCAGGGTTGCCGTGAAGGTCGCCGACATGATCATGCCGTAATCCAGGCCGTCACGGTTGGAGAAAAGCTGCTGCAGCGCGATTTGAATGGTGAAGTGCTCACTGTTCTTCAGTACGACCAAAGGCCAGAAGAAATCATTCCATACATTCATGAAGTTCAGGATGCCAAGCGTCGCCATGGCCGGAGTAATCACAGGCACGGCAATGCTCCAGAAAATCCGGAAATGGCCTCCTCCGTCGATCCGTCCGGATTCAATCAGCTCCGAATGCACCGCCGTCGCCGCATACTGCCGCATCCAGAAAATGCCGAAGGCGTTGACCATCGCCGGCACGATCAGCGCGCGGTATGTGTCAATCCAGTGCAGCTTCGCCATGATGATGTACGTCGGCAGCACGCTTAGCTGCGAAGGCACGAACAGGGTGGCAATGACGAAGTAAAACAGCGCATTTTTAAACGGAAACTCGAATTTGGCAAAAGCATATCCGGCGAGCGTACAGAAGAACACGACCGAAATCGTGACCATCGACGACACGAACAGCGAATTCAGCAGCGCCTGAAAGAAATCCGTCCGCTCCAGCACGCGCTGGAAGTTATGAAAAAACTCGGTGCCGATCGTCAGCATCGGCGGAATATGGAATACGGCGCCGCGGTCGTTGGTCGCAACCACGAACATCCAGTAGAACGGGAATACGGACACCAATGCGCCGATGATCAGCAGCAAGTAAAACAAGACTTTGCTGACGATGCCGGCATCGCCGGGAGCTTTCGAGGATGTGGTCCATGTGTTTGAGCTCATGCCTTGCCACCTCCTGCGTCGCCTTCCATGCGGCCGGTAACCCACATGTTGATCATGGAGAAGACGATGGTGATGATGAACAGCATGACCGCCGTCGCCGCCGCTGTCCCGAAGAATCCATTACGGAACGCTTCGCTGTACAGGTACGTGACCATGGTAATACCTTCCTGCCGTGTCGAGCCGGTTCCCGATTGTCCGAGATAGACATACGGCTCCGTGAAGAGCTGCAGCGATCCGATCGTCGAGATCAGGGTGACGAAGACGATGAACGGTTTCAGGAGCGGCAGCGTGATATAGGCGAGCTGCTGGCGCCGGTTCGCGCCATCGATGCGCGCGGCCTCGTACAGATCGAGCGGAATGCTCTGCAGGCCTGACAGGAAGATGATCGCATTGTAGCCCGTCCAGCGCCACATCACCATCGTCGAGATCGCGATTTTCACGCCCCACCAGCCGGAGTTGAAGGCCATGCTTTCCATGCCCATCTGATTGAGGAGCCAGTTGATCATGCCGTTATTGCCGAACATCGTGCTGAACACCAGCGTAACAGCCACAATAGACGTGATGTTAGGCATGAAAAAAAGAACCCGGAAGGACTTTTTGAAACGGGTCATCGCCGAATTCAGCATCACCGCCAGCTGCAGCGCGATGATCAGCTGCGGGATGGTGCCCATGAGGCCCATGATGAGCGTGTTCGTAAACGAGGTCCAAAACAGCGGGTCGCTCGTGACCAGATCATAGTTTTTGAAGCCGACGTATTTCATCGGGCCGAGCGCATCCCATTTGAAAAAGGAAAGGTAAATCGTAAAGAAAATCGGGTACAAGCCGAAAATGGCGAACAAAATAAAAAAAGGCGATATGAACGTATAGGCCGTTAACCGGCTCCGCTTTTGCTCCGTCCAGAATGGCCGCTTGCCTGCCGAAACGGGTGGAACAGCGGTTACGGGTTCTGCCATGGGGGCACCTCCATGAAGTACTTTAGAATGACCCGGACCCGCCGGGGAGGGGGCTAGCCTCCGGCCGTGCGGATCCGGGGTGATGCTGGTGGTGATTATGCACTGTGGTCGCTACGTATACGGATCATTCTTCCGATCGCTGTTGCCCACAAAATTCTTGATTATAACCTTGAAATGGTTTGAAATTCGTGGGCAAAGGCTATGCTTACGATGCTAGCTTTCCTGCGGAAAGCTTTTAGGCGACCGCTGACGCTTCTTCAGAATGATTCCGTCTCCTCCGCTACGCATGCATGTTTGTTTGAGAGAGTAGTCCTAGCTGCGCGCCGCGAGCGTCTTCGCCTTCTCAACGGCTGCGTCCCACTCTTTGGCAGGATCCGCTTTTTTCTCTAGCACGTTCTTGAGCGCATCCTTGAAGAAGGTGTCGGTTTGGTCATGCAGCGGACCGTAGTATACCGGTTTTACGCGCTGCGCGGCTTTGCCGTATTCTACAGCGGTCGCTTGGCCGCCGAAGAAATCATCCTTGAAGCCGGTGAACGCTTCGTCCGTATAGAGCGCCGGAATGGAAGGCATAAGTCCCTTCGATTTGAACGATTCCAGCTGATTTTCCTTATCGTCAAGCCAGGAAATGAATGCATAAGCTTCCTTCGGATGTTTGCCCTGCTTCGGCAGCGTCAGGAACGAACCGCCCCAGTTGCCCGCGCCTTCAGGAAGCTGCGTAATTCTCCATTTGCCGGAGGAATCCGGACCGTTGCTCTTGATATTGCCCGCCATCCAAGCCGGGCCGAGCATCACTTCGAATCCGCCGTCGTTCGTCGCTTGGCCCCATTCCGGAGACCACAGCAGCGTGTTGCCGATCCAGCCCTCTTGAATGCCTTTGACCGTAAAATCATAGGCTTTCTTCACCTGCGGGTTTTTGTCGCCGATGAATGAGCCGTCTTCTTTGCTGAAGTAAATTTCGCCGTCGGATTGGTCGCGGACGCCGTTGTAAACCAGGTCCGTCAAATCGGCAAAAGGCTTGCCGGTTTTTTCCTTGAACTGCTTCGCCACGGCGGCAAATTTATCCCATGTATCGATCTCTTTGCCGAACGCGTCCGGATCGGTTGGAAGCCCGGCCTTCTCGGCCAGATCCGTGCGGTAGTAAACGACGGTCGGGCCAATATCTGTCGGAAGACCAATCTGGAAGCTGCCGTCCTTGGAAGACCCCTGTTTCCATTTCCAATCCAGATAGTTTCCGGCAATATCTTTGGCGCCCAGATCATTCAGGTTGTAGAATTTATCCTCGGCGGTGATGAACCGCTCCATGAATCCGATTTCAAGCATGAAAATGTCAGGCGCACCGGATCCTGCGGACAGTGCCGTGGTCAGATTGTTATGGTGGGCCGTCTGATCCGAGGTATTCTGGAATTTGATCGTTACGTTCGGGTGCTCTTTGGTATACTCCTTGCCAAGCTCCTCATAGTTGGTCGTTCCGAGCGACCAGAACGTGAGCTCCACCTTTTCGTCGGAATCCTTGTTGGTGTTATCGGTTTGTTCGGTTGTCGTATCTGTCGTCTTCTCAGGAGTCGTTTGAGCATCCTGCGTGCTGCTTTTTCCTCCGCATGCGGCGAGCGATGCGGTCAGCATCAGCGACAGCAGCAGCATGGGCCATTTTTTGCCTCTCTTCATTGCTTTTTACCCCTCTCGAAAATAGGTTTCACGTTTACAAGGTTCAGTCTACTTGAGAGTGCAGGAAATTTTGAGGAGGCAAACTTTCGATTTAAGGTTGAAATTATTACGGCCTGTTTTTGGGGCACGACAAAAAGGGCCTTCATGAAAATCGCATGCTCTGCGTTCTCATCAAGGCCCTTCTGTATTACTTTTTCATATTCAAACTTACTCTTCGGTCGGCTTCTCTGACGGTTTTCCCGGCTTCGCCCGGTCCAAATAACGGTCGTACCGGTCATCCAGCTCCTGTGCCATGCTGCGGTACTTCAGCGTCTCTTCCACAATCGGGTCGAGCTCGGTCTGAATCCGGATTTCATACCTTGGAGAGATCAGCTCCCGTTCCTGTTCTGTACGGTTCTGCCGCTCCTCCATTTCGCCTTCGGTTAGCATCTCACTGAGCTGACGCTCCAGATCATGATTTTCACTCATAGCCAAGACACTCCTTTTTGCGATCATGGCGCCCTGCCGACAGGGCGCATGTATGTTATACCCTGCACAGCAGGACTGAAAACGGAACAATGCAGCGTTTGGCTTTATTAGCCTTCGAGTCCGGTAGCCGAGGCCTCCTTCAAAGCCTGCACGAGCTCCGCATGCACGGTGCCGTTCGTTGCCGATACGTTCCGTACTCCCAGGGTATACGGGTTACCCATCGTATCTGTAATTTGACCCCCGGATTCCGTGACCATCAATGCTCCCGCAGCGATGTCCCAGGCATTCAGCCCGATTTCCCAGAATCCCGTCAAGCGTCCTGCGGCTACATACGCCAGATGCAGTGCGGCCGAGCCGCCGGAGCGGATGTTGCGGACCTTAGGCGCCAAATAGGACAAACCCGCCATGTTTACCGGCAGCGTGCTCTCCCGTCCTACAGGGAATCCGGTTGCCAGCAAGCTTTGGTCCAAAGCTTCCTCGCCGGAGACGCTCATCCGTCTGCCATGGACGTAGGCTCCTTTTCCCTTCTCGGCGACGAACATTTCATCGCGCGAAGGGTCATAAATAACGCCGACGATGACTTCCCCTTGATGCGCAAGGGCAATAGAAACGGAAAAGAACGGGAATCCATGCACAAAGTTGGTCGTTCCGTCGACGGGATCCACAATCCACAAATATTCTTCTTCGGCTACCTTTTCAAGCGCTTTGGCGGACGCTTCGGGTCCCGGCTCCACGCCTTCTTCCCCGAGCAGTGCATGATCCGGAAAATGGGTGAAAATCAGTTTGCGGATCATCTGCTCCGCTCCCTTGTCCACTTCCGTAACCAGATCGCTCACGGCGGATTTGGTATTCAATTGTGTTACGTTGCCCAAACGGCTTTTAATCCATTCGCCCGCCTTGGAAGCGGCATTGATCGCCACAGCGGTATAGCTTTTGCTCGTCACGACATAAGGAATCTTATCCTCTTGGTTCAAAGCGCTCACTCTACTTTCTGTGTTATCGTCTAACGTGTATTCGGGCTCCGCATGAACCCAAACGCTTATTATATTATCATTCTTCTAAAAATAATACGTAATGAAAGATTTAAAGTTTCGCCCGAATCGGCTGCCGCAGGCAAAACCCGCACCCGCCCGAAAACGCTTGTCTATCCGGATATCTCAATACTTGCCCCGTTTAGCACCTTGATGCCCTCCGATGCATAATCACCTAAATCTTTCATGAGATGAAACAATGCCTCATCCTTGTTTTTGGCCTCGATCATCACGTCAATCGCGGGTGTCGAGCCTGCAATTTCACGCAGGAAGGCAAGCAGCGGAGCCGGATCGACCAGATCGGCGTGACTGCGCGGGTCGCTTTCGCTTTTCGGGCTGGAAACATGGATTTTGGGCGGCAGCGGCTTGCCCGGTTCGGCATCCGCCTGTGCTAGCGGCCCATCCCAGGTCTGCTTAATATCCGGCCACAGCTCCCACGGCTTCTCGCCGTCGTTATTCACCCATTGGTGATGGATATCAAGGACCATCGGCAGTCCGGTCGCTTTGCATACGTCCAGCGTTTCAACGGCGGTAAAGGTTTTATCGTCATTTTCCAAGGTCAGCCTATGCTTAATTTCTTCGTCCAGTCCGGCAAAATGCTCTTTGAACCTTCCGGCAGCCGAAGGCTTGTCCTTATAGGCTCCGCCAATATGTATGTTGTTTTTGGCGGTTCGGTTCAGGCCCATCGCTTCCAGCATTTTTACATGAAGCCGCAGGTCGCGGACGGAGCTCTTCAGAACCTCTTCCCGGGGCGTGCTGAGGACGGTGAAATGATCCGGATGAAAAGAAACCCTCATCCCATGCTCCTTCACATAACGCCCGACTTCGGCAAATGCGTCTTTCAGCGCCGCAAACGGGTCCCGTCCCTTCAAATCCTCATGCGTTGCGAGCGGAATGAGCTTCGATGAAAACCTGTAAACCTGAATGTCATTGCCGTTGTTATGCTTCAGCAGCCGCAGCGTATTATGCAGGTTGCCTTCGGCGATCCGCTCCAGTTTGCGAATCGCCGCTTCCCGGTCGCTGAGCTTGCTGAAGCTCGCCATCGTCATCGTTTTGGACGGGGAGCAGTCCTTGATAAGCATAGACATTGCGACATAACCGAACCTGACGATCATGGTATCCTTCTCCTTATGGTCTCGTAATCAACACCCTTAAGGATTATGATCCCCAAAAAACATTTCGTAAGCCAAATCCGTCTGAATCCGCGATTCCTCATCATTCAGCTTGCGGATCAGCTCCATTTCAACTTCAGTGACCTCTTGTCCACTAAAATTGATTTCGGCGATGCAGCCCACGATTTTGACGATGGCGACCGCGACGTTATCAGGCGTATAGGCAATCACCTTTTGGCCCGTAGGAAACACGCGGAAGCCCTGCTTGACCATTTTACCGCGGCCGTATTCCATCAGCTCGTACAATTCCTGCTCGCTCTTGAATTTGCATACGGAATTAAATTCAGTTTGAAATCCCATTCATGCACCTTCCTCTTCACTGAAATTGAAAAGATGCCCGGCCCTTACTCCGCCGGCCGGACATCTCATGTTCCCTGTTTCTGTGTAAGTAACGGCGCTTCTTACGCTTCATTCGTGTAAATAAGCGCCTGCTTGCCTTCGTAACGCTCCAGCGCAAGCTCGATCATCCGGTCGAGCAGTGCCTGGTAGCTGATTCCGGTTTCCCGCCACAGCAATGGATACATGCTGAATGGGGTAAAGCCGGGCATCGTGTTCACTTCGTTAATCAAAATGGCGTTGTCAGATCTCCGGAGGAAAAAATCCGCCCGCGTAATGCCGCTGCCTTCAATAGCCTGGAAAGCAATAAGCGCAGCCTCGCGCAGGCGATCCGCCACCTCGGAGTCCACCGGTGCGGGAATGACCATCTCGGACTGGCCGTCGGTATACTTGGCCGCATAGTCGTAGTAATCGGCAGAGGATACGATTTCGCCCGGAACGGAGGCCATCGGCTCCTGGTTGCCCAGAACGGCAACCTCCACTTCGCGGGCATCCACGAACTCCTCGACGATCACCTTCAAGTCGTAGCGGAACGCCAGCTTCACCGCACGCTCCAGCTCCTCACGGTTTCTGGCTTTGGAAATCCCGACGCTGGATCCGAGATTGGCCGGTTTAACGAAGCATGGGTATCCCAGTTCATCCTCGACGCTCATGATCAGATCGAAGCTGCTCCGCTCCCATTGGGACTTGGAGAAATAGCAGAATTTGCACTGCGGAAGACCCGCCTGGGCGAACAGCTTCTTCATCACGACCTTATCCATTCCGGCTGCGGATGCCAGCACACCTGCGCCCACGTAAGGAACGTTCGCCATTTCAAACAATCCCTGGATCGTGCCATCCTCGCCAAACGTTCCGTGCAGCAGCGGGAACATGAGATCAACCGCCGCTTCTCCGCCGTACAGCCGGCTGAAGATCGCGCTGAGCGCGCCTTCGGTACCTTCGCTGTCATGCTCGAGCTTCAGCTTCTCCAGCTTATCGAGCGGTGCGGATAGCGTGCCTCCCTTTCTCCACTCCCCCTGCTTCGTGATATAAAATGGAATCAGCTCGTATTTATCGTAATCAAAGGCGTTCATAACCGCAAAAGCCGTCTGCAGCGACACCTCGTGCTCGCCTGATTTGCCGCCGTAAACAAGGCCTACGGTTGTTTTGTTGTTCCCCATGCCTAACCTCTCTCTTTTCCACTGTATTGCAGGCTGCTCCTGCTGTCGTACTCATTTAACATTATAGCGCTCTAGAAGTAGTCCGGGATATGCAAAAAACGGTATACGGTATTTTCCGTCCAGGCATAGGAGTCCTTATAATCCCAGTATCTGTGCCTGCTGCTGACCGTATGCGCATTGACCAGCGGCTGTCCGCCGGCGTCGAACGCCGTCACAATGGTGGAATGCTGAAAGGAGCCGTCTCCGTTCCAGTCATAGAAAATGACATCGCCCAGCATCAGCTGCTCGGGCCGCTCCACGAGCTCGCCTCGCAGCCCCCAGGCGCTTCCCGTAAGATACCTCGCCAAGGCGTTGGAGACGGCCCAGCTGTAGCTCCACCATTCCTTGCCGCTTACATATCCTTTATACCACCAGCCCGCTTCTCTTTTACCAGTATAGTTGATTGGCGCATCCCCTGCAAAGAGACATTGCGATACATAGCTGGTGCAATCCACGTCGAATTCGGCAAATTCGGGATTGAAGGAATTCCACCATTTGTCCGCATACGCTGCCGCCTCCTCGCGGCGGTATTTGATCGACTTGCGGCCGATGCCCCCTCCTTGGAGTACGTTGGTGTTCAGATACGGCTGCGGCTGCGGGCTGCTTCCATGCGCTTGAACATCATAGTCCTGCACTTCCCCCGGAACAAGGACGTAGGCGGCTACCGGATGCTTTTCAGGCGAAAGATGCTCCACCGACACGATGACCCAGTCATCGCCGTCATGGATGAGCGTCAGTCGTTCCCGCTGTACCATCTCCTCCACATGGTTGACGCCGCCTTTTTCATAAAACAGCTGCACATGCAGCTGCACGTCGATGACTGCCTGATCCGGCGTGTCCTGGATCGTCCGCAGCAGCTTGGCCCTTGTTTCACTGCGCAGCGGCCGGGCTCCCCGCTCGGCATACCACTGCGAGAGGCGCGATGACCGCTCCGCCCTTGCCATCAGGTAGGCCGGATCGGTGACGACCTGCCGCATTTGCTGCGACCTGTAGTCGATTTGATGCTGGTTATATTGATTCACATAGGTGTAGAGTGTCTGTTTCCATTCCTTATCCATCCGCTCTATTCCCCTCTCATGACCGTTACTTGCAGCCGCCAGCATGCGCCCAGTCCGTCCCCGGACCTGAATTGCAACGGCTTCTTAATTATACGTATATGAGACGAAACGAGCCGCTATGAGCCGCAGTTGATTTTAGGTTTTATTCGGGCTCCTCCAGGAAACAATGATACTCAGCGGCCTGCGTGCCTCCGAACCATAGCTGCTGCAAGGATTTGGCGGCGCTGGGGGCATTCTTCCCGGCACGGAAATCTATCCTTTCGTTTCATATAAATAGACGCAAAAAGTTCTTTACTCACCGGCCTGTAAACGGTATACTAAAAACAAACCTCACTATTTTGAAATTATGTTTCATCTAGTGAAACTTGGAACGGCAAAGTGATTGCCCTTATCACTCATCACCCAAGCCATCCTACCCGTAATGTTCATTTGGATTAAATGAACCGAGCTTAAAACTCACTCCTTAATTCCTTCCGGATTACAGGAGAAGCGCCTTTCCCTTCATTCATGCAGTGATGTAGAACACATTCGTTAAGGAGGTACATGTATGACAGCAAAGGATCAGTTCAACACAGCCCGCAGCCTGGAAGTCGGCGGCAAAACGTACAGCTACCACAGCCTGCAGGCCCTCGAAGAACAAGGATTCAGCAGCGTTTCCAAGCTACCGTTCTCCATTAAGGTGCTTTTGGAAGCTGCGATTCGCCAGTTCGACGGACGCGCTATTACCGAGGAACATGTAAACCAATTGGCAAAATGGACAGAAGGACTCGACCATAACAAGGAGATTCCTTTTATCCCTGCACGTATCGTGCTTCAAGATTTCACCGGTGTACCGGTCGTCGTCGACCTTGCCGCTATGCGTGACACCGTGAAAAAAGCCGGCGGAGATCCAAAGACGATCAACCCGCTCGTACCGGTCGATCTTGTTATTGACCACTCCGTTATGGTGGATGCATTCGGAACGCCGGAAGCCCTCAACTATAACATGGAAGTTGAATTTGAGCGCAACGAAGAGCGCTACCGCTTCCTTCGCTGGGCGCAAACCGCGTTCAACAATTTCCGTGCGGTGCCGCCCGCAACGGGTATCGTTCACCAGGTTAACCTGGAATATCTGGCATCGGTTGCAGCTACCAAAACGATTGATGGCCAAACGATGGTATATCCTGACTCTCTCGTAGGTACGGACTCCCATACGACCATGATCAACGGTCTCGGCGTTGTCGGCTGGGGCGTTGGCGG
Organism: Paenibacillus chibensis; assembly: GCF_004001045.1. Lineage (GTDB taxonomy): Bacteria > Bacillota > Bacilli > Paenibacillales > Paenibacillaceae > Paenibacillus_AQ > Paenibacillus_AQ chibensis. The sequence continues at coordinate 58,057 of NZ_BIMK01000027.1, forward strand.
TATCGAAGCGGAAGCCGGCATGCTCGGACAACCGCTGTATTTCGTCACTCCTGACGTCATCGGCTTCAAGCTGACTGGCAGCCTGTCCGAAGGCGCTACAGCAACCGACCTTGCGCTCACCGTTACGCAAATCCTGCGTAAAAAAGGCGTTGTCGGCAAATTCGTGGAATTCTTCGGCCCTGGCCTGTCCAACATCAGCCTTGCAGACCGTGCAACGGTTGCCAACATGGCACCGGAATACGGCGCAACGATCGGCTTCTTCCCGGTTGACAGCGAAACGCTCGCTTACCTGCGCAATACCGGCCGTTCCGATGAGCAAGTGGAACTGGTTGAAGCCTACTACAAAGCACAAAACATGTTCCGTACAGCCCAAACCGAAGATCCGGAGTTCACAGACGTAATCGAGCTCGACCTGGCATCGGTCGTACCGAGCCTTGCAGGACCTAAACGTCCGCAGGACCGCATTGAGCTGACGAACATGAAGCAGTCGTTCAATGACATTATCCGTACGCCGATCGAAAAAGGCGGATACGGGCTGAGTGACGAAAAGATCGAACAAAAAGTGCCTGTGAAGCATAAAAACGGCTCCGTGGAAGAAATGGGAACCGGTGCAGTCGTGATCGCAGCGATCACCAGCTGTACCAACACCTCCAACCCAAGCGTTATGCTGGGCGCAGGTATCCTCGCGAAGAAAGCGGTGGAACGCGGCCTGAAAAAACCGGGCTACGTGAAGAGCAGCTTGACTCCAGGCTCCCTCGTGGTAACCGAGTACCTGAAGAAAGCCGGCTTGCTCGAATCCCTTGAAGCCCTCGGCTTCTATGTTGCGGGATACGGCTGCGCAACTTGCATCGGTAACTCCGGTCCGCTTCCGGACGAAGTGAGCCAAGCGATTGCAGACAACGACATGACGGTCGCTGCCGTGCTGTCCGGTAACCGTAACTTCGAAGGACGCGTTCATGCCCAGGTGAAAGCCAACTACCTGGCATCGCCTCCACTCGTGGTTGCTTATGCCCTGGCAGGAACGGTGAACATCGACCTGAAGAACGATCCGATCGGTTATGACCAAAACGATGAGCCTGTATATCTGAAGGATATCTGGCCAACTTCCGAGGAAATCAAGGAAGCGATCAGCCTGTCCGTCAATGCGGAAATGTTCCGTCAAAAATACGCGAACGTATTTACCGCCAACGAACGCTGGAACGCTATTCCGGTTCCTGAAGGCGAGCTGTACGAGTGGGATGAAAAATCCACGTACATCCAGAATCCGCCGTTCTTCGAGAACCTCGGTACCGAGCTGAATGACATCAAGGACATCAAAGACGCTAACGTGCTTGCCCTGCTGGGAGACTCCGTTACGACGGACCATATCTCTCCTGCCGGCAACATCTCGCCAACCAGCCCTGCAGGTCTGTACCTGAAAGAGCATGGCGTAGAGCGCAAAGACTTCAACTCCTACGGCTCCCGCCGCGGTAACCATGAAGTCATGATGCGCGGCACCTTCGCGAACATCCGGATCCGCAACCAGGTTGCTCCTGGAACGGAAGGCGGCGTAACGACTTACCTGCCTACGGATGAAGTCATGTCCATTTACGATGCTTCCATGAAGTATCAAAACGGCGACCGCAACCTCGTCGTCATCGCAGGCAAGGAATACGGTACAGGAAGCTCCCGCGACTGGGCTGCGAAAGGTACCTTCCTCCTGGGCGTCAAAGCGGTTATCGCTGAGAGCTTCGAACGGATTCACCGCAGCAACCTGGTAGGTATGGGCGTTCTTCCGCTCCAATTCCAGGAAGGCCACGGCTGGAAGAGCCTTGGTCTGACCGGCAAAGAAACCTTTGACATCGTTGGACTCAGCAATGACGTGAAGCCAGGCGAAAGCTTGACGGTCATGGCCGTTCGCGAAGACGGAACCAAGTTCGAGTTCCCGGTTACTGCGCGTCTGGACAGTATGGTGGACGTGGACTACTACCATAACGGCGGTATTCTGCAAACCGTGCTTCGTCAAATGATCGCGAATCAATAATCCGCGCTTCGGATTGTAATAGGAAAAGGCGTCCCTGGAGCCGTAACGGCTCCAGGGACGCCTTTTTTTGTGCTGCTACCGCTGGCCGACATGGTCGAAGCGGTTGCCGATCCGCTCACGCATAAACCTTTTAAGATGATCAATCCCTTCCTGCTCCGCTTGATGCGCTTGCTCAAACCAATGGATCTGTTCCCGGAGATGCGTCTTTTCCTTGACCTCGCCTTGCTCCGTCATGATGGCCAGCGCCTTTTGAAATGAAACCGCGACCGTCCGGTATGCTTCGGCTGCGCCGCCGAGCTGCGGCCATAAAGATTGCAGCATGTCCATATATTTACTGACCTCAAGCTTCGCGGCGGTATAAGACCGGAACACCCCGGCAGCCTGCAGCGGATCAAAGCTTCCATGCTCAAGCGCATGCCGAATCGCGTCATATCCCTCCATGCCGCATGCATACTCTTCCCGGGGCAGCATTATGTCGTGCGTTTCCCATTTGTATACAGCCTGCATGAGCGACTCCTTGTATATTTCAATCGGATCGAGCTCTACTTTGTCTTCAAACATCTGATAATACCAATAAGGAGATTGGTTGTGGCCGAATTCACCGTAAGGCAGCTGCCGCCATGCCGGGCTACAGCCGTCCGTGTACAGTAAGACACCCGCTTCATCGTCATACCCTGCGGCGACAACGAAGCGATCCTTCCCAAATACCGCTCCCCTCCCCCGGTCGATCGATGCCTTCAAATGCGAAACGGCCTGCCGCTGATACAGCGGAAACGTCGGTTCGAAGGAAAAGCCGGCAGCCTGCCCCGTGGTAACCCCAATAAAATCGGCGGCAAGAAAATTCTCCGCCATCCAGTTATAGGCTGTGGCCGACTCGCAGCTGAGGCTTCGGTTGACCACAAAACGAAAACCGTTCACGGTCATTCCCGATAGAATCGGCTTAGGATAAACCGTCCAACCGGCATGGGAAAGCACGGCATGCATGGCATCGATATAGGATCCGGACTCCATCGTCATATGCAGCCCCTCAAGCGTTTTAGCTCCCATCTCTTCCCTCCTACCTTGCCATGTGCAGTCCCCAGCGGGGGATCGTAGAGCGCTTTAAATCGGGGTAATTTCCAGCGATGCCGCGAAATACGTTCACCGCTTTTTCCTCCAGGCTCTCCGCTTCCTCCATCGCTAAAATCAACGATGGGATCCCGCTTAAGCGAATGGCTCTATTTTTCACGTCCAAACAGTCCATCATATCTGGGCTTTTACATAGGCCTACAATATGTTCATACAGAATGAACGCCTCTTTTAACTCGGGAAAAAGAAGGATCGCGTCCTGCAGGAAATACATCATTTCCTGTCTTGACTGCTGATAGGACTCCAAAATATAAACCGCGCCGGACGCGTCAAAGTCTTGCTGCCGCAGAGCCCGGGTCAAATACGAATACGCATTTCTTCCGGAGGCGATGCTGCAATCCGGGGGTACCGGATAAGGAGCGTTCCAGTCGTCAATGGCCATCCGCAGCGACTCAAGCAACCGATCAGACGCCGGAATTTCAACCTTGTCACCAAAAATCTGGGCATACCAGAACGGCGTGAAATTAAGCCCCAGATTATCATACAGCACCATCCGGTTTTCCTTGGAATTACCATCCTGCACATAGAAAATACGGTCCTCGTCATCATAACCATGGATCACGCCAAATTCCGGAATCCAATAAATCACGCCAAGCCCCCTGTCAAGGCTCGCTTTAATCCACTGCACAGCATCCTGCTGATAGTACGCAAACGTCGGATGCCGCGTGCGTCCGCCATCCGTGACCGTATAGATCCCCAAGCTGTCGGCCGCGCGCTTATGAACCGTCACCCACTGTCCGTATGCCGTAACCGAAAGGGGGAGCAGACGTTCATGTACCGTAAAGATGAAAGCCATGCCGCTTAACGCGGATAGCATATATTTAGGCCCTTCGAACAGCCCCGCTGCGGTAAGGATCGCATATAAGCTGTCCGTAAAGGATTTCGATTCTCTTTGGACGACGAGATCATGCAAAATAACACCGGACATCACAGCATCTCCTCTCCGTTTAGGCGGCTCAATACCTGTTCGCACCGAGCCTGCAGCCTTGCCCTTAGCCATTTGGGCGCATCCAGCCGCTGCCAGGCTGCCTGCATCAGCTGCTGCATAAAAGACTCCGTATCATAAAAATCAATCTCATACAGAAGCTCTCCGACCGGTCTCGCCGCGTATCCAAACCACGTTGCTTCCTCCAGCTCATGGATCAGCTTGATTCTGGCCGTAAACGGCTTTATGGCCGGGAGATCGCGCTCGACCACCGCGGCGTCCTGCTCATCCCTATCCTCAAACAGACGGGACGTAACCTGTAAATCCATGATCCCGTCGACCCTGTACAGCCGCTTCCTGCTCCCGTCCGTGCCATAAGCCGCCACGTAATCCGCGTTGTATTTCGACACGAGCTGTACCGGACAAATATCCAGCCTCGACTCCCCGGCCTCATCGCGGTAGCGGATATGGACGATTGCCCGGTGTGAAATCGCGAATGCAAGCTGCCCGTTGATTTCGATCAGGCGCGGCTGCGCTTCGAAGAATGGCAGCTGTCCGAAAGATTCGGGCGGCTCTTCCCCCGTAAAGCGGCTGAGCAGATGCGCGACCCGTTGAACCCTTGACGGCTGATCGCTGCTGTACTGCCCGTACTTTCGCGCCAAAAAGCTCAGCACGTCCTTTTCTTCTTCCGTTATGTATAAATGAGGCAGCACATAGGTCTTATCCTCGTAGCTGTATCCCCGGTGTTTTGCGATGTATAGAAGCGGAGCGCGCAGGGAAACGGCCATGTACTCGATATCCCGCTGCGCCTGCCTCCTGGATATTTCAAACTGTAGGGCCATATCCTTGCTGCTCGGGTAATGTCCTTCCCGGATGCGTTGATCAAACCAATGAATCCTGTGCATGTTGCTCATATTCCGGCTCCCCCTTCTCCCGCAGATGGAACCCTGCGTTTCTATTGAAGCATCTGCAGGTCCAGGGTTTCAAGCCATTTTTTTCCTGTTTTCCGGCAAGAAACGGATGCCTTTCGAGCATACAGCCCGTTTTTCAAAGCTTCGTCCCGGCGGCGTCGATTCTTACTTGATCTGCTTTGAAACATTTTTTGCACACTTTAAGGGCTGTACCGTCCTTAGCCGTGCGCGTATAGAGCAGCTTGATCCGCTTGCTGTCGCACACAGGGCAGGTTCCGCGGCCTCTGGACGGCAGGCTCCACAGAATGCGCCCTCTTTTGGTTTTTGCCATGGTTGTCTCACCTCCCTTCCGTCAGGTATCCGTACACAGCCCCATTATAGGCCAGAAGGTACGACATAAAATGTCGCATCAAAATATATTTTCCGGGCTGGCACTCCGGTCCCAGACTCATCCGTCTGTCCCAGATTCGGCATGACCATCTTCCCATTTTCGGAAATATCCGTTTAAACGCGGACCCAGCCGGGTAAAGAAAAAAAGAACCGGATGGGCAGCAAGCCGTCACTGGTTCATACATACTTACCTGTGAAAGTTAAAGGACCTGCATGAGGAGGAAAGAAAATGATGAACGTTCCGCAAATGATGCCCTTTCACCATGCTTATCCAAGACCTCAGGTTGCAGCGCAGCCCAAAAAGGACCCCTCTATGGAGAAGCCTATGTCCTTTAAGGAAGTGTTGATGGACAAGCTGAACCAGAAACGGCCTTGATTACATTACGACCATCGTATATCCCGCCTTGTGAGTGGCCTCCCCTTCCACACACAAGATTGTTGTTAAAAGAGCGACTGCAGATGCAGCCGCTCTTTTTTTACGTGCAAAAGGTTTCTTTCGCTATTTACACCTTAATGTTACATCTGTTATATTTGTAGTATAACAGACATAACTAAATTCATTTTCCGAAAGAAGGGGCCTTCTATGATCATCCGTCTGGATATGCAGTCGGATCTTCCCATTTATTCGCAGCTCATGAACCAGATTATCGAGGGAATTGCCAGCGGCGAGCTGCAGCCTGGAGAAGATCTGCCCTCCGTGCGCAGTTTGGCATCGGATATCGGCGTCAATTTGCATACGATCAACAAAGCTTACACGCTGCTGAAGCAGGAAGGCTTTATCCAGATACACCGGCAAAAGGGCGTCGTCATCAATCCTGATGGCATGCCGGGGATTACGCCGGAATATGAACAGAAGCAATCGGAGCAGCTCAGGCCGATGATCGCCGAGGCGATCTGCCGCAGCATGAGCAAAGAACGGCTGCTTCATATCGTATCATCGATTTACGAAGACATCTCGCACGCCGAAAAGGGGAATGCCTAATGTTCTGGATCTCTGCCTTACTGACTGTCGTCATGCTGATTCCTATCTGCATCACGCTGATTGCCATGCCGTTCCTGACCCGGGAAACCGTCAGCTTCGGCGTTTCGTCAGCGAGGAAATGTATCACAGCCCGAAGCTCCGCCGGTTGCGGAAGCAATACGCCTGGATCAGCGGCGGACTGTATACCGTGCTGCTTGCCGCATGCCTGGTGATGCTGTTATCGGCTGACGAAGCTCAGCAGCCTTACGTCTTGACCTCGTATATTACCGGGACGGTCATCTGCTCCGTAGCGATGAACCTGATTTACTACTTCAACATGAAAAAATTGAAAGCTTCTATGCCGCAAGCGGTGATGGAAACCGGTAAAATCGCCATCGACACCCGTTTCCGCAGCCATAAAATGACCATTTCCAACCGCTGGTTCGCGTTTCATATCGCCGTCATGCTCATCAGCGCTATACTGGCCCTAATCAACTATGATCAATTCCCAGCCAACCTGGCCATGAAATTCGACTGGCAGGGCGAAGTGACGCGATCCGTGCCAAAATCCATCCGGACGGTGTTGGGGCCGAATCTGATGCAGCTGGTCATGATCGCGCTCTTCATGTTCATCAACCGCATGATTCTGAAAAGTAAACAGCAGATTAATCCCGATCATCCGGAGCTGTCCGCCCGCCGGAATGCCATATTCCGCCTTCGCTGGTCAATGTTTAACGCGGCTGCGGCGATGATCATGGTGCTCCTGTTTTCCTTTATCCAGCTCAACATGAGATTCGAGCTGCATGGGAGCATCGTCATGCTGGTCAGCCTGCTGATGCCGGCGCTTGTAATCATCATGGCCTTAATTTTCTCGCTCACAACCGGGCAGGGCGGACGCCGAATCGGCGGATCGACGGCAATCGGTACAGGGAGAACCGCGGCCAATGATGACCGGTTCTGGAAGCTCGGCTCCATCTATTTCAACCCCGGAGACCCGGCCCTATTCGTAGAAAAGCGCATGGGGATCGGCTGGACCGTCAACTTCGCCCGTCCGGCCGCCTGGATGGTGCTCGTCATTACGCTGGTTGTTGTGTCTGTCGCTGCTTACTTTGCCGGTTAAGCAATTCGCTTGACGTTTTAAAGGAACTCTACCGCCCGCAGCCCATTTCTGATTTAACGGCATCCTGACGATCATCGCGTGCTTCTCCCGAGTCAAAGGATGCCCTCCATCATTCTGTAGTCATTCGTCTTCCAAGGAGGATTAAACATGCCGAAAAAAAGTTCAGAAACGATCAAGGCTGACGCGGCTTCTATTGCCCTGGCCCTCTCTCTGCCCGCAGTCGCCAATGCGGCGGATTTCCAGCCGGAAGCAGCTGCCGGCCGGGAAAGCGCTGACGGTTCATCCATTTCAGATAGCAACGCGGAGAGCTTCTTCGAGGAGCTGCGAAACGGAGACGGCTCCAAGGCGGCTGGCTTTATGAGCCCCGCGTTGAAGCAGGCTATTCCGGTACAGACCCTGGATATGCTGTGGGGCAATTACGAGAAGCTGTACGGCAAGACGGGAACCGCTCAACCTCTCCGCACGGCGCAGGATAATGCGGTTCATCATAATGTCATCTACACGCTTCAGTTGGGTCAGGTCCCTTTGACTGTCACGCTGCGATCGGATAACAGCGGGCAGATCGATGATCTGTACCTCTCGCCTGTCAGCGCAGCGGGGTACCAAAAACCTGCGTATGATCATCCTTCCGCGTATACGGAACAGGAAGTACGCATTGGAAAAGGCGATCTCGCTCTGCCAGGGACGTTGACCTTGCCTGCAGGCGAAGGACCCTTCGCTGCCGTGGTGCTTGTTCACGGCTCCGGCCCGCAGGACCGCGATACGTCCATAGGCGCTGCCAAGCCGCTGCGTGACCTGGCTGTCGGTCTGGCGGCCAAGGGCATTGCTGTGCTTCGATACGACAAGGTGACGTATGAGCATACCTTCAAGGTTGCGGCCGATTCCAAGTTCACGCTGCACAAGGAAACCGTGAATGACGCTATAGCCGCAGTCAAGCTGCTGAAACAAACCCCGGAAATCGATGCGGGACGGATCTTCGTCGCCGGTCACAGCCAAGGCGGCTTCGCCATGCCGCTGATCCTCGCGGCCGACCCGGATCACGATATTGCGGGCGCCGTCCTGCTATCCGGCCCGAGCACTAGCTTTGCCGACACCCTTATCGATCAGCAGCAGGAGCTGGTCAAACGGATCAAGGCGTTGGGACAGGATCCTGCACCGTATGAACAACAGGCTGCCGTCTGGAACGGTATCGCCAATCTCGTCAACGACCCTCAGTATACGGCGGATCATATGCCGGATTCGTTCCCGTTGTCCCCTGCCTACTGGTGGTTCGAGCAGAAAAATTACAAGCCGGCCGAAATGGCGCAAACGCAGCGGATTCCTATGCTGATCCTGCAGGGCGAAAATGACTGGCAGGTGACGATGAAGCAGTTTGACGGGTGGAAAAACGCCTTGGAGAACCGCAAAGACGTCGAATTCAAATCGTATCCGCGCATGAACCATCTGCTTGCCGACGTTGACGGCGTATCCACCGGCGGGGAATACGCCATGCCTTCCAACGTATCGCCTCAGCTCATTCACGATATCGCCGCTTGGGTGAATAAGCGGAAATAAACCGATTGCCGGCCCTCCATCTCAACCGTCCTGGGATGGATTTCCTGCCCATTCTCTGGGATAATGAACACATGCTATTGTTCATTTTCTTATAGGGAGGTCTTTTTCGATGAGTGAAAAACGCGTGATGACAGCGGGCGACCTGTACCGCATGCACTGGGTTAGCGATCCTGCAGTCTCTCCTGAAAACGGGGCGGCTGCGTACATACTGAAGTCGGTGAGCACCAAGCATGACGGGTATGTGACCCAAATCCGTCTGATCCAGCCGGATGGAAGCAGCGACGCACCCTTCACCGCAGGCGAGCAGGACGGAGCGCCGCAGTGGTCCCCTGACGGTTCACAGCTCGCCTTTCTCCGCAAGAAAGGCGATGCCCGCCAGGTATGGCTGCTGCCGGCGCATGGCGGCGAAGCACAGGCGGTGACCGATCTCAAACATGGTGTAAGCGCTTATAAATGGTCGCCGGATGGAAGCGCCCTGCTGCTGAAGGCGGAGGCTCCGGATGGAGAGGAAGAAAAGACGGACTCGAAGGACGCGCTGCCCGAGGAAAAAATCGTGGACCGCATCCGGTATAAAGCTGACGGCGCGGGCCTGATGGGCAGCCGCAGAACGCATTTATTCGTCTTTGATATCGCATCGGGAACGGGTGAACAGATCACGTCCGGCGCTTTGGATATCGGCGCCTTCGCATGGTCGCCGGACGGGACGGCCATCGCGTATACGACGGAGCTGCCTACAGAGGACATCCCGGATGCCGATCTCAGACCCACCAATGACCTGTATGTCACAGACCGTAAAGGCGGCACACCGCGTCAGCTGACGGACGGCAAAATCAGCATCGGACATGTCAGCTATACCCCTGACGGCAAATCCATTCTGATGCTCGCCGACGACCTGTCCTGCGGTTATGCAACATTGACCCGCATCTACCTGATTCCGGCGGAAGGCGGCGAGTACAGAGCGCTGTACACCGACCTGGACATCCAGCTCGGTCACAGCGCCGTGAGTGACATGCGTGCGGGCGCCGGGACGCCGCCGGTATACAGCCATGATCAGCGGTCCGTCTTTATCCAGGTCAGCCAGAACGGCCGCGTGGAGGTGGCCCGCTTCGCGCTGGACGGCTCCGACTATGAGATTATGGCCGGCGGCGATCGCGAAATCTACCAGTTCGCGCTGACGCCGAGCGGCGATCTCATTCTCGCTGCGGCCGATCCTCTGCATCCGGGAGATCTGTTCCGTTTGGATCTCGCCAGCGGCACCGAAACCCGCCTGACCGACTGCAACGCGGGGCTCTGGAGCGAGCTTCTGCTGAGCGAGCCTGAGGAATTCCGGTTCACGGCCGGCGACGGCTGGCCGATGCAGGGTTGGATCATGAAGCCGATCGGCTTCAAGGAGGGCTCCAAGGTGCCTGCCGTTCTGGAAATCCACGGCGGTCCGCAGGCCATGTACGGCCACACGTTCATGCATGAATTCCAGCTGCTCGCTGCCGCCGGCTTCGCGGTTTTCTATACGAATCCGCGCGGCGGGCATGGCTACGGGCAAGTGCATGTGAACACGGTCCGCGGCGACTATGGCGGCCGGGATTATCAGGACCTGATGGAATTCACCGATTATGTGCTGAACACTTACGATTACGTGGACGGCTCCCGTCTTGGCGTAACCGGCGGCAGCTACGGCGGCTTTATGACCAACTGGATCGTCGGTCATACGGACCGCTTCCAAGCGGCCGTAACCCAGCGTTCGATTTCGAACTGGCTGTCGTTCTACGGCGTCAGCGATATCGGCTATCACTTTACGGAGGATCAAATCTGGGGCAATGCCTGGGATGATGTGGAGAAGCTGTGGAAGCACTCTCCGCTGGCTTACGTGGGCCATGTGAAGACCCCGCTGCTGGTTCTTCACGGCGAGCAGGACTTGCGCTGTCCGATCGAGCAGGGTGAGCAGATGTTCGTCGCCCTGAAGCGTCTGGGCAAAAAAACGCAGCTCATCCGCTTCCCGGGCGCGGACCACAATCTGTCCCGAAGCGGCAACCCGCATCTGCGGACCCGCCGCCTCACCCATATCGTGCGCTGGTTTGAAGAGAATATCGAGCGATAAGCCGTCGATAAATAAATCAAACGGCGTACTTTCATAAAGGCCTGAGACGCTGTTTCTGATCTATTTAAAGAAAGACCACTGGAGAACAATCCAGTGGTCTTTTTGCGTATACATCCATTCTGTCTCCTGGTCAGAGAGACGGGAACGAGGCTATTGCCGCTGCCCGCACATTTCAATCCCGTTTCTGAAGCGTTATAGCATCAAGCCCATTTCATGGGCAGCCTCCTTGAGCACAGGGGCGAATTCATGCAGCGTTTCGCTTGAAATCCGGCCGACAGGTCCGGACACGGACAGGGCCGCCGCCACGACGCCGCTGCGGTTCACGATCGGCACGGCAACCGCGGCCGCGCCCGGCTCCCGCTCCTCAAAGCTCGTTGCGTATCCGCGCTCGCGGATCTCCTCCAGCATGCGCATGTACGAGCCGGGATCCGGCATATCCGGCCATTCGGGATCCTGAAACAGCTCCTCCTGGTCTTCCTTCGACGCGAAGGCAACCAGCACCTTGCTTGAAGCCCCGACGTACAAAGGAAGCCGGGCCCCGACCTGGGCTACTCTGCGGATCGCCTGGTTGCTCTGTACGGCCTGGATCCGCAGGCGGTCCTTGCCGTCCCTGAGATACAGGCTCACCGTCTCGCCAAGCCGATCGCGCAGGCGCTCCATCCCCCGGAGGAACAGGACCGCAGGATCGTCGCTTTTGGATAAATGCGTGGACAATTCCCATACCTTCAGTCCCAGGCGGTATTTCTCCGTTGCCGCATCCCGCACCACAAAGCCCTTTTCTTCGAGCGTGGTCAGCAGACGATGCACCGTGCTTTTATGAAGATGAATCTGACCGGCAATTTCCGTCAGTCCAAGCTCGCTGCTTCTCGTAAAACACATCAATATATCAAGTGCGCGCTCGACGGCGCGTACGGTCAGTTTGCGGTCTTCCATTCAAGCTCCCGCCCCTCTTAATGTTTCACCACATGAAACATGGTTACAATAATTATATGAAATTCAACGCCCAAAGTCTACTTTTTCGGTAAAATACGCGCACTTACCATAGAAGGCGGAGAAGATGTCCATCTTCTATTACATTTCATTTACAAATGGGCCTGGCTGATTGACATTAGGCGTCCCACAGCATAGGATATAGAGTAAAATTTTATCTGTTTCCGTTTTTGTACCTACAAGATAAACTATAACTATATAATTTGAACGAAGTTCATTTTATTTAGCAATTTTGATCTAAGGAGGGGCTAGCATGAGCATGGCAACACGAAATGACGCCCAATTTTCTCGCCCCCCGACCGAAACGCCCTTTCCGCTGACGCCGCGTCTCATACGCGTGAAGCATATTTTGGTAGCCCTGCTGCTATCGGTATTGTTCTTCCTGATCTTCTGTTTCATCGCGCTGCACGCGTATATCGCATGGGTGCTTTCCAATCCCACCGTTGCGCCGCTGTATTCCAATCCGATGCAGGCGAAGCATATGGCATATGAGAACGTGACCTTTCCCGCGCTGGATGGAAGCCGGATGATGCAGGGATGGTACATTCCCGCCGCCGGATCGAAGAAAACGATCGTATTCAGCCATGGATACGGGGCCAACCGCGAGGAAACGTGGATTCCGATGTATGATCTGGCCCATTACGCCCACCGGATGAATTTCAACGTCATCATGTTCGATTACGGCTTTGCATCCCAGAACAGCAAGGCCGTGGCTACCGGCGGGAAAGTGGAATCGCAGCAGCTGCTCGGAGCGATCGAGCTTGCCAAACAGCGCGGCGCGAAGCAAATCGTGGTTTGGGGATTTTCAATGGGCGCAGGCACGGCCCTGCAGGCAGGACTGCAGACCAAGGATGTCGATGCGATGATCCTGGACAGCACCTTTTTGCTGGAGCCGGATACGCTGTACCATAACATTAAAAACCAGCTTGATCTGCCGCGGCACCCGTCGCTTGAAATCCTGGAGCTGCTCTTCCCTGTCCTGAACGGAACCAGCCTGCACCAAATTCCTTATCAGCAGGTGAAAAAGGAAGACTACCCGTTTCCGATCTTCTTCATTCACGGGACGGAAGACGAGAAAGCTCCTTATCCCATCGCCGAAAAGCTGGCGTCCAACCAGACCAATCCATACTCTGAAGCATGGGTCGTGCAGGGCAGCCATCATGAGCTTATATTCCGGGAGCATCCGCGCGAATACCTGCGCCGCGTCTCCACCTTCCTCGGCAACGTGAAGCTGGCGGAGCAGAAGGATATCGACAACGCGCCGCTCGTCAAAAACAAACCCTAATCTTCATGAGCATGCAAAAAGAGGCATTCCCGGCGGGCTGGATCAGCCCGCTTCGGAAATGCCTCTTTATTTGCAAATCATCCTTTTATGAGCGACAGGAATTCGGCTCTGGACGCAGAATCCTCACGGAAAATGCCGCGAACGCCGGAGGTTACCGTTTTGCTGCCCGGCTTTTTCACGCCGCGGGCACACATGCACAGATGCTCGCCTTCAACAACGACCATCACGCCGTGAGGCTGCAGCACGTCAACCATAATGTCGGCGATTTGCGATGTGATGCGCTCCTGAACCTGTAAGCGACGGGTCACGGCTTCGACCAAGCGGGCCAGCTTGCTGAGCCCTGCGATTTTACCGCTAGGAATATACCCGATATGGACCTTGCCGAAAAACGGCGCCATATGATGCTCGCATTGGCTGTAATACACGATATCTTTTACGATGACCAGTTCCTCATGGTTTTCGTCGAAGGTAACGCCCAGCACATCCCTCGGATCGACCTCGTATCCCGCAAAAATTTCCTCATACATGCGGGCTACGCGCGCAGGAGTCTCCAGAAGCCCTTCCCTTTGCGGGTCCTCACCGATTAATTTCAAAATTTCTTGTATGTGATACTCAACTTGTTCTCGATTATTCTGAACCTGGGTATTTACGTAATCTTTTACGCCAGCCACGGCACTTACCTCCTCTCGTGACCTAATGATCTACTATTCGCGTATCGCGGAATGCGTGCTTACTTGCGTTTCCCGCCTTTTTTGTTTGTTAACTGCGGGTTGTTCTTCATCATTTGCTGAGCTTTCTGCATTTGACGGTTGTTCAGATTATACCCCATCTGTTTGGCCATTTTTTGCAGCATTTGCGGATCACTTTGCATTTTTTCCATTTGCTTGCGCAAATAAAACACGCCGATAAAAAAGCCGCCGATCAAACCGACAATCAGCGTAATCACAGGAATGACATATTGCATGTTCAGCCACCTCATATTTATAGATCAATACTCTCGTGTGCATAGCAACACGAACCTATCATAGCATTTCCCCAGGCGCCTAGCAAATGGATTTCTACGTTAAAACCGCTTCAATGAAAACGGTCGTTTCCTGGGCCAAATCCAGCTCCTTGACGTCGAAATGGCTTCCTTCGCCCCGTACGATTCGAACGACCGGCCGGCCGGGAAGGCCGCGGTGCTGGCGGACCACCACACCCGTTTCCTTGGTGGACAGCCTCACGGCGGCGCCGTTCGGATAGATCGACACCATCCGGTTAAAGTGAATCAGCACCTCGTAGTCCAGCTGCTTCTCCGACATGGTCAGCATTTCCTCGCAGGCTTCATGGGGCAGCAGGTTCTTCGCTTGCGGCAGGATCGGATGAATCAGGCGGTCATACGTGTCCGCAGCCGCCACGATTTTGGCATACAGATGAATTTCATCGCCTGTAAGCCCGCGCGGCAGGCCAAAGCCGTCAATTCGCTCGTGATGCTGAAGCGCCACATGGGCAACCAGAAGGCTGAAGTCCCTCTTGTTTTTCAGCTTCTCGAATCCCCTCCAGGTATGATGGGATTTGAGGCCCGGGAGAATCTCGTCCTCCTCGTCCATGCCGCTTTTCCCGATATCATGCATCAGCGCACCTGTTGCCAGCTCCTTCAGCTGCTGATAATTCAGCCCCATGTTGATGCCGATTACAGATGACAGCAGGCATACATTCATCGCATGGATATACTGGTGGTTGTCGGACGTTCGGATATCGGTCAGCTGCACCAGCATCTCCTTGTTGCTCATCACGTCCTCCAGCAGGCTCTCCACGCTGCTGCCGATTTGATGGGTATTCCAATCCTTCCCCGAGCGCACGGCTTCAAACATGTTGCACATCTCCTGGATGATCCCCTGCTTGGTCGCATCGCTCAGCATATCGTCGGTGTCCACATCCTCAAACAGCGGATCCTGGATGTATACCATCGTGACGCCGATCCGGTTCAACGTGCTGATCATGTAAACCGTCAGCTGCACGCCAGCAGACAAGAGAACGGTTCCGTTGCCGGAGTATATCGTTTTCCCTAAAAATTGTCCGGGCTCTACATTATCAATGCTTATATATCTCATGACTCTTCCCCCGATTTTCAGCGGCTGCCTTTCAAATCGGCCGGCTGCTCACCGCTTTACTCTTCGATCCGCGTGTTTCTTTCGGGAAGTGCTTCCTCCAAGCCAAGAAGCTGGCGTTTGGTTTCCAGACCGCCGCGGTAGCCTGTCAGGCTGCCGTCGCTCTCAAGCACCCGGTGGCAGGGAACGATGACCGGAACCGGATTTTTGCTCACCGCTCCGCTCACTGCCCTGATCGCTTTGGGTCTCTTGATCTGCTCCGCTATATTCCCGTAAGAACGGATCTCTCCATATGGAATATCGGCAAGAGTCGCCCAAACCTGTAGCTGAAACGGCGTGCCGCGCAAATCCAAGGTCAGATCGAACTCCTTTCGCTGCCCTGCGAAGTACTCTCCAAGCTGGCGCTTGGCCTCGGCAAGCCGCTCATCATCATGCTCGAAGTCGCCGCCTCCGCACCAGGTACGCGACCATTGCTGCAGAACGGCTTCCTTGACGCTGAAGCTGCCAAATTCGATCAGGCATAACCCCTTCTCCGTTGCACACAAGGTCAGCGGCCCGATCTTGGACTGCATTTCATCGTAAAATATTGTTTCAGGCTTACCGTCCAGCGTCGCGGTAAACCTCGTTGCTTCATTCTCTTGATCTGCTGCGTTCGCTTTCGTTTGCGATTGAAGTTGTTCCTTCGCTTCGCCGAGCATGTCCCGGACCTTCTCGTCCTGCTCGGAAGCTAGGGCTTTATTCATGATGTTCAATGCTTCTTCGCCTCCTATGCGTCCCAGCGACCAGGCAGCGGTTCCCCGCAGCTCCGGCCTTGGGTCATTCAGCAGCACCTCTCCCAGTTTGGGCACCGCAGATGAATCTTTGTAATTTCCGAGCGCAATGACGGCATTGCGCTGGATGGGTTTACGCCCCCGCCAAGCGGCGGCGCTTTCCCCGAATTGCTCCTTGAACTCCCGATTGGTTAAATCCAAAATGGGCAACAGCAGCGGTCTGTCCTTCTCCGGCACCGGCAGCAAATCCTCATGATGCGTCCAGTGCTTCCCTTTGTTTTTCGGGCAAATCACCTGGCAAGTATCGCAGCCGTACAAACGGTTGCCGATTTTCCGCATGACTTCGTCCGTTAAAAACCCCTTGGACTGCGTCAAAAAAGAAATGCAGCGCTGCGCGTTCAGCTGCCCTGGACCGACCAGCGCTCCTGTCGGACAAGCGTCGATGCACAGGGTGCAATCCCCGCAATCCTCCGTTACCGGGGTATCCGGGGGAAACGGGATATTCGTCACCATATCGCCAAGGAATATCCAGGATCCCCACTTCGGAGAAATGATGCAGCAGTTTTTGCCGCTGAAGCCGATCCCGGCGCGTTCCGCGACGGCCCGGTCCACCAGCGCTCCGGTATCGACCATACTCTCCATGACAGCCTCGGGCACCCGCTCGCGAATAAACGCCTCCAGCTTCCCCATCGCCTCCCGCAGCACATGATGATAGTCCTTCCCCCATGAGGAACGCGACAAGACGCCCCGGTATTTGCCCGGCTCGTTTTTGGGAGGGTTCGGCATTTTGGAAGAATAGGCTACAGCGATGGAGATAAGGGAAGCGGGTTCTGCGGAAGGCAATGCGGGGGTAACGCGTTTATCCAGATCCGGCTCTTCGAAGCCGGACTCGTAACCAAGATCCCGGTGGTTTTGCAAAATGGATTTCAAAGACACAAAAGGATCTGCCGCGGCAAAGCCGATTTCGTCGATGCCGAAGCTTGCCGCAGCCTCCTTGATCTCACGCTTCAGCTCCTCCCAGTAGGAAGGCGGAGGAGCATACGCCGAGGTTGTCATTGCTGTCATCTCTCTCGCCTCCTTCCAGCCTGGATGATGCGCCATTACAAGCCTCGGATTTGGGATATCGGCCAGAAAATAAATTCCGCCCTTCCAACGATGGCTTTAGCGCTCACGCTGCCGAAGGAGCGGCTATCCTTGCTGGCTCCTTCATGCCGGTTGTCACCCATTACGAAATAATGATCCTCGTCCAGCTTAAGCGGGCCAAAGTCGGGGTCTTGAATCTCCACCTCTGTATACGGCTCGACCTTGAGCTGGCCGTTCACATACAGCTTGTGGTCCTTTACTTCAATCATATCGCCGGGAATGCCGATGACCCGTTTGACCAGGTATTCCTTCTTGTCCGGCCCGTCGCTCGGATCATGCAGCACGACGATTTCCCCCCGGCTGGGCGCTTTGAAATCATATACGATTTTATCGATAAACAGCCTTTCCTTTTCATACAGCGTCGGCTGCATGGACTGTCCCTTGACCATCGACAGATTGAATACGAACAAATTAAGCAGCATCATGATGACAAAAGCGATCACGATCGTTTTCACCCAGTCCCATACCTCGGAGGATAGACTGCGCGGCTTCGGTTCCGTTCCCGGCTTGTCCGCCGGCACCATGCCCGATGGCCCGTGTTCATGCTGTTGAGCTTGATTCATGCTACACCTCATTTTAGACAAATTCCCCTTATATACAGAAAAGCATATCTCACGCCGTTTTGCAACGGCAGTAAAGATATGCTCAATATAGAAAATATTGTTTATGAGTCATCACAATAGATTGTCCATCTTTGAAAATTCTACGATTAAATACGTGAATCATTTGAACGGAATCGGCAAGAAGTTTATAATTTGTATCAGCTTGACGTCCGTTTCTTTTCTGATAAATCAGTGCTGGGGACTAATGATGCTAAGCTTTTGAAAGGCTTCCAAAATTTTGTTGGCACCGTAGCCCATCGCTTCATATAAAGGCAAAGCGGCTTTGTTGTGCTCATCTCCGGCAATCATGATCCGGCTTACCTTGCGAACCTGAAAACGCTGCTCCATGGCGGATACGAGCGCTTTGCCGATTCCTCGGCGGCGATAGTCCGGATGGATGGCGATGCGGTAGTAGCAGCCGTGGTTATGCTCGATCGTGCCGATCAAGGCTCCTACGATTTCGTCGTCTTCCTCCGCAACCATAATCAGCTCCGAATCCCAGGACAACTGCCTGGAGAACGGTCCCATCGTATTCCGGTAACACTCTTCGGACAAGGCAACCTGCATCAACTCGGTGACACGGGTACAATCACTTAACTGAAAGGAACGAACATGCATGTCTTAAATCTCCCTTTTCGTCAGCTTGTTTGGATCCTTGGAAGATCAAGCTCTTCTTTTAATCCAGAATAAATATTACGACAAAAACCGTTAAATTCCTTCTTTATCATTCATTAAATCATAGTTTTCTTTAAAAAACACGCATTTTCTTTTGAAAGCGCTTTATAGCAAGCGTTTTCATTGTAATATCAGTTAAATAACCATATTATGGATAACCTGTCACGCATAAAAATACGGATATCGGGTAATGGATAATACGGGTTATGTGCGCTCCTGCAAACTTCGGCCGACTTTTTAAACATAAATGTTGATTTAATTGAAAAAATACGGTTTAATTGTACTTGGATACGTTTCGAGCTACATAATCCGGTCAATAAAGGACGCTTTTGCACCGCAAAAGTTTCTTTATGAACAGGAGTCAATGTGAATTGATTCCATATAAAAAACATTTACAGGAGGTATTTATCATGGCATTTCAATTACCTGCACTTCCTTACCCTAACAATGCGCTCGAGCCTCATATCGACGCACAAACAATGGAGATCCACCACGATCGTCACCATAACACGTATGTAACCAACTTGAATGCAGCTCTGGAAAGCGCTCCTGAACTGCAAAATAAAAGCCTTGACGAGCTGATCGCGAACCTCGACGGCGTGCCTGAAGGCATCCGTACTGCTGTCCGCAACAACGGCGGCGGTCATGCGAACCACTCCCTGTTCTGGGAAATCATCGGACCTAACGGCGGCGGCGCACCAAGCGGCAAGCTGGCTGCTGCGATCGACAGCGAACTGGGCGGCTTCGATAAGTTCAAAGAAGATTTCGCCAAAGCGGCTACAACCCGTTTCGGCAGCGGCTGGGCTTGGCTGGTTGTGAAAGACGGCAAGCTTGCCATCACGAGCACGCCTAACCAAGACAACCCAATCATGGAAGGCCAAACTCCGGTTCTCGGCCTGGACGTATGGGAGCATGCTTACTATCTGAAATACCAAAACAAACGCCCTGACTACATCGCTGCCTTCTGGAACGTTGTAAACTGGGATGCTGTAGGCAAACGTTACGAAGAAGCCGTAAAATAAGGCAATCCTCAAGCGGCCTAGCCGATAGCAAAAGAACCGCCCACTTCTGTGGACGGTTCTTTTTTTGCGTTCATCACTATGAGGCCGTTACGTCGCTGCCGGCAGCGACTTGAAATACTCGCGCAATATTTTCAGGAACACGTTCGGAAAAGCATAAAGCGCCATATCCTCTTCCGCGATCCAGCGGTATTCGGTTGCCGTGCTTTCCGGGACAGCCGCGTCCGCTTCATAGGCCGCCCGTGTCTCCGCCGTGAAAGGCATGAATTCTTCCCGGCAGCGGTACACCTGCAGGTTCCAGTGGATATGGCTGAACGTATGCTCGGCGTCCATCATATATCCTTCCGGCCGCGCGGCAATGCCTTCTTCCAATAAGGACCCGATCGCGATATCCATCGCCGGCTCGTCCGGTATGCGCCCGCTGCGGCTTTGAGGAACCTGCACATGCGGCAGTTCCCACATTCTGGCGAGCAGTCCCTCCTGCGGCCGCTGGCGGATCAGCACCTTGCCGGCATGCTCTCCGGAGCCTTCTACCAAGGCTACCACCCGGTGTTCCGGGCGCGGAGGCTTCGCTTTCGTCTTCACCGGCAGCGACTCTTCTACCCCTTCCAGCCTGGCCGCGCAATGCTCCATGACCGGACAGGTCAGGCAGTGCGGTGATTTCGGCGTACATACGAGCGCGCCGAGCTCCATCAGCGCCTGATTGAAGTCGGAAGCCCGTCCTTCCGGAATCAGCTCCACGACCAATCCTTCCATAAACGACCGGGTGCTAGCTTTCATGATATCTTCCTCGATCAGGAAGTAGCGCGACAATACGCGCATGACGTTGCCGTCCACGGCCGGCTCAGGCTTGTTGAACGCGATGCTGAGGACTGCGCCTGCCGTATACGGGCCTACGCCCTTGAGGGCAAACACCGCCGCCTTGTCATCGGGCACCTGACCGCCGTGCAGCTCCTTCACCTGCTTTGCCGCCGCCTGAAGATTTCTTGCCCGCGAATAATAGCCGAGCCCTTCCCAGCACTTCAGCACATCCTGCTCCGGCGCGCCCGCCAAATCCTCGACGGTCGGAAACCTTTCAATGAAACGGTTAAAATACGGGATCACGGTATCCACGCGCGTCTGCTGCAGCATGATCTCGGATACCCAGATATAATACGGATTACGGTGGCGGCGCCACGGCAGATCCCTTTTGTTGTGCATATACCACTCCAGCAAATGATGGCTGAAGAACTTCTTCTGCTCTGTTTGGTTCATAAGACGTATTCAATTCCTTCCGGCTTTCTTCTCCCTGAAAAAGCTTCTAAACGATCCGCTCCACGACTGCGAATGCCGAAGCCAGCTCTGTCTGATGCGATATGGTCAAGTGAATAATATATTCCGGTTCACCCGGAAGCTGAAGGCGTTCCCATGCTGCCCGGCTCAGGACGGCGATGGGCCTCCCCCAGGAATCCGGCAAAATTTCCATGTCCGCAAACCCGATGATGCTCCCGATCCCGCAGCCGAAAGCCTTGGAGATCGCTTCTTTGGCGGCAAAGCGCCCCGCTACGAATTCCGTCAGCTTTCCGCCCCTTCTCCGGGCCTCTTCCCGCTCTTTCTCCGTAAGCACCCGCTCCATGAAACGGTATCCGAGCTGTCCGCTCAGCAAAAGCGAAAGTCGCTTGATTTCCAGCACATCATGCCCGATCCCGTGAATCACTGAACCACACCATCCTTCCGAAGACATTCAAACCCTATTGTAGCAGGAGACCTTCCGGGATGCGAGCCATGTCTGCATGATTTCACATCCGGGCCCGAAGAAATATTTGTAAAAAAAGGATTGACCGTTCATCATTCCTCCGTTATATTATATATCGAAACGATATATCGATCCGATACATAAGAGGTGACTAACATGCTTGAATACATCATTTTGGGGCTGCTGATGGAAGGCAACATGAGCGGCTATGACATGAAAAAAACGATCGACCTGTCCATCGGCATGTTTTACAAGGCCAGCTTCGGCAGCCTGTATCCTGCGCTGAAGCGCCTTACGGACAAGGAATGGGTGTCGGTAGCGGAAGAGGAAGGCAGCAGCAAGAACAAGAAAATTTATTCTCTCCTTCCCGAGGGCCGGCAGCAGCTGCTCCATTGGCTTGGCGAGCCCCTCACCCTGAACCGGAACGAGTTTTTGCTGAAGGTCTTTTTCTACGATTACCTTGATGAGGGGACCCGGAACCTGCGGCTTGAGGAATACCGAAGCAAGCTGAATCAGGAAATCGGCCGTCTGCAGGCGGTAGAGCAGATCGTGGCCGGCGAGCTGGCTGAAATTCCCGATCCGCAAAAGCATTTTTTCAGAGTCTCCGTGTTATCGTACGGCAAGCATTTTTTTAAGATGGAAAAAGAGTATGTCGAACAATTAATCCAAGGAGCTGATCCGAATCATGAAAGCCCAGGCCAATCAAGTAAACCCTAGCCCCGCCCGATTCACCGACAAGCGTCCCGTTTTGAGCGTCGTTATGATCGAGCTTTTGCTCCTGGTGGCGATGTTCGTCGCCGGAGCCTATGCGACCATTCAAGAATTGAGCTATACTGCACCCGTGCTGATTGCTTTCATTCCGATCTCCATCGTCCTGATCGCCTGCCTGACCTGGAAAAAGAGCTGGGGACGTTACGGCTTCAGGCCGCTGAGCACCATTCCCGCGCGCAACTGGATGTATTACCTGCCGCTCGCGCTCGCGCTGCTGATCGTCGCATTGAACGGGTTCCGCAGCTTTACGCTTAAGGAGGCCATGTTTTTCGTCTTCTTTACCCTGATGGTCGGATTTGTCGAAGAGACGGTGTACCGGGGGCTGATCCTCCACATTCTGCTTCGGCACAAAAGCGTCACCGCCGCCGTCCTGACCTCCAGCCTGCTGTTCTCCGTCACGCATGTCCTTAACATGCTGTCCGGACAAAGCGCCGAAGATACCCTCGTACAGCTTGTATATGCCCTCCTCACCGGCGCAGCCCTCGCCCTGCTGATCGTGAAGAACCATAACATCATTCCGCTCATCATCTACCACTTTATTCATAATCTGATCCAGTTTCTCGGCCAAGACGGCCGCGGGGTTTCCGTATGGGACTATGTTATTCTGATCATCCTTCTCCTGCACTGCTTATGGCTCGTGTTCAGCCTGAAAAAGAATCCCGCTGTGCCCGGCGTTTCCGGTTCCACCAAAGAGATGGCGTAACTGCTCAAGACACAGTCACCACGCATGATAGACAATCGTGTTCTAGCAGACTCTCCGCTGCTCTAGCATGTAGTTCAACTTTTAAACGACAAAAACGGGCATCAAGGTCGGAACCTTGAATGCCCGTTCTATTTCATTCTCTTATTTAAAGCGAAAATGCACCTTCACTCACGTACGCATCCTCTGACTAAATTCCCGGAATCGCGTTCCGTTTATGCGCCGTTTTAACATAATAGCTTTCCAGGCGTTCCTTCGCCTTGGCGCTGATCTCTTTGCCTTCCAGATAATCGCTGTTCTCCTCGTAGGAGATGCCCAGCTCCTGCTCGTCGGTCTGACCGGCCCACAGGCCCGCCGAGGGCGCTTTATCCAGGATCTCCTGTGGAACTCCCAGGTACTGGGCCAGCTGGCGGACCTGACGCTTGTTCAGGCTGCTGAGCGGCGTAATATCCACGGCTCCATCGCCCCACTTGGTATAGAAGCCCGTAGCCGCCTCGGAAGCGTGATCCGTGCCGACGACCAGCAGCTTCAGCTCAAACGCAAGCGCATACTGCATGACCATTCGGGCTCTGGCTTTGACATTGCCCTTCCCCTGCGGCGTGAGGTGGCGGTGGATACCAAGCCGCTTCAGGCCCTGCTCCGCTTCCAGCGCAATCTCGGTCACCGTATCCTCGATATTAGTCTCTACCGTATGCTTCAGTCCGAAGGCCTCAGCCACGGCGTAGCTGTGGTCGATATCCTCCTGCTCGCCGTAAGGCTGGAACACGCCCAGCGTCATATACTCTT
Source organism: Paenibacillus chibensis (assembly GCF_004001045.1). Classification (GTDB taxonomy): domain Bacteria; phylum Bacillota; class Bacilli; order Paenibacillales; family Paenibacillaceae; genus Paenibacillus_AQ; species Paenibacillus_AQ chibensis. Next base: position 81,730 of record NZ_BIMK01000027.1, read on the forward strand.
CGCCGGCTTCCTCGGTCAGCTCATCCGTTGCCCGTTTGCACAGCCCCGTCGCGACGGCGCTGTCGATGCCGCCGCTGATGGCGATCAGCAGCCCCTTGACCCCGGCATCCTTTACGTAGGATTTCAGGAAATCCACTCTTCTTCTGACTTCTGTTTCTTCATCTATCGCCGGCTTTACGCCGAGTGCCGAAATCATTTCTTCCTGCAAGCTCATGAAGCACACCCCGTTTCTCGTCGATCTCTGAATAGGTCGTCCAGATCAGCCCTTACATCAAACTGTCACAGGCCTAAAAATAACGAAAGCCCCGCCTATCGGACATCCGATATTCGGGGCAGTATGCAGATGCATGCCGATTAACGGCACAGACGATCAAATGCTTCTGTCAGATCCTCGGCGATTTCTTGAGCCGAGCGGTCTTCGATTTGATGGCGCTCGATGAAATGAACGAGCTCGCCGTCCTTCAATACAGCAATGGAAGGAGAGGATGGCGGGTATGGGGCAAAATATTCTCTGGCTTTCGCCGTTGCTTCCTTGTCCTGTCCGGCAAATACCGTGAACAGATGATCCGGCACCAAGTCATTGTTCAGCGCCAGGGCTACGCCTGGACGGCATTGTCCGGCTGCGCAGCCGCATACCGAATTGACAACGACCAAAGTCGTTCCGGGAGCATCCTGGAGATGCATTTCCACTTCTTCCGGCGTTCTGAGCTCCTTAATTCCGAGGCTTGTAAGCTCATCGCGCATCGGTTGAATCATATCCTTCATATATCTGTCAAAAGACATAGACATTTTCTTATCACTCCTAATCCGCTAAATATATAACCTGAACGAAGGCGAACCTCCTCCGTGAAGATAGAGATCTTCCGATGAAGAGAAGACAAGCCCTTCTTTCATTTTATATTGCACACAAATAATATTATACCCTCAACAAGTCTGAAATCAAGAGACAACACCGGAATCCAAGGCTCTCCCCCTCCTTCAGGGAACATGCTCAAGATTCCACGAGCGGAAGCTGAATCACAAATGTCGTGCCTTGACCTTCCTCCGATTCCACCATAATCTTGCCTCCATGGCGCTCCACGATGCTGAGGCAGAGGGCCAATCCCAGCCCTGTCCCTTTGGCCTTGGTCGTAAAAAAGGGCTCGAACAGCCGTTCCTGACGGCTTTTGGACATCCCTACGCCCGTATCCCTGATGACCAGCTCCACGATTTGCTCCTTCTTTTTCAGGCGTGTTTGGATGCTAAGCTTCCCTTTCTCCTCCATCGCCTCCATCCCGTTGCGGGCCAGGTTGAGCAGCATTTGCTTAATTTCTTTGGCATTGAGGTTCAGCTTCGGCACATTCTCATCCAGCACAAGCTCAATCGTTTGGCCGCGCAAATTCGCATCGGCCCAAAGCAAGGGGCTTAAATCATTGATAATTTGGTGCAGATGCCACTGTTCCTTTTCGGAGATCCGGTTTTGGGCCAAGGAGAGAAAATCATTGATAATGCCGTTCGCCCGGTCCAGCTCCTCCATGACGATCCGGTAGTAATGATCAAGCGATTCCGGGCTTTTCTCCTTCATCAGCTGCAGAAATCCGCGCACCACGGCCATCGGGTTGCGGATTTCATGGGTAATGCTCGCCGCCATCTGTCCGACCAGACTGAGCCTCTCCACATTTCCCAGCTCACTGCGCAGCCTCTCAAGCTCCGTTATATCCTGAATAACCAGCACTGCCCCCAAAATTTCCCCGGTAAAGGTATTGGTGAGTGGCGAGGTGCTTGTATAGTGGATCTGGGATCCGATGCGAATCAGCTCTTTGTTCATTTTTACGCCCTTCAGGGCTTGGGCAATCCGGTAACTGATATAGTCTTTTTCGGTAATGTCGACGAAAGACCCGAGCGGCCGCCCGAGAATATCATTTTTGTTCAGCTCCGGCATTCTGGTTTTGAATAAATTCATCATCATTTCATTAATACTGGTAACATTGCCATCCGTATCGACGGATACCATGCACAGAGGGGCCACATCCATGACCTGCTGCAGCTTCTCTTCCTCGCGCAAATATTTTTCGGAAATGCCTTTGATCTGCTCCTTGAGCAGCAGCTTTTCCAGAGCGAATTCGATGACATAGATCAACGCGCCTCCGACGAAGACGCTAACCATGATATAAAACATCAGGAGGAGCAGTGGGCCTGCATTAGATAAGTTTAAAGCCGGATCCTCAATAATCGGGGACGCCGTAACGAGGAGCATGGCTGGCAGAAGGCACATCCACAGCTTATTGACCTTATCGGTAAGGGTACCCTTCCGGAAACTTGGGGACATCCAGACAAGCAAGGGGTAAAACAACAACCCAGTATGTAGAAAAAGTCCGGAGAATGACCATTTTTCGTTAAAATAAAAATCGCAAAGCAGATAGAGCCCTGCCAAGGGAAGACCGCTTTTGTATCCTCCGTAAAGCATGCCGATAAAGAGCGGCAGAATACCCAAGTTCAAGGGGATCAGCTGGAGCAGCGTGGTGGAGAACACCGAGCACAGCAAGATGCTGAACGCGCTGGAAATGATAATCACAAATTCAAAGCCCGCGGAACCCAGCTTTTTCTTACGCCTCAGGGTACGGACGTATTTATCCAGCGTGAGCGGGAACAAAAAAGCAAACGAACCCGCTATGAGCACCTGTGTTATAATATTTTTCAGTGCATAAATGATCGCAAGTCCCCTCCTCCCCATACGGGCAGCGTAAATACAGATTCATTTCACTTGGATAGCTAAACAGGGAAAATCTGATTCTGCAGGAAATAGCGACGAAAATAAATTAACTTAAAAAAAGTGATGTACATGTTGATTAAATCACAGCCTACACTATATTACAATATACCCTGATATATCCTAAAAAGGTACATTTAAAACACCTGACCTGGAGTCATCTGTCTGAAGGAGAGAAAAACGTGAAACAATATGACGTCATTGTCGTCGGAGGCGGTTCCGCAGGCCTCATGGCTTGCATCGCTGCAGCCACACACGGTGCCAAGGTACTGCTCCTCGACAAAGGAAGCAAGCTTGGGCGCAAGCTCGGTATTTCCGGAGGCGGCCGCTGCAACGTGACCAACGCCAAGGAAACCGAAGAGCTCATCGCACACATTCCGGGCAACGGCCGTTTCTTATACAGCGCTTTTCAGCATTTCAACAATCGCGATATCATGAACTTTTTTGAAAACCTGGGCATTGCCTTGAAGGAGGAAGATAACGGGCGCATGTTCCCGGTATCGGACAAGGCGGCCAGTGTGGTCAACACGCTCGTGGGAGAGGTCCGCAGGCTTGGGGTAGAAATCAAGACCGATACGCCGGTAGCGGAAGTGCTGTACGAGAATGGGCAGGTTTCCGGAGTACGTACTGTATCCGGCGGCGCCTTCAAAGCGTCGGCCGTGATCTTAGCCACAGGCGGCAAATCGGTGCCGCATACCGGTTCAACGGGCGACGGCTATCCGTGGGCGGAGGCCGCAGGACATACCATAACCGAGCTGTATGCCACCGAGGTTCCGATCGTTTCCCGTGAAAGCTGGATCGCTTCCAAGGAGCTTCAAGGCTTGTCGCTGCGCGACGTGGAGCTGTCGGTATGGAATCCGAAAGGCAAAAAGACGATCGGACACCGCGGGGATATGATCTTCACCCATTTCGGACTGTCCGGCCCGATCGCCCTGCGATGCAGCCAGTTTATCCGCCAGGTGAAGCATAAATTCAAGGTCAATCAGGTGGAGATGGCGATCGATCTGTTCCCTGACCTGCCTCCTCATGAACTGGACCGGATGCTGCGGGACAAGCTCGCCGCAGAGCCGAAAAAGGCCATCAAAAACGTGCTGAAGGCAGATGTCCCCGAACGGATGCTGCCGCTGCTCCTGAACCGCGCCGACCTGGACGGAGACGCTACCTTCGCCCATCTGCCGAAACAGCAGTGGTTGGCGTTTGTCGATGTGCTGAAGAAGTTTGTCATTCAGGTTACCGGCACCAAATCGATTGAGGAAGCGTTCGTAACCGGCGGCGGGGTTAACCTGAAGGAAATCCATCCGAAAACGATGGAATCGAAGCTGATGCCGGGCCTGTTTTTCTGCGGCGAAATTCTGGATATCCATGGCTACACCGGAGGTTATAACATCACTGCTGCCTTTTCCACCGGCTATACCGCCGGCAAACATGCGGCGCAGACCATCTCCTAGATTCCATGAAGCGTGCCGGAGGTGCATCTGATCTTTCTTTTAAATGATATAGAAGACACATACACAAAGGGCCCGGATTTCAGTACAAGAAATCCGGGCCCTTGTCATAAACGGATAAATGCGGCTCAAGGGGATCCATATTTTCTATTCAACATGAACATGCGCATGGCTTGCGGGGCAATCCATGCGGACGCAGCCGCCAGCGGGACAAATCCGATGACGGCAATCCAAACATTCACCGGGGAGGTAAACAGCACTGCTGCCGAAGTCAGCACAGCGAACGGAGACAGGAGCGTCCCCATGGCAAGATGGCTTCCCTGCAAATGCTGATCATCCGGCCAGGGCAGCAGGGACACGAACGGATCCTGCCGGAATCCGAACCACTGGAGAAACAGCCAATAGGTCAGCAGCATGATCAGTCCGGCGAAAGCGATCACCTTGATCCCGATCGGCAGAGTCAGCAGAACAAGCAAGCTGATGCCCGTAAACTGCAAATACAGCATGGATTGCTTCGGATGGCGCAGCAGCGTTTTGATCATCGCTCCGGCTATTCTCCGGGAAGGCAACGTCGACCTGAACACATGTCCCGACCGGCGGTATATCCATGTTTTTTTACGAATCCGGCGCGGCTTGTCCACGGTTTGGCTTAGCACAACACTGGTCAGATCCGTCCGGTTCGTCAAATCCTCCTGCACATCATTCATGAAGGTTCCACGGAGCCGAAGCCTCACGATAATCAGCAGGAGGCTTACCACAACAAGGATGATCGTCCCCAAGCCAAGCGCAAACGGCTGCAGCCTGAACCAAGCGGCAAAAGCTCCGTACATCCCGGACGGTACGAACACGAACGGAATATACAGAAGCCGCCGCCTCCACCCGCCCGTCTGTACACGGACCAGATGCTTGGACCACATCAGCACCCATTCGAATGCAATCGTAAAGAGCAGCAGCGAGACGAGTGACAGGCTGTCCTGATGAAATTGCCTGACTAGAAACGGGAGCACGATTAGGTAAAAGATCGAGGTTTTAAGCGCTGCGACAGCCATGCTGTACAAACTGCTGCGAACCATTACCCCATGAAGCCACGCCTTCCGCTGAATCACGAACAGTACGTCAGCCTCACGGATCAGCAGTAAAATACTGCTGAGGGAAGCGGTCAGGAGCAGCAGCGCCAGCACCACGGAAAACGGAAGCTGCGCAGCCCACGCCGGGAGGGGTTCTTTCCACAAGCCATAATACAATCTTCCGCCCAGCAGCAAGCCCGGAATCAAAATATACAAAAACACGGTCCAGTCATCCGCTACCGAACGCAAGACACGAACCCGGTCTCGGATATGGCTTATCAGCCGCTTCCTGAACAGGTTTGCAGGATTCGGAAACGTATAACCTTGGTTTTTCGTTCCGATGATGTATCTCTCCTTTCTTCCGTTTTTTCTTCAGATGCCCTAACCCGGCATGAGGGAAGATCCAAGGATGAAGCTCTTATGTAAGCGTATCAAAGCAGTCGAACAGCGACGCTGCGGGTAGCCCGGCGCTTTCCCGGATCTGCTCCAGCGTCCCTTCCGCCACCGTTTGGCCGGAAGATATCATGACGAACCTGTCGCATATTTTCTCCGCCGTGTCCAGCACATGCGTGGACATCAATACGGCTGCGCCGCGCCTGCGTTCTTCATCCAATAACCGCAAAAAATCCTTGGTTGCGCGGGGATCAAGACCGATAAAAGGCTCGTCCACGATGTACACATCCGGTTCGCTCAGGAATCCCAGCATCAGCATCATCTTCTGCTTCATCCCTTTGGAGAACCCTCCCGGAAGATCATGCTTTACCTCCTCCATGCCGAACTGGCGCAGCAGAAGATCCGCCGACCGGCAAAAGGAGTCGTATTCAAGACCGTATACGGCTGCTGCCAAATCCATATGCTCCCACAGTGTCAAGTCATCATGAAAAACAGGCTGCTCCGGAACATACGCGTATCTTCCGGATCTGCCGCCGATCGTAACGCCGGCTTTCGCATATTTCAGAAGTCCCAGCAGCGTTTTGATGGTCGTGCTTTTTCCGGCCCCGTTCGGGCCGATCAGTCCCAGCAGCTCTCCGGCCTGAATCCGGAAGGCAATGCCGCGGATTCGCGGATGGCCTTCTTCATATCCTGCTTCTTCAATATTTACGTCCAGCATCGCAGACTCCGCGTTGATCGTTTCCATCCCGATCCCCCTTATATGAATACAGATGATGATTTTCGTGCATGAGTGCAATTCCGGCAACGTATCGTTCAATTCACCATTCCCCGTCAATTACAGTAAAACGGCCAACATACCTCTCTTAATAAGAATACATGGGTCAAAGCGAGCAGGCAAACCAATCGATACCGTAACCTTAATATACATGGGGCGTTCATCCATCCTTCCTTAGACCGATGCCGCTTCGATCCGCAGAATGAAATTTACTACAAATTTTAAAGTTTCAAACCCCGATGGAATGTGACAAATCACATGTTTTTCGCGCGGGTCAAGCGCTATGATAAACATACGAAACTAAGGATTATGCAAAATTGCGCCCTTAATGGCTCGAAATGGCTTTTGCAAGCCTTCTGCGATGTCCATTTTTCCCCTTCTGCGGCAGGAATCCGGCATGTTACGCAATGCAGCATTAATTGAAAATAAAGGCGGGAATAATCATGATTCAAACACAGGAACGTGATGCCCAGTTATCTCTGCACCTGTACCGCGTGTTCGCCAAAAGCTTTAAAAGCATCAACGAGCATGCCGTGATCAGCAGTAAAGTCGAAGGCTTTAACCCTACGGCCTTTGCGGTTATGGAGGTCTTGTATTACAAGGGTTCGCAGCCGATTCAGCAAATCGGTTCCAAGCTGCTTCTGCAGAGCGGAAACGTCACTTACGTGATCGACAAGCTAGAGAAGCGCGGGTACATTCACCGCAGACCCTGCCCGAATGACCGCCGCGTCATCTATGCGGAGCTCACGCCCGTTGGCGAGGCGCTGATGAACGATCTATATCCCAAATATTCCGAGCGCATTCATCATGCCTTCAGCGGCCTAAACGATGAGGAAAAGTCTCAGCTGATCCATTTGCTGAAAAAACTGGGCATGCAGGCGGAAAGACTGACGCCTTCCTTGCGTAAGTAACAGGCTTCTATATCCGTCTGACGTTGGGTTAAACAACATACCGGCAGCAAAAAGGACACCTTCACGTCTACGATGACCGTAAACGAGGTGTCCTTTTTCATCGGCTTGCGCACGAAGGCTTAGGCTTGCTCAGCCGGCTGCACTTCTTCCTCTGCCGAAGGCACGGTATTGCGCAGCGCCAGCACGGAGATCAGGCTGACCACGGCAATGACCGCCATGACCACATACAGCGAATGGAGACTTCCCTCCAGAATATGCTTCAGCTCGCCCCACAGCTCCTGAGGCATGCTCGCGCTGCCCTCTGGAGTCAGCAGCTGGTTCACTTCCTCCTGCTTCACGTTCTCAAGCCCGGGCTGGGCTGCGATTCGGTTCGCAATGCTCACATTGATGAAGGTCCCGAATACCGCAACGCCAACGGTCTGTCCCAAGGAACGCACGAACGTATTCAGCGCCGTAGAAGCGCCCCGAAGCGAGTAGCCGACCGAGGACTGGGCAATGATCGTAAAAACCGTGGTCGAATAGCCAAAGCCGAGACCATAGATAAAGGTATAGATCAGCAAAATATAATGCGGGGTCGAGCCCGTGATTATCGCGAGTCCGGCAGCGCCGATCACGATGCCGGCCAGGCCGATGACCGTCGTTTTGCGGGAGCCTGCGGTCAGGATCAGCCGGCTGCCGAATACGGAGCCGAACAGCCATCCGATCGACATGGGCGCCATGGTGAGACCGGACATCGTCGCATTCTTGCCCATGACCCCCTGTATCCACAGCGGCGTATAGGTGGTCAGGCCGATCAGCAGCGCGCTGGTCAAAATGCTGGCCACCGTCGACACCGATATGTCGCGGATGCGGAAAAGCTTCAAAGGAAGCATCGGCTCGGCGACGCGGCTCTCAATAAAAATAAAGGCGCCCAGAAACAAGACCGCCAGGACAAAGCAAAGGATCAGGAGCGGCGAGGTCCAGGCAAAAAATTGTCCGCCCGTCGCCAGCGCGAATAACAGCGCGGTCATGCCGACGGTAAAGGTTCCCGCCCCGGCCACATCGATTTGCGTCTTCTCCCGCTTCTCGCGGCTCTCGTGAAAATACCTGGCGATCAGCCACATGGACACGATGCCGAACGGCACATTAAAGCCGAAAATCCAGCGCCAGTTCAAATAATCCACAAAATAACCGCCAACCAGCGGTCCGATCAGCGAAGAGATGCCCCATACCGAGCTGATCATGCCCTGGATTTTGGCACGCTCCTCAATCCGGTACACATCCCCGATAATCGTGAACGTGACCGGCACGATGGCTCCCGCGCCGATCCCCTGGATGGCCCTGAACAAGATCAGCTGCTCCATGTTTTGCGAAAAGCTGCAGAGCAGGGAACCGATGATGAACAGCAGCGAGCCGATTTGAAATACCGGCTTGCGGCCGTAAAGGTCGCTGATTTTCCCGAAAACCGGGGTAGATACGGCCATCGTAAGCAAAAAGGCCGTGAAAATCCAGCTTAGCAGCTTCATCCCTCCGAAGCTGCTGATAATAGCCGGTCCGGCCGGCCCCGTAACCGTGCCCTCTATAGCAGATAAAAAGGTCGAGACCAGAATTCCGGTCAATATAAATTTGCGTTGCATCGGGTTGATGCCAGAATGTACAGACATTGGATTCCTTTCTCTTCTGACGAGACGGGAGCGGCATCCCTGAAACGAAACATATCCGCCCGCGCAAGAGTTAAGCGGCACGTGCGTCCCGGGAGAACGAAGGCTCTACTGCCTAAAGGCGGATTTACAGCCTGCGGCAAGCGAATCGCTGCAGCAGGTGTTGCCTAGGCCGGTGCAAGCCTTACATATTCGGCCGCAGCCTGCGGATGAAGCTTCAACAGGAATGATGCATCCCTTTCCGCAAGCGCGGGATCATGGGTGATCATCAATATGGCGGCACCGGAACCCGTCTTCTCGCGGCACAGCTGCAGCACTTTGCTCGCTGCGCCGTAGTCGATCCCGGAGGTCGGCTCATCCAAAATATACAGCGCCTTCGGATGAACAAATTGAGCGATGATGCTGAGCAGCTTCTTCTCCCCTTGGCTGAGCAAATACGGCGAGACGCCGCGTTTGCCTTCAAGCCCGGCTGCGGTCAGCAGCCCTTCGGCAGCTGTGCGCTGCGCATCATCCAGAACGGTAACGCGCCCCTTCTTGCTTCCGAGCCCGTACACCAGCTCATCCCATACCGTGTGGGCGACAAACTGATGCTCGGGCTGCTGAAAGACATAGCCGATCCCTGCGGCCCGCTGCCGGACGCGCCATGCAGCCAAGTCCCGTCCTTCCCAAAAGACCGTTCCCGGCGGCACCGGGAGCAGCCCCATCAGCAGGCGGGCCAGCGTCGTCTTGCCCGAGCCGTTCTCGCCGGTGATCATGCCCCACTCCCCCGGCTTCATCGTGAAGCTGGCCTCGTGAAGCGCCCGCGAGCCGCCGGCATAGGCATAGCTCAGCCGCTCAACTCGAAGGAGGCTGCCGGACGTATGCGCCGGCGCCTCCGGAGCAAGCGGGTCCGCCTTGCGGCCGGGACCCGCCTGGAGGGCTGCCCCCTTCACCGGGGGCAGCAGCCCGAGCTGCGCGAGCCGTTCCCGGCTGTCGCGCAGCAGCTCCTGCGGTGGCCCGTCCAATAGGACGCGGCCGCCGTCCAGGACGATGACGCGCTCCGCAGAGCGCGCGGCATCGTCGAACCGGCCGGACGCGGTCACCAGCGTCCGGCCCTCCCCGTGCAGCTTGCGGCAAAGCTGCACGAACTGCTCCTGCGCCGCGGGGTCCAGGCTTGCCGACGCATCGTCGAATACGACGATGCGGGGGCGCAGCGCGAGCACCGCGGCGATCGCCGTGCGCTGGCGCTGTCCACCGGACAGCTCGCGCACCGGGGAGTGGCGCCGGTCGGTAAGATTCACCGCCGCCAGCGCCTCCTCGGCCCGCCGCCCTATTTCCGGCGGCGGCACCCGCAGATTTTCCGGGCCAAAGGCTGCTTCATCCTCAGGCGTTCCCTGCACCAGCTGGGCATCGGGATCCTGGAATACGATCCCGCACCGCTGCGCGATATCCGCGATATCACAGGCCGCCGGATCGATGCCGGCGATTTCAAGGCTGCCTTCTCTCGTCCCCCCGCCGCTGCGCGGCAGATAGCCGCTCAGCAGCTGGCACAGCGTAGATTTGCCGCTGCCGCCCGGGCCGATGACCGCCGTCCATTCCCCTTCCGGAATCGACAGGGTCAGTTCCTGCAGAGCGGGTTCCCGCTCGTCATCGTAATAATAGGATAGATTCGAACATTTAATGGATACCCTGTGCATGCTCCGCCTTCTTCCTTCCAATGGCAAACCGCCGCAGAAGTCCGCTTCGCGAAAGCATGTCGCCGAGCACCTTGGTCAGTAAACCGCAAAGTACGATACCGCTTAAGAGACGCATGACCAGCGTGATGGCGAGCACCTGCCCGCTCCACGCCGTATAGCCAAACATATTGGCTGCGCACACAAACCATAGAGGAACCATGGCTCCTCCGGCAAGCATCATCATGCCTGTGCCCCAGCGTTTGTAGCGGGTAAGCGCGAATACCGCTTCCGCTACCACCATGTAGCACAGCGCCGCCACGATGGCGGACGCGATCCCGTAAGTCGTCCCTACAAAGCACTGGATGGCTCCGCCTATTCCGTATGTAATGGCGGCCGTACCGGGCTTGCGTATAATGTAATATGCGAGCAGGCCGTAAACCATATACACCCCGACGATGGTTGATGTCGCTACAGGGCCGCCCAGGCTGTTCAGCATTTTATTGATATAGGACAAATAAAAAGTCATGACAGCATTGGCTGTAGCCAGCATAGCCATTAGCACAATATCCAGTGTTGTAAAGGAAAGATAACGTCTCTTAGATTTTGATGAGGTTTCCATCTCATGTCAACTCCTAAACCGTAAAAAGGATGAGCTTTGAGGTGGGATGAAGCTCATGCTGTAGCGCGCTTCCATCCGCTGAAGCTCTCCATGTCATTTTGCATCCTCCTAAGCCAAGCGTCAACTTTTTTATATTTTCAAAGGTTAACAATATAGATATACCAGCATAATCCGGCCGTTAACATGACGGCAGATACGGCCAAAGCCAGCCCTTTTCGCATCGGCATGCCTTCTCGCAGAAACGTGCGGTCCGGATAGGCTCCAAAGCCCTTCGCTTCCATCGCGCCGGCGGTCTGCTGCATTCGTCTGACCGCATTATGGATCAGGGCGGAAGCGAATATGCGCCACCACTCCAGTCTGCCGTGCAGCCCGTCCGGTTTCCCCTGGCCTCGGACTTGATGGGCAGCCGATATGCTCCTCGCTTCCTCCTCAAGGAGCGGCAGAAAGCTCAGCGCCATCGATATGCCGAAAGCAAAGCGGTAAGGAATCCGCAGCCGCTCGGTCAACGATTGAACCATATCGCGCGGATCGGTCGTAAACATGAACACATAGGAGGACAAAAAGACAGTAAACATGCGGATCGTCACCGAACCCGCCGTATCCAAGGCTTCGACGGTTAATCTCAGCGGTCCCCAATGCAGCAGCACCTGCTCGCCCGGAACCGTCAGCAGCGTAACCAGAAAGTAGGGAATCGCGAACCCCGCAAGCAAGGCCAGTGCCTTGGCTTGTCTCCCCCATGGCATTCCTCCCGCCCATCTGGCCGTCAGCAGGACGATAAACAATAGCAGCGCTTGACCCAGAGACGAATGCAGCCGCATGGTCAACCATGCAATGCAAAACAGCAGCACCAGCTTGCTGAGCGGGTCGATGCGATGAAGCTGCGATGTTTGCTGTTGTTGATAAGCGATCATCTTTTTCCTCCTAGCCGTTCAACGTTTCCCATTCATGACGCAGCAGCGCGTACATATCCGCATCCACGAATCCGCTGTCCATATGGCGGTACTGCTTTAAAGTCCCCTCGAGCCTAAATCCGAGCGATTGAAAGAGGTGGCCGGCACGTATATTGCGCGAATCCGTCAGCGCCTCAAGCCGGTTCAGCCCGATCACGGCATAAGCATACGCCATCAGCAGCGCCACCGCTTCCCGCATATATCCTTGTCCCCAATAAGAACGGGCCAGCTCACAGCCGATTTCCCCGCGGTAAGCTCCCTCGAGCTGCCACCAGTTGAGGCCGCAGCTGCCAATCAGCCGGCCGTTCTCGGCCTCGATCCCCCACCGGATTCCATCCTCGGTCAGGGACAAATCGTTCAGTATACCGATCATCTCACCCGCTTCCGATGCGGATGGCATATCCGGCAGATCGGCATAACGTCGCACCTCCGGGTCCGACCAGCAGGCGAACATCGCCTCGGCGTCGCTTCTGTTGAGCGGGCGCAGAATCACACGTTCTCCCTTAAGTTCGGGAATTCGTCCTTCACACCGGTATGTCATGACAGTCGGTCCTCCTCTTCCTGCAAAATCACATTCACTGTACACCTCAGGGCGGCAGTGGATCAAGCCCAAGCCAAGTTTCTTATTGATCAACGTCAATCGATCGATGTCGTTCCAAAGAAGACGAAACGCATTCTGCATTGTTTTCTTGCGATGTCAGGCTGAACTCGCTTCAGCCGTTATCCTTGCTGATCTCCTGAAAAAAAGCGCCTGCCCTTCATGGGCAAGCGCCTTCGTTCCTTATGCTTCTTGCGCGCCTTCTTCCTTCTCGCGTCCTGCAATCAGAAGCAGAACGATCAGAATGAATGCGATCAAAGCGAGGAGCGGAATCGTGATGAATCCGAACCAGTTCAAATAATCGAAATCGCAGGGAATGCCGACGGTGCAGGGAAGAGCCTTGGCAAGCGCCGGAATTTTCTGCTCCGCATAATGGTATACGGAAATGCAGCCTCCAATAACGCTGAGCGTCATGGCGTAGGGAATGATTTTACGATCGTTCTTATAGCTTGCGATTCCCAGAAGGATGACCTGCGGATACATGAATATCCGCTGAAACCAGCATAGCTTGCACGGCTCATAGTGCATGATTTCGCTTAAATACAAGCTTCCGCCCACAGCCACGATAGATACAATCCATGCCAAGTAGAGGGCATACGGGCGAATGGACGCCATGAATCGATTGTTTTCCATCGCCTAAAACTCCTTTTCACCCAGGATCGGTTCCATCTTTATTTCCAAGCTTTTATTTTGTATTTTGTTCAGCCAGTTTCTTCTCGATGAACGGCTTCAGCTCGGAATAGTCCATGGATGCTTTTTCGGAAGCTTTTTCGCCGTTTACGAACAGGGTCGGCGTGCTCATGACATGCAGGCTTCTGGCCGTCTCGTTTTGGCTGTCGATTTCTTTTTGATAGGTTCTTTCGTCGATATCCTTGCGAAGCTTGTCATAATCGACGTTAATATTTTCCGTTTTCGCGAGATTAACCAGGAAATCCGGGGTTGCCCACTCGGTACTCTCATCCCCCTGGTTTTTATAAATGACCTCGTAATATTTCCAGAACTCATCCTTGTTCTGATGGAACACGGATTGCGCAGCCAATGCGGCGGTATTGGAATCCGCCTCCGGACTGATAATGAGGTAATTGCTGAAATATAGTGCCGCCTTGCCCGTATCGATATAATCTTTCTTCAGCTGCGGAGAAATATCCTGCGTGAAGTATTGGCAGCTTGGACATTTGTAATCGCCCATCTCCACGATTTTGACCGGCGCATCGGGATTGCCCATCACAGGCAGCGCGCTGTAATCGAAGTCTCCCTTGGATGAATTCGGCTTGATCACCAGCATCAGCACGACCAGTACGACGATGCATGCCGCCGTGATCCAAATGACCCGCTTCATTCGCTTCTCCTGCCGTTCCCGTTCGGCTTTTCGCTGTGCCGCCTTATTCACCGGCTGTTTCTTGGGTTTCATAGATCGCGAGCCGTCTCCTTTCTTCGAACTAAAGTTAGAGGCGCCTTGCTGGATCGCTTTTAGTTCATGTTCTAATAAGACGTGACAAAGCACTTCTCTACAACTTTATTCTAGCATCTAACTCTTTGAAAGGCTATATGATAGAGCGCCGTTATGCACGCCTTCTGCCGGGTAAAGGTTCTTTCGTCGAAAATTATACACAGATTTTGATGGGACTGATGAAGCAAAGCATGATCAGCGAATTTCACAGAAGACTGACCGATTTGGGATATAGCTTTTTTTACAATTATAAATACGATTATAAAATGGTTCATCCAGGCTGAAAACTTATAAATTCTCTGATGAGAAACGGATTAAATATGGATATTCCTGTATATACTAAGCCCTACTGAATTTGCATCCAGTTTGGAGGTTGAAGGGAAATGGCATGGTGGATTGCCCCGCTTGTTGCCGCCGCGGCCTTGGCTGCCGGCATTACCCAGTACGCTTTCATGCAGATGACGCAGATGAAAGCCATGAATTACCGGCAAATCTTTGACGCGCTGGAACAGGCAGGAGCCCGCTTGAAGGAATACTATGATCCGCTTCCAAAGGAGGAAGTACACATTCACAGCCATGACGGCCTGCGGCTGCATGGTGTGATCGTCAAGGCTGACCAGCCTTCGGACAAATGGGTGATGCTCGTGCACGGGTATACAACCTCCCTGCCGGCATCGATTCCCTTCATGGAGATGTTCCTTGAGGACGGGTTCAACGTGCTGCTGATCGACCAGCGCCGTCACGGCAAAAGCGAGGGGAAATACACGACCTACGGTTATCGCGAAAAGCATGATGTCGCCGCCTGGATTCAGTTCCTGACCGGCACTTATGGCGATCAATGCATCATCGGCTTGCACGGGGTTTCTTTGGGAGGCGGGACTTGCCTTGAATACTTGTCGCTTCCTGATCCGGCGGTACAGTTCGTCATTGCGGACTGTCCTTATTCGGATCTCACCCGGCTGATGCATCACCAGATGCAAAAGCTGAATCATATTCCGGCAGCCCTGTTCCTGCCGCTGGTCAATGCACAGCTGCGCCGGAAAGCGGGATTTACACTCGATCAGGTCAGCCCTGTCCGGTCTATAGCGGCAAGCTCGATCCCTGTGATGTTCATACACGGTACCAAGGATCACTACATTCCACCGCAAATGAGCGAGGAACTGTTCGCGGCAAAATCCGGCTTGAAGCGGCTTGTTCTGATCGAAGGCGCGGCACACGGCTTTGCGATTGATGCCGACCCCGGCGTGTACAAGCGTTCGGTCAAGGAATTCGTGCAGGAAGCTCTTTCCTTCCGCGGCAGCGCGGTACCCGTCTTGGAATCCGCATCTCCGGACATGCTTCGGGAGGAAGCCGAGGCTGATTATCCCGGCATCGCTCTGACGTAATGATGAATGAAATGTAGATGAGATGCTTCGTAAGGAATTAGGTAAAAACGAAGCAAAAGAAGCCGTTGTCTCTGGACAACGGCTTCTTTTTTAGCAATACAGACCTCGTCACGAAAGCGCGATCCGCCCCATCTTTACCACGAAGAACATGAAAAGCATCGATTCCTTTACGGAATATCAGATCTTCTGCAGCTGGGCGCGAATCGCCCTCTTCTCAGAGGTAAAACGTTTGGCAATGCCACTCAGACCCGCCAGGTTAAACACGGATACGTCCATGCTGTTCAGCTCTTTGAGATCGGCCGTCAGACGGGACTTCAGCTCATTCAGGTCCTTAATCCGGCTCTCCTGCACATGGCCGGCCCTGGGATCGGTCAAATCCGAACCGTATTTCTCCGCCAGAAGGCTGTTAACCTTGTCCAGCTCCGCCTGAAGCGCGACTCTCAGCATATTTACGCGCCGCTTCATGCGGGCTCCCGACATCACATAAATCGCAAATCCAACCAAGAGGATCGCTGCGCTGTATACCAGCCAGTACCAGGTTCCATGCGCGGCCTGCTTCTCCCCGGACACTTCGGTTCCGGAAGCTGCATACGTCCGTGTCACCAAGCCCAGACCAGCCAGCCAGATGGTCATTCCTATTCTTTTCATCATATCTTTTTGCTCCTTCTAAGATGTCAGACAAACCTTGAGTCTTTAGGCTCCGAGCATGTTTACGCTTCGGTTCTCGCCTTTTCTTTTTGCTCGACGGGGTCCAGCACTTCGCTGCACAGTTCCTTCAGCATCGCCTGGATTTCCTTGAATTCCTCAATCCCCGTTCCCGTCAGGCTGTACTCCTCACCGTGCGCAGTCAGGAAATTCAGATCGGTCAGGTGCTCCAGCTCTTTTTTGACCTCGCGCTCGCCTACCTTGTAGCCATGGCGCGCCAATTCCGGCTCCATATCCCGTATGGTCAAATCCTTTGAGTGGGCATGGAAAAGCATATGAATTCCCATAAATAAGTTTTGCATATCTGCACGCATGCTGCCTCTCTCCCTCCAATAGTGGCTTGTTTTACGGCCATCTTGACTTTGTCCTCGGCTCGTTACCATTGTTTACCCTGGTTCTAAGGCCAGGAAACAAAGACTGGTTCACCTGTTCGCCGTGAGCCCTCATCTTTTTCTTGACGCAGGGAGTAATCATGTATACTATCTTTAATAATTAACCATCGGTTAAAAGAAAGGGTGGAGTATGATGTTCCAAGCACTTCCTTATGAAGGAAACCGGAGCGAGCAGTTTTCGGCCGTTCTGGAGCAACTGAAATCTCTCATTCACGATGAACCCAGCTCCATCGCCAATCTGGCCAATGCCTCAGCGCTGCTGAACAGCTTTCTGCCGGATATTAACTGGGTCGGGTTCTATTTGTACGATGGACAAGAGCTGGTACTCGGTCCTTTCCAAGGCCTTCCGGCCTGCATCCGCATTCCCCTGAACCGCGGTGTGTGCGGCACGGCTGCTGCCGAACGCAGAACGCTTGTGGTCGATGATGTGCATGAATTCCCGGGACATATCGCCTGCGATGCGGCCTCCAACAGCGAAATCGTCATCCCGCTCGTAAAAGATGGGCAGCTTCTCGGCGTACTCGACATCGACAGTCCGCTAAAAGGACGTTTTGATCACGAAGAACGCCAGTTTCTCGAACAGTTTGCGCAAATCATCAGTTTGAAAATGTAATTTTCTGTCATTCTCTTCAAAAGCCTGGTCTTCTGCCGCAAACGGCGGACCAGGCTTTTTGCTTCCGTACCGCTTCACTTTAATTCATGTTCGGCAAAATAGGCCATGGCAGCGCGCAGAAACTGCGCAAGAAGAGGATGATAGGAATCGAACAGCTTTTTATAATCGGGCTGCTCTACGTAGAGTTCCCCCAGCCCCTTGTACACATCGGCGGTTGGCGTGTAATACTGCGTCATGGACTCATAATGCTGACGGATAATATGCTGCACCCGCGAGCTTTCCGGCGACTCTCCGTCCGTGATGGCTTCCGCCAATGTACGGTTAATCCGGTCCACCTGCTGTTGGGAATTGAGATAATCCTCCTTCGTCCACTGCTGCATTTTGGCCTTGCTCTCCAGAATCCGGTCGCCGGAGGCATCGCTGAAAGGACTCAGCACATCCTGCTCAGGCAACCTTTGAACATCCGGCATCAGTTTACGTTCCATTTCTTCTGGTTTCATACATTGATTTCCCTCCAATATCTGTCTTAGACTTTATTTCTTCTATCTATATAATGGTTAAATGGCATAAAGGCGTGATCGGACCTGCAGCTTTGTCCGTGAATCATTCGATACATTATGGCGCAAAAGAGAACATATCACCTACTTTTCATTACCCCTTCCATCAAAAATCAACCGCTTCAAGCGGCGGATAGACGAAAATGCCGAAAAGGCAGGGTGACAGCCTGTATCCGGCCTCTCCCTGCCTTTTCTTATTCAGATATCCTCCGGCTTGCGGATGATCTGGAGCCCTTCCACATGCCTCTTCTGCATCAGCTTGCTCTTCTTCCGGTTCTCCTTGCTTTCAAATACAATATCGAAGTCGTAATCTTCCGGATAGAGATTCCCTTTCTCGATATACAGCTTCAGCCGTTTCCGGTTGATCTTCAGCTTTTGCTTCTGGATCATGACCCCGACCATGCCCTTCGCATCCTCCTCTTGGTAGACAATACCGGTACGCCCGAAGGAGCTGACGTATACCGCGTCCCCGACCTCCAGGCGGCGCTTGTTCCTGATCGCCTCCGGGTCCGGTTCCATTATGTCCATACGTGAGCCCTCGGCTGCCGCCTGTTGTTCCCGAAGACCCTCTTTCCCCTTCCTGCCTGTCATCCGGGGGCTTCCGGACGGTTCAGACGGCTCTGGCTCTATCGCCGCTTTCTCGCAAGTATCGTTCGCCTGCTTCTCCAATCCGGCCTGTTCAGCCGGCTCCGCTGCCGTCAGCTGCGGCTTCTGGTGCTGCAGCACATCCCGTGAGCGGTCGATAATGCCGCGCGGCATGCCCAGCTTCGTGGCAATCTCAATCGCGTAGCTTTGGCCCGATTCGCCGATCGTCAAACGGTACAGCGGCTCGAGCGTGTTGACGTCAAATTCCATCCGCGCATTCTGAAAGCCGGAGGTACGGGAAGCAAATCCCTTCAGCTCATTAAAATGCGTGGTCACCATCATCATCGCTCCGCGGCGGTTCAGCTCCTCAAGTATCGCAATGGAAAGGGACATGCCCTCTCCCGGATCGGTTCCGGCCGCAAGCTCGTCAATGAGCAGGAGCGTCGATGGGTTGGCCGTATTCACCATGGCGATCAGCCTGCGGATCTGGGCGGAGAAGGTGCTGAGCGACTGCTCGATGCTCTGCCCGTCGCCGATGGCTGTCATGACCTGGCCGAATACGGCAAATACGCTCTCTTCCTCCACAGGTACCAGCAATCCGGATTGAACCATCAGCGTCAGCAGACCCAGCGTCTTCAGAGCCACGGTTTTCCCGCCGGTGTTGGGTCCGGTAATGATCAGGGAGCGGTATCCGGTCCCCATCTCCATGTTTAATGGTACCATCGTCTTTAGCATGAGCGGATGCTTCGCGCCCCGAAGCTTGATCCATCCCTTATCGTTTAGTTGAACCGTCCTTCCCCCGATGGAGCGGCCGTATTTGGCTTTCGCAAATATAAAATCATAGTTGCCCGTGATGTCGATATTAAGCTGCAGATCGCTGCCCGCCGCCTCGAGCATGCCCGTCAGCATGCTCAGCACGACGCTTTCCTCGCGCGCCTCGTCGGCCTCCAGCATCCCCAGCTCCGTTTGCAGCATGGAGATTTCCTCCGGCTCCACGAACACCGTCTGGCCGCTGGTGGATTGATCGAGCACCGCACCCTTAATCTGCTTGTGGTACTCGCGTTTTACCGGCACGACATAGCGCCCGCCGCGCACGCTGACCAGATGCTCCTGAAGAATCGCGCCGTGCCGCGAGAGGATGGAGCTCATTTTTTTCTGAATGCGCTCTTTGACGACGGCGATTTTCTTGCGAACCTTTTCCAGCTGCTTGCTGGCCTGATCATCCACCTTGCCGAAGCGGATGCAGCGCTCAATTTCGCTTTTCAGGCGGGGCAGCTCCTGCATCGAGGATGCATACATGCTGATCGTGGGCGCAATGTCACTTTTGCCCGCCATGTACTTCCGCAGCTGCCCGCAGCTGTGCAGAAAGATCTGGACCGCGCTGAAATCCTGCTCCGTGAACAGGTAGCCGGTATGCAGCAATGAAGCGATATGCTCAATACCTTCGAGGGAAGGCAGCGGCACGCTCGCCCCTTTGTCGAGCAAGGACTTTGCTTCCGCGGTTTCCCGCAGCGCGGCTTCGATTGCCCGCAAATGGCTCCCCGGCGCCAAAGCATCGATATGATGCCGGCCGGCATAGGATACCGCGTATTCCCGCAAGCTTTCCTTCAATTTGTCATACTCCAGCATGCTCATCGTAATGTTGTCCATGAATGTCATGAACCTCCTTTATGTTCTCAAGGTTATAAGAAAAACGTCTATCGACGTACTTTCAAAGAAGTCAGACCGCGTTTAGCTGTAGTTTTTCTTGCGATTATAGAATGGTTCAGCTTCGCTGAAATCTATAAATTCTATAATCTTAAAAAACAAAAAAAGGACAAAGAACGCATACGCGATTCCTTGTCCCTTGGTGATCCGTTCCGCTTCATATCCTTGTCGTCCTCGAAAAGCGAGCTCTCATCGAGCAGCCCGTTTTTCCATGCGTATACAGGCTCCGAACCAACTCCTATATACGCAAAAAAACCGTGCTGCAAGAGCACGGTTTTCAAAAGGCGTCGCTCCGGAATCTCTCCGGATCAAGCAGCCCTATGGATAACAAAGAATGAAACAGCAGCCAAGGTGCCGTTTGATGCTTCGCGTGTTCTTAACTATTTCCAGAACCATGCAGAAACACAAGCAAAGCCGCGTCCGAAAAATAACCGGTTCGCCCTGCCGTTAGCCTGCCGGAAAAAGCGTAAGCAAACAAAGCTGCCTCCATCGGGTCAGCTTGCTCAGCCTCTTTCCTGTGGTTCAATATGGAATTTGATTAGTTAAGAACAACCACCGTCATCAAAATCTCTCCCTTGGTTTAGGATGAGGTAAATTTACCAATGATTTTTAATCCTGTCAAGCCCTTATGCCTGGAGCTTGTACACTCTGGATTCGTACGGCCGCAGGCGAAGCGTCCGGGTGAGATCCTCGTTCCCTTTGACCGGATAATTGGAGATGAGCAGCTCCCGGGGATTCGGATTCATGCCCTGCGGCAGCTCGAGCTCCGGCTCCCCGCCGAAAAAATTGAGAATGACGAGCAGACGGACATCGCCAAGCGTCCTTGTATACATATAGATTTCCGGGTCTTCAGGCAGCAGCAGCTCATATTTGCCGTACACGATCACTTCATGCTCTTTACGAAGCGCGATCAGCTTTTTGTAATAATAGTAGATCGAATCCGGGTCCTTCAGCGCGTCCTCCACGTTAATCATCGGGTAATTGGAATTCACCCGGATCCAGGATCTGCCCTTGCTGAACCCGGCTTCCTCGCTTTTGTCCCATTGCATTGGCGTTCTGGCATTGTCCCTGCTTTTTTTCCAGATGACCTCCATAATTTTATCTTCCGGTACGCCCTTGTTCATCTGCTCCTCATAGAAATTGAGCGTCTCCACGTCCCTGTAATCATCAATCGACTGGAAGGCAATATTCGTCATGCCGATTTCCTCGCCTTGATAAATATAAGGAGTCCCCTCCAGCATATGCATGAAGGTCGCCAGCATTTTGGCCGATTCCACACGGTATTTCTTGTCGTCTCCAAACCGCGAGACGCAGCGTGGCTGATCATGGTTGCACCAATAGTTCGCGTTCCAGCCCTTGTCATGCAGGTCCACCTGCCATGCCGTCATGACCTTCTTAAGCTCCAGCAGGTTCCAGGGACGGATATTCCATTTTCCCGATCCCCCGGATGCGGCATCCAGCTGCATATGTTCGAACTGGAACACCATGTTGAGCTCGTTTCGGGTGTCGCCGACATAACTGAGCGCCTGCTCCGGACCGAGTCCCGAGGTCTCTCCCACCGTCATGATATCGTAATGGAAAAGGACCTGCTCATATAAATTGTTCAGCAGGGTGTGCACATTCTCCAGGTTGGAGAACAGGTCATAGGCCCGCACGGTCGGCAAATGGTTCGGATTCGCACCGTCGGGCAGGCCGGCAGCCTTGGCAATATGGGCGATGGCGTCGAAACGGAAGCCGTCCACCCCTTTTTTCAGCCACCATTCCACCATCTCATGCATGCTGCTGATCACATTCGGGTTTTCCCAGTTCAGGTCAGGCTGATGCTTGGAGTATAAATGCAGGTAGTACTCGTCCGTTGTTTCATCGTACTGCCAGACTGAACCGCTGAAGTAGGATTCCCAGTTATTCGGCGGCCCGCCGTTTTTCCCCTTGCGCCAAATATAGTAGTCCCGCTTCGGATTGTCCTTCGAGGCTCTCGATTCGATAAACCACGGATGCTCGTCCGAAGTATGGTTCAGCACCAGATCCATCATGATTTTCAGGCCGCGCCTGTGCGCTTCCCACAGCAGCCGGTCAAAATCGTCCATCGTGCCGAATTCCTTCATGATGTCCTGATAATCGCTAATATCATACCCGTTATCATGGTTTGGCGATTTATAGACGGGACAGATCCAGATGACATCAATCCCCAGTTCCTTCAGGTAATCCAGCTTCGCTATAATTCCCCGCAGATCTCCCATACCATCCCCGTTCGTATCCAAGAAGCTGATCGGGTAAATTTGGTATACAACGCTTTCCTTCCACCACTTTTTGTTCATGACCGTCTCCTTCCCCTCTAAGGTCCGACTATTCTTTACAAGTCGCGGCAAACACTTTATAATTATTGTAAACCATTTTTCAAATCCCCTTTCACATCGGGGCAAGTTATTTTAAATCGCATAGATAACATTCGGAGGAGCCTGCCACGTGCGGGCTCTTTTTGTCTTTTTTAGCCTACTCGTCCTTCTTGGGGTCCGCATGTGGCAATATTCTCCTGATGCAAAAGGAGGATGGAAGCATGACCTAAAGCTAAATCTATTGCTGCAGCCGCATCAAGACTCAAGTGGGAGGATCCTAGAACCTATGGAACAACAAACAATTTTGGCTATTGCTATCTTTTTAATCGCTTATGCGCTTATTATTTCGGAGAAAATCCACCGGACCATCGTCGCCATGATCGGTGCCGCACTGATGGTGATCTTCGGCATCGTAAGCCAGGAAACGGCTATTCATCATATCGACTTCAATACGCTCGGTCTACTGATCGGGATGATGATCATCGTTAATATTACCGCGGAAACGGGGCTCTTTAAATTCGTGGCCATTTGGGCTGCCAAAAAAGCCAAAGGACGGCCGCTGGCCATCCTGATCGTGCTCATGCTGCTGACCGCCCTCGGCTCCGCCTTTCTGGATAACGTGACCACGGTGCTGCTGATGGTGCCTGTCACGTTTAGTATTACTCGCCAGTTGCGAGTCAATCCGCTGCCTTTTCTGATTACGCAGATCATTGCGTCGAATATCGGGGGCACCGCCACCTTGATCGGCGACCCGCCGAACATTATGATCGGCAGCGCGGTCAAGGAACTGACCTTTATGGCTTTCATTCAGAACCTGATGCCGATCGCCCTATTCATCTTGGTTCTGTTAATCCCGATATTCATTCTGCTGTTCCGCAAACATATCCAGACGACGCCGGAGCTGATGCAGAGCATAATGGATCTGGATGAAAAAGAGCTGCTGACGGACAAAAAGCTGCTGGCCAAATGCCTTACGGTGCTTGGACTCACGATTCTCGGCTTCTTCATCCACCAGCTCGTACACATTGAGTCTGCCACGGTGGCGCTGGCCGGAGCCTTCCTGCTGCTGCTGCTCACGGGTGAGCATATGCTCGAAGAGGCTTTCGCCAAAGTGGAATGGCCGACGATTTTCTTCTTTGTCGGGCTGTTCATTCTGGTAGGCGGCCTGATCGAAACCGGCGTCATTGCCACGTTAGCCGAAAAAGCCGTTGCTCTTACCGGAGGAAACGTTGCCTCCACCTCCATGCTGATTCTGTGGCTGAGCGCGATCGCCTCCGCCTTCATCGACAACATTCCGTTTGTCGCGACGATGATCCCGATGATTCAGGACATGGGCAGCATGGGCGTCAGCAATCTGGAGCCGTTATGGTGGAGTCTTGCGCTTGGTGCCTGCCTCGGCGGTAACGGTACGCTCATCGGTGCCAGCGCCAATCTGATCGTCGCCGGCATGGCCGCCAAAGAAGGGTATACGCTGAAATTCACCACGTTCATGAAATATGGATTTCCGATCCTGATTTTGTCCATCGGTTTGTCCAGCGCTTATGTATATTTGAGATATTTAATGTGATACATGAAGTAAGGGGAACACCACATTCAAACGAAATGGAGGCGCCCGCATGCTAACCTATCGCTGCAACGAGGACGTTGCCCTCATTACCGAAACCGTCAATCAAGAGGATGTTGAATTTCGCATTCATCTGCTTCAGGAAGAGCCGTATCTCCATCGTTTAAAAGAAATCAGGCGTTATTTTGAAGATAACGACGTTTACACGGATGCGCTTTTCTATATTTACAAAAATCATGAATACGGCGCGATCGTGCGCAAATCGTACTACACGGACTTTGTTCTTGCCCTGATGAAGCATCAGCTGCTTCACAGCGTGGAATGGAAGGACGCATAAGCAAAGAAAACCCGGGAAGGAGAACCTTCCCGGGTTTTTTTGGATACTGCATTATGTATGTTCGTTCTTTATGAAGCTTATCGTGTAGACGTCTGTGTTTCCCGGCTGCCTGAATGGACATGGGCGTAGGATGAAGCGGTATATCGGAACAGCATATACCCCATAAACACGTAAACCAGCGCACTAATCAGCCCGGATAATCCGATCCGTGTAAACGGAAATAAAATCAGGAATGCATTCATCCAGAGCGCGTACGGAAGATATTTGACGTTGGCCGAAACGAGCGTCAGCCAGGCTCCAACCCAGAATGCATAGTGGGCGACGGTACTAAGCGGAATCGTGTAGAAAATAACGTTCAACTCATGATAGGACGTGATAGGAAAGATCGAATACAGCAGCTTATTTAGAAACAGGATTCCCAGACCCCCGAACAACAAATAGAGCTCAAACGGGGCCAGCACCCCGTACAGCCGGAACGACTGGAACCACTTCCTCGTCTCCTGCAAAACCACGGAAAATTGCTGCATTACACATCTTCCTCCTGCTTCTCAATCTCCACGAATTGGTGGCCGCATTCCGGGCAGAAGCGCGCCGCAATCGGAACAGTGTGTCCGCAAGCGCATTTCTTTTCATCCGAAATCACATTGATCTGATGCTGGTTCAGCTGAATCTCATCCTGCAGCTGCAAAATGCGCTCGACCATCGGCTGAAGCTGCTCCGGACCGCACATTCCTTCTTCCCGCTTCAGGGAATTGAACACCATTTTACCGATCTGCTGGTACTCATGGTCGATCTCCTTTTGCTTGGTGGAATTCTGCATTTTGAGACGATTCACTTCCACCGCGATTTTGGCCTTGTTGCCCGCTTCGGCAACGCCCGATTTCAGCTTGTCAAAAAAACTCATACAACCTCATCTCCTTTCGAATTTTGTTCTGAAAGCATCGTGATGTTAGGTATTAAGAATTAATTATAAAGGACCTCCCCGGCGGGGTCATGCGGCTAAAGTTTCATTTTCCATGATTTAGGATATTTCATTCCGCCTGCTCGATGAACGATTCATATCTTCTTCTGACATCGGATAACCGGGTCTCCAGGCTCCGCGCTTCCGTTTCCAGATGACGCACGACATCCTTGACCGCATCCAGCTTATCCTCCACTTGATTCAGCGTATCCTTGATACGTCCCTGCACCATCCAGTCGGCAATAAAGCCGTCAAAGAAATAATCCGAGAAGCGGAGGAAGCTGCCAATGTCGATTTCGATGGACAGATTCATCTGCACGTCCCGCAGCTCTTTCCCGAACCTGCTTAGACTCCGCTGCGCATCATGGATATAGTCCATCGCCTCATCGATTTTGCCGTGCTTGAGATACGTGGACATCATCCCCCCGCCAAGCATGTCGTAGGTTCCCCAGTTACGGGCCGATTGAAGGTAGTCCCGTGCCTGTTCCAGGTCATAGAGAACGGCGTGCCCGGCCTGAACCGCTTCCTTTAGTTCCTTCAACTGCAGCTCCGTATCCGCCCTCCGTTCCGCAAGCTCCGCCAGCTTCTCGTCCTGGCGCAAAAGAATCGATTCTTTTTCTTTCAAAATGCGTTCGTACTCGAAATCGGAAAAACGCACATCCTTCAGCAGCTCCGTCATATCCCCAATCTGCTTCCTGATATCTTCGGCTGCCCGTACGGCCGCGTCATACTTGGCTTTAGCCTCCAGAACCTTCAGCTGCTCACGCTCCAGCCTCTCTTCCTTTTTGCCGATCATCCCATAGAAAAGGCTTGATAAAGAAGCTCCGGTCAAGCGATCCACGTCCTTCTCTTCCTCCGCAAGCCGCCGCTTCCAGTCTTCCACCTCCCCTTCCCGCGTCTTCAGCTCATCGTCCAGCTCCTGAAGACGCTTCTCCCACTTGGCCTTGTTTCTCATGCTTTCCTTCAATTCCGTCAGACGTGTATTCTCGGTTTCAAACATTCGCCAGCCTCCATCTCCATACGAGAGTTTACATTCATTACCTTCTTTAACGCGTATGCCCCCGAGAAGTTTCAATAAATTACGTCCGGTCTGCCCGGCTACCGTATGCCGCTGCCCATTCGGAGGCATGCTAGATTTTACGGCCGAAAATCGATATGATTAGGGAAGATTGCACAAAGGAGTGAACATACATTTCATGAAATTGAAAAAAGCAGCCCTTCCGCTGATCCTGCTGATCGTATTGGTGCTTGCGCTCGGCGGCTGCGGCAAGAAAAACGAACCGACGAATGCGGCCAAAACAGAGGAACCAGCCACATCGGAACAACCGGCTAAAACAGAAGAACCGGCAAAGACGGAAACGAAAAGCTGGACAAGCCCTCCGGCGATGCAAATCGACACCAATAAAACCTACGAGGCTACATTCAAAACGTCCAAAGGATCGTTTACGATCCAGCTGTTTGCCAAGGATGCGCCCAAAACCGTCAACAACTTCGTATTCCTGTCCAAGGAAGGCTTCTATAACGGGGTTACGTTCCACCGCATTATGGAGACATTCATGATCCAGACCGGCGACCCGACGGGTACCGGCGCAGGCGGTCCCGGATATGCCTTCGAGGATGAGAAAACGAGCTACAAATACGAGCCCGGCATCGTCGCCATGGCGAACGCAGGCGAGAATACGAACGGCAGCCAGTTCTTCATCTGCACCGGCGCGGACAGCGAATTCCTGAATCAGCAGCCGAACTATACAATCTTCGGCAAAGTGACCGAAGGTATGGACATCGTGCAAAAAATCGCCGCAACTCCCGTCGAAGCCGATGCTCGCGGCGAGTTAAGTAAGCCAACCGAGAAAGTAACGATCGACAGCATCGACATCAAGGAAAAATAAATTCTGCCAAGGACCGGATTTTATGCTTTCAGATAACGATGAAAAGAAGCGCCCGTTTCAGCTCTGCTGACGGGCGCTTCTTTTTATGGTGTATAAAAGCCTATAACATCAAGTTGCAGGCTAAGAGGACAGCTTCATTCGTTCTCGTTCAAATGACGAATCAGACGGTCGCTCCCTCTTTGCGCTCTTCCCGTACTTGACGCGTGGCTTCGGTCATATGGCGCAGCGACGCCACCGTTTCGGTCAGTCCGCGCGTTTTCAGTCCGCAGTCCGGATTGATCCAGAACAAGGTAGGATCCAGCACCTCCAACGCGCGGTTGATCATCGATACCATTTCCCCTACCTCCGGCACGCGCGGGCTGTGAATGTCGTACACGCCGAGGCCAATGCCTTTGTCGTATGTGAATTCCTCAAAGCTGTGGATCAGCTCGCCGTGGCTGCGCGAGGTTTCGATGGAGATCACATCGGCATCGAGCGCGCGGATGGACTCGATCATATCATGGAATTCGCAGTAGCACATATGCGTATGGATCTGCGTGGTATCCTTCACCGTCGAAGTGGAAAGACGGAATGCCAGGACAGCCCAGTCCAAGTAATAGTCCGTTTCGCTTTGCTTCAGCGGCAGGCCTTCGCGGATGGCCGGTTCGTCGACCTGGATCATCTCGATGCCCGCAGCTTCCAGCGCCTCTACTTCCTCGCGCAAAGCCAGGGCGATCTGGTAGGCCACCTGCTCCCGGGAAATGTCATTCCGGACAAAAGACCAGTTGAGGATCGTAACAGGACCTGTAAGCATGCCCTTCACCGGTTTGGCAGTCAGCGACTGCGCGTATACGCTCTCCTTGACGGTCATCGGCTCGATAAAGGCAACGTCCCCGTAAATGACCGGCGGCTTGACGCAGCGGGAGCCGTAAGACTGCACCCAGCCGTTTTTCGTGAATGCGAAGCCGGCCAGCTTCTCGCCGAAAAACTCCACCATATCCGTCCGCTCAAATTCGCCGTGCACGAGCACGTCCAGCCCGATCTCTTCCTGCAGATCCATCCAGGTACGGATTTCGTTCTGCACGAAAGCCTCGTATTGGCTGTCGTTCCACTCGCCTTTTCTCCATTTCTGGCGTGCGGATCTCACTTCCGGCGTCTGCGGGAAGCTGCCGATGGTCGTAGTCGGCAGGAATGGAAGCCGGAAGCGCTCCTGCTGCCGCACTCGGCGTTCTGCAAACGCGCTGTGTCTGGTCCACGGCTGGCTGTCGATATTAGCGGCAGCCTCGCGTACCTTGACGTTGCTGCGCGAAGCGGACGCGTTCAGCGCGGCAACGGCCTGCACGGAAGCATCGAGCTCAGCCTGCACCGCATCCGCTCCTTCACGAATCGCGCGGGCGAGCAGGACCACTTCGTCCAGCTTTTCATCGGCATAGGCCAGAGCCGCGGACAATACCGGATCCAGCGCCGTTTCCGGAGCCGTCGTAACCGGTACATGCAGCAAGCTGCTGGACGGCTGCACGATCATGCGCTCAAACGGGACGGCAGCGGACAACCGGTTCAGCAGATCCAGGCTCGCGGACAGATCCGCACGCCAGATGTTGCGGCCGTCGATCACGCCCGCGCCAAGCACCTTATCTTGCGGGAAGCCGTGCTTTTCAATCGCTTCCAGATTGCGCTGGGCTCCATGAGCGAAGTCCAGTCCAACCCCCTGAACGGGAAGGCGAACGATCTCTTCGTACGACTCGACCGACTCGAAATACGTTTGCAGCATCATATTCAGCTCCGGCGCTGCCGCATGAAGAGCTTCATAAATGCGGCGAATCCGCTGCACATCCTCCGGCTCCAGCGAAGTGACCAGGATCGGCTCATCCATTTGAACCCACTGCACGCCCTCTTGCGCCAGCTCCCGCACGATCTGTTCATACAGCGGCAAATACTGGCCAATCAGCTCATCCAGCTGTGCCGGCTCATAGCCTTTGGACAGCTTCAGGAAGGTAAACAGACCCACTAGCACCGGTTTGCCTTCGATGCCGAGCTCCTGCTTGGCTTCGCGGTACGCTTCCAGCGGACGGTTCTGCGTGAGCACCGGCGACAGGCCGTTCAGTTCAGGCACGATATAGTGATAATTCGTATTGAACCACTTGGTCATTTCGCATGCGGAAGCCTCTTTATTGCCGCGGGCCATCGCGTAATAGGTGGAAACCGGCACTATGCCGCCTTCATAGCCGAATCGGGCGGGAACCAGTCCGAGCATGCTTGCCGTGTCCAGGATATGATCGTAGAAGCTGAAATCGCCCACCGGAATCAGATCGATCCCTTTTTCCTGCTGCTTTTGCAGATGATGCAGGCGAATGGCCTTTAGCTCCTTCAGAAATGCCGCTTCCTCCAGTTTTCCTGACCAAAACGCTTCCAGTGCTTTTTTCCATTCCCGGTTCGCGCCGATGCGCGGGTATCCCAGGCTGCTGCTTGTCAATTTGCCCATAATGAGCCTCCTTCATAATCTGTGATCATCGACTTCAATACAAAAAGGACATCCTTCCCCTCAGCTCAAAAAAGGGTAAAGATGCCCGTTATCAGCGTATGACAAATAAACGCCTCCGAAATCTTTAACACCTCCCTATCTCCCGTAGGTAAAGCAGTGCTGTCAAAACAGGCAGGTCTCCTGGCTCCAGAATCTCAGCAGCTCCTGCGCCTTCCCGGTCATAGGCGACCAGTGGACGAATGCAGGAACGCTCCTCTGTTACAGTGGCGGGACCGCGCCGGTATTCCACCGGACTTCCCTTTTAAGCTTAAGGGGAGTGACTCTCCTCAAGCACCTGTTTCCACTTTATTTGTAATTGATAAGATAATATTAAGTCGTATCATACCTTATAAGTATCTCATTTAGCAATAGATTCGCCGTAAATTCCGAGTAAAATTCTTGGGAATGGTTTTGCGCATAGAGCGCAGGGCTTGATCATATTTTGATACAAGCAGCCGTCGAGCTGTGCATTCCATATCCAGGAGGACCTAATGAACACCATTTTGATGGGCTGTCTGGCTACTTCCATTTGCACGGCCCTGGGGGCGCTGCCTGCCCTGCTGTTTAACAGGGTGACGCATCGGGGGAAAGATATTTTGCTGGCGTTTACCGCCGGCATCATGGTGGCCGCTTCTACTTACGGTCTGATTCCTTCCGCGCTCAAGCTGTCCAACCTGTGGATTCTGACGATCGGCACACTGCTTGGAACCGCTGTCCTGACCCTGCTGGAGCTGCTCATTCCCCATCAGAATCTCGAACACGCGCCGGAGCGCGCAAACAGCGGCCGGACAAGCATCTTCCTGTTCCTGTCCGCCATGGGCCTGCACAACCTCCCGGAGGGATTGTCCGTTGGCGTCAGCTACGGCAGCAGCAATCATGATCTCGGCACGATCGTCGCACTGAGCATCGGCCTGCAAAATATTCCCGAGGGCTTCCTCACCGCGCTATTTCTCATTACGCATGGACTTCGCCGGCGCACACCGCCCTGCTGCTGGCCACGCTGACCGGCGTGCTGGAGCTGGCCGCCTGCTGGATCGGGCTTGAATTCACCGCAAGCTTCCGCGCGGTCGTTCCTTACGGTCTTGCCTTTGCCGCGGGGGCCATGCTGTTCGTCGTCTACAAGGAGCTGATCCCCGAGAGCCATGGAGACGGCAACGAGCGGGCATCGACGTTCTCCTTCATATTCGGGCTGCTGACTATGATTGCGCTGACTCACCTGCTGAGGTAACGGTTTGTTGTCAGGCGGCCTCGGTCTGCTCTTTCGCATTGTGGCCGTATACTTTCAGCTTCAGCAGCACCAGCGCGAGCGCCAGCGCGGCGAACAGCATCCCGCACCATATCAGCTGGTGAATGCCCAGCCGCGAAATAAACCAGCCGCCAAGCGAGGTCCCCAGCGTAATGCCGAGATTCGAGAACGAGACGAACAGGCTGTTGCCAAACTCCGGCGCTTCCTGCATCTCCGTCATCAGCCAGGTTTGGCTGACGATCAGGCCGCCCGAGTGAATCATGCCCCAGAGGAAAACCATAGCGGCCATCGGCAGCGGCGATGCACCCAGCAGGTATACCAGCAGGTAAATGACGATATACAGCAGCGGAAATGCGATTACGGTCCCGAGCATATTCCGCGTTAGCGAAGCTCCGAACAGGAAGTTGCCCGCGATCATAATGACCCCGAAGGCCATCAGCATGGCGCTGATCCAAGAGCCGTTCATGTGCGTAACCTGGCCGAGATATTCGGCAAAATAGCCGTATACCGCGAACATGGCCGCGAACAAGCAGCATACCGCCGCAATGTTCAACCAGACGGCCGGTTTGCGCAAAATGCCCAGCTGCTTGCCGTAGGACATTTTCTTTGTGACCGGCATGGACGGCAGCCACAGCCAAATCCCCGCGCAAGCCGCCGCATTCACCGCAGCCGCGAACAGGAACGCCGCCTCAAGCGAAATCTGCTCCGCCAGAAAAGACGTCAAAGGCACTCCAAACGCAAAGCCGACGGTGATGCCGGCGAATACCTTCGTTACGGCTTGACCGCTCTTTTCGGGAGAAACCAGCTGTGCCGCAACCACCAGTGCAATCGAGAAAAAAACCGGGTGAAACAACGCCGGGATGACACGGAACATCAGCAGCGTTTCGAATTGGCCGCTCACCGCGTAGACCACATTCGATACCGCAAACATCAACACTGACAATCCCAGGACGAGCTTCCGGTTCATTCCGGAGGCGAGCAGCGTGGCAAAGGGACCGGAAACCGCCACCACCAGCGCGAAAATGCTGACCAAAAGCCCCGCCTGCGCGGTTGAAATATGGAACTTCTGCGACACCTCGGGAAGAACGCCCACGATCCCCATTTCCGTCGTAATAATGCCAAAAACGCCCAAGGCCAATATCAAAATAAGCAGCGGCCCTTTTCGATTCATCTTATCATCTCTCCATTTCACAAGTTGAAGTTACATATCTAAATATGTAGATATGTTGAGACAGAACAATACCTTTCATTACTCTCCGTTCGCGGTTGCCTCACTCCGCAGTCCTGTGCCATTATATATCCATTTATCTAGATATGTAAATACGTGCACGCAAAAAAAGGAGTTTCCTCCTTTTTCCTAACCAACACTCACGATGATATTCAGCTCCCCTTGCCTTGTTCAGAGGCTTGGCAGGCGATATGTCGTAACGGGAATAAGCCTTCGGTTTACAATTCGGTCCGGATGTACTCCGCGAACGCCTGAATGGTCTTTTCATTCCTCCGGTAAAAGGTCCACTTGCCAACCCGCTCCGCTTCGAGCAATCCCGCCTTCTGCATCATCAGCAAATAGCTGGAGACGACAGACTGCGCGAGGCCCGACTGGTTTTGAATATCGCTCACGCACGCACCGATTTGCAGGGTCAGCCCCTGCTCAAGATACGGCGTCTCGTCGAAATAATCCTCCGGATGCTTCAGCCAAAACAAAATTTGGCGGCGCGTCTCATTGGATAAAGCTTTTAAGATCAAGGAAGGTTCCATACGCTGTTCGATCCTTTACGGTCAAATTTCTGCGCTCTGCAGCACGCATCTCAAGTCCACGAGGGACGCAGCTTTTACTTCGGCTGCCCTTCGCCAGCCGTTTGAATGATACGCTTCAAATCCGAACGCATCGCGTTCAAATGGTCTGGACCAATCAAAGCGCCCCAGCGCTGTTCAATACTATTATATATTTTTTCCTTCGCCTTGAGCAGTGCCCAACCGCGCTCGGTCAGCACGACCAGCTTACCCCTGCCGTCCGAGGGATGGGGTCTGCGAATCACATAGTTATGTTCCTCGAGATAGTCCAGCATCTGGCTCACGGCCTGCTTGGAAATCCCCAGAAGATCAACTAGCGTCTTTGCCGTGGCCCCGTCCGGAATCAGCCCTTGGAACAAAAACCCGTGCACCGGCCGGATATCTCCAAATCCAAGCTCATTCAGACGCTGGTGAAGCTCCTGATTGAGCGCGCTGAAAGCGAGCGAAAACAATGATGCCAAATCGTCTTGATGTCGACGGGGTGTCTTAGGCATAAACAGTACAACTCCTTGCTCTGAATAAAAGTTAAAAATTGGTCAGTTTAGTTGACTTCTATATTGATTATACCTTTCCCAAACCCGTTGAATCAAATCCGTTTGGATGTTCCAAGCGCAACATCCTAGCATTTGGTAACGTCTATGAATATCATGTGAACAATAATCATGTTGACCGGGGGGCTTAGCTCATGAATGGAAAACGGACCTGCATCTCCATCCTGCTTTATTGTTTGCTGCTAGTCTTGCCTGCCTGCTCTGCGACCAAGCCGGATGGAGCAGCCAAAGAACAGAAGGTTCTTTCCTTGAGCGAGCGAGGCCAAATCGCCTCGCAGCTGGATCCGGCATTCATCCAGGCGCACAACCAATTCGGGCTCCGGCTGCATCATGAACTTCAGCAACAATCCGAGGCCAAAGGAAAAAACATCGTCCTCTCGCCCTACAGTATCTTTACCGATTTGGCCATTGCCTACAACGGCAGCGGCGGCATAACCGGGCAGGAAATGGCCCGAGCACTCGGGATAGAGAAATTCGGCAAGAATCAGGTAAACCTCGCAAGCCGAACGCTCCAAACGCTTCTTATGAATCCCAGTTCCGGCGTGCAGCTCAATGCAGCCAACTCCGTTTGGTATCAGAGCGGAATGGGGATGAAAGACGATTATATACAAACCATACAGGACAGCTATCAGGCCGACATGGAGGCCGTGGATTTCGGGCAGGAAAAAACAGTGGGGAAAATCAACGGCTGGGTGAACAAGCAAACCAAAGGGCTGATCCCTTCCATCCTGGATCAGGCTCCGGATCCGCTGACGAAGGCCATCCTGCTGAATGCCGTCTATTTTAACGGCGCCTGGCAGAATCCGTTTGATCCGGACGAGACGCGGGAGGGCCTGTTTACGACAGCCGACGGCACAAAGCAAAAAGCCCGGATGATGATCCAAAGCGGCAGGTTCGAATACATGCAAACGGAAAATGCGCAGGCTCTCCGCCTTCCATACGGAGACGGGCGCCTGGATATGATGATCATCCTTCCCGGCAAGGAAAGCTCACTCGAGCAAGTGATGCAAGAAATCCGGCAGGATCCGGCAAGGTGGCAGAAAAGGTTCGAGCCGTCTCTGGGAGATATCCGGCTGCCGCGGTTCCAAACGGATTATTCCGCGTCGCTGAAAAAGCCGCTGATGCAGATGGGCATGAAGCAGGCGTTTGCAGCCGAGGCAGACTTTACAGGCATGTCCGATACGCAGCCGCTATTCATCTCCAACGTCCTGCACAAGACAGTGCTGGGCGTCAGTGAGGAGGGAACGGTAGCCGCTGCCGTCACGGAAATCGGCATGGCCGGGTCCGCGCCTCCGCCCCAGGAACGATTCGAAATGATCATGGATCATCCCTTCTTCTTTTCCATTGAGGACAGCCAAACCGGATTGTGGCTGTTCCTCGGGACGATTGAAAGCCTGTAAACCGCAAAAGAACTCCGTTTCCGGGTGTCCGCATTGAGCACCAAGGAACGGAGTTCTTTCACTTCCTGATTTATATATTAAAGAATAATCGTGATACGAACGCTTTACAGCCTTAAGATTCATTCTCCTGCAGGTGGACACCCTCCGGCAGAACCGCCAGCACCCGCTCCTTGACATCGGGACGGGTACGCATTTCCTCGCCCAGGATCACGGCGATGCCGCGGTCCTCCCGCGAGCGGATCAGCCGTCCGATCCCCTGACGGAAACGGAGCAGCATGTACGGCAAATCGACTTCTTCGAACGGATCGGCTGCCGTCTTGCGTTTGGCGATAAACACCGGATCATGCGGCGGGAACGGCAGTGACCAGATCACGACGTTCGACAAGGACGGTCCCGGCACATCGAGGCCCTCCCAGAGGCTGACCGCGCACAGCACGCTCTCCTCCTCACGCTGGAACGCCGCGATCAGGTGGCTGATTTCCCCGTCGCCTTCGAAATAGAAACGCATACCGGCAAGCCCCGGCTCCTCCACTGCCTTTTGCTTGAAAAGCCGCAGCTCCTCCCGGGTTTTGAAGAGCATCAGGGCTCGTCCACCGGTCTTTTGCAGCAGCCGTACGGCCTGTTTCATTTTGCCGTCAAAGCCGTCCGCCAGATCCCACTCCGGGGCCAGCGCCTGCATTTGCTGCTCATATTCATAAGGCGAATCCACCGAGAAGGACAGGTAGCTCTGGATTCCCAGGCTGTCCGCTACATAGCGGAAGGAACCATCCACGGACAGGGTGGCCGAGGAGAACACGATCGGCATATGGAGACCGAATACATGCTCCTCCAGCACTTCCTTCACGCTTTTCGGCATAATGGAGAGCGTAAGCCCCTCCGGGCTTTCAGTCACCCAGCAGATCAAGGCCTCCGAACGCTCGAACAGCATGAGCGCCTTCTGCATCATTTCCAGATGTTCCTCCACGATCCGCAGCTGATAGTCATCCAGCGTGTACAGCTCGCTTTCAAACACCAGCTCTTCCTCGATCGCCGTCAGCAGTCCCCGGAATTGATGCACCTCCCGCAGCAGTTCATCCCCCAGCACGATTTCTTTCCGGTCCGAACCGGGAATCCGCCGGCTGAAGCGTCCGAAGGCGGCGAACATCGCCTCGCTCTGAACGATGGCATCGTCAATGAGCACCGCCAGCGACTCGCGGATTTCGTTTTGCAGCAGGCGCGTAATCAGCTCCTCGAACACGACATGCTTCATTTTGTAGCCCAGCGCCTTCATCGCCGCAGATTCCAGCAAATGCCCCTCGTCAAACACGACCGAGGAATGCTCGGGTAGCAGCGGCAGCTGACCTTCGCGCTTACGGCCGTCATAAGTCCAGACATGCTCCAAATAATAATCATGCGAGCAGATGATCAAATCGGCCGCACGCCGGTAATGATCCCGGGACAGCGTCTGCCCGCAGCGGTGACGGCGGTCGCAGGTAAAGCAGTCCTGGAAGGAGTCCCAGCCCACGGTATGCCACTGCTCATCGGTCAGCTGCGGATAATCCCTGCGGTCCCCGTAAGCATGGAAGGACTGCATCGGCGCATGGGAGTATACGAAATCCGGCAGGCCGGCAGCAATACCGTCCCACAGCATTTCCTCATCGCCCTTCATCCGGGCATCGTCCAATTTTCTCAGGCACAGATATTGATCCGGCGATTTGCCCAGACGCGCATCGATCACGAGGCCCAGATGCTGTGCCAGCTTCGCGATATCGCCCTCCGGCTTGACCAGCTGCTCGATCAGCGATTCATCCGCGCAGGCGATGACGGCCGGCTTGCGCGTATAACGCGCATAGCAGACGGCATAGAGAAGATACACCAGCGTTTTGCCCGTGCCCACGCCCGCCTCGGCGAAAATCGTCTTTTTCTCGGCAAAAGCCTTTTCGAGTTGAAATGCCATATAGATTTGCTCGTCGCGGACCTCAAAGCCCGCTTCAGGCAGTATATCGTAAAACACATCCGCCACCCATTCACCCGCTTGCTGAATAAAAGGCCGTGCAGGATCGTACGAAAAAGGGTACCGTTCCACGTTTAAATAACCTCCAGCTTTCACTTGAAAAATATCGCTCCTTCACTTGTCCATGAAGATGAACATCCCATTATCACACGCCATCCGCGGAATTACAATGGTTTATATTCAAAATAACTCCACAAAGTGGGGCCTTGATCCGAAGTCCATTCGGCTACCTTGCAGGGAAGCGCGGAATTGTATCGCTTCTTGAATGCCGAAAAAGACCGCGGGTTTCCCCGCGGCCTTGGCCCATCATTCTTTATGCTTCCGGTCTCGCCGGCTCCTTTTCATACAAGCGCGAACGCACTTTAAACCAATTGTAGATATGGGAGACCACGACCTTCAGTACGGCGTAGCCTGGAACCGCCAGCAAAATGCCGACGATGCCGAACAGATTGCCGCTCGTCAAGATGACGAAAATGATCGTAATCGGATGTATTTTCAGCGTTTTGCCCATCACCTGCGGCGAAATGAATTTCCCCTCGATCAGCTGCACGACGGTCCAGACGATGACCATTTTCAGCAGCATGATCGGGGAGGTCACCAGCGCCACGATTAAAGCGGGCGTGATGGCGATTGCCGGTCCCAAGTAAGGCACGACGCTGGTGAAGGCCGCGATAACGGCCAGAATCAGGGAATACTTCAGGCCGATAATGATATAGCCGACGAACAGCAGGGCTCCGATACAGAAGCTGACGATAATCTGTCCGCGGATATAGGAGCTGATCTGATGGTTCATTTCCCTCATAACCCGGTGCGTTTCTCCGCGCAGCCTCGTCGGCACGAAGCCGAGAATAAAACCCGGTAGCTTCTTGCCGTCCTTCAGGAGATAGAAGAGGATGAACGGAACGGTCACGATTGACAGCACCACCTCGATCAGGTTGCCGACGAAGCCGCCGATGCCCGTCCAGGTTTTGTTCAGGAAGGTGGATGCGCGCTGGGAGATCGTCTTCACGACTTCCTGCGGATCAAAGCTGATGGACTCCTGGAATTGATTGACCAGCTTGCTGCCCATCAGATGCTCAAACTGTTCCCTGACCATCTCGCTGTAGGCGGGAAAGTTGCTGACCAGATCCATAATCTGCTCCCGCACCACCGGAATGACAAGCGTGAGCAGCACGGCAACGATGCCGATGATTAACACGTACAGCATCAATATGGACTGAATGCGTCCGACCTTGTGCTTTTCCAGAAAATCGACGATCGGATTCAGGAGATAATACACGATTCCCGTGAGAATGATTGGCAGCACGACTGTTTTCAACAGCACGATGACCGGATGGAAGATAAATGATATTTTGCTGAGCACCATAATGTTGAGGCCAATCAAGAGCAGAACCAGCAGAAACAATACAAAGCGGTTATTTAGGAAAAACCGTTTGAAGCGGCTCGCCCAGTTCACGGAAGAATTGTCCATTCTTTATTCCTCGTTTCGTTTCTTGATAATTTCCAGCTTGCAGAAACGGTTATGATCCCTTTCCAGAAGAATGAACGTTACCCCGTCCTGCATGAAGGACTCCTTCTCCTCCATTTCGTTTTGCTGGCTGTACAGCCAGCCTCCGATGGTATCCCATTCCTTCGTATCGATATCCAGATTGAAATAATCGTTGATTTCAGAGACGGATACCATGCCGTCGACAACAAGATGATCGGGCGCGAGTTCCTTAATCTCTTCCTCTTCATCCGCATCGAATTCGTCGCGGATTTCACCAACGATCTCCTCGATGATGTCCTCAATGGTCACGATGCCGGCCGTGCCGCCGTATTCGTCGATCAAGAGCGCCATATGCGTGCCCTCGCTCTGCATCCGCTGCAGCAGCACGTTGACCGGAGTCACTTCCGAAACCGCCATCACCGGATGGATCAAGGTCGACACATCGACATTCGGATCATCCTCGTAGGCCAGGAAAAACTGCTTCGTGTTAATGATGCCGACCACGTTGTCCTTGCTGCCGTCAATCAGCGGAAACCGGGTATACTGCTGCTCTTTGATAATTTCGACGTTTTCTTCCCGCGGCTTGTTTTTATCGAGACAGATCATATCGGTGCGCGGAACCATGATCTCCTTGGCGAGCATATTGTCAAACGCAAAAATCCGGCTCACGTACCCGAATTCATTGTCGTTAATTTTTCCGCTTTCATGGCTTTCGCTCAAAATAATTTGCAGCTCTTCCTCGGAATGGGCTTCCTCATGCTCCGATGCCGGCTTGATGCCGAACAAGCGGACCAGCTGATTCGCCGAACCGTTCAGCAGCCAGATGAAGGGATACATAATCCGGTTAAACCAGATAATCGGAGGCGAGAACCAGAGGGCGATCGTTTCCGCCTTGCGGATGGCCACGGTCTTCGGCGCCAATTCCCCGATCACCACATGCAGATAGGTAATCACAACGAAGGCGATTATCAGAGACAGAATCGAACTCAAGCCTTCCGAAAAATTCCACTTTTCAAACAAAGGATGAAGAATTTTCTCTACAGTCGGTTCCCCGAGGAAACCCAATATGAGTGATGTAATCGTAATGCCGAGCTGGCAGGCGGACAAATATCCGTCCAAATTCTCCAGCACCTTCTTCACCGCGCCCGCACCCTTGCGTCCTTCAGCCATCAGCTGATCCACGCGGCTCGCGCGGACACGAATCACGGCAAACTCGACCGCCACGAAAAAGGCAGACAAACCTATTAAAAGAACGACGAGAACCAGATTTAAAATATACCTGTCACTTTCCATTGATGCATCTTCTCCTTCGGATTTTAAAATAAGGAATGGTTACTAACATGCTAATACGATACTTCAGAGGCTTAGGTTTCAGCTCTGCCGGAAAATTCCGAAAAAAATGTTATCCCTATTCAATAACCCTCTGCTGCTCTTCCGGAAACCGGAAGTGCACAGCGCAGTTTCTCCCGCTCCGCTTCGCCTCGTAAAGCGCCTGGTCGCCCCACTTGTAGAGCTTGTTCACGCCAGGCTCGAACCCTTTGTCCAGCGTGACAACGCCCATGCTGACCGTGACGCTTACCGGAATGGACGGAATCCGCATCGCCTCCACCGCAGACCGCAGCAATTCCGCTGTCTCGCCCGAGCGCTTCTCATCCATGCCCGGCAGCAAAACAGCGAATTCATCGCCCCCGAACCTACCGAAAAGACCTATGTCCTTCAGCTTTTCCTGAATCAGCGCAGACATACCCGTCAGCACCCGATCGCCGACGATATGCCCGTAGGTATCATTGATATTTTTATAGTGATCGATATCAAATAATAGGAAAGAGACGGCGGACCTGCTTCTCGAAAGCTGGACCAGCTGGTGCTCGGCCTGTTCGATAAAGGTTCTGCGGTTCAGCGTTCCGGTCAAATCATCGTAAGTGGCCATCCGGATCAGGCGCTCATCCGCCTGCTCCTTGTACAGCAGGATAAACCCCGTATTTTCCAGGATCATGATCAAGTACAGAGACAAAAAAGAAAGCGCCTGATACACGCTCGGCGTAAAGAAACCCATGGGCTGCTCCGTAAACAGCGACATGACCGCACGGCCGAACAGCCCGAGCGCGACGATGCCGTAGAGATAGCCCATCAGCCTTTTTAATTTGGAAGCGGAGCCCCGCGCAATCATCCGGTATACCGGATAGACGAGAAACATGCCCGTGCAAAGAGAGGCAAAGGCGATGCGAGTCCCCTCCTGCACCCCCAGAAGGATCAAAAGGTTGAATCCGACGATGCTGAAGATCGTGAAGCCGATATAATTGCGCCTCACTTTACGGTTATAGGCATGCTGCACCATGGATAGAGCGATCGTTTCCACGGCGCTCCCCGCAAACAGAAGCGAATTCACAACGCCCAGCGAGATATATTCGGGCACGGACCCGCGAAAAATCACCAGCCCCCAGCCGATGACCTCCAGCCATTTGGAAACGTAAAACACGTTGATCAGCTTGTCCCTTTCATGCCCATAGCGGTATGCACTGATCAGGACGACGGTGAAAAGATGCCCGAGCACAACCGAAAAAAAAGCGGTTTTCATATCAAACGTCAATATCATGCTTCCCTTATCACCATCTTCTTCATGATCATTATTAGAGATGATTATATCAGATTACAAAAAATTACAGGTCATATTTTCCGAAAAAATGTCGAACCTTTCCGTTTTACCATCCCGTCCGTGCCCTCTCGGAAGAACGTGGCGGCAGGTTGAACATCAGGAGGATACATGAATGATTTAACGTTGAAAAAGCCCGGAGGCCGCTTCAATGAGCAGCTCCGGGCTGGATCGCCTGTCACTCTGGTTTTAATGGCCAATCATGAGCGATGGATCCGGCTTGCCTTCCTCTCCGGCTCCCACCACCATCTCCTTCGGTTTGCGGAGGATCAGGCAGAGGGCAACGCCGACGACGGCCAGACTGGCCGACAAAATAAACACATCATCGAAGCTTTTCACCGAAGCGGTCAGCGGGTTGGCGCTTTGGCCGGCTTGTGTCATATGATGCGTCACGCGGCTGGTGAGGTATCCGGTCATGCCTGCAATGGCGAAGGACACGACCACCTGCTGCAGCGCGGTCGTCAGCGGCGTCACGCGGTTTACCCACTGGCGCGGGGCCGCGTTCAGCACATGCGTGTTCAGCGGCATCATCGATAAGCCCATGCCGAAGCCAATCGCCCCGAGAACCGGCATAATGTAGTAAAGCGACGTGCTTGCATCAATCCGGCTGAGCATGAACAGCATCACCGCAATGATCACCAGACCGACAAATGAAATCGGACGTGCGCCATACTTGTCGAAGAACTTGCCGCCGATCGGCATCGCAAGCCCGGAGCACAGCGCCTGCGGAAGCAGGATCAGTCCGGTTTCAAGCGGCGTGAACTGGCGAATATTCTGCAGGTACAGCGGAATGAAGAGCATGCAGCCAAACAAGGAAGCCTGCATGATCCAGGTCAGAATAATGCCGCGCGTGAAATCCGAAGAGCGGAACACCCGCAGCTCGAGCAGCGGATTTTTGTGAATGAGCTCCACGAATATGAACAGGATCAAGGCGGCTCCGCCTACGATAAGGCCAAGCTCAGCCCCCTTCGAGGTCCAGGAGACGCTCCCCCCTTCATTGACGCCGTAAGCCAGCATGGCAAAAGCAATCGGTGCCAAAATAATGCCGAGCACATCCAGCTGCTTCGGAGCGTTCCGGTCTGCCTTAGGCAGATAAGCAATCCCGAGAATAACGGCGACGATCCCGACCGGCACGTTAATCAGAAAAATCCAGCGCCAGTTGGCATATTCGACCAGCCACCCCGAAAGCACCGGACCCAGCGCAGGCGCAAGCAGCATCGGAACGCCTAGCATCCCCATGATTGCGCCGCGGCGGTCCGGCGGTGCCAGCTTGAACACCATCGCCATCCCGAGCGGTGCGACCATGCCTCCCCCGAGTCCTTGAATCACGCGGTAAATAATGAGCTGGGTCGAGTTCTGCGCAATCGAGCACAGCGCCGAGCCGAGG
Source organism: Paenibacillus chibensis (assembly GCF_004001045.1). GTDB lineage: Bacteria > Bacillota > Bacilli > Paenibacillales > Paenibacillaceae > Paenibacillus_AQ > Paenibacillus_AQ chibensis. The sequence goes on from NZ_BIMK01000027.1 coordinate 124,026, forward strand.
ACGAACAATACGACGGTAGTGACAAACACCTGCTTAGCGCCGAAGCGGTCCGTCATCCAGCCCGCCAGCGGAATGACGGCCGAAAGGGCGAGGGAATAACCGGTGATCGACCACTGGATCGTTTTCAGATCGCTGTGAAAGAAATCCACCAGCTTCGGTACTGCCACGTTCACCACGGTTCCATCCAAAATAACCATAATCATGCCGACAATAATCGCCAAAAGCGGCGGAAGAATGGCCTTCAGCGAGAACGGCGCTTCTTCCTGGGCGGGATGTCCCGCCAATGGTTTAGACATAGGTTTCTCCACTCATATATAGTGTATATATCATCGCCTGAGATGTCTTAAGGCTTCTGGGTGTATTTGTGAAAATAAAGGCTGAACAGCATTTCGATTTGTTGCTCCAGCTCCGGCAGATGAATATCCGGAGCAGGCTCATCTCCGGCCATACTCATATAGGAGTTCATAATGACCGGGTAAAATACCGCTCCATAAAGCTGCACCATCATGCCGCTGAGCACGGCTTCGTCGGTTTCGCGGGTAATCTCTTGCAGCGTTCGGACCAGCTTCTCGGTCTTCATGACCTGGCTGTAGCGTGCATATTCATGCTGCGAGCAGAGGATCAAACGGCTCTGATCCATCATTTCCTTGGCAAGTCCGGGATACTGCTGCAGATGGGAGAGATAGCGGTAAAAAAACTGCTTCAAACGCTCCAGCGGTTCCAGAGCTTCCTCCTCCAGCACGGCAAACGCATCATCAAAGGTGCCCACAAGTTTGCCGATCGCTTTGGAAATCAGCTTATCCTTGGAGCCGAAATGATAATTCACGAGCGCCAAATTGGTATCCGCCTTCTCCGCAATCCTGCGGAGCGTCGCGCAAGCGACTCCCTCCTCACGGATCAGCTCGACGGTAGCGTTTAATATGTCTATTTTCGTATCCGTTCCTGTCGTATGTTCCGAGCTGTCTTCTTTCAAATCGGATTCCATCCTCCTTTCCCGAGTTCTGCATCCCAAGTTAAACACTGTTTAATACATCGTTTAATTTAACGGCGGCAGGCTTCATTGTCAAGATTTTTTACGAAAAAAAGCAGGACTTTATTGAAAATTTACATGCAATTTTCAAATGGCTTGTTTAGCCATTCTGAAGCCGCTGCGTCTCTTCAGCGATCCGCGCGACATCGATCCGCTCGAACAGCAGCTCCACATCACGAATCTTCGTTCCGGCCGGAACGGCCGCAGTCCTCCAGGACGGATCCGGCAGCGATAAGAAGCTCCGTATTTTCGCGCAGGCGAATGGAAGGAACGGCTCCAGCAGGCTGCCCAGATTCGCGATGATCTGCACGCAGTTATGCAGAGTAAGTCCGCAGGCTTCATGGCTTTCCTTGAGCTGCTGCCATGGTTTTTCTTCATCGAAATATTTGTTAGCCCGGCGGATGAATGCGAAGATGTCCTCGATGGCTTCCTTGAAATGCCCGGCTTCGATCAGGCTTCCAGAGCTTTGATAGAGCGTGCTGATATTGTCACTCCATTGGCCCGGGAGCTTCCCAGGAGGCACCTTTCCGTCAAAGGACTTGTTGATGAACGCCAGCGTCCGCTGCACGAAATTGCCGAAGGCCCCAAGCAGCTCGCCATTATGGCTGTAAATAAACTCTCTCCAGGAAAAGTCCGCATCACGGCTCTCCGGTCCGTTCGCAATCAGAAAATAACGGATTGAATCCGGCTGATACCTGGCCAGCAGGTCGGGCACCCACACGGCCCAGTTCCGGCTGGTCGAGAACTTCCGGCCTTCGAGCGTCAAATATTCGCAGGATATGATCCGGTCGGGCAGATGCAGCCCCTGTGCGCTAAGCAGGATCGCCGGCCAGATCAGCGTATGAAAAGGAATGTTATCCTTTCCGTGCACGTAATAAGCGATGATATCCCCTTTGTCCTGAAGCCAGAAAGATTCCCAGCTCCCGCCTGTCCGGGCGGCCCACTGTTTGCTGGCCGAGAGATAACCGCTGACGGCCTCGATCCAGACGTAAATTTTCTTCTCTTCAAAGCCGGGCAGCGGAACGTCGACTCCCCATGTCAAATCCCGGGTTGCCGCCCGATCCTGAAGCCCTTCGTTCAGATAGCGCCTCGTCAGCTTCACGGCATTATCTCTCCAGCCCTCGGCCCCACCGGCATAATCGGACAGAGCTTCCTGGAACTTGGACAATGCCAGGTAATAGTGTTCCGTCGCCCGCTCGACCGGCGTTGAACCGCACAGCTTACAGACGGGTTCTTTCAAGTCCGAGGGATCGAGCAGCGTAGAGCAGTAATCGCATTGGTCTCCCCGCGCCCGCTCCCCGCATACCGGGCATATCCCTTCCACGTACCGGTCCGGCAAAAACCGCTGATCCGTTTCGCAGTAAGTTTGCTGTACGGTCTTCGGATATAAGCATCCCTGCTCCAGCAGCTTCAAGAACAACGCCTGTACCGTCTCATGATGATCCGGCTGATCCGTGCGGGTATACGCATCATAGCTGAATCCGAGCCTCGCAAAACATTCGTTGAATTCCTCGTGATACCGTCCCGCAAATTCGCCCGGGCTCACGCCTTCCTGCTCGGCTTGGACTGCCACAGGCGTTCCATGGCAGTCGCTGCCCGAGACATACAGCACCTCATCACCTTTGGCGCGGAAATAACGCGCAAGCACATCCCCGGGCAGCAGGCTCGCGAGCCTCCCGAGATGCAGTGAACCGTTGGCATAGGGCCATGCCCCGCCGATAAAAATATGAGCCATTGTCCATTCCTCCTTTGTTCATGTGAACGCAAAAAAGCCCCCGTCCCCAAGGGACGGGAGCGCCTAAGCTCACGTGTTACCACCCAAATTCATCCATGCCTTGCGGCACGCACCTCATCAGGTACGCCGCCGGCGAACCGCGGTTATACCTTAGCACGGTAACGGGTGCGGGTTTCCGGCGCGGCCTACGTCCGTCGGAACGGATTCGGTGCGCAGCTCCAAGACCATGTTCCCGGGGGTTTTCCTTTGCTCCTTTTCAGCTGCCGGAGCTCTCTGTTCAAAGGCGTCGCCGCGGTACTCTTCTTTTCATCGCTTTTTTCGTTTTGAATTTATTGGAAATTATACATAGATATACTACTGGAGTCAATGAGCTTGAGCTGGCACAGGGATAACCATTTCCAGCTCCGGCACATAATCCTTATGCCAATTGCCATCTGAATCCAATTCAGGCTTGCCGTCTGCATCCGTTTTCAGGTAATAAGGCTTAATCGTAATCGCCTTCGGCGTCCCTGTAAAGGGTGTGAACAACACCTGCATCCGCGCCGGTATCGTAGTGGAGCCGGTCTGTCCGGATCCGCTGACCAGATTTACGGTATTTCCTTGGTCATCCGCCACATCATAGTATATCGGACGAAGGTAAACCCGGGACTTGGGCTTCCCGGTAGCTTGATCCGTAACAAGGGTTCCGCTTCTGAATCTGGCCGGTAAGTCCTCGGTTGAGGCTGACTGAGTGAGCGTCGTAGCCATAATCATGGTGACCGGGGTCATTTCAATCCGATCCACGCTAAACCTGACAAATCCGTCAGTTTTTTCGATCCCCGGAGTCAGAACGGTTGGAGCTTCCGCCGTTTTTTTAACCACCGAGTTTAGCTTGAACGTGTCCTCCATCCCGTTCAAACTCGCTTCCACCCTGATTTGCAACGGGCCCGGCTTCGATTGTGCTTCGTCTATAAGCGATCCTGCATACTGAACGATGACGGACTGCTCGTCTTTACCGGGGCCCCATGTAAGGATGGAGGTCCCCTGCGCTTGACTGGCCAAGGCCGATTTCCCGTTGATTACCACATCCAGGCTCTTCAGGAGATCACCCTCCCCTGGCTTTTGATCATTCACGTTCACGGAATGCAGCGGAGGCGTTTGTCCATCCGCACCTTCACGCTCAAGGGCTAAGGCAAGCCGTGTCCCATCATATACCGCCTGGGTTATACGCAGCTTCACTCCATTATGCACATCGCTGCTATTCAGGGTTGCGACCAATCCCTTCTCATCGGCCGTCTGCAGCCCCAAATCGCCTGCCAGCTTAAACACGCTGCCCATGAACGGAACCTGCTTGAGCGCTTCGGCCATCCCCGGCGAAACAAATGCGCTGGCTACAATCGTGACGCCGATGAAAACTGCGGCTGCAGCGGCAACGATAGCTCCCTGCTTGATGCTCATGCCATGCCGAGGGAGAAATTGATCCGAACGAACCGGGATGCTTCCCTCTTCGACTTGCGCATAGAAGTCGTCCAATCGGCTGCGAATCAAGGCAGGCATTCCCACACCGCCTTCTTCGATTCTTTCTTTTTCCCACTGAATTTCCGTGTCCAGGTTTATCCTGCTCATTGAAATTCCACCTTCCTGTCGCCTTTATACTGAAGGGCTTCGATTAAAGCCTTTCGGGCCCGGTGCAAGCGCGTCTTTACGGCACCCTCCGAGAGTTCAAGCAAGCTGGAAATCTCCTTGATCGGCATGTCCCGGAAATAATGCAGGGATATCACCGTCCGCATCGATTCATCCAAATGCTCGACGGCTTCCCTCAATTCGATTTTGTCATAGCCCCCGTTCACGGAAGGCTCCGCGATTGACGAATCGATGGGCAGCGTGCGGGCATGCTTTTTAAGTATCCGGTTGCATTCATTGATTAAAATCCGAAACAGCCAGGTTTTAAAAAAAGCCGTTTCCCGCAGCGATGGCAGAGATTTATAAGCAATCAGCATCGCTTCCTGGATCGCATCGGCACAGTCTTCATGACTGCGCAGGATGGAACGGGCCATGCCATACATATCCTCTTCAACCTGTCTCATGGCAGCGACAAAGGCTTTACGATCCCCTTGCTGAGCTTTTTTTACGTCCGATTGCAGGTCCAAGACCGTTTCTCCTTTCAGCAGGGCCTTCGCCCGTTTTTCATATGAAGCTTGCGGCAGGCAGCAGCTGCTTTGTTTTCGCCTTATACTGGTTAGATACCTGAGTGACCCCAAAAGGTTACAAATGATGCATGATACATCCCGCGGGTCTAATCTACTTATCCTAGCGAAAAATTCACACTTCATAAATATGGAATTCATGAGATATAATACAAGTCATAATATTAGAAGGCATACCCAAGCTGCTATCTGAACAAAGGAGGGCAAATAACGTACATATGCTCACTAAAAAACTGGAGTTTTTGAACAAGAGGGTCTGCGGGGTTTGGTTGATTTGGGTGGCCATAGTGATCTTCGCCGGCCTGATGGCGGGTGGAAAGCAGCTGATTTGGATGCCGGTCTTTTCTTTCGGATATGTCATCGGCATTTTCGGCATTCTGGCCAACAAAACGGTGAACCGCAGGCTGTCCTACGGCAAACCCGCCGTTCTGCAAAATCGGATGCTCATCTTTTCCATCATTCTGATGTTCGTGCTCATGGTATGGATCGGCGGACCGCATTTCGGAGATGAAAATTACCGCCTGATCTGGCTCGGTGCGTTCCTTGCCATTGGCATTCATTTTATTCCCATGGCCTGGGTGCATGGTCCGTCGATGATCGTTATGGCGATTCTGCTCATTGCGGACGCGTTGTACGGCATGCTGGACGGCAGCGTTAGTTTCCATCTGATTGCTTACATCGATATCGGTATCAAGCTGGTCTTCGGCATCTATCTGCTTCTCTTCGGCAAACCGGCTTCGGCTGAGAGGCAGCAGGTGGCACAGGCAGCAAATTAATATGTATGTGGAACAGGGAACCGATAAACAGAGCAGCTCACCGGAAGTCTTCCAGGGCTGCTCTGTTTGTGTTTCATTGGTTTTAGCGCAAGATCACATGGGGCATCAGCGTAATTTCAAACGCACGATTCCAGATAAAATCCGGATTCTCGTAGTCGAGCTCCGCTCCGCCATACCCCGCATATGTCCAACCGGATCGTTTGATCTGGCGGATGAGACGGGCTTTGCCCGGGAGAAAGGCATTTTTCGCCGCGAGTGTCCCCGTTTGGGTCTGCATCCGGTCCCGCAGCAGCTGAACCAGCACCTCATAATCCTCCGGCGTGTTGAACAGGCGCATGTTCTGATCCGCATAAGGTACGTTCGTATACAGGGCATGCGCTCTCGAATACGTGCGAACTTCGGCAATCGTCAGTTTTTTATAGTAGTAATCCTTCAGGAAACGCTTGAACAGCAGCGAGCCGTGGCCGATCGCAGCCGTTTCCAGGAACGGCGGACGGTGTTCCGTAACCAACAAGGCATAGCGGGATTGGGCCATGCCCAAAGCTAGTCCGATTTTGTTGCCGGCGGTATTCCAGCCGCTGTAACCAAGGAGTGCCCCCGTGGATTGGCTGTTCAGAAGCGCTTGCGTGACCGCCTCATCCGCTGCCCCGCCGCCCACAAAATCGATGGCGATGCTTGGCATTTTCCGCTGCTCATTTGATTCGATATGACTCACCGCGTCCTGCGCCTGGCTTGCGCTTGTAATCGCGACGATCTCCATGTCATACGGTCCGGATGCCACGAAGCGGCCGCCAATCATATCCACATGGTAGCGGATGTTGTCATGCACGCTCATGTATTCGTACGGATTCACGATCGTAGAGCCGTCGAGTCCGAAGTATTTGACGCTGTATCTGGGCTTCGAACCGCAGCGGTGAAGCTCGCTGGCCATGCGTCCCATCAGGGAATACCCCAGTCCGTCCGCATCGGGAAGGATGATGACGCGGTCCGGATTCTGGCCGCCGGTTCCGCCGAGCCGGTCATTCACCATCCCTTCGAGAAAAGCAATCTCGTTGGCCTGCACGCCCTGCGTATAGGAGTCGTCGACGCCGATCGCCAGAAAATCGATGTACCCCTTTTGCAGCAGCTGGTCGAGAATATAGTAATTGGTTTTGAACTTATGGCTGCGGGCGTTATAATACAGCTCCTTATCGAAATGAACCGGCGTCCCGAAATGCGTTCCGTCCGGCTTGATGTCGTATCCGGCGATAATGTCTTCCAAATTCGAAGCGGCAAGCCGCGGCTGCTGCGCAAAAGCGCGTGCCTCGTCATACGCAGCCTGGGTCAGCCCTTCAACAAATACCGTTGTCGCGAGACGCATCACGGTGTCCAGCGCATATACGGGCTTATGCGGACAAGTCCTTTTAATCTCCCGAATGACGTCCAACGGTCCGGTGACAACCGGATCGTAGCCGGGATAAGCCCCGCCGCCATTCGTCCGGAAGCGCCGGCTCCCGATCAATCCGCCGTAGGCGAGCATATCGGTCGAAATGATAAATCCGTCCACCTGCGAAGCATGATCCTGGATGAACCGGCGGATATTCGCCGTATTGCCGAAGACCGGCGCATACGTGTTCTCGAGCACGGAGCCGTCGGCTTCCGCTTTCGTATCCAGGCGATTCTTCACATCTTCCGCATCCGGGGTAATCACATGAATTCCGGTTGCCCTCCCCTGCATGATGACATCGTCCAGATTCACCGGGCGGTCATCCAATGGCACATACAGAACTTTTTTCATAATCAATCGCTCCTTTGATTTACGGATGGAATGTGTTGCAGAACAATTACGGGTCATTCAACCATATGATTGCAACTGGGTCTATCGGCCGCCGATTTCAAGGAAACGATGGACCGGATTTCCGGATATCCGGCTTTATTCACCGCTTCATGCGAAGAATTCACTCATGATTAGTAAAGTTTTCCTTCACAACATCATGGTATCATATAGCGTAACACTACGCAATATAAAAATAGGAACTTATGTTCTTATTTTTATGTTCCTTCCGTAGTTTGGATTTAGTAACATGGTGGAGCCGAAATCCGTTCTATAATCCTTTTTATTCCATCCCGTTCCTTCACGTTATACAATATACACTAGATATCACAACGAACAGAAATGAGGGGAACACCATTCAAGCTTGGTTAAAAATGATCCTGGTGGTGCTGCTGACCAGCATCCTGACTCGCTTTCTGCCTTTTTCCTCCTTTTTCCGGAATGTCGATACCCTTGTCCATGAGCTGTCGCATGCGCTGGTTACGCTTGTCTTGTCGGGCAACGTCCGGGTGATCCATCTGTACAGCAACCAGAGCGGCGTCACGCTGTCTTCCTATGCAGAGAACTGGATGGCGATTCCGATCTCGCTTGCCGGTTATATCGGCTCCGCTTTGTTTGCGCTGCTGCTGTTTGTGCTCTACGCCCAAAGGAAAGAGCGTGCCGGACTGATCATCGTCATGGTACTAGCCGCCATTGCCGCCGCGCTGTTCGTACGCAACGGCTACGGCATCCTCTGGTGCATCGGGTTCGCCGTATTGAGCGCCCTGGTTGCCTTTATGGCTCCCTCCTGGCTGCGAAACGGCTATTATATGCTTGTCGCTTTTATCTGTCTGGTCGAGTCGGTCATCAGCCCGTTCGTGATCTTGGGCATATCCTTCTACGATCCGGGGTCAGCCGGTGACGCAGCCAATCTGAGCCGGGCAACGCATGTGCCGGCCATCGTCTGGTGCCTGGTCTTTGGCGCGGTTTCCTTATGGTGCGCGAAGCTGTCCACATCGCTGCTGTTCAAGCGGGGGTTTGGCGGGGGCGATAATCCTCCGCGGATCTGAAGTCTTAATTAGGCGTCTTGAAGCGTATGTTACGCAGACGGCCGTTCTTTTCTGCCTTAATGCTGAAGGATCAACAGAACCCTTTTTACCCAAGTCGAAGGTTTTCTGTGCCCTGCCTGTAAGTCCCAATAACGAAAGTGTCGCCAGAATTGATCGTACGTTTGCTTTCAAAGATAAGATAACGCAAGTTCGAGGGATAGGCATGGTTCGTTTAAGTAAAGTCTTTCGGATTGTTTAAATACTGCTATTCCTCGGTCATTCATGCTTTGTATATCCTAAGTATAGAGTCCTTCCGTTTTGAGATGCGAGAAGAAGCTCTCCATGGAGCGTTGTCTAGGCAATTGCTCCGGCGAGACATGCTGATTTGAGCGCCAACCGCAGCATGTCGTGGTAAGCATGAGACGTGTACTGGAACCCTTGGTCGCTGTGAACAACCAACCCAGTCATGTCTTTTTGCTTAACCAATGCTTTGGCGAACTTCTGGAGAACCAGTTCATTGTCGTTACGTTCGTTAAGTTGGCAGGCCACAATCATCGTTATTGCCAGTAGCGGTACTTTTCTTTGTAACGTTTTATACACGGTGCGAATGAGTTGTTTAACCTTGGCATCTCTGTCATTCTTCTTCCGCTTCAAATACGCGTAATAGCCACTTCTTAAGACGCCAAGGAGGTGGCAGTGTTCGGCTACTTGGCCGATGTTCGCTGCTTGTTCGATAAGCTTGAAGCACTGTTCTTTCTCTCCTGCATCCAAACACTTTTTTAGTTTTTTAGCATCCCATCTCCCGTTTCAATTGCTGACCATATCGCTCCTGACCTAGATAATCCTTCCGCCTTCCTCATTAATCCAGTTCACGGTATTTTCGCATTCAAACGCTCCATCCGACCCTTGCCTTGGATTCCAAAATGGTCGTTGATTTGCCGATAAGTCCATTTTTCTTCTACGTGCAAACGGATTACCTCCATCTTGAATTTCTCAGAATACGTCTTAAACTTTTGATAAAATGCCCAATTTCATCTGTTAAACCAAGGGGTTTTTCCAATGTCTATTCTAAGGGATGCACTTCAAGTTACCGAGAGGCTTTTATTTTGCTTATGGTTGAAGAATTGTTTTGTGCTAAATAGAACAGTCAGGCTCCGTAGCCTCACACAGCGACACGCCGGTCGTAATTGTAGATCGTGAAACCCTCTATGTATCCATGCAGGAAATTCTCGGTATTAAAACGTGTCAGCATCAGAATCAATCGCAAGGAGGCTTTCGATTTTGTCATAGATAATTGACTGCCGTATTCATTTAATTCTCCTACGCTCTGCTGTTCGCAGGTTCATTCCGGGCTTGTCGATTTGGTCATCTATAGTAAAGACGCGCAGTAATATAATCCAAAAAAATCAGAACATATGTTTGTATTTTATGTTATGATTTACTTAATTGGAATATTTAATATTTCCAAGCATCATGAAAATTAAAGAAGTTAGGAGATGGAAATATGAAAAAGCACACGCATTTATCGGAGGAGGAACTTAGTATTTTTCTTGAATATAGTAAAAAAAACCAAGTTTTATTCAAGAATAAAATAATTCAAAACTATTTTACAACAGACAAAAACAAGAAATATTTAGTTTTATCATTAAAAGGAAATTTTGAAAATAGACAAGCACTTGAAGAAAGTTTTCGAAAACATTTCTTTCAATATAGATTTACTAACTCAACTTTCGCAGCATGAAATCGGCAAACAAGCTTT
>NZ_BIMK01000028.1 GCF_004001045.1 Paenibacillus chibensis
TATGTAAACTCAAACGCCGAAAGGCGTTTTTTTGTTATTCTCCAGGATTCAAAATTTTAGGCTGCTATGGTTAATATCGATGTATCAGAAGCAAGCTAAAATGGGTAATACATAAGCAGGAGTCCAGGCGACAGATTCAATCATCAATTCTACCTTGATGCGAAAACAGGAATATTTTGGATGTCAGGAAATCTAACTGAATAAATAATTATAATATGGATTGATTATGTAGAGTTCGATGCTTGTCTTCCCATTATTTGCAAGACTACATAAAATAACCTGTAATTGCGCCATGTATATAAATACAGGAAGCGTGTTTCGAAGGCGGCTAATATTTTTTTGCTTTATCGCGAAAAAGTGAAGATTTTCGATTTATTTTGGTGTATGATGTTTAGAAAGCGTTACAAAAGAGATAGCAATTCAAACGGGATGGAGATGGGAGGAGTAGCATGACTGAACTTACGGTTACCGCAAATAAGAGCAATTCAAACAACCTACTGCGGCGCGATGTGCGATTCTTGGGAAACATCCTCGGTGAAGTGCTTGTCCATCAGGGCGGCAACGAGCTTTTGGATATTGTTGAAAAGATTCGCGAGACCAGCAAGTCATTACGTTCTGTTTTTTTACCTGAATTGTATGAGGACTTCAAGAAAATCATTCGAACCCTTGAGCCTGATATTCGCCACCAGGTCATTCGTGCTTTTGCGATCTATTTCCAATTGGTGAACATTGCGGAGCAAAATCACCGGATTCGCCGCAAGCGTGATTACGAAAGATCGGCGGGAGAAACGGTTCAGCCGGGATCCATCGAAAGTGCCGTTCAAGATCTGAAGGATCGTCAATTCACTTTCACAGAAGTGCAAGAGATTATCGAAAGCCTGTCGCTTGAGCTTGTCATGACGGCTCACCCGACTGAAGCGATGCGCAGAGCCATTTTGGACATTCACAAACGGATTTCCGAGGATGTTATGCTGCTGGACAATCCGACCCTTACTTTCCGTGAACGCGAACAGCTGCGCGAGAAGCTCCTGAACGAAGTCATTACCCTATGGCAAACGGATGAGCTCAGAGCCGGCAAACCGACCGTTCTCGACGAAGTCAGAAACGGCATGTACTATTTTCACGAAACGCTGTTCCATGTGCTCCCTGACGTTTATCAGGAACTGGAACGCTGCTTAAATAAATATTATCCAGAGCATAACTGGCATGTGCCTACGTACCTGCGTTTTGGTTCCTGGATCGGCGGTGACCGCGACGGTAACCCGTCGGTGAAAGCCGACATCACTTGGGAAACGCTGCGGATGCAGCGCAGACTCGCTATTCGCGAGTACCAGCGGATTTTATCCGAGTATATGCAGTACTTGAGTTTCAGCACTTCCATCGTCAATGTGTCCGACGAACTTCTGGAGTCCATTGCGAATGACCGGAATCAGGTGGAAGTTCTGAGACGCAGCGTATGGCATAACGAAAAGGAACCCTATCGGATCAAGCTTGTCTATATGATGGAAAAAGTAAGCAACGTGACCGACGAGAGCAAAAAGGGTTCGCCAGATGCTTATCAATCACCATCCGAATTCATCGAAGATTTGAAAATCATTGACCGCAGCCTTCGTTTCCACTTTGCTGACTATGTCGCTGATACGTATATTCAGAAATTAATACGCCAGGTAGAGCTGTTTGGTTTCCACACCGCAGCACTTGATATCCGCCAGCACAGCCAAGAGCACGAGAATGCGATGAAGGAAGTTCTGGCGCAGGTTGATCTGACGCCGGATTATTCCAAACTTTCCGAAGAGGAAAAAATTTCGCTTTTGGCCAAACTGCTTAGCGAGCCAAGACCGATTACTTCTAACTATCATGAGTACAGCGCGAGCACGAAGGAATGCCTGGATGTGTTCCGCACCGTATACAAGGCTCAGCAGGAGTATGGTACGCAGTGCATCACGAGCTATCTGATCAGTATGGCCGAAGGCGCAAGCGACATCATGGAAGTCATGGTCTTCGCCAAAGAGGTTGGATTGTTCCGCCAAAATAGTGATGGAACGGTTGATTGCACACTGCAATCGGTGCCTCTTTTCGAGACGATCGAGGATCTTCATGCTGCGCCGGAAATTATGAAGAGTCTGTTCCAGCTTCCGATCTATCGAGCAAGCATTGCTTCCAGAAATGATCTGCAGGAAATCATGCTCGGCTATTCGGATAGCAATAAGGATGGCGGCGCCGTTACCGCGAACTGGGAACTGCGCGTCGCGCTGAAGGAATTGACGGCCGTTGCCGATGAGTTCGGCATCAAGCTGAAGTTCTTCCATGGACGCGGCGGAGCGCTTGGACGCGGTGGCATGCCGCTCAACCGTTCGATTCTGGCTCAGCCGGCTTCTACGATTGGCGGGGGCATCAAGATTACGGAGCAGGGAGAGGTCATCTCGTCCCGTTACTCCTTGAAGGGCATCGCTTACCGCAGTCTGGAGCAAGCTACGTCCGCCCTGATTACAGCGGCGATCAACAAGCAAACTCCGCAAGAGGATGATGCGCGCGAAGCTTACTGGGATGGAATTGTACGGGAAATGTCTGAGGTTTCCCGCAATAAATACCAGGATTTGATCTTCCGCGATCCGGACTTCCTGTCGTTCTTCAAAGAGTCGACGCCGCTTCCTGAAGTGGGTGAGTTGAACATCGGTTCACGTCCTTCCAAACGGAAAAACAGCGACCGCTTTGAGGATCTGCGGGCCATTCCATGGGTATTCTCGTGGACGCAGAGCCGTTTCCTGCTGCCGGCATGGTATGCTGCGGGAACGGGCCTGCAGAACTTTTATCAGAACAAAGAAGAGAACCTGAAGATCATGCAGGAAATGTATGAGAAATTCTCCTTCTTTACTTCCTTGATCGATTCGCTTCAAATGGCGATTGCCAAGGCAGATATGGTCATTGCGCATGAATATGCGAATATGTCCAAGAACGATGAAGCCCGCCAGCGCATCTTCAACCTGATTGAAGAGGAGTTTAAGCTGACTTCGGAGCTCATTCTGAAAATTACGGGACAGAAGGAAATTCTCGATAACGTCCCTGTCATCCAGGAATCGATCCGCCTGCGTAATCCTTACGTCGATCCGCTTAGCTATCTGCAGGTTCAACTGCTTAGCGAGCTGCGCGGTCTGCGTGAAAAGGATGAGGATGATGCCGAGCTGCTGCGTGAGGTGCTTCTCACCATCAACGGAATTGCCGCAGGTCTCCGGAACACAGGCTGATACTCTAGCGTAAGGGACATCGAAAGAAAGCCGAATAAGGGAAAGCCGGGATTCAAGCGATTGAAACCCGGGCTTTCCCTTTTTTAGTTATCAGTTAAGCATAAAATCCGAAGCATGGCGATCTATGAAGCTGTAACCGGTTATAGGTGTTTTTTGCTATGCCATACGAGCTTGTCTTGCATTTTTGCGGGAGTTGAATTACGATTTGAATGATGTGAAAAATAGATCGTTACCCATCAGCAAGTCTGGGGGAATATATTGGTGGATAATATAGAGAACAGGTTAACCAAGCTGGCTCTGAAAGGGGATCAGCGTGCCTTTGCAGAGATTGTAGAGCTGTATAAGGATAAAATATATCATTTGGCCTATCGAATGCTGAACAACCGCCATGAGGCGGAGGATATCGTGCAGGAAACCTTTTTGCGCGTATATAAAAATCTGGACCGGTACGATCCGAACCAGAAGTTTTCGACGTGGATTTATCGCATTGCCACGAATTTATGTATCGACAGGCTGAGGAAAAAGAAGCCGACCTATTCGCTCGACGCGGAAATGAACGATCAGGAAGGCATGGATGGCTATTCGATGATCCCGAGCGATAACCGGACACCGGAAAGCGAAACGCTGTTGTCTGAAACGCAGGAAATCATTTATCAAGCGATTGAAACGCTTCCGGCGAAATACAAGTCTGTTATGATTTTGAGGTATTTGCAGGATTTATCCTTGCAGGAAATCAGCGACGTGCTGGGCATGCCTGTGACAACCATTAAGACGCGGGTACACCGCGGGCGGGAGTTTCTGCGCAAAAAATTGGAGTCCAAACTGTAAAATTCCTTTTTTTTATTGAAACATTCTAAAAAGAAGTACGTATTACAAGTTAAACAAGTCTTGTGCCCTTCGAATGGATAGGGTTTCGAATACATCTATAATGAACGAAAGGATTGGCTCATATGGAATGCAACTTGGCCGTCTCTTTAATGCATGATTATCTGGATGACGACTTGCCCAAGGACCAGCAGCTGGCTCTAAAGACCCATTTGCTGACCTGCCCTGATTGTCGTCTGCAGTTCAAAGAGCTGGAGCGGACAGATATGCTGATGTTCTCCCTGAACCATCATGCACCGACCGCGCCTCTTGAGCTGACCCACCGGATCATGAGTGCCTTGCCTCAGGAAAAAAGACAGCAGCCTTGGCTGAGATGGATCAGAAGACATCCTGCCATTACGGCCGCCGCCGTTTTCCTTGTGGTGATGTTCATCAGTTCCGTGAGCTTCTGGGATCAGGACACACAGCTCGTGGTCAAGGGAAGCGACCTGGATCAGGTTGTGATTGAGGGAGACACGGTTATTGTCCCGGAAGGAAAAACTATAGCCGGCAATTTAACGGTAGAAAATGGAAAAACTCAAATTTACGGCGAAGTCAATGGGGATCTGACGGTGATCGACGGGTCATTGTACCAGGCTTCCACAGCCCATATTTCCGGTAGGGTCAAAAAGGTTGATCAAGCGTTGGACTGGATCTGGTATAAAATAACAAATGCATTCTCCGATGTCGCCTATCGTTAAAAAACCTATGCTGCAGCTGAATTCACGGCGCCTCTTCTCTGAAAGAAGGCGCCTTTTTGCTGGAAGAATGCTTAAATTCAACCAATTTGGAGCTTCGGCCGCTTGCAACCTGAAGTTGATCGTTATAACCTAGAAGATATAGGGGAAATTATATTACATAGAGACCCATTTTACATTCAAGGGGAAGTGCGGGGGCCTAAGTATGAGTTATTTTACGGATCTGACATGGAAGGAATCCATCAAGGATATCATCGATATTGCGATTGTTACATACATTATTTATCATGTCATTTTGCTCGTTCGGGGTACCAGAGCCGTTCAACTCCTGAAAGGTATTCTGGTTCTGGTCATTATATGGGCGCTAAGCACATGGTTCGATTTGTTTACACTGAGATGGCTGATGAATCAAATTTTCAACTTCGGTATTTTTGCCATCTTTATTATCTTCCAGCCGGAGCTTCGCAGAGCGCTGGAACAGCTCGGTCGCGGCAAAATATTCGGCCGGTCCTCCGCAGAGGATGAGGAATTCAACAAACTGATCGGCGAAGTCATTAAGGCCGTAAATTATTTAGCACGCAGAAAGATCGGCGCATTAATTGTTTTTGAACGCCAGACAGGACTGAACGAATACACCGAATCGGGTATTCCGATGCAGTCGATGATCAGCTCACAGCTCTTGATCAATATTTTCATCCCGAATACGCCGCTCCACGATGGAGCCGTCATTATACAGAACAACCAAATTGCTGCCGCCGCATGTTATTTGCCGCTGTCGGAGAACCCCTTTATCAGTAAGGAACTAGGTACACGGCACCGTGCCGCGATCGGGATCAGTGAGGTCGGCGATGCCGTCTCGGTTGTCGTTTCGGAAGAAACAGGTCAAATCTCCCTTGCAATCAATGGACAGGTTGTGCGCGACATCAAGGAGGAATCCCTGATTTCGAAGCTGTATGAGGAGCTCCGTCCGAATTCCACCCCTAAAGAGAAACGCCCGATGTTCTGGCGCCGGAAGGGGACTGATAAAGATGAATAAGTGGATCAACAACAACAATTTCGCGAAAATTTTGGCGCTTGCCGTTAGCGTGTTGCTGTGGAGCATGGTCCATTTAAACAGCGATACGCCTACGCCTACAGCGAAAATAGATACGAGGATTATTGAAAACGTCAAGGTTCAGCCTTACGGACTGGATGAAAAGAAATATATACTCAGCGCCATGGACACCGATCGGGTCCGCATTGAGATTAAGGGGAAAAAGACGGATCTCTTATCCGCCTTTTCTGGCGAGTATAAAATCAAGCTGGACCTTAGCAATGCGAAGGTCGGAACCAGCACGCTGCCGCTCAGCGTCGATATCCCGAAAGGGCTCGAGATCGTGAATATCCAGCCGTCGACGGTGACGGTGAATATCGAAGAGAGAAATACGGCAACGTTTCCGGTATCAATCGTGACCAAAGGGACACCAGCGGAGGGGTATCAGGTCGGTACGGTGACCCCACAGCCTGCAACCGTGAAAGTGACGCTTCCGGAGAGCGAGCTTCGCGAGGTAGCGAAGGTTCAAGGAACCGTGACTATTGACGGGGAGAGCAGCTCGATCAAAGAAAAAAGGATCAAGCTGATCGCCTATGACAAAAAGGGGCAGGAAATCGAGGGAGCCGTGCTTGAACCGTCCACGGTTTCGGCCGATGTGGTCATTTCACCACCCTTTAAGGAAATTCCGATAGAACTGCAATATACGGGCAAGCTTCCTGAGGGACTTGTGATTTCGAAAGCTCAGCCTAGCGCAAGCAAGGTGAAGCTATACGGCTCGCAAGAGGACCTGGCGGGAGTAAAGTCCTATACCAATATTAGCGTGGATTTGGGGCAGATCACGCAGGCGGGAACAATAGTTCTTCCTGTGGACTTGACGCCACCTTCCGGTTTTGAGAAAATCGAGCCGAGCTCCTTGGAAGTGGAAATCACCACGGTTTCCAATTCGCAGCGGACCATGAACGACATTCCGATCACGATCAAAAATGAGAACAGCGATCTGGATGCCACGATTATCAGTCCGGCCAGCCGCGTGATGTCGCTGACGCTCAGCGGTGCTCCGGGTCTGCTGAACAGTCTGACTTCAAGCGATATCCAGCTGATTGCAAGCGTCGGGAATCTGAGCCCGGGAACGCATCAAGTAACGCTGCAGCTCGTGCTGCCGCGTTATATATCCCGTGCCGATCAGGGCAGCCCGCTGACGGCGACGATTGAGGTAAAGGAGAAGGCTTCGACTCCCGCAACGACGACCCCGGAAACCGGGTCGGACGGAAAGGGAAAGGATAAGAATCCAAACCAGGAGAATCATTCCGGGACGGGAAGCGATGATCCAGGCGGTTCGGGTCCGAATGACCCCGTGACGCCGAACGGTTCGGGAGAAGCGGGAGATCCAGGAAATTAGCGAATGGAATACGATGGAATTTAAAATGAATCTTTGTAAACAGAGAGCCTATAAAAAGGAGAACAATCATGGGGAAATATTTTGGTACTGACGGCGTCCGCGGTGTCGCAAACAAGGAATTGACCGCAGAAATGGCATACAGCATCGGCCGCTGCGGCGGTTATGTATTAACGGGAGACGTTGAGAAACCGACGGTCGTCATCGGAATGGATACGCGCGTTTCGGGCGTCATGCTGGAATCGGCTCTGGTGGCTGGCATGCTGTCCATCGGCGCGCATGTAGTGCGGCTTGGCGTCGTATCGACACCGGCGGTCGCTTATATTACGAGATTGCTGAAAGCAGATGCGGGCGTGATGATCTCTGCGTCGCATAATCCGGTGGAAGATAACGGGATTAAGTTTTTTGGCGGGGACGGATTCAAGCTGTCCGATGAGACGGAACTGAAGATCGAAGCATTGATGGACGCAGAGACCGATAACCTGCCGCGTCCGGTGGGTAAAGACCTGGGCAACGTCATTGTAGATAACGATTCGAAATATAAATATTTGGAATATCTGAAATCGACGATCAGCCACAGCTTTGACGGCCTGAAAATCGTGCTCGACTGCGCGAACGGTGCTGCTTATGAGCTGGCTCCGAAGCTGTTCGAAGAGCTGGGCGCGGAAGTTGTAAAGATCGGCGCCGAGCCGAACGGTCTGAACATTAACGATCATTGCGGTTCCACGCATCCGGAGAAGCTCAAGGAAGAGGTCATCAAGTCAAAGGCCGACCTGGGCCTCGCTTTTGACGGCGATGCGGACCGTTTGATTGCGATCGACAACAACGGCGAGGAAGTCGATGGCGACTTTATCCTCTGCATTTGCGGAGATGCCATGAATAAGCAAGGCAAGCTGAACAACGGTACGATCGTCTCGACGGTCATGAGTAATATCGGCTTTTATAAAGCTACGGAGAAACTGGGCCTGAAAACAGCCAAGACAGCCGTAGGCGACCGCTACGTCATGGAAGAGATGCGCAAGAACGGCTATAACCTGGGCGGCGAGCAGTCCGGCCATGTGATTTTCCTGGATTACAACACAACCGGCGACGGCATTCTGACAGCAATTCAGCTGGTAGACACCATTTCGGCTTCCGGCAAAAAGCTGAGCGAGCTGAGAACAATGATGCGCCAGTATCCTCAAGTGCTTGTGAATGTCCGTGTTGAGGACAAGAGCAAATATGAAGGCAACCCCGCCATTGAAGCAGCTATTGCCGAAGTGGAAGGCATTCTGGGCGACAATGGCCGCGTGCTGGTACGTCCTTCGGGTACGGAATCGCTGATTCGCGTGATGGCAGAGGGTCCGGATAAGGACCAGCTGGATCAGTACGTGAATCAGATCGTCGAGGTTGTGAAGCGGGAGCTTGTGTAAGACCTAGGATGTGTTTTTGTCGTAAAATGAAGCAACTTTTATCATGGGCCGGTGAAACTAATGTTCAGGTTTCATCGGCTTTCATTTCAGGTGAATAGGGAAAAAGAGGGCTTGGCACGGTCTTCAGCCCGGATTGCCAAACGGGTTCGACTTGAATATAATAGGAACTACGTTTGTCGAAACTTTTCTGAAAAGGCAGACGGGTTCTTGAAAATTCAGAAATACATGTCATTCAAATACAGAAAGCGGGGATCGTGAGGTTTAGAATTAAAAGCGCCAGAACTTGGGCTCGCGCGGGGAATGAATTCGTTCGCAACCGTTGGAGCGGATTCACGGCAGCGCCAAGTTGACGAGGTGAAGGTGTTCGAAACATTCGGCGGGGACCTTCCGGTGATTCACCAGAACCGAAAACCGAAAACGGAAAATGAATGGGCGACCGTTCACACAACGCTTCCGGTGGGTGAAAAGAAAATCATAATTCATGAGTGTGCGGGCAAGATAGCAGTAAGTGCAGCAGCCGAGAAACAGTACATTCGTGAAACGTACCTTGTAAATTTCATACAAAGTTTGTTTTCCCGTACGTTCCGGTTATGCCGCACGGCTATTCCTGTACGCTCTCTAAACCCATTTTGGAGAAGTGAACGGAGGAATTTTAATTATGTGTGGTATTGTTGGATATATTGGTCAGAAGGATACGCAGGAAGTATTGATCGAGGGATTGAAGAAGCTGGAGTACCGTGGTTACGATTCCGCAGGGATTGCAGTATTCACCGATAAGGGATTGCAAATCGCCAAGGCGAAGGGCCGGATCGCGAATCTGGAGTCGAAGCTGGAGGTAACGCCTTTGGTGGGGAACGCTGGCATCGGGCATACCCGCTGGGCAACCCACGGCAAACCATCGGATGTGAACTCCCATCCTCATACGGACAACAGCCATAAGTTTTCTGTCGTGCATAACGGCATTGTCGAAAACTATATGGAGCTGAAGGATGAGCTGATCGAGCAAGGTCATATTTTTGTGTCGGAAACCGATACGGAAGTCATTTCTCACCTGATTGCCCGGGAATATGATGGCGACATCGTCAAAGCGGTGCAGCAAGCGATTACGCATATGCGCGGCGCTTTTGCACTAGGCGTGCTGACGGAATATGAACCGGAAAAACTGGTTGCTGTTCGTCAGGCAAGTCCGCTCATTATCGGTATCGGTGAAGGCGAGAACTTTATCGGTTCGGACATTCCGGCGATTCTGCAATATACGCGCAATGTGTATATTCTGAACGACGGTGAGATGGCGGTACTGACCAAAGACTCTGTCGAATTGATGACCATTGAAGGGAATTTTATTTCTCGGGAAATGATTCATGTCGACTGGGATGCGGTCACTGCGGAAAAAGGCGGCTTTGAGCATTTTATGCTTAAAGAGATCCACGAGCAGCCAAAAGCTTATCGCGACACGATGCGCGGACGGATCGACGAATCCGGCAAAAAAGTCATTTTGCCTGAGCTGAAGTTGACTCCGGAGCAAATCAAAAACATCAGCAATGTGCAAATCATTGCCTGCGGTACTGCTTTCCATGCAGGTCTTGTTGGACGCCATGCGATCGAATCGCTGGTACGCATTCCTGTCGAAACGGATGTTGCGTCTGAATACCGTTACCGTTCGCCAATCGTGACACCGAATACGCTTGTGATCGTCGTGAGCCAATCGGGTGAAACCGCGGATACGCTGGCAGCCCTGCGCGAGGCTCAGTCTCACGGTGCGCATGTGCTCGCCATTACCAACGTGGTGGGAAGCTCCATCGCCCGCGATGCGGATGATGTGATCGTAACCCTGGCGGGTCCGGAAATCGCCGTGGCTTCGACCAAAGCGTATACGTCCCAACTGATCGCGTTCTACCTGTTGTCGCTGTACCTGGCAGAGGTGCGCGGCACGCAGACAGAGGAAGAGGTTGCACGGATTATTGCAGCGATGCAGGCCCTGCCTGAGCAGCTGGAGAGCATGCTGGCGAAGCCGGATGCGATCAAAGCCTATGCCGAACAAATTTCCAAGCATGAGCACTTATTCTTTATTGGACGCGGCATGGACTATGCAGTGGCACAGGAAGGCTCGCTGAAGCTGAAAGAAATTTCCTATATCCACTCCGAGGCGTATGCTGCCGGTGAACTGAAGCACGGTACGCTGGCCTTGATCGAAGAAGGCATTCCGGTTATTGCCCTGGCAACCCAGGAAGCGGTGCTTGAGAAGACCGTGAGCAACATCAAGGAAGTCAGCGCGCGCGGCGCCGACATCATGGCGATTACGCATGAAGAGCATGTGGCCAGCCTGTTGAAATCCGTGAATCAGGCGTTTGCCATTCCGCAAACCCTGCCGCTGCTGACCCCGGCACTGTCCGTCGTTCCGCTACAGCTGCTGGCCTACTACGCTTCCCTCGCGAGAGGAAACGACGTGGATAAGCCGCGGAATTTGGCGAAGAGCGTGACGGTGGAGTAAGGGGAAGTCGTTTCGAGCAAATTAGCCTCGTAGCGAGCCATTTAAAGTTAAATCAAAGTCGAGCAGATCCAGGATGATTTCCTGGTATTTGCTCGGCTTTTCTTTTATTTTAGGGGATGGGAATTAGAGGAGAGAATAGGGGGAATAGGACATTTCAAATCTTATCTCAGATGTTTAAGGCTCGAATTTTTGTTTACCAAGCGTAAATGTCATTCTCATCCAAAAATTCGCCGTTATGACGTTTGCCGTCTAAGACATATCCCACGATAATGGCTGCAGCGGCTTCCTTGGATTTACCGCCTGCGGCATTGCCGTTGAGATCGGTGGTTGTGAAGCCCGGCGTTACCGCAAATACTTGAGCGCCGCTGTCTCTAACCTCATAAGCCATTGATAACGTCATGGCGTTGTTGGCCGTCTTTGAGGAGTTATAATCAAAAGCGTTTAGTGTAGATTCCGCATGCTGCATATGATCCAGGGAAGCCATGTCGGTGGAGACGTTGATGACGGTTCCTTCGCTGTTCTTGATCAACGGAAACAAATGCTGATTCAAGCGGAAGGTACCGAAAAAGTTAACCTCAAACGCGTTCCGCAAATCCTCCTCTTTCGTATCCATAAACGAACGGGAGAAAGCGCCCGGCATGCCGGCGTTGTTAATCAGCAGCTTCAGGTCGGGATAATTTTGTGTAATCGTGCTGGCGGCTTGTTCAATAGATTTTAGGTCTTCCATGTCGATTTGAACAAAGTCCACGTCCAGCCCTTGTGAAGTCAACTCAGAAACGGCTACTCTGCCGCGTTCAGCGCTGCGGGCGCCGAGAAGGACCTTCTAGCCGGCTTCTCCCAGCTGCTTAACGATTTCAAATCCGATTCCTTTATTGGCGCCGGTTACGAAGGCGGTTTTTTTCATGCAAATCCCTCATTTCTTTAGATTGGTTATGTTACCCGATGTATAAGTTACTATGCTACACTTAGTGTAGGTCAACGAAAACTTTTTTTTATAAGCGAGGGGTATATGCTTACAATCGGAGAAGTCGCGAAGGAAGTCGGAATCAACATCGGTGCGATCCGTTTTTACGAAAGAAAGGGATTGCTGGAACCGGCGGCGCGCAACGAGCAGAATAACCGTTTATATACGGAGCATGAGTTGAAATGGCTGGTGTTTATCAAATGTCTGCGTGAAACCGGAATGAGCGTGGAGGATATCAAAAGGTATTACGACAAGGTCAATGAGGGCACCTCGACCCTGCCGGAGCGAATTAAATTGATTCAAGACCAGAAGCAAAAGCTGCTGGATGATATTGAAGCGAAAAAAGCCCAGCTCGTCCATTTGGAGCACAAGCTTGAACGGTATTATCGCGGGGAGAATTACTAGGACGCGCCGGAGTAGCGAAAAGATAAAATTAAAGTGGATCATAGAGCTTTACACTAAAAAACGGTTTCCCCTATTCCATATTGGAGAGGGGGTACCGTTTTTGCTTCGGAGCTTCCTAGCTAAAATACATTTTGCTATACCGCCAAGTCTTTAAAGTTTGCCGTTACAGAGTACGCGGTGAACTGTACCACAAATAACAGCAAGTTTTTTAGAAGAAACCCGCAGGAGTCCATGTTGATTATTACAGCGCAATCTCTTGGCAAAGCTTCAGTCGCTAAGCGCCGAGCTTCTGTCTATGGCATTGGGTTTCTAAGAGTTCGCAATGCCGTGTTTGTTTGCAATTTGCTCGCTTTGGTTGGGCTGGCCCTTACCCGTGGTGATCAAATCTCGAAGGCTGCCGCTTATGTAGATGCCCCAGGAGTCTTTACAGACGGCGTAGCACTCATACGCGGGAACGAGTCCTACGTGCGTAAATCGAACTTCTGTTTTGCCGTCCTTTTGGGTGATTTCAAAGACAATGTCGGTATCCGTCCACTCGCTCTTGTCCTTGACGAAGTTAAAGTAGTTGTCTGCAATGTGCCAAGCAACCTTTTTACCTGGAACAAGCTCGGTGATTTGGATGGTGCAGCGGTGAATATCCTCGTGGTGGTACTTAAATTCACCAAGTGCGTCGGTACTGCCCTCAATTTCCTCTGACCACCATCCGCGGACGTTATTGATGGCGGCGAAGACTTCTTCGGGGCTTTGGTCAACCTTAAAAGAAGTGCTGTAACTTTGATTCATACGATCTCTCCCCTCGTTCATAGTTAATTACACACAGAGTATAAAGTTTGTACTTGCAAAACGCAAGTACAAACTTGCAAAATGCAAGCACGAATTGTATAATCTTTTCATGAAAAAGCGATCCTCTACTGTTTGTCCAATCGTATATGCGCTCGACATATGGGGTGATCCCTGGAGCCTAGTCATCCTTCGTGACGTCCTTATCCATAACAAGCGGTATTACCGCGAGTTTCTTGCTTCACGCGAGCACATCTCAACGAATATTTTGAGCGCACGGCTCCAATCACTCGTTGAAGCAGGCCTGCTCATCAAGATAGAAGGAGATACTAACCGCGCACAGACCATGTACCGACCAACACAAAAGGCACTTGACCTGTTTCCAGTCGTTTTTGCCATTATGCACTGGGGCCTGAAATACAATCCCAATACCGATATGACTATACCGATCATGCAAGAACTAACAACAAACGAAAAAGGGCTGGAGCAGCGCCTTTTGCAGAATTTCGATGATATTACATCATAAAAAAACGTGACGCAATTCTGACGGCGAGTACGGCTTCATCCTGAATCGGATTTGCAGCTCCCGCGATTGGAAGCATAAATGGCTTCGTCCTTTATTTTGAGGGGACGGAGCCATTAGTCTTTGTTGGGGAAATAAAGGGAGGGGGATCGCTAGCCTGTACCTTATTTGAAGTGGGGATTGCCCAGAGAGGGTGCAAGTTCCCTCTTTTTCTTCATCAGCAATAGTATACTTTTTCTACTTTATATAAGGTTTGCTCGATCGTTGGGCAGAGAGCGGCATCAACTTCATAAAATTTAACTCGGAAGTATAAGCTTTTCAAAAAGTTCTTTATATTATTTTTTTGCTTAAAGGCAGGTAGAAATTCCGGGTTTTTCTCCACACGACCGAAACTTTGAATCCATTGCTCTACATCAGTCTGACTAAGTAATTTTCGATTTAAAATACGAATTACGGGTCTTGCCATTCTCTCATCTTCCCCATCAGAGTACACCCGATCTGTTAGAGTCATCTTGTCGTGCACCAAATCGAGGATGGTTATAAGGTCGGTTCTCTCCAGCTCGGAACATTGAGCCAAATCGTCTAAAGCATCTGCTGCATGGGCGATGGCATGGGCCCAGCCCTTTTCTTCGTCATACCCACGGTAATCCCGCTCTTCTTGTACATTGTAAAACACGCTCTCCTTGATCAGATGAACCTGCTCTCTTGAGAGAAAAGGTGATTCTCTGTGCCTCATCAAGAGCAGCGGTATGACCAGCATAGAGAAGGATCGGGTGAAGACAGAGTCTGTATTCGCTTCCCCCAGCCTAAAAAGCAGATGGTCTTTATCCAAAATAACAGGTAGAAGCTGTTCCAGTTCGTTCGCAGCTAGAGAACTACCGGGAATCCAATGTGATAAGGTTGTATAGATGAGATCATCACGCAGCTCAGCATCCAAAGAACCGATGTTGGTTATCATTTCTTGTACCAACTGGAATGTAGCGGGAGGTGCTTGGTAGCCATTCTCTTTGATGAATAGCAGCTTTTCTTTTAAATTCATTTGACACGCTCCTACTAGAAATTATCCGAACTGGCTTTTCCAAAGGTTTATACCGACGTTTATGTTTCTCCCGTACTCCGTGTTTACGGATCGGATCCGCCGATCAGATACTATTCCATCATAGAGCATAATGTATATTTTTACTATTTTGGTAAGAGGTCGTTCCATTAAGCGACATCCGCTTCTCCAACCTGCCGAGTGAAACGGCGCGTGATTCCCCAGAATACGAGGGCGAGCGCACTGATAGTGGCACCCAGGATGCAGACGCCGATCCAGCCGAAAGCGGCGTAGGCATTGGTGGCCAGAATGGCGCCGGTCGCGCTGCCGATAGAGTAGAACATCATGTAGGCGGCCGTCAGTCTGCTTTTGGCCTCGGGGCGGACCGCCATGATCATGGCCTGGTTGGTGACGTGCACGGCCTGCACGGCCAGGTCGAGCAGGATAATCCCGACGATTAATCCAAGCAGGGACCGCTCTGCTAAGCCGATGAACAACCATGATGCCGTCAAGAGCGCGAGGGCAATGCCCGTCGTGCGCTGTCCCCATCCACGGTCGGCAAGCCGTCCGGCTTTCGCGGCGGATAATGCACCGGCCGCGCCGGCCAAGCCGAATGCCCCGATCGCCGTATGGGAAAGGGAATACGGAGCAGCGCTCAGCGGCAGAACCAGGGAGCTCCATAAGATGCTGAAGGCCGTAAAAATCAATGTCGCGAGTCCGCCGCGGACGAGCAGTGTTCGTTCTTGCGCGAAGAGCAGGAGGGTCGATCGAAGCAGCTTGGGATAAGATAGAGGCGCTGGCGTTCAACCTGCGGCAGGGCCCGGTACAATAAGCCGACCAAAAGGAGCATGAGGGCTCCGGAGGTGAGATAGACCGAGCGCCAACCGCCTACATCGGTCAATAGGCCGGCAAAGGTTCTTGCCAGCAGGATGCCGATGACGATGCCGCTTTGAACGAATCCGACGACGCGCCCGCGCTCGGCGGGGGCAGCTAGTGTCGAAGCATAGGCGACCAGGGTTTGCGTGACGGACGCGAGCAATCCGACAGCGGCCAAGCCCGCAAAAAGCACCGTGACCGTGGGAGACAGGCCAATACCGGTCAGGGCCAATACATAAAGCACCATCTGGCTGATAATCAGCTTCTTGGGACGGACGAGATCGCCGAGGGGAACGAGAAGCAGGAGCCCCACCGCGTAGCACAATTGTGTAATGGTGATGACTGCGCCAATGGTAGAGGGGGAGATTCCAAACTCATTCGAGATTTGATCGAGCAGCGGCTGCGCACAGTAAACATTCGCGACCGCGACGCCGCAGGCCAAGGCGAACAGGATTAACGTGTAGCGGGATAGGGAAGAAGAATTATTCATGGGGTCACTCCGTTCATCTTTTAATACCAATCGATACGGAATGGTGCACAGCAAATATAAAGCGGAACGGTTGGCGCTGTCAACTCCATTTTTGATTGGATGAGGAAGGATCATGCGAATACTCACAAGATATATAGTCAACAATGAAGCGGGAAGCCTGATGGGATGTCATCCGACGCATTGACATAAAACAGAAGGATGGCTAAAATAAAATATACCGATCAGTAAATTAAAAAACAGCATTTGGCTTGCAATACAGTCGAAGGCAATGGCATATGAAACAGAGATATGGATAGATCATGAGGATCACAGAAAGGAGGAGGGCAGACATGGTACGGCAACGGGAATTCGATAAGGAACAAGCGCTGGATGAAGCGATGGAG
The DNA here is from genome assembly GCF_004001045.1 of Paenibacillus chibensis. GTDB lineage: Bacteria > Bacillota > Bacilli > Paenibacillales > Paenibacillaceae > Paenibacillus_AQ > Paenibacillus_AQ chibensis. Next base: position 16,597 of record NZ_BIMK01000028.1, read on the forward strand.
CTCTTTTGGAAAAAAGGGTATGAAGCCACCTCCATCAGCGATTTAACGGCAGCCATGGGCATTCAGCGGCCCAGCTTATATGCGGCATTCGGCGGTAAAGAAGAGCTTTTCGAAGCGGCGCTGCGGAAATATTTGAATCTGCACGCGGCCCGCATTCGGGCTAAACTTCATACGAACCCATCCGTTAAAGAGGCTATCCGTGCTTTCTTCGGGGACTTGGTGGAGGAGGGGTACCGCGAAACGCCAAGCAAAGGGTGCTTTTGCATCAATACGATGGTCGAGCTTGCCCCGCATGACGAGAAATTCGAAATCCTCACCCGGGAGCATGAAATGTATCTTGCCGTGATTTTTCAAGAAGCCATCCGCAAGGGGATGAAGTCTGGAGAGCTTGCTGGCAGTCTGGACGCGAAGGGGCTGGCACAGACGCTGGTCGTTGCGCTGATCGGACTGACGGTGCTGCTGAAATCCCGTCCGGAGCGTTCGTTCGCGGATCATTCCGTGGGGATGGTTTTATCGCTGCTTCACTAAACAATCATTCCTATTAAAAAAGAGACGATTCCCAAGTGGCATGAACTCCACCGGAAAATCGCCTCTCTATTGATTCATGTCAGAGCTGTGCGGATTCAAAATCGCCGCTTGGAACTATTCGAGATACATCTTTTTCAGCTTGGCCTGCTCGGCTGCGCTCAGTCCCAGTCCTTTTTCCAGAAAGCCCTGGATGGAGCCGTACTTCGACGCCATTTCATCGAATGCCGCGTTGATGTATTCCGGACGAACGTCCATCAGCGCTCGAATGACCTCGATGGCGTTATCATCCGTCAGGTTGAACTGTTTAACCATGGCGTCAACGGCCGCCTTATTATACACCTCGCGGTATGTGTTGCTGAGGAGGAAGTCCTGCACGACCGTTTCTTTGGGAACGCCAAGCGCAAGCAGCATCAGCGCGGAGCCGAGTCCCGTGCGGTCTTTGCCGGCGGTACAGTGCTGAACGAGGGCGGTCGAAGCCGGGTCCAGCATCATGTCGAACAGCTTGACGTAAGCTTCCGGATGGTCGACCATGTCGCGGTTGGCGGCAACCAGCACATCGCCGGGCTTACCCATTTTGTCGAATTCCCCGGTGGCCATATATGTCATGATGTCGGTGCCGCTGCCGGACTGGCTGAACACCGGATTGCGGACGTATGCTGCGCCTGTAATCGTTGGATCGGGCTTCTTCTGCACTTCTTCATCCGTCCGGTAATCGACGATCGTCTTCAAGCCGCTTTTTTGCAAATAAGAGATGTCGCTGGGAGTCAGGCCGGCCAGCTCATCCGAACGGAACAGCTTGCCATATTTGACGGTTTTGCCGTCCGTGGTCCGATAGCCGCCCAGATCGCGGAAGTTGGTTGCGCCTTGAAGCGGGAGCAGGCGTTCGGCGGTTCTGATTTCAGCGCCGTTACCGCCTTTGATTTTGAAATAAACGCGGCTTCCCGGATTCGGGTCTGCCGTATGCAAGCCGCCGAAGGCTGCGTAGGTGCGCGCAAGCTCCTTCCAGGCGCTGTCGGGCTGGCTGCTCCAGTACACTTTGGCCGGTCCGAGATCGGCTGTTGCCTGCCAGTGCAGCTTCAGGGTTCCGTCTTTCTCGCGTTCTACGGTCGCATTCGTAAACACGGCCTTTTTAGCAGATGCCTGGTTAAGGTGCTTGCTGGGAGCAGCTGCCGCATCGGCATGGCTGATCACGGTTCCCAGCGGTGATGCGGTAAGAAAAAGTGCGGTGCCAAGCAAAATTGTTTTTTTCATCATGTCTGCGTTTTCTCCCTTTCATCAAAAAACTCATTGCTGTCTTTAATCATGGGGGAGAAGTGTTGATTTGAAGTCTTGCTTACGTAAATGGAAGGTAAAACTTGCTCGTTATTTACGTTTTTGATACCGCTGAAACATCATGGACACGGTATCCATAAACCAATCGGGAGGGAATGACATGACGTCAGAGCAAATCGTTAGAGCATTTTTCGAGGAGGTGCGTTCCGGGCGGAGTCTGGAGCGTGCGAATATATGGATGGCGGAGCAGGTTTACGCGCATCAAGTGGTATCGGAAGCGGAAGAGACCGTCATCCGGACCCCGCAGCAATATGCGGATCATGTCAGGGAAATGATGGCGGCTTACGGCCCATTTTCCTTGGAAGTGCAGGAATGTATCGCGCAGGAGGATAAAGTGTTCGTCCGATGGAAGCAGGTCGGGAGCCATATCGGTGAAGTCGACGGATTCGCCCCGACGGGTCTCCCCGTGATAGAAATCGCCAGCGCTGTCTACCGGGTTGAAGCCGGAAAAATCGTGGAGTATTGGATTCAAATCGACCGGTCCGGGATCCGGGTTCAGCTCGAGCGGAATCAACGCATGAACCGGAGTTGAGAGAAGACCTGATAGCGTCTCTCCCGAAAGCGGCGAGCTTGCCAAATGAAAAAGCACCGATCCTGCCGGATCAGCGCTTGGGCTTGGAGTACACGATTTTGCGGATTGAATCCACGGATAGGTGGTATTCATCAGCCAGCTGCGGAATTTTGCCGCCGCCTGCGAACGCTTTTCGAATGGCTGCGTTCCGGTCGTCGATCTGCTTGCGGGTTCCGGAACGGCTGCCCCATTGCTTGGGGGCTTCGTCCAGCCGGGGAATGTAGATCGTATCTCCTTGAACATATTTTTGAATTTCGGAAATTAACGTTTCGGGTAATACGTTTGCGGCTTTTACATAGGCCATTTTAGCCAGCTCCTTATTGTGTATTTCTGTCTAATAAGGGGCAAAGCGAAAATACCGGAAAAGCATGCATCGGCGAATCAGTGGTTGTTTCGCCTCATGCAAAGGTTCGCCTTCCGATACCTTCTCTTTGCATGAGTGGTCTGTAATGCCATTGCTTTCTTGACCAAAGTCATCATGAATCCACCTCCTTTACGTCGTGTGTTTCCCATTATATAACAATATTAAAGGCGATTGACGGCCAATCTTCATTTTCAAGCTGTTTTTGCAAAGAAAACAAGAGGTGACCCTGTAAAGGGCACCTCTTTTTGTCTCGGATTATGAAGATACCAAGATACAGATCTCTTGGTGTCATTTTTATGTCCTGCACAGAACGGAATCTAAAAAAAGTGGAATTTTTGCCAAAGGCGGGTTCCTTATGCAAGAGGAGGATAGGCTCTATAATTATGTATGCGGTTACAAGAAACCGAGAGATGAATAAAAAGGGGAGGCAAAGTATGAAACGCATCAAAAGCATGAAAAGTATGTTTGTCGGAATCTCTGCAATGCTCATGATATCATCTGCTCTTACAGCGTGTGGCGGCAATTCGGACTCATCCAGCCCAAGCACAAGTTCAACCCCATCAGACACCACTTCCACGGCTCCAGCCAAAGGTGATGGCTCGAAAGTCACTATCAATTTGTGGAGCTTCACGGACGAGATTCCGAATATGACCAAAAAATATATGGAAACCCATCCCGACGCGAATGTGGATTTCAAAACCACGGTCATCGCGACGACAGATGGCGCTTATCAGCCGGCTCTTGACCAGGCGCTGGCCGCTGGCGGTAAAGATGCCCCGGACATTTATGCAGCAGAATCGGCATTCGTGCTCAAGTATTCGCAAGGCGATGCATCGAGCTATGCCGCCAACTATGCAGATCTGGGCCTTGACGACCAGATGGTTAAAGACGCGGGTATCGCTCAATATTCGGTTGATATCGGCAGCAAAGAAGGCGAGCTGAAAGCCCTCGGCTATCAAGCGACCGGCGGTGCCTTTATCTATCGCCGCTCGATTGCCAAGGATGTATTTGGAACGGACGATCCGGCTACGATCAAGAATGAAATCGGACCAGGCTGGGATAAATTCTTCGATGCAGCTGCGAAGCTGAAAGCGAAAGGATACGGCATCGTTTCCGGCGACGGCGATATTTGGCATCCAATCGAAAACAGCTCCGACAAGGGTTGGATTGTCGATGGCAAGCTTCATATTGATCCGAAGCGCGAACAGTTCCTTGATCTCTCCAAAAAGCTGAAAGACAACGGCTACCACAACGATACGACGGACTGGACGGAAGCGTGGTATGCGGATATGTCCGGCGCCGGCAAGCAGCCAATCTTCGGATTCTTCGGTCCCGCTTGGCTCATCAACTACGTGATGAACGGTCAAGTGAAGGACACCAATGGTGACTGGGCTGTTGCTGAGCCTACGACAGGCTTCTTCTGGGGAGGCACCTGGCTGCTCGCCAATAAGGATGCTGTCAAGGACGACGCAAAGAAAAAGGCTGTTGCAGACTTTATCAAATGGGTAACGCTCGATACCTCCGAAACAGGACTTCAATATTACTGGGCTAACGGTACGATGAAGGAAGGCGAGCAAGGCACGAAGGACAGCGTTGCATCCTCCGTCGTCATGTCGAAGTCAAACGGCGAAGTTGCGCTGCTCGGCGGGCAGAACATGTTCGATGTGTTCGTACCGGCCAACGCCAACGCTTCAGGTAAAAACTTGACGCAATACGACGAAACAATTAACAAACTCTGGCGCGATCAAACACGCGAGTACACCGCAGGCAACAAGTCCCGCGACGATGCGATCAAAACCTTCAAACAGCAAGTCAAAGACCAGCTTGGTATTGATAGCGAATAAAAAGCAGCTGAAGGGGCGGGGGTTTACCCGCCCCTTCATATCAACTAATGAGGTGAGAGCATGCGCCGCAAAGGTGTCAACTATTCGAAATACGGCTATATGTTTACCTTTCCGTTTGTCCTGGCATTTGTGGTTTTCTCGCTGTATCCCATTTTATACACCGCAGTGATCGGATTCACTGATATGAAAGGGATCATACCTAAACCGATTCATTTTCTGGATAATCCTTTTCAAAATTTCAAAGAACTCCTCTTTGATAACGCTTCGTTCAGGAAGTCTCTGATCAACACGGGGTTGCTCTGGATATTCAACTTCATACCCCAGATGGTACTTGCACTCTTGCTTACCGCGTGGTTCACGAACCGCCGCCTTAACATCAAGGGACAAGGCGCATTTAAAGTGCTGCTCTATATGCCGAATATCATTACTGCAAGTACGATCGCCGTGCTGTTCAGCACGCTGTTTGCCTATCCGATGGGCCCTGTAAACAGTTTGTTTCAAATGCTGGGATGGTCCGACGCACCGATCTTCTTCCTTCAGAATAAGGGGACGGCGCGCGGCATTGTGTCGTTCATCCAATTCTGGATGTGGTACGGCAACACCATGATCGTTCTGATCGCAGGCGTTGCAGGCATCAATCCCGCTCTCTTCGAGTCCGCGGCAATAGACGGGGCTAACGGATTTCAGACCTTCTTCCGCATCACGCTCCCGAGCCTGCGTACGATATTGCTTTTCACGTTGATTACATCCTTGGTCGGTGGTTTGACCATGTTCGATATACCGCAATTGTTCCTTGCCGGCGGACCTGACGACTCCACGCTAACGACATCCATGTTTATCTACGGTCAAGCGTTCAAGGGCAGCTATATGTATAACCGTGCCGCAGCGGCGAGCATGATCATGTTCGCGATCACGGCAGTGCTGTCCGGATTCCTGTTCTACCTGATGCGCGACCGCGACGAGGCCAGATTGAAAAAGGCAGAGAAAAAATACAGAAAAGCTGCCGAAGCAGCCGTTAGGGAGGTGTAGCACATGGCAAAAGTTCAGAGAAGCAGTACCGTCAACCAAAAAATCAGCAGAACAATTATTTATATCGTCTGCATTTCTTTAGCGGTACTCAGCATCCTTCTATTTTGGATCATGTTCGTCAACGCCACGCGCTCCACACCGGAAATCCAGAGCGGTCTGTCGCTGATTCCTTCGACTCATATGATGAGCAACCTGAGAGTGCTGCTCGACAAGAGCTTTGATCCATGGAAAGGGTTCTTGAATTCGTTTATTATCTCCAGTTCCGCAACGATCTGCACCGTCTATTTCTCGTCCTTGACGGCCTATGGGCTCGTGGCTTATAACTGGAAGCTTCGCCAGCCATTTTTCACTTTTATCCTGTGTGTTATGATGATTCCTTCCCAGGCAAGCGCGATCGGATTCTATCAGTTCATGTATAAATTACATTGGACCAATAACTTCCTTCCGCTGATTCTGCCCGCGATTGCAGCGCCGGCGGTGGTGTTCTTCATGCGCCAATACCTGCTTGCGACCCTGTCGATGGAGATCGTGGAAGCAGCGCGCGTCGACGGATCCGGTGAATTCTCCACATTTAACCGGATTATCTTACCTCTAATGATGCCGGCAGTGGCAACGCAGGCGATCTTTGCCTTTGTCGCTAACTGGAACAACCTGTTCATGCCGTTGATTCTGTTGACGCAGAAGGATAAATATACGATGCCGATCATGGTCAGCTTGCTTCGAGGTGATATTTACAAGACGGAGTTCGGCTCCATCTACATGGGGTTGGCCCTGACAGCATTACCGCTGTTTGTGGTTTACTTCCTGTTATCCCGGTATATTATCGCGGGGGTGGCGCTGGGAGGCGTGAAAGAATAATACGAAATGTGGAACCAATACTAACGTGGAATCCATATGCGGATAACAAAGAGGTGCCTGCAAAGGGCGCCTTTTTCTATGTTTTTATTTCTGGCAAACAGGCTGTAAACAGCAGAAAAGACGGCTTGATGGAGCCGTCTTTCGCATTTTATTTATTCAAGGGATCATCCCAGCATCCCGATCAGCAGTATCCCGCAGAACACCACGATAGAGGTCGAAATCCGCTTCACTCCCTGCTGCTCCTTCAGGAGAAGTACCCCGAGGAACGTCGCGAATACGGTGCCGATTTCCCGCAGCGGACTGATATGAGCCATCGGAGCCTGCTGCATCGCGAAGAGAAAGAGCAGATAGGAGCCGGGGTTCAGGATCGCCCCGAGGAAGATGGTTGAGCGGTTTCGGTTCCATTCCTGCTTGAGCTGACGCGATTTCAGGACGAGCGGGGTTAAGCCCAGGACAAATCCGATATTCGTGACCTCAAGCAGCGATAACGGAGAGACATGCTGAAGGTTCAGCTTATCCACGAACACATAGCTGGTGGTGCACAAGCCCACGCACAGAGCCAAGCCGAATGGCTTTAAGCTTTGCGGCTGCGCAGCCTGCGCTTTTTTTCGCCGCGATCCTATGCCGCTGAGAAGGAAAAAGCCGCCAATCATGAGCACGATGCCGATCCAGCCGAATGCGGACAGCGATTCCTTGAGGAAAAGCACCCCGATGATCGGGACCAGCAGCGTGCTGGTTCCCCGCATGATCGGATAGATTTGCGACAAATCGCCGAGCTCGTAGGTTTTGGACAACAGCCAGGAATAGAGCGCCTGCAGCAGCACGGACAACAGCAGTAAACCGTATGCACCGGCGGTAAGCGGATGGATCCACAGCTCCGTAACCAGCACAGGCAGCAGCAGGACCGCAGGGATCATCATGATCGACCACAGAAATACGCCTTTGTTGAGGCTTTGCTTGGTGAACATACTCCAGACGGCATGCGCCATCCCCGAAGCAAGCACGAGTAGTATAGGTAAAAGCATGCGAGAAGACTCCTTAGATGTTAATTTTCGTCGTCACCGGGATGATGGACAGGCTGCTGCGTAACAACCGAGCCGTCGTCCAAGCGAAGCCAGGTAGTAAAATCGGCTTCGCCTGCGGTCAGGCGAATCACGCGCGCGCCGCGCTTGAATCCTTCCCGGCCATAGGTGTTATACCCGGTCGCCCGTCCGTAGCACAGGCGGATGCCGTGCAGGTCGCCGTAATAATCATTGACGTGATCATGTCCGCAGAAGGTGCCGACGACATCGCCCATCTCGAGCAGCGCCGTGAACAATCCCGAGTTGATGGGAGCGCAGCAGACGGGCTCATATTTATTTCCGTAGCAGGTCTGTTGATCCCAGACTTCCTGATATTCGGGCACGGGGATATGGAAGAAGGCGAGGGCGGGCAGCTTGCTGGCTTGGTCCGCCGGATTCAGTCGCGCGGACTCGTTCACGAGCCAGTCGATCTGATCGCGTCTTACCCAGTTGTAATAAGGAACATGCTCCAGCGGCGACAGGTTGCCGGAATCCAGGAAATATAGATTCGCCGCCGGCTTTCCCTCGGCATCCACCAGTTGGACGGTGTAATTGCCTACGCCCGTAATGTCCGCCGGTCCTGCTTCGGCAACCGTATGAGGATGCGATACAGCGACTTTCATCAGCTCCTCGCGGGTAATATGGTTTTCCGTGTCATGATTGCCAAACACAACGGCCCAAGGAATGCTGCGCTGCTCGACAGCGGCGACGGCATCCCGGAAAGCCTGGGAAGGATTCTCACAGTCGGAGTAGCCCGCCGAAACATGGCCGGTATAGATGACATCCCCTGTAAAGACGACCATATCGGGTTTCTCCGCGTCCAGCGTCAGCTCCATCAAAGCGCGCGTGCGATGATCCTCGGGTTCTCCGTTTTTCCAATGAAGATCGGTGAACTGTACGATGGTAAACGTTCCGTCCTGCCGGAAAGATAGTTGTCGACTCATCAAGATTTTCCCCCTTGAAGTATATCGTTGTTATTATGTTGATTTATGTATATTTCATGTTGTTTTCGTGTTGATTGTATGCTCTGCGTAAAATGTTGTCAATTGTTTTTTACATTTGCTTTACAAATGGTTTTACAAATATATGATGCCATTCGTTCCTGTGTGCTTCCGAGGTTTGACAAGGCTTGCAAACAGCTTATACACTGAGAAGAAACAACAACAAAACACATAAAAGCAAGCAGGTACGGCGATGTAAGGAGGAATGTGATATGTCCCTAACCTATGAGGAGCGGAAGCAAACCATTCTTGCGCGGCTAAGCACGGAGGGAAAAGTGCAGGTGCATGCCCTGGCGGAGCTGTTTCAAGTTTCAACGGAGACGATTCGCCGCGATCTGGATCGCCTGGAGAAGGAAGGGCGGCTGCGGAAAGTATACGGCGGAGCGGTTCAGACCCGTTCCGAGCGGATCGAGCCTACCTTTATCAAGCGGGCGCAAATGCATCCGGGGGAGAAACGTGCCATCGGCCAGACGGCCGCCGCGCTGATTGGCGAAGGTGAGACCGTGCTGCTGGATAACGGAACGACCACGCTGGAAATTATGCGGGCGTTGAAGGAACGCGCGGACGTGACGGTCATTACAAGCTCTGTGCCTATTTTGGCATGCGCACTGGAAGGCTTTCAGGGAAAAGTGATTTTCGCGGGCGGTGACGTGAACTTGGGAATCCAGGCAGCGACAGGCGCGATTGCCCATCAGCTGCTGGAACAATTTAAGGTCAACAAAGCGTTCATATCAGCAGGAGGGATTTCGCTGTCTGACGGGATCACGGAGTACAATCTGGAGGAAGCGCTGCTGTCACGCAAAATGATGCAGCGGACGGAGGAATCTATTTTGGTCGCCGATCATTCCAAATTCGGGGTAACTACCTTTGCCCAGATCGCGCCGATTGAGCATATCTCCATGATCGTGACGGATCGCGGCTGTTCCCAGGAATGGATCGAAGCGCTGAATAGGCTGGATGTAGAAGTTTTGATCGGCGGGCAGAGCTAAGCACCGGCAGGTCATTTGGCGAAAAAATTCGAATTTAAAGAATCGGCATCCGATTGCCGGCACGCGTCTTCCAGTCTTATCAAGGTTCATCTTCCTCTAATCCGGTTATTAACGTTGTAGCAGACGCTGCAGATCATAACCCATAGAGGAGGAACCATGATGGAAACCAATGTAACGAATATGACAAAAGTTCAAACCGTAAGAACTGCCGGTGAAGTTCGGGCGCAGGTGGACAAATTCGTGGCGGAAGGCTACAGCATGGACCGCATTTACGTCTTGGCTCACGATAAGGACAGAACGGACCGCGTAGCAGACCAAACGGGCACCGAGCAAATCGGTATGGACGAAGAAGGCATGGGTACCGCGATTGCGAATATTTTCCGTTCACGCGGCGACGAGCTTCGGGCGAAAATGAAATCCATGGGAATCTCCGACAATGGGGCGGAACGTCTTGAAGAGGACATGGACCGTGACCGGATCGTCGTCATTGCCTGGGGCGGCAAAGAGTACGACAACGATGATTTTGACCCGACGATTACTTATTTTCCATACATGATGTAATACGTTAGAAAAGCGAAAAGAGCCTGCACTCAGATGACTGAGGCAGGCTTTTTGCTTGAGAGCTTTGTAAGCTGCGATTTCCTGCTGAGAATTGGAGCTCCCCAATCGCACATTTCTTCAATAAACAATTGCAAATCAGAATAAGATGGAATACAATGGGTCCATAGTGAGTGATTGATCAATCAATATCGGAAAAGAGGTGAACGAATATGGCAAAAGGGACTTCATCTGCTAATCGCCGGACGGATATCGTATCTGCAGCGATCGAGGTTTTTGCGGAAATCGGTTATTACCGTGCAACGACGGCTCAAGTCGCGGAGCGAGCTTCCATCTCGCAGCCTTATGTGTACCGTTTTTTTACGAAGGAATCCCTGCTGGTCGAAGCACTTGAAGTGTCGTGGCAGCGAATTATGGAAGCATTTAAGCGTGTGATCGGGACCTCTTCGCCGGAGCAGCTGGAGATCGGGTTAATCCGGGCTTACGAGGAAATCATAGAGTCGCACCGAAACGAGATTCTGCTTCAGATGCAGGCCCAAACCATCCGTGAGACGCCCATCCGGGACGCGATGAGAGAGGGCATGGGCCAGGTAAAGGAACTGGTGCAGAATGCATTTGAACAAGCGGGCCTCCCGGAGGCAGCTGTGAAAACATCTGATTTTCTGGCCAGGGGGATGCTATGCAACGTATCGATGGCCATGGAAATGCCGGATCTGATGGTAAAGAAATAAGAGAAATTTTTTTTCTAATATTGTAATTGATCAATCACTCACAATATAAACTGAACAATAAAATCAGTGGAAAAATGAGAGGAGACCAAATCATGAATCATTTGATTATTTACGCTCATCCGAGAAAAGAAAGCTTTAATCATGCCATTCTGCAAACCGCCGTCCAAGGACTGCGGCAAAAGGGACATGAGGTCATCGTTCGCGATTTGTATGCCATGGAATTCCAGCCAGTCATCACCAGCAGTGAAATACTTGGCGGTGTTGGCGAAGACATCGTGCAGGAACAGGAATATTTGAAATGGGCAGACGTGATTACGTTTATTTATCCGATCTGGTGGACCGGGCTGCCGGCGATCCTGAAAGGCTACATTGAGCGGGTGTTTTCCTATGGCTTTGCGTACCGGTACGTGAACGGCGAACAGATGGGTCTGTTAAAAGGGAAAAAGACGGTCATTATCAACACGCAGGGCAAATCGCATGCCCAGTATGCGGCGAGTGGCATGGATCAGGCCTTGCGGCTGACCTCTGACAAAGGGATTTTCGAATACTGCGGACTTGATGTGATGTATCATCTATTCCTTGAATCCGTGCCCCAATCCGATGAAGCCACGCGGGCGGCATGGCTGCAGCAGATTGCGGAGATGGCAAGTAAGGCGTAAAGGCGTAAAGGCTAAAGAAAAGTACCCGATGCATGCAAAAATGTGATTGATCAATCAATAACGAATGGTTTACAATGTTGGCAATAAGCTTGCTTCATGATGGAGGCAGGCTTTTTTCTTGCTTGCAGCCATTTACCACCCATCGAAAAGCAAGGTAAACTAGAGACAGGAATGGGCTGAATAGCCTTCAGGAGGTTAGCATATGAAAGAGGTTATAGCACGGTTACATCATTGGATTGAGAAGGTGCCCGCAAGCTTCAACGCACAATCTGAAACGGAAATCTCCAAGCGGCCGCAGCCGAACAAGTGGTCCAAAAAGGAAATTCTCGGTCATTTGTGCGACTCTGCGCAAAATAACCTGCAGCGGTTTATTCGTGCACAATATGAGGAACAGCCGCAAACGGTCATCCGATACGACCAGGATGCCTGGGTTCAGCTGATGGGATATCAGACGCTTCCTTTTGAGCAAGTATTAAGCTTATGGGTAAGCCTTCACAAGCAGGTGGCCGCGGTGATGGAACATACGCCAAAGGAGCGGCTGCAGAATACCTATCCGTTCGGTGACGGGCAGCTTGTGACCCTGGAGTGGATGATGCGGGACTATGTGGACCATTTGGAGCATCATCTGAAGCAAATATTCGGAAATCATATCGTAAAGGAGTAGAACTTGCGCATGGTTTATAATCAAGTCAGCCTGCAACGTTACAACGACAAGTACCAGGAAGCCCTTGCCGCCTTTCAGCTTCCCGGGGAGCAAGCCCAATTCACGGCGATGCCCGCTGAGGTGCTTGATGCAGGGCCCGGACGTCATCCCATTGTGATTGTAAACGATGAGGAGCCTGTCGGGTTTTTCATTCTGCATACGAGCGAAAGAGTCAAGGATTACAGCGAGAACCCGGGAGCCATGTTGTTAACGGCATTATCCATTAATCATGTTGAACAAGGCAAAGGTTATGCCAAAAAGGGGATGCTCCTGCTTCAAGCGTTGGTGAAGGAGCAGTTTCCAGAATACGACGAGGTCGTATTGGCGGTGAATCACAAAAACCTTCCCGCCCAGAAGCTGTACGAGAAGGTGGGGTTCCAAGATACCGGACGAAGAAGGGAAGGAAAGCTCGGAGAGCAGTTGGTATATGCTTTAAACGTATCTTGATGCTCTCCGATGATTCATATTAAAAATCTGCGGCAAGATTCCAGAAGCGGCCTTGATCCGAAGATTCCCAGGCTTGCTTGCCGATCATGATTTTCCAAGGAGCGTTGTTACCTGCATTGCTCCCTCCGAAATCCCATCGGATGTTGCCAAGAACACCTGTCATATCGGTATCCAGAACGGCCGACCAGTCCATACCGCCGGTGTGAGTCAGCAGGATGACGGGCTTATGGCTGGTATTATCCGCGATCACCATCCCGTTTTCCTTCGTGAAAAAGGTTGGAGGCAGCGCCCGGAACTGTTCATGGCGAAATTTTTCCGGGATGGCTACTGGCTGATGCGTCCAGTTCAGGCCGCCATCCTGCGTCAAGTACAAGCCGACATCGCCTTCCGCTGGGGAAGACGTGATGATCCATCCGACCTGCTCACTGAGAAAAAAAAGACCCGTATGCTGGATACGCGGCAAGGTAGAGCCTGGCTCCGTGGTATCGCCGAGCTTACTCCAGGTGGTTCCTCCGTCCGCGGTACGGTATAAGCTCATATCTTCTTGTGACGCGCCGCCGCTGGTATATTCCGCTCTCCACTGCACCTGGCTGTCCAACCGGTACGTATCCGTTCTGTCCGCGACATCGTTTTTCTGCCTCTCGGGCAGATATGAGGGATTTGTGCCCGCTGTGTTGTTTGGGCTCGTTTCCGTGATCTTGTCAGGCTCTTCCGATACGGTCTTGGAAACGGGCTCCCGGCAGGCCGTTATCAAACAGAGACCGCACAGCAGCAGCGTAATGCTGATTTTTTTCATCGCACCCTCCTTATTTCCTTAGACGACAATATATGGTATTTGTTGCGGTGCTTGGAGAGGATCGCAAGGCATGTTCAGAATTTGTTCAGAGCGCACATGTACAATAACTTTAACGATGGTCGACAACGTGGAGCATTTCTAAGGATCTTATTTCTGAAAAAGAGAGGGAGCCAGGCCGATGAACAAGCCGTATCTTGGTGAAATCCGCAGGTTTAGCGGGAAGTCCGCTCCGGCAGGATGGATTTTTTGTGATGGACAGGAGCTTTCGGTGGAACAATATCAGCATCTGTATGCCGTCATCGGCGTCAATTACGGGGGCGATGGACAGACCACGTTCAAGCTGCCGAAGCTCCATGGCGGATCGAAGCCATCCGGAAAGCCAAGCCAAGCTTCGGAAGAACGTTTTATCATGGCCACACAAGGCTTGTTCCCGGATTGGATGTAAACGGATTTGACAAATTCTTGCTTGAAGAACATAATGGACTGGTCAACAGTTGTTATATCAACTAACGAGGTGATAGGGTGGGATCTAGCGTATTCGACAACATCGGGGTTCTGATTCATACCGTTGATTTGGAGATCACGCAGTATTTGAAAAGACAGCTGGCCCCATATCAATTGGCCCCGGAGCAGCATCTGATTCTGGCTCTGCTGATGGAAAGGGAAGGGATGTCACAGAACGCGATCGCCGAGCAGCTCGGCAAAGATAAATCCAGCATCACCCGGATGATCTTCAGCCTGGAAGGGAAAGGCTATATCCGGCGGCTGGAGTGCTCGAACGACCGGCGTTCAGTTGAAGTGTACCTGACTGATAAGGGCAAAGAGCTGAGAGAAGCAGTGAACACCATCGGCCAAACGACTCGTGAGCTGTTAAGCAAAGGGTTGACGGAAGAGGAAACCTCAGAGCTTCGAAGACTGCTTGGACAAGTGCGTGAGAACGTACGGCAGGTATAAGTGTCTTCGGCCTGAAACATACTAATCAAACAACCATTGGAGGAATGTCAAAATGAAAGTCGTAGCACTCGTGGGGAGCATCCGCAAAGATTCCTATAACGCAAAGCTGGCGGGTTATGTGAAAAACAAATACAAGGAGCAAATGGACGTTGAAATTTTGAAACTCCGCGATGTTCCTTTTTATGATCAGGATATTGAGAATGATCCTCCTGCGGCAGTCCAAGAATTGCGTCAGAAGGTGGCAGCTGCTGACGCGGTTTTATGGGTAACGCCCGAATACAACTATTCGATCCCTGGCGTCCTGAAGAACGTCATTGACTGGCTCTCCCGCGGCGACCGCGTTATGGTAGGCAAGCCTTCCTTCATTATGGGCGCTTCCATGGGACTGATGGGTACCGTCCGTGCCCAGGAGCATCTGCGCGATATCCTGTTCTCGCCAGGCATCAACTCGCCGCTGCTTCCAGGCAATGAAGTCTATGTCGGCATCGTTCACGAGAAAATGGACGAAAACGGAAACCTCAAGGACGAAGCAACGGTGATTTTCCTGGATACCGTCATTACCAATTTCGTAAAATGGTACAACCAGCAGGCATCCGCGGCAGCATTGAAATAAATATGTTGAAAGATCCCGGCAGGCTTAGGCTGCCGGGATTTTTGTTATGGTTTGAAGACATGAAATTGCATTTATCGAACATATAATCAATGAATCAGAGAGGGATTGAGGAGGAAATATCGAATTAGGAATTTCATATCATGTTCATGTTGTAGGAGGTCGATGATGCCGGGATACTTGATTTTACTCTATATTATCGTTTATTTCGTGATTTGCGGGGGCTACGCTCAGATCGCGAAAAAGGCGTACTATGATGATATTGCCTGGTTTGCTTTCATTCCGATCCTGAGCAATATTCTGTAGCTGAAGCTGATTCGGGTCAACGCCTGGTGGGTTCTGATCTGCTTCGTACCGGTTGTGAACATCGTGTTCATGATCATTTGGCAGGTGAAGCTGCTGAATGCGATCGGAAAACACGGAGCTTATGTTTTATTTTGCATTTTTTTGCCCCCGGTCTATGTCATCTTATGGATCGTATGGGGATATTCCAGCAAAACGGAATACGTATTGTAAAAGCCGCCTCCAAACCAATGAGGCGTTTTTTTATTTTCCATGGTCGAAAACCGCCTTTTCCCCGATGCTGGCACTGGGCGTGACTCCGCTGCTGAATTTTTTCTACATCTCATGCAGAAATATATGCCCGAATTGGATAGCGGCCGGTTCCGTGAAAGGATAAGATGGGCTTAGGATGGCTTAAAAAGGAGAGTGAAGCATGGAGGACAAAATGATGATTCCGCTGGTGCAAGGCGAGCGCTGGTGGGGTGGCCGAGCTGCGGACGGCATGAGCATGCCTTACGGGGCAAGCCCTTTCGAAGCGGATTTGAATGAGACACTGGGAGCGAATCAGGCGGCGCCGCTGCTGGTGTCCAATAAAGGGAGATATATCTGGTCGGAGGAGCCGTTCGCCTTTTCGTTCACGCCCAAGCACGATCATCTGATCATTACGAAGGGAGCTTCCGAGACTACCGTGAGCGAAGGACACGGGAATCTTCGCGAGGCGTTTAAGACAGCTGCGGTCAGACATTTCCCCGCAAAGGGAGCCTACCCGGACGAGCTTCTGTTTACGGCGCCGCAGTATAACCTGTGGATCGAGCTTTTATATGAGCCGACCCAAGCGAAGGTGTTGGCTTATGCCAAGGCGGTGCTGGAGCAGGGCATGCCGCCGGGCGTCCTCATGATTGACGACAACTGGCATGAACCTTACGGAACATGGCGTTTTCACTCGGGGAGATTTCCCGATCCGAAAGGGATGATCGATCAGCTTCACGGCATGGGCTTCAAGGTCATGCTGTGGGTATGCCCGTTTGTCAGTCCTGATTCGAGAACCTTCCGCGAACTGGAAGGCAAAGGCTACCTGCTCAAGGACGCTCAGGGAAATACGGCGATCCGGCGCTGGTGGAACGGCTGCAGCGCCGTTCTGGACGGCACGCATGAAGGCGCAGCGTCCTGGTTCCACGCGCAGCTCGATTTTCTCCAGACGGCCTACGGCGTGGACGGCTTTAAGCTGGACGCGGGAGATATCGAATTTTATAAGGACGATGACCAGACGGCTGTTTCCACCAGTCCCCATGGGCAATGCGAAGCTTGGGCCCGCATCGGACTACGGTATGCTCTGAATGAGTACCGGGCCTGCTGGAAGCTGGGCGGGGAACCGCTGGCGCAGCGGCTCAAGGACAAGCTGCATGCCTGGGACGGCAACGGCTTATCGGCGCTCATTCCGGATGCCCTTGCGCAGGGCCTGCTTGGACATCCGTTTACCTGCCCCGATATGATCGGCGGCGGGGAGTATTCGCATTTTCAGCAGCATTCGGATGCGCTCGACCAGGAGCTGTTCGTCCGTTCGGCGCAGTGCGCGGCGCTGTTTCCGATGATGCAGTTTTCTGCTGCACCTTGGCGGGTACTGGATGAGGAGCATCTGCGCTGCTGCGTGGAAGCAGCCGATCTGCACAGCCGCCTGGGAAGCGAAATTCTCGACATTGCCAAGCAGGCTGCGCAGGATGGAGAGCCGATGCTGCGGCATCTGGCTTACTCGTTTGCGGACATGGGATATGAGGATATTCATGACCAATTCATGCTGGGCGAGCGGATTTTAGTGGCTCCGGTTCTGCACAAGGGAGCCGTAAGCCGCAGCATCTCGTTTCCGCCGGGGTCATGGCAAGGTGACGATGGCAGTCTGGTGCAGGGCCCATGCATCTTAGTGGTGGAGGCGCCGCTAAGCCGGCTTCCATGGTACCGAAAGCTGGATTAATGCCGTTGATTAAAGTACATTGAAAGCAGATGAACAGGCAGGAGGAATGATAGCGTGAGATTCGCGAACAGTTTCAGGGAAAGCTCCATGCAAAGTCTGGATGGCGTACAGCGGCGGTTAGTTGCATGGAGCGGCGCAGACCGACCGCCCCGTCCTGCACGGCAGGGCTGAAATGGCTGTAGTCATGAAGACTTTGCTTCCTTAAAATCCAATTTGAGCTTTAAGGAGCAGAGCAGAATGAAAACGAAATACATGAATGCGGAAACGGTTGTTCCCAAGCGGCTGCTGGACGAACTGCAGCAGTATGTACAGGGAGACTGGATTTATATCCCGGCGGTCAAGGGATCGCGCAAAGCCTGGGGGGAGCGCTCCGGCAGCAGGCAAGCGCTGCGGCGCCGAAATGGCGATATCCGCCAGCGGTTTGCCGAAGGAAGCTCCCTCGAGCAATTATCATCCGAGTATGGCTTGGCTTACGACACCGTTAAAAAAATCGTATATACGAAAGCATGAAAAAGCGAGCCCGCCGGATTCCAAAGATCCTGCGGGCTGTTTGTACGGTTCCAATATGCTTAGGCAGCGTTTTCGGTATATCTCCCGTCCATCCCGGCTTCTATAATGTGGGTAGCTGAAGGGGGAATAACCATGAACATATCGGTCGAATTATGCGCACCGGAAGATAAAAGCATCATCCTGAATCTGTACCCACTGTATCTGTATGACCTTGCCGAAATCCGGAAGGTCCTTCCGAACGCGTACGGCGTATTTGAAGACACGGACGACTACAAGACGCTGCAGGAGCAGACGGCTCTTTTTGATATTTGGTGGCAGAAGGAGAACGTTCTGTTTCCTTATCTGATCCGGGTAGACGGTTTGCCGGCAGGCTTCGGGCTCATCGCGACCCCGCCTTATCTGGTGGATGAAAGCGAGTATATGATGAATGAATTTTTTGTGATGCGGCCATTCCGCGGGAATGGCGTGGGGGAGCAGGCGGCGATCGAGCTTTTCAACCGGTTTCCCGGCAAGTGGATGCTGTTCACAACGCCTACCGCCGATAATCTCCGCACCCAACATTTTTGGAGGAAAACGTTAGGGAACTATGCTCCGGGCCTGTACAAAGAGACGGATGAGGAATTGCCCCATTTTGGCCATTGCAAAGTATTCCGGTTTGAGAGCGGCGGAATCCGTTAAGGGTTATGCCTAAGGGTTTTCGAATGTTTTTATATAATTTTTCTGGTCCTTCGTAAACCGGTAGCCCCGCTGTTCATACAATCGGTGAGCTGCTGTTCTGCTCGGGTGGGACAGCAGCTTGATCCCGTTAAATCCGTTGTTTCGTCCCCACTGCTCCAGTTTCTCAATCAAGGCGGTGCCTACTCCGCGCCGACGATGGTTTTCTTGGACGACAAACCCCAATACATTCACCATAGCTTCGGAAAAAAGCAGCTCGTATGGGCTTCCATGAATGTAGCCCACCACCTGGCTGTTCTCTTCATAAACAAAAATAATATCCTCGGTATGCTGCAAAATGGTTTCAATTTTCTTTTTCACCTTTTCTTCAGAAAAGACGGCATAACGGGGATTGAAAACTTGGTTCAACAAATAAATATCCGGATAATCCGCCACTTGAATTTCCCTTACCACCGCAGATTTCATCTGCCAACACCTCCATGGCGCGTTCTGAATTTCGACACCAGCCGTGCGATTCGCTTAAGAAGCGATTTTACATCGCGGCAGATGTCATGTTTATTTTTATCATCATAAAAACCACTCAAAATGTCGATATAAAATTCATCACAGTGCTGCGCATGCATGGCATATTTTTTGAACGGCATAGCAGCAATGAACTTCATAGCGCATAGGGTGGTTATCATGAAAAGGAAAAATAGTTTGGTTTTCAAGTCGAGCATTATGTTGGCCGTTTTGTTTTTTTTGTTGGAGAGCGTATTGACGATGATCAGCCAATCGCAGATGAAAAGCCAGCACATGGAGGAGCTTTCCAATATGGAGTGGACGCTGAATTCCATTATTGTGCAAGACATTCCTTCCATTGAAAAGGCAAAATCGCTCCTTGGCTCCGGTGATGAAATGAAGGATGAGCACATTCAGCAGGTGCAAAACAAACTCGACAGCATGAATGATAATCAGATCATTGCAAACAGTTACCTTTATATGCCCGATATGGATACCAGCGGAGGCAGCCCCAAGTTAAAGCTGATATTAGGCAACCAGGAGATGTATAAATCGGGGTTGAATCCAGGAAGCGTGTATGAAGCCAAGGGTGCGTTTGCGGATGCGCTGAAAGAGATGGAAAAGAGCGGATATGCGACTTCCAAGGTCTATACGGACGATTACGGCAAATGGGTCAGCATCGTCAGCTCGCTCAAGGACAGCAGCGGAAAAACAGTCGCTATATTCGGTGTGGATTACAATTATTCAGAAATTGCCGATAAACAGAGTTCCATTGTCGTCAAAACGAGTATCATCGGTTCGATCATCGTTCTGGCATTTATATTGATCGTCATATTCATGGTGAGAATCACGCTGCGCCCGATTACCCGTTTATCCCAATTGAGCATCAAAGTAGCGGAGGGGGATCTGTCCGTAGAGGCTCCGGTGAAAAATAAAGATGAGGTCGGTGTCTTGTCAGCGAACTTCAATACCATGATCGGCAATATCCGCCATTTGATTCACAATGTTCAGCAGACTTCCGACAAGGTGACGCATTCCTCCAAAGCGCTGGCAGCGAGCGCGGATCAGACCTCGAGTGCCACCGAGGAAATTACCCGCGCCATCCAGGAGGTTGCCCAGGGTTCGGAGACGCAGCTGCAGTCAGCGGTCGAAAGCCAGATTGCGATGGAGGAAATGACGGTCGGCATTCAGCGTATTGCAGAGTATTCTTCCTTGTTGTCCGAGCATGCTCATGAAGTGGCGCAAAAAGCCGAGACAGGCAATCAGGTTGTCCAGCAATCGGTACAGGAGATGCAGGGAATTCACACCAGCGTTTCGGATACCGTGAACGTACTGAAGGAGCTGGAAGAGCGCTCGCATGAAATCGAGGAAATCGTCGGAATCATCTCGAACATCGCGGGTCAAACGAATCTGCTCGCCCTGAACGCATCCATTGAAGCGGCCCGAGTGGGCGAGCAGGGTAGGGGGTTTGCCGTCGTCGCACAGGAGGTGCGCAAGCTGGCGGAGTTGTCCGGCCAATCCTCCGAGCGGATATCCGTCATGCTGAGCGAAATTTCCTCCTACGTCAACCGCGCATCAACCGCGATGAATGCCAGCATGAATCAAGTGGTGCAGGGCTCCGCATCGGTGCAGCAGGCGGGAGCCGCATTCGGCGAGATCGTCACTTCCCTGCAAAGCGTGAACGAGCAGGTCCATGAGGTATCCGCTTCGGCCGAGCAGATGTCGGCGGGAAGCGAGCAGGTTGCTGCTTCGCTCGATGAGCTGGCCCGGATCGGACGAAGCGCGTCCGGTCATTCCCAGAGCGTCGCCGCGTCTTCCGAGGAGCAGATGGCTTCCATGCAGGAGATCGCCAGCTCCGCAGCTATGCTGCAAAGCATGGCGGACGATTTGGAGAAGGAAGTACGCAAATTCAAGCTGAAGGCATAGCTGCCTATAGAGAAAGGTCACCCGGTGCGGGTGATCTTTTTTTGCGTTGTCTTGGTCCGTCCAATAAATCCCGATGCCAAGAAGGAGATCGGTCCTATACTGGCGTAAATAGGGGAGAACGAATCCGTATGATATACAGGCATCGACCGAGATGACTACCAAACGGATAACAGAAAGCGAGGTATGGCCATGAGTCAACAAGCCTGCAGGCTGGAGAAAGAAATTACGAAGAAAGTAACACTGGAATACTGGCTTCACTTACCTGAAAATTATGATCGGGATTCCGGTTCAAAGTTTCCCGTGATCCTGTTCCTCCACGGGTCGGGAGAGCGCGGCAGCGACTTGTCTGCCGTGAAAGTCCACGGTGTGCCCCATATTGCCGATCAGGATCCTTCGTTTCCGTTCATCGCGATCTCACCGCAGTGTCCGGATCATTCGGATTGGAACGCGGAAAAGGATGCCGTCATCGCGGTTTTGGATGAGGTGATGGCAGCGTATCCTACCGATCCGGCACGCGTATATTTAACGGGATTAAGCATGGGCGGCTATGGCGCTTGGCAGCTGGCCGCAGAACATCCGGGCCGTTTCGCGGCCGTGGTTCCGGTCTGCGGGGGCGGCAATCCGCATCATGCCGCTGCGCTGGCGGAAACGCCAATTTGGGCATTCCATGGAGCGAAGGATGATGTTGTGCCGCTTTCTGAATCGGAGATGATGGTTGAGGCGATTCAGGCAGCCGGCGGTGACGTGAAGCTCACGGTCTATCCGGAAGCCAATCATGATTCATGGACGGAAACGTACGACAACCGGGACGTGTACGACTGGCTGCTTGCGCATTCGCTAAATAATTCCAAGAGGGATCAATAATGAGTACACGGCCGGCGCCCAAGCTTCCCTTGACTCCGGAAGAAAAAGCAGGCCTGCGTTCGCATAAAATCAAGCTGAACGAGGTTGCCGGTCTGGATGTTCCGGATTTGGCAGCCATACTCGCCGCGACACCGGAGAGGGCTTCGTATTTACGCGCACTCGCGCAGTTTCAGACCGTTCCCTCCATCGGTCCAAGGGTTGCCGAGCGGGTTGCCGCGATCGGATACCGTTCCCTCGAAGAGCTGAGACCGCTGACCGGTCCGGATCTGCTGGAGCAACTGGAGAACCATTTCGGATTTTGGGAAGATCCGTGTTTGGAGGACGCGCTTTGGTGCATGGTTCATCATGCCAACCATCCGGACAGCGAACGATGCTGGTTTGACTTTACCGAGGCACGGAAAGCGTACCGGGAGAAATACGGATACCCGGAGACGAGACCGAAAACCGCGTGGCATGAAGTGAAATCCACCGGGAAGCCAGACTGATGGTTCAGGGAAACTCCATATAAAGAAGCATGAAGCCGAAGAAACGCCAGCGGAACCGCGCCGGACGTTTTTTCGGCTTTTTTAAGTTATCAGAAAGAATGAACAGTCAAATTTTCCCGATAAAAAAATAAGCATGGTATCGATCAGACCAGGTGTTGAAGCGCTGAAAAAGTTAAAATATGATGGTTGTACGGATAGCTCCGTTAAATTGAATATGAGATAATAGCTGAGCTAAGCATGATAAACTCCGCAGGGAGACGATGACATAATGAACACGAACGATACGATTGACGATATAGCATGGCAGACGTTGATCCAGGCTGTCGCAGAACAGTTTAGCGATCTGACGATTAAGCGGGGATTTCAGTATTATAAGCAGGGGCTCGTCCATGCCCTGCAGGCAGCGGATCCGGGTCATGTCGAAGCGGTCGTCGAAGGCGGCGAGCATTACCGGGTTGACCTGAATGTGAACCGATTGGCCGAAAGCCGCTGTTCTTGTCCCGCATCCGGCCACTGCAAGCATATGACGGCGGTTCTTCTTGATTTCGTGGGCAAGCAGGGAAGATCCGTCCACGCCATCGTAAACGCGCATTCCACGGCAATATTCAGGCCATCAGAGGCCGCATTGCCTCATGAGGCGCCTTCAACGCGGAAGGGGGAGCCCGTTGACGCTTTGCGCGAAAAGGCGGCTCAAATTCCGTCCATGAGCATCGCCGAATGGCATGGCCTGTTCAAGCTGTGCATTACGCCGCTGGAATTCAGCAGCCCGAATGCCCATTTTGCGAGAAATGCGATCGATTTGATCTATGCGGTCAAACCTGACCTTTCACCGGTCATGGCGCAGCTGTTCGCTTTGCATGCCCATCTGTTCCTGCTGATGAAGCTGGTTAAGCCGGTGCAGCAGCCGGTTCGCCTTGGCAGTACCTATATGGGATATCACACGCAGGTTGCGGCGGACGAGCTGCTGGAAGCGATCCATCGGACCTTGGAAGACGGACTCGATATCAGCACGGAGCCCGAGCATTGGCCGCGTGTTATCAAGACGCTGACGTATCTGCGGAGACAGATGCTGACGGAGCCCAAAGGCTCGCAGTATGTGTTTGCCGTCTATGACGGGCTTTGGCTGAAATGGATTCATCCGAACCAGGAAGATACGGCCATCTATTCCGAAGAGCTTCAGAAGCTGCAGACGGCCGAAGAAGAGCTTGGCGGCACGCTGTCACGGCAGCCTTGGATGCTTGCGCAGAGCAGAATCCATTTTCTGATCGGGGAGGACCGGCAGGCATGGACCTGGCTGCAGACGGCAGACAAAGGCTCGATCATCCCGCATGAATTTCTGGTATCCTTCCTGAAAATTTTGGTGACCACCGAAGATTGGCCCCGTCTGCAAGCCTGGCTCGTCCAGATCGCCCCGATGCTCAGCAGCCGCCGGAAGGGTCATTTGCAGGATTATATGTCCTATTGGAACATGGCGGTAGAGCAGCTTCCCGGTTCCGAGACGCAGATGTGGAAGACGCTGGCGGACATGCTTCCGTATTCACGCGAAATCTATGAGGAGACGCTGCTGGCTTACGGGCAGTGGCAGAAGTGGATGGACATGCAGCTGAGCACCGGCAAAGAGCCGCTCGACATTCGGGTCAGCGTCCTGCAGCCGATCGAGAAAAATGCGCCTGAACTGCTGCTTCCTTTCTATCACCAGGCGGTTGAACGTTATATTCTGCTTAAAAACAGATCGAGCTATAAAGCAGCGGTGAAGCTGCTGAAGCGCTTATCCAAGCTGTACAAAAAAATGAAGCGTGAGGAACGGTGGGAGCAGTTTATGCTTGCATTCACGAGCCGCCACAGCCGGCTGCGCGCATTGCAGGAGGAGCTTCGGAAAGGAAAACTGATATCATGAGCATGCACACCGATCAAATCACGGTCCATGTCCGTTTAAGCGCCTATGGAGATGCATTATTGTACGGGGCGACCGCCGGGCAGCGCCCGCTAACGGGACTTGAATTGAAGCAAAGGCTGTTTGCTTGGCATGAACCTTCTTTTTACGGGACGGAGCTTGAAATTCAGCAGGTACAGAATTTGGAGCTGGTCGTGCTTCCCGCCGAGCAGGTTCTGCCGTTTCTGGCGGAGGGCATGCTGCTTGAGCATATCGAATGGGCATGGGATGAGGAAGGGGATGCGCTGGTTCGGCTGGCCCCCGCGCTTCAGGCCTGCATCGAGAAGAGGCGCTTTATGCCGAGTCTTCGCGGGTTTCAGGCCGGAAAGCTGAGCTGGTCGTGGGAGGAAGCGGCGCTGGATACGGAGTCCCGCAGACAAATCGAAAGCGGCAGCGCCGAGTTCAGGGACGGGCTGCAGGCAGCGTTCTCCTCGGCGGTCTTCAGCAGCTGCTATGGGACGGAAGAGACGGCGTCCGATCTGCGGAGGGAATATCCGATGCTGTTCCATAAAGGCGGCGCAGTGGCCGGCTTAAACGAGCAGGCTTGGCTGATTTCGATCGGCTGGAAGGCGGATATGGCTCCTTTCCGACCGCTGCTGCAGCTGCTCGAGCCGGATGAAGCCGAGCCGATCTGGCGCCTTCAGCTCGTGCTGCAGGACAAGCTGGATCTGTCCGTGCTGATCCCCATCCGGCTGGGGAAGGACGGCTATGCATCCGGCGTGTGGCCGGATGCATGGTCCGCTCATGTACAGGAGCGGTCCCCCGGATGGATGGAGCATTTGCGCGCCAGTTTGCCGGGGGCGGTTCGGGAAGGACGCAGCGACGATCTGCTCGGCCGGCCGCTGTCCGATGCCGAGGCATGGCGGTTTCTCACCGTGGACAGCCGCCGTCTGCTCGAATCGGGCTGGCAGGTGCTGCTTCCGGCTTGGTGGGAAGCCGCCAGGCGGAAAAAGCCCAAGCTGCGCGCCAAAGTCCGCCAGAACGAAGGCGAAGAAGCCAAGCCGAAAGGCGGAGGCTCCTTGTTCGGACTGGATTCGATTATCCAGTTCGATTGGCGCGTCGCCATCGGGGAAGCCCAGCTCACGGAAGAAGAATTCAAGGAGCTGGTTGCCCGCAATGAGCGGCTCGTCAAATTCCGGGGCGAGTGGATGACGCTCGATCCGGCGCTGATCAAGCAAATCGGCCAGATGATGGAAGGGGTCGACAGCTCGCAGGGCTTGTCCCTTCAGGATGTGCTGCACCTGCATCTTCAGCAGCGCGAGGAGAAGCCGGAATTTGCGGCGGAAGAGGAACAGCCGGAGGAAGAGCAGCCGCGCATTGAGCTCGAGGTCGAGCTGAATGAGCATATGATGAAGCTGATGCGTCAGCTGAACCAGCAGGAAGAGCGGCCGAAGCCTGCCGTGCCTCAGGGGCTGAAGGCGGAGCTGCGCTCTTATCAATACGAAGGGTATTCATGGCTGGCTTTCCTGCGCCGTTTCGGCCTGGGCGCCTGCCTGGCGGACGACATGGGCCTCGGCAAAACAGTGCAGTTCATCACGTATTTGCTGCATCTGAAGGAAAACCCGGCGGAGTCCGGGAACAGGCTGCCTTCGCTGCTGATCTGCCCGACATCGGTGCTGGGGAACTGGCAGAAGGAATTAAACCGGTTTGCACCAACGCTGAATGTGGTGCTGCATTATGGAAGCCGGCGTTCCGGCGAAAAAGCCTTCCGCGAGGAAATTCGGCAGGCGGACATCGTACTGACGTCGTACGCCACGGCAACGCTCGATCAAGAACTGCTGCAGGCGTTCACTTGGGAGTCGCTGTGCCTCGACGAGGCGCAGAATATCAAGAACGCCCAAACGAAGCAGTCGGCTGCCGTGAAGAGCTTCCCGGCGCGGCACCGGATCGCGCTGACGGGCACGCCGATCGAAAACCGGCTGTCGGAGCTGTGGTCCTTGTACGACTTCATGAACCCGGGCTTTTTGGGCACGCTGCGCGCGTTTACGACCCGGTTTATCCAGCCAATCGAGAAGGAGCAGGACGAGGAGCGCACGAGGCAGCTGCAGCGGCTGGTCAAGCCGTTCATGCTGCGCCGGAAGAAGAAGGATCCGGCTATCCAGCTGGACCTGCCGGACAAAAACGAAATGAAAACGTATATTCATTTGACGGCCGAGCAGAGCGCCATCTACGATCAGACCGTGAACGATCTGATGAACCGGGTGCAGAAGCTCGAAGGCATCCAGCGCAAAGGAGCGATCCTGTCCGCACTGACCCATTTGAAGCAGGTCTGCGACCATCCGCTGCTGATGGGCGGCGAAGGGGCCGACTATGCCGCCGATCCGGACGGCGGCTTGGACGCAGCGATGCTGGTCAGCCGCTCGGCTAAGCTGGAGCGGCTGCTGGAGATGGTACGGGAGCTGCGTGAGGAAGGGGAGCGCTGCCTCATCTTCACGCAGTATATCGGCATGGGCGAGATGCTGCAGCGCGTGCTCGCGCAGGAGCTGCAGGAGCCGGTGCTCTATTTGCACGGCGGCACCTCGAAATCGGGACGCGACCGGATGATCGAGCGGTTCCAGTCCCGCACACTGCCGCCTGAAGAACAGCCAAACGTGTTCATCTTGTCGATTAAGGCAGGCGGCGTCGGACTCAACCTGACCGCCGCCAACCATGTCTTCCACTTTGACCGCTGGTGGAACCCGGCGGTGGAGAACCAGGCGACGGACCGGGCCTACCGGATGGGGCAGACCAAAGACGTGCAGGTGCATAAATTTATCTCCCTCGGTACGCTTGAGGAGCGCATCGACGAGATGCTGGAGAGCAAGCAGCAGCTCAGCGACAATGTCATTTCTAGCACGGAGAACTGGATCACCGAACTATCGACCGAGGCTTTGCGGGAGCTGTTCACTTTGAGAGGCGACTGGAATGGCTGAGAAAAATTACATTTTATAAAAAACACCCCCATAGCCAGGAGTGGAGTAAATGCTCCATGGCTTGGGGGTGTTGTATTACGATTTAATTAATCGTTCAATCAATCAGATTGGTTTTAACCAACAGCTGATGCAGGGCAGCAGCGGCTGTTTCCCGGTTAACGGAAGCACTTGGATTAAAGACGTTACCGTCACCACCGAAAATTCCTTTGGAAGCCAGAGATTTTACGGCATCTTTTGCGTACGGCGCAACTTTGGCATCGTCATTATACGCGCTAAAGGACGGATTGGACGCCTTTACTTCTATGCCGGTCAACTGAAGGGCTCTATTCAAAATGACGGCCATTTCTTGACGTGTAACGATATTGCTTGGCGCAAACTGGTCTTTGTTAATGCCTAAAATCAATCCTGCTTCATAAGCGGCCGCCAAATCATTCGCATACCAGGCGGATGCATTCACGTCCGTGAAGCTGGAAGCTTTGCTAGACCGAAGTCCAAGCGAACGAGAAAGCAGGGCGGTGAATTCGGCCCGAGTCAGATTGCTCTTCGGCGAGAAGACGCCTTCGGCCGTTCCGTCAACGATCAACTTGTTAGCCAAGGCCGTAATATCGGATGCGGCAGGCGACGAAGCGATATCATTGAATTTCACCGTGCGGCTAACGACAGCGTATACCGAGAAACCCGGGCGGTTTACGGTTACGATCGTAGATCCGTCCTGTTGTTTTTTAACGACCGAAGAAATAGGGGTTACTTTTCCGTTTTCTTCGAACAAGACGCCAGCAGTATTCGGCTCAATGCTGCCTGGAACGGTAAAAGATCGCTTGATGAAGGTTTTATTCGAAACCTGAACCGGCGCTTGAGTGGTGCCCGATACCCAGAAGGCTTCAATAGAAACCGGAGAACCAATAACTTTATCTCCCGGTTTTTGTCCTTCAAATGCAGGCTTTTGATCTTCAGCCTTTTTGATTACTAGATCGAAACCTGCATTAGCAGGAGCGTTTCCGAGTACGGAGACGGGGACCGCGACGGCAGACCCACCTGCGCTAACCACGATCGTACTGCCGGATGGCAGGCTGCTTAATTGTTTGATTTGATCAGCAGTCAGCGTAACTTTCACTTGATCAAGTTTCGTGCCGGGAACTTGGATGATAACAGCCGTAGCTGCATTTTCCGCCGACGAGATGGCGGCTTTCAAATCAGCATCGGTTACCGTTGCTGAGGTTACGCCGTTTTCAGTCGTTGTTTTGGGCGCTACGCTAACTTGTTTTTGTCCTTGCTCAACAACTGAATTTGCAGAACCACCGGTAGATGGCTGCGATGGTGTGGTCGGCGTAGTCGGACTAGTCGAGGATCCGCCGCCGGAATTTCCGGAGCCATCTGATCCGCCGCCTGTATTGCCACCGCCACTCGTTTCTTTCGATTCATCTACGCGGAATGAAGTTACGCCACTGTAAATGATTTTTGAACCATCGGGCCTTTTAGCTATCGATCCTGTTGCCGTAAATTGCACTGCTACAACTTCGATTTTATAAATTCCATCTTTTAAGTAAGCGGTGGTAGGTTCCTCGTTTTCATCCAGAACCGGATTTCCGGCTGCGTCATATGGATGATAGGCATTTGTGATTCCCTTTAGAGTATAGACTTGTGATTTGAAATATTCATTTGTCGTATCCGTAGATTGAACATCAAGGAATCCGATAGTCTCATCATCCAGGTTCACCAGGTCGATCTCATAGTAGTTGGTATCAGCGGCCGACAACTTAAAGGAAAGATCGGTAGAAGTCTTCGTTGTACGGTTAGGATAGACAACGGTATTGGAAACGTTCATTTCCTGAATACCAAATCCGGTCGCAGGCTTCTCCTTGCCTACATTTACGACAAACGGAAGGTGCAATTCTGGTTGGTTTGCACTTCTTAGTGTGACTTGACCTTCATAGAAACTGTTCTCTTTAGCATTGGAACCAACTTTAAGGGACAATTCAAATGGTACGGTTTTTTTCCCTTGTGCCGTAATCTGGTTGGTGCTTAGAGTCGCTTCGATGTCAGAATGATCCCCGTGCCAATCAATGGTAGCCTCATAGGTAAGCTCAGCATTCCCTGTGTTTTTGAGTTGCAGGCTCTTAGTCTGCTTAAGTGCTCCTGGAGCAACCAGGCCAAAGCTCGTGGAAGAATTATAATTAATGACGTTTTTAGGATTGAAATTCTTATCCAAAATTGTGATTGGTTCTACTGCTTCAAGCAATGCATTCGTATGGATCGCATTAATAACGTTTGTACGTCCGGCGCCTTGCTGGTATACGTCATAGTCAGGCAGGATATCTGCCGTATTGGCGAGTGCTGCACGAACGTCAAACGGGTTCCAGTCCGGATGGGCTTCTTTGATCAGCAGCGCCAGTCCTGCAACATGCGGTGTAGCCATGCTGGTACCGCTAATTCGGCTATATGCTTTATCATAGGTTGCTTCTGGTTTATCTTTTCCATATGCAGGCCATGTTGAGAGAATGTTGACGCCTGGCGCTGTAACATCCGGTTTGATGCTCAGGTTGTCGTCCGAATCAGGTCCCCAAGAGGAAAAGTCGGCGAGTTCATCACCTGGGATAATTGTATGTGGAAAATCAGAACTAAAATCAAACCGCAATTCCGTGTTCGGGTTCTCTTGGAGTGCTCTCGCCAAAGCACGTCCTTCCGTTCCCTTCATATCGAAAGTTGGAATGAAGTCAAAGTTGTCGCCTACAGTTACGTCGGCAAAACCGTCGCGGAGTGGGATACTTTCGCTAAGGTCCGCATCGGTACCTTTGTTGATACCATTGAAGATGACGATTGCTTTAGCTCCATGCTTTTTGGCGTTAGAGATTTTATCGACAAAAGCGAGGGTTCCGCGCGAAGCGAAAGCAATTTTGCCCTCGACATTCTTGTTAGCATAATCTTTATCATCGCCAAGACCGACATATACCACTTCTTGTGGTTCTGTACCGACAATATCGGAGAAGTTTTCATGTGCCGTTTCCCAGCCCATCATCTGAAGCTCTCCATAAGTGGAGTACGTTGCTGTAGTTACAGTTGGGTTATCGGCATCTACAAGGGTAGGGACCAAACTGCCTGTATAATGCTTGCTTTCGCTGGTAACAGCACCCACGGCAATGCTGAGCTGAGCCGTTGCCGGCGATCCCATGGTATAGTAGTTAGGTCCGGCATTTCCATTCGCAATGACGGCAACGACACCAGACAGAACCGCATTGTTAATAGCGACGGCGTCAGGCGAATTTACGTCTTTCTCGGAATCGGAACCGAGGGAAAGGTTGATGACATCCATCCCATCCTTAACGGCGCGTTCAATACCATCAATTACTTGAGCCGATGATCCTGATGATTTGCTTGGGTCATCAAGGTTGCGTCCGAGCACTTTATAGGCGTATAGCTCGGCTCCATATGCAACTCCCTTTTGAGCAATATCGGTATTTTTGTTGGCGTATTGCCCGATAATTGTTCCGGCTACATGCGTGCCGTGGTAGGTGCCCTCATAACCGGTATGAAACGGATCATCCTCTTTAGAAAGTGGAACTTCTTCATAAGGATCATTGTCGTTATAGAATGAGTCGTACCCGCCTTTGTATGCCGGAGCAATATCTGGGTGGGTATAGTCGACACCCGTATCGATGACACCAATTTTAAGTCCTTTTCCTGTATAACCTTCCGCCCAAGCATCGGTGGCCCCGATTTGTTTTAGAGGGTTGATGTCATATCTTTCTTCGGTACCTGTTGATGAGGCCTCGATCGGTAGAGCATACCAAGTACTATTCTCCTGGATAGATTTTACGCCAGGAATCTTGGCAAGTTCAGGGATTTCGTTGGCGGGCACGCTGACTTCAAAACCATTCAATACCGTGTCGTATTGGTAGTTGACTTTCAGATCGATGCCCTGGTCCGAAACTTCGTCGAGGAAGGACTCCTGTTGGCTTTGTACAGTCGATTCCGTTGCGGATTTGGCGAGAGAACTAATGCCTTGCTTCGCCGCATATTTGCCAACGGCGGCAGGTTGGCCGCTAAGTTGGATGATAACCCGTACTTTCTTAGAAGAATTGGTATTGATTTGTGGTGACACATACGTGGGTTGCGACGCTTCAATGATGGATTGCAGTTCCTGATTGGAAATCTTAAAGCTCGAAGAAGGTGAGGCGAGAGTCATGCCTGGAACGGCACCGATAGTCATGCCTAGGGCAAGGGTGATGATCGGCAGTTTACGTGATAAAAGACCTTTCTTCAAACAAATCCCTCCATTGATATATAATGAAGCACCATTGATATTGTCGTCTCGGATATCCGGATGCCCGGGATGGACGGGCTGCAGCTGATGGAGCAGATCCAGCAGGAGTGGCCGCATATCCGCTGCATGCTTCTGACGGGCTACTCCGATTTCGAATATGCCAAGAAGGCGCTGCGGCTGCAAGCCTTTGATTATATTTTGAAGCCGGTCAACGATGAGGAGTTCATCCTGAGCTTGAGCCATGCCGTGGAATCCCTCAAGGATGAATGGGAGGCCGCGGAGAAATATGACCGGCTGCTGTACGCGATGAAATCGGATTCCGGCGTGCTGAAAACGAGCCTCATGCATGATCTGGTGCTGGGCCGCACCTGGTCACCGAAGGCCGTGATGGAGAAGCTCCAGCAATACGACATCCCCATTGCGGCGGATGAATCGGCAGTCATGATATTGGTCCAGCTTGGCAGGCAGTTTTCGCACTTTGACCATCCTTCCTTGATGCTGATGGAATATGCCGTGGGGAATATCGCGGAGGAGATTTTTTCGGAGGTGATGCATATTTGGCACTGCAAAGCCCCGCATGACTGCCTGCTGATTGTGGCTTCGCTGAAGCCGGCGTACCGTGACAGCATCGGGCTGCAGCCGGATTTCGAGCAGCTTCGCAGACGCAAGCTGCATGAGCTCGCAGAGGATTTCCGTACTCAGGTAGGACGTTATTTAAAAGGGGATTTGGCGCTGGTCATTACCGACTGGTTTCCGTTTCCAGCGAACATGGCGCATGCGTACCGCTCGGGCCTCAGCAGCTTCATGATGTCCGGCGGTGAAGAGGCCGGCACGATTCTCTATCTGGAGGATACGCAGCAGGCTTGCGGCACGCCGATGAAATCGTTCGAGACCCTCTACAAGCCGCCCACGCTGATTCATTTGCTTGAATCGAAGCAATGGGAAGCTGCCCGGCAGAAGGTGAACGAGGTGTTTGCGGATTTGGAGAACGCCCGCTATTCGCGCGAGCATCTGTATGAGGTATATCTCCTGATGACCAATGCCTTCATGTATATTGCGCATAAACAGGGACAGTTTGCTTACCAGATTGACCAATCGGGCTTTGACTTGCTGCATGATCAAGGAATGATCCTGTCGCCGGACAAGCTGAGGAGCTGGGCCTGCGGCATGCTGGACAAGATACAATCCGAGCTGTCCGCAAGCGAGCATTACACCCGGGGGTATATCATTCATCAGGTGCAGGAACTGGTGTCCGGGGATCTGGGGCAGGATACGTCGGTGAAGACGATCGCGGACAAGGTCTATCTCCATCCGGTTTACCTGTCCAAAATTTATAAGGCCGAGACCGGCGAGAGCCTGGGAGATTACATCATCCGCATGCGAATGGAGCGGGCGCTGTATCTGTTGAAAAAAACGAATAAAAAAATATACGAAATCACCGCTGAGCTCGGCTACCAGAATCCGCAGTATTTCAGCAAAATGTTCAAAAAGCATTACGGGTTAAATCCCAATGAATTCAGGGATCAGTAACAGGTTGCAAAAGGTGCAGAAATCTTCGGAGAATGACATAGGCCGCTTGGCCGGGCGCTCCTATAATGAAAACTGTAGCAAGATGAGAAATAAGGGGGAGCGATATGAAGACTTATTCGAAGAAAGCGTGGACGTTTGTGTGCAGCCTGATGCTGGTCAGCACGCTGTTTGCCGGATGTTCAGGTTCCAAGGGGGAGACAACCCAAACTGCTGATACGGGAGCGAAGCCGCAAGCCGAAGCTCAAGTTGAAAACGCTTATAAAGACAAATATGATCCTCCCGTTACGATCACGACCGTCTGGGGCGTGGACCCGGAGCTGAAATTCAAGAACGGGGAAACCATCGAAAATAACGTGGCGACGAAGTGGGCCAAGGATACGCTCGGCATCGACATCCAATCGTTATGGTCGGTCACCGATACCAACAATGCGTTTGCGACCAAGCTCCGGCTCGCGATGTC
The DNA here is from genome assembly GCF_004001045.1 of Paenibacillus chibensis. Lineage (GTDB taxonomy): Bacteria > Bacillota > Bacilli > Paenibacillales > Paenibacillaceae > Paenibacillus_AQ > Paenibacillus_AQ chibensis. The sequence continues at coordinate 49,940 of NZ_BIMK01000028.1, forward strand.
CTCCGGCCAGCAGATGCCGGATGTCGTGACGATCGGGGATGCGCAGCTGGCGCAGGATTTGATCGATTCGGGCATGTTCCAGGATGCGGGCGAATTATTTGATAAATATGCGTCGGATACGTGGAAGCAGGCCATGGAGCAGGATCCGAACGTATGGAATCCTTACATCCGCGACGGCAAGAGAATGGGTATTCCGGTTCTGGACTACGCCTACAACCACGACTATCTGCTCTGGATCCGCCAGGACTGGCTGGATAAGCTCGGACTCTCCGCTCCGACAACGATCGATGAGCTGGAGAAGGTGATGGATGCCTTCAAAAACAACAATCCCGACGGCCTGAAGCCGGATGAAGTGATCCCGCTCAGCATCGGCTTCAAAACGACGATGAATACCTGGATGGGCGACCCTTCCTGGGTGTTTGGAGCGTACGGAACGATTCCGCAGCAGTGGAACAAGGGAGCGGACGGCAAGCTGGAGTATGGCTCGATTAACCCGGCCATGAAGCAGGGGCTGCAGAAGCTGAGCGAATGGTTCAGCAAAGGCTACATTCCGAAGGAAGCGGCGCTCTGGGACGAGAATAAAACAGCAGAGCCTGCGGTTGCGGGGAAAGCCGGAATTCTGCCGGGTCCGTATTGGATGAGCGGCTGGCCGCTGGCGGATACGGTCAAAAACGTGAAGTCGGCCGTATGGAAGCCGATCGCGCTGCCGGCAGGTCCGGACGGCAAAGCGGGACGCCACGGGACGCTGTTTACGAACGGCGTGACGCTGATCAACAAAAACATGAAGCATCCGGAAGCGGTATTCACCTATCAGAACTATATGTTCGAAAATCTGGCCAACTCCCAGCCTGGCGGCGTATTTGATAACGGACTGTTCAAAGGATACGACTACGATATGGATGCAAGCGGCAAGGCCCTTCGCTATGAGGATATCCCGGGGGGCTATGTGAACAGCCTGCGCTACTTGCTTGTCAGAGACGGAGCCCGGATACCGGATGCGCAGATGAAGGCGCTGCTGAACCTGGCCGACGGCAAGGAAGCCACGACACGTCTGGAGAAGGAAGTGAAGCTGAACTACGGCCTCGAGACGCCGGAAGCGGCGAAAGTGCTGATGGGACAGGAAGGCATTGCTTATCCGAACATGTACACGGGGCCAACGACCTCCACGATGAAGACCAAAATGGATTACCTAAACAAAATCGAGAACCAGACCTTTAACGAGATCATTTACGGCAAGCAGGGGCTGGACAGCTTCGATAAATTCGTCGAGACCTGGAAGGGATCGGGCGGGGAACAAATTACAAACGAGGTCAATGACTGGTATTCCAAGCTAAGTAAATAGCGATGAGAAGAGGGATGTCCCCGGCTGCCGATCCGGCAGGGGACGTCCTTTTTTTGTATAACAATCGAAGCCTGTCCATCCCGCTATCATAAGAAAACAAACTTCTACATGCTTTTTTTTAACTGGTTGCAATTATGCCATTTATGTTGGTTTTATGAGCTACTGCGGCTTTTACGGCGTTGCTATAATGACGGTACAAACGGGAAAAGATGCCCATTCATAGGGGGAGACGACAATGAATATCAAGAAAACCTGGCCGCTGCATGTGATGGTGCTGCCCTCGCTGCTGCTGCTCATTCTGTTCAGTTACGTGCCGATGGCGGGGATCGTCATGGCATTTCAAAATTTCAAGCCTTGGCTTGGCTTTACGCACTCTGAATGGGTAGGGCTGGACAATTTCCACACCTTGTTCGCAAGACAGGACAGTATGGAGGTGATTTGGAACACGCTGATCATCTCCGCGTTGAAAATCGTGCTGAACCTCGCAGCTCCATTTACCTTTGCGCTGCTGCTGAATGAAGTTCGAAAGGCCTTCTTCAAACGGTTTGTCCAAACGCTCGTGTATCTTCCGCATTTTCTTTCATGGGTCATTCTTGGCGGGATTTTGCTGGATGTGCTCTCCACGGACGGCGGCTTCGTTAACCGGATCCTCAGCTCCTGGTTCGGGATCAGCCCGATCTTTTTCCTCGGAGACAACGACTGGTTCCGCTTTACCGTCATCCTCTCGGATGTTTGGAAGGATTTCGGATTCGGGACGATTGTTTTTCTGGCGGCCCTCTCGAACGTGAATCCATCGCTGTATGAAGCAGCGGAGGTGGACGGGGCATCACGCTGGAAGCAGACCCTGCACATCACCATTCCTTCCATGCTGCCGATCGCGGTCGTTGTCGGGACGCTGGCTCTCGGGAATATTTTGAATGCCGGCTTTGATCAAATCTTCAACCTGTACAATCCGCTCGTTTACCAAAAAGGCGATATTATCGATACCTTCGTGTATCGTACGGCGATCCTGAACGGTGAAATGGGACTTGGAACCGCGATCGGGCTGTTCAAATCCGTTATCTCGATGATCCTGATTTTTATTTCGTATCGAATGGCCTATAAGCTGGCAAACTACCGGATTTTCTAAGAGAACATCCAGTAAAGCAGCATTCCTTATCAAGCAACCGTTGATCGCGATTTTTCGTCTTAGAGGGAGGACATGAACGATGTATCATAAAACCGCTTCATACCGTATTTTCACCGTCGCCAATACGCTGGTGCTGCTCTGCCTATCGCTGCTGTGCGTGGTGCCGCTGCTGCATGTGCTGGCCGTTTCGTTCAGCGCCAAATCCGCGGCGGATGCCAATCTGGTCGGACTGTGGCCCGTGCACTTTTCGCTGGAAGCGTACAAAAAAACGGTCGACAACCCGGTATTCCTGCATTCCATCTGGGTTTCCGTGAAAAGAACCGTAATCGGCACGGCGCTGACGCTGCTGCTCGCATTTCTGGCGGCCTATCCGCTGTCAAAGGAAACGAGCGTCTTCAAGGCGAGAAACGTTTACTCCTGGCTGTTCGTGTTCACGATGATTTTCAGCGGGGGCCTGGTTCCTTTTTATATCGTGATTCAAAACCTTCATCTCATTAATTCCTTTTGGGTGCTGGTGCTGCCGGGAGCGGTGAACGTGTATTTGACGATTCTGCTGCTCAACTTCTTCCGCGGGATTCCGAAGGATCTGGAGGAAGCGGCATTCATCGACGGGGCGGGGCATTTTCGCACGCTGTTCTCGATTTTCTTGCCGGTATCCCTGCCGGCGATCGCCACGCTGGCCTTGTTCAGCGTCGTGTTTCACTGGAATTCCTGGTTTGACGGACTGTTGTACCTGAACAATTCCAGCTCCTTTCCGCTGGCGACGTTCCTGCAGACCGTCATCGTCCAGAAGGACATGAGCTCTATGAGCATCGATCCGAAGGAAGCGGCGCTGCTGTCGCAAAAAACGGTGAATGCCGCCCAGATTTTCATCGGCGCGCTGCCCGTGCTGCTGGCTTACCCTTTTCTGCAAAAATATTTCGTCAAAGGCCTGGTGATGGGTTCGGTGAAGGAATAAGCAGAGCTGGGGAGGCTGCGATGATTCTGGGTCAGGGAACAGTCATCACCGTTTGCATGAATAATACCATGTTGAATCTGAAAGGATTTCCATACGTGGCGTAGAAGTTACGATGAGTTGAAGAGTGAACGAAAAAATGACGCCTTTATCAATCATAAACGGCAGAAAGAGGGATACTCCATGACCACTTCATTTCCGCCCATCAGCCCGAAGCTGAAGGGATTTATGCATGGCGCAGACTACAACCCGGATCAGTGGCAGCATGCACCCGAAATACTCGAGGAGGATATCCGCCTGATGAAGCTGGCAAAGTGCAACGTCATGGCGATCGGCATTTTTGCCTGGGCGGCGCTGGAGCCGGAGGAAGGCATCTTTACGTTCGAATGGCTGGACCGGGTACTGGACCGTTTTGCAGCGAACGGCATCTATGCCTGGCTGGCTACGCCAAGCGGCGCAAGGCCGGCCTGGATGTCCGCCAAGTACCCCGAGGTGCTTCGCGTGGAAGCGAACCGCGTGCGCAATCTGCACGGGGGACGCCATAACCATTGCTACTCCTCGCCGGTATACCGTGCAAAGGTCCGCATCATGAATACGAAGCTGGCGGAACGTTATGCCCATCATCCGGCTGTGATCGGCTGGCATATCTCCAATGAATACGGGGGCGAATGCCACTGCGACTTCTGTCAGGAAGCCTTCCGCGAATGGCTGCAGGAACGGTACGGCACGCTTGCGGCGCTGAACCAGGCCTGGTGGACAACCTTCTGGAGCCATACCTACACCGACTGGTCGCAGATCGAATCGCCCGCGCCGCACGGGGAACGGATGGTGCACGGCCATAATCTGGACTGGAGAAGGTTCGTCACCGACCGTACGGTCGACTTCTGCCGCCACGAGATTGCGCCCTTGCGGGCGATCCGGCCAGAGCTGCCGGTCACCGCGAACATGATGGACTGGTTCGAGGGTCTCGATTATCGCAAGTTCGCCGATATTCTCGATGTCATCTCCTGGGATGCCTATCCAACCTGGCATGATCTGCAGGATCAGGGGGCGCTCGCCGCATGGTTCTCGTTCAACCATGATTTGTTCCGGTCCCTCAAGGGCGGGCAGCCGTTCATGCTGATGGAGAGCACGCCGAGCATGACCAACTGGCAGGCGGTCAGCAAGCTGAAGCGTCCCGGCATGCATCTGTTGTCCTCGCTTCAAGCCGTGGCGCACGGATCGGATACAGTGCAGTATTTCCAGTGGCGCAAGAGCCGCGGCTCCAGTGAGAAGCTGCACGGCGCCGTCGTGGACCATGTGGGGCATGAGCATACCCGGGTCTTCAGCGATGTGGCGGAGCTGGGGGGAATCCTTGAGAAGATTGCCAGTGTCGCTGGATCGGCCGTTCCGGCCCAGGTAGCCATCATCGCCGATTGGGATAACCGCTGGGCGGTGAAGGATTCGCAAGGGCCGCTGAATCGGGGCATCGATTATGAGCGTACGGTCATGCAGCACTACCGGGCCTTCTGGGAGCTTGGCGTGCCGGTGGACGTGATCGGTTCGGATGATCATTTTGCACATTACAAGCTGATCGTGGCTCCGATGATGTATCTGTGCACGGAGCAGGCCGGCGCGGCGATTGAAGCTTTCGTTGCCGGTGGCGGAACGTTTGTGACGACGTATTGGTCGGGCATCGTGAACGAAAGCGATCTGTGCCATCTCGGCGGCTTTCCCGGACCGCTGCGTAGTACGCTTGGCATTTGGTCCGAGGAGATCGACGGCCTGCATGAGGGAGAGTACAATGCTCTCGTACGGCGTGACGACAAGCTGCCGGGCTTGAAGGAGAGCTATGAGGTTTATGATTTATGCGATCTGATCCATACGGAAGGAGCGGAGGTGTTGGCGGAATACCGGGAGGATTTTTATGCAGGACGTCCGGCATTGACCGTCAACGCCTTCGGAAAAGGAAAAGCGTACTATTTGGCGGCCCGGGCGAAGGAACCGTTCTATGCCGATTTCTATGGTCAGCTCATTCAAGAAGCTGGCGTATCCAGGGTGATAGATACGGAGCTCCCTTCCGATGTGACCGCGCAGATGCGTACGGACGGAGAGAACGATTATGTATTTCTGCTCAATTTCAGCGGTCAAGCGCAGGAGATCGGGCTGGCTGGGCAGGCATTCACCGACTTGTTCAGCGGTCGTGCCGAGCAGGCTGCCGTTCATCTGGACGTGCATGGTTTGCGGCTGCTGAAACGGACGAAGGCAGGGCGAATTTAAAGATAGTTACGGTAGGAAAGCCGACTATTAAGCAGGCACCGCAGAAAGCATTTCAGAAATTCAACACAAACCGCCGCATTGGGAAAAAGGAAAGAGCCCGGGGGAAATCACCCCCGGGCTTATTGTATCTACAAGATAAAGGTGCCGGCTTTCAATGAATCGGCGGCCGGGAGTTCCTTTTTCAGCGCTTCGTATAGCCTGCCAGCCGCCAGCCGCGGCGGATAATCAGGCTCTCTGCATAACAGGCCGCAGGTCATATCGACCTCGTCATCCATCAGCGGCCGGATGACGGTGCCAGCCGGTTCGGGCTGGAGTACCGAAGCCGGAACGAGCGCCGCCCCGATGCCGCATTGCACATAATACTTCAAGGCGGACATGCTGCCGATTTCCACGGTGTCGAGCGGAGGGCCGCCAGGCTCCTGCAGGAGCATTTCCAGCTTGCGGCGATAGGGGCAATCGGCAGCCGTGATCAGCAGCCGGTGTCTCCGCAGATCCTGAACGGAAATGGTTTGCTTCCCGGTCAAGGGATGCTGCTCCGGCAGCAGCACGACAAAATGCTCTGTCAGCACAGGCTCGAAGTAGAGTCCGGTCCCGAGCAGCGGCGGGGAGCAGACAGCGAGGTCGAGCTCGCCGTGCAGAAGCTGCTGGCTGAGCACCGGAGAGCTCGCGATGCTGACGGATACGCGTATCTGCGGAAACTCATGCAGAAACTGGGCAAGAATGCCCGGCAGCCGGTAGCTCGCAATCGGCTCCACGACCCCGAGGCGGATATGGCCGGCTGCGCCTGCGACCAGCTCCGTCATCGTCGTTTGCAGCTGCTCGATATCGCGGACGATATGCGCGCTTTGTTCCAGAAACAGGCGGCCGGCCTCCGTCAATTCGAAGGTTCTGCCGCGCTCCATGAGACGCATGCCGAGATCGGTTTCAAGCTTCTGCATCTGCATGGTAACGGTGGATTGGGCGTAATTGAGTTCCTCCGCTGCCCGGTTGAAGCTTCCGAGGGCCGCAATCCGGTGAAAGGTTTTGACTGACTTCAAATCCATAGAATCGATGCATCTCCTGTGGTTCAATTATTTTGAAGGAATCATTCATTTAATTCAATTATACAAATATATAATCCTCATATACAATGACCTTGTCAATGAAAAGAATACAGGAGGAGAGAGCGATGCCGTTTATTCGCATAGACCTGCATGAAGGAAAGCCGGCGGAGGAGCTGTCCATGATCAGCCGTTCCATTCATCAGGCGATGGTCGAGACGATCGATGTACCGGAGGACGATTATTTTCAGGTGATCACGACGCATGCGCCCGGAGAGCTGTTATATGATCGGCACTACATGAATATCGACAGATCGGAGGAGCAGATCTTCATCCAGATCACGATGAAGGAAGGCCGCACACTCCGGAAAAAGCGGGCCCTGTTTGCCCGGATTGCGGAACTGCTGCAAGCGAACGCGGGCGTGAGGCCGCAGGACGTGATGGTCATTTTGACGGAGAATAAGCAGGAAAACTGGTCGTTTGGCCATGGGATCGCGCAGCTTGCCGCGGAAGAATAGGCTGGCGGCCATGACAGCTGCATGACGATGGGGACCGGTCGCGTGTATTTACTCAGATTAAAGGAGAGGATTAACGATGGAGCTTAGCGGCAAAAAAGCACTCGTTACAGGCGGAGGAACAGGAATCGGACGGGCGGTATCGCTGGCGCTGGCGGAACGTGGAGCCGCAGTGGCCGTGAACTATTCGCGGTCGGTGCAGGAAGCCGAAGAAACGGTGCGCATGATTCGAAGCAAGGGCGGGCAAGCGCGGGCCATCCAGGCTGATGTATCCCGCGAACAGGAGGTTCTCGCGATGGTGGATACCCTGGCAGGCGAATGGGGCGGCATCGATGTATTGGTTAATAACGCCAGCATAACCCGCCACATCGCGATGGAGGATCTGGACTTGGTGACGGATGATGCTTGGGATGAGCTTTTTCACATCAACGTCAGAGGCATGTTTTATTGTGCAAGAGCCGTCGCCCCTTGGATGAAGCGGCAGCGGCAGGGAGCGATCGTCAATGTCGGCAGCATCGCTGGCATTACCGGCAAGGGCTCCTCGCTGCCCTATGCGGTCTCCAAAGCAGCCGTTCACGGGCTGACCCGCTCGCTGGCGCAATCCCTTGCGCCGTATATCCGCGTGAACTGCGTGGCTCCCGGAGCCGTCCTGACCCGGTGGTGGGACGGGCGGGAGCAGCAGATGGAGCAGCTGGCCGGCACGCTGTTGCTTGGCGAAGCGGCTGAGCCTGCGGATATCGCCCATATGATCTGTGCTGTGCTCGAACAGGAGGCTCTGACGGGGCAGATCATCACGGTGGATGCCGGACAGTCCATGTAAGATAGGATTTCTTGAAGCTTGCTCCGTAACGACAAACAGGTCCATCTTGGCATACAACGGCCAGGCTGGACCTTTTTCCCCTATATCATCTCCACTAAATGACAAGCTCACCGCATCCTTGCCACAACGCCGTTATGCACCTTGATGTACCCATGCCTGCAAATATCCATGCCGTTCTCGTAAACGTACAGCCCCATCTGCTGTACCGTCATCAATTCGCGGTACGTATGGTTCATGACGTCAGCCATGATTTGATAGAACAGGCGGGATCTCAGCTGATTTCTTGGCGTCGTCATAATGGCGTAGCCCCCGGGCTTCAGGAAGCGCCGGTGCCAATCCACCACCTCGGGCTTGATCTCGTCCGGAAAATGCTCCAGCAGCCCGACGGAGAGAACGATATCGAACTCCCGGCCAAAGGGGAGCCTCCGAATGTCATCGACCACATATTCAATATTGAAATTATGTTTGTAGTATACCTGCGGGCTGCCGGTGCAGGGATTCGCCCCAAGAAAAGGGTAGGCATCCGGGAATTCCGCAAACCGGGTGGTGCGGCAGTATTCATCATAGTCAACCATAACGACCTCGGCCCCGGGATACATGGCTGCCAGCTGCATCGCCTCGTAGCCTTCGGCAGCGCCAAGAAAAAGGATTCGCGGTTTCTGGACATCCAGCCCTTCGAACAAGGCCCGTTTGCCCCTAGGATCCCATACGCCGTCCTGAATCCGGTGCACATAATTCCACAGGTGGATACGGACGACGTCCCCGATCCCTTCACGAATCTGATGGAAGTTAAACGCTTTCAAGCTTTTGAAGAACTCGGCTTTTTCCTTAGCGATCTCGGCGGGGACGTCTTTAATGAACCACTGATGGAAAGACTGGTTGAAGTGGGTCCAAGCGGTATGGGCATCCATGGAGGTGCCGTGCTCCCGCTCCCAAGCCTTGCGGTCCTGGGCAACGCTTTTGACCTCATAGGGCTTGCCGACATCCTTCCAGGATAGAAGAGACCAGTCATGGACGGGATTGAGACTTATGAACTTCTGGTACTCGGGCGAGGCATGGGATCTCAGATCCACGCGGTAATTCGGCATCAGTTCCGTATGTTCCATTTCTGCGGCAGTGAAAGGGGAATCCGTCGCGGTGGCAGGGCCGGCATTTACATTCATTTATCATCCCTCCTTACGTTCACAATAAGGCGTATTGGAAAAATTTACAACATAAAACGCCATGCTTGCTGTCATGAATTTTTTGGATCAGCGGGCTTACAATTTTTACAACCCAGGTTCAAGCGGCAGCAGATCGGTTACAAGTAAGTATCAAACAATACGACGTTATGAAAAGGGTGATTATTATGTTAGGTTGGGCTATATTATTTTTGATTATCGCTGTTGTGGCGGGGATTTTCGGATTCTTCGGAATCGTCTCGGCCGCCGTCGGCATCGCGAAGGTGCTGTTCTTCATCTTCCTGATTCTGTTCGTGGTATCGCTGATCTTCGGACGCGTAAGAAGACGATAACGGATCAGTGCATTGCTGAATATGGAATAGCAGAAAAGGGGTGGTTTCCCGCTTGGGGAGACCGCCTTTTTTTTGTTTGCGTGTCGGTAACGACATGATAGGATAAAGAATATGGTTTACCTTTATTTGTAAAACCGAACGGGAGGTATGAGCCATGCAGGAGTGGATCGGCAGCTGCCGGAGCTGCGGCAAAACCATTTATTGCGAGAACGGATTTTTGAACGGAACGGTACAGGAGGATCAGACGCTGGAATGCTTTGAATGCCAGGAGCCGGCTGACGAGGAGGGGGGGCGTAATTACAAGCTCTTCAATAGAAGCATGTTCAATGCGTACCATCATGATGTCGAGATTATGCTAAATACGAACTGAAGCAAAAGGCAGCCCTGAGGGCTGCCTTTTTTAGCGACGGTATGTCTACGCGCCCGAAACCCGCGGCATTGGCATCGATTCCTTGCCGAGTTCGGCCCAGATATACTTCAGCATCAGCTCGGATTTCAAGGATGCATAAGCCGGGTCGTCCCACAAATTATGAAACTCCTGGGGGTCCTCCTGCAAATCGAAGATTTCCCCGTAGGTTTGGTTGTAATAGACTGTGATTTTATACCGTTCATCCACATACGTTTTCTGATGAATCGTCGTCGGTTCATGATGAAATTCACAGATGGCATGATCCCGGGCCTGCTGCGCTTCTCCAAGCCATACCTTGCTCTGGTCCACGCCTGTCATGGCATGCGGAATGGGGATATCGCAGAGGGATAGGAATGTGGGAGCCAGATCCACCAAAGATTGAATCGCTCCGGAGACTTTGCCTGCAGGCACGCGGCCCGGATAGCGCACGAGAAACGGCAGCTTGATCAGGTCCTCGTAATGGAAGCCGCCCTTGGCCTGCAGCCCGTGCTGACCGAAGAAATGGCCATGATCGGTCGTGAAAACGACGATGGTATTGTCCGCGATGCCCAACGCATCCAGCTTATCGAGGATTGTGCCGATATAGTGGTCCATCATGCTGATCATGCCGTAATAGGTCGCCATTTGCTTTCTTTTATGCTCATCGGTGAGTCGATGGTTATTTCCGTATCCGTAAAATTGATGCGAATTGTAGCCGTGGATTCCGAAACCGCTCTCCATCCACGGGGAGAAATCCGGATGGTCCTCCTGGGTCATGCCGAAATGGGGAGGGTTATTGTCATGCTCGCCCGCCATGCCTGTCGGAAGCGTTAAGGCGTCCGGATCGTACATCGTATCCCAAGGCTCGGGAACGAGGTATTCCGGGTGCGGATCGAAGAAACTGGACCACAGGAAGAAGCTGTCTCCGCCCGCTTGATATTGTTCCAGCATGGCATTGGTGCGCTCCGCAATCCATGTATTGTAATGATACTCCTCAGGAATCGGCCATCGATAGGTAATGCTCGGGTCCATATTCCCTGTCGGCGCCAGGAAATAATCCCTCCAGTTGGTGCAGCCCTTCTCCTCCAGCCACTGCGTATAATGCTGTCCGACATGGGCTTCGTTCGTATGGTTGCGGGCTAGCTCCACGTGATCGAATCCGTAGAAAGGCCCATGGAACTGCTTCCAGTATTCCTCATCCTGCAGGATAGGGTAGGATTCAAGGGACGGGTATTGCTCCGTAGACCGCAGCTGTTGAAAGTGCGCCTTGCCGATGAGCGCCGTTCGGTATCCCGCCGCGTCGAAATCTTCTCCCACGGTATGCCGGTCTTCAAGGAGCTTGGTTCCAAGCGTCCAAGCCCCGTGCTGACTCGGATATAACCCCGTTATGATTGAAGCACGGCTCGGGGTGCAGGTCGGATTCGGACAGTAGGCCCGGGTAAAGGTGGTTCCCTCCCCCACCAGACGGTCCAGATTCGGGGTTTGGATCTCGCTGTTGAATGCGCCGAGCGTATCCCAGTGCTGCTGATCGCTGGTAATCAATAAAATATTCGGTTTCTTCATGCGGACAATCGCCTCCTGTGTACCATTGTACGGATTTCCGTCTGGAAGGAGAATGGCATGAAGTCGGCTACATTTAACATTTTGTCAGGTAAGCCAAACTTCTTGTTGACAAGCATAGGGTTCCATTATATAACAGCTATTGCTTACCATTTCATGCCACGAATCATTTATGCGATAAAAAGCTTCATTAAAGGGGTTAACCTATGAAAAACAAAGCCTGATCATCTTGGCGGGAATTGTCCTGATCGTGATTCTGCCGGTCTGTCTGATCGTCCAATTGATTATCTCATCAGGCGAAGGTCCAAACGCCAGCCAAGGCAGGCTGAATTTGAGCAGCTGGGACTTTGCCCGGGACGGATCCGTTCAACTGACGGGGGAGTGGGAGTTTTACCGCTCACAGCTTTTGACACCGGAGGATTTTCATGAAAAAGGTGGAGGAGCAGCCCAGCCGCCGAAGCTGACGGGAATGGTCGATCTGCCTGGCAGATGGAATGATTACATTGGGGAGCATGATCGTTCAACCGCCGAAGGATATGCCACGTTTCGTTTGCGGATTCATTAAAAAAATGCCGACGAAGCGATATATGGAATCCGTACCGTGAATATCCGGACAGCAAACCGGATTTTTATTAATGGCCATGAGGTGGGCGCAAGCGGGAAGCCGGGGATCGACGCCACGAATGAGCGCCCGGATAACATCCCTTACGTCGGATTTTCCAGCATAACGGGGGACGAGGCGGAAATCATCGTTCAGGTATCGAATCATGCCTACGCTTCGGGCGGCATATTCGCCCCCCTTGTATTTGGCGACAAAGCGTCGGTCATGCGGAGCAGGGAGCTGGATCTGCTGATCGACCTCATGTCGGCAGCGGGCTTCCTGATTCCCGCGCTGTACATTCTCGTGCTGTACCAGCTGCATAAAAAGGAGCCTTCGCTGCTGTATCTCGGCCTGTTTTGCCTATTCGCTTTAATGTATGTTTTGATGCATGGCGAGAAGCTGCTGGGTAACTTATGGCCGGGCTTGGATTACGATTGGTTCATGAAAATCCAGCTGTTTTCATCGGCATTAATTTATTTTTTCCTGCTGCGGTATGTCGCCGTGGCGGTAAAAGGGTCGATCCCGCGAACGGTATTAAGGATATGCGATGCGGCGACAGCGGCAGTAGCAGCAATGGCTCTGGCGCTTCCACCGCTTGTGTTCTCTAAAATGGAGCCGCTTTTGCTTACATATTCGCTGACGGCCGTCAGCTACATTGCCTTTGCGATGGTTCGCGGAATACGCAGGCAATCCGAGGATGCGGGCTTGATGCTGATCGGGATGCTGAGCATTCTGATTATTATTGTGGCAAACGTGCTGACCTTAATGGGATTATCCAACAGTTTAAAGCTCGTTCCTTATGAAATGCTCTTGTTCGTCATCACGCAGGCCCTGCTGCTATCCCAGCGATTCTCCAGGGCTTTCGACGAGGTGGAGGAGCTCTCGCATAAGCTGCTCACACTGGACGGCTTGAAGGACGAATTCTTGGCCAATACTTCGCATGAGCTGCGGACGCCGCTGCACGGCATGGTTAACATTGCCCAATCCATGGTGGAAGGGGCTTCCGGCCAACTGAACCGGAAGCAGGCCAAGGATCTGGGGATGATCGTGACGACGGGGAAAAGACTCTCCGTGCTTATCAATGATATTTTGGATTTCGGAAAGCTGAAAAACGGAGAGATTTTGCTAAACCGGCAGCCGGTGGACCTCAAAGCCGTGACCCGTTCCGTCATGGAACTCACGCTGCATCTTGCCGGCAGCAAGCCGATTCGTTTCGAGGAGCTGTGGCCGGAGCATCTGCCTTTATTGGATATGGACGAGGAGCGCCTCCGGCAAATTCTGTACAATCTGCTCGGGAATGCCGTGAAGTTTACCTCCGCAGGCATCGTACGCATTGAGGCCAAGACACTGGACGGCGGAGGTCTGGTTCAAATCACGGTAACGGACACCGGAATCGGAATTGCTGATGACCGCCTGCAGGACATATTCAAGTCCTATGAACAGATCGGCGCCGCAGCGGAAAGGGAATACAGCGGTACCGGACTTGGACTTAACATTACCAAGAAGCTCGTCGAGCTTGGGGGCGGGAACATATGGGCGGAGTCCGAGCCGGGAAGAGGGTCCTCCTTTCATTTTACCCTTCCTGTATCGAAGAAGCCGGGAACTGCGGACCAAGATAAAGGGACAAGCTTCGGGTCCGGAGCTTTCGAGGCCGGACGGGAAGAGGAAAGCCTGGCGGTTTCCGGCTTAGCGGAACCCAGCTCAACCCTACTGTTGGTCGATGACGATCCGGTCAATTTGCAGGCGCTTCGGGGACTGTTATCCGCCGAAAGCTGCAGGCTCATTTCCGTGAACAATGGCGCCGATGCCCTGAAGCAAATTCATTCGGGGCAGTCCATTGATCTGGTGATAACCGACTGGATGATGCCCGGCATGTCGGGTATCGAGCTCTGCCGCGCGGTGAGGCAGCAGTATTCCCCGTTTGAGATGCCTGTACTGATCCTGACGGCCCGCGGCCTGCCGGAGGACGTGAAGATCGGCCTTCAGGCGGGAGCCAATGATTTTCTGCGCAAGCCTGTCGATGCTGATGAACTGCGGGCCCGGGTACGGAATCTGATTGAGCTGCGCAAATCGGTGCGCAGCTCGATCTCGGCGGAGATGGCATTTTTGCAAGCCCAGATCAAGCCGCATTTTTTATTCAACGCACTCAATACGATTATTTCGCTGCTTCCTGTCGATCCGGAAAAAACGACAGGATTGCTGCTGGAGCTTAGCCATTATTTGCGAAGCAGCTTTGATTTTCAAAACCGGGAACAGCTGACGACGCTTCATCAGGAGATGTCGCTTGTCCACTCCTATCTGGCCTTGGAAAAGGCGCGATTCGAAGAACGTTTGGAGGTCGTATACGAGGTGGAAGCGGAGTTCGGTGGACTCATCCCGCCGCTCAGCATACAGCCTATCGTCGAGAATGCCGTACGGCACGGCATTATGCAGAAGGAAGCAGGAGGAACCATCACGATCCGAATCCGGGAAGATGATGACAAAATATGCGTTTCTGTGATGGATAACGGGGTCGGCATGGATTCGGAGCTTGCCGGGCGGATATTGTCGGCGAGAACGCCGGAAAGCGGCGTGGGGCTCAGAAATATCCACACCAGGCTGCTGACGCTTTACGGGAAAGGCTTGACGATTGAAAGCGGGCGTGAATGGGGAACGTCGATTTCGTTTGATGTACCCAAAGGAAACATGGCGGCACGGCTATGAGGAAGGGGGCAAAAAAAGTTGAAGGCTATTCTGATTGACGATGAAAATCCGGCGCTGCTTCAGCTTGAACGATTGATTCAAGCCGATGGGAGGATGGACGTTCTGGGGAAATTCACCCGGGTCAGCAGCGGCTTGGAATATTTGGAGGACAACCCTGCCGACGTTGTGTTCCTGGATATTGAAATGCCAGGCATCAACGGACTTGAAGCCGGGGAAAGGCTATCGGCGACGCATCCGGATCTGCACATTGTTTTCGTCACAGCGTATAACCATTACGCCATCGAAGCGTTCGAACTGAATGCCCTGGATTACGTGCTTAAGCCCGTCGATCCCGCGAGATTTTCCAAGACGATCAGCCGGATCGAATCCCGGATGTCAACGACAAGGAGCATGCCTGCCCCACAAGACTCGGTGGTCATCTGCTTCAAACGGTTAACGCTTGAGTCCAGCGCCGAATCCGGCGGACTGCTGCGTTGGAGAACGCAAAAGGCGCAGGAGTTGTTTGCTTTTTTGCTCCATCAGAATGGGCAGTGGGTGACAAAAGATCATATTCTGGAAACGCTCTGGCCGCAGCTGGTACTGGATAAAGCGACAACACAGCTTCATACCTCCGTATACCAGGTTCGCAAAGTGCTGAAGCATTGGGGTGTCGAGGCCACGATTGAATATGCCCATGACAGCTACCGCCTGACGCGGAGCGGATTTACGACCGACGCAGATCTGTTTATCCGGGGAATCCATATCCCCGGGGTTGAAACGGAGAAGGAATTCCAGCAGCTGGAACGGGTGCTCCATCTGTATCAGGGAGATTATCTGGAGGAGCATGATTACTTCTGGGCCAAGCCCGTTCGTGAAGAGCTTCGTCGCCAATATATCCATGGATCTCTGGTCGCTGCGGCTTATGAACGGGACAAGGGAAGGGAACGGCAGGCGCTGAAGCGTCTGCTGGCATTACAGCAAAAAGAGCCTTATTCGGATGAGATTTGCCGGAGCGTGATACAGGCGTATCATGATCAGGGAAACGAGGCGGCGCTCGTCAGCCACTACCGAAATTTTACCAGCCTGATCAGGAATGAACTGGACGCTGCGCCGGAAGCGGAAACGGTGCAGCTTTATCTCAAGCTGACGGACCAAGAATAGACAAGACGGAGCAGCAGATATGTGCGGCTGCCGCTGGTTTGCGGCCCTTTTAGCGGGAATGCTAAAATGAAATGAGTTTGTACCGCATCTACCGATAAGGAGGACATTTCGATGAACGATAAACGTTTTGACCCGGCCCGGATCGCCAAGTTGGACAACCCTGAGCGCAGAAAAAACCTTCCGCCGGAGCAGCTTCTGGATTTGCTTGGTTTGACCGGCAGCGAGGACATCCTGGACGTCGGGGCAGGCGGGGGATACTTTACATTCCCGGCTGCGGCAAGAACGAGCGGTACCGTGTACGCGCTGGATGCCCAGTCGCAAATGCTGGAATACCTCAAAAGCCGCATGGAGGAGCAGAAATCCGGTCATATCGAGATGATTCAGGGCGAGGCGGAGCAGATTCCGATGGAGGATGCGAAAGTGGATGCTGTCATCTGTTCCATGGTGCTTCATGAAGTCGATCCGCCGGAGCAGGGGCTGCGGGAAATCCAGCGTGTGCTGAAAAAGGGCGGACGGGCGCTGTGTATCGAATGGGAGCGCCTCGAAACCGAGAGCGGACCGCCGCAAAATCACCGGATCTCCTCTGCAGAGATGGTGGAGACGCTCGAGAATATGGGCTTTAGGGTGCTGAGCCGGCAGGCGTGGACGGAAGCGTTCTACAGTGTCGTTTTTGAAAAATAGATCGAAGGAATTGCATTCGTGAGCAAAGATAGGGAGAGTCCCGCGATTCGTAAGGGTGGCGGCGGCTCTCCTTTTGTTTTTTTTAGGCTGCCGAAGAGAAAATTCTATTTTACAGGAAGGAAAACCGTGGAAAATGGCAAAAAAGAGGAATAGGTAAAATATCGTGTTGATATCAAAGGAGGCAGACTGGATGGTAGCAGCGAAGGGAAGGGCGGAGTGGCCGCTGTTATTGTGCGAAAACCAGCAGGAATGGGAAGCATGGCTTGAGCAGAACCATGATCAGTCGAAAGGCGTCCGGCTGCAAATCGCCAAGAAGCAAGCGGATTTTGCGTCTGTCAGTTATGCGGAAGCGCTGGACAGCGCGCTCTGTTACGGCTGGATCGACAGCCAGAAGGAAGCTCTTGATGAGCACAGCTGGGTGCAGCGTTTTGGTCCGCGAGGAAAAAACAGCATTTGGTCGGAAGTGAACCGGGAGAAGGTACAGCAGCTGCAGGAGCAGGGACGCATGAAGCCCGCGGGACTCGCGGCGGTGGAAGCCGCCAAGGAGAACGGCCGCTGGGACAAGGCTTACGAGTCGCAAAGCCGGGCGGGTGTGCCGGAAGAGCTGGCGGCTGCTTTTGAAGAGCATCCCCAGGCGAAAGCATTCTATGAGACGCTAAATAAACAGAACCGGTTTGCGATCGCATTCCGCATTCAAAACGCGAAAAAACCCGAGACCCGCGAGCGAAAGGTCAAGGAATTTATTCGCATGCTGGAGAACGGCGAGAAAATATATCCGTAATTTACGACATTTGCGTGTCGTGACAGAGCTTCGGCGAGCCGGAGATTTTTTTGCGCGTGATGATGGGGGCTTATCCGGTTTTTCCTTTTTCGCTTTTATGAGTTATCAGCATAAAGATGTTACGGGCTGAATAAGCTTCATAGAGCGGAAGGAAAGGCCGTGACTTCAGCGGCCGGTTACCGTCAGTGCGGTCTTCAGCGGGCTGCACCGCCGCATTTCTGCCGGAAGGAGCTTTCCAGATGCTGTTGAACATGAGCATACTGATTGTCATTATTTATACGGTGTTATGCATGATGTACGTTCAGCTGAATCACCATGTTTTGGCGAATATGACAGGCACGGTGGTAGCAATGACGACGGGACTGATGTCCAATCTGACGATCGGCGTCATTCTTGGCATGCTGTTTGCTCAGAATCTGGTCGTATCGACCGGTATTTCGATTCTTTTTTGCTTTCTGATCGGTTACCTGATTGGCAGGCCGCTTGGACTGCTGGCCGTTGTCGAAGGAATAGGCGGCGGCATTATGGGCGGCGTGCATGGAGCGATGCTGGGCGAGATGATCCCGAAGCGGCAGTGGGATGTGATGCTGTTTATCATGGACGCGATGTTCATTGCGGTGACCGCGCTCGTCATTTACTTGATCCAAGACCGCAAACACCGGGAAGAAGGGCAGGTCGCAGCAGTCAGCGCGTTGAAAATAGCCAAAAGCCCGGCGGCGGCACCGGTCCAAACCTCCTTCTGGATGATCTATATCGTGCTTCCGGTGGTCGTATTATGCGTTGCCGCCTGGCTGGGACACAATCCCGCCGCAGGGGAGCCCCCGTCTTCCGGGCATGAAATGCATTCCATGTAGCCCTTTTGCAAACCATGTCATTAACGGCTAAAATAAGATAACGGTTCGGCTGTGACGAAGGTCATTGCGCGAAACCGGGCTTTTCATCTGAGGAAAGCCGCCAAAGACACGGGTAAAGGGGATAAGAGAGATGGAACGCATTCAAACGGAAAAGCAATACGAAGATTTGATCAATCGCGACGGACTGACCGTCATTAAATATGACGCTACCTGGTGTCCGGACTGCAAGACGCTTGATAAATTCCTGCCTGACATTATGGCGAAGCATCCGGATAAAGAGTTCTATGCCATGGATGTAGAGCAGTTCGAGGACATCACGAGCAAAAACGACGTGCGCGGCATTCCAAGCCTGCTCGTATACAAAAACGGCGAGAAGCTGGCTCATCTGCACAGCAAATACGCCAAAACGCCAACGGAAATTTCCGAGTACCTCGAAACGTTAGAATCGAAAAAGTAAGCATCAGGCAAGGCGAAGCCTGATTTCTCCATAAAAGGCCTCGAAAAGCACCGGTCTTCCTTCTGCACAATGTGCAGAGAAGGCGGTGCTTTTTATTTCGTTTCATGTGCTGTAATTCACAAATCATGAAATCGGGATCTCGCCAATAAGATAGGAACGTAGCGATATCGATTGAAATATGTTTACTACAAGATGAGGCTTTTTTCTTTATTCCAATGTATGTAGGCTGATGCAGGCGAACAGATCACATGATGGGATGTGCAGCTATGGCTACGACGGAACAGGTACTGCAAATGATGGAAAGATACAGCGCGAGCAATTATCTTCCGCTGCCGATTGTCATCGAACGGGCGGAAGGCGTCTGGGTGGAGGACGCGAGCGGGCGCCGGTATCTGGATATGCTCAGCGCATATTCGGCGTTGAATCACGGTCACCGCCACCCGAAGATCATTCAGGCGCTGAAGGAGCAGGCGGATAAAGTGACGATCGTCTCCAGGGCTTTTCACAGCGAGGCGCTGGGGCGGTTCGTGCAGAAACTGGCGAAATTCACCGGAAAAGACCGGATTCTCACGATGAACACCGGCGCGGAAGCGGTGGAAACGGCATTGAAAATGGCCAGACGCTGGGCCTACCGGGTTAAGGGCGTGGAGGAAGACAAGGCTGAAATCATCGTTTGCGACGGCAACTTTCATGGCAGGACACTGACCATGACGTCGCTTTCCGGGGAGACGGCATATAAACAGGATTTTGGCCCGTTTACGCCGGGATTCAAAAGAATTCCTTATGGCGACCTGGAGGCGCTGCGGGCCGCGATTACACCGGATACTGCGGCCTTTCTGGTGGAGCCGCTGCAAGGGGAAGCGGGTATCATTATACCGCCTGAGGGGTATTTATCCGGTGCTTCCGAGCTTTGCAGAGAGCAGGGCGTACTGTTTATGGCCGATGAGATTCAGACGGGCTTTGGACGCACGGGCCAAACCTTCGCCTGCGATTGGGAGAAGGTCGTGCCTGATGTGTACATTCTGGGGAAGGCGCTGGGGGGCGGGGTCCTTCCGATCTCGGCGGTCGCGGCGAATGAGGAGCTCATGAATGTGTTCGAACCGGGATCGCATGGGTCGACTTTCGGGGGCAATCCGCTCGCCTGCGCCGTGGCGCTGGCAGCGCTGGAAGTGCTGGAGGAAGAAAGGCTGGCAGAGAAATCCCTTACGCTCGGCCGTTATTTTATGAAAAAGCTTACATCCATTACACATCCGGATATTGCCTCCGTACGCGGGAGGGGGCTGCTGATCGGAATTCAGTTGACCGTGCCTGCCAGACCGTACTGCGAGGCGCTCGCCCGAATCGGGCTGCTGTGCAAGGAAACGCATGAGACGACGATTCGGCTCGCTCCGCCGCTTGTCATTACCGAAGCGGAGCTGGATTTTGCAATCAGCCGGATCGAAGAAGTATTTGCAGGCCAAGGGAGGACTTGATCAAGGATGGTTCAACAATCGGTATCGATCATCCGGGTGCCGTTCGGACTGGGGGCCGGTCGGCCCGGAAGCGAAAACGGTCCGGACAGCATCATGAAATTCGGACTTGTGAAAAAGCTGCAGGGACTCGGATACGACGTTCAGGCGGATCAAACGATCCGCCTTCCCGAAGGCGTTCAATCGCCACCGGGTTCGAAGATGAAGCATGTCGAGGAGGTGCTCGCCGTCGCCGGATTGCTTGGGGAGGCCGTCTACAAGGAGGTATCCGGCGGTCATATCCCGCTCGTTCTGGGCGGGGATCACAGCATCGCGATGGGCTCCCTGGCCGGACTTACGCGGCATTATCACCATTTGGGCGTCATCTGGGTCGATGCCCATTCAGATTTGAATACGGAAACGACGAGTCCTTCAGGAAATATGCATGGCATTTCTCTGGCGGTCGGTTTAGGGCTCTCTCACATCAAGCTGAAGCAGATCGTTGAAGGCGCAGTTCCGCTGAAGCCGGAAAACTGCGTCATTATCGGTGCCCGTGATCTGGACCGGGATGAGAAGGCGCTGATCCGTTCCACCGGATTGACCTGCTATACCATGCACGAAATCGACCGCCTTGGTATCGAGAAGGTCGTGCAGGAGGCGCTGCAGATCGCCGGTAATGGTACGGACGGAGTCCACCTCAGCTTTGACATCGACAGCGTCGACCCGATTGAAGCACCGGGCACAGGTACGCCCGTTCGCGGCGGCCTTAGCTATCGCGAAGCGCATCTCTCGCTGGAGCTGATGAGCGAATCGGGACGGATTACCTCTGCGGATTTTGTGGAGGTGAATCCGCTGTTGGACCGCAACAATCAGACATCGAAGCTGGCTGTAGAACTGATCGGATCCTTGTTCGGCAGCCGGATTCTGTAAAGGAATGGTTCATAAGAAGCATTCCGCATAAAAAAGCACCGATGAACGCCAGCCCGCAAGGGCGGCTTCAAAGGTGCTTTTAACTTTTACGATTTGCCATCATAGACTGGCTTGCCAACGATTTGCAGCAATGCCAATGGAGGCAAATAACGTCAGTCATGGTGCTTGCGCTGGAATTCGATCAGCTCGCCTAACTGGCGGATAATATCGAGCAGCTCATCCGTCTCTTCAGCGGTGAAGTTCTCCACGGTTTCGACGATTCGCTCCGAGCTCAGGTCGGACAGCTGCTTGAGCACATGAGTGCCCTTGGCCGTAATGGTAATATTCACGTACCGCCGGTCCGTTTCGGAGCGGTTGCGCTCGATGAGCTCTTCCTGAACCAGCTTGTCGCAAATTTGCGTAATGGCGCTTGTCGTAAGACCGGTCACTTTCACGATATCCGTGCCGCGCTGGCTGCCGTTATTTTGTAAATACTGCAGAATAAATGCTTCGGTGGTGCTTAGCTTCATCTGTCGTACAATACCTGTATAGTCAATAAGACGCGGCAGTCTGTCCATAAGTTCACAGTACCGGTTGGCCAATTCTTTAGATGATGAACGCAAGCAATCACCCTCCTGCATATATCGGAATAATGGTTTCAAGTATTTGGTCAAGTCAATGCATCTTTTCAGCCCTGTATAGTGTCATCGTAGTTGGTTAACTACCTGACGTCAATAATAAGTATACGAGAAAAGACGGGATTCGTTGCGAAAGGCGCGAAAATTACCTGCTAGCTGTCTTGAGCGGGGGAGCGCTTGAAAGGGCTGGATGAAAGCGCTATGCTGTTCAATGCACTAATGAAAGGTAAGCTTATATCAAATAAGCCATTACTAATCAAACGATAGAATTATGCAAATGATTGCGTAATTCGACTCGGCAACTCTCTCAATACTCTCAGGATTCTTTTTTATGTCAGCCGCGATCAGCGGCTGTTTTTTTTGCGTGATTTTTTGAAATTAGGCCATCCAATATCACTTGCGCACATTTATTCATACTAACTTAATGGGAATTCTCATTTTTTACCTTTTCAAACGCTGGGAAGTGTGAGAAAATATGAAAAAAATCGCGGTAGAGTACTATTCTATGCGAGAAAAGGGAGGATTTACCCATGTCCAACGAACGCCCATTATCTTTTGAAACCTTAGCCGTGCATGCAGGCCAGGAGATTGACCCTACGACACTTTCCCGTGCAGTGCCGCTGTACCAAACGACTTCCTACGGCTTCAAAGACAGTGATCATGCAGCCAATTTGTTTGCTCTGAAAGAATTCGGCAATATTTACACGCGCCTCATGAATCCGACAACCGATGTGTTCGAGAACCGCGTGGCTGCGCTCGAAGGCGGAGTTGGAGCATTGGCAACCTCCTCCGGGCAGGCAGCAATTACGTTTTCCGTATTAAATATCGCCGGGGCGGGCGACGAGATCGTCTCGTCCTCCACACTGTACGGCGGCACCTATAATCTGTTCTCAACAACGCTGGCAAAGCTCGGCATCAAGGTGCATTTTGTAGACGCTAGCGATCCCGAAAACTTCCGCGCGGCCATTAACGATAAGACCAAGGCACTCTACGCGGAAACGATCGGCAATCCGAAAGGCGATGTGCTGGACATCGAGGCCGTGGCGAACATTGCCCATGAGAACGGCATCCCTCTCATTCTGGACAATACGTTCCCAAGCCCATATCTGCTGCGTCCGATTGAGCATGGCGCGGACATCGTTGTCCATTCGGCTACCAAATTCATTGGCGGGCACGGTACGTCCATCGGCGGCATCATCGTAGACGGCGGCAAATTCGACTGGACGGCAAACGATAAATTCCCGGGCCTGACTCAGCCGGATCCAAGCTATCATGGCGTAGTTTATACGGAAGCGGTCGGACCGCTTGCGTATATCATCAAAGCGCGCGTGCAGCTCCTGCGCGACTTGGGCGCGACCATTTCGCCGTTCAACTCCTGGACGCTGCTGCAGGGTCTTGAGACGCTGCACTTGCGGATGGAGCGTCACAGCCAAAACGCCCTCAAAGTGGCGCAGTTCCTGGAGAATCATGATGGAGTGGAATGGGTCAGCTACTCCGGACTTCCAAGCCATCCTTCCTATGAGCTGGCACAGAAATATTTGCCGAAGGGGCAGGGGGCTATCATGACATTCGGCATTAAGGGCGGCAAAGAAGCGGGACGCAAGGTGATCGAGAATGTGAAGCTGTTCTCCCACCTCGCCAACGTGGGCGACTCCAAGTCGCTGATCATTCATCCGGCGAGCACGACGCATCAGCAGCTGTCCGAAGAAGAACAAATCGCGGCAGGCGTCAATCCGGAAATGCTGCGCTTGTCCATCGGCACCGAATCCATCGATGATATTTTGTACGACCTGGAGCAGGCGATCGCAGCCAGCCAGCAATAATTTGAATTTATGCCGCAAACGGGGCGTTCCTTCAGCCATTATGGCTCAGGGAACGCCTTTTTTTGACGCTGAAAAGCTGTATATTTCTGGCCTTGGGCTAATATTCTGTAGGGTAGGGTCCGCTGCGACGGGGCTCATTTTTACGGGAAAAGAGGGTGTGCAGCCAAAAATGAAGAGTGATCGCTGTCAGAAAAACTGCTGCCAAAGCGGTTCCTGTTCGATGTCATCTTTTATGGAAGCGGTTAACGCGGACAAACGGCAGGAGTGCAACACGTCACTGAAGGATGAAGGGCAGGCACGGGCTGGTTCCTTGCCGGAAATCGCTTCGCTCGTCGAATTGACCTTGATCGGATCGATGACAAGAGAACAGGCGATACTGGCAGCCGATCCGTATTCGATCGGAAATATTTTACGGGATTCCGAAACCTTTTTCGGCGAGTCTCACGACCTTGGGGCTCCGGAGCGGCTGCTGGCATGGAGCGACGAGGTACGCAGGCTGAAGGTGGTGGCCGAGAACGTATCTTATCCGCTTGAACAACCGGACCGTTTGAACGGGACGTCAGGCCTGATGCTGCTGCGGGAAGACAGCTGGCTGGAAAGCGGTCATTTGAAGGAGCTTTATGAAGAATGGGCGTTGCAGTATACATCGGGTCGCTATCACACCCTGGTTCATCCGAGTATTGCGCTCAGAGAGCGGCTGATGTACCGGTGGAAGGGGCACATGGAGACGATGCTGCACCATCTGGATGAGGGCATGCTGAGCATCGCGCTGGTCTCAGGCAGAGAGATGCCGGATGCAGACTCGCTGGAAGCGATTCAACTTACCGATTTGCGGGATATTCAGCTGGAAGCCTTGTTGCGCGCGTCGCTTACCTGTTATCGCCAAGGAATGGATCATCGGCTGGAAATTCTTATTCCGTATCCTGCGGATCTGGAAGAATGGTCTCATATGCATGATTGGATTGAGAAGGTCGCCGAAGAAACCTTATGCCATCAGCGGCGTGCGGTGACGTACAGCATCGGTGCGTTGTTACGTGCCGATGCGAGCACGCACCTGGCTGCTGATTTGGCCCGCTGCGCAGATCTGTTAGTACTGGATTGCAAGGGGAAGGTAGAAGCGGAAGAACGGCCCGAAGAAATATATGAACGTCTGCAAACATTGGCAGGCTGCATCCGGAAAGCAAAACCGAACGTGCTCTTGCGAGTTTCCGGCCTGACGCTCCCGTCTGATCTGCCGGTATTGTATCGCATGAACGCCGATGAAGCTGGCTTGGAGCACGAGTCCATGCCCGCATTTCGTCTGGCAGCGGCGCAATGGGAGCTGCGGGAGGAGGGACGGAGCCCGAAAGCTTCAAAGGTATTGCCCCTAAAATAAGCTGTACATGTAAAATAAGGCGCGACATAAGCCTGAACATGAGCCGTGGTAAGAACACGCTGCTCCTGCTCAGGCTTTTTTTGCTTTTCACAAGAAAAGCGGTTTACTTTTTCAACATGCGGGCATATAATGAAAGTGTAAATGTTGCACAAAGGAAAAACAATTGCATTAATACAAAAATGATTATCATTCTCAATTGGACGTCCATCGTCCTTCATTGAAACATGCTGCTCCGGCTAGTCTGGAGCAGCATGTGCTGTTTTAAGGGCAGTAATAATGCTTTTCATTCTCAATTGGGGAAGGTGAACAAGATGGAAAATGTACAAAAAATCACGGCTAAAATGAAGGGGATTGCGGCAGCCGGCAGCATCAAGACGCCGAATCCTCACCGGAAGAGACGGATCGATTTCCGCGGCATGCTGCGAAATCAGGAGATGCAGGCTGCCGCTCTCAGCGGGGTGCTCATGCTTGGCGGCTGGGCTGCAAGCTATGCTTCAATCACGGTTTCGGTCATATTATATATTCTCTCTTATGCGGCAGGTGGCTGGCTTAAGGCCAAGGAAGGCATGGAAACCCTGATCAAGGAGCGCGAGCTGGATGTCAATCTGCTGATGATCGCAGCAGCGCTGGGGGCTGCCAGCATTGGCTACTGGAATGAAGGAGCTATGCTGATCTTTATCTTCGCCCTGAGCGGTGCGCTTGAAAGCTACACGATGGAACGGAGTAAAAAGGATATCTCCGCGCTCATGGCGCTGAAGCCCGAGCTCGCGCTTCGGATCGAGGATGGCCAGATGTCGCTGGTATCCATTGACGAGTTGAAGGTACGTGACCTGATTCTGGTTAAACCCGGAGAGCTTATTCCGTCTGACGGGATCATTCAAAAAGGATATTCGGCCGTAAACCAGTCGTCCATTACCGGCGAGTCGGTGCCCGTGGATAAGTCGCAGGGCGATGAGGTTTTTGCCGGTACGCTAAACGGCGAAGGCGTGCTGTATATCGAAGTGACGCAAACATCGGATGAAACGGTATTTGCTAAAATCATTCGTTTGGTGGAAGAGGCGGAATCAGAAGTTCCGCAGTCGGAGCGGTTTATGAAGCGGTTTGAGGCGATTTATGCCCGGATCGTGGTTGCCGTGACCCTGGTCATCATCTTTGCGGTTCCGTTTATCCTGGGCTGGACCTTTGGGGCTTCTTTCTATAAAGCGATGGTCTTCCTGGTCGTGGCCTCGCCGTGCGCGCTCGTTGCCTCCATTATGCCTGCGCTGCTGTCGGCGATCTCGAACCGGGCCCGCCGCGGTATCCTGTTTAAAGGCGGAGCCCATATGGAAAATATGGCGCTGACCTCGGTTGTAGCCTTCGACAAAACCGGTACCCTTACTGCAGGCGAGCCGCAGGTGACGGATCTCATCGCTGCGGATGGTTACGACCGTTACGATCTGCTTGCGATCATCGCCTCCGTCGAGCACCTGTCGGAGCATCCGCTGGCCAAGGCAATCGTCCGAAAAGCGTTGGATGAGGGGCTGCAGCTGCTGCCTGCAGAAGACGTGACCTCCGTGACCGGTTGGGGAATGGAAGGGGTTGTCCAGGCGAAGCGCTGGCGCATCGGCAAGACCGATATGCTGGACCGGATGGAAGACTTGGAGACGTCCGCTTATTGGAAACAGCAGCGCAGCCTCCTGGGAGCAGAAGGGAAAACCGTGTCCGTGATTTTAGAAGGGGAGCGGGTAGCCGGGCTCGTGGCTTTGCAGGATGTCGTCCGTCCCCAAGCTGCGGCAGCTGTGCGGAAGCTGCAATCGATCGGGGTGAAGGTCGCGATGCTGACCGGTGACCGCAGCGAAACGGCGCAGGTTATCGGTAAACAGATCGGCGTCGATCTGATCTATTCCGATCTGCTTCCCGAAGAAAAAGTGCTGTACGTGAAAAAACTGCGCGAGGAGCATGGTCATGTGGTTATGGTAGGCGATGGCGTGAACGACGCGCCTGCGCTTGCCACAGCGACCGTCGGCATGGGAATGGGCATGAGCGGCAGCGGTACGGCGCTGGAAGTGGCCGATGTCGTTCTGATGAACGATAATATCGAGGAAATTGCCGGTACGATCCAGCTTGCCCGCCGTGCCCGCCGCATCGTCAAGCAGAACATGGTGTTTGCCATCACCGTAATCGTATTGCTGATGACCAGCAACTTCCTGACGGGGATCGCCCTGCCGTTTGGGGTCGTAGGCCATGAAGGAAGCACCATCCTGGTTATTCTGAACGCGCTGCGTTTATTAAGATAAGCTTACACGGACTTGGCGAACTGAAATTGAGGAGCTTGCGGGTACACCCCGTAGGCTCCTTTTTCTTATGCATCGGGCGGCTGGGGAAGTGGCTTCAAGCAGCTGCCTAGGATACCCCTATCTGTATAAATTTAATTGTTAACAATCGACTTGATCCCATGTATACTTGTTCTATTGACATAAGCGTCTGTTTATATGATAATAATTATCAGATAATAATAATTTCAATATAGTGAACCTGGTTATGTCCGGCTTTATGCGGGCTACTTTCTGGGCACTGGGAGCTTGGAGGGAAATCTTATGTATAAATCCGTAATCATCGGTACAGGACCTGCGGGCTTGACGGCTGCCATCTATTTGGCGCGCGCCAACCTGAACCCGCTTATTATTGAAGGACCCCAGCCTGGGGGACAGCTGACCACCACGACAGAGGTGGAGAACTTCCCGGGATTCCCTGAAGGCATTATGGGACCCGAACTGATGGACAACATGCGCAAGCAGGCAGAACGCTTCGGCGCCGAATTCCGTACGGGTTGGGTAAACCAAGTGGAACTGAACGGCCGTCCTTTCAAGCTTGATGTGGAGGGCATGGGTCAGATTGAAACGGAAACCCTGATCATTTCGACGGGAGCCACAGCCAAATACCTTGGTATTCCGGGCGAGCAGGATAACGTCGGACGCGGCGTCAGCACCTGCGCAACCTGCGACGGCTTCTTCTTCCGCGGCAAAGAGATCATTGTGATCGGCGGCGGAGATTCGGCTCTGGAGGAAGCAAGCTTCCTGACCCGTTTCGCATCGAAAGTGACATTGGTTCACCGCCGTACCGAGCTGCGCGGCTCGAAAATCATGCAGGATCGCGTTCGCAGCAATGATAAAGTCGAATGGGCGCTGAACCGCACACCGGTTGAGGTTGTCGCTGACGACCGTGGCGTGAAAGGCTTGAAAGTGCTGAATAATGAGACGGGCGAAGAAGAATTGATTGAAGCGAGCGGCGTATTCGTAGCTATCGGTCATCATCCGAACACAGGCTTCCTGGGCGGACAGATTACAACCGATGCGAATGGTTATATCGTCGTGCAGCCGGGAACTTCCGAAACGAATATTCCGGGCGTCTTCGCTTGCGGTGACGTGCAGGATACCCGCTACAGACAGGCCATTACAGCGGCTGGCAGCGGATGTATGGCGGCGATGGACTGCGAGAAGTACATCGAAAGCCTGGAGCATCACGCAGCTGTTCTTTAATCATATAAATGATTCACATATTTAACAATGAGGTGAACCACACATGGAAAAAGTGATCGTATATACAAGCACCAATTGTCCGCACTGCCGTCAGGTGAAAGGTTACCTGGCCGACAAGGGCGTCGAATACGAAGAGCGCAACATCGAGCAAAGCGATGAGTTCGCGCAGCAGGTATGGGATATGGGGATGCGCGCGGTACCGGTTACCGTGATCGGCGAGCACCGTATTCTGGGCATGAACAAACTGCAGTTCGAGAAATATTTGGGCGAACAGGCATAAGCCTTCATTTCATGAAGGCTAACATAGATCGTTAACAAGCCGGGTACTCAGGGACCGGAGGAACAAGAAAAGGCAGCGTCCGGCGGACACTGCCTTTTCTTGTTCGATGATTATAAGGAAGTCGCTCGGACGGCGCACTAATCAAAAAAGAATTTCATAATGACCTGGAATACCAGGTAAACCGCTACGCCGGCGACGATCAGCAGCAGCCCTGCCTTTTTCTTGCCCTGAAAAAAACGCAGGATCGCCAGGCTGACGAGCGGGGCGATGACAATCAAAAATAACAGCACGGTAATGAACATTTCTGCCGATATATTACTTGTATCCACGTAAGTCACGGACATTCGCTCCAATTCATAGGTATGGAAATGACTAAAATCATATGCAACATACCTATTATACCGAAATCGGATCGGAATTTCCGTAAAAATGATGAAAAAATGTTTCGATTTTACGTCCAAGTAAACGATGATTTTTCGAGAATCCGGGAAGGGAAACCGAAGCAGACTTGCGAATTAATCTAGTAGACAGATAGGGGGGCCTGCAATCATGAAACTGACAAACGAGCTGATGGATTCAAGGCTGGTTGCCATCGTAAGAGGGATTACGCGGAGCGAGGCCAAGGCCGCAGGGGCTGGTCTTGCAGCCGGCGGCGTCAGGCTGATGGAAGTGACGATGAATACAGCGGGTGCGCTGGATATCATCCAGGATTGGCGCTCGGCCTATGATGGACAGGCCTACGTGGGCGCGGGGACGGTGTTGAACGTCAAGATGGCCAGAGAGGCCGCCGCAGCCGGTGCCCAGTTTATTATTTCTCCGAACGTCGATGTAAACGTGATTGCTTTTGCATTGGAGCAAGGCATTGATATATGGCCTGGAGCGATGACGCCCACCGAAATCGTGTCGGCTTTTTATGCCGGGGCGGAGGTCGTCAAGCTGTTTCCGATGGCAAGCCTCGGGCTGGGATATTTGCGGGAAATCAGGGGGCCGCTGAATCATATTCCGCTGATCGCCACGGGCGGCGTTACCCTTGGGAATATTGCCGATTATTTTGAAGCCGGGGCCAGTGCGGTCGGCATTGGCAGCTCGCTGCTGCCGAAGGAAGATCTGGCCATTGGAAATATCGAAGGCATTGCCGAATGTGCGGCCCGGTTCGTGCAGGCGGCCGCAAGACCGCATCTTTTGGGCTGAATTTACGTATAAAGTCATATATGTCCTCGCGCAGGAATAGAGTCATTTGGAAGGGCTAAAAAAGCGGCTGAGTGATTTTGCGAACAGACATTGCCTTAAATGTAGAGAAGGGAGGGGCCTGTATGAGGTGGAAGCGCAAATCGGTAGCCAAGCTCTTATTAACCGGTACGCTCATCGCAGCGGTGTTGCCCCCTGGCATTGATTGGGAAATGGTGTATGCTTCCGCGACGTCCAGCGCCAACGTGGTCCGGTCCGACCAAGAGCTTCAGAAAACGCTGCTGAATGCCATGAATCAGCGTTTGAGCCAGGTTCAGTTTGTGTATCAGGGTAAGACCAATCAGCTGAAGGGACAGTTGAAAAACGCTTTGGAGCAGGCGCTGGAAAGCGACCCCTACATGAACTACACCATAGAGAGCTATGGATATTCCTACAGCGGCAGCTCAAAATCCGCAAACGTGAGCGTCCAGCTGAGCTACCGGGAAACGGCGGAGCAGACGGCTTACGTTGCAAAGCGCGTGCAGGGCATTCTTGGCAGCATTATCAAGCCGGGAATGAATGATCATGAGAAAATCAAGGCCATTCACGACTGGATCGTTCTCCATTTGAGATATGACGAAACGCTACGGAAATACACGGCATATGACGGTCTGAGCTCAGGCAGTACGGTATGCCAGGGATATTCCCTTTTAACGTATAAGATGCTGAAGGAAGCCGGGATTACGAACCGGATTGTGGAAGGGACGGCTGCCCCGCGCGACACGGGCGTCAGCCAGCTCCACGCATGGAATTTGGTGCTGCTGGACGGCAAGTGGTACCATCTCGACACCACCTGGGACGACCCTGCCCCGGATAAACCGGGAGAGATCGGGATCGGTTACTATCTTCGCACGGACGCGCAGATGCGGAAGGATCATAGCTGGACGAAAAGCTATCCCGCAGCCAACACCCCTTACAGGGAGACGCTGTCTCAATTAATCAGCCGGAACGACAGCCACAAGGCATACTATCAGAAACTGGAACGGGAACTCGAATACCAGCTGTATGATCCTGCCGAAATCGTGAGCACAAGCTCCGCGCTGCGCACGAAAGTGCGAGCGGTCATTAAGCAGGGAGGGAATTCCTTGCTGCTGCGCTATCACGGCAGCCATGAAGACTTGATGGATGACCTGCAGGATTTGTACCGGCTTGGTGTCCGCTCCGTTTCTTATGTGGAAAGCGATTTGGACGAGACGAATGATCTCAGGGTGTATGTGACCTGGAAATAAACAAAAAGAGAGGTACCCTTCCGGCTGCGAAAGCAGGGGAGGGTACCTCTTTTTTAGATATCGGAATGAATAATGAAGAAGCGGGGCCAGCCTGATATCGTAACAAAAACAACATCATATCATTACCGGTTGTGCCGTTCATGCGTAGATAAGTCGCATTGCTGAAGCGGAATCAGCTTGCTGCCCTTGATCCATTTATATCCGATCCAAATGAAGAGGAACAGCGGAACGCTCACATAAGATACGAGAATGCCGTACCAGTCGATGCTGGAGCCGGTGAAGGCTCCGGTATTTTGTCCCGCGATGGCGACGATACACAAAATAAAAGCAAAGATCGGTCCAACCGGGAACCATTTCGCCCGGTACGGGAGCTCGTCAAGCGAATGTCCTTGGGCGACAAAGGCGCGGCGGAACCGGTAATGGCAAACCGCGATGCCCAGCCAGTTGATGAATCCGCACATGCCCGAGGCATTCAGCAGCCAGTTGTACACGACGCCGTCTCCGAAGAGGGAGGCAAGGAAAGCCAGCATGCCGACCAGCGTCGTGATGATCAAAGCGTTCACCGGCACGCCGCGGCTGTTCAGCTTGCCGAGCATCCTCGGCGCGAGCCCGTCCTTGGCCATCGCGTACAGCACGCGGGTCGAGGAATACATGCCGGAGTTGCCGGCCGACAGCACGGAGCTTAGAATGACCGCATTCATGACGGAAGCGGCGAAAGCAAGGCCCGCCTTTTCGAACACGAGCGTAAACGGGCTGACGCCAATGTTATTTAAATCCGTTTTCAACAGATTCGGATTGGTATAAGGAATCAGAAAGCCGATGACCACGATCGCAAAAATGTAAAAGATCAGAATCCGCCAAAACACCTGCCGGATGGCACGAGGCACGTTCTGCCGAGGATTCTCGCTTTCGCCTGCGGCCACGCCGATCAGCTCGGTTCCCTGGAATGAGAAGCCGGCTGCCATAAATACGCCGATGAAGGCGAAGAAACCGCCATGGAAGGAGCTGCCTCCCAGGTTAAAGTTGCTGAACCCGACGGGCTTGCCGCCCAAAATGCCAAAGATCATCAGGACGCCGAGCACGAGGAAGACAATAACCGTTACGATTTTGATGATGGCAAACCAGTATTCCGATTCCCCGTATCCTTTGGCGGAGAGAATGTTCAGCGCGAACATCAGGGCCAGGAACAGGAAGCTCCATAGCAGCGATGGCGAATCCGGCAGCCAGTATTTTATAATGACGGTAGCGGCGGACAGCTCGGCCGCGATCGTCACCGCCCAGTTGTACCAGAAGTTCCAGCCGACGGCAAAACCGAAGGCCGGGCTTACGAATCGGCTGCCATAAGTGCTGAAGGAGCCCGAGTCCGGCATGTAGGTTGCCATCTCACCAAGGCTTGTCATCAAGAAATATACCATCAGCCCGATAGCGGCATAGGCCAAAATGGCTCCGCCGGGACCTGATGAAGATATCGCGCTCCCGCTGGCGAGGAAAAGCCCGGTTCCGATGGAGCCCCCGAGGGCGATCATCGTCATATGACGGGCTTTCAGGCTCTGCCGCAGCGAGTTCGCGGGTGTTTTGTTGCTCATTACATTAAACTTCCCTTCTGAATGATTTCAAATGATCGCATATCATGGAAGGGGATTACCAGCTAGAAGGCCCGCAGGTATGGAGTTACCTGCGGGCCTTCTTATAAACCTCCGGTTTCCGCATCCGTGCATCCATGAAAGATAGCTCAACACGGCAGGGAAGCATGATGCTCCCCTGACCGCGACAGTTCTGTCCCTTTCGGGTACAGCCCCAGCAGGCGCATCTTAAGGGCTGATGCACCCACTTCGGCGAAAACGCCCTTCCCTGCAAGTCATCGGCGGCTCTTACGCCTCTTTGCAGCTACTCATCGCTTTCGCAACCTCTACCTCACCTTTGCAGGATGAGGTTATCTTAGGTATTCAATTCGTTTCTATATCGTAAAGCAATGTCTCACGCCTGACAATAGATAAATATGGAAGCGGCGAGCGGCCTTTAGGAACGCTCGCGCTTCGCCATTTGCTGCCAAACGGTACCCGCAGCCTGTTCGCCGGATTCGATCCGCTCCAGCGCCATCCGGGCCTGCAGGCTGACTTCGAATTCCGGATCGTTAACGGATTCCTCAAGCGCCTCTTTGGCGTCCTCGGTTCCGACCTCGTACAGGAACCGCGCCGCGCGCCAGCGGACGATTTTGCTGCTGTCCTTCAGCAGCGCCTGCATCGCCGGCGTTGCGGCAGGGTCGCCGATATCGGACAGGGTATCTCCCGCCGTACGGCGCACCGTTGGCGAGCTGTCTTTCAGCGCCTCGTACAACAGCTCCATCGCTTCCGGCGTCCGCAGATCGCCCAGATAGACCACGGCCAGGCGCCGGGTTTGCATCTTCTCATCATGAAGAGCCTTGCGAAGCAGTGGCAGATGCTCTTCCGCTGGCGTCATGCCGTCAAGCGCAGCATAACGGACGCGCCAGTCCGCGCTGTTCATCGCTTCCTGCAGCTCCTCGTTGCTGAGCTCGCGGCGCTGCTCCTCGAATTCCTCGCTGCTCGCGCCGTGGGCAATCGCTTGGGAGATGACCTGCTTCAGGCGATCCTCGGGGAATGCCGCCTCCAGCTCCTGCTCAACCTCTTTGGCGATGGCCTCCAGTTCGCCATAACGTACGCCGTAGTCCTTCAGCTTGCGCTCCTTGATCATCGTAGCGGCCGCAACCTCCATGACCGCTTTCGTGAAACGGTCCGACAGCGCCATACGCTCCTCCTGCGCACCGGATTTCACGCGGATCTGCATCGGAATGCCGCGGAAGAACTGCACGAGCACTTCAGCCTCGCCGAAGTGCTCGCCGGCGCCGGCTTCCTCCTCCAGCAGGGTATTCTGCATGCCCTCCTGGCCAAAACGCGCCTGCACTTCACCCAGGATTACCGACCAGTCGGCGTTGCCTTTACGCTCCAGGGCGACGAAATCCAGCGTATGGAATACGCTTTTTACGCCCTCGATATGAAGCATTTCCCGGATCCACGAAGGGGCGGACCGCTCGTTGTCCAGAGTATATGTTTTGCGGATTCCCGCTTCCAGGCTTTCATCCAGATGAAGCTTCATGGAATTGGGACTCGGTGTCGGCTCGATGAATTTGATTTTCATGAAAAGATCCCTCCTTATCATTACGGTTCCACAAGAAGAACGAAATTACGTCGATCGACGTTTTTATATCTCATTATAGTGTACCTTACTTTGCCGACAAACAAAAAAACTCTTTGGATATGAAAGGATTTTTTTAGCCAAACTGTGTGATGTGCAGAGCCGCTACATGTAAATTGCCGAAATCCGGGGGTTTCACGATGTTTAAAAAGCAGGAAAGAGTTCTGATCGTAATTTGCGTAGTTGTTGCCGCGATTTGCCTATATGGCGCTATCAAGGGCTTTTTGAGATATATGGACTATTTTGGGTAAGCGGAAACCGCCAAATGCTGAAGGAGCTGATGATTCGCATGTCTTCGCTAGATCCTGTTCTGCTGAGCCGGATTCTGACCGGTCTCACGCTGTTCGTACATATCATTTTCGCATCGCTGGGAGTCGGTATTCCCGTCATGATCGCCCTCGCGGAATGGCGCGGCATTCGTACCCGGGATCCGCATTATACGCTGATGGCCCGCCGGTGGGCCCGGGGCTTTGTCATTACGGTGGCGGTAGGCGTTGTGACGGGCACCTCGATCGGGCTGCAGCTCAGCCTGCTGTGGCCGACCTTTATGCGCGTAGCCGGTCAGGCGATCGCGCTGCCGCTGTTCATGGAGACTTTTGCCTTTTTCGTGGAAGCGATCTTTCTGGGCATTTATCTGTACACCTGGGACCGGTTCACCAATAAGCTGACGCATCTGCTGCTCCTGATTCCGGTGGCCCTCGGCTCATCGGCCTCGGCCATGTTCATTACAACCGTCAATTCCTTTATGAATGCCCCGCAGGGCTTTACGCTGTCGGACGGCGTCCTGACCGACATCAATCCGCTTCAAGCGATGCTGAACACCGCCGCGCCGACCAAGGTGTCGCATGTGTTGGTGTCGTCGTACACGCTGTGCGCCGGCGTGCTGGGAGGCATTGCGGCCTTCAGCATTTTGCGGGGACAGAAGCATGTGTATTTCAAAAAGGCACTGAAGTTAACGGTCGTCTCTACCTTCGTGTTTGCCGTGGCCACGGCCATCATCGGCGACTTTTCAGGCAAATACCTGGCGAAATACCAGCCGGAGAAACTGGCTGCGGGCGAGTGGCATTTTGAAACCCAGCCGTATGCAACTCTGGTGTATGGAGGCGTGCTGGACGATAACAACGAGGTTCGTTACGGCTTGAAGATTCCATATGCGCTCAGTATTTTGGCCGGGAACGCGCCGAACACGGAGGTCATCGGGCTGAATGAATTCCCGGAGGACGAGCGGCCGCCGCTGTCCATTCATTATTATTTTGACACGATGGTCACGCTGGGCGGACTGCTGGTCGTGATCCCGCTGCTCTATATGCTCCGCAAAAGGCTGCCGGGGAAACGAATCTATCCGAAATGGCTGCTGATCGGGATCATGGCGCTTGGACCGCTGTCTTTTACGGCGATTGAAGTGGGCTGGATGTATGCGGAGGTGGGACGACAGCCGTGGATCATGCGCGGATACATGAAGGTCGCGGAAGCCGCGACGACGGCTGGCTACGTGGGCTGGATGCTGGTGCTGTTCATCCTGTTGTATTTCGTTCTTTGCTTTTCCTGCGTCAAAGTGCTGAGCAAGCTGTTCCGCAATAAAGACGCGGTCGAAGAGATGCGGGCGCTCGGAATCGAAGGAGGAGACCGGACATGAGCTATGAAGTCGTGGGAATCACCGTGCTGTGGATTTTTTTGTTTGGCTATATTATCGTCGCTTCGATCGATTTCGGCGCAGGCTTCTTCAGCTTCTACAGCGTCGTCCTCGGCCATGAGAACAAGGTGCATACCATCATTCAGCGTTACCTGTCCCCGGTGTGGGAGGTCACGAACGTCTTCCTGGTGTTCTTTTACATCGGATTGATCGGATTTTTTCCGGATGCCGCTTATTACTATGGGACGGCTCTGCTTGTACCCGGCAGCATCGTTATCGTTCTGCTGGCGGTGCGCGGCGTCTATTACGCATTCAATACGTACGGCAGCAGCAAAGAGAACAACAAGATGTACATGGCGTTGTACGGAGCGACGGGCATTCTGATTCCGGCGGCGCTGTCGACCGTTCTGGCGATATCGGAAGGGGGCATTATCTCGGTGCGTGCCGGAAAGGTCGAGATCGGATGGATGGAGTTTTTTACGAATCCGTATACCTGGTCCGTCATATTGCTTGCCCTGGTCAGCGTATTATACATTTCGGCGATGTTTTTGAGCTATTATGCGAAAAGAAGCAGGGACGAGGGAGCGTTCGAAATTTTACGCAGATACGCCCTTGCCTGGAGCGGACCGACGATTGGAGCCTCGCTGCTTGCTTTTGTGGAGATCGACCGTCAAAATACCGAGCATTTCCAGCGCATGCTGGACCATGCGTGGATGTTCGTGGCTTCGTTCATCTGCTTTCTGATCGCCGTGTATTTCGTATGGAGCAAAAAGCATCTGGGCTGGTCCTTTATCCTCGTCATGCTGCAGTTCGCGTTCGCCTGGTTCGGCTATGGCCGCTCCCACCTGCCTTACGTGCTGTACAAGCAGATCAACATTTACGAGAATTTCACGAATGACACGATGGCGATCGCGCTGATCACGGCCTTCGTTCTCGGGCTCATCGTGCTTGTCCCGTCGCTGATTCTGATCATGCGCCTCTTCCTGTTCGACGCCAAATACGTCCGCGGGGGCTCCGCCAAGAAAGGGGGATAAAGCATGGAGGATTTCTCGATTTTTGTGGCGCCCATGGGGATCGTCGTCGTGTCCATTCTGTTTCTGGCCGTTTATATCGTTAAATACAAGGACCCGAAAGACGAGTGAAAAAAGTTCTGCTGTATGTGGATGTCGGCGTCATTCTCCTGCTGGTACACAGGGTTTCTTTCAGGGTAAAATGGAACTAACGGCTTGTATGAGAAGGAGGGGAAATGGTGCCCAAAATTCGCTACGACAATATGGACAATGTCAGCACGGATCATACCCTGAAGCAGTTCAATCAATGGCGCCAGGAGCGCAAGCATAAGAAAAAGGATTATTCCTTCCAGATACCCAACGTGCCTCCTGAGCTCGATTATCTGCATGCGAACCGGCTGGATACATCGATCACCTGGATCGGCCACTCCACGTTTTTCATTCAATATGAAGGACTTAACATCTTGACTGGCCCGGTCTGGGCCAAACGGATGGGATTCGAGCGCAGGATGGGCGAGCCCGGCATCGAGATCGGGCAAGTGCCGCAAGTTGACGTCATCCTGATTTCGCATTCCCATTACGATCATCTGCACATGTCTTCGATCCGCAGGCTGTACCGGAAGGGAACGCTGCTGGTGGTGCCGGTAGGGCTTCGGAAAAAGATGGTTCGCAAAGGGTTCGATAACTGCATCGAGCTGAAATGGTGGGAACATACGGTGGTCCACCATGTGAAAATATCCTTCGTGCCGACGCAGCACTGGACGCGGCGCACGCCTTTCGATACGAACTCTTCGCATTGGGGCGGGTACGTGCTTGAACCGGCAAACGCTCTGCCGCCAAGCGGCAATGAACAGGAAGAGGCACTGCTGCCGCCAAACCTTTATTTTGCGGGCGACAGCGGGTATTTCCCCGGCTTTAAAGATATCGGCAATCGCTATAAAATCCATGTCGCGCTGATGCCGATCGGAGCTTACGAGCCGGAGTGGTTCATGACCTCGCAGCACGTCAACCCGGAGGAAGCGTTGCGTGCTTTTCTCGATGTGAAGGCGGAAACGATGATTCCGATGCATTACGGCACGTTCCGGCTGGCGGATGACACGGCGCGCGAAGCGCTGGACCGGATGGAGGCGGAGCGGAAGCGGCTCGGCATTGCGGAAGACCGGTTGAAGGTGCTGAAGTACGGGGAGACGCTCAGAATTCATCCCGAGCATCGCGGAGCGGGTTCTTGAAAATACACGGAGGGATATCCGCGCTGCAGCTTGAAACTGCATGGGTCACCTTTTGAGGCGCGTTAAGGTTTTAAAGGATATCTATCAGCTTGCAAACCGTCGATAAGACGGTTTTTTTATGCTATAATGTGCTGAAGCCAATATGCGAAAGGGATGGTAATGCTTAATGATCAGTACAAGCGGCGTGACGCTCCGTTATGGAAAGCGCGCACTCTTTGAAGATGTAAATATAAAATTCACACCGGGCAACTGCTACGGCCTGATCGGTGCCAACGGCGCCGGTAAATCGACCTTCCTCAAAATTCTTTCCGGTGAAATTGAAGCCAACATGGGCGAAGTTCATATGACACCGGGCGAACGGATGGCCGTCCTGAAGCAGAACCATTTTGAATATGACGAATATCCGGTTCTCGAAACCGTTATTATGGGACACAGCCGTCTGTATGACATTATGAAAGAGAAGGACGCTTTGTATGCGAAGTCTGATTTCTCTGAAGAAGACGGCCTGCGGGCAGGCGAGCTGGAAGGCGAATTCGCCGAGCTGAACGGCTGGGACGCCGAGCCGGATGCGGCTGCGCTCCTGATCGGTCTCGGCATTCCGCGCGAGCTGCATGATAAGAAGATGGAAGAGCTGAGCGGCAACGAGAAGGTCCGCGTGCTCCTGGCCCAGGCCTTGTTCGGCCGTCCGAACAACCTGCTGCTTGACGAGCCTACCAACCACTTGGACCTCGAATCGATTCAGTGGCTCGAGAACTTCCTGATGGATTATGAAGGCACCGTTATCGTCGTATCCCATGACCGTCACTTCCTGAACAAGGTATGTACGCATATCGCGGATATCGACTTTGGCAAAATCCAGCTCTATGTCGGCAACTATGACTTCTGGTACGAGTCCAGTAAGCTGGCGCTGGAATTGCAGCGCGAATCCAACAAGAAAAAAGAAGAGAAGATCAAGGAGCTGCAGGCGTTTATTCAGCGCTTCTCCGCGAATGCTTCCAAGTCCAAGCAGGCGACTTCCCGTAAGAAGCAGCTGGACAAAATCACGCTGGACGACATCCGTCCATCCAATCGTAAATATCCGTTCCTGCACTTCAAACCGGAGCGTGAAGCCGGCAAGCAGCTGCTGACGGTGGACCGTCTCACCAAATCGGTTGAAGGCGAGAAGGTGCTGGACGAACTGAGCTTTGTCGTGAACAAAGGCGACAAGATCGCATTTGTCGGACCGAACGGACTGCCGAAGTCGATGCTGTTCGAAGTGTTGATGGGACGCACGGAAGTTGAAAGCGGCGAATTCTCTTGGGGGGTTACGACCACTCAAGCTTACTTCCCGAAAGACAACTCCGAGTATTTTGACGGGGTCGATCTGAATCTGGTTGAGTGGCTGCGCCAGTATTCCAAGGATCAGGACGAAACCTTCCTGCGCGGATTCCTGGGCCGGATGCTCTTCTCCGGCGAAGAAGCCCTGAAGAAAGCGAGCGTTCTCTCCGGGGGAGAGAAAGTACGCTGCATGCTGGCCAAGATGATGCTGAACGGTGCAAACGTGCTGCTGCTCGACGAGCCTACCAACCACTTGGACCTCGAATCGATTACGGCGCTGAACAATGGACTCATCGATTTCGATGGAACGATCCTGTTCACATCGCATGACCATCAGTTCATCCAAACGATTGCCAACCGCATTATCGAGATTACGCCGACAGGAATCATCGATAAGTCGATGACTTATGACGAGTACCTTGAGAGCGATGAGGTTAAAGCCCTGCGCGAAAAAATGTACCCGAATGGCCTGTAAGCGGAGCTATCCGGGACGATTGAAAAAAGCTGTTTCCCTTTATAGGGAAGCAGCTTTTTTGGCGTGCATACACGGATTGCGATCCTAGGATCCTCCGGTACGTCGGCGCTGATTATTCGGCTTTTTATTGTTTTGGCTTTTCATCGCATGAGGAGAATTTCCCTGAAACCCGCCGGGCTTAAACGCATTGTTTTGCTGTTTCTTTTGCTCCAGCTTCGCCTTGATGGCGTCAGCGAGATTGACCTTTTTTACATCATTATTTTCGGACATGGGCGGCCCTCCCTTAAGGTTGTGTACTTATTTTATCTGTTTTTGCGGTTCCCCACAAGAGATGGGAGGGACAAAACCTCTTTGCCTGCGGCAACTATGTTTCTCTAGACCCACACGGGCCGCATTTGCTAGGATAGGAAAGTGCTTTTGAGAACCTGGGGAAAAGGTGGATAAGACGATTGTGGATATTTATGACGATATACGAAAAGGGGAGCGCGGAGCCTGGGTCAGCATTGCCGCTTACCTGATTCTTTCAGCTTTCAAGCTGGTCAGCGGTTATGTGTTTGCTTCGAGCGCGCTGCTTGCGGACGGCTTTAACAACGTGACGGATATAGTGGCATCGCTGGCGGTGCTGATCGGGCTGCGGATATCCCAGAAGCCGCCGGATTCCGATCATGCCTACGGCCATTTCCGGGCGGAGACGGTTGCCGCTCTCATCGCATCATTCATTATGGCCATGGTCGGCATTCAGGTATTGGTCGAAGCGGTACGTTCCTTATTTGCCGGACGGGAGGTCCAGCCCAATTTATGGGCAGCCGGAGTAGCCGTGATATGCTCAATCTGCATGTATGCCGTATATCAATACAATAAAAGACTGGCCAAACAGATCAACAACCAAGCGCTTATGGCTGCGGCCAAAGATAATTTTTCGGATGCCCTGGTCAGCATCGGCGCGGCGGTCGGCATCGTCGGAGCTCAGTTCGGTCTGCCATGGCTGGATGTGGTTGCGGCCATTGCCGTTGGCCTTCTGATATGCAAAACGGCCTGGGACATTTTCCGCGACTCGACTTACCGGCTGACGGACGGATTCGATCAGGACGAACTTAAGGATCTCCGCAGCGCCATCGGCCGCACGCCGGGCGTGGAAGGGATTAAGGACGTCAAAGCACGGGTTCACGGCAACCATGTCCTGGTGGATGTCGTGATAGAGGTCGATCCGCATCTTAGCATCATTGAGGGTCATCAGATCAGCGATGAAATCGAGGACCGGCTGACGGATATGCATAACATTATGAATGTTCATGTCCATGTGGAACCGAAGGATCTCGACATCTTAGAGCCGGGACGACATCGGAATGCATCAAAAAAATAAATAAAACGCCGCTTTTACGTCGTCAAAGGGATGGAAACAAGGGCCTTATGGCAGGGTCTAAGGGGTGAGCGAGACTTTAGACCTGCCTGGTTCTGTAATTTGACATGATTTTTGTGAGAAAAGGAGCATATGTCGTATCCTGCCTTCTGACTATAATGGGGACAGTAACATTTATTATCAGTCAGCATAAGGAGGAATTGCATAAATGAACATCAAGAAAAGCCTGCTCGCATGCCTGCTCGTTTCTGCCGCGGTTTCCGCCGCGTTGATCCTTCCCGAAGGCAATAAGGCCGCCGCTGCTTCTGCGGCAACACAGAAAAGTGTCGTTTCTCAAACCGGTATCATTCAAGCAAGCGTCAAACTAAGGGACAAGCCTTCCATGTCGAGTGAGGTTGTCGCTTATTTGAAAAGCGGGGACCAGGTTGCCATTCTCGAGAAAAGCAACGCATATTTTTATAAAGTAAAAACTTCTTCCGGC
Organism: Paenibacillus chibensis; assembly: GCF_004001045.1. Lineage (GTDB taxonomy): Bacteria > Bacillota > Bacilli > Paenibacillales > Paenibacillaceae > Paenibacillus_AQ > Paenibacillus_AQ chibensis. The sequence continues at coordinate 91,843 of NZ_BIMK01000028.1, forward strand.
ATCATTGGGTATACCAGCAGCGCAGATCAATACATAACGGTGAAATCGGGAGCGGCAGCCGCAGCGACGGCATCCAAGCCAGACACGAACGCTGCCGCTTCCAAGACAGTAACGAGCCCCAGCCTTGGCGCAGGTCCGAGCAATCCGGCACCAACGCCCGTCCTGCCGCCTGTAAGCGCCAAACCGAGCGCTTTGATCGAACAAGTGATTCAGACCGGCATGAAATACTTGGGCACGCCTTATCAATACGGCTCGGATCGGAATCAGACGAATTCGTTCGACTGTTCGGCGTTCACCCGCCAGATTTTCAAGGAGGGGGCCAGCGTGACTTTGCCGATGGATTCCCGCCAGCAGGGTGCCTGGATCAAGGAGAACAGCAGCGCAGTCTATGCGATTGATGATCTGAAACGCGGAGATCTCGTGTTTTTTCAGGATTCACCGGGAACGGGCACCTTGAACACAGGCGTGAACCCTGATCAGGAACGGATTTCGCATGTGGCCTTATATCTCGGTGACGGGAAGCTGCTGCATACTTACTCCGAGAAAGCGGGCGGGGTGGTCGTTACCGATTTCAGCAATTCCTGGAAGCTTCGCTTTCTGTATGGGGGAAGCGTAATCCGTTAATAGAAGCCCAGCATCACATGGGAAAGGGACCGGAGGCAAGCTCCGATCCCTTTTTTTGCTTTGAAACTCGTATATCCCGAAAATGAGAGTTCCATGCCGCTTGTTTGTGCTTTGGTGTTCATCCTGCTGTTATGTAATAGAAAGAACTAAAGTCATCCGCTTGAAGGACCGGGGGCTTTAGCCCATTCTATTTCGCAAGCCGATAAGTCTCTACATTGCGGTATTTACATGTACCCAGGCTTTGCCGAGCCATGTGTAAATCTCAATCCATTCTCCGTTGCCGATGATGTCGCTTACGCGATTGCCGGTACCGAATACCGTTTGAGGTGCAAGCATGCTGGCGATTTTTGCGCCGGGTTCGAAGTAGATCGGTGTGACCTCAGTGAGAACCAGCGGCAAATTGTTCATCGGGTTCTGGTCGGCTGGCTTAAGGATCGGCTCATCCACGAGTCTGACTGGATTAACAACCGTCACCGAAGATCCGGAAACGGGAGTTACCGTTGTGTCCGTCGTCGTGACTGCATCGGCAAAGACTGCGGTTCCCATGGAAGCCATAATTCCGAAAGCTGCTGCAAAAGTAACTATTTTTTTCATTTGCGTGTTCCTCCTTGGTTTATGGGCTGTTGTTTCTACACTAGAAATAACCCCGGCGTGGTAAATTGAACCAATTTATTTGGCGAAATATAGGAGGATGCTCCCGGATGCAGATTGATACAGAGCGGAAACTTTTTTTGAACTATCAAAAACGGTGGGAATATCAGGTATAATGTGAGATAAAAATTGTTCCTAATCCAACATGAAAGTCGAGTGATGCAGATGATGGCCAAAGATAACATGGTTTTTCTGTTCCAGGGGGATTCGATCACGGATGCGAACCGGGACAGAGGCGTGAACCAGCAGCATTTTATCGGGCAAAGCTATGTTTATCTCATTTCTTCCAAGTTGTCGAACGAACAGGCGGAGAAACAACCGACGTTTATCAACCGCGGCATTAGCGGAAACCGGGTTTCCGATTTGTATGCCCGCTGGAACGAGGATGCGTTCAGCTTGAAACCGGATGTGCTCAGTATTCTGATCGGCGTCAACGATGCTTGGAGAACGGTATCGCGGGAGCCGAGCGGCGTGACGGACCGTTTTGAAAAAGCCTACAGGCATTTGCTCGAAGAGACGAGAGAGGTTATGCCGGATACGCGTCTCATTCTGTGCGAACCGTTTATCCTTAAGGCGTCTGCGACCGAGGAGAAGTGGGATGAATGGAAGGTGCTGGTCGGAAGATACCAGAATATCGTCCGCCGGCTGGCAGAGGAATTTCGCACGGTTTTCGTGCCGCTGCAGGATGCTTTTGATGAAGCTGCGAAAAGAGCCGAGCCGAGCTATTGGCTTCACGATGGCGTGCATCCCACGGGCGCCGGTCATGATGTGATTGCCAGACGCTGGCTTGAAGCCGTCTCGCAAAACGGAATTATTTAATCCATTGAACTAAATTATGAACGGCTGTATATATTCCGCATATTTCGGGGAATTCGTTATTCTCCTCCGGTTTCAGTATAATAAGAGAATATGAGGTGAACGTATCACCCGAAAATGGAAAGGAGGCGGGATATGAAAGCACTGCTTCGAATCGTCATCATATTGGTGCTGCTCGTTGTGATTGCATGCGGGGCTGCCATCTGGTATATTTCACCGGATCAGAAGCTGGATTTAAGCTATCAGGATATTGATGTCAAAGCGAAAGCCGTACAGATGCTGAAGACCCGCAAGCCGGAAATCACGCTGAACGGAAGTGAACTGAACGAGCTTGCGAAGAAAGAACTGGTGAAGCATCTCGGGGATATTCCGCAGCAAATAACCGTTACCGGCGCTCAGTTCCATTTTAACGGGCAAGAGGTCACAGCCGACATTAACGGGAAATGGGCCGGACTGATTCCGTTTGGGGCAGAGCTGACCTTCCATATGGAGGCGAACGGCAGCGTACTCGAGCTGAATCATGAATCGACGCGTGTGAAATCCCTGAACATTCCGGCGGATAAGCTGAATCTGGGTACGATTCAGGTGCAGCTGAAGGATCATCTGCCTGACATGCTGACCGTAGACCATATCGAATTTTTGCAGGACGGCGTCAAGCTGACCTTCAGCCTGGACTGGCTGTCGCTGCCATCCATTTTGCTTAAATAAAAGCACAAGCGGCATACAAAAAGCCAAGCGCGGAATCGCGCCTGGCTTTTTTTCATTCTAACCTTTTGAATATCTCTTTTTAGGGAACTGCATCTCAAGCATCGTTAAAGCGTTCGGCTGCGGCCGGTAAACAGGGAAATAATAAAGAGCACGAGGAAGATGAAGAACAGCACTTTGGCGATGGTTGCTGCTGCCGCCACGATATTAAAGAAGCCGAAGATACCCGCGACGATCGCAACGATCAAAAAGATAATGGACCATTTTAACATCTTGAATCACCTAGCTTTCTTATGATTTGGATGTTAGCGCGGAGCCTTGTTTTCTTTGATGAAAGATCAGGGCCGGCTAACGGCGGCACTCATGTCCGCCCCATCCTGTATGTTTCTTTAACCTTGCGAAAATGAAATGAAACAACTCCTGCAAGCGGTAAAATCCGGCTTGTTTCGGGGGTTGGAGGATAGGGTAACTATGGCATATCAGGACATAAAACGAAGACATATGGACTGGAGCGGGCGGTTATTTCATAAGAAACAACAGAAACAGTCAGCCGCTTCAATCTATATAGAAGGAGAGGTTTTGCAATGCTCGTAGGAATTAGTGTTGCCATCATTGCTGTTGCTTTTGCCGTACTGGTCGTTTATTTGATCAAGACCCTTCTGGCTGCAAAAGATTCTCTGGAGAAAACGACGCAAACGCTTCAGGAAGTCCAGCAGACCATTGACGAGCTTGGCTACGAGGTCAAGCAAATCGTAAGGCATGCCAGCGATATTACCGTGGATGTTCAGCATAAGATGAAACAAATCGATCCGGTGATGAACTCGGTTAAAAACCTGGGAGAGGTGCTCAGCGAAGTAACGCTTGCCGCCAAGCAGGCGTCCAGCACCATGATTCAAAAGTTCAAGCAGACAAGTCACCGCGTAGGCGTCAATCAGCATGATGCGCTGCCGTCCCATTCGACCGCAGAAGAGCGCACGCTTCAATCCTATGCTGCCACTTACGGTACGGCAGGCAAAGGAAAGGCCGGTGCGGGCTGGATGAAATACGCGGATGTTGCGGCCGTGATCTGGCAGAAGTTCCGTCATTAGGATGACGCGGGCAGCAGGCTGATGGAGACACAACAGAAAGGGTGAGAAGCGATGTTGAAAATGGTTGCGTTATTGTTAGGTTTGATTGCTCCCTTATCCCCCATGTCGGCCGCTCAGCCTGCTGCTGCCCAGATTCCCGCAGCGGAGCCTGCGGTCCAGCAGGCAGTCGTTCATTTTGCACAGGAAAAAGCTTCACGGCCTCAGGCTTCATGGAAGCAATTTGATACAATGAACGGCATTTCCCTGAATGATACGAAGAAGGATCTGCTTGCCAAGAAGGGGAAGCCGCTTCGCGTCACGCAGGATCGCTTGAGCGGCTGCACCGAATATCACTATCAAGATGTCAGCACAGGACTATGCGGCGGGATTGTCGATTACGTTCATGTGGATGCCTCTTCCGGGAAGATGCAGGTCAACGGTACCTGGGTTCCGTTAAGCAAGGCAGAGATTGAGCGAGCATTCGGCAAGCCTCAGTTCGTGGCGGAGGACGGTAACGTCTATATCCGGGGATACCATGCAATTAAGGTATATCAGCATCCGGATAGCGGAGCCCTTCAAGGCGTGGATTTTTTCGACAGCACCACGGAATAAGGAAATCATGGAAGTTTCCCGATCCGTGTTTCAAAGCTGGCTCCCTGGGTTAAAGATTAATGGAGCGAGATTACAAATTTTTGAGGAGAGTGAAAACCATGAATTCATCAACCAATGCAAAAGCGTATGCGAAAGTCGTGGAGAACGGCGTTCAAGCCGTCAAGGAAGTGAACCAGCTCCGCAGCAGCGGATATGTTTATGATGATATATTTGTCCTGGCGCATGACGGTGACCGTTCGGAACGGATTGCCGAGACGGCGAACGCAGATGAAATCGGCATTAAAGAAGAAGGCATGTTTGACGCTCTGGCGAATTTGTTCCGTTCACGGGGTGATGAGCTCCGCGCGAAGATCACTTCCCTCGGGTTTACCGAAGCGGAAGCGCAGTTCTACGAGAAAGAGCTCGACCTCGGCAAGGTGCTTGTCATTGCGAAAAAAGCATAAGCTGGGCTTGCGTTTTACAAGCTCGATATGATGCAAAAATATAGATAAGGAATGGGAACGCGTTGTCCCATTCCTTATCTATGTTTTTGGAACAGGTGGAATTTCATGTACCCCATTCCAATGACTAATTGGAGTTTGAGGCTGAAATCGCTCTGCTATCTGTTATATAGTATAAAGAGAGAGATTTCATAAAACTCAAATTCATAGAATCGTAAGGAGAGTGTTATGAGAATATTAATCGTAGACGATAACCCGACAAACGTTATTATTATTCGGGAAATTTTGAAAAAAGAAAACTATCGCGATATCGATACGGCCTCGTCTGCCAGAGGCATGTTTGAAGTTCTTGGTGTCGAAGGCTATGCGAGTGAACCCAAGCAAGCCAGACACGTGAATATAGATTTGATTTTGCTGGACATGATGATGCCGGAAATGGACGGGATCGAGGCATGCCGTTTGATTCAGCACTATGAGCATCTGAAGGATATTCCTATCATTATGGTAACGGCGGTAGGAGACTCCAAAAAATTGGCTGAGGCGCTGGATGCCGGCGCGGTCGACTATGTCACGAAACCGATTAATAAAGTGGAACTCATGGCCAGAATCCGCCTGGCGCTGCGGCTTAAAAAGGAAAATGATTGGCATAAGGAGCGGGACCAGCGCATCCAGGAGGAGCTGAAGCTGGCCGCGCTCGTTCAGAATGCCGTGCTCAGTCCGGCGATTGAGGATGAGTCATTCGAGGTTCACGCCATTTATCAGCCTTCCGCGGAGCTCGCCGGTGACTTGTACGCCTGGTATCCGCTCGGGGGCGGAAGATACGGCGTAATTTTGCTCGATATGATGGGACACGGTATTTCCTCATCGCTGTTTACGATGTTCATTGCATCGGTGCTGAAGGATACCGTGACGACCTATGTGGAGCCGGAGAAAGTCATTCAGGAGCTGAACCGCAGGTTTAATCAGCTCTACATTGACAGTCAGCTCGTCCAGTATTATTTTACGGCGATTTATTTGGTCGTGGATACCGTCGTGAAGCGAATCGACTATGTGAACGCGGGACATCCGCCGGCGCTTTTTTTTCAGAACAACGATGAAGTCTTCATGTTGGACAAGGCCTGCTGTCCGGTAGGGCTTTTTGACAAGATGGAGATCGAGCCCCAAACACTCTATTACGAAGGTGAGGGCCATATTGCGCTTTACACGGACGGGCTGCTGGAACTGGTTCAGGGAGAGCATGAGGATCAGGTGAATTTTTTGGTCAGCCATTTGAAAGATTCCCATCAATGGGATGAAGAGAAGATGTTCAAGGCTTTTTTTGAGGATAACGGCAACCAGGAACGCGAAGACGACAAATGCCTGGTATGGATCTCGTTAAAAGAGGGGGAAGCTTCTGAATGAAACTGAAATCCAAGCTGGTCATCGGCTTCGGAGCGCTGATGATTATTTTGATCGCGCTGACGATGGTCGGATATGACCGGTTGAATTATATGAACAAGCAGCTGGACCAGATTTATCAGGAACGCTACTTGAAGGTTAGATATTCAAGCGGCGTGCGCGGAGAGGTGAACAACATCTCCCGGGTCCTGGTGAATATTATGCTCAATCAAGAGCAATCGTTGAATGATTCGAAGGAACAGCTCAAGGACATGATCGCGAATGGGGAGCAGAATTTAAACAAGCTGATTGCCAGCACCGATTCGCCGGAAGAGCAGCATATGCTGACCCAGGTTCAAAGCGCATGGGAGGGCTACAAGAAATACGAGGAAAAGCAATTGGCTTTTGCCTCGCAAGGGTTGTGGACGGAGGCTAACGCCTACCGGAATACGAGCGGCTTGTCCCTGCAAATGGATGCGCTGAACAGCATGAACGAGCTGGCCACATTCCAGGATCTGCAGATCGACAAGGAAATCAAGGACGTCAAAGCCAACTATAACCGCTCCATCCAAATCACCACGGCGATCATGATCGTCGGGCTGCTGCTGGGCCTTGCGGTCATTATGTGGGTCATTCCAAGCATCACCAAGGGCCTCAATGTGGTGTCGATGATGATCAGCAGCTTTGGTAAAGGGAGAATCAAGACGATCCGCCGGATCAAGGTGACGTCCAAGGACGAAATCGGGCAAATCGCAAATGTATTTAAGGATATGGCCGAAGATCTGGAAGAGAGGCAGCAGCTGGAGCTCAGCTACTTGCAGGCACAGAAGGACCAGAACTGGCTGAACACCAATGTAAGCCGGATTACCGAGCTGCTGCGCGGATTGAATTCGAGACAACAGGTTTCCCAAGCCTTTATCAGCGAATTTACACCTGTATTGGGAGCTTCGTATGGGGCAATCTATATTCATGACGAGGATAAGGATCCGAATAAGCTGATCCTGAACGGCACCTATGCCGGTGAAGGAGAACGGACGACTAGGGAGAAAATGGAGGTCGGCGAAGGCTTGATCGGACAAAGCGCGATGGACCGCAAGCCTATTATCACGGAGGTGCCGGACGATTACTTGTCCGTGTCTTCCGCTTTCGGTCAGTCCAAGCCGGCTCATCTGATCATTCATCCCGTTTTGTTCGAGGATGAACTGCTGGGCGTGATCGAAATGGCCGCATTTGAGCCGTTTACCGAGCTGCAGCAGCAGTTGTTTGCCCAGCTGGCGGCTAATCTCGGGATTGTCATCAATAACATTAACCGCAGATTAAGGGTTGAAGAGCTTCTGCGCGAATCTCAGGCGCTCACCGAGGAGCTGCAATGCCAGTCGGAAGAGCTGCAGACGCAGCAGGAGGAACTGAGACGCTCGAACGAAAATCTGGAAGAGCAGACGGAAGCGCTGAAAAATTCCGAGGATCTGCTGCAGCGCCAGCAGGAGGAATTGGAGCATTTTAATACCGAACTGATTGCCAAGACGCGTGCGCTCGAAGAGCAAATGCAGCAGCTTGAAGAAAAGAACATCGAGGTGGAAGACGCCAAGGCCAAGCTGGAACAGCAGGCGATGCAGCTTGCGGTGACCAGCAAATACAAATCGGAATTTCTGGCCAATATGTCTCATGAACTCCGTACACCGCTTAACAGCCTTCTGATTCTGTCGCAGCTGCTTGCGGAGAATAAGGATGGCAATCTGAATGACAAGCAGACCGAATATGCCCATACGATTTATATGTCGGGTGCGGATTTGCTGAAAATGATCGATGAAATTCTGGATCTTTCCAAGGTAGACGCAGGGAAAATGGAAATCAACCGTGAAGAGGTTCCGATCCGGGATTGGAAGAGCTTCGTTCATCAGAACTTTATGCCGCTTGCAAACAAGAAGCAGCTTACTTTGAAGGTCAACTATGACGAGGATTTACCGAAATCCATCGTGACTGACGGTCACCGGGTGAAGCAGATTATCCGCAACCTGTTGTCCAACGCCTTTAAATTTACGACGAAGGGCTCCATTACATTTAATGTCAAACGGGCTGATGCCAGCAAATTGCCTTCCTACCTGGATGATTCGATGTCCTATCTTGCTGTGGCGGTCAAGGACACCGGCATAGGCATCCCGAAGGACAAGACCGATCTTATTTTCGAAGCGTTCCAGCAGGTCGACGGCACAACAAGCCGGAAATACGGGGGCACCGGACTGGGACTTTCCATCAGCCGCGAGCTATCCAGACTGCTGGGCGGCGGCATCGGGGTGCAATCGGTGGAGGGAGAAGGCAGCTGCTTTACGCTGTATCTGCCTGAAATCCTGGCGGAAAGCTCCGGCACGGCGAGAGCCGAGGCGGCAGCATCTTCAGAAATGCTGGTAAGCAAACCTAAGGGCGGCAATTCGGCTCAAGCCGCCGCAGATGCCGAGAACGAAACGGCGCTTGCGCTGCCGCCCGAAGATGACCGGAACCACATTGGTGAAAAGGATAAGGTGCTGCTCATTATTGAGGATGACGTGAACTTCGCCAACATATTGCTCGATATGGCCAGAAGCCGGGGGTTCAAAGGGCTGGTTGCCATGCAGGGGGATGTCGGCCTGAAGATGGCCCAATCCTACCTGCCGGATGCCATTATTCTGGACATACAGCTGCCGGTTATGGACGGCTGGTCCATTTTGGGCGAACTGAAGAGCGAATCGGCCACACGTCACATCCCGGTTCATATCGTTTCGGTCGTTGATGAGGTGAAGCAAGGCTTGAAGATGGGCGCAATCGCATATCTGAAGAAGCCTTCATCCAAGACGTCACTCGAAAAAGCGTTCTCGCATATCGAGGCGTACACGGATAATTCCGTGAAGCATCTTCTGATCGTGGAGGACGATGAAATCCAGCGCCGGTCCATCATTGAACTGATTGATCATGACGACGTGGCGATCACCGCCGTTTCCACCGGAACCGAGGCGCTGAATGAGCTGCGTAATCAGCGGTATGACAGCATGGTGCTGGATTTGATGCTGAGCGACATGACCGGCTTCGAGCTGCTGGATCAGATCCAGCATGACGAGGAGCTGGAGGATCTGCCGATTATCATCTATACAGGCAAGGATCTGGACAGCAAAGAAGAGATGAGGCTGCGCAAGTATGCGGAGTCCATCATTATCAAAGACGTCAAGTCGCCTGAGCGCCTGCTGGATGAGACGACATTGTTCCTGCATCGGGTTGTGGCCAACCTGCCGGAAGACAAGCGTAAAATCCTGCAGAAGCTGCACAACAAGGAAGTTTTGTTCGAAGGCAAAAAAATTCTGCTTGTGGATGACGATATCCGCAATGTCTTCGCGCTTTCGAGCGTGCTGGAAGGCTACGACATGGACGTGACCTTTGCGGAAAACGGCCGCGAGGCGATTGAAATATTGAACAGCGGCAAACATTTCGATCTGGTGCTGATGGATATGATGATGCCGGAAATGGACGGCTATGAGGCGATGCGGCTGATACGCCAGCAGCCGGAGTTCCATAAGCTGCCGATCATTGCCTTGACGGCCAAAGCCATGAAAGAAGACCGGTCGAAGTGCATCGAAGCCGGAGCGTCGGACTATGTGAAAAAACCGATCCAAACCGAGCAGCTTTTGTCGCTTATGCGCGTTTGGCTGTATTCGTAGACTTGTTTGTTGGGTAATAGATTATAATAACAACATCGTCTCAAGAAGAAGTCATGAATGATATTGAATGCTGTATTCCGTAAGAAAGAACTCAGGAGGAAAATGAATGGATTTTTGCATATCTGACGACTATGATGACAGCTTGCCGGAAAACGGGGATCGCGAGCGCGAGGATATCGAACTTGAGCTGCTGCTGGAAGGTGTACATCGGCTTTACGGCTATGATTTTCGAAACTATGCGCTACCTTCGCTGCGGCGGCGAATATGGCATTTTATCCATTCCGAAAATTTGAAAAATATTTCTGCGCTTCAGGAAAAGGTGCTTCACCAGAGACCGGTGTTTGAACGCATGGTTCATAATCTATCGATTCCTGTGACGGAAATGTTTAGGGATCCCGGATTGTTTCTTACCTTCCGCAAGAAGATCGTACCCCTGCTCCGCACCTATCCGTATATCCGGATCTGGCATGCGGGGTGCTCGACGGGCGAAGAAGTATATTCCATGGCGATTCTTCTGCATGAGGAAGGGCTCTATGAAAAGTCCAGGATCTATGCGACAGACATGAATGACCGTTCGCTCGACATTGCCAAGCAAGGCATATTCGGCATCGAGAAAATGAAGCTTTACACGAAAAATTATATTGAAGCGGGCGGAACCCGCTCCTTTTCGGAATATTATACGGCGAAGTACAATTCAGTGATCTTCAAGCCGTTTCTACAGAAAAACATGATCTTTGCCGAGCATAACTTGGCAACAGATCGTTCATTTAATGAATTTAACGTCATTTTTTGCCGAAACGTAATGATATATTTTAACGATACGCTTCGAGATCAGGTTCATGGCCTGTTTCATGAAAGTTTAAGCCGTTTCGGTATTCTGGTTCTCGGATCGAAAGAGTCCATTCAATTTACGGAGTACAGTGATTGCTATGAACCGCTGGACCGGGTAGAGAAGATATACCGGAAGATTAAATAGGTAATGGGAGGATTCCATGGGGGTTCAAGAACCGATTCATATATTGTTGGTAGATGACCGTCCGGAGAATTTACTTGCCCTGGAAGCCGTGCTGGAGAGTGAGCAGTACAATCTTGTGAAGGCGACGTCAGGCGAAGAAGCGCTGCGCTGCCTTTTGAAAGACGAGTTTGCCGTAATCGTTCTGGATGTCCAAATGCCGGGAATGGACGGGATCGAAACGGCAAAGCTTATTAAGGCGAGGGACAAGACGAAGGACATTCCGATTATTTTTATTTCGGCAAACAGCAAGGAAGCGGAGCATCTGTTCGCAGGCTATTCCGCGGGCGCGATCGATTATATGGTCAAGCCCTTTATTCCGCAAATTCTGAAATCGAAAATCGAAGGCTTCGTTGAAATGTACCTGACGAATAAAAAGCATAAAACCCAGTCCATGCTGCTGCAGCAAAAAACGCAGGAGCTGGAGAAGATCAATCATGAACTGGTCAAAGCCAAGGAAGCAGCGGAGATCGCGGCCAAAGCGAAAACCGAGTTTCTGGCGATGATGAGCCATGAAATCCGCACGCCCATGAACGGCGTCATCGGTATGGTGGATCTGCTGATGGAGACCGATTTGAAGGAAGAGCAGAAGGAATACTCAGAGATTATCCGCCGAAGCGCCGATGCGCTCGTCACGGTCATCAATGATATTTTGGACTTCACGAAAATGGAATCCGGAAAAATGGAGCTCGAAGAGCATCCTTTCGATCTTCAAAACTGTATCCAGGAAGTCTTCAGCCTATTCTCTGTGGAAGCCGGCAAAAAGAACCTGGAGCTGGTGTACTTCATTGACGAGCATATTCCTCATGTGGTCTTCGGTGATATGGCGAGACTGCGCCAGGTCCTGATCAATCTGATCGCCAATGCGGTGAAGTTTACCCAACAGGGCGGTGTATACTTGATGGTTTCCCCGAAAGAGCAGTCCGCAGATGCCATCGATATCGAGTTTACCGTCAAGGATACCGGCATCGGCATTTCCGCGGATAAAATCGATCGTCTCTTCAAACCTTTCTCCCAGCTGGATTCCTCGATGACACGAAAATATGGCGGTACCGGGCTCGGGCTCGCTATCTGCAAATCGCTTGTTGAAATGATGGGCGGGGACATCCACGTGGAATCCTCGGCCGAGAACGGCGCGGTCTTTATCTTCAACATCGTCGTCAAGGAGCCGGAACCGGACGAAGCCTTGAGCAGGCGCTGCGAAGAGCTGAGTCTTCAAGTGGATCGGGACAAGGATGCGTCCCCCAGCATTCTGGTCGTGGATGATCATCCGGTCAACCAGAAGCTGATGGTCAGCATGCTTGGCAAGCTGGGACTGAAAGCCGATATTGCAGAAGACGGTAAGCAGGCTGTGGAAAAGGCACAGACGGGACCGGGCTACCATTTTATATTCATGGATCTGCAGATGCCGGTGATGGACGGGCTCAAGGCAACGGAACAGATTCGCCAAAATGAGAAGCCCGAAAGCCGCAAGCCGGTGATCATCGCTATGACGGCGAACGTGATGGAAGGGATACAGACCCGCTGCAGGGAAGCGGGCATGGATGAATACATCAGCAAGCCCGTCAAGATGAGCTGCGTCAAACAGCTGCTGAGCCGCTACCCCATTCCGTTATCGCGTGAATCTTATACATCGGATAATCGAATCCATCAGGAGCAGGAAAACATTACCTCGTGAATATTGTGCTTATTGTGATTCAACATTACGTATTCAGGGTTATTTGATAAAGAATACAATTATATGAAATGAACTGAAGCCGGGCTCCTGAGCTCCATATGGCGACAGCAGGAGACCAACATCTTTAGTTCAATTTATTTATCGGGAGAGAATGTCTATGAATACAAATAAAAACGAAAAGTTCAATGCAACGACGCAGAGAAATGAAGGATCTTGCACCGTGTACCTCAGTGGAGAACTCGATCTATCGGTTGCTCCCGATTTCAGACTTGTCATGGAGCCGCTTGTAGGGGATTCGGATCTTGATTTGATCATTAACATGAGGGATTTGAAATATATCGATAGCACCGGTATCGGTATCCTGCTATCCATTCTAAAAGCGAGACACGGCATGAATGCGCGCTTTGTTGTGGATGAGGTTCCTTCTCAAATCCAGAAGCTGTTCGACATGACGGGTATCGCGAAGTTTTTCAGCCCTAATGAGAATTCCCAATAGGAAAGGATCGAAGAAAGTATGAATGCTGAAGTTCAAAGAGTCATCATCACACTACCAGCCCAAGCTGATTATGTAGATATTGTCAGATTAAATTTATACGGAATTGCTTCTAAGATGGGCTTTTCCTACGAGGATATTGAAGATATGAAAGTCGCGGTATCGGAGGCATGCAATAACTCGGTACTGTACGCGTACAACCAACAAGACGGCATGGTTGAGGTCGCTTTTGAAGTAAACCGTGATGTATTGTCCATCACCGTACGGGATGAAGGGGAAAGCTTTGAGCGCATGACTCCGGGACGCAACAGCGTGACGCTGCATGATAAAGAGCTTCATGATGTGGAAATTGGGGGACTTGGTTTCTATTTGATGGAAGCGCTGATGGATGATGTGAGCATCGAAAATGAAACCGGGCGCGGAACGAAGGTCGTCATGACAAAACGCCTCATGAGAAGTGAGGAGAAAGTATGAACGATAACGTGACTCCCCCAGAGTCCATGAGCGAGGCTGTCGGCTTGATCTGGGAATACCAGCAAACCAAAGACAATGACATCGCTACCGTTCTAATCAAAGAATATGAGCCCATGGTGAAAATGGCTGCCGGCAAAATTGCCCGCAACCGGCCGGATTTATACGAGGACCTGTATCAGGTTGGCCAGATGGCGCTGATCCGTCTGCTTCAGCAGTACGATATCAGCCTGGGGATTCCTTTTGAGCCCTATGCCATGAAAAGCATGATCGGCCACATGAAAAACTTCCTTCGTGATAAATCCTGGTACATCCAGGTGCCGCGGCGGATTAAGGAAAAAGGAGCGCTTGTTCAGCATGCGATCGATGAGCTGACCGTCAAGCTTGAACGTTCTCCGAATGTGAATGAAATTGCCGAGTTCCTTGATCTGTCCGTGGAAGAAACGGTAGAAGTGCTCGCTGGACGCGAATGCTATCATTATGTTTCGTTGGATTCTCCGCTCTCGCAGGAAGAGACGGGAGCAACGCTTGGCGAACTGATCAGCTCGGATGTTAACGACTACGATTCCGTCGAAAAAAGAATGGATTTGCAGCAGGCTCTCAGCCAACTGAAGGAGCAAGAGCAAAAAGTGCTTCTGCTGGCTTTCCAGGATGGAGAGTCGCAGCGTTCCATCGCCCAAAAGCTGGGCGTTTCGCAGATGAGCGTGTCGAGGATCCAAAAGAGAGCAACCGAAAAACTAAAAGAAATCATGTCTAATTCATCGATATGAAGGACAAGCTTCCCGTTTATGATGCGCTTTGGACCGGAAGTTCGTAAGGACACGCCATGTTCTCTCCCGAGAATATGCTGCGTGTCCTTTTATGGTGGAGCCTAAATACGAATGGTAACAGAGCGGGTGCTTTGATTTGGGAAAGGAGCGAAAAACGGATGGTAAAGGACTCGTCGACTAAAGCGTACACGAATAATATTTTATCATTTGCCGGGCATTGGCAGTGGTACGATATCTGCGTGGAGGACTTCTCCTGTGAGATGCTGCAGAAGCTGCAGGAGCAATTTCCGATCATGGAAGAATGGATTAAAGTGATTCCGAACGTAGGCGAAAATTATATGTCGGTTCGCTTCCCGAACGGGGTGGATGCCGTCATTTTCGGAACGCTGCCGTATTCAATCAAGGACGAGGTGACCGATAGCGGCCATATCGACCGGTTTCATTTTTTCGTGCAGAACGACATCCTGGTCACGATCAATTTGGATCAGAATACGAGGGAAATCATGGCCACCAAAGAGCGGACGGCGATGCTTCATCAATGCCAGCATGCTGCGGAGGGCATGTTTGTGCTTGTCCGGACGCTGCTGCATTACTTTCATCTGGGCCTGGATCTCTTTGAAGCCAATCTGCGGGAAATCGAGCGTGCGATGGAAATGGACAACCAGCGCCATCTGATGGATAAAATCCTCAGCTCGCGCTTTGTACTTCTGTATTGGAGCAACCTGTTTACGCCGTTCGATGAATTTTTGGCTGCTGCCAAAGAAGGATATCTGGACAAGCTGGAGAAAAGCCGTCCATTCATGCAGCTGGTGCACCGGATGGAGCGGATGGAGCGTTTGTTCCGGCACTATAAAGATGAGATCGATACCCTTATCGCGATCGATGATGCGGTTTCTGCCTTCAGGGGCAATGAAATCATGAAGACGCTGACCATTTTGACGGCGATTTTCACGCCTGCAACCGTGGTGGGCGCGATCTGGGGCATGAACTTTGATAATCTGCCTGCGATCAAAACGCCATGGGGCTTTATCGGCGTGATGCTCGCGACGTTCCTGTTTACCGGGGGCATGTACTGGTGGATGCATCGCAAGGGCTGGACAGGGGATTTGCTTAAGGTAAAAGCCAAGGATTCTAAGATTTAACGTCCCTAGCGGACGGCATAAAGAAAGCCTGAAGACGCTGAATTTCAGAATCTTCAGGCTTTCTTTAGGACAGGCAGCCGGCTGTTTTGGAGGGAGGCGAACCGGCAGCCTATTGCTTGTATGCATCGATGTATTCCTGGAGCCTGGCTATGTAATCGCCAATGACCGGCATGCTGACGAACAGGCTTAGCACATAACCGAGGAGGCCCAGGACCACGAATGTCCCCAGAGACAAGCCAAGACCGCGCGCCAAGCCTGAAGTGAAGTTAGAAATGATTCTTTTTTTCGGGTTGGAATAATTCTCGATAATATCCTTGACCTGGGACTTTTCCAGGGAATCCGCAATCTGGTCCAAGCGTTTGTTTAATCGTTTGACTTCATGTCGTAATTCAAACGGATGTTCATCCACGTTATACGGGTTTGTTTTGCTCACGGTTCATCCCTGCTTTCTTCGGCATGCAAGGCAGCCGACGGTTGTAGTTTTGCGCAAAAACAGCCAGCTTGGTCAGCTGGCTGTTCTGATGAATAGTACATCTGTACAGACTTCTCTAAAGCTTGGCGCTTTAGCCGCTGCTCCTTAATACGATGTCTTATTCATTTCTTTGCGGACGTCGCGGGAAGCATCTTCCGAAGCATCTTTAATATCCTTGGATGCATCCTTCACATCATCCGACACGTCGGCGGAAGCCTGCTTGACGCTTTCCATAATGCTGTTTTTGCCTTCGCTTACCGACTTGGCCAGGTCTGTCGTTTTGGAGCTGACCGTTTTAGCCAGGTCCGTCGCTTTTTCACCGACAACGGAAGCAACTTCTTTGGATTTGTCCGTCATCGTACTGATTTTTTCGGACAAATCGCCGCGCAGCTCGCGTCCAGGCTTCGGAGCAAACAGCAATGCTGCCGCTGCGCCGATGAGGCCGCCGATGAGGGCACCTTTAAAGAATGTGCTGCCGCTTTGTACTGGGTATTCCGTTTCTGCTTTATTCATCTCAAATCACTCCTTATTCTTAGTTCATATTTATAGTTAGGTTGAACGGGTAAACAATTTGCTGATGAGACCGAGTAGAAATACGAATATCGCAGTCCCGAGAATCGCTGGGATGACAGCGAAGTTTCCAAGATGAGGGCCCCAGTCTCCGAACAGCCAAGCTCCTACCCAAGCGCCTACAAAACCAGCGACCATAGCGCCGAGAATCCCTCCTGGCATCTCATGTCCGACCAGTGCGTCACCGATAATCCCGATGATGATGGCCATCACGATGGTGATGATAATTGCCCACATGACGATCGCCTCCCTTTCTATTAGGATGAAGATGAAGTTGTTTTCTCGTCTTGCTTACTTCGTATTTAAACGGGAGAGGTAGACCTGAAACAAGGTAGGACATAATAGGAGTAAATGATTGTATGAGGAAGAATGATAGATATATCAGGCGATATTTAAGCTAAATTGAATAAATATCGGACTTTACAAAAGTGAATGGTTATACTTGCGTTTGATCGAGTTCACGGATTTTTCCAAAATGCTGCCTTTATACTCATTTGAATAAGTTGTATGATGGATAAGCGAATCACCTAAAGGAGAGATGGGCAATGGAATCGGTACTGGTCAAGGAATATCGGGCGGGCATTATGGAATGCGCGCATCATGGACATATATGCATCGTGAATGATCAAGGAAAGATCGGGGCATCGGCGGGAGAGCCGGATTTTGTGACGTTCACCCGTTCGGCAGCGAAGCCGCTGCAGGCGATTCCCGGTATTCGGGGCGGCATTATTTCTCACTATGGTTTCAGCGAGCAGGAGATCGCTATCATGACGGCTTCCCATCTGGCCCAGCCGGTGCATGTGGAAGTGCTGGAGAGCATTATGAGAAAGACAGGGCTAACGGAAAAGGAACTCGTATGCGCACCGAGCTATCCGCTGAGCGAAGACAGCAAAGAGGATGTGCTGCGGCATGACGGAAGCAAGCGCCGTTTGTTCCACAACTGCTCGGGTAAGCATCTGGGTGTACTGGCGTACTGCAAAATGAAGGGCTATCCACTTGAAGGTTATGCGGATCCGGGTCATCCGGTGCAGAAGGAAATCATTGAAACGGTGGCCATGATGTGCGGCATCGAGCCGAAGCAGATCAGCCTGGGTACCGACGGCTGCGGCTTTCCGGTATTTGCGCTCCCGCTTTCAGCCATGGCTTCGGCTTACCTCAAGCTGGCTTGTCCAGATCTGATTGAAGATGAAGCCACGAGAGAAGCGGTCACAACCATCGCGCAGGCCATGAACCGTTATCCGGAAATGGTCGGAGGCAGCGGCCGCGTCGATTCACTGATTTTGCGGGATGAGAACATTATCGCGAAGGGCGGCTTTAAGGGCGTCTACTGCTTTGGGCTGAAAAAGGAGCGCCTCGGCATTGCTTTTAAAGTGTTGGATGGTTCGGAAGAGGAATGGGGCTGGATCGTAGAGTCTATCCTGAGCCAGATCGACTACAGCAACAAAGGGCTGATCGAACAGATTAGGGAAGCCTTCACGCATGACATTTACAATGATGAAGGCAAGCATGTGGGATATGCCGAAGCGGTATTCCATTTGCAGGATGGGGCTGGCAGTTAACACGCTCTCAGCTTACATTCAGGCCAAAGGTAAAATTCACCTTCAGAAATTTCGCTTCCGCCCATATATGGTAGAAACACGATCTCCCCGAATCCGTCCGGGGAGATTTTTCTATCCTAAACGCCTCAACGCTCTGATTAATCCTTAAATGTTAGGGGTAAGAATTACATATTCAAGATCAAGCTTATCCAATAAAAGTTGTTCATGGAGGTGGATGTAAATGATTAAAGTAGTGACTTCAGCGGAACGTCATACCTCGGAGAAAGAGTGGATCCACAGTGAATTCAGCTTTTCTTTTGCCGACTACGATGATCCGAGCAATGCGCATTTTGGCTGTCTGCTCGCACATAACGATAACCAGTTAAGTCCCAAACAAGGCTTTAAGAAACATCCTCATCATGATTTGGAAATTATCAGTTATGTCTTATCCGGAACACTTGAGCATAATGATGACTTGGGCAACGTGACCAGGCTTCCGGCAGGCACCGTTCAGGTCATGAGCGCTGGTACGGGAATCAGCCATTCCGAGACCAACCCTTCCGAGGACGAGACGGTCCGGTTTATGCAGATGTGGTTTCTGCCGTCCAAGCCCGGCGTCCAGCCTTCCTGGACATCCCGCCAGCTTTCCAGAGAGGAGCGTTTGAACAAATTGGATCAGCCTGTGGTCAACGGCAGGGTGAGCGAACCCGGCGAGGGAGGCCAACTGCAGATCCAGGCGGACGTTTCGCTGTACATTCCAATTCTGGAAACAGGCAAGGCGATCATTTTTGATCAGAAAGAGGAAAGAAGAACGTATCTGTTCCTTATTTCCGGCAATATCGAAATTACTTGCAATGACGGCACCTTCCAACTCGAGCCGGGAGACGCCGCCCGTATTCGCAACAGCTGTGACCTGCAAATCAAGGGGACCAGCAGCGAAGGCGATGCGGAATTCGTGCTCGTGGATATTCCCTAGGATGGCTTCATGAACGAAAAGCCCCCTGATGATCCATCATTCGTACATGTGCGTACGGAAGGAACATCGGGGGGCTCTTTCGGTATAGAGACCGTGCCTGAGCGGCGGTTTTATTTGCTGCGCAGCTTGCCGAGCTCCGATACCAGGGCTTCGACTTCGGAAATGCTCAGATTGGATTTATTCATAACCAGCTCATACACGTCGCGGATGTCTTCGTATTGATCGACGGAGAATGCGGAGGCGCTCATCGCGGCACCGCTGGCCATTCTCAGCTTGGTTTTGATGCTCTCAATCATATATTCAATATTTTCGGCATTTTTTTGGGACAAGTCCATGGGGACGGTTCATCCTTTCCAGGTTCTATTCTTAAAACGAGCTGTAATCATTGTAGCACGACTTTTCCCATAATACAGGAAAATGATTTTTCTTGCCGGCCGTTTTGCAGTAAAATCAAAGGAAAAGCTGCGAAAAAGGCAGCATGGGAGGGCCGTTAGCCATGACTATCCAGGATCCCCATCTGATTCGGGGGAAAAGCGGAAGCTGCAAACGAATTGAGGCTGATGGACTCCGCGACTTTTTTGCGGATATCCGGAGTCGTTACAGTCTGGATCAAATCACGTTTCTATGTATCGGTACGGACCGATCCACAGGAGATGCGCTTGGACCGCTCACGGGCAGCGGGCTCCGCGCATACGGTTTTCCGAACGTCGTTGGCACGATGTCGGCGCCCTGCGATGCATCTTCGCTGGAAGCATGCTTGGCAGGCATACCGGAGGACCATATCGTTGTTGCCGTGGATGCCTGTTTAGGACAGCCGCAGTCCGTCGGAAGCTATCTGGTTTCCGATGAGCCGCTGTTCCCCGCACAATCGGTCGGGCATG
Source organism: Paenibacillus chibensis (assembly GCF_004001045.1). Taxonomy (GTDB): domain Bacteria; phylum Bacillota; class Bacilli; order Paenibacillales; family Paenibacillaceae; genus Paenibacillus_AQ; species Paenibacillus_AQ chibensis. The sequence continues at coordinate 111,824 of NZ_BIMK01000028.1, forward strand.
CGCTGCCGGCTGTCGGGCATTACAGCGTTGCCGCCGTCGTGAACGTCAAAGGGCCTAAGCCGTATTCCACATTGCAGATGACGTCGCTCTATCATGTCATGGGCATGGCAGGGCAAATTGCCTTATCTGCCGCGGATGCGTTCGGACTTCATTCCCAGGTTCAGGATGCCCGTTTCAACGGCTGGCCTTTGGCTTAATAATATACATAACTTCAAGGTATGATAAAAATCATGATCAGAGAACAGTCTGTACCCACATTCGATATAAAGAAAGAAGGATATCATCATGGAAAAAGTACTTTGCGACGGATATACGCTATGCTACGCCGAACAGGGACAGGGAGAACCGATCGTACTTCTTCACGGCTTTTGCGGCAATTCCGAATACTGGGATAAAGTCGTACCGCTCTTGTCAGGAAGCTACCGCTGCATTGTGCCAGATCTGCGCGGACACGGACATTCCGACGCTCCCCTCGGAGCTTACTCCATCGAGCAGATGGCCGATGATGTCCTGAAGCTTCTGGACGAGCTGGATCTGCCGAAGGTGACGATGCTCGGTCACTCCATGGGCGGTTATGTTACGCTTTCCTTTACCCAGCGCTACGCTTCCCGCTTGAACGGATTCGGTCTTGTTCACTCCACGGGCTATCCGGATGACGAAGCCGGCAAAGAAAAGCGGCTGAAGGCGGTAAGCACCATCCAGTCGGAAGGTATAACGACTTTTATCGACGGCTTGGTGCCGGGGCTCTTCGCACCGGATGAATCCGAAACACGGGAGCAGCTGATTGCGAAGGCGAAGGAAATCGGTTATATGACACCGCCGCAAGGCGCTGCAGGCGTGGCCCTGGCGATGCGCGAGCGCCCGGACCGCCGGGATGTCATCTCTGCTTCCACACTCCCGGTGCTGCTGGTCGCGGGAGAGAAGGATCAGGTCATTCCTGCCGAGAAGGTCTTTACTGCCGATCATCCGAATATTACGCAGGCGACCATTCCGGGAGCCGGCCATATGAGCATGATGGAAGCTCCGGAAGAGTTGGCGAAAGTGATAAAGAGCTTCCTGAAACCATCCCAATCCAAAAGCGGACACCAGTAAGCTGATTGGATACTTCAACCGATGACAACTTCATGATATTCATCAGCAGCCGGAAGTCCCTTTACGGGATTTCCGGTTTTTTTGATTATATCAGCAAGTATAAACTACAGAGCCATGGCTTCATAATATTGCAAGAATAAACATCCGCTGATGGCGGTCTGTCTTCTGAGAAATTACGGCGAGTGACGTTTTTC
>NZ_BIMK01000029.1 GCF_004001045.1 Paenibacillus chibensis
TTTTTCTTACATCCCGTGAAAATTCGGCAAATGGACGCTTTGCGGCTCTTTTCCGGTCTTCCGCTGGCAATGGCCTTCCGAATGGCTTACAATCAGTTAGAACGGCGCTTCGCTCGTATCAATTCGCCACATCACGCAAGGGAGAGGACTGAGAAGCATCATGTTCAGGAAAGACTATTTGCTGCAGATGGTGGAAGACATGGTTGAGATGGTAGGCAAGGTTTTCGGTTTGAAGCAGCAGAAAAAATATGCCGAGGCGCTATGGGAAATCGATGATCTGCTGAGCAAAAATTTCCGGCTGAACTCGAAGCTTTTAAACTCCCTGTCCACGGAGGATATCATTGATATGTGCCGTCTTGGCAGCGTAATTGAGGCCGATAAACTGCAAAGCATTGCAAGGCTGCTGGAGGAGGAAGGCGGCATTTACCTGGATATGGGGCAGACGGACGAAGGGCTGACACGCCTGATGAAATCCTTGCATCTGTACCTTTTTGCCGATCTTCATGGTGCCGACCATTCGATGCTGAAGCTGCCGGAGCGCATTGCTGAGCTGAAGGGGCAGACGAGAAGCTACAGGCTTCCGGCCAAAACGGACAAGCTGCTGCTTGGCTATGAAGAGGAGCAGGGGCGATATGCCGAATCGGAAAATGCACTTTACCGGCTTCTGGATCAGCATGAAATCACGGAAGAAGAAGGCTTGTCCTTCTATCAAAGAATGATGGCGCGAAGCGACGAGGAGCTCGAAGCAGGCGGCCTTCCCCGTGCCGAGGTGCAAGAGGGTGCGGAAGAGCTGCAGCGGAAAGTGAAAAACTAGCTTCGTTTTTGAAAATATCGGAAAGTGAGATGTACTCTCTTGGAATCGTTACGCAAACTCATTCATGACATCACGGAAGAAACCACATTGATTACGGCGACCCTCAGTCAGCTGCGCAAGCGGGAGGGCGTGGACTATACCAAGGTTCAGATCAAGCCGGTGGAACTGAAGAAAAAAATCCATTATCAATTTGCCTATGTATATCCGAATAAAGTCGTTCATCAGAACATCCCGGCGGAGGAAGCGGAAGAGGCGATCATGAAGCTGTTCGAGCAGACGTTCCGCCAAGGGATGATCTGTACGCCAGATGCCGACTATCAAATATTGATCAGTAAAAAATATAAAGTGTCGATTCTCACGAAGTCTGCATCCAAATCGGGGGCCGACTTGGCGCATAACCGTAAAAAGCAGTACGTCCTGGAGGAAGGACATCCGGTTTCATTCCTTGTCGAACTCGGTATCATGAATGAACAGGGAAAGGTGCTTGCCCGCAAATACGACAAGTTCAGACAGATCAACCGTTTTCTCGAGATGGTGGAGGACGTGCTTCCTTCGCTGCCGGAGGGCCGTCCGCTTACGATTGTGGATTTCGGCTGCGGAAAGTCCTATCTGACGTTTGCCCTCTACCATTACCTGACCATTCAGGAACGCCGGACGCTGAATGTGGTGGGACTGGATCTCAAAGCGGATGTAATCGAGCATTGCAATCAGCTGGCCGAGCGTTTGAATTATAGCAATCTCCATTTTCTTGTTGGAGACATCGCGGATTATAACGAGCTGGAGCAGGTCGATATGGTGGTTACGCTCCATGCCTGCGACACGGCAACGGATGCCGCACTGGAGAAGGCTGTCCGCTGGAATGCCTCGGTCATTCTCTCCGTTCCCTGCTGCCAGCATGAGCTGTTCGGGCAAGTGGATAGTCCGGTCATGGAGCCGCTGTTATCCCACGGGATTTTGAAGGAACGTTTTTCCGCGCTGGCGACGGACGGCATCCGCGCCAAGCTGCTGGACATTCTCGGCTACAAGACGCAGCTGCTTGAGTTTATCGATCTCGAGCATACGCCGAAGAATATTCTGATTCGCGCAGTCAAGGGGCAAAGCGGCCGCAAAGAGCAATTGTGGCGCGAGTATACCGCATTTCGCGATTTCCTGCAGGCCAAGCCGTATTTGGAAAGAGCCTGCGCGGATTTGCTGCCTGAGGCCGCAGACCCGGAATGAATCTAAAACGATAGGAGGCAGAACGTGAAACGTTGGGTTCAGATGTTGGGAGGGGCCGCACTGATCGCAGTGCTACTGGTTTCTTGTCTGAAATCCGGCTTTTATTTTACGGCAGATATGTATCCGGTCTGGATCGGGTACGGTCTGTTCTGCTTCCTGACGTTTGTTTTCACGTTGACGAAGCGCATGTTGGCAAGCGGCAGCATGCTGCAAGGGCAGGAAATGAAGAGGAGTCTGCCTGAAATTCTTCTGCTTGCCATTCCGTTGATGCTGATGGCCGTATATGCGGCTCACTGGCTGCTGGGGACCCCCTTGTCTGTGCAAGGGAGCGTAAACCAGCTGCTGCGGTGGGGGTTTTACGGTCTTTTTGCCGTCTCTGCCTTTCAGCTGGCCCGGCGGCCGGGAGGGGGCCGGATTCTGGGCGCTGCCTGGCATCTGGCAGGATCCCTGCTGTGCGCATCCGCACTGCTTGCCGTTTATGGCGTGCTGACACTGCCGTATGGTATTTCGTACACGGCCAATCCGGGCATTAGCGCTACGGGCGCAAGGCTGGCCGGGCTGCTGCAGTACCCCAACATATTCGGCGTGCTCATGGCCGCTTTCCTGCTGGAGCGGCTCTTTGTGCTGCAAGCACTGCAGCAGCGGCAGCCCGCCCCGGCGACGGCCCGCCTGCTGCGGGTCGCGCTCCCGCTGCTGCCGTACGGCGCCGCGCTCCTCCTTAGCGAGTCGCGCGGCGCCTGGCTCGCGGCCGGCGTGGCCGCAGCCGCCGGCCTGGCCCTGCAGCGGCGGCTCAGCCCCGCGCCGCTGCTGCTTGCCGCCGCGCCCCTGGCCGGCGCGGCGCTGCTGTACCGCCAGCTGGCATCCGCCGCGCTGGCGGCAGCGCCTTGGCCCGGCCTGCTCACGCTGGCCGGGCTCTGGGCCGGCAGCATGCTGGCCGGCCTGGGGCTTTACCGCCTCGCGAGCAGCGAGGCGGCTGAACGCCGCCGCCTGGCCTGGGCGGCAGGCGGCGCACTTGCAACCGTTGCTGCGGCCGCGGTGTTTCTGGCGGCGCAGGAGCGCATCGTCAGAAACTTCAGCACCGTCTCCGCCCGCGGCGCGATCTACCGCGACGCGTGGCGGCTGTACTGGCAGGCGCCCTGGTTCGGGCAGGGCGGGGATACATGGCGGCTTTCTTACCGCGCCGTGCAGTCGAATCCTTATGTCGGCAGCCAGGTACACAGCGGCTATTTGGATATGCTGCTGAACACCGGCATTGTCGGGCTGCTTCTGCTGCTGCTCCTGCTCATCGCCGGTGGGCGGCTGCTGTATCGTAATCGTCCCGCCCTGCTGCCGGTATTCGGCGTATTCGTGCTGCACAGCGCGGCCGATATCGATTGGAGCTTCGGCCTCTCGTGGCTGCTCCTGCTTCTGCTCCTGGCATGGGGCAGCTCGCATGTCTGTCCGCCATCCCCAAGGCCGGCGGAGATGGCCGACCTTGAGAATGAAACAGAGTCCTCTGCCGCGATGCCTATGTTCACCCGTATGGGAGGCGGCCTCGCGCTTCGTCGGCTGCTTCCGCTGCATCTGCTTTACGTCTGCCTCCTTGGGGCAGGCATCGTTCTTGCCTTTCGGGGCGCGGCTGGCTGCAGTCTGCACCAGGCCGCGTTAAAAGAACCGTCCCCGGTGCGGGCAGTTGCCCTCCTGCGAGCTTCGCTGCACTGGAACCCTGCAGATGCGGGAACAGCTCTGGATTTGGCGCGCAAGCTGTCTCCCCTGGAGGGCGAGGACGTGCTGCAGCGTAGCCTGTCCTATACGCCGGGACATCCCGGACTGATTTTTGCGCTGGCGGATAACGCGGTCAAACGCGGGGATGCACGGGCCGCGGCTTATTGGACGCAGGAGGGCTTCACCCGCGACAAGTATAACGCGGGCGAGCAGACGAAGAGCTTGGAGCGGCTGTTCAAGATGGCGCGCAGCAAGCTGTCGGCCGGCAACATCAAAGAAGCCCGCCGCATCGTTCAAGCCGGGCTTGCGCTTTACAGTGACTATGCGCGCCGGGCAGCGGATCATCGGGGAGCACATATGCGCAATGACCGTGACTTCCGGCTGACAGGAGAAGCGAAGGAGTGGGGCAGCCAATTGGCTCGGCTGGAGCAATCCATGCCTGCATCGCCGCAATAGTCATTCTTTTGAATGGACTACGGGAAGCTGCCCCGCGAATGGATCGAACACAGGGATTCAATATGCAATATTTCGTAATACATTCCGCTGTTCGCAGATTGTCATTGATGTTCCGCCTTGATGCTTACCCGCCGAAGGCTTCGCGGAAGGCTTTGCCCAGATGGGCTTCGTCCACCTTCCAGAGCTCGGCAAGCTCGGGGCGGACAGACTCATCCCACCAGTCGCACAGCAGCTTCCGGTTGCTGCGGTTTTCGTGAATCCAGATCAAGTTGGCGATAACCTTGCGGTAATATAACTTTTCCCCCTCCTCGACGGCATCATCGGGGACGTAAACCTTCAGGCGCTTCACCGTGCGGTACAGCTCCTTGCTGCAGGCTCTCCGGATGCCGCGTGCCGTAGGCAGCGGGGCGTCTTTTTTTTGCGGAATCGGCGGCATTTGACCTACCTCCTTTATTCCACACCATATGCCAGCCGAGTGGATGAAGACACCGGCCCGGAGCATTTGGGCGCAAAGTAGAAGTCATGTCCGCTCCTATGCTAGAATAGATTTTGATATAACGAACTAAAGTTTCATCTTCATTCTCCCTGGATTCATGACAATGCAGGAGAAGGAGACTCCGCTTTGGTCCAATATATGTCAGGGACGAAAAAGTACATACAGAAAGAGGGGCCACGGTGCATTTTATATCGGATATCATCAGTCAATTGTTTCATTGGATTCAAAGTCTGGGTTATTTCGGGATTATGCTGGGCTTGATGATCGAAGTGATCCCCAGTGAAATTGTGCTGGCCTATGGGGGCTTCCTGGTATCCTCCGGGCATATCAACTTCGTGGGAGCCGTGCTGTTCGGCATTATCGGCGGCGTGATTGCGCAGCTGTTCGTTTACTGGATCGGGCGCTACGGCGGCAGACCGGTGCTCGAGAAATACGGAAAATACATCTTTATTCATAAAAAGCATATCGATTACGCGGAAGCGTGGTTTACCAAGTACGGAACGGGCGTCATTTTCACGGCCCGGTTTATTCCCGTCGTACGCCATGCCATTTCCATTCCGGCGGGGATATCCAAGATGAACGTGTGGCGGTTTACACTGCTGACGACGCTAGCCATTATTCCATGGTCGATGCTCTTCGTTTATCTGGGTTACGTTCTCGGGGACCAGTGGGAGCATGTGGATGAAAAGGCCGCTCCGTACATCACGCCGATTTTGCTCATTGCACTTGCGCTGTTAATTGTGTATTTTGTTATCAAAATGGTGAAGAACAGATCTGGAAAGGGGACGAAATAAATGGCAGCAAATTTGGCAGACAAGCTGGATACGGGGATTTCCCCGCAGGAGTTTATCGATGGAATGACGAAAAATCAGGACGAGTTCAAGTCCGGGTATGAGCAGTTTAAGTGGGAGAACGACAGCGACCGTGAATTTTTCGAAAGCTTGAAATTCAGGGACGACCTGCGCGTGCTTATTCTTGCCGCTGATTGGTGCGGCGATGTCGTGCGCAATGTGCCCGTTGTGTTTCATGCGCTTGAAACCGCCGATATTCCTACCGAGGTACTCATCCTCGAAGAGAATTTTGACGTGATGGACCAATTCCTGACGATGGGCGGACGCAGCGTGCCTGTGGTCATCTTTACGGATACAGGCGGCCATGTGCTTGGCAAATGGGGGCCGCGTCCGGAGCATGTGCAGAGAATCATGGTTCAGTTCAAGCAGGAGAATCCTGACCGCGAAGCTCCCGACTATCAGGAGAAAATGGCGGAGTGCCGCAAGGAGCTCATCGCAGCCTACGGGGAAGGAACCGATCATCATGCAGCCGTCATCAAGGAGCTGCGTGAGCTGATTTCGGGGTTGTAAAAGATGCTGAACGTACAAACCTTCTGTCTCGGCCCGCTGCAAACGAACGCCTACCTCCTGACAGGAGAGGATCCCGGGCGCGCGGTGATCATTGATCCGGGGATGAATCCGGGTGCTCTGATGAAGAAAATACAGCCCCTTGAGATCGAAGCTATCCTGCTGACCCATGCCCATTTTGATCATATGGGCGGCGTGGATGAAATCCGCAAATTGAAGAACTGTCCGGTATATTTGCATGATCTGGAGGCTGAGTGGCTGGAAAATCCGAAGATGAACGGGTCGCTGAATTGGCCGCAGGTTACGCAGCCTCTTGCGACGGCCCCCGCCGAGTTCAGCCTGGATGAAGGGCAAAAGCTCGAGCTGATCGGTCACACCTTTACGGTGTACCATACACCGGGCCATTCGCCGGGAAGCGTCAGCTTTCTCTGCGGAGACGACCTGTTCTCGGGCGATGTGCTTTTCAAGCTCGGGGTCGGAAGAACGGATTTGTATGGCGGCCGTGAACGGGATTTGCTCGACTCCATACAGAATAAGCTGTTCAATTTTAAAGATGAGGTCAAGGTGTACCCGGGACATGGTCCGAAGACGACGATCGGGTATGAACGGGTCCATAATCCCTATGTTTCCTGAGTCTATCTCCGAAGGAATCATTTTCTCGACAGAAATCGAGGAAAAAGCTGGACAAGCGGTAACAGCCTTGATACAATGATGTTAATTTAATGTTACATTTAACTATCGCGAAGCACGCAAGCTGTGGAAATATCCCGGTTTGCGTTCTTTTTTATTCCGCCCGTGCGTCTGTTTTTTTCGAATTTATCCGTTTTTTAGACCTGCTCCGCGGAATTGTACCTTTTTGCTTCGTTTTCTATGTGTTTCCGTAGACAGGCCTATGTTTTTTTAGTAGACTATACAGACAATGACAGACATCTAGGAGGTAGACGATGCTGCAATTAGGAGAGAAGATAGTAATCGTCGAGGACGCCTTTGAGCAGAACCTTCCTATAGGGGAATACGGTTATCTGATTGCCTATGACCGGAATCCGGACAATGCGTTTGATTATGTGATCCGGGTACCTAAGATTAACCGGAACTTTTTCGTGCCATCGGGTGATGTTCAGCCTGAAGAGCTGCTCATACAGCATGAAGTGGAGATGACCACGCGGGAAGCGCTGATCGATTACGCCCTTGCGACATATAACGAGAAGCTGTTTCATCAGATTATGAACGGCGAACTCGAGCAGGAAGAAGAAGAAGATACTGCACCTGAGGTGCTTTCACAGGCGGAATTCATCAAGCAAGTTAATTTGCGAGCCTGGATTTAGAAGAGTCGGCCTAGTGCCGGCTCTTTTTGCGATTGCATGAAGGTTGAGGGATGGATTGAATTGTCCCAGGTTCTACAATATAATTAGAAACGTTATCCTGAGGCTTTAATCCTTTAAACATAAGAAGGAATAAGGAGGAAATGAATGATGAGCATTACCAATCAAGACGTTCAGCATGTGGCCAAGCTTGCCCGGCTCAATTTGAGCGCGGAGGAAGAGCAAATGTTCACCGAGCAGCTGAACGCTATTTTACAATATGCCGAAAAGTTGAATGAGCTGGACACGGATGGCATCGAACCAACGACCCATGTGCTTCCTGTCAGCAATGTGATGCGCGAGGACGTGGAGCGGGAAAGCCTGCCGATCGAGAAAGTGATGGCGAACGCGCCTGAAGAGGAAGACGGACAATTTAAGGTTCCGGCTGTCCTTGAATAGAATGTTTGCACTTGAAAGGAGGAACGGCAATTGAGCCTGTTAAATGAAAATCTGAAAGCGATACATAGCAAGCTTCACGATAAGGAACTGTCTGTCCTGGAGCTGGTTGAAGACACGTTCCGCGTGATTGCTGAGCGCGATGCGCGCATTGGCGCTTATCTGACCCTGAACGAAGAGGGAGCCAAGAATACGGCAAGACGCCTGGACGACAAGCTCTCTTCTGGAGAACAGCGTGGGCTTTTGTTCGGACTGCCGGCTGCTATCAAGGACAACATTGTGACGGAAGGCATCCGCACGACATGTGCGAGCCAGTTCTTGTCCAATTTCAATCCGGTTTATGATGCGACTGTGGTGCGCAAGCTTCGTGAAGCCGATACGGTGACCCTCGGCAAGCTGAACATGGACGAATTTGCGATGGGTGGTTCAAATGAAAACTCGAGCTTCCATCCGGTGCATAATCCTTGGGACCTTGAACGTGTACCTGGCGGCTCCAGCGGCGGCTCTGCGGCTTCGGTGGCTGCGGGCGAAGCGTACTTTGCCCTCGGTTCCGATACCGGCGGCTCGATTCGGCAGCCTGCATCCTATTGCGGCGTGGTCGGCTTGAAGCCAACCTATGGCCTGGTTTCCCGTTTCGGATTGGTGGCCTTCGCTTCTTCGCTGGACCAAATTGGACCGGTGACGAAGAACGTGGAGGATGCGGCTTATGTTCTGCAGGCGATTGCCGGCTACGACTCCATGGATTCCACCTCGGCCAACGTGGAAATTCCGGATTATTTGAGCGCGCTGACCGGAGACGTGAAAGGCCTGCGTGTGGCCGTTCCGAAGGAATATATGGGCGAAGGCGTGGATGCCGCTGTCAAAGAGAAGGTACAGGCTGCCCTTCAGGTGCTCGAAAGCATGGGCGCCATCGTGGAGGAAGTGTCCCTGCCTCATACCGAATATGCGGTAGCCGCTTACTATCTGCTGGCTTCCTCCGAAGCTTCTTCCAACCTGGCTCGTTTTGACGGCGTGCGTTATGGCGTGCGTGCAGGCCAGTCCGGAAATCTTCTGGATCTGTACCACGAATCCCGCAGCCAAGGCTTTGGCTCGGAAGTGAAGCGCCGGATTATGCTGGGCACCTATGCCCTCAGCTCCGGGTATTACGATGCTTTTTACCTGAAAGCCCAGAAAGCGCGCACATTGATTAAGCGCGATTTCGATCAGGTATTTGAACAATATGACGTGATTATCGGACCAACGGCTCCGACGACGGCATTTAAGCTGGGAGCCCAGGTGGATGATCCGCTGACGATGTATCTGAACGATATTCTGACGATTCCGGTGAGCCTTGCCGGGGTACCGGCCATCAGCGTGCCTTGCGGTTTCGTAGAGGGTCTGCCTGTCGGCCTGCAAATCATCGGCAAAGCATTTGACGAACAGACCGTGCTGCGCGTGGCTGGAGCCTTCGAGCAGAACACCGAATATCATACACAGCGTCCAAACCTGTAGAATCAGCTGGAAAAGGAGGGAATGTACCCATGTCATCTTCAAAATACGAAACCGTCATTGGACTCGAAGTCCACGTTGAGCTGCGCACCCATTCCAAAATCTTTTGCGGCTGCTCGACCGAGTTCGGCGCACCGCCCAACACGCACACCTGTCCGATCTGTTTGGGACATCCCGGCGTACTGCCGGTTTTGAACAAGCAGGCGGTTGAATATGCGATCAAAGCGGCGATGGCCATCAACTGCGAAATCGCGGATGTGAGCAAATTCGACCGTAAAAACTATTTTTACCCCGATTCGCCGAAAGCTTATCAGATTTCCCAGTATGACCAGCCCATCGGGCAAAATGGTTGGATCGATATCGAAGTGGACGGCAAAACCAAGCGGATCGGCATCACCCGTCTCCATCTGGAGGAGGACGCGGGCAAGCTGACGCATATCGACGGAGGATATGCCTCGCTCGTGGACTTTAACCGTGTCGGCACACCGCTGGTAGAAATCGTGTCAGAGCCGGAAATCTCTTCGCCGGAGGAAGCCCGTGCTTATCTCGAAAAGCTGCGTGCGATCATGCAGTACTGCGAGGTATCCGATGTCAAAATGGAAGAGGGATCGATGCGCTGTGATGCCAATATCAGCATCCGTCCATTCGGCCAAAAGGAATTCGGAACGCGTGCCGAGCTGAAAAATATGAACTCCTTCCGCGGCGTGCTGAAGGGGCTTGAATACGAAGAGTACCGTCAGGCTGAAATTCTGGATGACGGCGGCGTCGTCGTACAGGAAACCCGCCGCTGGGACGAAGCCCAGGGCAAAACCCTGTCGATGCGCGGCAAGGAAGAAGCGCATGATTACCGTTACTTCCCGGATCCGGACCTAGTGAAGGTATATATCGACCAAGAGTGGAAGGACCGCATCCAAGCGACCATTCCGGAGCTGCCGGATGCCCGTAAAGAGCGCTATACCACGGAATACGGCCTGCCAAGCTATGATGCGGAAGTGATCACTTCCTCCAAGCCAATAGCGGATTTGTTTGAGGACAGCCTGAAATATACGAAGGATGCCAAATCCGTGTCCAACTGGATCATGGGTGAGCTTTTGGGCTACCTGAACAGCAGCAACCTGGAATTTTCCGAGGTGAAGCTGACGGGACACGGCCTCGGCGAAATGATCGGCCTGATTGAAAAAGGAACGATCAGCACCAAAATCGCCAAAACCGTCTTCAAGGAAATGCTCGAAAGCGGTAAGCTGCCGCAGCAGATCGTAGAGGAAAAAGGCTTGGTTCAAATCAGCGATGAGGGTGCGATCAAGTCTATCGTCGAGCAGGTGGTGGCTGCGAATCCGCAATCTGTCGAGGATTACAGAGCGGGGAAACAGAAGGCCATCGGGTTCCTGGTCGGTCAGGTCATGAAGGAAAGCAGAGGAAAGGCCAACCCGGCGATTGTGAACAAGCTGCTGGAAGAAGTGCTTGCACAGTAAGCAGAAGGAATGGGTCTTGGGGCTTGCCGCTGAGGCAGGCCCTTTTTTTGATGGAGCCGGGCGGCCGCCTTGCGTGAATGCCGCTTGCTGATGCCGGGCATTTCCGGACGGTGCTTGCTTTGCATTCATTGTTCTTTTTTTGATTGGCGATGTATAGCCTGAAGTAGGAGGGAACCTATGATTACCAAGCTTTCTCTGCAGGACGACGACATGCTTGATCAAATTTGGCGGCTGCAGCATATCGCTTACCGACTGGAAGCGGAAATAATCGGATTTTATGACATACCGCCGCTGCTGGATACGCATGAAACATTGAAAAACTGCGGTGAGGATTTCTATGGCTGCCTGGATGATGAGGGGGAGCTTCTTGGAGCCGTTGCGACCAAGTCCGAGGCTCCGGGCTCGTTGACGCTGATGCGGATGATGGTTCATCCGGACCATTTCCGTCAGGGAATTGCCGGGAAGCTGATTCAGCATGTACTGGACGATCACCCGGAACTCCCGCTGTTTATCGTTTCGACAGGCGTCAAAAACGAACCGGCGGTCGCTTTGTATCACAAATACGGGTTTGTTCCGTTCGATACGTTTGAGGTTGCGCCGGGAGTTGAACTGGCGACGTTTCACAGGCGATCGGGCCAAACCGCTTGAAAATACGATCATGACCCTGCCTTACGGCTGTGGATTGCATAATAGGGAGAGATATGCTTTTGGCGGATCCATGGTATATAGATAATGTGCATATTTTGCTGCGTTTGCTGCTTTCCGTTTTATTGGGCGGACTTGTAGGCTTGGAGCGGGAACGCTCCAACCATGCAGCGGGACTACGAACTCATATATTGGTTTGCATGGGATCTACGCTCATCATCATGCTGTCCATCTACGGTTTTTCCGAGTTTGTGCATGAGGTGAACATCCGTATCGATCCTGCGAGACTCGCCTCGGCCGTCATTACGGGCATCGGATTTCTGGGGGCAGGAACGATCCTGTTTACGGGCAAGTCGATTACCGGCCTGACCACGGCCGCATCCGTCTGGGTCATCGCTGCGGTCGGACTCGCGGTCGGCGCAGGATTCTATTTTGCTTCGATCGCGGCGACCCTGCTGATTTTGCTGACGCTGGTTGTGTTCAACAAGCTCGAGCAGCGTTATATCAACGGCAGCAAGCTCCATCTGGTGACGGTGTACGCGATATCGACCCCGCTGCTGCTGGAATTGATATCCGAGTTGCTTGAAGCGGAAGGCATTGCCGTGAAGAAGGCTGTCGTCAATGAGCGGAGCAGCGCCCCTTACGGGGAGCTCCAGCCCCCTTCAACGACATTGGAAATCTCCTTGAACGTGCTGAGCAAAAGGACCTTTGACCCGCTGGCCCTGGCTTCCCGGATTCGTAAACTCGAGGGAGTCTCTATGGTTTCCATTGACTAAACCTATATCCAAAACTCCCGGATTTCCGGGGGTTTTTTTTGAAGATATCCGAACGGATAACAAGCGGGATGCCTTCTCAGAAAGCACGCCGATCGATCCTTTTAATATTGCGTTATGCTTTTCATCCAGATATTTACCTGTTATTGGCCCCTTTATATAGGGTACTATCAAATAGAATGTATCCGATCATCATCGCAAGAAAAGATAAATGAGATTCAATCCAATCCATCGGAAGGGAGCTGAGGAGATGCGCAGCGTCAAAGATGCCGGCCGCTCAGAGCCGAAGGCGGATCGCAGCGGCAGCGGCAGGCGCGTCAAGGACAAGACCGCAGTTCGGACGCGTCGGCTGTATTCCCGCAAACGCAAATTCACGGCCGGATTGCTGGCAGCAATTTGTCCGGGACTCGGCCACATTTACCTGGGCCTGTATCGAAAGGGCATTGCATTTATCTTCATGCTCCTTTTGGACGCGTCGGCGCTCCTTTACTTCTCGTCCATCGGAATCCAGATTAATGTGCCTTTATTGATTTTGCTGGCCCTTGTCATTCCGGTGACTTATTTTTTCAATATGTACGACGTGCTTCAAGCCGCGGATTTTGTCATCTATCGCAGGGTAAGAACGTCCGGGCAAGCAGAGGCATTGGAGCAGTCGGCCAACAGGAATCCTTTTGCAGTGGAGCGCAGTGTTTTTTTTGGCGTGATCCTGATCGTAGGCGGCGCCTTGATGTTCTTCTTTTACCAAAAGCCGCGCTGGCTGCAGTTATGTATGGAACATTACGGCAAAATCACCGTTTCCGCTGTGCTGATTGCCGCGGGTCTCTGGTTGGGCATTCGTGAAATCTGGATTCTATGGAGTCAGCGCCGGCACGAGAAAAGGTTAACGGGAGAGGAATGATCGCAATTCGCATGGTGAACGGGGGGATATCATGAATCGCAGACGAAGAATGCGGGTGGGGAGATTTACGGCTGTGCTGGTGTTGATCGCGACAGGCGTGCTGCTTCTTGACGACGCGCTGCATGGTACCGAGCATCTGCTGCTTTTGCTGAAGTGGTGGCCGCTGGTTGCCGTCCTTTGGGGATTGGAATATGTCGTGCTGTATTTGCTGTCGCGAAAAAACAAGGGGACGGGCCGCCGCTTTCAGCTTGATCTGCGGGGCATTTCGCTCGCAATTGTTTTGGCTGCTTCCGTCTTCATCGTGACCGAGCAGAAGCATTATCTGCATCTATGGAACAAGGTGAGCCTGAACTTGACCGCGGCCGGTGTGGATTACAGCGAGCAGGAAGGGGACAGCGCAGGCAAGGACATGGTCGCGTACCCGGTGACGATGGAGACGAAAAATGTCAACGTCGACAACATCAACGGAGATATCGTGGTGCAGCGAGGCCCCGTGGCGGATATCGGCGTTACGGCGGAGATCTGGGTTGATCAGATTACCGGGCCGGAAGCGGATGTCATTGCCAGAGAATCGACGCTGGAGATCAGCGGCGACAGTACGATTACGATTCAAACCAAAGGCAAATCCTATGGGCAATCCGGCAAAAGACAGCCGCGGATGAACCTGACGATTACATTGCCGGAGGACCGGCGCTTCGATCTTTCCCTGCGCACCATGAACGGAAGCGTCAGCCTGCAGCATGTGGACGCCATCAAGCAGATATCGATGGAAACCGCTAGCGGAGAGCTGAAGCTGGATCATGTATCCGGGGAGATTAAAGGCAGCACGCTGAACGGAAAAGTAACTGCTTTGAATATTACGGGCTCGGTTAACCTGAGTACGAACCAGGGCAACATGCAGGCGGTGGATGTTTCGGATGGCGTTACCCTTAATACGCAGGTGGGGAATCTGTCCGTGATCCGTGCGCTGGGTAAAATCGATGCCCGAACGAAAAACGGGAATATATATGTCGACGACATTCATTCCGACTTCAAGGCGGAATCGTTAAACGGCGGCATTACCGCCCGCTCAAGCCTGGTCGCAGGGAACTGGGACATATACAGCGCGGTGGGTGAGCTGATTGTGAGCCTGCCCGATACCGGGAGCTATGAAATGGACGGCACGATCAGCTACGGCGATATCCGCAACCAATTCCCGGAATTTACAGTAGATAAGAAAAATATTAAGGGCACCATAGGTCTTGGAGAGTACACCGTTCACATTGAAGGCAACAGCGACCTTAGTGTGAACAAATATTGAAACAGGTGACATTTTCGAATGCCAAGTTTTTTCAAGATGCGCCCTTTCGTTGACAAAGTTGAAACGATGACCGTAAAATAAAGTATGAAACGATTTTGCATAAATTAAGGCGGTGGGAAAGATGGCAACGCGAGTCGAGCATGCATTGGAACAATTGAAAACGAATGGTGTTCGGATTACGCCCCAGCGTCATGCGATACTGGCTTACCTCATGGATTCCATGAGCCATCCGACTGCGGATGAAATTTATCGTGCGCTCGAGCCGAAATTTCCGAGCATGAGTGTGGCAACTGTTTATAACAATTTGAAGATGCTGATTGAAGCCGGCATGGTTCACGAGCTGACTTATGGCGATAATTCAAGCCGTTTTGACGCGAATGTATCGGATCACTTCCATGTCATTTGCCAGAAGTGCGGCAAGATTGAGGACTTCAGTTATCCGTCCCTGGAAGATGTGGAGCACACGGCCGAGAAGAGCACGGGCTTTCAGATACAGGGGCTGCGCATGGAGCTGTACGGGATTTGCAGCAGCTGCAAAAACAAGTAATCCTGCACTGGACTTACAACTTAACATTTGAACTTAAGGAAGTTTTTCCTGATCCAGAGGAAAACATCCGTTTCAATCGGACTGTTCTTGATAAAACGTGCGGATTCCTGCAATGGATTCCTCGCGTTTTTTTTGCTTGGTACAAGCATGACGACACTATACGATAACGGAGGATTTGCCTTGACCAGAAGTAGAAGAAGGGGGCGCCGCTCCAGCGCGAAAAGGCGTTTTGCCGTCGTGCTGGGATTGTGCCTGATTGCAGCCGGTGCTTATATTACCGTAACCCAGATCCTTCCGAACCCGCTGCATGCCAAGCCGGATTGGAAAGGGCTGGACAAGCCGATTTTTGTAAAAGGAGAACTGTTGGATGAGGGGGCCGCCGGCTCCGGCGAACAGCTCAAGCTTCCGCTTTCCGTGCTTCAAGAGACGATCGACCCGAACATTCGCTATGAGAAGGGGACACAGTCGCTGATCCTGACGACGCCTGAGCGGGTGATGCATCTGCAGACAGGGGAGACGGAAGCGCAATTGAACAACAAGCAGGTACAGCTCAGATTCGCTCCGGAAGAAAAGAACGGCATGCTGTATATGCCGGTTCAACCGCTGAAAGAGCTGTATGGTATCGATTTTCATGAAGATCCGAATACGGGAGCCGTATTGCTGATGAAAGCTGGCGATACGATCCAGATGGGCTCCGTGAAGGGGGCTGCGGATTCCAAAACACCGATGCGAAAAGGGCCTTCCAAGCATGAGCCTATTTTGGCGGACATGCCTGGCGGGACGGCTGTGAGGGTCTGGAATGCGGAGGAATCCTGGTATTTCGTGCAAATGGATAATGGTTATGCCGGTTACGTGCCGAAGTCCAAAATAACGATCGGCGCTAAGAAAAAGATCGAAGCCGTGCCGGAGGAGGCAACTCCCGCGCAACGAAGCTGGAAAGGCAAGCCGGTTAATCTGGCATGGGAAGCCGTTTATCAGAAAAAGCCGGATCCTTCGGTGATCGACCAGCTTTCCGGGGTGAACGTTGTCAGCCCGACCTGGTTCAGCATTATCGATGGAAAAGGCAATGTGCGCAGCAATGCGGACACCGCCTATGTCACGAAAGCCCATGCCAAGGGAATGGAAGTATGGGGGCTGCTGAACAACAGCTTTGACCCGGAAATTACCACCAATGCCATGGCCACCTATGAGACGAGACTGAACACGATCAACCAGACGCTTCAATTTGCTAAAATGTATCATTTGGACGGCATTAATCTGGATTTCGAGAACGTGAAAACGAAAGACGGGGAAAATGTATCGCAGTTTGTCCGGGAGCTGAAGCCGCTTGCCCGCGCGATGGGGCTGATCGTTTCGGTGGACGTGACGCCGAAATCGGGCAGCGAAATGTGGTCCCGCTTCCTGGACCGCCGTTCCTTGGGGGAGACGGCAGACTTTATCGTGCTGATGGCATACGACGAGCACTGGGCTTCGAGTCCGACCGCCGGATCGGTTTCTTCCCTACCGTGGACGGAAGCAGCGGTTCGCAAAATTTTGGACGAAGACGCCGTTCCACCCGAGAAGCTGATTCTGGCGGTACCGCTTTATACCCGAATCTGGTCCGAAGAAGTCAAGGACGGCAAGACGAAGATTTCCTCGAAGGCGGTTGGCATGAAAACCGTCAATGACATTCTGACGGAGAAAAAGCTGAAACCGAAATACCTTGATGATGTGAAGCAAAATTACGTGGAGTATACGGAAGACGGCGTATTGAAAAGGATTTGGATTGAAGACCAGACATCGCTGAAAGAACGGGTGAAGCTGGCCAAGGAACTGAATTTAGGCGGAGTGGCCGCCTGGACGCGAAGCTTTGGTACGGAAGAGGCCTGGAACGTGCTTAAAAATATCTCTCCTTGATTGCATCGCACTTATTCGAATATATAAAAAGAAGAACCGGTCCCTTCGAAAGAAAGGCCGGTTCTTCTTTTTGGCTTAGTGATGATGGGCTGCCGACTGCGACGCGCCTTGGGCATTCTCAAGCTTTTGGCGCTCTTCGAGCTCGTCGTCAGTAATGTTCGCCTGCTGGATATCCGTCGTCAGAATCGTGTGACAGAACATGCAGCGGTCCGTTTTACCGAGCATTTTCGTCGGTTTGTGACATTCCGGACATTCGATGGACTTGACGCTGGTGGAGAGCATGCCGGCCCAAAAATAAATACCGAGACTGCCCATCATGGAGATCAGCCCGATGACGAGACCGATCGCCGCGATGATTTTACCGGCTTGTCCCCAGAAGACGATTCCCGCCGTACCCAGAACCATCAGGCCCATACCGATCATCGTCAGCAGCAGTCCCCACGTGCGGAAGGCATTGATTTTTGCTGTTTTAAAAATCATGGATCACGAGCTCCTATCATCAATTAGTTGTATTCGAAAAAGAAGGAACTTACATCGACATGTAGAAGTATATTATAACTGAATTGGCCGCTTTTCGCCAAGGAATGCATGGAGGGAGACATGGATTTGTCCAATTTGTCTTTTTTTTATGGAGAGTCGTTTGATGTCGATGCCTTAGGCACTATTATTTATCGTCAGGAAGCCCATAAATTTGATGGATCCTTGCTGCACGACTTCGATTTCATCGTTCTCATCGTGCATGAAGAGCAGGGGTCCGAGCTGGTTGTCGAGCACACGCTTACCCGCGATCTGCCCTGCCAGGTACTGCATGTTACGATCGAATCGCTTCAGCGCTGGCTGATTGCCGGTGAAAAAGGGGATTTGATCCGCTGTTTTATCGAAGGAGAACTTGTACATGACCATGGCGGAAGACTTTCCAGTTTGCGTCAGGAATATATAGAGTTTGAACAGCCTCTTCGGGACCGTAAAATGCTGTACGAATTTTCGCGGTTTTTGTGCATCTATGTTGAAGCCAAGCGCTACATGCAGGCTGGATTCGTGATTGATGCCTATCAATGCGTGTTGGACTCGCTGAAGCATTGGGCAAGAATCGAGCTGATCGAACGGGGTGTTCTGCCTGATAAGGCGGTGTGGGAGCAGGTAAAGGAACTGAACACCGCGATCCATAAGCTGTACGAAGAACTGACGCAGAGCACGGAAACCATCCGGCAGCGGGTTGAGCTCGTGCTCCTCGCTTGCGAATTTTCAGTCATGTCCAAAATGGCCGAGTGCACAGGGCTTCTGCTGCAGATTTTGAAGAGCAGATCAGAGCCGTGGAGTATCGAGGAGCTGATTCATCATCCTGAGCTTAGCTTGTTAAGAAACGAACTGCCATTAGTCATACGTAAGCTGGTCAATAGATCTTTAGTGAAGGAATCTGTCGTATGGCTGGAATTCTCGGGCTATGGAAACCAGGGAATCCGTTACTACGCTGAGTAATGAATTGTTATGCGCAGCTATACATCAAAAGGGGGAAGGTCTTCCTTTCGATGTATAGCTGCGTCCATTCCGGGAACCTTAAGGAGACGGCTTAAACTTTTAAAATAAGGTTGACTCGATTGTGTTATCTGTGTTAAATTATAACTCGCCCCATTAAACCTTAGATGCTTTTAAAACTAAGGATTCGACAAGCTCGAAAGTCGAGCTCAAGAAAAAGATCGAAAAAAAGTGCTTGACGAAATGGTGGCTGACATGATATATTATAAGAGTTGCAGCTGAGCTAACTGAGCGGCTTTGAAAACG
>NZ_BIMK01000030.1 GCF_004001045.1 Paenibacillus chibensis
ACATGCGGGTCGGCCTTTTTTATTGCTCCTTTTGGCGACATCATTTATTTTTCCATTTTGAAACGGTCGATCATGGTCTGCATGTCTGTCGCCATTCGTGCGAGCCCTGCAGCGGAAGACGTGATCTCCTCCATCGATGCCAGCTGCTCTTGACTGGCGGCGTTCACGCGTTCAAAGGAATCGACCGTCTGACGGGAAATGCCGGCAACCTCGTGGATCGCCGCGGAGATTTCCTGGCTGCTCGCCGACATCTGCTCGGTTACCGCGGAAATGTCCTGAACCTGATCGGAGATCTGCTTCGCGGACTGCTCAATGTTCACGAAGGCTTCGAGCGCTTCGGCGGTCACGCCGAGCCCTTGATTCACATCGGCTTGGACTTTGTTTTTCATGACGTCGAATGCACTACCGATGAGCTCCGTCATTTGCACGATCGTTTGCTGAATGTCGGCGGCCGTAATGTTCGATTGGTCCGCCAGCTTGCGGACCTCATCCGCCACCACGGCGAAGCCCCGCCCATGCTCGCCTGCGCGCGCCGCTTCAATGGCGGCGTTCAGCGAGAGCAGATTCGTCTGCTTGGAGATTTCCGCAATGGCCGTGCTCATGGCGGCGATATTCGCACTGTGATCATGAAGCTGCTCCATCAGCTCGGCCGATTCCATCGTGGAATGCAGGATGGTGTCCATCTGTTCGCTGACTTGGCGGATTTTCCGGCTTCCTGCATGTACATCCTCTTCGGTACGGCCGGATGAATCCACGATCATGCCGGCGGATTCGGCGATTTTCTGGATACCGCGGGTCATTTCCTCAATGGTGCGGGCGGTTTCCTCTGTCGCCAGGGCCTGAATTTGGGCCCCTTCAGAGGATTCCGATACAAGATTGGATACGAGCTCTACCGATTGGGCATTCATCTCCGTGCTTGCATTCAGCTCCTCGCTGGAGGCGGCCAGCTGGCCGGACGTGTCGCCCATCTCGATAACCATGCGCCGCAAGGAGGCGACCATGCCGTTATAATTGCCGGCCAGCGTTCCGATCTCATCCTTGCGCTTTGTTAGCACTTGTTCGTCCAGATGACCTTCGCTGACGCGAATGGCTGAACGGTTCAGCTGCTCTATCGGGCGGGTTATACCGCGGATAATAAAGAACAGGAGCACCAAGACGATGGCGACCGAAATCACGAGGACGATGACGGATGTATAAAAAATAGGCGCGACGGCTTTATCGTATTCGCTGTCGGGAAGTACGCCCACGATCTTGAACGCGGTGCTGCTGTTCGTGGTGTAATATGCATGCTGAAGCACGTTCGTATCGGTATTGACGTATTCCAGGAAACCTTCGCGCTGGCGGCTCATGACCTCCAGCTGCGCGCCCTTGGATTGTTCTCCGGTTTGAAGAAGAGGATGCGACATCATGATGTTGTTGCGATCCATTAGATATAAATAGCCTTTGTTGCCGAGATGAATGTTTTTGACGATTTTGTCCAACTCTGCGATGCTGAGACTGAGATTGACGACGCCAAGGCGGTCAGGCAGGGTTTTGGAAATCGTCAGTACATATTTATGGGTACTGAACGAGACGGAGGGATCCGCAACCATCGCCTGGCTCGGGTATTTTTTGGCCAGGGTGTACCATGCGCGGGTTCGCGGATCAAACTCCTCCTGACCGGGATCCGGCGATTTCATCCAGGCGCCGTTGTCATTGCCGATGGATACCACTTCGATTTCCGGGTGCTGGGCCTTATAATCATTAATCAGCTTGCGTGCCTTTACGGAATGCTGATCGATATCTTCCGACGTGATCTGATTGGCTAGCTGGTTCACGTTGGAGACTTCCATTTGAACCATCGTGTCGATCAGCTTGTTCAGCAGCGTGACGCTCGACTGGGTCGTATCCTCCATTTTATCCTGCAGCTGGCTTTTCGCGCTGTTCGTGGCAAACAAGGCGATGACGATGTTGGGTATGATGACCATGAGACAGATGATGAGCATGAGCCTGCTTCGGAGTCTTTTGATCATGAATTTCTGCCAGACTCCCTTACGCTGATCTTTCAAAAAAATTCCCCCAGATGTTTTTTATATGTATAGTGATTCTCCATTTGCCTGAAATTGGAGAAACCTCTACTATATTTCGACAAAATGAGTCATTTTTTTCATAGCCTTTATCTAAATATTCAAAAAAAAAAGAGCCCGGGGGGCTCGGACTCTTTTTGGAGGAGATGCGCTGATGTTCAGCCCCTAAGCAATGATTCCGCCCCATCCACGTATATTTCGGTGCCCGTGACATGGGAGGATTCATCGGATGCCAGGAAAAGAACCAGGTTGGCAACCTGCTCAGGCTCGCCTGGTTTGTGCTCCAGAGGATGGCTTCCTTCCGGAAATTCCATGGGAATCTGGACCTTTTTCAGATCGTCGGAAGGATAGGTGCTATCGTCGATGTTCGTGTCGATCGCTCCGGGACAAACGGCATTCACCCTGATTTTGTAACGGGCAAGCTCCAGGGCCGCCATTTTCATGAATGCGACTTGTCCGGCCTTCGTCGACGAGTACGCCGAAAAGCCGATGCCGGAAAACACGCGGTTACCGTTGATGGAGCTGGTGATAATGACGCTGCCGCCTTTCTCCTTGAGCAGGGGAATCGCATATTTCACCGTCGCGAAGGTTCCGCGGAGATTGGTATGGATGGTCTGATCCCATTCCTCGATCTCCATCGTCTCAATGGGAGCCGTCGTGCCGTTGATGCCCGCATTGGCGAAGACGACATCGATCCGGGGCTCGAGCTCGGCGATGCGGTCAAATGCTTGCTTCACGTTCTCCGGCTTGGAGATGTCGCATGCGATGACCACCGCTTCGCCGCCCGCTGCCTTAATCCGCTCCTTGGTTTTCTCCGCGTGCTCCGGCGTCCGGTCGAGCATGTACACTTTGGCTCCATGCTCCGCGAAGCGGATGGCTGTCGCCTCACCAATCCCCGAGCCGCCTCCGGTGACGACGGCTATTTTTCCGGAAAGTCGTTGTTCTGCCATGGTAGATAACCTCCTTGGATGTCTTATACATATCAGTAGTTAAGTACCCTTATGGCATGAACTGAATCAAGACTCAATGACGGAGCAAGATGGTAGAGCCTGCGCCCTCCAAAGGATCAGGCGTTCTTTTGCTCCTGCCGCCACTCGGTAACGGCGCGATCGAGCCGTTTCATCGCCTCGACAACCGTGGCTTTGGAACACGCAATATTCATGCGCATAAAGCCTTCCCCGCCTTGCCCGAAAGCCGCTCCCTGATTGAAGGCAAGCTTGGCCCGGCTCAGCAGGAATGCCGCCGTTTCGTCCGGTGTCATGCCAAGCGCGCGGAAATCCAGCCACAGCAGGTAAGTGGCTTCCGGCCGCTGGGCTTTGATTTCAGGAATGCGCTCCTGCAGATAATCCAGGACGTAGTCGATATTGTGCTGCATATAGACAAGCGCTTCATCCAGCCACTCGGCTCCGCCCGTGTAGGCTGCTTCCGCGGCCGTGCTTCCAAGCGCGCTGATGGAACCTACATGGTACAGCTGGAGCGCTTTTTTGAACGTGTCGCGGATGTCCGGATCGGGAATAATGATATTGGACGTGTTCAGTCCGGCGATGTTGAAGGTTTTGCTTGGCGAGGTGCAGATGATCGAACGGCTGCGGGCCTGCTCCGATATGTTGGCAAGCGGTGTATGCTTCTGCTCCTCGTAAACGAGATCGGCATGGATTTCGTCGGACACGATCAGTACATGATGCTCGATGCACAGCTGCGTCAACGCTTCAAGCTCTAAGGCGCTCCATACCCGGCCCACCGGATTGTGCGGACTGCACAGAATGAGCATTTTGACTTGATCGCGGCTGAAGATCTGCTCCAGCGCTTCAAGATCCATGGCGTATTGTCCGTTCTCCTGCTTAAGCGGATTCAGGACAAGCTCACGTCCGTGATTCTGGACGACGCTGTGGAACGGTGGGTAGACCGGCGGCTGAATGACGATCTTGTCTCCCGGCTCGGTGAACGCCTGAACGGCGAAGCTGAGCGCAGGAACGACGCCCGGGCAGAATACGAGCCAATCCGTTTCGATCTCCCACTGGTGGCGCTGCTTCATCCAGTTTACGATCGACTGCTTGTAGGCGTCCGTTTGCATGGTATAGCCAAAAACCCCGTGCTCGACGCGCTTTTGCATGGCTTCGATAACCGATGGGGGGGATTCAAAATCCATGTCGGCCACCCACATGGGCAGGGCATCGGCTGTACCGAAGATTGTGTTCATTCCGTCCCATTTTTCAGAGCCCGTGAGGTTTCTTGTAATCTGTTTGTCAAAATTCAAAGTTGTGACCCTCCTTAAGGCGAGTTGATATGATTTCTTTTATGAATATATCATACCAGGAGCGGAACTTGGAGAAAGAGCTTGCACAAAGTAAAATAGAATGTAAGACAAAAGCCGGGCAGGCAAAAAGGAGGAAGGGCCGATGCAGCTGATCGCCATGCTGACCATGCTGGTGGACCACCTGGGCATGGTTTGGTTTGAAGGACAAACGTGGCTGCGCGTGATCGGCAGGATCGCTTTTCCGATTTATGCGTACGCTTTGGTTCAGGGGCATATATATATACAAGATCGAGAACGATGTATCTGACAAGACTGTTTGCGCTTGCGCTGCTGTCACAAATCCCGTATCAGCTGGCTTTGAATCCGCATGGCCTGAACGTGATCGCAACCTTGCTTATGGCTGCCATGGTCATGCAGCTTATGGATCAGACGCCGTCTTTATGGGTCAAAGGAAGCATGGTTATCGGAGCCGCGGCAATCATGCAGATTTTTCCCTTTGACTATGGCGCTTACGGATTGTTTATGGTGCTGATCTTCCGCTGGTTCCGAGGCGAGCGGCTGGTTGCTGCCCATCTGGCGCTCAATTTGCTGTATCTGCTGGCCTATGGACCTGGCGGGCTGGTACAGATGCTCAGCATCGCTCCAACATTGTTGATCGTTTATGGTCCGAACCTCTGGAAGCGGCTGGAGCAAATCCGGGTACGAAAATGGCTGTGGCGTTCATTTTATCCGGTGCATCTGGCCGCCTTGGCCGTATTAAAATGGGCGGAGCTGTAAGGTCATTGTTCAGCTCTTCGATTTGAGGCGCAGAGGGAATATGCCTTCGATTTTATTCAAAGGGAACAAAATGCGTGAAGGGAATTTCCCTTTGGATTCGACCTCGACAAAATCGCTTCCGATCTGGACCAGCCGTATGCTGGAAAATGCAGAGCCGGTGCTGAAGGTGGTGCGCAGGCCGACGCGGACCGAGCGGGGAGCTGGCTTGATATCGAATACCCGGATCGTCTGAAGACTTAAAGGGACGAACAGCTCTCCTTGCACCTGTATGAAATTGCATTTGAATACACGCTGCAGTCTTCCGGGTTCGAGTCCGAGGCCGGCGCCGTTGATTTCGACCAGGTGGCCTGTCAGCTGGGCCAGACGCTGCTGCAGCGTAATGTGATTCCTGAGCTTCAGTATAGACATGGAGCATCCCTCCGCTATGCATGGTTTGCTCTATTGTATGAGAAGGAATTTGGGCTGGTGCGGGGATTATGAATGTTAACGTATTTTTACGTGTACAGGGGCAAGACCCCTAGCTTCACAGAAAGGAGTAAGACGTGAGAAGCGAACCGGCAAGAGCCTGGGCCCTGGAGGGGCCGAGCATTCAAATCGATCCTTTGTTTCCTTATTATCTTAACCGTTCCGCAGACAGCATTGCTGAAGAAATACAGCTCGCGGGCTACGAAACCGTTCATTACTTCGTGGTGAATGAAAACCAAATCAATGCCGGACTGATCGACGCCTTTCATCGCAGAGACATTGCGGTCTGGGCACTGGTGCTCGGGAACGGGACGTTTTCAACCTCGCATTTACCGCCGGAATGGGCATCCTGGAAAATGGGACTCATCAAGGAACTGAATGATGGTTTTGAACGGTTTTCCCCATTTTCCGCGGAGTACGTCCAGTGGAAAAAGCAGGCTGTATCCAGGATGCTCCGCGAGTATCCGTTTGACGGCATCGAGATTGCCGAGCCTTATTTTCCCGAATGGGATGGCATCCGCCGCGGCGTATACGGGGATATTGGACCGGCGGCGCAGCAGGCATTTCATGAAAAGCACGGACTGTCCGTCCCTGAATTCGTGAACCGGTTTGCAGCCAATTATTATAAAAAAACGCCGGATACATACGCTAAATGGATTGATTTTCGCGTGGAGGCCGTGAATACGCTCATCGATGAAGTGATTAACGGCAGCGGCGGCGCGCGCGAGACCCGGCCGGACATTCTGGTCGCGACCTGGTCGCTCGCCGTGGACGGCGGGTCGGTGTCGACGCTGCGGCTGAAGGAATGGCAGGGGCTGGACGCGATCTCCATGATCGGCAAGGTCAAGCCGGATCTGCATGTGCTGCAGACGCATTGGCCGGACTGGATGAAGCGCAATCTCAAAGCGGATTACGCCAGCGGCTACGAGAGCTTTGCGGCACCGATCCGGGCCGCTTATCCCGACCTTCCGCTCGGCATCCAAGCGGATATCGGCTCAAGGGCGAACATGGTCAAGGATCGCTCATGGCTGAACCGTTTCCAGAACACGGTATATGACTTGGGTTATCATTCCTGGACGGCATATGAATACCATTTGGGCGGATACATGTACGATGATCCCCCCATACCGCTATCTGCCCGGATTCAAGGGGAGAACGAGGTGGTCATCTCCTTTAACAAGCGGGTCGATCAAGGTTCCAGAGGGAGGATTCTTCCGGAAAGCGTGGATAACCGGGATCAGGAAGCGATGGAGCCCGAGGAAAGCTCGGTGGACGGTAACCGGCTGCGTCTTCGGTTTCAGAGGCTGCCGGAAAAGAGGCCGTTTGAGGTGGAACTGCTGCAGGTGAAGGATGTACCGGCTTTATGGCATGTAAAAGGGAAAAGGACGAATGAAATACCCGCCGGAACCTGGATCAGCGTAGAGTGAGCTTGGTACAAACTCCGCAGCAGCACCGACTGCAAGACATTGAAAAAGCGTCCGGAGCTCAGCCAGCCTGGAAAGGCCATGAGCCGGACGCTTTTTTGGGTTATTGCGCGGTATATCCGCCATCGACCATCAGGCTGCTGCCCACCACGAAGGAGGCATCTTCGCTTGCCAGGAACAGGACGGCCTTGGCGACCTCTTCGGCGCTTCCGAGCCGTCCGATCGGGTGCAGATCGACGAGCTTCTGCTTCGCTTCCGGCGGCAGCACCTTGAGCAGCGGCGTATCGATGTATCCCGGGCAAACGGCATTGACGCGAATGCCGCGGCTGGCATACTGGATGCCCAGCGTTTGGGTAAGCATGACGACGCCGCCTTTGGATGAGCCGTATGCCGTAACGCCGGCCTTCGCGGCATGTCCGTGAATGGAGGCGGTGTTGATAACCGCGCCGCCCGTGCCTTGTTTGAGCATTTGAATGATGGCATATTTATCGGACAAAAATACGCCCGTCAGATTCACGTCCAGCGTACGCTGCCACTTTTCGAGCGAGAGCGAATCCGCCGGTTCGTCGTTGGCGACGCCCGCATTGGCGAACATAATATCGAGCTGGCCGAACGTATGCACCGTGCGCTCAATCAGCGCCTCGATATCCTTTTCCTCCGTGACGTCCACTTTGACGTAGATCGCGCGGTGGCCGTCATCCTGCAGCCGGTCCGCAACCTCCTGTCCCGCTTCGGAAAAATCGGCTATGACCACGTTGGCGCCTTCCTCTGCGAATAAACGCGCCGTCGCCTGGCCGATCCCGCTGGCTCCACCGGTAATGATGGCTGTCTTGCCGGATAATTTCATGGTCAACACTCCTTTTGGGTAGCAGTGAATAATATCGGGAGGCATCCAATCAGAGCTAAGCATGTTTCCCGAAAATGCATCGTTTATATATTACCCATTTTTCTAAAAATATCCTGATCGGCACCGCAAGTTGCATGTAAGAATGAAGCTGTGCTATATTTATATTGTTCAAAATATAATTTTATAAAATCAAAAAAAGAATCCAGGGAATTAAAATAAAAGGCTGCTGGCATATCCACTGGCCCTAAATGGAGGATCAAACAATGAGCGTATACGAATTCAAGGCAAGAAATATTCGCGGTCAAGAAAAAGCATTGTCTGAATAT
The DNA here is from genome assembly GCF_004001045.1 of Paenibacillus chibensis. Taxonomy (GTDB): domain Bacteria; phylum Bacillota; class Bacilli; order Paenibacillales; family Paenibacillaceae; genus Paenibacillus_AQ; species Paenibacillus_AQ chibensis. Next base: position 8,163 of record NZ_BIMK01000030.1, read on the forward strand.
GAAGGCAAAGTGCTCCTGATAGCAAACACGGCGAGCGAATGCGGCTTTACCGCCCAGTATTCCGATTTGCAGAAGCTGCATGAAAAATATCAGGATCGCGGACTCGTCATCCTCGGATTCCCTTCCAACCAGTTCGGAGGGCAGGAGCCCGGCAGCAATGAGGAAGTCAACACGTTCTGCCAAATCAATTACGGCGTGACCTTCCCGCTGTTCGAAAAAGTCGATGTTCGCGGCGCGGACAAGCATCCCCTTTTCGCTTATCTCAGCGAGGAAGCGCCATTCCGCGGCTTTGACTTGAACGATTCGGAAGCCAAAATGCTGTCGATGTACATTCAGAAGGAGCAGCCGGAGCTGCTCGAAGGAAACGATATCAAATGGAATTTCACCAAATTCCTGGTTGACCGCAGCGGCAGCGTAGTGGATCGCTTCGAATCTCCCGTAAGTCCGCTCGACCTGGAGAACGCAATTGAAGCGCTGCTGTAATCCCATATGAAAACTGAAACACCTTGAGCCTGCTTGTTGGCTTCGGGTGTTTTTTATTTTTTTCGGCAGGAAAGACGATGTTCAATGAATCTGGTTATTGTCTTTTGCCCGCAGGTGAGGTTACAATTGGAAAATAAACGCGGTTTCACAAGAAGAGGAGATTCCATGCGCAGCGAAGACATTGCCAAACTGGCGGGGGTGTCCCGCAGCACCGTTTCCCGCGTCATCAACAACTATGCCAACGTCCCGGAGAAGACGCGCGCCAAGGTGATGAAGGTCATCGAGGAGAACCATTACGAGCCCAACACCTCCGCGCGGGTTCTTGCCGGCAAAGGCATGAACACCATCGGTCTTTTCGTGGTCAGCACCGCGGAACAGCATAATCCGAACCGCATTTACCAGAACAGCTATTTCGCCCCTTTCGTAGAAACCATCGTGGATACGTTGAACCGTCTCGGCTACTACGTGCTGATCCATACGGTTTATTCGGAGGATGATTTTCTCAAGGTCAAGCAGGCATTTCTGCAAAAGAGAATCGACGGGGGCATCATTGTCGGCACAGAGAAAAACGACGGTATGGTTCGTGCCATCGCGAAGCTGAAGCTCCCGTTCGTACTGATCGATTACGATATCGCGGAGCTGCTGGAGCACCGGCTCGACAAAGAATATGCCGCTGTCGTCAATTCGAAGGATTACGAAGGGGCAGCCATGGCCGTCCGGTATTTGATTGAACATGGCCATGAGCGGATCGGATTTGTCAGCGGAAGGTTGAATACGCTGTCGGGACGGGAACGCCGTCAGGCATTTGTGGACACCATGCAGGAGCATGGGCTGAAGGTGCCCGAGGAATGGATCGTCAACGGGCTGTTTATCCGGCAAAAGGCATATGCGGAAGTGAAACGGATGCTTCAAAACGATCGTCCCACGGCTATTTTCGCGGCCAACGACGAAATGGCGCTGGGAGCGATGGATGCCTGCAGGGAGCTGGGGCTTCGGATTCCCGGCGATATTTCCATCATCGGCTTCGATGATATCCCGATCGCTTCCCAGCTGTCACCCGCGCTCACCACGGTCCGGCTGCCCATTTACGAGATGTCGCAGGCAGCGGCGCAGCATGTTGTGGAGATGTGCGAGCAGGGCAGCGGCTCCTTCAGTACGATGAGCTTTCCAACCCGGCTGATGGTGCGGGAAACCTGTAAAAGTTTGAAATGAAATGAGTGAATGAAGGCAGCTTTCAGAGATAAGCCCGGTAACGGGCTTGATCATAGCGCAAAATAAACGCGCGTTCACATAATCGTTTGAGAGGGGAAACAGCGAATGAAGTACGGTTTTTTTGACGATGCCCGCAAAGAGTACGTTATCCAGACACCCAAGACGCCTTATCCGTGGATCAACTATTTGGGCACGAAAGATTTTTTCGGTTTGATGTCCAACACGGGCGGGGGATATGCCTTTTACAGGGATGCGCGTCTGCGCCGATTGACCCGGTACCGTTACAACAGCATTCCGGTCGATAACGGAGGGCGCTATTTTTACCTGTATGACGCCGGGGATTTCTGGACGCCAGGATGGATGCCGGTGAAGAAGGAACTGGATTTTTATGAATGCCGCCATGGGCTCGGCTACACCCGTATCACCGGGGAAAGGAACGGAATCCGCGCCGAACAGCTGGCTTTCGTTCCGCTCGAATATAACGGCGAAGTGCATCAGCTGACCGTAACGAACACCTCGGCGGCTCCCAAAAAGATCAAGCTGTTCTCCTTTATCGAATTTTGCCTGTGGAACGCCTACGATGACATGACCAACTTTCAGCGCAATTTAAGCACAGGCGAGGTAGAAGTAAAGGGATCGGTCATTTATCACAAAACGGAGTACCGGGAGCGGCGCAATCACTACGCCTTTTTCGCGGTGAACCGGGAGATCGCGGGCTTCGATACGGACCGGGAGTCCTTCCTCGGTCTGTATAACGGCCTCGAGGCGCCGCAAACCGTTGCCGCCGGCAAGTCCGCCAATTCCGTTGCCAGCGGCTGGTCGCCGGTCGCTTCGCACTGCGTGGAGATAGAGCTGGCGCCGGGTGAGTCGACATCCCTGAATTTCGTGCTGGGCTATGTGGAAAATCCGGAAGAGGATAAATGGGAAGCGCTGGGAGTGATCAACAAAATCCGCGCCGAAGCCATGATCGCACGCTTCGCGGATGATGCGGGCGTTCAGGATGCGATGGATGAACTGGAGGAATATTGGAGCCGTTTGCTGTCCAAATACATGATTCAAAGTCGTGACGACAAGCTGAACCGCATGGTGAACATCTGGAATCCGTATCAGTGCATGGTGACGTTCAACATGTCGCGCTCGGCATCCTACTTCGAATCCGGGATCGGGCGGGGCATGGGCTTCCGTGATTCGAATCAGGATTTGCTCGGCTTCGTCCATCAGATTCCGGAGCGGGCCAGGGAGCGCATTCTGGATATCGCTTCGACCCAGTTTGAAAACGGCGGCGCGTATCACCAGTACCAGCCTTTGACCAAACAAGGGAACAACGAGGTCGGAGGCGGCTTCAATGACGATCCACTGTGGCTTATCGTGGGAACGGCGGCTTACATCAAAGAAACGGGAGACTTCGCCATCCTGGATGAGCAGGTACCTTTTGACTGCAATCCTGCCAATACGGCGACGCTGTTCGAGCATCTGAAACGCTCCTTCTACCACGTGATTGAGAATCTAGGACCACATGGTCTGCCGCTCATCGGGCGTGCGGACTGGAATGATTGCCTGAATCTGAACTGCTTCTCCGACGTGCCCGACGAATCGTTCCAGACGACGCAGCATATTGAAGGACGGACGGCAGAATCCGTCTTTATCGCCGGATTATTCGTCTTTGCCGGACCGGAATTTGCGGAGCTGTGCAGACGTCGCGGCTTGGCCGAGGAAGCGTCTGCGGCGGAGAAGCATATCCAAACGATGCGGGAGAAGACGCTGGAACACGGCTTCGACGGCGATTGGTTCCTGCGCGCTTACGATCATTACGGACAAAAGGTCGGCAGCAAGGAGTGCGACGAAGGGCAAATCTTTATCGAGCCGCAGGGCTTCTGCGTGATGGCCGGCATCGGGGTAGAGGAAGGGCTGGCTAAGAAAGCGCTCGATTCTGTAGCGGAAAGGCTGGAAACGCCATACGGAATCGTGCTGCAAAATCCGCCTTATTCGAAATATTATATCAATCTCGGGGAAATCTCCTCGTATCCGCCGGGGTACAAAGAGAACGCGGGCATTTTCTGCCACAACAATCCATGGGTCATGATGGCTGAAACCGTGATTGGCCGCGGTGATCGTGCTTTCGAGCTGTACCGGAAAATCGCGCCGGCTTATTTGGAAGAAATCAGCGAGATTCACCGCACAGAGCCTTATGTGTATTCGCAGATGATCGCCGGCAAGGATGCGGTCCGTCAGGGCGAGGCCAAAAACTCCTGGCTCACCGGAACGGCAGCATGGAATTTTGTGGCGATTACGCAGTCGATTCTGGGCATTCAACCCGACTATGACGGGCTCAAGGTCGATCCTTGCATCCCGGCGGGTTGGGAGGAGTATACCATTACGCGCGTATTCCGCGGCGACACGTACGTCATTCATATCACAAACCCGAACCATGCCAGTAAAGGGGTTGTTTCCGTAAGCGTGGACGGCAGTGCCGTTCAGGGAAATATCCTGCCTGTGTACGGTGACGGTCAAACGCATACGGTTGAAGTTGTGCTTGGTTAATCCGCCTTGAACCGAAGATCTCGACATATCGTACTTGAAAAGCAATCCGGGAGGGCTCCTTCCGGATTGCTTTTTTAATGGTCGCCGAGCGGCATGATAAATGTATTTTTATGATGATGATACAAAGCCAGACCATTGGGTTTATTGATATACATAGATAGGATCTGTTTGTTCCGGAGATTTATTTCTCCAATCGTTCTCGGGTGAGAGGGATTCAACCGATTGCCGCTATACATTTTGGGAGCATCCTACAAGTTAAAGCAAGGGGGACAAGCTGTGAATAACTCGCTTCAAAACGATATGTTTCAGCAAATATATAAGCATGTATCGGTTCCGCTGGCCATGGTTGACGCCGCTACAGGGCGGTGGGTGGCCGTCAGCAGCGTTCACGCTGCGATGCTGGGATATACGGAAACCGAAATGTTAACCGTGACAGAACCGGATTTGACGCATCCGGACGACAGAACGCTATCTCCGGCATATCTTGCCGAACGGCTGCAGGAATCTTCAGGTCAAAGCACCTGTCTTGATAAAAGATATATACATAAAGACGGACATGAAATCCGGGTAAAGCTGAACGTTTCTCTGGCCTATACCGGTAAAGAAGGAGATCCGGCTTATCTGGTCCAGGAAGCCGAGCTGCTGCCGGAGACCCTAACGGCGCAGGAGATTCCCGCCATGGATCCGGATATGCGGATTTTGTTCGAGAAAAATTCGGATCTTCTTTTCTCCTCGAGCAGCGCGGATGGCATTCTTCAGCAGGTTTCCCCATCGATGAAGCGTATTCTCGGTTATGAGCCCGAGGAGATGATCGGCCGGCACCGTGCGGATTTTTATCATCCGGATGACGCGGCGGACATGCTGAACGGGAGCGCTCTGTATTCGCTTGACAGTGTGCTCACCCGGCGTGTCCGGCATAAGGACGGTCATTACTTGTGGCTCGAGACGGCTTATCAAATTGTGCAGGACCAAGGCGGCAATATCAAGCGTATTCTGACGATCGGCCGCAATGTCAATGAACGGGTCGAAATGGCGCAGAAGCTTAAGCAGAGCGAGCAGGACTATAAGCTCATCATGGATTATTCGTTGGACTTTATTTCGCGGCATAAGGTTGACGAGGATCTGACCTTTATTTACGTTTCTCCGATATGCCGTAGCCTGCTGGGGTATGAACCGGAGGAAATGGTCGGGACATCGAGCCGCAGCTATATTCACCCGGACGATGTGAAGAAGGTTCGGCATCATTTGATTTCCGCGCTGGATATCGATTCTCCGGAGGCCTTTACTTTCCGCTTCCGCCGCAAAGACGGTACGTATATCTGGTTCGAAACCAACAGCCGGTATACCTATAACGTGAACGGAGAAGTGGAAGAGGTCATTTCGGTTTCCCGGGATATCACGGAGCGCAAGCAAATTGATCTTCAGCTGGAGGAGTACAAATCCTTATTCGAATACAACCCCGTAGGCGTAGCCTCTCTTGACCTGGAAGGCAATCTGCTGTCGGCGAACCGCGGCCAGGAGCTGCTGACGGGCTACACGGAGCAAGAAATGGTCCATAACCATTTCACGCCGCTGATCGACCCGGTCGACGTGGAGAAGACCGCTTACCATTTCAGTCTCGCGGCCAAAGGCAAGCCTCAGAGCTATGAAATCGGCCTGCGCCACCGGGACGGTCACCGGATTGAAGTGAGCGTCATTAACGTGCCGATTATTTTGCATGGAAACATTGTCGGCGTTTACGGCATTACCAGCGATATTACGGAGAGCAAAAAGCATTTGGAACAGATCGAGAAGCTGAGCTACGAGCACGCCCTTATTTTGAATTCGGTGTCCGAAGGCATCTTTGGGGTAGATCTGGATGGGCGGGCCGGCTTTATGAATCCCGCCGGGGCCCGAATGCTCGGATTCGGCGCGGGAGAATGGATAGGTCAGACATTCCTGGACATGCTGCAGCAAACCCGGGCGGACGGAAGCCATTATCAACCCAGGGAATCGCCCGTCATGACTGCGGTCCGGGAAGGGGTCGCCCTGTACAAGGAGGAGTCGGTATTCTGGCGGAAGGATGGGTCGAGCTTCCTGGCTTCGTACGGCGTCACGCCCCTGTTTGACAAAGGCGAGCGCATGGGCGCTGTCATCGTCTTTAACGACATCACCAACGAGAAGCAGATTCTTCGAGCCAAGGAATCGGCAGAACGCGCGGACCGGGCCAAATCGGAATTCATGGCCATTATGAGCCATGAGCTGCGAACGCCGATGAACGGAATTATCGGGATGATGGAGCTGCTTGCGGATTCACCGCTAAACGAGGAGCAGCGAAGCTATATGGACATCATCCGCCAGAGCAGCGAAGCGCTGCTGCAAATTTTGAACGAAATTTTGGATTTCAGCAAAATCGAAGCCGGGAAAATGGTGCTCAGCGACGACCCGATCCAGATCCGCTCAACGCTAAGCGGGGTGACCGAGCTGTTCACCGCCAAAGCCTTCGAAAAAAATCTCAAACTGACCCTGGACATATCAGCGGATATGCCGGAACTGATCCGTGGCGATGAAGGCCGGCTGAGACAGGTGCTGATTAATCTGGTCGGCAATGCAATTAAATTTACCGACGCGGGTCAAGTATCCGTCACGGCACGTGTCGCGAGCGACTCCGCCGAAGATGAATTGCAGCTGGAATTTTTCGTGAAGGATACGGGAATCGGAATTCCCTCGGATAAGCTCGATCAGCTGTTTCAATCCTTCTCCCAGCTGCATCCGGCCATCAACCGCAAATACGGGGGGACAGGCCTTGGCCTCTCGATCTGCAAAAAGCTCGTTGAACTGATGGGAGGATCCATCGGTGTCATTCAGGGCGGAGAGGAAGAGCAGGGAACGACGTTCTATTTCACCTTGAAAACGAGAGTTTGGACACCTGGGGAGCCGAATGAGATGAATGAGACGGAAGCGGATTCGGATGACAGCCAGGAGAAGGGGACGCTTGCCACTGGCGGCCTAGCCGCTCCATCGGGTTGTCCGGAGCTTCCGGAAAGGACGCTGCCGCCCTTCGGTCCGCTGCAGATCCTCGTGGTGGATGATCATCCGGTAAACCGCAAGCTGCTCACGACGGTGTTAAATAAGATGGGATACCATCCGGATACGGCGGAGAATGGACTCGAAGCGCTCCAGTCGGCCTCAGGCGATCGCTATGATTTGATATTCATGGATGTCCAGATGCCCGTCATGGACGGAATTGAATCGGCGCAGTTTATCCGCCGTCATGCCGGTCAAAAGAAGCGGCCCGTCATTATCGCCGTTACCGCGTTTGCCGGTACAGATAACCGCCGGATGTGTCTGGGGGCGGGAATGGATGACTTTATAAGCAAGCCGGTGCTGGTGAAGGATTTGGAGCGGGTGCTGGAAAAATGGGGAAATCTGGATCAGTCGCGGGAAATTTGAAGGAAAATTAAGCTGCCTTGAAGGTTATTTTCATCTTATTTTAAGAAAAGCCTCTTATAATAAACCCATACCCCTTTTATAATATATTGCTTGATGCCCCGGTGCCCGATGCGCCGGGGTCTGTTTTTTATATGCAAGGATACGAAAAAGCAGCTTCCGCTAACGGAAGCTGCCTTATTTATTTTTTACCGAAACCATCCAGATCCGTGTGAAGCAGCGTTTCCTGACGTCCCGCAACAGTTGTATACAGAAGTAAAGACCGGTATATAGCGTGCTTCTGCAAACGCTACCTATAATGAGGATAGAAGCAATCATGATCAAGTCGTTCAACAATGAGGAGGGTCTGACGTGCAGAACAGGCGAAAAATGGGATTGATTCTTGCCCTCATCCTGAGTCTCGGGATGACGGCATGCAGCGGCAAAACGGCGGAAACGAACCCGCCGGCGGCAAATGACGCGACAGAGAAGCAGGAGGCCGCAAAAGACCAGGGCGTCCTGGAGATTTCGACGGTGCGAGCGCAGGATCCGTATTTGAAGTTTGACGAGGGCGAGAGCTTCGATAAGAACGCCGTATACGATGCTTACGAAAAAGACATCGGCGTCAAAATCACGAACCAATGGGTCGTGGACGGGACCGTGGACGGGCCGCAATTTCAGGAGAAGCTGAAGATGGCGATCACGACCAACGACATTCCCGACTTCTTCCCGGCCACCCCGGCGCAGGTGCAGCAGCTGATCGAAGCGGATATGATCCAGGACCTGACCGGCGTGTACGACCAATACGCAAGTGACGAGACCAAGGAATTCATGCAAAAGGACGGCGGCCTGCAGATGAAATCCGGCACCTTCGACGGCAAGCTGATGGCGATTCCTCAGACGGGCAACCCGTTTGCGCCGCAGCTGGTATGGGTTCGTTCCGATTGGATGAAAAAGCTGAACCTGCCCGAGCCGAAAACGATGCAGGATCTGATGAACATCATGGAAGCCTTCGCGACGAAGGATCCGGGCGGCACGGGAAAATCTTACGGCCTTGCGCTGAACAAGAAATTCGATGAAGGCGCGCTCGGCATGGTCGGCTTCATGAACGGCTACCATGCGTACCTTAACCAGTGGATGGACGACGGCCAAGGCGGGCTCATGAACAGCGACATTCAGCCTGAGATGAAGGAAGCGCTGCGTGCGCTGCAGGATATGTTCAAGAAAGGCTTGATCGATCCGGAATTCACGGTCAAGGACATGCAGAAGGAATCGGAACTCATCTTCAGCAACAAGATCGGCGTGCTCTATGGCGCGGAATGGACGCCTGCCCATCTGGCCCAAGGGGCCGTGAAGGACGGCAAGGTCGTTCAGGATTGGAAAGTATACCGCCTTCCTTCCGTGGACGGCACGGAGGCTTCGACGCAGATTGAGCTGGGAACGGGCAGCTATTATGTCGTATCCAAAAAAGCCAAGCATCCGGAGGCGTTGATTAAGCTGCTGAACCAATGGATCGCTGTGGATAATCATCCGACGCCGGAGCAGAAGGTATACGAGTACGGCAAAGATCTCAAGGAAAAAGGCAATAACTACTGGCTCCTGAACCCGGTCATGGCCTTCAATCTATCGAGCAACAACGGGGAAGTGCTGCCGAAGGCGATCGAGACGAAGGATGCAAGCCTGGCGGTGACGAAGGACCAAAAAACGCGCTATGAACGGGCGATGAAATACGTGAACGGGGAAGACATCAGCATGTGGTGGGAATATCTCATTTCCGGCCCGAACGGCGCCGTATCCAATATTCCGTATTTGAAAGCGCATGACCTGTTCCATCAGAACAAGTTCTACGGCGCGCCGACGCCGACGATGGTGGAAAAACGCGAGATTCTAAACCGCAAACGCGACGAGATTTTCACGAAAATCATCATGAACCAGGTCTCCATCGACGAATTCGACAAGTTCGTGGCCGAGTGGAAGAAGTTGGGCGGAGACGACATCACGAAGGAAGTCAACGAATGGTACGCCAAAAGCAAGTAATCATGCGATCAGCATACATGAGCGTATTACCGCTTCGGCGGGAATGCCTCCAAGCTGCGGCCGCACGCGGGGAATCGGCAAGCTCCGATTCCCCCTTTTTTCTAATTTGACTCAGGGCAAGGTGATGCATAATGGTTCAGTTGACACGCAGAATGAGACGGGAATGGCCGCTGCATATCATGCTCATCCCCGGACTCGCCTTCATTATCATATTCAGCTATGTTCCGATGGCAGGCATTATGATGGCTTTTGAGAAGTACATTCCCACCAAGGGGCTGTTCGGGTCTCCGATGGTTGGATGGAAGAATTTCAAGTTTTTGATGGATTACCCGGACATCGGCCGGATCCTGTTCAATACCCTGTACATTGCCACGATGAAAATCATCGCCGGCCTGATCGTCCCGATCACGGTCGCGATTCTGTTAAACGAGCTGCGCAAGGAATGGATGAAGCGGGCATTCCAGACGATGGTTTATCTGCCCCACTTCCTGTCCTGGGTACTGCTGAGCGGGATCATCATCGACGTGCTGTCTCCGTCGACGGGCGTTCTGAACCAGATTCTCGGGCTGGTCGGCATCAAGCCTATTTTTTTTCTCGGCGACAATAAGTGGTTTCCGTATGTCATGGTCATAACGGACGTATGGAAGGAATTCGGCTTCAGCACGATCGTGTATTTGGCCGCATTGACCAACATCAACCCGTCCCTGTACGAAGCCTCGGATATCGACGGCGCGGGCCGCTGGAAGCAGACGCTTCATATCACCCTGCCTGGCATGATGCCGATTATCGTGCTGATGCTGACGCTGAATATCGGCAACGTGCTCAACGCGGGCTTTGATCAAATCTTCAACCTGTACAGCCCGCAGGTATACGAGAGCGGCGACGTGATCGATACATTCGTCTACCGGATGGGCATCGAGCAGGCGCAGTACGGCTTCGCGACGGCGGTCGGACTATTGAAGTCCATCGTTTCGTTCATTCTGATCTCCGTATCCTATATCTTGGCCTACCGCATCGCCAATTATCGTATTTTCTAGCAAAGGAGAACGGTCATACGTATGAAAAAGTCATTGGGCAGACGGCTGTTTCTGGGCTGCAACGTCGTATTCCTTGCGCTGTTATCCTGTCTATGTCTGATGCCGATCATCCATATCTTAGCGATCAGTTTCAGTTCGGGCAATGCCGCATCGGCCGGCAAAGTTCTGCTGTGGCCTGTGGATTTCACTCCGGCCGCTTACCAGAACGTGTTTGGCAGGCCTGAATACATGCGGGCATTTTGGGTGACGATCCAGCGGGTCGTGCTCGGCACGTCGATCAGCATGTTTCTTACCATCCTGACGGCATACCCGCTATCCAAAGAAACGACCCAGTTTGGCATGCGCACCTTTTACGCCTGGATTTTCGTGTTCACGATCCTGTTCAACGGAGGATTAATTCCGTGGTACATGACCGTCAAGGCGGTGGGTCTCATCGATTCAATTTGGGCCTTGGTGCTGCCGGGAGCGGTTCAGGTCTTCAATATCATTCTGCTGCTGAACTTCTACCGGGGCCTGCCGAAGGAGTTGGAGGAATCCTCCAAGATCGACGGGGCGGGACACTTCACGACACTGTGGCGAATCTATGCGCCGCTTTCCATGCCTGCGCTTGCGACCACGGGGCTGTTCACCATCGTCTGGCACTGGAACAGCTGGTTCGACGGCATGATTCTGATGAATCATCCGGACGGGTACCCGCTGCAGACCTTCTTGCAGTCGATCATTATCAAAATGGACCTGCGCTTCCTGAAATCGCAGGACATCGAGCTGATGCAGAAGCTGTCCGACCGGACGAGCAAAGCCGCGCAGATTTTCGTTGCCGCCTTCCCGATCCTGGTCATTTATCCGGTGCTGCAGCGGTTTTTCATTAAAGGAATTGTGATGGGGAGTGTCAAAGAATAATAGTTCCGCGCCGATCAACTCATCCAGGGGGAACGAACCATGAAGCTCTTATTCCGACTGAAGGACTCCTCGATTTTCATGAAAATGATGGCGGTATTCCTGAGCGTGCTGCTCCCCCTCATGATGATTACCTGGTTGATCAATGAGCGGGGGGCGAGCAGCATTCAAACGGAAATATCGCGTTCCACGCTCAACACGGCGAGCTTCTATCTGGATTCGCTGGATAAGGAGGTTGACCGCATTTCGCAGTACTTGCCCAATTACGTGACGGACAGCGACTTGATGGAGCTCGCGGCGATTGGTACGGACATGACGTATTACGAACGAGCGCAAAGCATCACGATGATTCAAAAGCGCCTGGATCTGATGAAGAACTCCAGTCCCTTCATCCGCGAGGCCAAGGCCTACGTGCCGAAGATCGGCCGCACGCTGCTCAGCGTCAAATATGAAACCTCGATCGACGAGGAGGAATATGCCGCGATGCAGCATGGCGGGCCGAATTACAGCGAGCCGTTCATCTATTGGAAGGATCGTCTGTTCTTGACGATGTCCTATCCCACGAATACGTTCAAAAGTCCGCTATACGTCGTGGGCGTCGAATTGTCCGTGAACAAAATCAAGGAGGCGCTGCAGCAGATCACCGGAACGCTCAGCGGCGAAAGCATGCTCATGAACATGGAGCGGGGCTGGGAGATACGCAGCAACGATGACTCCGAACTATCGAATTCGCTCCAATCCTTCATCCAGCATAAGCAGGTTGCGGGCGCGAAGCAGGGTTATGACATGGTTCGGTTTGGAAGCAAGCGATATCTCACCGTGTTCAAATACTCGGAGGTCTGGAAGACATATTTGATTGCCTGCATACCGGAGTCGGCCGTGCTCGGCCCGATCCATACGTACAGGCAGTGGTTTTTATGGGCATGCGCTCTTGCGGTCGTCGCGGGAACGTTTTTTTCATATTCGCTCATCAAGCTGATGTACCGACCGCTCATGCGGCTCATCCACGGCTTTAAACGCGTGCAAAAGCTGGAGCTCATCCCGGTTTCGATCGACCGCAGGCACGACGAATTCGGATATTTGTACCAGGCCTTCAACGATACGGTTCATTCGCTGAAAACGTTGATTGAGCAAAACTACGAGCAGCAGATCCGGAGCCAGCGTTCGGAGCTCAAGCGTCTGCAGTCGCAGATCAATCCCCATTTTCTGTACAACTGTTTTTTCGTCTTATGCCGGCTGATCAAGTCCGAGAATAAAGATAAGGCGTACCAATTTTGTCTTTACATCGGCGAATACTTCCAATTCATCACCCGCGACGACGAGGACGTCATTCCGCTTGCGCTCGAGGCAAAGCATTCGCGCACGTACCTCGACATGCAGACCATATGCTACGGAGACCGGATTCGTGTACGGTTCGACGTTGAAGAGCCCCCGCTGCGGGTGCCGCGCCTGATCCTGCAGCCGATCATCGAGAACGCCTACAAGCATGGATTCGGCGCAATGGCCGGCCCAGGCGAGCTGGCCGTTACGAGCTGCATGGATGAGGGGCGTTTCACGATTTGCGTGGAGGACAACGGCAACAATCTGGACGACGACAAGCTGAAGCAGCTGAGCTGCAAGCTCGTTCACTCGGCCGACCGTCTGGAAGAGACGACGGGTCTCCTGAATGTTCATCGGCGGATACAGCTGCATTACGGGGCGGACTACGGACTCGAGGCGTCCCGTTCGAAGCTTGGCGGACTCAAAGTGCTTATACATCTTGGCGTAGAATAAGGAGGAACCGAAGGCTATGCGCAGGCTGCTTATCGTAGACGATCTGCCCATCATTGTAGACGGGCTGCTGGAATTGTTTCAAGGCACGGAGCATTTGGATCTGGAGGTACTGAAGGCGTATTCAGGTGACGAAGCGCTGCAGGTCATGCGCCAAACTCCGGCTGATATCGTGATCTCCGACATCAAAATGCCGGGCCTTGAAGGGATCGAGCTGCTGCAGGTCATCCAGGGGGACTGGCCTGCCTGCAAAGTGATCTTTCTGACGGGATACAATGATTTTCAATATATCCGCAGCGCCATGGCGTACGGCGGCTTTGATTATATTCTGAAGGTGGAGAGCGACGAGAAGATCATCGCTTCCGTAGAGCGGGCCGCCGCGAAGCTCGATGAAGAGGGCGGGCAGCTCCAGATGCTGGAGCGCGCCAACGAGCGGATGCGCCAAGCGCTTCCGCTGCTGCAGAAGGAATATTCGTGGGAGCTGCTGCAGGGCAAGCAGGAAACCCGGGAGCAGTTGGCCCGGCGTCTGGAAGAACTGGCGATTCCGCTTCAGGCCGAACGGCGGGTGCTGCTGCTTCTCGGGCGGGTCGATACCTGGAAGGAATCGTTCACGCCGCTCGATAAAACGCTGCTGCTGTACGGCGTCCAGAATATCGCCGAAGAATATGCCGGATCCGGCTTGCAGTGCCATTCCTGCGTGTATGACGGTTCACGGATCGTGTGGATGCTTCAGCCGAAGGATTCCGGAGCCGATGAAGAGGCGGCCTGGCAAAAAGGATACGCGCATATCAGCGCTATGCTGGAGAATATCCAGCAGACCTGCATGCGGCTATTGCGGGTGTCGGTTTCCTTCGCTCTTGGCAGCGAACCGACGGACTGGGCGGCGATCTCGGAGCGGTTCCATATGCTGAAATATTGCTTCATTTATGGCAGCGGCCTGTCCCCCGCCGTCATCGTCACGGACTCGGATCTCATCAATTTCCAGGAAAGCGGGGCGGAAGCGAGCGATTACTGCTATCACACCCGTCTGCAGCTGCTTCAGCAGTGCCTTGAGAATCATCACCGGGAGGAATTCAACAAGCTGTATTTGCATGTCACGGGGATATGGACGCCGGATAACCATGCCTTTGGACGAAAAATGGAGCTGTACCATTCGATGGCCTCCATCTTCCTCTCCTGTCTTGACCTTCATAAAGCGTTCCGGCAGGCCGTCCATGAAAAGTTCGAAATAGCTCTCCTTTACCATAAAAACGATGATGTTCCATGGCCGGAAATCAAGCAGTATTTCTGGAGCATGGCTGACTGCTTTTTTGCCTGCCAGGCTGCGGAAGGCGGGCAGGTGCCGACCGATCTCGTTAAAAAGGTACACCGTTTCATCGAGGAGCACCTGGCCCAGGACATTTCGCTGATTGCCATCGCGGACCACGTCGGCCTGAATCCCTCGTACTTCTCCCGTTTGTACAAACAGCTGACGGGGACGGGATTGTCCGATTACATCAATGAATACCGCAACCTCAAGGCGAAGGAATGGCTGCTGAACAGTACGATGAAGGTGAATGAGATCGCCGCGGCGCTTGGCTACAATTCGGCGCTCGCGTTCATCCGTTTTTTCAAAAAGCAAAATCAGTCCACCCCGCAGGAATACCGGCTTCAACGCCAGGCGGGGGAAGTCAAGAAGAGTATATGAATGTATCGATTAATCTCTTTCGGCTCCGCCGGCAGGTGGCGTACAATCAGGGCACAGTATGCACCATGACGAGGAGGAACGTAAAGTGAAGACAGTGACTGCGGTTCTGCTTGGAGCCGGAAGCAGAGGACGGTATATCTATGCTCCTTATGCGGAGAAGCACCCCGAAGATTTGAAAATCGTGGCGGTCGCGGAGCCGAATGCGGAACGCCGGGAGCGGATCGTGGCGATCCACGGCATCGCGCCGGATCGCGTCTATGCGTCCTGGGAGCAGGCTTTCGAACACGGGCGCATCGCGGATGCCATGATCATCAGCACCCTCGACCGCCTCCATTACATGCCCGCCATGAGAGCTTTGGAGCTGGGATACCATGTCCTGCTCGAGAAGCCGATGTCGCCTGTGGCCGAAGAGTGCATCCGCATCGAGCAGGCCGCGCTGGCGCAGCAGAGGGTATTGACCGTCAGCCACGTGCTGCGGTATTCGCCTTTCTGGTCCGGCATTAAAAGCTGCATCGAAGCCGGCGAGGTCGGTACGATCGCGACGATCCAGCATTCCGAATACGTGGGCTACCGTCATATGACGCACAGTTACGTGCGGGGCAATTGGCGCAATTCAAGCGAGTCGAGCCCGATGATTCTGGCCAAATGCTGCCACGATCTCGACATCATCTCATGGCTGATGGATCAGCCCTGTACCCGCGTCAGCTCCTTCGGGTCGCTGCTGCATTTCCGGGAGGAACAGGCGCCGGAAGGCTCCACGGAGCGGTGCACGGACGGCTGCCTTGTCGAGCGCAGCTGCCCTTTTTCAGCGCTGAAGCTGTACAACCAGCCTCCGGAACATCCATGGGCGCGCTACATCACCCCCGATTTGTCTGCGGAAGGCATTATGCAGGTGCTGAAGGAAGGGCCTTTCGGCCGCTGCGTGTACCGCTGTGATAATGACGTCGTCGATCATCAGATCGTCAACATGGAGTTCGCAGGCGGGGCGAACGCCACTTTTACACTGTCGGCATTCGCAGAGAAGGAATTCCGCAGGGTTCGCATCATGGGAACGAAAGGTGAAATCTACGGCGATATGGAAGCCGGGAGCTTTACACTTAACCGCTACGCCACCGGCGAAACGATCCGGTTTCACTGCG
Source organism: Paenibacillus chibensis (assembly GCF_004001045.1). GTDB lineage: Bacteria > Bacillota > Bacilli > Paenibacillales > Paenibacillaceae > Paenibacillus_AQ > Paenibacillus_AQ chibensis. Next base: position 24,374 of record NZ_BIMK01000030.1, read on the forward strand.
GGGTCAAGGGGGACGGGCATGGCGGCGGAGATGAACGCATGATCTACGATTTCGTGCGCCAGGTGCGCGAGCGCGAGTATGACCGTGTTTCGGGAGCGGGTCTGACATCGGCAACGGCTTCCTTGCAGAGCCACCTGATCGCGTTTGCCGCGGAAGCATCCCGGCTTCAGGGAGGCATGATCGTCGAACTGGACGAGATGGTAAAACGGGCGGCAGATCAACCTTCCGGCACGCCTAACTAGAACGTTATACGAGACCGCTTGGAAAACTTCGGGTTTTCAAGCGGTTTTGTTGTTTAATCGAGATCGCCGTCCGGTCCCGCGATCCTTCTGAATCGAGCAAAAGCATGACATGCATAGGTCTTCAAGCCATAGATCAACCCTTGCGTGCAAGAACAGGACTTTTCTGGAGGGAGAAATGCCCGTGTATTGCGAGTTCTTAAGCACGAGTAAACAAAAGTATATCGAAAGTCATTAGAAATCTCTTTGATGCACGCCTAAAACTGCATACAGTAGAGTCATTGCAGGTGCTTACAAAATCAACGGTTGGAACATGCCTTCGAAAGGAGGGGATCGGGCGGATCCTGCAACGGATCGGCGGCAGTCGGAAGACTCGTATGCGACTCGAAGATTTTGAAGGGAGCTGGCTTTGATGAAGATGAAATGGAACAAAAAATGGGCATCAATCCTCGCGATTGCAGCCCTCCTGCTGACGCCGGTGCATGCCTTGCAGGCGAAGGAATCGGGCATGGCCGCGCAAGTGTTGGCATCCGCGAACACGGGCATGAGCGAAGGGAACGAAGGGACAGAGCCGGCACCGGGCACCGGCGAACCGGATGCGGGGTCAGGGTCACCTGAAGCGGAGCAGCCGGCAGCGAATCCGGGTGGAACCGATGCCGGTCCGGAGCAGCCGGCGGACGGCGAACATGATCCGGCGAACCACGCGGAAAAGGCGGAGGGTGAAGCCGGGCAGCCGGCAGCCCCGGAGGAAACACAGCAGACAGAGCCTCGCAATTTAGCGGCAGGGCTCTCCTACACATGGTCAGAGGAACCGGACGCCTCGCACCCGGACAATGGGAATCAATTGACCGACGGCGTGTACGGCGCGCTGGATATGAACGATCCGGCATGGGTCGGGCACTGGCACAAAAAAACGCGCGAAGTCGTGTTTGATCTGGGTGAAGATAAATCGATCTCCAGCGTGAAAGCCAATTTCCTGAAAGACTATCCGGCGAATTCGATCCTCAATCCGCTGACGGTTTCGATGTACGTTTCAGACGACAACGTTCACTGGGGACTGCTCTCTGACAATGCGACCCAGCGGTTGTGGGGGGAGGAGCCGGCCACGACTGAAACGTACGAGTGGGACGGCAGCCGGGACGGTATCAAAGGCGGGAATCCAAGCGCCAAGATGGCGTATGCCCGTTACGTGAAGGTCACGTTTACGATGCATCCCACGCAATGGACGTTCATCGACGAGATCGAAATTTGGGGCTTGGACGGCCGGTCCGATGGAGCCGCGACGGTTCCGGCCAAGGACCCGCAGTTCATGGCGCCGGGCGACGCGACCGCGGGCATCCGCAATCTCGGGCTGCTCTATAACGGGCAGTACAAGGACGGTTTGGGCGATTGGACGAAAGAGCGGATCATACCGAACATCAGCTACGTCGATAAAGACGGCCATCCGACCGACTGGCTGTTCGACGGTGTTCTGTATCTGGGGCTGTCTTCCCCCGCTGGCCATGATTTTGGCTTGGGGCAGGCGAACCTGGATGAATGGAAGTGGTATTTGAATAAAACCTTTCAGAACAAAGGCGATATGGAGCAGCTGAACGAAGCGACCCGGGAGGTGGCCGAAAAGCTGAATCAGCCCGACTATAAGGAAAAGGTCGTTCTGATGGTTCCGAATCCGGGAGAATCCCTGAGCGATTTCGGCGACGTCGACGGGGACGGCATCAGCGAGAACTTTAACGCTTCCGGGATCGGAAGAGAGAAAGCGCTTGCAAATCGGCTCGAGGCCGTGGATTGGTGGCTGGATCAGGTGGAGCGCACATTTCAGAACGCGAATTATTCCAACCTGGAGCTTGCCGGGATCTATTGGCTGGATGAGCAGATCAGCACCAGCCCGGACGGTCCGGACTTGCTTCGGGCCGTCAGCGGGAAAATTCACGACAAGCAACTGAAATTTTTCTGGATTCCGCATTTCATGGGATACAAAGTATTTATGTGGAAGGACGTCGGGTTTGATGCCGTGGCCTTCCAGCCGAACTATTTCTTCGAGCAAACGGAGTATGACCGCTTCGAGGATGCCGCGAATTTGGCAAAGCAATACGGCATCTCGAACGAGGTCGAGTTTGACGACCGGATGCTGAGCGACGGCGTGTTCCGCGAACGCTATATCGATTATTTGAACAGCGGCGTCGAAACGGGCTTGATGCAGAACGGCTTCAGGGCCTACTACCAAGGCAACAATGCGGTATACAATGCCGCGATGAACGCCGATCCGTCGAACCGGGTGTTGTACGATTGGCTGTACCAATATGTGAAAGGCACGTATCAAATCAACAATGCGGCGCCTCCGGAGGCCGTCGTGCAAATGAACGGTCAGCCGTTTCAGAGCGGCGCCGCCGTAACGGAAACCGAACCGGTCAAGTTCACGTGGCAGCTTAAAAACGATGACGGCAGCGGCCTGACGAAGGTCACGGCCATGTTCGACGGTAAGCCGTATACCTCCGGCACGGCTCTGGATTTGACGGGCAAGCCCGGAAAGCATGAACTGATCGTTGCCGTCACGGCGGGCAAGTCGCAAAAAACCTCTTACATCATCCGTGCGGTACCGAACGCGGACAGCATGATAACGCTGGTGAACCGTTTTGCTGAACAAAAGCAGTTTGCGAATGCGGAAGGGCCGCGAGCGTTGAATAATTACCTCAAATTGATGAAGCGGTACGAAGGCAAGGATGCAGCGCGAGAGGATGTCTATTTGAAAGGGTTTAATACGAAGCTTGATCTGTTGAAAAAACAGTCCCTCGTTCAGGAACAGGCATACGGCTCGTTGAAGGAGGACGTATACGATTTGGCGGGCAACCTGGCGGAAAACAAACCGGCGCAAGCCTCTTCAATTGAAGGAAACAACGAGAATTATGCCCCTTCCAAAGCCGTGGACGGATTCCCTGCGACGAGATGGGCGAGCAATTACGACGACAACAGCTGGTATCAGGTCGATCTGGGCGAATCCCGAACCCTGGATACTATCCGGATGGATTGGGAGTATGCCCGCGCCAAAACGTATAAAATTCTGGTTTCCGACGACAAACAGAATTGGGTCAGCGTAGTGAAGGACAACGGCGGCATCATCACGGCGCATGATGGCAAGGAAACGCTTCGCTTCGATCCGGTGAAGGCCAGATACGTAAAATTCCAAGGCATTCAAAGAAACACGGATTACGGCTATTCCTTCTATGAATTCGGCGTATACCAGCTTCCGGATGCCCCGGAAGCCAAACCGATCGACGGACTGCGCGCATCCGTGGATGACGCATCCCGCAAAATCACGCTGGACGGACTGGTCATGACCGGCGAGCTTGCGCAGGTAAAGCTGAAAGTCCTGGATCCGAAGGGCAAGGTGAATGTCGAAGCCCAAACGGCTAGCACGGAAGCCGGGGATTTCCGCTTCGCATTCACGCTGAAGGGCGAAGCCGAAGGCATCTATGAAGCTTACGTATCCATGGACGGGATGACGGGCCCGGAAAAGGTGACGTTCGAATACAAGAAGGCTTCGACAGGCGGAGGGAACGGAGGAACTGAAGGCAGCGGCGGTAACGGGAGCCAGAGCGGCAGTGCGAATGCCGTGTCCACAGGAACGGCCGCCGCGCCTTCGGCCAATTTCCGGGCGCAGCCGGACGGCTCCGTGCGGGCAATCCTTGCTTCCAAGCTCGAAGCAGACGGTACTACAGCCTCCGGCGCCATCGGCGGGCCGGAACTCCTGAAGGCCATATCCCTGGCAACGACCCATGCCGGGGGTACGCAGAAGATTGTCCTAGAGCTGAGCGCCGTCGCCGGCGCTTCCCAATATGCAGTCGACCTGCCGGCTGACGTACTTCTCTCGCATCCCGGTTTGCGGATGGAGGTCATCACGCCCAAAGCTTCAGCCACATTCGCCTCCAAGACGCTATCCTCCATTGCAGTCGGTGTCCAACCCATTCGCTTTAAGGTGAGCGAGCGGGATCTTCAATCATTGGACCCGGCAGTGAGGAAGCTTGCGGGCAGCAGGCCTGCCGTGCAACTGGAGTTTATCGTGAACGGCACCTCCGTGTCCTGGAAGGACGAAGAGGCGCCAATGAACGTTTCGGTCCCTTACGAGCGTGCCGGCAACGAATCGACTTCCGGCATCGGCGTGATGCTCGCCATCCCGCAGCAAGCCGGACGGACGATTCGGAAAGCCGCATATGACGATGCGGGCAAATTCGTAACGTTCGAGGCGGACCGTACCGGCGTCTACACGGTGATCTATGTGGAAGCGACGCCGGAATTTGCGGATATCGAAACCTATCCGTGGGCCAAAGACGCGATCGAGACATTGGCGGCTTCCGGGATAGTGAAGGGAACGTCCGCGGGTGCGTTCAGCCCGGCCGAACAGGTGACCAGGGGGGATTTTATCCTGATGCTGGTACGTGCACTCGGATTGAAAGCCGAAGCGGACGGCTCCTTCACTGATGTCAAACCGCAGGATTATTATGCCGAAGCCGTGGCGACCGCCAAGCAGCTGGGCATCGTGATCGGTATGAACAATGGGCAGTTTAAACCGAATGCCAAAATCACGAGGGAGGATATGATGGTCATGGTGGCGCGGGCCATCCAAGCGGCGAAGAAGCAAGAAATTCAAGGAGCCAAGGCCGCGCTTGAAGGGTTCAAGGATGCAGGCGGTGTTTCGGGGTATGCACTCGCCAGTGTCGCGGGTTTCGTCGAGCTCGGCCTGATTCAAGGGCATAACGGCATGCTCGAACCGAAGGGGCAGGCGACCCGCGCCGAAACGGCCGTTTTTCTGTACCGCATTCTGAACGACACGGGATTGTAAAGGGAGCTCCCCGGGACAACTTCACAAAAAAAAGAAAAGGCAGATTCCGCTGGCGGAATCTGCCTTTTTCAATCCTAAGGGAAAAGCATCTATATAACATGGGGAGAGCATCTATAAATATGAAGCGAAAGAAAAAATACCCTCTTATTCGCCCAGTCCTTTGCCCATGCCCTTCAGGAAGCGCAAGCCAAAGCCAATGGCGCGGTTCACATCCGGATCCTTCAGGGCGCTCATCAGCGAGAATACGCTGACCTTTTTGTCCTGCGGCGCGTTTGCTTCCTCCAGACCTTTGGCTACACTGCTGAGGAGCTTCGAGGTCTGGTCGGGATCGATCGCGGATAAAGCTCCAGCCGCGGCTAGACCGTTATTGATCATATTCGTCATTTCAGGACGCTTCACCTGGTGCAGGGCGATTTCGGCAATTTTGGCTTTTGCCTTCAGCATGGATTCCGCGGCTTCCAGAATGCCGCTTCCGTACAGCTCGCTCAGCACGTCGATCGCTTTGTCAATCGCCTGCTCATGCTCGGCGAGGGAATCCGTCAGCTGGTCGATAGACTGCTGCTTCATCTCTTCTTCGGTGAGCACGCGTTTTTTGATGAAAGAAATAGGTTCTGCCATCGTTATACCACCTTTCCTTTAGTCCACCAGGGATACATAGCCCGGACGGTTCCACTTGCGCTCGACCTCGACCCCGTTTTGCGGATGCCGTTTCTTGTTTCGCGGATTGCTAAGCGGCAGCGGGTTGGTTCCCTTGATGTTCAATATTTGCATCCGGACCTTCGTCTGCTTATAGGCAGGGGTATGCGTGCGCACGTCCACCGCGCCGCCGGTCAAAAGGTTGACGGCCGTTTCGTGGCTGGTGGAGTGCATCGGAACGTACACTTCATTGCGGTGTACCCGATCCGTCACCAACGCCTTCAGCTTGATGGCGCCATATGGAGATTCGAGGCGAACCAGCGATCCGCTCTCCACACCGCGCTGCTCCGCAAGCTCCGGCGAAATTTCCACGAATACCTCCGGCAGCTTCAGGTTGATGCCGTGCGATTTGTTGGTCATGTTGCCTTCATGGAACTGCTCCAGGAGACGGCCGTTGTTCAGCACGAGATCGAATTCCGCCGGGAATTCCACCGGTGGAATGTAGTCAACCAGCGAGAAGCGGGCTTTTTTGTCCGGGAAATGGAATCCTTCAGTGTACAAGAGCGGCGTGCTTTCGCCTGTCGGAGATCCCCAGGTAAAGCTGCCCCAGCCTTCCAGCACTTCGTAGCTGGCTTGGCTGAAGAACGGCGTCAGGCTGGCCATTTCAGCGAAAATTTCGCTAGGATGGCTGTAGTTCCAGTCAAAGCCGAGATGCTTCGCAAGCTGTGTCGTAATCCACCAGTCCGGCTTGGAATCGCCCATGGGTTCCATGACCTGGTACAGGCGCTGCACGCGGCGTTCGGTATTGGTGAACGTTCCGTCCTTCTCGAGGGAAGGGGCGGCAGGCAGGATGACGTCGGCAAACTGCGCGGTTTGGGACAGGAAGACGTCCTGCACCACGAAGAAGTCAAGCTTGCTGAGCAGTTCGTGCACGTGGTTGGCGTTGGAATCGACCCAAGCCATGTCCTCGCCGACCAGATACATCCCTTTGAGTTCACCGCGCTCGACGGCATTCAGCATTTGAATGTTATCCATACCCGGCTTCGGTGAGATGCTTACGCCGTAAGCTTGCTCGAAACGGGTACGGGCTTCATCGTTCGATACATGCTGGTAGCCCGGCAGCCATGGCGGCAGGGTACCCATGTCGCAGGCGCCTTGCACGTTGTTGTGTCCGCGGAGCGGATAAGCCCCTGCGCCTGGGCGCATGTAGTTGCCTGTTGCGAGCAGCAGGTTTGAGATGGCTGCGGAAGTATGCGAACCCGCCACGTTTTGCGTGACGCCCATTCCCCAGCAGATCGCGGTTCCGTCCGCTTCGTGAATCATCGTTGCGATCGAAATGAGCGTGTCTTTGGAAATGCCGGTTTCGGCTTCCGCGAATTCCAGCGTGAACTTCTCCAGCAGCTGTGCGTATTCACCGTACTGATTCACATGCTGCTGCACGAACGCTTCGTCATGCCAGCCCTGATCGATCATGTATTTCGTAACGGCCGAGAGCCATACGAAGTCGGTGCCCTGCTTCGGACGAATAAAGAGATCCGAGCGTTCCGCCATCTCATGCTTGCGCAGATCGGCTACGATCAGCTTTTGTCCATGCAGCTTATGGGCACGCTTGATGCGCGTTGCGAGTACCGGATGGCCTTCCGCAGGCGCGCAGCCGATCAGGATGACAAGACCTGCCGCAGCAATATCCTTGATCGAACCGGCATCGCCGCCGATTCCTACGGTGGACATCAAGCCGTCCGATGCAGGCGATTGGCAGTAGCGGGAGCAGTTGTCGATATTGTTGGTTTCGAATGCCTGACGCGCCAGCTTTTGAATGACGTAGTTTTCTTCGTTGGTAATTTTGGAGGAAGAAATAAATCCGAGCGCATTCGAGCCGTATTCCTTCTTGATGCCTCCCAAACGTTCCGCAACAAGAGAGAGTGCCTCATCCCAAGTTGCCTCAACGAAAGCATCGCCCTGACGGATCAAAGGCGTTGTGATGCGTTCTTCGCTATTCACGAAATCCCAGCCGAATTTGCCTTTGACGCAGGTCGAAATCGCGTTGACCGGTGCGTCGTGCGAAGGCTGGACTTTTAGAATCTTGCGGCCTTTAGTCCATACTTCAAACGAACAGCCGACGCCGCAAAAGGTGCAGACCGTTTTGGTCTTGCGTGTTCTCGTATCGCGCATGGCGGCCTCAATTTCGGAAATGGCAAAAATGCCGCTGTAGCCCGGTTCCACCTCTTTGACCAGATCGATCATCGGATCAAGGATCGGCTTATCGATTGCAGTCATGAATCCGGCTTCGCCAAGCATCGATTTTTCCATCAGCGCGTTGCAAGGACAGATGGTCACGCATTGTCCGCAGCTGACGCAGGAGGAATCGTTGATGGAGGTTCCGCCATCCCATTTTACGCGCGGAATGTCGGCTTCCCAGTCGATCGAAAGAGTCTCGTTGACCTGAAGGTTCTGGCAGACCTCCACACATTGACCGCAGGCGATACACTGGTTCGGATCGTACCGGTAGAACGGATGGGACATATCGACCTCGGAAGCGTCGACCTTCGGCCGGTAAGGGTATTTTTGATGCTCGATTTCCATCAGCTCGGCGGTATTATGCACCTTGCAGTTGCCGTTGTTGTTGTCGCAGACCGTGCAGTACAACAGATGGTTTTCAAGAATCCGGTCCATGGCTTCCGTTTGGGCTTCTTTGGCCCGGTCCGAGGACAGCTTGATGTCCATGCCGTTTGCTGCTTTGGTAGAACAGGCGCGTTTCAATTGCCCGTTGATCTCAACAATGCAGGTATCGCATGTTTGGATCGGGTCCACTTCGGGTACATAACAAATTTGAGGGTGTTCTAATCCTGCAAGGTTAATCGCCTCGAGGACCGTCATGCCCTCTTTGACTTCAACCTTTTGTCCGTTCAAAGCTATACTTACAGTTACCTGGCTCACGAAATAACCTCATTTCCCCAATTTTTTCACCATAACGGAAGGTTTTGCCAAAATATAAGCGGATTGTTCATAAAAAATTCCACAAACAAAAAACTCCACTAAACCTGGTCCGCTAGTTCTGGTGCGGCAGGTTGTAGTGGAGTAACCGATTAGCAATGGCCTACTAAACAGATCATTCCCGTTATTTTGTCAAAACTGTGTCTCGCCCTGATTATACTACTTCCTCTTCAAAAAACAAGATTGAATTATTTGGCTCAGGGTCCATCGGTGTGAAAAATCGCCTTGTGGATTTTTGAAAGAACGTCCTGTACATTGTAACTAGGATTTAGTATAGTGTTAAACTTGTGATGAGGTGATTGAGGGATGAAGAAGGAAGTTGCGTTTAACGATATCATCCGGAAAGTCAGAAAAGATACGTTCGGCAAAGGCCCGGAGCGTATTCATACGACCTTTGTTGAGAACATGGCGATCACCCGGATGTACGGTAATTTTACTCCTACGGAGAAGTTTATTGCCCAAACGACGGACGGCAAAAAGATGGTGCATAATGCCCGAACGTACATGATTCAGGAAATATACAAAAACCAAGTACCGGAAGGCTTGGAAGAGCTTTGCGGATCGAAGCTGGTCCATTTGTTTTCGGATATCAAGGTCGATGAGGATATCGCGATATCCGTATTCATGTTTGAAAAAAATATAGAGCAGGGATGAGGACGGATGAGGGCTGTAACGCATGAGAAGGGGAATATCATCCGCTACGAGCAAGGTCAGATCACGAACAAGACGGATCTTGTCGTCGCGGAGCATCCCGTGACGATCAAAATCAACGGCGAGGAATTCGCGACGCTGGTCTGCACGCCTGAATACATTGAGGATATGGCTGTCGGCTATCTCGCCTCGGAAGGCGTCATTTCCGGCATCGATGAAATACAGGACCTGTGGGTGCAGGAAGACGAAGGCTTCGTCCACGCCACGGTCAGCCGGTGGAGCCCGCTTCACCGCCAGCTGTACAGCAAGCGGTACGTGACCTCCTGCTGCGGGGCAAGCCGCCAAGGCTTCGTATTTTTCAACGATGCCAAAACGGCGAAACGTCTGCATGATGTGCCGGTGGAGCTGTCCTTTGACGATGCTTTTCGTCTGGTCAAGGAGATGCAGGCGAACGCCGAAATCTTCAGCCAAACCGGCGGGGTTCATAATGCGGCATTATGCGACCGCAGCGGCATCATACTGGAGCGGATGGATATCGGCAGGCATAATGCACTTGACAAAATTTATGGTTACTGCCTGAAGCACAGCATCCCCATGAATGATAAAATCATCGTGTTCAGCGGCCGGATTTCGTCCGAAATCCTGCTGAAGGTTGCCAAGATCGGCTGCGGCGTCATTCTTTCAAAATCGGCTCCAACCGAACTTGCGCTAGAGCTCGCGGAGAGCTTGGGGATTACGACGGTAGGCTTCGTAAGGGGGAGCTCCTGCAACGTCTACACCCACCCGCAGCGGATTCTGGAATGCAGGGAGCAGCCTGATAAACATACGGAGATCGAGAACTAGCCGGATGCCATCAGCATCCGGCTGCTCTAATACCGGCTTCTCATGCAAAGGATCGTGGCATTGTTTCGCATTCGATCCGATTTACGGGGGATTTTGCGCACAGAAATGGAGTGAGCATCATGGAAACCAATGATTATTACAAACGCGTGCTTAAAGACCTGCGGATTTCCGTGACGGACCGCTGCAATTTCCGGTGCCGTTACTGCATGCCGGAGGAAATTTTCAATCAAGATTATCCATTTTTATCCCGCGATCATGTCCTTTCCGTGGATGAAACGATCCGGATCGCCCGTATTTTTGCACGCCTTGGCGTGACGAAAATGCGGATAACAGGCGGAGAGCCCATTCTGCGCAAGGAGCTGCCAGACATTATCGCAGGCATTGCCGGGATTGAAGGGATTCAGGATATCGCATTAACGACAAACGGAAGCCTGTTGGCCAAGCAGGCCGCCAAGCTGCGTGAGGCGGGACTCATGCGCGTGGCGGTCAGTCTGGATGCGCTGGACGATGAAACGTTCATGAAGATGAACGGTGGGAAAGCCCGCGTGCAGCAGGTGCTTGACGGCATCGATGCCGCAGCCGAAGCCGGGCTGCTGGTGAAGATTAACATGGTCGTGCAGAAGGGCGTGAATGAGCATGCGCTGCTGCCCATGGTTCGTTATTTCCGTGAAAAGGGTCATATTTTGCGCATGATCGAATACATGGACGTAGGGAATACCAATGGTTGGGACTGGAAACAAGTGGTCAGCAAGAAGGAGATGCTGGATCGGATCGGAGCGGAATTTCCCCTGGTGCCGGTCGAGCCTAATTATACGGGAGAGGTGGCTTCCCGTTTTCGTTTTCTGGACGGCAAAGGAGAGATCGGCGTCATCTCTTCCGTCAGCGACGCCTTTTGTTCTACCTGCACGCGCGGCAGATTGTCGGCGGACGGCATGTTCTATACATGTCTGTTTGCCACGCAAGGGCATGATTTGCGGAAGCTGCTGCGCTCCGAAACGGACGATGAGGCCATTTTGGAAAAAATTACGTCCATTTGGGAAGGCCGTCATGACCAATACTCCTTGGAACGCGGAACAGCAAGCGGCGAGCGCAGCATTGGTGCCAAAGTGGAAATGTCGCGGATTGGCGGCTGATTTACAGGGTTCAAGACATGCATAATCCTGTTACATTGTGTATAAGTTCACATTGTTGACAAAAAAAGAACCTGTGTTATCATGTGTATGAAATGTCATAGTAATGGAACGGCTGTAGGTGTTGCAGCTGCTCTATTGATAACATGAACGTGTGAATGAGTTCGATGCTCCTATAGGAAACGGGTAGGAGAATTAACCGGCACAAATCTTTCTTTTTCGTATATTTGCGAAAGGAAGGATTCGTGGCGGTTTTTTTGTTATGTTTCTGCCCGGACTGAACATTCGAAAAAAATTTTGGAGGAATGCATTATGTCATCGTTTTACTCACCGCAGCAAATCAAGGAGATTGCGGTTGAAACTGGAGAAAAGAAGGCGAAAACTTCCCTGTCTGCCATCCTGGTATTGGGCTTTTTGGCCGGGGCGTTCATCGCTCTCGGATTTCTGCTGGATATCCGCGTGATCGGTACCGCGCCCAAGGAGTGGGGTTCCGTGGCGGGCTTCCTCGGCGCAGCCGTGTTCCCTGTAGGGCTGATTCTGACCGTGCTTGCAGGCGGAGAGCTCCTGACGGGCAACATGATGACGCTGCCGATGGCCTGGTTTGCGCGCAAGATCGGATTCGGGTCCGTGCTGAAAAACTGGATCCTGGTCACCGTGGCCAACTTTGTCGGCGCCGTGTTCGTCGCTTATTTCTTCGGACATATCGTCGGACTGACGGAAGGCGCGTTCCTGGCTAAAACGGTAGCCATCGCGAACGCCAAGGTTCACGATTCCTTTACGCAGGCTTTTGTCTCCGCAATCGGCTGCAACTGGCTGGTATGCCTTGCCGTATGGCTCGCCTACGGAGCGAAGGATTTCGCCGGCAAAATCGCCGGCATCTGGTTCCCGGTCATGGCTTTCGTGGCCATCGGCTTCCAGCACGTTGTCGCCAATATGTTCGTCATTCCGGCCGCAATTTTTGCAGGGCAAATGACCTGGGGACAGTACTTCCCGAACTTTAGTGCCGTATTCCTCGGCAATCTGATCGGCGGCGCGCTGTTCGTAGCCGGAGCCTATTTCGTTGCTTACCGCCAGCCTGCCGGAAACGCAGCGATGCTAAAGCCGCAGGAAGGGCAAAAATCCGCCTAAAGCGACTGCACGTTTTGATTCAGCGTTTGTATAAACTTCAACACCGCCATGACAGCCGGTTCGTCCTTGCTCTGCAGCAGGGACAGATCCCGGCTGATCTTCGTTCCGCGGATGGAAATTTCGTGCAGCTCGCCGCTGTCAAGCTCCTTGCGGACGACCCAGCGCGACAGTAAAGCGATGCCAAGGCCGCAGGCTACAGCTTCTTTTACGCCCTGACTGCTGTTAAACACAAAGCTGCGCTTCACCGACAAACCTCCGTCCTGAATCAGCCTGTCGCTGTAAGCACGGGTACCTGAACCGGTCTCCCGCATGACCCACACCTGCCCCTGAAGTTGGCTAAAATCCACGCTTTTTGCGGCGGCAAGCGAATGGTCGGGAGCCGTGATCAGGACCATCTCATCCTTCATAAAGGTTGTGACCTGCAGGTCCTTGGCATCGACTTTTCCTTCAACCAGACCGATATGGAATCGCCCCGCCCGGATATCCTGCAAAATATTGTCCGAGTTGCTGATGTGAACCTGCACATCCACAAGCGGATACTGCTGGGCATACTCGGCCAATACTCTCGGCAAAATATACTCCCCGATCGTAAAGCTTGCTCCCATATATAATGAACCGGTGACTTCATCCCTGAGCATATGGATATCCTGCTTGGCTTCTTCATAGGTCGCCAGAATCTGCTGGGCCTTGCCGAATAATATCTCTCCAGCCTCTGTCAGCTTCACAAGCTTGGGTGAGCGGTGCATCAGCTTGGTTCCCAGTTCATTTTCAAGGTTGCGGATATGCAGGCTCACGCCCGGCTGGGACAGATTCAGAAGCTTCGCGGCCTGGGAAAAATTCCGCTGCTCGGCAACCGTAACAAACACTTTTAATGTATCCGTAATCATGATGCGACGCCTCCCCTACATTCCCTGAACATTCATCCTGAACCCGCGGGTGGTCATCGCGCCGCTCGGAAGTGACTGCTCTTTGTCCGGAGGGCATGCAGCACCTTCCGTGTCTGCATTGTATCATAACCATGGCATGAAGCAGTATACAGGTAATGGAGCCGGGGGAATGATGCAGGTAGCAGATGATACGTCCGGCAATCATAAGTTTTCCTCATGATAGGCATAGCAAATCGGTATTTCACTTCCTAAGCCATCCTCTTTATAGTGAGCGTATGAGAACAACCGAGATTAAACAAAGGGGATGGCTATGCCATGATTGCACCAGAAACTGCGGTTCCGCGCAGAAAGAGAAAAACCAAAGCTTTTATGTTGGGGATCGGGCTGACATTGATTTTGTCGCTGCTCGCCAAAGGATTGTCGCTGCTTCCGTTCCTCAGCATCATGGGCCAGCTCGTGCTGGCCATCATCCTGGGGATGATCTACAGGGCATCGGTCGGCGTGCCGGAATCGATCCTGCCCGGCATTTCCTTTTCCAATAAAAAGCTGCTTCGCTTCGGGATCATCCTGCTTGGCATGCGTTTGAATCTGATGGATATCGCTCATGCCGGTCCAAAGGTCGTTTTGCTGGCGGCGATCAATATCACGGTGACGATCTTTATCGTATACGGGTTGGCAAGGCTTCTGAAGGTGGATCGCACGATGTCGCTCATGACCGCATGCGGAACGGCCATTTGCGGGGCGGCAGCCGTTGTCGCCATTGCTCCGCTCATTAAAGCAAAGGATCAGGAGACGGCGGTGAGCGCAGCCACGGTGGCGATTCTCGGCACGCTGTTTACCTTGATATATGTAGGATTGTATCCATTCCTGGGGCTCACGCCGAATGGATACGGAGCATTTGCGGGAGGGACGCTGCATGAAGTAGCTCACGCAATCGCCGCCGCCGCGCCAGGAGGCAAGGAGGCAGAGGACATGTCCGTGATCGTTAAGCTGACGAGGGTCGCCCTGCTGGTTCCGGTTTCCCTATGCGTGGGATTCTGGGCGAGCCGCAGATCGGAAGAAAAGACGCATCAAAAAAGCAAAATTCAAATTCCCTGGTTTGTGCTAGGCTTTCTGCTGATGAGCGCCGTCAACTCGCTTGGCATCATTCCTCATGCCGTTACTGTGCAGATCATCAATCTTGCGTATGTTTTGATCGCAATGGCGATGGCGGGGCTCGGCCTCAATGTAGATTTCGCCTTTTTCCGCCGCAACGGCGTCAAGCCGTTCGCTGCCGGACTGCTGGGCTCGGTTATCCTTGCGGGCATGGGCTTTGCCCTCATTCACCTGCTTGGCTTCAACCGTTAAAAGATGCAAAAACGGACTCCTCTGCAGAGTCCGTTTTTCTGTTGCACACGAGGGTACTACTCCGTTTCGTCTCCATCGAATCCGTTAATTAAATCCGTCCCGTGCATATCCTCGACGGTAGCAGCGGGGTCAACCGGACTGTCCTTCTGGATCGCATCCGCATCCGGCACGTCTTCAAGCTCCGTTTCTTCCTCCAACGTCTCATCCGCTGCGGCCGGCTCAAACGATTCTCCATCGACAGGCTGGCGGGTTCCAAGGAACGGGCTCATGTCCGAGCGCGTATAAAACTCCACGTCAGTGTCCTCCGGCTTGCTTGATATGCTTTGCTTGGTTTCCGTGTTGACTTCACGGAAGTCATCTTCCGGCAGCAGCTCCTCCAGCGAATGCTCCCTGTCGTTTTCATAACGCTCATACGTTAGCTCGGCTTCGTTTTTGTAGGGCTCGATCATGTATGTCATCTCCTTCGATATGTTTCGATACTTTACCCTTACCCGAAACAAGGGAGAATAAACCCTGCCGGGTGCAGGATAAAACAGGAATAAAAAATCCCCGGGGCGGTGAGTCCCGGGAAGGCTGGTTTGTATGCGAGGGCCGGTTAGAATTTAGGGAAAACGTATCGGATCAGGAAGTAGAGAAAACCGAAAAAGATAATGATGTAAGCCGCATATTTGATGAATGTGGCGGCAACGAGACTCGAATCGGATTTTTTGTGAACTTCCGTCCGGTCTACCTCAACATTGGATTCATAAGGTTCGCGTTCACGCATGGCTGCTTCTCCTCCTTCATCGTCAATTTTTACAGAATCTGCTTGGTACATTAATAAACAAAGGGCCGAAAGGTGAAACAGAAACGAGCTGACCGAAAAAACCCGTGCAGGGACTATAGAAAAATTGCGAAAAATGTCGATATATTACATAATGAATCGAGAGAATTTAACAAATCCATATCAATGGAGAGGTTTCTACCTCATACAGATAATAAAGACTAGCTGAGGTGGGATATGAGGATTGCATTCAAAACGGTCTTTATCATGTTCACCATGTTCGTTTTATCGGTGTGCAGTTCCGTTTCGGCTTTTGCAGCCAATCAGCCTGAATACAAGCCGGTAACGGATTGGGAATTCAAATGGGAGCAGAAAGCCGAAGGAAGCTCCGCCGGTACGGGGAGTCAGGCCCCGCGAACGGGCTGGAGCCGGCTTGCCTCTCTCGACGATCAGACCGGGCACGAGCATAATGACGGGGTCGCGTGGTATCGAACGGTTCTTCCGGAGCTCTACTCCGGAACCTCTGCGCTGCTCCTGGAAAAAGTCCATGGCCGGCATATTGCGATCTTTGTGGACCAGCGCAAAGTGTATGAGCAGACCCGAAGCTATATGTATGACAAGAATGAGATCTTGCTGCCCCTTCGCCAGGAAGATGCGGGCAAAACGCTGCGTGTAATGCTGCAGGCGGATAGAGAAAATGTCGGTATGGAAGGGAGGGCGCTGGCAGGGGACTACCAGTCACTCCTCAAGGTGTATGTGATGTCCGACCTGGACGACCTGATTTTAGGCAGCTCCATGATCTTTCTAGGTCTCGTGATGGCCATCGCCGCCCTGTTCATGCGAAGAAACCAGCTGGCGGCCTGGCTCGCATTGACGATCATTGTACTGTCGATCGGAACCTTGATCCTGACGTACTCGCCGCTGCCATACATTCTTTTTAACGGCTACGGCAAGTGGTTCGTGATGGTATTCGATCTTGCGCTCCTGACCGTTCTGCCTGCCTTGAGCTTTTATTTTGAAAAGACGGTGGGCGCGGGATACAAGCAGTGGATCCGGCATTTTCGCAGGTTTCAAACGGTATACTCCCTTTTCTGCCTCGTCTTCATGACCATAAACATGCTGCTGCATGACCGTTTGTACAGCCTGTATTATTTTTTCTCGGTCAAGATACTCGGCATATTGATCATTTTGCAGATGATCCTGATTGTCGCGAGCGCCATCGCCTATGCGGTCAAAGGCAGCAGGGATGCGCTGATTTTCACTCTGGGCTTTGCCGTATTCGGGTTAACGGTTCTCGTTGAAATCGTATGCTTCATGATCAGCGCCGGAGACTATGAGCTGTACTGGTGGAAATGGGGCGTGCTTGGATTCGCCATCGCGCTCATTGCCGTCTTAGGCCAAAAGTTCGCTGAAAATCACCGCCAGATCCTGATATATTCCAAAGAGCTGGAGATGTTCAACATGGAGCTGCAGCGGGCTGAAAAGATGGAAATCATCAGCGAGCTTGCCGCCTCCGTAGCCCATGAGGTCCGTAATCCCCTGCAGGTGACCCGGGGCTTTCTGCAGCTGCTGCTCGAAAAGTCGGAACACAAGGACCGGGAATATCTCATGCTGGCTTTAGAAGAGCTGGACCGGGCTTCCGGCATTATCACCGACTTCCTGACCTTTGCCAAGCCGGAGCTTGATCATGTGCAGCTTCTGGAGCTGACGGAGGAATTTCGGCATATCGAAGGCATCCTGATCCCGCTTGCTAATTTTCAGGGCGGTAAAATGACCTCCAGAATTCCGAAAAATCTATATATCGAGGGCAACTCTTCGAAATTCAAGCAGGCTTTCATCAATATTATTAAAAACAGCATCGAGGCGCTGGATGAGGGCGGACGGGTTCAGATCTGGGCATACAGGCAAAACGATGAGATTGTCGTTCATGTACAGGATAACGGGGAAGGTATGGAGCCGGCGGAAGTCGCCAGACTCGGCGAGCCTTATTTTTCCAACAAGACGAAAGGGACGGGCCTCGGCCTGATGGTGACGTTCCGCATTATCGAAGTCATGAAGGGAAAAATGGAATTTCTCAGCGAAAAGGGAGTGGGAACCGAGGTCATCATCCGGTTTCCGGCACCGTAAACGTCAGGCACAGCTCAAAACTTGAACTGGAAAAAAGAATAGGATTGGACGCAAAATGGCGCCTGCTGTCTTTAGCGGCGTCATTTTTGCGTGCATTTAGATGAGAACCTCGGAAGAGCCGCCGCTTCGCAGATCCTGCCAGGCGACATACAAGCTGAGTAGGGCAGCAATCAGAAACAGCAAGGCGGAAATCAAAGCAACCTGGTTTCTTTGCTTCGGTACGACTGATACTTTTTGTTTTTACAGGCTTCACAGGGGGACACTCCTTTGAATGCAGCGGCATGTGCATTGGGATGCTGACTCACTCAGGTGCGTTGTGAACTCATTCTAGATTATGTCTGCTATCAGATTACCGTTCCGGCATACAAGCAAAATAGACGGAAAACTGTGCCTGTGGTATCTGGCCCCTGGAATTATTCAAAGGATGTTGTCTGAAGGAACGGAAGGGCGACGAATGCTGATAGGTATACGATAAAAAATAGATTTCGAAAAACGTTATTTTTGTTATAATATATCAAGCTAACAAATATAACTTATTAATTCATCATCAGGAGGTTAAGTATGAGCAAAACCAGATGGATTCTAAAGGACTGGAGCTTTAAAGCATGCGACGAACAGGATTGGCTGAAGGCCAATGTACCGGGATGCGTACATACGGATTTGCTGGCCAACGGAAAAATACCCGATCCCTTTTACGGGACAAATGAAAAGGAAGTGCAGTGGATCGACAAACAGGATTGGGAATATGAGAGCCGATTCGATGTACCGGATGAGCTGCTGAGCCTCCCGCGGCTGGAGCTCGTTTTCAGCGGGCTTGACACCTATGCTGACGTCAGCGTCAACGGGCAGCCGCTGCTGAGCGCGGATAACATGTTCCGTACCTGGAAAGCCGATGTAAAGCCGCTGTTGAAACAAGGGGCCAACACGATCCATATCCGTTTCCGCTCTCCCGTGCAGGAGGATCTGCCCAAGCTCGACAAGCTGGGTTATGCGCTGCCGGCTTCCAACGATCAATCGGAGGTCGGCGGGCTGGGCGAGCGGAAAGTCAGCATTTTTGCCCGCAAAGCTCCCTATCATTACGGCTGGGATTGGGGCCCAAGGTTCGTGACCAGCGGAATTTGGCGAGACGTGTGGATCGAAGGCTGGGAAGAGTACCGCATTCAGGATTTGTTCATTGAGCAAATGAATGTATCTGCGGCAGAGGCCAGACTGAAGGCTGTGGCTGAAATCGAGGCCGAAGCCGAAGGGTCGCGCATGATCCGGCTGTGTACGGGCGATTTTGTATGGGAGCAGGAGGTGGAGCTGATCCATGGCATCAACCGGGTGGAGCTGCCGGTTACGATTCCGAGTCCGAAGCTGTGGTGGTGCCGGGGGATGGGAGAAGCGAATTTGTACGAATTCCGGGCCGACCTGCTGAGCGGTGAAAAAGTAATTGCTTCGAAAAGCGTACAGACGGGCCTGCGCACCGTCCGTTTGGTCCGGGAAAAGGATGAAGCCGGCTCCTCGTTTTACGTGGAACTGAACGGCGTGCCGGTTTTTGCCAAAGGGGCTAATCATATCCCAAATGACAGCTTCATTACCGAAGTGACGGAGGAGCGGTACCGCCATGAAATTGCGACAGCTGCAGCCTCCAACATGAATATGCTGCGCGTTTGGGGCGGAGGCATATACGAGCAGGATATCTTCTATCGGCTGTGCGATGAGTATGGCATCATGGTGTGGCAGGACTTCATGTTTGCCTGCAGCATGTATCCCGGGGATGAGGCGTTTCTGAATAACGTGCGCGTTGAAGCCGAGGAGAATGTAAAACGCCTTCGCAATCATCCGTCCATTGTCTTATGGTGCGGTAACAACGAGATTGACACCGCGTGGTCCCACTATACCGAACATGGGGGATGGGGATGGAAGCAGCAGTATACGACCGACATTCGCGAAAAATTGTGGAGCGACTACGAGAAGATTTTCCATGCGATTCTGCCCGATGCGGTAGGGGCATTCGCGCCAGGCATGCCCTATTGGCCCTCTTCCCCGATGTTCGATTTGACGGGTGACGTCAGGCAGCATGCGACGAATGACTCTGCGGCAGGGGACATTCACTACTGGGGCGTCTGGCACAATGAGGAGCCGTTTGAGCATTATAATGTATACGTGGGCCGCTTCATGAGCGAATACGGATTCCAGTCCTTTCCCGAGTACAAGTCGGTACGCCGCTATGCCGAGGAGAGCGATCTGCAGCTTGAATCGCCCGTCATGCTGGCGCATCAGAAGAACGGCCACGGCAACCGCTTGATCAAGCAGTATATGGATAAATACATGCATGAGCCCAAGGATTTTCCTTCGTTCTTGTATATGAGCCAGGTGCTGCAGGCCGAGGCGATGAAAATGGCGATTGAGGCTCACCGCCGCCGGAAGCCGTACTGCATGGGAACGCTCTATTGGCAGATGAATGACTGCTGGCCGGTGGCCTCCTGGGCCGGAATGGATTATTTCGGAAGATGGAAGGCACTTCAATATACGGCCAAAAACAGCTTCCGGGATATTGCTCTGTCGATCGATGGTACCCGTGAAGGTGAAGTAGGCTTCTATGTGATATCCGATGTGCTTCAACCGGTTTCCGGCACGGTTCACATTCAGGTGATGAATATGGAGGGTACGGTTCTGAAAGACATGAGGGAGGCGTTCGCCATGGAGCAGAACGCCTCTGTGAAAGTGGTGACGTCCGCAGTGGAAGAGCTTCTCCAAGGCCGTAGCGGCCAGGATACCTTTGTGCTGGCGCACCTTGAAATCGCAGATGAAATCATGGATACCAAGCTGCACTATTTCGTATCGATGAAGGAGCTTGCGCTGGAAGCGCCGGATATCGAAATTCATGAAGCGGAAGGAAGCGGGGGAACCGCGTTTGAGCTCCGGAGCCGCAAGCTGGCCAAACAAGTATGGATATCCGGCGATGCGGAAGGATTCTTCAGCGATAATTTCTTCGATCTTGTTCCAGGCGTCGCGCGCACGGTTCAGTTCTTCGGCCGCGCGAAGGATGATGACGCTTTGATGCCGGCGGTGCCGGGCGCGCTGAGTGTCAGATCCATGACGGACTTTATACGGAATTCCTGATCATTATGAGATGAACAAAAAAGACTGCTTACGCCGAGGATACGGCCGGGCAGTCTTTTTGCTGATTACAATTAAACAAAATGGAGTCCGGAAAGGTACGGAAGGGCAATGGTGCGGAAAGCTTTCGGAGCCAAAGCCAGATGCGGCGATTCCGGATCAAAGAGCAGGGAGAGCAATCCGTCGTCATCGATCGTTTCTTCTCTTTTTCCGTCCGTGATGAGATACGATCCATCGCCTTGAAGCTTCAGGAGGCTGTCAAGAATCGGCGGAAGCAGCGGCGCGCACTGGGACAAAAGCGAGCCGGCGCCGGCAAGCCAAACCGTTCCGCTGTTTCGACCGTCGGTGACGTCGGCCCCTGCGCTCGTCAGCAGCTCCAGCAGGCGCTCCTGCTGCCAGGGAACGGGGACGATCATTTGCTCTGCCGGAAAGCGCTGTAGCATTTCGGCAAACAGCAGCGCGCAGCCCTGCATATCGCCGGCCCATTCGACGGCGTGGGCGGGCTCCTTGGAATCGGAAGCGCTGCTTCCGTCCGCAGCATGCACGGCTGCGACCGCGAAAGCTTGAACCCTGCCGTTCTTGACGGCGACGAACGCCTGCGCCTGCAGACGGTAAATATCGGGGATCGCGCCTGCGCCCAGCAGCTTAAGCAGCTGCGCCGGGCCCTGTTCATAACCAGTTTGGGCTGCTTCCAGGAGAGCGGAAACGGCAAACACATCCTCAGGCATCATGCTTCTCAGGGTCCAGTCTTGATTCTGAATCTCCGCTTGAAGCGCTGCTGATGCAGAGGAGTCTAGTGCGGCATACCGAATCCGGCCGATATAGCGGCAGCCTGCGCGCGTATAAAGGGAGCGGTCTCCCGATACGAAAACAAGCGATGCCCCGGAGCGTTTGGCATGCAGCATGCATGCTTCAAGCAGCCGGCTGGCGAGATTCTGGCCGCGGTACTCGGGATGCGTGCAGACGGAGCCAAGTCCGTAGACGTTCAGGCGTGCGCTCCCCACGCGGATGACCTCGGGAACCATCCCCATAAAGGCGACCATTTGTCCTTCCTCGGTAAAAGCACCGTATGACTGGCTGATGCCCGGTTGGAATAAGTATGGAAATATGCTGCCCATGGACTGCTGATCAGGCTGGCGGAAAACGAAATCGGACAAGGCGGCAGCCTCTTCAAGCTCATGCGGTAAACAAATGCGGATGATCATCGGTTACGCCTCCAAATGCTGCTTATTCAAATTCTTTTTT
This sequence comes from Paenibacillus chibensis, assembly GCF_004001045.1. Taxonomy (GTDB): domain Bacteria; phylum Bacillota; class Bacilli; order Paenibacillales; family Paenibacillaceae; genus Paenibacillus_AQ; species Paenibacillus_AQ chibensis. The sequence goes on from NZ_BIMK01000030.1 coordinate 46,306, forward strand.
CAGTATATAAGGAACCTCGACGCAAAAGCCATCCTTCATTTGGACTCTTAAACGGCAGGGGCACATCAACATACGGATAGGTGAGTGCAACCAAGGGAGGAATAAAGCAGGGAATAAAGCGGAACCCTCAAGGAAAATGTAGTGGAGTGGAAGCACAGGCTGATCCCTTAGAACCAACCTTTGCTAGGGGAGCGGGGTGCAAGCAGGCTTGGAAAGGTTATATATATTATGAATTACGCAAATGATGAGGCTTGAATACTACTCTAAAGAGGCGAGGCTTTTGGAATCTACTACACTGATCAATTCTCTGGTTCTGCTGATGGCGGGGCTGCTGCTTGTCGGCGTCCTGACCACTAAATTTTCTTCCCGTTTCGGCATGCCGGCCCTGGTGCTGTTTATCGCCGTCGGCATGGTCATCACCCGTTTTATTTACTTTGACAATGCCTTCATTACGCAGATTGTTGGTATACTGGCCCTGATTGTCATTTTGTTCGAAGGCGGCATGCAGACCAAATTCGATGATATCAAGCCGGTGATCGGCTCGGCCCTTTCGCTGGCTACCGTTGGCGTGTTATTGACCGCTTTCGTCGTTGGCGTTGCTGCCAAATTCGTGCTCGGCTTGTCCTGGACAGAAGGATTCTTGTTCGGTGCGATCGTCGGCTCCACCGACGCGGCGGCCGTATTCTCGGTCCTCGGCGGTAAAAACATCAAGAAACGACTGACCTCCACGCTGGAGGCGGAGTCCGGAAGCAACGATCCGATGGCGATGTTCCTGACGATCTCCTTGATTGAATTTTTCGAGCATCCGGATACTTCCATCCTCAAACTGATTTTGTCCTTTATTTGGGAAATGGGTATCGGTCTCGTTCTGGGCTTACTCATCGGCCGTTTGGCGGTGTATGTCATTAACAAAATCAATTTTGATTCCTCGGGGCTGTATCCGGTGATGGCGCTGGGGTTTGCCGTCCTATCTTACAGCGGCACCTCGATCATTGGCGGCAGCGGCCTGCTTGCCGTTTACGTGACCGCGATCGTCATGGGCAACTCGGAGCTGGCTTACGGCCGGTCGATTATGCACTTCAATCAGGGCTTCGGCTGGATGATGCAAATTGTCATGTTCGTCCTGCTCGGACTGCTCGTATTTCCGAGCGAACTGCCGTCGATCATCGGCCCGGGACTCTTGTTATCGCTTATTCTTATGCTGGTGGCCCGGCCAATCGGTGTTTTTATCAGCACCATCGCGATGAAATATTCATTCAAGGAAAAAATTCTGCTATCCTGGGCGGGGCTTCGCGGCGCCGTTCCGATCGTGCTCGCTACATACCCGCTGCTGGCCCATTTGGAGCACGGCAGGTTGTTCTTCAACGTCGTTTTCTTTGTCGTGATGACCTCGGCGATCATCCAGGGAGCTACGGTATCTCCGTTGGCTGAAAAAATGGGGCTGGCCGGTGATCTGAAGCCCACCAATCCTTCCCTGCTGGAGCTCACCGCTCATGGCAAAACCAAATCGGAAATCAATCACATTGAGGTGAATACCTCCATGGCGATTGCCGGCAAAGAAATTCTGGAGCTGGATTTGCCGGAGGACATCCTGTTCACGGCGATTATCCGCAACGAGCAGATCATCGCTCCCCGCGGCAACACGCGGATCGAAGCGGGAGACACGCTCTATATGCTGAGCCCGAAATCCAAGCGCAAGCAGTTGAAAGCGATCCTGACCTCCCCGGCGCTCCCCGTGGTACATTTGACGGAGGAAAAGCAGCCGGCGGATCAAGCGACAAACATACTTCCCCCTACGGAAGAGCATCACAATAAGGAGGATTAAGAAAGCCCGGGCCCCTCGCAACGAGGAGTCCGGGCTTGTTTGGTGACAGCCTGTCGCTTTGCCAGGCCGTGTTTGTATTATGCTTTGCCGAGGATAAAGCTGATGATCAGAATCGCGAGCACAATGGACGTAATGATGACATACAGCTTGTCGCCTTCACGGACAAAAACCCATATCGAAATCGCGACCCGCAGCACAGGCGTCAGGATGAGCAGAATCAGTCCGGTCGTGATGACGGCATACGGCTTTAGCGCGATGGTGCCGCTGTAAATTTCCGACAGGCTGTGCGGATAGTAATCGTCCGGATACCCGCTGCCGCCATGAATGAAGAGCAGGATCAATCCGATGACGATCACAGCGGCGCTGATGATCACCCCGATGCGGAGCCAGCGGCTGACGGCAAGCTCGACATCCTGAATTTCGCTGTTGTCGTTCATTTGCCCAATCCCATCCCTTCATACATCATTTGCAGCGCAACATACAGCAGTACGGGGATGAAGAGCATGCGGATCGTTTTGCTTTTCATGCGCTGCATGATCTGCGCGCCGATCGTTGCTCCCGCCAGAACGCCAAGCGCGACCGGCCCGGCAATATGTGGATCAATGTCGCCACGAAGCAGATATACGCCGGCGCTCGCGGCTGCCGTGACCCCCATCATGAAGTTGCTGGTAGCTGTCGATACCTTGAGCGGCAGCTTCATGAAAACGTCCATGGCCATCACTTTGAAGCTGCCGCTGCCGATTCCGAGAAGCCCGGAAATGATGCCTGCACCGTACATGACGCCAAATCCGCCGTAGACGTTGCCGACATGATATGGAATCTGCTGTTGAACGGCCTTGTCATAATAGCTTCCCGCCAGCTTCAGCTTGGCGGCGGCAGGATGCATTTGAACGAGCTCCTGCTGATCGCCTTTCTTCTTCTTGATCATATTGATCGCCGAGTAGATGAGCAGCAATCCGAAAATAATATAAAGCAGATTCGGGGCGATCAGACCGCCGATGAAAGCTCCGGTGATGGCCCCGACCGTCGTCGCGATTTCCAGGAACATGCCTACACGCAAATTGGTAATCCGGTCGCGGATATAGGCGATCGCGGAACCGCTCGAAGTGGCGATAACCGAAATAATACTGGCTCCAATGGCATGCTCGATGCTGACGCCGAACAGCAGCGTCAGGGCAGGGGTGACGATAATGCCTCCTCCAAGCCCCAGAACGGATCCGACGATTCCGGCCAATATGGCGATCAGAAGGATTTCTAGCGAAAACATAACCAAGTCAAGACACCTTCCTCTCCAAATAACGTTACCCGATTGCAATCCACTCCGGCGTACCTGTAAACTAGGAGTGAATATCCTGACAAACGGATGGAATACCGATTTATTATACAACGATTGTATAATAAATAATATACATTCGATCATTTAATTTCTTGTTTTGATTTACATTGTAAATTCGATCATAGCGGGGAGAGGCTTATGCGTTTTAACCAATTGGATGAAAAGGACGAATTGATTCTGAAGCATCTGCTGGACAATGGCCGACTCAGCCATGCCGAGCTTGGGCGTCTCGTCCATCTGACGAGAGCGGCCGTCAGGGAACGGGTTAACAACCTGATGGAGCAGGGGATTATCGATAAATTCACGGTCAGCGTTAATCCGTTGAAAGCCGGCAAAAGCCTGTCGGTTTATTTTAACATCGACGTGGAATGGAGCATGCTGGAGTCCGTGGCAGAGCAGCTTCTCGCCGACGAGGAAATCACCAGCGTGTATCAGATGAGCGGTGGTCCGCATCTTCATGTGCATGCCCTGATGGACCATCAGGAGCATGTGGTGCGGTATCTCCGCAGATTGCAGGCGCTTGAGGGCATTACAAACGTCCATAGCGAATTTTTGATCAAACGGTTTAAGGAAAGGGAAGGCCTGTTAATTTAATTCACGGGTTCAAACCGGTCCCTGTTGGGAAAAGTATTTCCCATCCTGCGGTTCGTTAGCCGGCATAAGCATGAGAATGGAAAACGATGTGGAACGTATTCGTTGAAAGGGGGGTATGCTGATGGCTGCCACGGAAGAAACCGCGTATTTGGCGGATGAGCTGAAGAGGATTGAAGCTTGGGAGAAGGATCAGAAGCAGGCGTGGTTCTGGGAAAAGCTCAGCCGTCTGCCGTTCATGCTGCTCGACCGGCTGACTCCGAAGCTGATCCGGGACAAGCTGGGGGATGCGCTTGGTGAAGTGGGCCGGTTTCTCCAGACCGGCGGACAGTTTCTTGTCCAGCAGAAAAGCGTGCTGAAGCTGCTGCAGGCTGCCGAGCACAACCGGCAGGGAGGCCGCCGCCATGAGATTGATGAAGCAGGCGGCGAGGGCGGTGTGCTTACCTTGGAGAAAGCGGCTCATCTGCCGCTTGAAACGATGGATCGCACGGCGGAAGAGCTGATCGGCCGCCGCGTCAAATTTGCGGCGGCGCAGGGTGCGACAACAGGGGTCGGAGGGGTGTTCACGCTGGCAGCGGATATCCCGATGGTCCTGGGCTTGTCGCTGAAGGTTCTTCAGGAAATTGCTTTGTGTTATGGATACGATCCACGTTCAGAGCAGGAGCGGGTATTTATCGTGAAATGCCTGCAGTTCGCTTCGGCGGACATCGTAGGCAAAAAGGCAGTGCTTGAAGAGCTGTCCTTGTTTGAGGAGGATCATAAATCGCTGCAGGTATTTTCCCAGATTCAGGGCTGGCGCGAGGTCGTTCAGACCTATCGCGACAGCTTCGGCTGGAAGAAGCTGTTTCAGCTCGTGCCGGTCGCAGGCATCCTGTTCGGTTCGATCAGCAATAAAGGGACGATGGAGGATGTGGCGCAAGCGGGCAAAATGCTGTACCGGAAACGGAGGATTTTAGAACGGCTGAAGTCGACCTCCTGAAATGCCATCCTTATTAAAAATAGCCGACCTTCGGTATGAACAACCGAGGGTCGGCTATTTTGCATGCAGCAAGCTTCGTTATCGTTCTAGCGCATTATTCCTCGTTCTCGCTTGCCCAGCGGTTCAGCAGCTTATCCGATGGCAGCAGGAAGGTCAGGATGCCAAGCAGCGGCAGGAAGCTGCAAAGGGTCATCACGGTGTTCACGCCGGCCAGATCAATCCATTTGCCCAGCACAAGCGCCCCGAGGCCGCCGAGTCCGAAGGCGAGACCGGTGATCAGGCCGGATACCGTTCCGATTTTGCCGGGGAACAGCATTTGGGCATATACCACGGTAACCGAGAAGCTCGAGAAGACGATGAGTCCGATCAGCGCCAGCAGAATGCCGGCGCCCCATAGTCCCACATGCGGCAGCAGCAGCGCGAGCGGAGCGGCACAAACCATGGAGCCGAAAATGATGTTCCGCTTGCCGAAGTGGTCCGCGAGCGGTCCGCCGAAGAAGGTCCCGACGGCTCCCGCACCCAGAAACAGGAAGATAAAGATTTGAGCGTCGTTGACGCTTAGACCGTAATGATCGATCAAATAAAACGGGAAGAAGGTGCTGATCGACGAGCTGTACCAGGACCGGACGAAAACCAGCAGGATCAGCATGACGATCGCGAACCGGACCTTGCTGCGCACCTCGGGCTTCAGCTTGCGTGCAGCCGTTTTTTTCTTCACTTGCGCGCCGCTCTGCAGCTTGCGTCCGTACCATCTGGCAACATAAATCTGGACGGCGATGCCAGCCCCGGCCACGAGCGTAAACCAGATGGCGCCGAACAGGCCAAGTGGAATGAAGATCCACATGGTCAGCATCGGAGCCAGGGATTGCCCGGCGTTGCCGCCCACCTGGAAGATGGACTGCGCCAAGCCCCGGCGGGTGCCGGAAGCCATATGGGATACCCGTGAGCCTTCCGGGTGGAAGGCCGCCGAGCCGAGGCCGACGAATACGACGGCAAGCAGGACCGCCGGGTATGTATCGGCGTAGGCTAACAAAAGCATCCCCGTAAAGGTGAAGCCCATGCCGATCGGCAGCAGGGCCGGCGTCGGTTTGCGGTCGGCAAACCAGCCCACGACGGGCTGCATAATGGAAGAAGTAAAGTTTATGGCGAAGGAAATCCAGCCGATCTGTGTATAGTTCAAATGCATGGAGGATCTCAGGATCGGAAAAATGGCTGGAATTACGGACTGGATCGAATCATTGAATAAGTGAACGAGACTGATCGCGATCAGTATGCGGAAGACGGTAGCGCTGGCATCGGAACCGGCAAGCGGCTGCCGTCCTTTTTGCGGTGCGGCGCTGTTTACAGTGGGAACTGACATATGAACCTCCTGCTCTCATCAAAATGGATAGGAAGATTATATGACAGAAAAAGGGGAGGCGTATACCCTTTACTTGATAATCACGCCGCCAAAAGGGATCACTTCGCGTAAAATTCTTTTCAGCAGGCCCTCGTTCTCCATCTCTTTTTGCAGGCGTCCGGCCTGTCCGCTCGCATGAAACAGCACCGTTCCGCTGCCGGTCATTTTCCAGTGATAATTCATGTGCTGGCTGGCGAGCGTATTGCCGTAGACGGTCAGATCGACCTTCGCGTTCTCGGGATATGCGACGAGGCTGCTGGCATCGACGTACAGCGGCTCCGAAGGATGGAGCTCCGTTTCATAAACTGCGCCCTCCGTCAAAAGCCCGATCGTTCCGGAGCCGGAAAATTTCATTTTGATGGCATCCTTGGTGATCAGCATGTTTTTGATTTTCAATATTTTGGAATGCATCTCGATCCCGGAGCTGTAAAAAAAGAGGTTGCGAAAATCGTACAGCAGGTCGCTGTATTCCTTCAGTTCAACGGTTTTGATGGCGAATCCGGGGGGAACGGCTGTGGTAAATTGACAGGGGCCGGCCAGATCAGCCTGAACGAGCCTTTTTTTGCGGTACATCCCCTTCACGTTCATCAAACGGTCGCTGCGTCCATCGGACGGTCCCCGGTAAGCGATAATTTGCTCGGGATGCAGAATGTGCATCGTTTCTCCACCGCCAAGCGAGAAGTCGACAGCCTGTCCGTTACCGCCCCCGGATTCCCGTATTCTGATATTCAAGCCTCTTCCCTTCCTTCTATGGTCTTCATGAATGATATTCCCTTATCGATTGGAACGCCGCATAAGAAGCCGCAGCAGCCGAATGCCGACAAAATAACCGGCTACCAGCAGGATGACGGTGATGAGTGTCACCTTCAGTTTTTTGGCCTTGGCTTCCTTCTGTTCGTTGATTTGCTTTAATTGGCTGACCGTTTCGGCAAGCTGGCGGTTCTGCTCCATGAGCTGTGCGTTTTGCTCCTCGAATGCCTTGGCGTTTTGCTTCGTCCGGTCCAGCTCATCGAGCGTTTCCTGGTAGCTTTCTTTCAGCTGGTTCACCTGCCCGGGCAGATCGGAGAATTTTTCGACCCCATTGTAAAAATCCTGAAAGTAATTCGCATGGGCCGAAGGGACGGCCGCGAGCAGACCAGCGATCAAAATGAAGAGCAAGGCGGCCGCGCGCACCTTGGATCCGGAATGAGTTTTCTTGTTTTTTTTCATATTTTCATCACCTGCCGCATAGTATGAATGAGCCTGGTATATGATCATTACCCCGAATCCTTCGTATTTGAAAGGTATACGGATTTTTCGGGCGAACGTTTTCAAAGTTTAATAACGGCTTCGGAAGGGTATATCTAGTAAGTAGCCTTCCTTGTCCTTTTGTGTTTACCCGCTTTATCTAATGAACCTATCCATAAAAAAATACGCAGAACAAATAACATAGATCAAGCTGTGGACGACACCGTAGTCTACAGCGCATGCTATGCAATGTGAAAAGGAGAAGATCCACATGGAAAAAGAACAACAATACAAAAAATTGCTAATTACCGTGAATGACAAACCAGTAGGCAGAGAAATCTGGATTGATAAAATTACGTACGCACCGGTAGGAATCGGTGAACGGAATGTCGAATCCGCAGAGGTAAATGCGGAAGCAGCCGCCGTTAGCTGATTTTGTACCATAATATCATAACTAGGCGTTAAAAACCCGTGATCCTTTTGAGATCGCGGGTTTTTATTGATGCCGGCCCCGAGGGCTCTTAAAAATGTCTAAATAAAAACGTTTTATTTAGAAGAAAGTTACATATTTCGACATATATTTTTGTGTAGTTCTTATATACTATTGTTGATTTGGTTGTTTAGGTATTTTTGCGCATGTTATTAAGAATGGAGGGTCAGATGCGAATAAATAAATATATTCACCAATTTTGCTACACATATGCTAGTATGAAAGAAATATATTGTACGAACATATGTTTCGTGACAGTATGCTGTCAGTCCATATTGGTACGATATAGAGATGACACGAAAAGGGGTGAAATCCATGCAGTCAGGTATTCAGGAAAATTTTACATGGAACCGCAGTCACATCCTTGCAAGCGGCTCCAATAGAGTGATTTTGTTGGTTGAATGGTATGGGGGATCCTTCCGTCAAACCCGAAAGAGAAGCACACCGAAACTGATCGCCCAGGACATGCAGCTCCATTTATGGTTTGAACCGCAAGTTTCATTAATCCGTGTGTATGGAGCGAAGGCGATGAAAAACCTGGGGCAGTCAATCATGATTCCACTCGGCCATCTGTATGATGGCGTCAAACAGTTTATAGCTATTGAGCTAGCGCTTCAACCCCAGCATACCGGCATGCATGGCGTTTTGTCTGCCCAATGGAAATACAAGGAAAAGAATAAGGAAAGAATCAAGGAACTTCCTGTGAAGGAATTATATATGAATTACACCTATCATACCGGTCTGCTGCAGCAGCCGGAAAATTTTCATGTGAGAAAACACGTTAAGCTGCTGGAAACCCAAAGCGTCCTGAAGGAGGCCATCCATCTATTTGAATATGGAAATATTGACCGCGGAGAATGGCTGCTGCGAAGGAAAGGAGATGAACTGCTCATTGATGCCTTGCGATTTACGGACGAACGTTTACTTGAAGAGGCAGATATGCTCTATCAGCTAAGCGAACATTATGTGAGCACCTACCGGAATCGAAAGGTCCTGAAAACAAAAAACGGTTAAACCAGGTTCGCTTCATTTCGAAGTTTCATACACCAAGCTTAGAGGACAAGCCATGAGGTGAAACGGAACTGGTTTTTTTAGGAAGGATTCACTTTGCCACAAGTCGAATGGACTACATCAAGCAGTTAATATGAGTCTAATTTACTATATGAGCTAGGAGAATCCACATGACTGACAGACTGATTCGATTAATGCGCATTATTACCCTTGTGCAAGCAAAACCAGGAATATTGGCCAGGGAGCTGGCGGAAAGATGCAGTACCAGCGAACGCACCATTTATCGTGATATGGAAGCCTTGAGCGCAATGCATATCCCGATCACCCATTTGGGTTACGGGAAAGGATATCAGTTTATCGGCAGATTCGCATTATATCCTTTCGATTGGACGGATGAAGAAGCGGAGAGCTTCAACGCTCTTGCGCAAGTGATGAATCAGGTCAAACCTCTGCTGCCTGACAAATTCGAAGGGGCATACGAGAAGGTCGTTGCAGCCCATCATAAGCAGCGAACCGATCGAATAGAAACAGAGCTCCAGGTCAGAGGTCAGCTTCATTCAGGAAAAGCTGCCGGTGAAGTATCCCAAGATGGACAATCACGATACCTGATTCCGATTTTGCTTGCCACCTTGACACAGCAGATCATTCAAGCCGAGTATTATGTTCCGGAGCGCAATGAGCTGCTTTACGGGAAAATAGATCCGTATCTGTTGGTTCCGTGGCAGAGGCGCTTTTATCTGGTAGGACGAAACCATAATACCGGGAAGCTCCATACTTACAGGTTAAAGCATTTTGAGCGTGTCGTCGTGCTTGATGATGTTTTTATGAAAGTACATACTCACATCCAGCAAGAAGGGCATGAATATTTTCGCGAAAGCGAAGGAGAAGCGGCAGTCGTTAAAATCAGGCTGTCCTCTGCGATCATTCCGAAGTACAAAGACAAGGAATGGATTACACCCATTGCGGAAACCATTGAACCGGATGGCAGTGTCGTCATAGAGCTCGTGGTCTCGGATGTACCCGGGTTCATGAGCTGGCTGTCCCAATATGGGTCCGACGCGGAAATTGTTGAGCCTGTCCAGTATCGTGAAATGATGAAACGCCAATTGAAAAAATGGCTTGCGGTGTATGGGTAATTCATGGGTCTTAGCGCTTTATTACATCAATTCACCAGAGAAAAGGCCAGCATCCCATTTATACAGCCGATATGCCGGCCCGCATCTCTGGCTGAATTCCGTTATCCTGCCCTGGGCCGTTTCCGACCCTCCCCTTACGCACGGAATTTCCCTCCCGAAATCTCCAACTCACTTTTCATGACTGGAGCTTTAAAGAAGATCTATTATAGCCCGGGAAATGATTTTCCTTATTATGGTTTCATATGTTAAAATTGATATGACGATACCCTAAATTATGGATATTCAAGGAAACGGGGAGAGGACATTGAGCTTTTTTTCGTCAGGAAAATCACCAGAAGAAACGGAAAACGATCAGAAAAACAGCTTGAATTTGCGAATTAATATGTTCTTTTTCAGCACGTTCATCATTTTTTGCGTCATTATTGTCCGTCTGGCGGTCATCCAGTTCGTGGAAGCGCCCACCCTTACCCAAAAAGAGGAGAATCAGAACACAAAGAACATTCCCCTCCCGTCCGACCGCGGGAGCATTCGTGATGCCACGGGAAGCAAACTTGCTTATTCCAAGCCGGTTGAATCCCTTTATATTACGCTTATGAAGGATTACAATTCAGGAACCGACAAGGGGAAGAAGAACCGTCCGGAAGCGGAAAAAATGGCCGATCAGATGGCGGCTGCCTTCAATAAGCTCGGCAGCCCCGACAAACGGATGACCAAGGAGGAGATCATCGGCGCCATGGATTTGGAATCCCGGGTCGACAAAGGATATATCCCGCGCCGGATTAAATCGGATCTGAACCAAAAGGAGATCCAATATTTTATGGAGCATAAATCCGATTTTCCCGGGATAGAGATCGTTGAAGAGACCATCCGGCTCTATGATCCGGCAACGGTGGCCGTACAGACGGTAGGATACGTCAAGACCTTCAAGCGTACGGAAAGCATGAAGGCATACGACGATGCCCGCGTGCAAACCGCGAGCGGAGAGAACCTGGGCAATATCTATATGAGGGATGAGCTTGTCGGCGTCGACGGCGTGGAGGCCTCCTTCCAAAAGGAGCTGCGGGGGCAGAACGGCTATAAAGTCATGTCCGTCAGCTCGGCCAACATTCCGGAGGAGGTCGAGGAAATCGTCCCCCCGGTTAAGGAGAATGACGTGTGGCTGACGATCAATAAAGAAGTTCAATTGCAGACGGAACAGGCGATCAAGGATCAGCTGGCATGGCTCCACACCCATCCGGTGTCCGGGAAAACACATCCCGAGGCGGTGACGGGCTACGCGGTCGCGATGGAAGTGGATACGGGCAATATCGTGGCCATGGCCAGCATTCCGGATTACGATACGAATATATGGAAGACCGGGTCCGCTTCGACGGCTGATTTTGATAAGCTGCAGGGGAATTACCAGAATGGAGCGATCACCCCCATCAGTTCAGGCAAATCCAAGCATAATCTGGAATCGGCCGTACTGCTTGGTTCGACGATCAAACCTCTGAGCGTATTGATCGGGCTGAACGAAAAGCTGTTTAGCGTAAACACCCCATACTCCGATAAAGGCGTCACATACTTCGGCAAAGAGCAGAAGGCTGTGCATAACTCCCAAAACCATGCTTACGGTTATTTCCGGACGCCGGCGGATGCCATTGAGCATTCCTCGAACGTGTTCATGGTGGATATGGTCGGCAACGCCTTGTATAACAAATATGGCAAAAAAGGCATCCCAAAATGGGATGAATATATGGAGGAGTTCGGGCTTGGCGTCTCCACCGGCGTTGACCTCCCCAACGAATATTTGGGCAAAAAGGAATACAAAAAGCCCGGAACAGTAGACGAAGTGCCTGCTTCCGTAGGCAGCCCCCAGGCCGCGCTTGTCTATGCCTCCTTTGGCCAGATGGGCAAATACACGCCGCTGCAGCTGGCGCAATATACGGCTACGCTGGCCAATGAGGGGGAGCGGATCAAGCCGCAAATCGTCGCCAAAATTACCGATGCGAGTGGAAAAACCGTCATGAAGAGCAAGCGCGAGGTGCTCAATACGGTCAAATTTGATAAGTCGTATTGGAAGCTGATTCGAAAAGGCATGAACACGAGCGTCAATGATGCCTTTGCCGGGTTCCCGTATGATTTCGCCCGGAAAACGGGGACGTCGCAGCAGGAGGTCAATGGCGTGAACCGGGATAACGGCGTGTTTATCGCCTATGCGCCGCGGAACAATCCGAAGCTGGCCGTCGCCGTCGTTATTCCGGAGGGCGGGTTCGGCTCCTACAGCGCCGCTCCCGTTGCCCGCAAAATATTCGATGCCTACGATCAGGTATATGGTTTGGACGGCGTTCCGAAAAAGCAGGCCGTGCCGCCGGCTTCAGCGGATGATAAGAGGAAGGAATCTTCCAATAAAGCACAATAGATAGACTAGAGAACAGCGGCAAATCAGGCTCCGAAACCTGGTCTGCCGCTGTTTTGTCGTAAGGCCGTTCGTCGAAGCTTATCGAAAGATGCCGAGCACCCCTCATCTATGCTAAAATAGTCAATGTTATTTTAGAAGAGAGGGGGGGAGCCGGTGAGCGACTATACACCGGACCATTCAGAGCAGGAAGAGACGAAAAAGAAGGGAAACCTGAATTTGAGGATCAACCTGTTCTTTTTCAGCACGTTTATGATATTCTGTGTCATTATTATCAGACTTGCCATCCTTCAGTTCGTTGAGGGACCGACGCTAACCGAAAAAGAATCCAGCAACATCGTAAAGGATGTGCCGCTTCCTCCGATTCGCGGAACGATTTTTGATGCATCGGGCGTCAAGCTGGCGTATTCGACCCCGACCCAATCGCTTTATATTACGTTAATGAAGGATTACAGCAAGCTGCATGGAAGCAAAAACCGTCCCGAGGCAGAGGAAATTGCAGCGCGGCTTCTGGAGGTTTTCGATAAATACGGAAAACAAGATGCTCCCAAAATGACGAAGCAGGATATTATCGATGCGATGGATTTGGACTACAAGCAGTATGAAGGCTACTCGCCGCGCCGCATCAAAATGGATCTTTCGGACAAGGAGATCGCTTATTTCAGTGAGCATAAGTCCGATTTTCCGGGAATCTCTATCGAAGAAGAGAGCGTCCGCCATTATGATCCGGACACCGTCGCGGTTCAAACGATAGGCTATATCCGCACATTCAAAGGCTCGAAGAGCTTGAGCAAGTATGAGGAGATCGATAAGAAGCAGCGCAATGGCGATGTGATCAGCGATCCGGGCGAGCTATATACCGAACCAGAATTCGTCGGCTTTGACGGGCTGGAGCTGATGTATCAGGACGAGCTGCGCGGCAAGAACGGGTATAAAAAGGTTCCGATCAACCCGCGCAACATGCCGGAAGGCGTTGACGAGATCGTGCCGCCGGTGAAAGGCGACAATATTTATTCGACGATCAATAAGGATGTTCAGGTCGCCACTGAGCAGGCGATCACGGATCAGCTGAGCTGGCTCCATACGCATCCTGTATCCGGCAAAACGCATCCGAATGCGACGACCGGGTTTGCGGTGGCCATGGAGGTTAAGACAGGCAACATCGTGGCGATGGCGAGCATGCCGGATTATGACACGAATGTATGGCAGAGCGGCAGTGTAACGCCTGAGAATTGGAAGAAAATTCAGAACATTTACATGAACGGCACGATCCGTTCGTTTGGTCCCGGCAAAAAAGGCGATCACCCGGAGTCCGTCGTGTTGCTCGGATCGACGCAAAAACCGCTCAGCGTTTTGCTTGGGCTGAATGAGGGCCTGATTACAACCAATACCTATTATCAAGATAAAGGTGCCGCTTATTTCGGTAAGGAAGGTCATCAGACCCGCGTTCAGAACTCCCAGGGCCATGTGTACGGCGGGATGGATCCGGCGAGGGCCATCGAAAAGTCATCCAATGCCTTCATGGTCGATAAGATCGGATCGAGATTGTACGACAAATATAAAGACAAGAGTATCGGCGTCTGGGATGAGTACATGACCAAGTTTGGCCTTGGCGTCCTGACAGGCAGCGGCCTTCCGGGGGAGTGGAAGGGACGCAAGGAGTATATTAACGATAACCAGAGTGCGCAGGCTTCAATGGCATACGCATCCTTTGGACAGCAGGGGAAATATACGACGCTACAGCTGGCCCAATACACCGCGATGCTGGCGAACGAGGGTAAGCGGATGAAGCCGCAGCTGGTCAGCAAGATCACCGACGAAAAGGGCAATATCGTAAAAACCTTCAAGCCTGAAGTGCTGAACACGGTGGATTTTCCGAAAGCATACTGGAATGAAATCAGACGCGGCATGAAGAGTGACGTGTCGGCCTTCGGCGATTTCCCTTACGCTTTTGCCCGGAAAACGGGTACATCAACGCAGCAGGTCGGTCGTCAGCTGGTCGATAACGGCGTGTTCATCGCTTATGCGCCACGCGATAATCCGGTGCTGGCCGTAGCGGTCATGATTCCGGAAGGCGGCTTCGGATCGCAAAGTGCGGCGCCGATTGCCCGGAAGATGTTTGACGCGTATGATAAGGTTTACGGATTGGATGGCGTTCCGAAAGGAACTGGCACGAATGATGCGAACGGAACCGGTACGAACGATCAGGCAAACAGCAATCATTAATCGAATGGAAGCATAATTAACGAATCCAAGGGACCAGGGGCAGGCTTCGAAATACGCGAGCACATGCCCCCTGGTCCTTTTTAATTTGCAGAGGCGGACTCCCGCCTGAAAAACCCTTTTGTGGCTGTCCCCGCCTTTATGGTAAAATGTCCGTATGTGTGCATGAAACGTGAAAAACAGAACATATGGGGGGAAGCAGCATGAAGAAGGAATATAAACTGCTGGCGCTCGACATGGACGGTACCTTGTTGACAAGTGATCATATCATTTCGCCAGTGACTTCCACATGGATTCAGAAAGCCAAGGAAAGGGGCGTCCATGTATGTCTCTCCACGGGAAGAAGCTTTGAAAGCGCGCTGCCATACGGAGAGGAGCTTGGATTGCTGACGCCGATGATTACGGTGAACGGCAGTGAAGTATGGCGTGCTCCGCATGACCTGCTGGAACGCTCTTTGATGGAACCGAAGCTGATTTCAGACATGCATGCCATCGCGCTCAAGGAAGATTGCTGGTTCTGGGCGTATTCCACCGAGCGTGTATATAACAAAGATCATTGGGTCGAGGCGCTAGAGGGAAAGGAATGGCTCAAGTTTGGCTTTCATACGGAAGACGATGAAGCCCGCCACCGGATTTTGATGCAGCTGCAGGATATGGGCGGACTTGAAATCACGAACTCCTCGCCTCATAATCTCGAAGTGAACCCGCAGGGCATTAATAAGGCTGCCGGAATCCGAAAAGTTTGCGATTTGCTGGGCCTGGACATGAGCGAGGTGATCGCGGTCGGTGACAGCATGAACGATCTTGCTGCGATTCAGGCGGCAGGATTGGGCGTTGCCATGGGGAACGCGCAGCAGGTTGTCAGGGAAGCCGCGGATTTCGTGACCGCGAGCAATGATGAAGACGGTATTGCGAAGGTCATTGAGAAATTTATTTGCGTATAGAGCGGAC
The DNA here is from genome assembly GCF_004001045.1 of Paenibacillus chibensis. Taxonomy (GTDB): domain Bacteria; phylum Bacillota; class Bacilli; order Paenibacillales; family Paenibacillaceae; genus Paenibacillus_AQ; species Paenibacillus_AQ chibensis. The sequence continues at coordinate 61,872 of NZ_BIMK01000030.1, forward strand.
AGAGGAATCCATTGATTCCGGTTCAATCTGTATTCTAGGAAAGGATCGAAGCTATGGCTATACTCGGTTGGATTTTGATCATAGCCCTGTTCGCGGTAGGCTTGGCCGGGGCGGTAGTTCCCGTGCTGCCGGGAGCGGTGGCGATTTTCGTTGCCTTTTTCGTCTATGGGTGGTTTTTTACGTTCGGACATTTCAATGCATGGTTCTGGATCATTCAGGCTTTGATCATCATCGTGCTGTTCGTGGCGGATTATGCCGTGGGCGCCTGGGGAACGAAGAAGTATGGCGGCTCGAGGCTGTCCGTTATTTTGAGTACGATCGGCGTTATTATCGGACCGTTCGTCATTCCGGCATTCGGGCTTGTCATCGGTCCTTTTTTAGGAGCGTTTGTCGGGGAACTGCTGGTGGGCTCGTCGGTATCCAAAGCCGCGAAGGTCGGTTATGGGACGCTGGTAGGGCTATTCAGCAGCATGGTCATGAAAATCATTTTGCAGATCGTGATGATTATCGTGTTCTTTATCTGGATTGCTTTTTTTTAAAGCGGGCTGTGTGGACGCGGTCCATTGGCACGCAAATTACTTATTTAAAGTCATATGCTCCATGGGATGTGCTCGGTGGGGGAAAGAAGGGAATAGGGTTTGGCTAAAAAGGAATCGTTTATTAAAGGTACGCTGATCCTGGCCGCTGCGGCTCTGGTGGCCCGGGTATTGGGGCTGATGCAAAGGGTACCCCTGGATCATTTGTTCGATAACGTCGGCAAGGCTTCGTTTTCCATTGCCAACAATGTGTATCTCATGCTGCTCACGGTTGCCACGGCCGGCATACCGAGCACGCTCAGCAAAATGGTGTCGGAGCGCTATGCATTAAAGCGGCCTGGCGAGGCTAGGCAGGTTTACCGCGCCGCGCTGCTGTTCGCCGTATTTGCGGGTGTCATCATTACCGTACTGCTGTATATTTTGGCGCCGTATTATGCAACATACGTGTCCAAAGTTCCGGAAGCCGCATTATCCATCCGTGCTTTGGCGCCGGCGCTGCTGCTGTTTCCGGCCATCGCGATGATGCGCGGATATTTTCAGGGAAGACACAATATGACGGCTGGCGGCATCTCGCAAATCGTCGAGCAATTTGCTCGCGTCGGCACAGCCATTATTCTGGCATACGTTCTGCTGAAATCCGGTTATAGCGGAAGCTGGGTTGCGGCCGGCGCTTCGTTCGGCGGCGTGCTCGGAAGCATCGGCGCCTTTGCGATCATGCTCTATTATACGGTGAAAATCCGGAAACAAGATAAGGCGGAAATGCTTCAAGAGGGAGCAGGCACGCAGCTTCCTCTGATGAGGATATACAAGGATATCTTTACATTGTCCATTCCGATCGTATTGTCGTCGCTGACCGTTCCGGCGGTTAACTTCATCGACTCTTCGATCGTCAATCCGCTTCTGATCGGTCAGATCGGGGAGGCCAAGGCCACGGAGCTGCTCGGCATACTTGGCCAGCGCGCCCAAAGCATCGCCGGCATACCGCCGATTCTGGCTATTGCGCTCAGCACCTCGCTGATCCCGGTCATTTCGGCAGCGTTCGCCCGCAAGGATGAGGAGCATTTGCAGCAGCAAATGACGCTGGCTCTCCGCATTTCGGTGCTTACGGGCATGCCGATCGTCATCGCACTCTGCACGGCAGCTTATTCCATCAACGGTCTGCTGTTCAGCAGTCTGGACGGTAGCTGGCTCATCATGCTGCTCACGTTCGGCACAATTTTCCAAATCACGATGATGACCACGAACTCCATTCTGCTCGGCGTCAACAAGGCAAAAGTGTCGATGGTGAACGTGATGGTCGGCATACTGGTCAAGCTGGCGGGGAGTTACCTGCTTGCTGCCTGGCTTGGCATTTACGGCATTATCGCGGCGACCGGGCTTTGTTTCCTTGTCATCACGCTGCTGAATCTCCGGTCGCTGAAAAGAATTGTTTCGTTCTCGATTCTCGGCAACCGCTGGACAAGCTTCTTGTTGACGGTGATTCTGACTTCCGCGGTAGGATACGGGCTCAATGAAGCCGGCATTCAGCTGACACGCATCATGCCTGACCGTCTTGCCTTTTTGATTACCTGTATCATTGTCGGCGGAGCCGTCGTCGTCCTCTATCTCATGCTGATGATTCTGCTGGGCGTTCTGCGACAGCATGAGCTTGCGAATTATCCGCGCAAATTGCAGAAGCTGCTGCGTCCGTTAATGCGTCTGCAGCCGGCACGCTTCAAGGCAGGAAATTCTCAAGGCCATTAGTACCTTTTCAAGCCTTCAATGGGCTTTTTCCGCAGTCTTCGTCACCGCTCTTTCCGCATCATGGGTCAGAGCGGTTTTTTGTATCGCGTAGCGGTGGGCATGCGTCATTTCGATCAAAATCGGCCTTTTCGGGCGAGCCACCTGATCAATGGCCTTCTTGCTCTTGAACCAGTCATAGCGCGTCACAGGCTCGTAAGGCATATCCTGCCATACCTCGTTTAACGTGGGGCTGTACAAGCGTTTGTCCTGCGGCAGCCATTCCGATTTCAGCAGCTCCTGGCTCTCCTGCGCAGAGTTCAGAGCTGCTTTTTTGCTGCTGGTAAACAGCTTGGGCCAATATTCCTGCCGGGAGCCCCGATGCACGGTTTCCGCCGCAAAGGACTGAACGCCGGCCAGGACATCCTTGTAGCCGAACAGGATCGCATACAAAGCTTTTCCGAAACCGATGCGTTCCTCGAGATTCGAGAAATGCTCCAAGATCAGGCCGACCATACCGCGGCAGCCTGAACTGCATGCTTCGTCGGATCCATCCATTTCGGCTGCAGGTTCATCTGCCAAGGAGGATGGCTCCTGCTGATGTGCTGCTGAATTCTGAACCGTCGCTTGCGGCTCCACGAGCATCGGAAAAATCACCTGGTTCATTTGAAAACGGCCATGCAGGGCAAAGACAGGGCTGTCTAAAATATTTTTCTGAAAGTAGCTGTTACGGATGACCCGGCCTTCGATGTAATTCTGTTCATTGATGATCAGACCGACCGCAAGGAGCGCGCTGTCGCGCTCGATCCAGAACCGCTCCCAGAAGGGGCGCATAAAGGCGGAGACCCGGAATTCCGGAAGCAGATGGAACAGGCTTCTTCCCAGCTTCCTGCTGTGGATGTAAAGGAGCAGCTGGGGGTAAGCATCCAGAAAAATCAAAGCGTTGCTGCGTTCCAGCATTTGATACATGTCCTCACGCAGCGGGTCCGTCACGACATCCGACAGAAGACCGCCTTTAAGATCCGTCATGTTCCAGCCCGCATTGCGCGAAACCATATGGGCGAGAAAAGACCAGTGCAGTTCGGGATACTCCCGGTAACAGTCATAATACGCCTTCGTGCGGGTAATATTGCTGCGGTTGGCTTCGAGCACCGACTCCCGGATTTGCTTCACGATGTGGCGGTCCTCCGGCAGCAGCGGCGTTCGCTCATCCTTGCCGAACATTCCGTCCCCAACTCGGCTGCGGTCGCTTAGCAGACGTTCAAGCTGATCGCGGATGCTGTGCGCGGACGACTCCCTCCAGCCCAGCGGCCTGCGGTCCTTGATCAGGAGCTGCGAAGCTTTCCAGCAGGCATATTTGCCCTTCACGGCCTCTGCGGTCGTCTGCGGCAGCGTCATGGCCAGCCGGATAAACCCTAGAAAAGCGGAGCTTTCTCCCGTCTTTGGCTCCATGAATGAACTCTCCTTTCTTCTGAAAATATCCCTGTTCTCAGTATGGCTCAAAAATTTGACTTCCACTCTATATTCTGATTCACTAAAGGAAGAATTGGACAAGAAATGTTCAGAAAGGACTGATTATAGATGCAGAAAATCACTTCAAAAGCCGAATTTCAGGTTGCTATCCAATCACCGAGACTGACCGTTGCGGTGTTCAAGGCCGATTGGTGCGGAGACTGCAAATTTATGGACCCGTTCATGCCGGATGTCGAGGCGAAGTTTGCCAATGACATGACGCTGGTGGAAGTGGACGTCGACCAGGTCGGGGACGTCAGCCAGGAACTGAACATTTTGGGCATTCCCAGCTTCGTGGCTTTTTCCGACGGACGTGAGCTGGTGCGTTACGTGAACAAGCTGCGCAAATCGCGGGAGGAGATCGAAGGCTTCCTGCAGCAGGCGCTGGACGTGTACCGGACGATTCACAAATATAATTAAAAGGGATGCACCGCTCTTGCTGGACAAGGGCGGTGTCCTTCTGTTTTTCAGCAAAAAGAATGCGTTTTCTTAGATTTTGTCACAAAGTGGGTATATTCCATCATGCATTATCAGGTATAATAGATGAGATTGGTAAATATACGGAGCGCTCAGATCGGTTGGAGCGTTTTTAATTTGAGCTGCAGGTGAGAGAATTTTGAATACCAAACAATTGAAATGGCTCAGTTACTTGACCTTTTTCGTCATGTTTTTCGCGACATTCGGCGGAACGGTCGTCACCAAGACCGATTCGGGTCTGGGCTGCGGCCATGAGTGGCCATTGTGCCGCGGGCAATTCGTGCCCGCACATACCATTGCTTCGTTAATCGAATATTCACACCGCTTGGTTAGCGGCATGGCGGGATTAACCGCGGTGGCGGTTGTCGTCTGTTTTTGGCTGTTTGCCAAAAACCGCAAGGATTTGCGCATCTATTCATGGCTGACGCTGATTTTTGTCATTGTACAAGCCCTCATGGGGGCACTTGCGGTCGTGTACGACCAATCCTCTGCGGTTCTTGCGCTTCATTTCGGATTTTCATTGATTGCCTTTGCCAGCTCCCTGATGCTGGCGCTCGGAGCCCGGAGAATGGACAAGAACCAGGGCTCGATGACGAGGGAGGAGACGCCTCCAGTCAGTCTGGCTTTTCGGAATTTCGTATGGATGGTTACGATTTATTCGTACATTGTCGTGTACGTCGGGGCCTATGTAAGCCACACGAGCTCCGCCGGAGGCTGCTCCGGCTGGCCGCTCTGCAACGGTCAGCTGATCCCGGACCTGACGGGCAGCGTTGCGATCGCCTTCTTCCACCGTCTGGCCGCATTGCTGCTGTTTATTGCCGTTGTGGTCATGGCCTACTTTGCGTACAAGCTTCATCAAGGCAACCGCGAGCTGGCCGGACTCGGGATTTCGGCGGCGGTACTGTGTCTGATGCAGGTATTCAGTGGCGCTGGCATCGTTTACACGCTGAGCAAGCCGGAGGTTTATATTTTCGCCGCTTTGCTGCATAACCTGCTGATCTCCTCCCTGTTTGGCGTACTGTGCTACTTGAGCGTCAGGGTATGGCAGCTCGGGAGAGAGCCTGAACGGCAGTTAAGAACCGCCTCGAATGTGTAAACATCGCATAGCATGATGACCATAGACAAAGTCCGCGAATCCATTTCGGGGGCTTTGTTTGTAAACAGACATTTTCGCTTTCCGGAATGGTTGTCCCGAATGAACGGAGTTTACTTAGGGACATGCTAAGACTGGCCGGAAGCAATGGAGCGGGCATCCCATTTATAGAGCTGGCAGGCGGAGAAGAAGCGGTAAGAACGTGATGCGGATGAAAAAGATACCGCGAAAGTTTAATCCGGAAGCCGGCGTGTTTAATATATCAGCAAGCATAAAATGTGAAGCAAGGCCTGATGTCGCAGGGAAACAACATCTCAGGGCTCTGGCTTCTTTGAAAGTGCGTCGATTGACGTTTTTCTTAGCTATAACGCTGAAGGTCTGACGGGAAATGGAAGGAAGCAGCCTGAAGAGTTATTTTTATGCAAATACAATGCAGGGAGAGAAGGACAATGCTGCGAACACTGCTGGGAGAAATGCCTCGCCAAAACAACGGGCTGCTTGAAGAAGCGATCGAAAAGATGTTTCAAACCATTCAGCTTCTCCAAAAGGAAATTGAAAGGAACGAGGATCCGAGCCACGATTTCCGCAAGCTGGAGATTTGGACGCGGGGCCTGGTCTCATCGATCGATGAGCTGGAGCAGAGCTGGTATGCCGCCTGCTTTTTCCGTAAGTCGGTGAAGGCCGGGTACGTGGATGACATGAATATCCAGGAACAAAGCGAATACGCGCGGTATGTTTATTTTTATAAAAACGGCTTTATCCGCGTCTTTTCGATTCTCGACAAGCTCGGCACCGTCCTTAATGATCTGTTTGATCTGAATACCTCGAAACTCAAAGCCCATTATTCTTATTTTACCGTGCTGAGGCAGTTCCATTACCTTAAAAACCACCAGAGCCTTGCGGACGAGCTGACAAATATTAAAAACGAATACAGAAGCGCGCTGAATGCTCTGCGCAAACGGCGGAACGCCGAGATCCATTACATGAATTCGGAGATGCAGGACGATTTGTGGCAGCGCCATCAGGGCTTGCATGACAAGGTCGAGCTGGAGGACCTGGACAAGCACCTGGAGGATCTGAAACAGGGCCTGGACATGGTCTGCAAATCGCTCATCGCTTCTTACCGGTACGCCAATGAGCTCTGGGCAAAAAAAGGGATGAAGGTGTAGCTTCGATTCAACAAATTTCCTTTTGACAAAGAAAGAAAAAGTTATTATACTGAAAAACATGAAAACGTAACGAATAATTTCATACTTTTTTTCTTATCGAGAGAGGCGGAGGGACAGGCCCGATGAAGCCCGGCAACCGATTTGAGAATGCGGCGTAACACCCATTCTGAAATGACATGGTGCTAATTCCTACAACTGCAGGTGATGCCTGCGGATTGGCAGATGAGAAAGGTAGCGACTTCGCATACGAAGAGCCCTTTTTGATTCCGTCAAAAGGGCTTTTTATTTTGTCTGATTTTGTCTGTGGGACAGTTTATCTTCATAGATGGCATAAGGCCTTTTGTTAACGTTTCAGGGAAGGAGAGCTTTGGATTGATAGAATTAAAGCAGGTAACCAAAAAGTACGGCAAGGGCGCCAAAACGACCGAGGCCTTGTCCGGACTTGATCTGACCGTTCACAAAGGAGAAATTTTCGGCGTCATCGGACATTCCGGAGCCGGCAAAAGCACGCTGATCCGCTGCATGAATTTGCTTGAACGGCCGACCTCGGGCGAGGTATGGGTGGACGGAGTGGATTTGACGAAGCTCGGCAAGCAGCAGCTGCAGACTCAGCGCAGGAAGATCGGGATGATATTTCAGCACTTTAATCTGCTGAGCTCGGCGACGGTTTACGATAATATCGCATTTCCGCTGCGGTTGGCTCATGTGGATAAGACAGCGGTTGCCGCTAAGGTCGACGAGCTGCTGCAGCTGGTCGGTCTGGAAGCTCATCGCGACAAATATCCGGCGCAGCTGTCCGGAGGGCAGAAGCAGAGAGTCGGCATCGCCCGCGCGCTGGCGAGCGACCCGCAGGTGCTTCTCTGCGACGAAGCCACTTCGGCGCTGGACCCGCAGACGACGGATTCGATCCTGAAACTGCTGCTCGACATTAACCGGAAGCTCCATTTGACGATCGTCCTGATTACGCATGAAATGCATGTCATCCAGAGCATTTGCGACCGGGTGGCTGTCATTCATCAGGGCGGCATCGTGGAAGAAGGCACCGTCACGGATGTGTTTTTGAAGCCGAAGCATCCGGTCACGCGCGAGTTTATTCAGGGCCAGGCCGGCGAATCCGCGCAGCTTGCGCTGCAGGCGCCTCATGACGGTTCATCCCGCATTTGCAAGCTGACCTTCCTGGGCGAAAAGACGTATGATTCGATTCTGTCCAGAACGGCCAGGGAAACCGGCGTGGACTTCGCGATCCTGCAGGGAACCATCTCGAAAATCAAAGACATTCCTTACGGTCAGCTTATTGTCCGTCTGGAAGGGGATGCGGAGACGATCGAGAAGACGATCCAGAGGGTAACGGCTGAAGGCTTGGATGTGGAGGTGATGAACTGATGTGGGGACTGGATTTTTCGGTTCTGGACTGGAATGAGATTGGCGTTGCCAGCCTGGATACCCTCAAAATGCTCGTTGCCTCGGCCGTCTTTACTTTTATCCTGGGGCTGCCGCTGGGCGTGCTGCTGTACCAATGCTCCCGCTCCAGCAGTGGTTGGGTTCGGGCGGTGTACAACATTCTGTCGGTCATCGTCAATATTTTGCGGTCGGTGCCGTTCATCATTCTGATCGTGGCACTCATCCCATTCACGGTATCCATCGTAGGCGTATCCTACGGGGTACTCGGAACGATTCCGCCGCTTGTCATTGGAGCCGCTCCATTCTTTGCAAGGCTGGTGGAAACCTCGCTGCGCGAGGTGGACCGGGGCGTGCTGGAAGCGGCACAGTCGATGGGAGCTTCGACCTGGCAGATCATTCTGAAGGTGCTGCTGCCTGAAGCAAGACCGGGCCTGCTCGCGGGCCTGACGATTACCGTAGTCACTTTGGTGTCCTATACGGCGATGTCCGGCATGGTGGGCGGAGGCGGCCTTGGCGACTTGGCCATCCGTTACGGGTACTACCGTTACCAGAAGGAAGTCATGATCATCTCCGTGCTGGCCATGATCGTTTTGGTTCAGCTGCTGCAGATGGCGGGAGACCGGCTAGTCCGGCATTTTACGCGCAAATAGCATTCATTACCGCGGTAACGTCATCCGATATCCGGATGTTGATGTGGAAAACTTTTCTGTCATGCGGGGCTGTTCACCGCATGCGCGAAGTTTTCTATGTATAAATCATATTAAAATCATAAGATTAAGGGGGATTTACAATGAAAAAAGGATTGTTCGCTTTGCTCAGCCTGGTTCTGGTGGTGGCACTCGCCGCTTGCGGCAACAAAAACACGGGGGACAACTCGGCTGCGAGCAGCGATGACAAAGGTACGGATACCAAACCTGTAACCATTACCGTCGGAGCAACTGCCGTACCGCATGCAGAAATTTTGAAGCATATCCAGCCTGCCCTTGAAAAAGAAGGCGTGAAACTGGAAATCAAGGAATTCTCCGATTATGTTCAGCCGAACGTACAAACGTTCCAAAAGCAGCTTGATGCAAACTTCTTCCAGCATCAGCCATACCTTGACGATGAAAACAGCACGCGCAACATGGATCTGGTACCGGTCGTTGCCGTACATGTGGAGCCGCTTGGCGCCTATTCCAAAAAGCATAAATCTGTTGACGAGCTTCCAGACGGCGCTGTAGTCGGCATTCCGAACGATAAAACGAACGGCGGACGCGCGCTGAGCCTGCTGGCGAAAAACGGTTTGATCAAATTGAAGGAAGATAACATGATCAAGGCTACGGTGAAAGACATTGTTGAGAATCCGAAAAACATCAAGTTCAAGGAATCCGACGCTGCCATGCTGCCGCGCCAATTGTCCGAATTCGATCTGGCGGTCATCAATACGAACTACGCGCTTGATGCCGGCATCGATCCTTTGAAGGACGCGCTGTTCATGGAAGACAAGGATAACCCGTATGCCAACATCCTGGTAGCCCGTCCGGACAACAAAGACTCCGACGCCATCAAAAAGCTGGCCGCTGCCCTGACCTCCGACGACGTCAAGAAATTCATCGAGGACAAATACAAAGGTGCTGTCATCCCTGCTTTCTAAGCAGCTGCCTGCATGCATAGCAAGAATCCAAATCCGCCGGGATCTCCCGGCGGATTTTTTGGTGTATTTGCCCGAAACCCTCGAGCTGCCAAGTTGTGGGGGGCAGGCAAATCTTTTATACTAGATAAAATGGGATTAGCATAAATATGAATTCATGCGGTATATACAAGAGTTTGAATATAAGTATGAGCATCCTCGTTTGAAGATTAATCGTTATGGTGAGGAGGAATATCGTTGAAGGACAAAATCGCCCTCATTACGGGGAGCGCCAAGGGGCTGGGTAAAATGACGGCACTGACGCTGGCCGAGCAGGGGTGCGACATCGCGCTGAATTACGTGCACAGCCGGACGGAAGCGGAAGAGCTGAAGCAGCGCATTGAAGAGCTTGGCGTCCGCTGCATCGCCGTTCAGGCCGATATTTCGGATGCAGCCCAGATCGAGGAACTGGTCCGCCAGGTCGAGTCGCGGCTTGGAAGCGCCGACATCGTCGTCAATAATGCCGGCCCGTTTATCCGTGAACGGAGGCTGTTTGCCGAATATACGAAAGAAGAAATATTGTCGCTCATTCAAGGAAACCTGGTAGGCACCATGCTGCTGGACCATCTGGTGCTGCCTGCCATGCGCCATAAGAAGTGGGGGCGGATCATCCATTTCGGATACGGCCATGCAGCCGAGGCCAGAGCGTGGCCGCATCGTGCCGTATATGCTGCCGCCAAGACGGGGCTTGTTTCCTTTACGAAAACGTTGGCGGTGGAAGAAGCTCCTTTTGGCATCACGGTGAATATGGTCTGCCCGGGCGATATCCGCGGGGATAACAAGGAGAAATCGATTGCCGAGGTATCCGGCCTGAAGGATGGCGAAACGCCGCGGGGCAGACCCGGCAGCGGGGAAGACATTGCACGGGTGATCCGCTATCTGTGCCATCATGAATCGGATTTTATCACGGGCAACATCATGGATATATCCGGCGGCCTGGATCCGATTCGTCCCTGGATTGAACCGGCCAAGCCCAATCCATCATAGCAGCACAAAAAAGAGTCCTGCCTTCATACCGAAGGGCAGGACTCTTGTGTACGTATGGAATGGGATTAGAATACTTGGATAACGTCGTTGATGCCTTCAACTTCCTCAACGAGGGCGCGTTCAATCCCGGCTTTGAGTGTAATAGTGGAGCTTGGGCAACTGCCGCAGGCACCCATCAATTTCAATTTCACGATGCCGTCTTCCACATCAACCAGTTCCACGTCACCGCCATCGCGCTGAAGGAACGGACGAAGCTTATCCAGCACGTCTGCTACCTCATCATACATGGTGCTTTGTGCGTTTTCGCTCATTAGTTTCAACTCCTTTCCTATAATGATTATTATATTACAAACGGAGATAAAATAAAATGGCTATATCTGCTCAGGTTATTTTTGCGCTGAATTTGTACAGAAAAGCCGCAGGCATTGATATTATACACAACCACCGCTAAACTATAAAGGTGTCCTTCATAATAATGAATTCATGTGAAGCAGGTGATTACAAGTGAGACCCATCATCGAATTTTGCACGAACAACATGCATTTCGGAACAGATGAAGTCATGGACAATCTGGAGGGAAATCCGGATTATGATGTTATAGAATACGGCTGTCTCAGCAACTGCGGGCAATGCGCGATGATGCCCTTTGCGATGGTCAATGGTGAGATCATCGATGCCGACAGCGCTGACGAGCTGTATGAAGCCATCATGGCGAAAATAAAAGAACTCGAGGCCTGGGACAGCCTCGAGCTGGATTAGCCGAAATGGCGTCTGGACAACCAGAGTACCCCGCTCTTCAAGAGACGGGGTACTCTTCCTTTTACGGAGGTTTTGCCCATCAAACCGAAGCCGGCTTTACTGCCGAGAGAGCCCAGCGTGCCCTTCAGGCGGATTTTATGAAGCTTTGGAGTATCCCCGCGCCAGAGGGCATGCAGAATTTCTGCCACCTGCTCGGCTTGCGCGCCTGCCGCCTGTGCGCTCGGAGCAAACGGAATGCTCGCACAGTCACCGACGACGTACACCTCTGGAAAGTCCGGAATTTGCGAATACGAATTCACCACGACCCGGCCTCCCGGATCCTTCGGAACGTTCAGGTCCTGTACGACCTTCACCGGCTGAATGCCGGCCGTCCAAATGGTTGCATCCGTATAAATCGCTTCATCCCCGTTGTAGATCACGCCATCTTCCACCCGCGAAACCGAGATATGCGACCGGGTATTCACGTCATGATCCCGGAACCACTGCTCCACATAAGCGGAAACCGTGGAAGGGAAGGCGGAGAGGACGCGTGCGCCCCGGTCAAGGATCGTAATGTTCAGGTCCGGACGGCTTTCGCGGAGCTCGGCCGCCGTTTCAACGCCGCTGAGGCCTCCGCCTGTAATATAAACCTGTCCGTAAGGCTTAATATCGTTCAAGCGCTGGTACGTCTTGCGTGTGCTTGAAAAGGTTTGAATGCTGTTCGTAAACTGCTCTGCGCCCGGAATGCCATGGTAACGGTCCGTACAGCCGAGGGCGATGACGAGATAATCATACGCGATCGGTTCGTCCTGATCCATATGAACAAGCTTGTTCTCCAGGTCGATCGAGGTGACATCGCCATAACGTTTGGTCAACTGGTGATGGTTTGGAAACTGGATCCGCAGATCAAAATCCGAAGCCGTTCCCGCCGCTAGCGCATAGTATTCCGTTTTGATGCCCTGGAAGGGCATCCGGTCGACAAGCACAAGCTCAATATCAGGCGGCAGGTGGCTGCTGATCAAGCCCTGAATCATGGCAAGACCGCCATAGCCTCCACCTAGAATGACAAATTTTCTCATTGGGTCCGTCTATCCTTTCCTACTCATATACTTTGATTTCGTTGTAGAACGTATCCCGTTCAACCGGAATGCGTCCTGCGCCTTTGACCAGCCAGACCAGCTCGTCACGCGTCAGGCCTTCAGGCGTAAGGGCTCCTGCGGCATGGCTGATGCGTTCTTTGATAATCGTTCCATGAACATCGGAAGCGCCAAAGGAGAGGGATACCTGGGTCAGCTGAGGACCAATGTTGATAAAGTATGCTTTGATGTGGTTGATATTATCCAGCATCAGACGGCTGATGGCAATGGTTTTCAAATCCTCGTAAGCAGAGTTGCGGCGCATGATGCCCGCATTTTTGTTTCTTGGCTGCATGGACAGCGGAATGAATACCAGGAAGCCGCCTGTTTCATCCTGCAGCTCACGGATCTGCATCATATGACGGATGCGGTCCTCATGGGATTCAATGGATCCGTACAGCATCGTCGTATGCGTCTTCATCCCAAGCTTATGCGCGGTACGGTGAACGTCGAGGTACTGCTCGACATTCGCTTTCTCAACCTTCATCTTTTTGCGGTACTGGTCGGACAGAATTTCTGCTCCGCCGCCGGTGAGCGACTTCAATCCCGCTTTTTGCAGCTCTTTCAGAACGTCCTCGGTGCTCAGCCCGCTGATCCGGGTGAAAAATTCAATTTCAGCAGCCGTATATGCCTTCAGTGTAACATCCGGAAAGCGGTCCGTCAGCGCTTGAAGCGAATCTACATAATATTGGAAAGGCATGTGATTATTATGCCCGCCGACGATGTGAAATTCACGTACGCCCGGGTGGATATGCTGTTCTACATATTCAATCATTTCCTGGCCGCTCAACGTGTAGGATCCTTCATCGCCAAGATCCTTTCTGAAATTACAGAACGCGCATCTGGCTTCGCACACATTGGTGAAATACAGGCTCATATTTTCTATAAAATAAACCTTCTTGCCGTTCTTGCGCAAATTAGCTTCGTTGGCCAGCTGCCCCAAAGTCAATAAATCATCCGTCTCATAAAGAAATACACCATCTTCGAGGCTTAGACGCTCCCCGTTGCGTACTTTTTCTGCAATTTCAGCCATTTTGCTATTGGTGTTTGGTGTTACGATCATGGACATATCCATTCCTCCTGTTCAATTTGATGGGTGCGGTTTAAGGTGAAAAAACACAAAAAATCCGCTCGTCGGAAGGTGTCCGGCTTCATTCAATCAAGTCTTCAAGTAACGGCTTGCTAATGCGCTCCGTAGAGCCAAGGCCGGTATAATATTATTGGCAGGCCTGCTTGCCAGATGCTTGAATCAATCCACAATGATTTTGTGAAAAAAATTACAAAAATTTATGGCAGACCATTGACATGCGGGTGACAAAATTCCGACAAATGCCTTTCCCTCATCACCCACCCTATTATAAACCGCACATACAGGCTCCGCAATACGCTATAAAGGAAAAAAAAGGTGGGAGGCTGTTCAAACGCGGGGCTGGCGTTACTTGAGCGGAAGAGAATTGTGGAGTATACTGAGCTTAAGTAACACGAAGGAGGGTAACCTATGATTAATATCAGCGATTCCGCTTCCGATAAGCTTAAAGAAATGCTCGCCGAGCAGGAAATTCCGAATATGTTTCTTCGTTTGGGCGTCCAGGAAGGCGGCTGCAGCGGCTTTTCCTACGCAATGGGATTTGACGATGAAGAAACGGAAAACGACGTATATATGAACGTGAACGACATGAAGGTCGTTGTCGATAAGGAGAGCCTGCCGCTGATTAATGGATTGGAAATCGATTATGAGGACGCCGGCATGAGCGGCGGCTTTACGATGAGTAATCCGAACGCCACGGCAACCTGCGGCTGCGGAGCTTCCTTCCGTACGGCAACCCAGGCCGGCAAACCTGCACCTGAAGAGTGCTGATTGCTGAAGCCAGGGACAACTCAAAAGGCCCACACCAAGCTTCGATATTTGAAGCGGTGCGAGCCTTTTTTTCGTGATTTGTCTATGTTTCGAGCTACTAGGACGCGGGAACAACGAAGGTGTGGTTCACCATGAAGACGATCATTGCCGCTGCAAGCAGGGAAAACACGATGCAGCCGGTACCCAGTCCCTTGCGTTTATCTTTAATGAATTTAAATCCGATAGCGAAAATTGCAACGGTGACGGCTGCAAGCGAGATCGACATGCCGACGATCGCGATCCAGTACAATATTCTAAAAAATTCAGCCACGGCCAAGTTTCCTCCCTTTGTCACATTCAAATCCCATTATAGCCCATAAAATGATGAACGCCAATAGAGCTATTATGGCAACATTCCGAAGGTTTTACTCCGCATCCCCCCGTTTTTTCAGATAGTTTCTCGATTTATGTACAAACATCCAAGAGAGAACTGCGCCTTGCGAGTATGCTACAAGATACGAGCGAGGAAAGGAGGCGTTACACCGTGGGTGGAAGACAGCTGGCGAGTAAGTGGCTGAAAACGGAAGCGCTGCTGACAGATCCCGAAGTGGCCCCTTATATACCGGAAACGAGAGCACTAAATAGAGCGAATATGCAGCAGATGCTTGGAGTATATGGATTCGTTGTCGTCAAACCAATCGTTGGTGGCGGCGGATACGGCGTCATCAAGGTAGCCCGATCTGGTGCGGGATATAGCATTACCCATTCATTTAAATCAAGTCGTTACGGAACTTTTCATGATATGTATAACGCGCTTCTGCGGGTGAAGGTAAAACGCAAATATTTAATTCAGCAGGGGATTCATTTGGCTACAATCCATGGCAGACCCATCGATTACCGCGTAAAATACGTCAAGAACGGAGACGTATGGGAATTCCGGGCAATGGTGGGCAGGCTGGCGAAGCAAGGATTGTTCGTGACCAATCTGTGCAAAGGGGGAAACCTCCTCAGCTGCAGAGAGGGATTACGTCGTTCGCTGCCGCGTATCAGATCGGCTGCCAAGCGGAATGAAATGCGCAGCCTCACGCGCAAATGCACGGCGATCCTTGAGCAGCACTTTCCCGGCATCGGAGAGCTCGGCTTTGATTACGGGCTGGATGGAAGCGGGAAAATATGGATCTTTGAAGTAAATACAAGACCTCAATGAAAAATGGCTTCACGTTGTTTAGTTAACCGTAATGGGGGTAATAATTGGTAGATTCTAGTATATTTCTAAAGATATAAAAAAAATTTTTGGTTTATCCCGAGGCCAAATGTTCCTGTGTATAACTGTTATCCCCAAAATCCACTGCATTTTCATTGATATTACGACACTTGTTAACAAATTATACACAGGATTTCCACAACAGCCTGTGGATATTGCGAGCGCTTGTTCCGCTTCTTGATGTTTGATATGATAGTTTCGAGGAAAAAATAGGAAGGGATGTGAAAGGAATGGCTATCTTGACGGATGAAATGCTCTTGGATTCTTACCATGCGGCTGTAGAATTGATGCTGGATCGGGATTTCATAACCTTGCTTCTTGCAGAAATTCACAAACGGAATCTAGAGGCTGTCTCGCCGAGCGTCGTTCACTAAAATAACTCGCTACACATCCATCGTTCATTATTTCCTTATGAAGGTTGCGAAACAATTTCCATCTTACGGCGTTTGGAGGTGTAGATTCCATCATTAGATACATAAAACCGGATTATATAAAATGAGGGTACCCTTGATGACTGCCATGATGAAGCAGCCTGGACAAGGATACCCTTTTTTGTGTTCGGATTCGGGATGGAATTACAGCTTCATGTTGCTGCTGTGACCTGGAGACAGCTTCGCATCCGGGTCAATATAGACCTTGGCATTATTCACGGCGGTCGGCGCTTCGCCAAATCCGACAGCAATCAGCTTCAGCTTGCCTGGATAAGTGGTGATATCGCCGGCGGCAAAAATACCCGGAATATTGGTCTCCATTCTCGAATCTACGATGATGGAGTTGGATTCGATCTCAATGCCCCAATCGGCGATCGGTCCCAGCGACGACACAAAGCCGAAATTGACGATCACATCATCCACTTCAATGTCCTGCGTTTCTTTGGTCTTAACATGGGTCAGAGTGACTTTGCTGATCTTGTCATCCCCGTGCAGACCGGTAATTTCCGTAGGGGTCACCACGTTAACCTTCGAATTCATCAGATTCTCGACGCTGTGCTCATGCGCGCGGAACTTGTCCCGCCGATGGACCAAGGTGACCTGCTCGGCAATCGGCTCCAGCATCAGCGCCCAATCTACCGCCGAGTCGCCTCCGCCTGTAATAAGGACTTTTCTGCCCCGGAACCGGTTTAAATCATTGACGAAATAATGCAGATTCGATTTCTCGAATCGTTCTGCGCCTTCCACCTCGAGGCGCCGGGGCTGAAATGCACCGACTCCGGCCGTAATGATGACGGCTTTGGCATGGTATTCGTCCTTGTCTGTGGTGATGACGAAATGACGTTCATCCTTTTTTGTGAGAGAGGTGACCTTCTCCTCCAGACGGACGTTCGCCTGGAACAGCTCCATTTGCTTGGACAGGTTGTCCACGAGCTCCTGGGCCGTCACTTTCGGGAATCCGGCAACATCGTAGATGTATTTCTCGGGATACAAGGCGGTAAGCTGGCCGCCCAGCTGAGGCATGCTTTCGATCAGTGTAACGGATGCCTGGCGCATGCCGCAGTAAAAGGATGCAAACATGCCGGTTGGACCTCCCCCAATAATGAGCAGGTCGGATATTTCAACACTTTCTATATGTGATGTCATTGTGTATACACACCTCCAGCTTGATAATCAAGATCAATAACTCATTTCATTATAATATACCCGTATCGGGCTGGAAAGCGGACAGGAAGCTTCCCCGTGGCGAATCCTCGAAAACGGCAGGTGGGAAAAACGGATGCCGCCCTTGAAATATGCCCGTATAATCCGGCTTTTGAGGCGGAAAACCGGCCCAAATAAGACTTGATCTTTTGCCGGAAAGTAGCTATCATTTCAATTGTGCATTACCATCTTTTTGTCGAATTTCAGACATTTTAAGCCTATATTTTGAATATTTATAATTGACCACTGATAAAAGTTTCCACAGTTGTCAGAATAGATGCGATTCCCGGTCTGCAAGCTACGGAAATCTCCGCACCAGCCTGATAAGTAAAGTGTAAATTTTCACAATAAGTTTTGTAATGTATCACAAAATATATAAATATATAAACGAAGGATTTGGAAGGAGCAAGATGATGAGCAACATTCCCAAGATCGTAATCCTTGGCGCGGGATACGCAGGTATTCTGACAGCACAGCGACTTCAAAAGGAATTAAATTATAATGAAGCTGACGTTACCCTTGTTAATCGGCATGACTACCATTACATTACGACCCATTTGCATATGCCGGCGGCAGGGACGGACAGCGTTGAAAATACACGCGTTCCGATTTCGAAGCTGATCGATGAATTCAAGATCGATCTGGTTAAATCATCCGTTCAGGAAATCCGGCCCCATGAGAAAAAGGTGATCCTTGAGGACGGCACCCTTTCTTACGATTACCTTGTCATTTCCCTGGGCGGCGAATCCGAAACCTTTGGCATTCCGGGACTGGCGGACTATGCGATGACGATCCGCAGCATCAACTCGGTCCGTCTGATCCGCAAGCATATCGAATACCAGTTTGCCCTGTATAAAAATGAAAGACATCCGCAGGAACGTCTCAACTTCGTCGTAGGCGGGGCGGGCTTCAGCGGAATCGAGTTCGTGGCAGAGCTCGCGGATCGGATGCCGGAGCTGTGCAAAGAGTACGACGTGGATCCGAGCCTCGTCAACATTTACAATGTGGAGGCCGCGCCGACTGCGCTGCCGGGATTTGCGCCTGAACTCGTGGAATATGCGATGGACGTCCTGAAGAAAAAAGGCGTAACCTTCAAAATCGGCGTCGCGATTCAGGAATGTACGCCGGATGGCGTTATGCTCGCTACGGGCGAAGAGATCAAAGCGGCTACGGTCGTATGGACCGGGGGCATCCGCGGCAATCGCATGATCGAAGCCGCCGGCTTTGAGACGGCGCGCGGACGCGTGAAAGTCGATGAGTACCTGCATGCGCCAGGCCATGATCATATTTATATCATTGGCGACAACGCCCTCGTCTTTAATCCGGAAGGCCGCCCATACCCGCCGACCGCTCAAATCGCGATGCAGCAGGGCGTGTGCTGTGCGCATAACATTGTGGCTGCCATTCGAAACCAGCAGCCCCGCAAATTCGTGTATAACAATAAGGGCACCGTTGCTTCCCTGGGCAAAGGCGAAGGCATTGCCGCCGTCGGCGACAAGCTGATGAAGGGCTGGAAGGCAGCGCAGCTGAAAAAACTCGTCGACATGCGCTACTTATTCATTATCGGCGGCATTCCGTTGGTGCTGAAAAAAGGGAAGTTCCTGTAGCATGCGTCACTGCAGCGTTCAGGTGCGCTCACTTTTGACGAGGGATGAGCTCGACCGCTACAATGCTTTGATGGAAGTCGGGGGCTACCTGGAGGATCAGAACCGCTATGATCTGGTATATCCGGTGCAGAAGGAAATCGATATTCTGATATTGCCGGCCATTGAGAGATTGAAGGAGAAGAGCCGTGACCGCGACCGGGAGACGGCGGAGTTTCTGGAATCCTTGAAGCGGCTGGAGCAGGAAGAAGAATAGGCAATAGCCTTAAGGGGTTGCCTGATTCGATTCCATTCCATGAAAAAGAGCTGTCCCCCGGTCGGGGGACAGCTCTTTTAATTCATTGGACCTATACTTTGAGCATTTCTTCAAAGGATTCCGCGGTGAGCAGCGTTCCGACGAAGAAGCTGCCGAATTCGGCAAAACGTGCGCTGACTTCGTCAAATCGCATTTCATATACAAGCTTCTTGAATTGAAGGGCATCGTCTGCGAACAGCGTTACTCCCCATTCCCAGTCGTCGAAGCCGACGGAGCCGGTAATGATCTGCTTCACCTTGCCGGCGTACGAACGGCCGATCAGCCCGTGGCTGCGCATCATATTGCGGCGCTCATCCATATCGAGCATGTACCAGTTATCGTTTTGGTCGCGCTTTTTGTTCATCGGATAGAAGCAGATATACTGTGTTTTAGGCAGGATCGGCTTGAGGCGCGCAATGACATGCGGATTCTCCATCGGATCGCCGTCGCCCGAGCCTGCGAGATAATTGCTCAGCTCCACGACGCTTACATAGGAATAAGATTTGGTAGTGAAGCGAGCGAACAGGGTTTTATTGAATGCGGTTTCCACCGCGTTAAGTTCTTCCAGCGTCTCACGCAGATGCATGATGATGAAATCCGCTTTTTGACCCACAATCGTGTACACGGCGGTGCTGCCTTGGTTGGCCGATTCGACTTCCGACCATTCTTTCATAAATTCCTGCAGTTCATCGAGCGCCATCGCGCGTTCTTCGTCGTCTGCAGATTTCCAGGCTGTCCAGTTGATGGAACGAAAATCATGAAGAGCGTACCAGCCTTCTAAAGTAGATGCTGCTTCGTTCATTTATCGATCACTCCCAAGTTTAGTTGCATTTCTTTCGTCAAACATCTTCTATATATTGTATCCAACCCCGGTTGAAAGAGCAAACAAAGTCACAATCTATTCAATTATTGTTCGTTGCTTCGTGACAAATTTTCTAGTAAACTGAACAAAGTGGTATATTGGCCTGCATTTCGAGCATGTGAGCGGTTACCGGTGCACAGGATGAATGGCGGGCCAGAGAGAAGAAGAGGTGGGCAGGTTAGATGCAGTTTATTCCTGTGTTAGTGCTGATGGTTCTATTTTTCGTGATGATGTTCGGGATCGGCTTCATCTTAAATATGCTCATGAAGACGACATGGTTTCCTTCTTATTTATTCATCGTCGTTATTTTGCCCCTTGTGGTGTATTCCCTTTGGGATCGTGGTGAAGTATCGTTCCTTGACCATTTGGCGTCCTTCCGTGTCGTAGATTATTTGACGGGGGTTGCGGGTCTCGCCGGAGCGGTCATCAGCGGGCTATCCATTCAATCGCTGCGTAAAAGCGGATTTAAAATGTTTTAAAAGAACAACTTTGGACAGCTCTCCGGAAGGAGGGCTGTTTTGCTTCATATACTGGCGGTATTGTAGGAATAGGCTCGATGTCGAAGGGGGGAGAACGATTGAAAAAAGGCTTGAGCTTTTCTCTTTTGGCGGTCATGCTGCTGGCGTGCAGCTTTATTTCGCCACAACGGATCTATGCGGACACCGGGCTGATTCCGGTTCGGGAAGCCGTTGAGGCGCTGGGCGGGAGCGTCATCTGGAGCAAGGAGGATAAAGCGCTGATCGTAACGCTTGGCCGGCTGAAATGGAATATGGCGGTTGGCAGCGGGCTGTCGGTATTAAACGGAACGGACTTTGAGCTGGGTCAGCCTGCGGTCATGAGCATGGATCATAAGGTTCGGGTACCGGTCGAATCGTTCCGTCAAGCCCTGAAAATCCGTATGAAGCAGGATGACGGACAGTGGAAGCCGGATGCGGAGGATACAAGCGGCCTCGGCATGTATTGGATGAGACTGCTGCAGCGGGGCGATTACGATCAGGCCCGGGGTCTGATGAACGATGCGTTGGCTGCGCTTTTTCCGGCAGATGCGCTGGAGCAATACCGGCATAACCTTGAAGATGCCTATGGTTCGTGGACGATGCTGACGTCCAGGTCCGAGGCGAATGATGTACATAGGAACGCCGTCCTGGATTATCAGACCCCGCGCGGGAAAAGCTTCCGGATGGAGCTTCGTTTTGATCCGGAGGGCAAGCTGGATGATCTTGCCGTGCTGCATAGCACACCCGATGTGTATCTTCCTCCGGCATACGGCGACCCCGGGCGATATACGGAGCAAAAGATGACGGTCGGCTCGAAGAGCCTGCCCTTACCCGGCATATTGACTTTACCTGCCGGATCCGGTGGAAAACTGCCGGCGGTTGTTCTGGTCCACGGTTCGGGGCCGAACGATCAGGATGAATCATCCGGTGGCGGCAAAATGTTTCGGGATATCGCGGTGGGTCTTGCCCAAGAAGGCGTTGCCGTTCTGCGTTACTCCAAGCGGACATATGAATATCCCAACCGCTCGCTCTTCCCCGAGTTTACGGTGCAGGAGGAGACGATCGAGGATGCGCTGTCCGCGGTCAAGCGGCTGCGGCAGGACGAACGGATTGATCCGGGCAGGATTTACGTGCTGGGCCACAGTCAAGGGGGCATGCTGGTGCCGACAATCATCCAGGAGGACCTGGACGGCTCCATTGCCGGTGCGATGCTCCTGTCGGCTCCGTCGGGCTCGCTTGAAGATCTGATGCTGCAGCAGTATCAGGGCATTATGAAGCGCGCCGTCGACAATCATGAGGCCGCAGCGGAGCTGGAGCGGAAAAAGGCCAAGGTCGATACATGGCAGACGGCGGTGGATCTGCTTCATGACGACGAATATTCGAAGGATAACCTGCCGGCACAGTTTCCGCTGCCCAGTGCGTACTGGTGGTATGATATCCGGCGATACAGCGGTCCGCTTATCGCGCGAAGCCAGCATGTTCCGCTGCTTATTCTTCAGGGGGAGAACGATGTGCAGGTGCCTCCTTCGAGCTTGAAGGTATGGAAGCAGGCGCTTGACTCGAGGACGGATGTTCAGTATAAATCTTATCCCGGACTGAATCATATGTATGCCTTGTATGATCGGCCTTCGACCGGCGAGGAATACCGTTTTCCATCCAATATGCCCTGGGAAGTCATACAGGATATCGCGGACTGGATTCATTTGGCGGCAAAATAATCGTCGAAATTTATCGGAGCCGGGATTCCTTTTATGATAGAATAGAGGAAGTCTACGTTACGATGGGAGGAGCCACAATATGCATATGAAGAGCCTGCTGCATTTTACGGAGAATCACAGGTACTGCGTTTACCGCGATTTTTGCTTAAGCAGCCTGGACGGCAGAATGCTCAGCTCAGTCTATCAGCCCATGGTCGGAGCCTTCGCTATCAGTTTATATCATCTGCTGTTCCAGCAGATTCCTATAGAAAAGTTGGGATATTCGCCGCTTGAGCAGCAGCGCCGCCTGTTTTTGACCTTGGGGCTGGAGCCGAGCGAAAAGGGCCGCAAGTTTCTGATTGAGCAGGCCTCGCTGCTGGAGGCGGTCGGACTTTTGCAAACCTGCCGGATGTACATGCCGGAGCATGAAGATTACATTTATGAATATGAGCTTCAGCAGCCGCTTTCGCCTGCCGAGTTTTTCAATACTCAGCACTTGACGCTGCTGCTGCGCGATAAAATAGGTAAGTTCGCCGTCCTGTCGCTCCGCGAGGAGCTGTGGTCGAGGGAGCCCGAGGAATTTGCCGAAGCGGCCGCCGGCCATAAGGAGAATATCTCACGGGCCTTTTACGACATTTTTGAACTCAATACGCATGTCATCGATTACGAGCTGGAGCAGGCCCTCTCCGAAGTATCCACGGCAAGGCAGCCTGGGGTAAGGCTGCCCGATCAAGAGGAAACGCTGAATTATGCCGACATTATTCTCCGTTTTCCGAAGGACTCGGTCAACCGTGAGCATGTCGAGAAGCTCCGGTTTAATCATGAGCAGATGGGGATCATCAATTACGTGGTGAATAAGTATGAGCTCTCCGTGCAGGATCTGTGCCGGCTGCTGGATGAGGACGGCGTGTTCGCCGCCGATAGCAGCATTGCGCTCGACGAGCTTCAGCGGAACGCCAATCTCCATTTCCGGCAGGGCAAGCGCCGCCAGGAGCAGCGCGAGGTCTATGCCGCCAAGGTGGTATCGATCCGCCAGAGCGAGGAAACCCAGGACCCGGCACCGCTGGAGCATGCCGTCGAAATGGAATATTACGTGGATGTGCCTGTCCAGTTTCAATCGAAATGCGATATCCACCAATATAATATGATGCTCCGCAATGAGCCGTATACGAAGCTGCTGAAGACCTTTTTTCCCGGATCGATTCCGGATAACTTTCTGGATATTTTCGATAAAATCGACCACAGCTACAAGCTGCCGGGAGAAGTCATCAACGTACTCATCCATTATTTAATGTCTCTACTGACGTCAGGCGGCAATGAGCAGCGGATTAACCGTAATTTTGTCGAAGCGATCGCATCGAACATGCTGTTGAAGCAGGTCAATTCGTACGAAAAAGCCGTTCAATATATTCGGGATCAGTCCAAGGTAAAAGGGAAGCAGGCAGCCGCCTCAGGGAACGCAAGAACCCGTACATACGGCAGCAAGTCGGTACGAATGAAGCCGGAAATCCCGATCGCCCAGGAAAGCCATGCGATGGACGCGGTCAGCGAGGAAGAGTTTGAAGCTATGCTGCGCATGGCGGCCGAAATGCAGGCGAGCAAGAAAAAGGGAGTTTAACGCACGCGCAACACGCTGCGCGGGTGGTCTGAAAGGAGGGGAATGAAGCATGGAATCACTCGGCCAGGTATTAAAGCAGATGAAGGGGCCGTCCTTTATACAAAGATCGCAGGCGATCTTGAAGGACCTGATGAACGATCCGATCGTGAAGGAGCTCCAGGCGGAGCATCCGGAGATCGACGACGCCTTGCTTCGCGCCAACCTGCCCCGTCTCTACCAATATGTGAACGATCGCAGGCATTGCGGGAATTGCCCGGGCCTGGACCGTTGTCCGAATGATTTTCAAGGTCATTTCAGCAAGCTGGAGGCCAGGGAAGCGAACGGACAGATGGAGCTGGTGGAACGGAAAGCGGCATGCTCCCTCCAGATGGCGCGTCAGAACGAAGACAGCATCAAAAAGCGCATCCGCAGCTTTTACGTGGATGAACGCGCGCTGGAGGAAGGATACAACGAAGTCGAAATCATGGGTAAAGACCGTCTGCGCGCTCCCGCGGTAAACCAGGTGTTCCGTTACATCCGCGAGGTCAAGGAGAACGGGCTCACGCCTCAAGGGCTGTACTTGTACGGCTCGTTCGGTACGGGCAAGACGTTCCTGATGAGCTATCTGCTGCATGAGCTTGCGATCGGCGGATACACGGGCGTGATCGTCTACATGCCGGATTTCGTCGAGGATTTGAAATCGATGATTCAGGACAGCGATAAGCTGAAGGAAACGGTCGATGTCATGAAAAATTGCGACCTGCTTATTTTCGACGACATCGGGGCGGAGAATTTGAGCCCTTGGGTACGGGATCACGTGCTTGGAGCCATTCTCAATTTCAGAATGAACCGGAAGCCGACCTTTTACACCTCCAATTATGATCTTGCGAGTCTGGAGAAGCATCTGAGCTTCACCAGCAAGGACGGCGAGGAGATGCACAAGGGACAGCGTCTGATGGACCGGATATCTCCGTTTGTGGATATCGTGCATCTGCACGGGGAGAACCAGCGGCGAAGCCGGACTTAGTAGAAGCTATAGCTCCCGTAAGGCATTGAAAAAAGCCTGACCTACAGCCGAATCGGCGGTAAGGTCAGGCTTTTTGGGTTTGAGCTCACCCGCAAGTTTCTGTTAGCCGGAGATAACAAACTTGATGATGACCATGACAGCGAAAATAAGAGTCATAAGCAAAGCCATGCCCCCGAAGCCATTCATCAGATCCATCAAGTCATTGCGCGGCTCTTCGTTCACGTGTTTCCGTGGATCGTTTGCGTGCACGTTTGCATCCATAATCACAATGCCTCCCTCAGGATGGTTTCACTTTATGTAAATGAACGTTGTCATTGACAGAGAAACCCGAGTTAACATTAGTATACCCAATTTCCAAAGAATTTGTAAAGAATATATGGTGAATACTAATAGGAGCGGGGCTGCGTTGCCGGCTTGAAAAATCCGCAAAAGAATGAAGGTCCGCCATGCGTTTAAGCATCGTCATTTCGGGTTAATGTTACTCATATGGAATGGACTGCGTTAATCCCAAAAAATAGTCTTCTTTCCATTGTAGCACGAATTCGGGCATCAAATCTGTAATTAAGGATTTTACATTTTCAAAAAAAGTGTGTTATACTTAAACTGTCCGCAAAGACATATCAGTTTGATGAATTCAGCTTTTTTATAAGGAGGAAAAATATAATGGCTATTGTGAATGTAACTGACCAATCCTTTAATGCTGAAATTGAAGGCCAAGGTACAGTATTGGTTGACTTCTGGGCGCCTTGGTGCGGTCCTTGCAAAATGATTGCTCCGATCCTTGACGATCTGGCGAGCGAAATGGGCGACTCCGTTAAAATCGCCAAATTGAACGTGGATGAAAATCCGGAAACGGCTTCCCGTTTTGGCGTAATGAGCATTCCGACTCTGATCTTCTTCAAAGACGGCCAACCGGTCGATAAAGTGGTAGGCCTGAATTCCAAGGAAAACCTGAAGAACATCATCTCGAAGCATCAATAATTTTAGCATATTTCACGATCGACCATATCATGCGCCTCCGGATTTCCGGGGGCGCTTTGTTTGCTGTTCACAAGGAAGCGATTTACGGAGGGGCATCTTTTCTGATATGTTATAAACCGGGAGGGGAGAATGATGGACGAAAATCGAGAAACGCAGCAAGAGTATGAAAAAGCGATGGAAAACATACGCAACAAGCTTGCATTGCTCCCGGATTTGCCCGGCTGTTATTTGATGAAGAACTCGGAGCGCAAAATCATCTACGTCGGCAAGGCCAAGGTGCTGAAAAACCGTGTCCGTTCCTACTTCACAGGCAGTCATGACGGTAAAACGCAGCGGCTCGTCGCTGATATCCGCGATTTCGAATATATCGTCACGGGCAGCAACATTGAAGCGCTGATTCTCGAGTGCAATCTGATCAAAACGCATCAGCCGAGATATAACGTGCTGCTTAAAGACGACAAAACGTTTCCATATATAAAAATCACCAATGAACCGCATCCGCGGCTCGAGGTGACGAGAAAGGTCCTGAAGGACAAAGCCAAATATTTCGGTCCGTATCCGAACGCGTATGCCGCGCAGCAGACGAAAAAACTGCTCGACCGGATGTATCCGCTCCGCAAATGCGGCGTCATGCCGAAGGAGGTATGCCTGTATTACCACATGGGCCAGTGTCTCGCTCCCTGCGAGAAGGACGTGGAGCAGGCGGAATATGACCGGATTACCCAGGAAATTACGTCATTTCTGAGCGGCGGCCATGAGGAAATCAAGAAGGAGCTTCAGCGCAAGATGCAGGAGGCGGCCGAGGAGCTTTATTTTGAACGTGCCAAAGAGCTCCGCGACCAGATCCTGAACATCGATGCAATTATGGAGAAGCAGAAAATCACGACCGCGGATGCCAGAGACCGGGATGTGCTCGGATTTTCGGTGGACAAAGGCTGGATGTGCGTGCAGATTCTGTACATGCGCCAGGGGAAAATGGTGCAGCGCCACGCTTCGGCTTTTCCGTTCTACGGCGAGGCCTACAACGACTTCATGACGTTCGTGACGCAGTATTACAGCGATAATCCGGCGCTGCCGCAGGAGATTCTGCTGCCGGAAACGCCGAAGGACAGCCAGAATCCGGAACAGGGCGGAGCGGAAGGAGCGGATCTGCTGGATGCAGCCAGCGCCGCCGCTTCCCTTCAGGAATGGCTCGGCATCAAAGTGCTGGTACCGCAGCGCGGCATGAAACGGCAGATGGTCGGCATGGCCATTGAGAATGCGAAGGTATCACTGGACGAGAAGTTCAGGCTGATTGAACGGGACGAGGAAAGAACCCTTAAAGCGGCAGCCAATCTGGGCCAGTCGATCGGCATTGACCATCTGCACCGGATCGAAGCGTTCGATAACTCTAACATCCAGGGCACCAATCCGGTTTCCGCCATGGTGGTCTTTATTGACGGGAAGCCGGATAAGAAAGAGTACCGTAAATATAAAGTCCGTTCCGTGCAGGGACCGGATGATTACGAAACGATGCGCGAGGTAATTCGTCGCCGCTATGAACGGGTCCTCAAGGAAAACCTGGAAATGCCGGATTTGATCGTCGTGGACGGGGGCAAAGGGCAAATATCCGCCGCGGTCGATGTGCTGGAGAATGAACTGGGGCTGTTTATCCCGGTCTGCGGCCTGGTCAAGGACGTGAAGCACAGAACCGCGCAATTGATGGTGGGAGATCCGGCCGAACCGGTCGACCTTCCGCGCGACAGCCAGGAATTCTACCTGCTGCAGCGGATTCAAGATGAGGTGCACCGCTTTGCCATCACCTTTCACCGTGAGCAGCGAGGTAAATCGATGGTAACATCGAAGCTGGATTCCATTCCGGGCATTGGCGAGAAACGGCGCAAGCTGCTGCTGAAGCATTTTGGATCGCTGAAAAAAATAAAAGAGGCCAGCATCGATGATTTCCGGCCTCTTTCTATAGGAGATAAGCTGGCGAAGCAGATTATTGCAGCCCTTCAGGATGAGGAGTCATAGGATATGACTCCTTTTTCTTTTTGCGATTAAACACATACACGATATAAGCGACCACAGCCGGCATGATGATCGTGATGATTCCCGCCAGAATATCCGGAACGTCGCCAAGGGCGAACAGACTGAAGCTCATCAGCACGCTGTCGAATACGACATGGCTGAACATGACGGCAATATAGCCGTGCTTCAGGAAAATGAAGCTGAACAGGAGACCGATGATGGTCAGCTCAATCGGCCGCGTGATGACCGGATAGATCGGATACAGCGTATGTCCAAGCGCCCAAATCAGGGTAGGGATCAGGCAGGCGACAAATGTATTGCGTACGAGCTTTTTCATCATAGGGATGCCGAACAGACGGTATACGGCTTCCTCGGAAATTCCCGCCATCCAGGCCATGATCGGCAGCAGCCAAGGATACAGCATGTTATAAGGCGACTGCGTGGCGTCGGTCGTGGACCAGCTATGGATGGTTTTGTCCAGCGCGATGTAAATGACGGATTGCACGCCCATCAGGATGAAGGCCCACAAATAGCCGGTAAACATGCTGTGGAGCACGTAAGAGCCGTATCCGGGCTCTTTGGCCCTGGCCCAGGCATTCAGTCCGGCCTTGCGCCAGAGCCCGTCTCCGCCGACAAGAGAGAAGTAGAGAAGTGCAGACATGACAAGGTTGAAGAAGGTCTGCACGATCATGCCGATCGTGAGGCCGAATCCGGTAAGACCCTGCGCCTCGAACACGGGCAGCAGGTTATAGCTGCTGAACGTGGCTACGGCAAAGTAAAAGATGCTTAAAAAGATGCCTCTTTTATAGGACGTATGATGTCTCGACAAAGCGCTGTAGACGATGGCAAGCACGCCGAGCACAAAGGTGAGAAGTCCATAGCCCAGGATGGTCAGCCATTTGGCCTTGGACGTTTCTTGATCCACGTAAGCCGTATGGGCTGCCGGAATCGAGAAGGCCGGCTGGATGGAGTGGATCGCATTGTCCTCGAACGCAAATTTCACCTGGAGGTTCGAGCTGCCAATGGATTTGCTTGGATCCGTATAGATAAGCCCCGCACCGTTATCGCCGGCGGAAACCTCCAGTTGATCGGAATTCAAGCCGAGCTGCTTTATCCATGGCTCAGCAAGCTGTTTTTTATCCTGCAGGGTCATATCGCCTTCAACGACACGCAGCATGTTGCCGCGCTTTTCCTTGTTCGGCTCGGTCATGGCAGCCGAATACTCGGAATAAGGAGGCGTAACGGAAAAAGCAATGGCTTTGCCTGATTTCATATGTACGTCAATGCTGGCGGTGCCTTTATCCCCCTGCTCGGTCAACCGAACGCGGAAGACGTCGTATGGATAATCGCTTTCGTAGGTCTTATTGTATTGATCCAGCAGCTTTTCTCTGGAGAGATACCCGAAAAAATCGGAGCTGGACTGGTACGTCACAAGCGCTTCCTTACCCTTGTCGATCTGGAGGTGAAGCATATTTTGCGCGTATGTCACGGCTGCCTGCTCCGCCTGCTCCTTGCTGATGACCTTCGTGTCTTGCTGCTCAAGCGTATCCGAGGCGGTGGAAGGCAGGATCTGGAACAGGACAAATAGAACAAGACCGATGACCGCGAACACGCCCAGCCGTTTGTAATTCGTCCTGAGCTGGAGTGGTTGTCCGACGGGATTCATGTAATGCCCCCTTTATTTGGATTCGATTATGGTTGTTATATACATAGTATAAACGTAAACATAGCATACGATGTTCCCTTTTTGCCAGTTTTCGCTGCCTGGGTCATGAAAATAAGATGAAAATGAAGAAAATGAGTTGTAAACGCAAGAGAATGGCAGACTTTTATAAGAATAGCGATGTAATCAGGCTGTATTCCCACGTTTTCATTCAAATAATGGCTTTGTGATGTAAAACAATAAGGATTATAATTTTGATGCAATTGCAAATGAATAATCTTACGCCGAATTTCCTTATGAAAACGGGGGAACCATTATTTTGGGGTGAATTTCGCTCATTGCAGCGAATAGGGCAACCTGTGCATGCCCGAATCCGTCAGCTAACCTCGTAGGCGTTATGCAGCAGGAGCCCAAACCGAAAGGCATTGGATTTCCGATGCTTTTTTCTTTTTGACTTTTTTCGTAAGAGGTGGATATGTTGACAGCTAAATTTAAATGGTTTCGATTGGCTCCCCCGCAAATTCTGGTTTTGGGGTTCGCCGCTATTATCCTGATCGGGGCCATCCTTCTCACCTTGCCGATATCCAACACGACAGGCAAGCCGCTTCGGTTTATCGATGCATTGTTCACCGCGACATCGGCAACTTGCGTTACGGGTTTGGTTGTCAAAGACACGGGATTATTTTTCAGTACCTTTGGACAAGTCGTCATTATGCTGCTGATCCAGGTGGGCGGCCTAGGTTTCATGACGATGGCAACGTTGTTTTCCCTTGCGCTGAAACGAAAAATTTCGCTGCGTGACCGCCTGATTCTGCAGGAGGCGATGAACCAGAATACGATGGAGGGCATCGTCCGTCTGATCCGCAAGGTGCTTTTGTTTTCGCTTATCATTGAAGGCTGCGGGGCCGTTTTATTTGCTATCCGCTGGTCCTTCGACATGCCGGTCGGCAAGGCGATTTACTTCGGGATTTTCCATGGTGTCTCGATGTTCAACAACGCGGGCTTTGATCTGTTCGGGCATTTTAACAGCCTGACGGGCTATGTGTATGATCCGCTCGTGAATATCGTCGTCATGTTTCTGATCGTTTCCGGCGGTATCGGTTTTATCGTGATGTCCGATTTGGTGGATTACAAGAAAAACCGGAAACTGTCGCTGCACTCCAAGGTCGTGCTGTCGATGACGGGATCTTTGATTCTGGTCGGGGCGGTGGTCATTTTCATTTTCGAATTTTCAAATTCCAAAACGCTTGGATCGTTGAACTGGGGCGGCAAAATCCTCGCATCCTTCTTTCAGTCGGTGACGCCGCGAACGGCGGGCGCGAATACGCTGGATTTGGCAAGCATGAGGCAGGCATCCCAATTCTTTATGGTGATATTGATGTTCATTGGCGCTTCGCCGGGATCGACCGGCGGCGGTATTAAAACGACAACCTTTACGATCATGGTCGGTGCGGTGTTTGCTATGATCCGCGGCCGTGACGACATCGTCATCTTCCGTTACCGTCTGGCGCAGGAGCGCATTTTCAAAGCGTTAACGATTACCTTCCTGGCTTTGTTTCTGGTGGTCGGCGTGTCCATGGTGCTATCGACGACGGAGGACAGCAACTTCTTGACGATCCTGTACGAAACGACTTCAGCCTTCGGAACGGTCGGACTTTCGCTCGGATTGACCCCGCATTTGTCTATGGTCGGCAAAATCCTGCTGAGCTTAACGATGTTTGCCGGACGATTAGGTCCGCTTACATTGGCGTATGCACTTGGTCCGAAGAAAGGAAAAGAGCTGTACCGCCATCCCGAAGGAAAAATTATTATCGGGTAATGTATAGAGAGCACAGAAATTTGATTATATAAGGAGTATCGGGAGAGAAATGAAAACACAGCAGTTTGTGGTGATTGGTCTGGGACGGTTCGGCTCGAGTCTTGCGCTGGAGCTGATCGATCTCGGGTATGAGGTGCTAGGCATTGATAAAAATGAAGAGGTCGTCAGCAACATGAGCGAATATCTGACACATGCGGTCGTTGCGGATGCCACGGACGAGGACGTTTTGAAGTCACTGGGCATCCGGAACTTCGACTGCGGCATTGTAGCCATCGGGGATGATATTCAGATGAGTATTTTGGCCGCCATTTTGCTCAAGGACCTGGGCGTTCGTACCGTTGTCGCCAAGGCGATCTCGATCCTGCACGGGCGCGCGCTGGGCAAGCTTGGCGTGGACCGGGTGATTTTCCCTGAACGGGACATGGGCATCCGCGTAGCCCATCAGCTTGTCACGCCGAACCTGCTGGACTATATCGAGCTGTCCAAAGAGTACAGCATCGTCGAGATGACGGTACCGCAAACGTTAGACGGCAAAACCTTGAGCGAGGTCAATACCCGCGCGAAATTCGGGTGCAGCATCGTGGCTTTGCACCGCGAAGGAAAGGTCATCGTTGCGCCGACTGCGATGGATCAGCTTCATGCCGGGGATATTATGGTTATTATTGGATCCAATTCGAATATCGACCGCTTCGAGAGCGAAGCCGTGAATGTAAATTAGTGCGGGAAGTGACCAACCATGGAATCCTCGACGACTGAAATTATCCATCACATATTAATTTTACTGCTATTCGTCATTACCGTCGGGATGCTGGCCGGAAAGCTGGCATCCTGGCTTCGTTTACCTGATGTGGCTATGTTCATCATCGCCGGCATGGTGCTCGGAAGAGGACTCCACCTGATCAATGCCACCAGCAGCTCGCTGATCAATCAGCTGATTCTGACGGTTGGCTCGGCGCTGATTCTATTCGACGGCGGCCGCAATCTAAGGCTTAGCGGACTGAAAAAAGTGTGGATCACATTATCGCTGCTCAGCGTTCCCGGCGTCATTGTGACGACAGGCGTTGTGGGAATCGCGGTGCATTTCTGTTTTGGGCTGGACTGGATCTTTTCCTTTTTGGCAGCGGCTGTTATCGCATCGACGGACCCGGCTTCGATCATTCCCGTCTTTAAGCAGGTAAAGATTAAGGAGCGGGTGAGAGAGACGGTGGAGAGCGAGTCCGCATTTAACGACGCTACGGGCTCCATCCTGACCTTTGCACTCCTGGCGGCTGTAACCAGCGGCCAATCGCTGCATCTCGGAAATATGGCATGGGATTTCGTTAAAACGGCCGTTGGCGGAATCGTGGTCGGAGCTATCGTTTCGATCCTCCTGACTTATTTAGTGGCGCATTTCAGGCTGGGCGTACTAAAGGATTACACGACAATCGCCATGGTTGTCGTTGCACTTTCTTCCTATTTAATAGGAGATATGCTTCATGTGAGCGGATTTATGGCGACCTTCGTGGCGGGGCTCATCTGGGGTAACGCGGATACGATGGGGCTGTCCATGAATGACAAGCTCGAGGAAACGGGAAGCTTTGCGGATAATACCAGCGTCATGATGCGAATGCTGATTTTTATCCTGCTCGGCAGCCAGGTTGACTTCCGTGTCCTTGGCGACTATTTCTGGCCGAGCCTGGCCGCGGTGCTCGTACTCATGTTTGTGGCCCGCCCGCTGACGATCCTGCTGTGCGCGCTGCCCGACAGGAAGGTGAAATGGTCCTGGCGGGAGCTGCTATTTATGATGTGGGTACGCGAAACAGGCGTTATTCCCGCCGCGCTTTCCGGCATGATTGCCGGAATGGGCGTGGCGCATGCAGGAGCGATATCGGCGGTCACCTTTATGGCGATCATGCTGACGATCCTGCTGCAGGCCAGTACCACGGGACTTGCTGCTCGCAAGCTGGGACTCGAGATTAAACCGGACACACGACCCTAGAGGGCG
Source organism: Paenibacillus chibensis (assembly GCF_004001045.1). Classification (GTDB taxonomy): domain Bacteria; phylum Bacillota; class Bacilli; order Paenibacillales; family Paenibacillaceae; genus Paenibacillus_AQ; species Paenibacillus_AQ chibensis. The sequence continues at coordinate 95,080 of NZ_BIMK01000030.1, forward strand.
CAGCCTTCAACCCGATAAGCCCAAAAAAGCTGCTCTTTACTGCAAAGGATTTGCGGGAAAGGGCAGCTTGTTTTTTATTGGACTAGGATTGCTGGGAATGAACGTATTGACCGAAAATAGACTGGGTTTCCTCAATCCAGCGTTTGGCACCGGCGCTTAATCCTCCGTTTTCCGTGTAGATCAGCGAGGTCGTACGGCGGGTTTCTTTGAGCGCAGGGATATGAATACTGATCAAATCATTGTCGTCGAGCAGCTGCCTGCGCAGGTACGACTTAGGGAGCAAGGCAGCCGCCTTGCAGGCCGGAAGCAGACGTACGATCGCCTCGAACGAGTCCATCTCCATACGGATGTCCGGCACGACGCCGGCGCGGTGAAAAAGTTCATCGGTAAGTTTACGATACCAGGTTCCCGTAGAGAATATAATCATGGGAAGTCCGTGAAGCATTCCCATTTCCACTTCGGCCTGCTCGATGAGCGGGTGGTTTTTGGGGAGAACGAGCTCCAGATGATCGTCGAACAGCGCGGTGCAGCGCAGGCCCGGCTCTTCGATGGAGGAGGCGACGATGCCGGCATCCAGCTTTTTATCGCGTACGGCGGAGACGATTTCATGCGTTTTGCCCGTGATGAGCTTCAGTTCGGCTGTCGGATGCTTTTCCATAAAAGCGGTTACTAGAGGCGGAAGGGTCGTCTGCAGCGTCGTCAGGCTGGCGCCAAGCGTGACGGAGATTTGTTCGTCGCCCTTATACTTCGCGATCATCTGCATGAATTTGCTCTTCTGCTGCCGCTGCTCCAAGGCAAAGTTGTAAGCGGTCTGCCCGAAGGCAGTGAGCTCGAGCCTCTTGCCGCGCCGGTTGAAGAGACTGACGCCCAGCTCGTCCTCCAGCTTGCTGATTTTGCGGGACAGCGCAGGCTGTGACAGATTTAGCAGCTTGGAAGCTTTATTCAGGCTGGACTGCTCGACGATGGTTGCGAAAACGTCCAAATCCTCAAACATTCACAACACCTTCTTTATATTATTATGAAATGAATCATTGCGAGAAAGCATCAAGTTTGGTTACATATGCATCTAAATTATAATGATTAATAATTATATTGCAATTCCATTATAAGAAAAAAAAGAGTAACATGAAATATGCCACAAGTTGTTCACACTTATGATTCGATGAGAATGACTGTGAAATGACGAAAAATGTAATTTGAAAACGTTGTAAAGTGAGAAAGGGGCACGTCAATCTATGAATGGTTATTCTTCCAGAAAGCTGCATTCGCTTCTTGGAGTCATTCCGCTCGGCTTGTTTTTCATTGAGCATGCGCTGACGAATTTTGGCGCATTTGAGGGAGGTCCCGAGCGGTTCAACGCCGGCGTTAAGCTGCTGAACGACCTCCCGCTTATTTACGTGCTGGAGTGGGTGCTGATCTATCTGCCGCTGCTATACCACGGCATTTTCGGTTTGTATATTGCCTACCAGGCCAAGCCGAATAACGGTCGCTTCCAGTATTCCCGCAACTGGCGCTATTTGTTCCAGCGGATTACAGGCGTCATTACCTTCGTGTACATCGTTTGGCACTTATACGAAACCCGTATACAGGTAATGCTCGGCAACGTAACCCATGAAGAGCTGGGCGGCGTGATGCACAACATCATGACTCAGCCTGGGCTGTTCGTTCTGTACCTCATCGGCGTCGTATCCGCATCGTTCCACTTCGCCAATGGTCTCTGGTCCTTCTTGGTAAGCTGGGGCATCACGGTGGGCCCGCGTGCGCAGCGCGTATCTTCTTACGTCTGCATGACGCTGTTCGTCGTCGTGGCGCTGTTGTTCGTGCTGTCCATGGTTGCATTCCGCAGAGCGGAGTTCCAGGAAGCCACCGTATTGCTTGACACTGTGAAATCAGTTTTTAGTTAAGGAGAGTGAGCGTGAATGGCAACAAATAATATTATTATCGTGGGCGGCGGTCTGGCTGGCCTGATGGCTACCATCAAATCGGCGGAAGCAGGCGTCCATGTTCACTTGTTTTCTTTGGTTCCTGTCAAAAGATCGCACTCCGTTTGCGCGCAAGGCGGTATCAACGGAGCCGTAAACACCAAAGGTGAAGGCGATTCCCCGTGGATCCACTTTGACGATACCGTGTACGGCGGCGACTTCCTCGCCAACCAGCCACCGGTCAAAGCGATGTGCGAAGCCGCTCCAGGCATTATCCACTTGATGGACCGCATGGGCGTGATGTTCAACCGCACGCCGGAAGGCCTGCTGGACTTCCGCCGTTTCGGCGGTACCAAGCATCACCGCACGGCGTATGCCGGCGCGACAACCGGCCAGCAGCTGCTCTACGCACTAGATGAGCAGGTTCGCCGCCATGAATCCGAAGGCCTGGTCACCAAGCATGAACATTGGGAATTCCTGTCGGCCGTCATTGATGACGACGGCGTATGCCGCGGCATCTGTGCGCAGGATCTGCGCACGATGGAAGTCCATACGTTTGCAGCGGATGCCGTTATTCTCGCGACTGGCGGTCCCGGCATCGTGTTCGGCAGAACGACCAACTCGGTCATCAACACCGGTACGGCAGCAAGCGCTGTCTATCAGCAGGGCGTTCATTACGCGAATGGCGAATTCATCCAGATTCACCCGACGGCGATTCCAGGGGATGACAAGCTGCGTCTGATGTCCGAATCCGCACGCGGCGAAGGCGGCCGGATCTGGACGTACAAAGACGGCAAGCCTTGGTATTTCCTTGAAGAGAAATATCCGGCATACGGCAACCTCGTTCCGCGGGATATCGCAACACGCGAAATCCATGACGTGTGCGTAAACCAGGGACTCGGCGTTAACGGCGAGAACACGGTTTATCTCGACCTTTCGCATAAGGATCCGAAGGAACTGGACGTGAAGCTTGGCGGCATCATCGAAATCTATGAAAAATTCGTAGGCGATGATCCTCGGAAAATTCCGATGAAGATCTTCCCGGCCGTGCATTATTCCATGGGCGGTATGTGGGTGGATTACAACCAAATGACGAACATTCCGGGACTGTTCGCAGCTGGCGAATGCGACTATCAGTATCACGGTGCAAACCGCCTTGGCGCAAACTCGCTCGTGTCCGCGATCTATGGCGGCATGGTAGCCGGTCCGAAAGCGGTCGAATACATCAAAGGCTTGAAAAAGTCGGTGGCGGACGTATCCTCCACGGTCTTTGACAGATACAAAAAGCAGCAGGAAGACAAGTACGAAAGCATTCTTAAAATGGACGGCAACGAGAATGCATACGGCATTCATAAAGAGCTGGGCGAAATGATGAACGCCAACATGACGGTGGTTCGTTATAACGACAAGCTTGAGCAAACGATCGGCAAAATCAAAGACATGAAGCAGCGCTACAAGAACATCAACATCAACGACAAATCGCGCTGGAACAACCCGGGGGCTTCCTTCACGCGCCAGCTGTGGAACATGCTTGAGCTGGCCGAGGCGATGACGCTCGGAGCATTGCTGCGCAACGAAAGCCGCGGCGCGCATTACAAGCCGGAATTCCCGGATCGCAACGATGAAGAATTCCTGAAAACCACCAAAGCGACTTGGACGCCGGATGGTCCGGAAATTTCTTATGAGCCGGTTGACGTTTCGTTGATCCCACCACGGATCCGCGACTATTCCAAAGAGAAGTAAGAAGGGGGATTTGACATGGCGGAACAAACTGCTTCTACCAAAACAGTGAAGTTTATCATTACCCGTCAGGACAGCCCGGACGCTGCAGCTTATGTCGAGGAGTTCGAGCTTCCTTATCGCCCGGGAATGAACGTAATCAGTGCGCTGATGGAAATTCAGCGTAATCCGAAGAATGCCAAGGGCGAAAAAGTAGCACCGGTATGCTGGGAATCAAACTGTCTCGAGGAGGTTTGCGGAGCTTGCTCCATGGTGATCAACGGCAAGCCTCGTCAGGCCTGCGCAGCGCTGATCGATAAATTGGAGCAGCCGATCCGCGTGCAGCCGATGAGAACGTTCCCGGTTGTTCGTGATCTGATCATCGACCGCAGCCGCATGTTTAACGCTTTGAAACGCGTTAAGGCGTGGATTCCGATCGACGGCACCTATGATCTCGGTCCCGGGCCTCGTATGCCCGAGAAAAAACGCCAATGGGCTTACGAGCTGTCCAAGTGCATGACTTGCGGCGTTTGCCTCGAAGCTTGTCCGAACGTGAACGACAAAACCGACTTTATCGGTCCTGCGGCCATTTCCCAGGTTCGTCTGTTCAATGCCCATCCAACAGGCGAAATGAACGCCGACGAGCGTCTGGACGCCTTGATGGATGACGGCGGCATCGAGGGCTGCGGCAACTCGCAGAACTGCGTACGCTCTTGCCCGAAAGGTATCCCGCTGACGACGTCGATCGCGGAAATCAACAAGCAGACCACCAAGCATCTTTTCAAAAAATGGCTTAGCGTGTAGCATCAAGACGCCAAGCTTCATCCAAGTGCCTCCGGCCCTGCAGCATCATCGCTGCGTGCCGGAGGCACTTTTTTTATATCTGAAAAAAAAACGAAGCAGGGCATCCGTCAAAAGGGAAAGTTTCCAGATGTCCTTCGGCTGGGTGCCTCAATGATATTTTTAGAAGAATGTGTTTAGAGGGCCGCGCCGGGGTAATCAAAATTAAGGCCTTCACAGACCGATCTAACTAAATTGCAGATGACGGGTCCATGGACCGGTGATATCTGTATGCGGGAGCGTGCTCTTTCATGTCATGGTGGATGTGGATTCTTAATGTAGCGGGTCTGATGATGCTGATGTATATTTTTTACAGCCTGGAGAAGAAATGGACGAGCAAAGCGGTGCTGCTGGCGCCTATCATGATCTATGTGCTGGTATCCTTGGAGGATTTGTTCGGGGTCATCGACCTGATGAAGGTCGTCCCGGGAAACGGGGGGATGAGGGCGCTGATCCTGCTGTTCTGCCTGGTTTCCGTTATTTTTTATGTTTTGTACATATTCAGCCGGATCGCTGAATCCGTCTTGAACCAAAAGAAGGTGTACATGAAGACACTGCTGATACGGATCAGCACGGCCGCGCTGACCTGCGTTTGTTTCTTCACCATTATCTATACGTCCATTTACAAGCTGTTCGGGCATCATACGTTTGACGGAGAGAACATCGGCAACGATTTGCTCAGCCAGCTCATCTCCTTCTTATATTTCAGCGTGGCGACCTTTGTTACCGTGGGGTATGGAGACATTGCACCCGTAGACAGCACCTCCAGGCTGGCGGTCATCATGGAAATCTGCTTCAGCTTTATTACGGTGGCTTATGCATTGTCGATGCTGAGCGTTTTCCGCAGGATTTTTAGTCCCGGTCCCGATGACAAGCTGCCGGAGGAGCTGTAGGGATGTTTACTTCTTAAGGCTTCATCAGCTTGCGCAAGTATTTCAAGCCGTTTTTGGAAGAAGGATAACGGAATTTGAAATCGAATAGCTGGGTTTGCTTCAGGACGCTTTTATAATGCGTAAAGGTATCAAAGCTGCCCTGTCCATGGTACGCTCCCATTCCGCTTTCGCCGACGCCTCCGAAAGGAAGATAGGGGGTCGCGATGTGCATCAGGGTATCGTTGATGCAGCCGCCTCCGTAAGACACGCTGCCCACGACCGTCTCCTCGATTTCCGGCTCGCGGGTGAACAAATACAGGGCCAGCGGCTTCGGACGGTCGTTGATCATATCCACGGCTTCCTGGATGCGGTCATATTCCAGGACCGGCAAAATCGGGCCGAAGATTTCCTCCTGCATGACAGGCATATCCCAGGTTACCTCATCCAGAAGTGTCGGTTCAATGGCCAGGATCTCCGGTGCCGTTTGGCCGCCGCAGGCGACGGTGCCGTTATCCAGAAAAGAAGCGAGGCGCTTGAAATGCTTATCGGATACGATATGTCCATAAGACGGATTGGATATGGGGTCGGAGCCGTAGAACTCCTGAATGGCCTCCTTGATGCAGGCAATCAGCTCTTCTTTTACGCTCCGGTGCACGAGCAGATAGTCGGGTGCGATGCAGGTCTGGCCGGCGTTTGTGAACTTGCCGAAAACGATACGCTGGGCGGTGAGCTTGAGCGGAGCATCCGCATGCACGATGCATGGACTTTTACCGCCGAGCTCCAGTGTCAGGGGAATCAGCTGCTTGGCGGCGCTCTCCATGACGATTCTGCCGACGTTGACGCTGCCCGTGAAGAAGATGTAGTCCACCGGCTGGGATAACAGCGCCTGGCTCACCTCAGGGCCGCCTTGAGCGACCGCAACATACTCTTCATCAAAGACACTGCCGAGAATATCTGCGAGCAGGGAGGACATGGCCGGCGTCAGTTCCGAAGGTTTCATGACAGCGGTGTTGCCGGCAGCGAGTGCTCCGATCAGCGGGCTGACGGCCAGCTGGAAAGGATAATTCCACGGGGCTATAATCAGTGTGGTGCCGTATGGCTCGGGAATGAGTCTGCCCTTGCTGCCGATATGCGTCAGCGCGGTTTTGGCCTTCTTTGGGACCATCCAGCTTTTCAGATGCTTGATCGTAAATTTGAGTTCCTCGTAAACGATGCCGATTTCGGTCGAATAGGCTTCGAATTCGCTCTTGTTCAAATCCCTTTTTAATGCATCGATGATCTGCTTCTCGTGAGCGACCAGGGCGTCTCTCAGCCTCTTCAGCTGGCGGAGCCGGTACTCATACGTCCGGGTAGCCCCGCTCCTGTAAAAATGTTTTTGTTTCTGAATAAGGTTTGCCATGGTATCGTTATACATAACAGCATCATCCTTTTCCGTTCATTCTATGAAAACAAGATTTAAAAGACTTTTATGGCCTCACGAAGCTGTTCTCGGGACTTGATTTTCTTATTTTATTATACAGGGAGTTTCATTGAAATGAAAAACAACCCGGAGTCCGGTATGATGACGCGGCGGACGTTTTTGAAGCGCAGCGGAGCGGCCATTTTGGGTGCCGGTATGCTCACCGGTGGATACGCCTGGCTATGGGAGCCGCGTCAGCTTGAGGTGGTCCGCTTGACCCTGCAATGTCCCAGGCTTCCGAAAGCTTGTGACGGTTTGAAGATTGCGCAGTTCAGCGATCTCCACTTGGGATTTCATTCGCACATCAGCGATATCGAGCATCTGGCGGAGGCGCTGCGGGCGGAATCACCCGATATGATCTGCTTTACAGGGGATTCCGTGGATGCCGGCGTGGATGCCATGCCCGGCTATATCCCACTGCTTGCTTCCATGCAGGCTGAATACGGCAAGTTTGCAATTCTCGGCAACCATGATTATCTGATTCATCCGAACCGTGTTTCCGGCCTGCTGCAATCGGCAGGCTTCCGTGTCCTCCGGAATGAGCATGCGCTGGTGGAATATGAGGGTGAGCGGATCGCCATCGTCGGGCTGGACGATCAGCTGATGGGCAGCCCGGATCCATTGCAGGGTCTTAGCGGCGTTCCGGAGAATATGTTTACCCTGCTCATGATGCATGAGCCGGACTATGCGGACACGGCGGTGTTATATCCGTTTGATCTTCAGATTTCCGGGCACAGCCATGGAGGCCAGGTCAGGCTGCCGCTTTTGGGAGCACTGATGACGCCGCCGGGCTCCAGACGTTACATTATGGGAAGCTATGAGATCGGTGAACGCTTGATGCCGCTGTATGTTAATCGAGGTATCGGCGAAACCCATCTGCCCATCCGGTTGATGTGTAAACCCGAGCTTACGGTTTTGACGCTGCGGTCGGGCTAACCCCCGATTGCCGGGCTCGTGGGCCTTTTGTTGTCAGCTGTGGTATAGGGAAGAGAAGGAGGGGATGGGATGTTCGCGGAAAAGTTTCCATTTTCGCCGGTGCTGGCTGGGGAGCGTCTCACGCTTGAGCAAATCGGAAAGAAGGATGCGCCAAGCCTCCTTGCGATTCTTTCCGACCCTCTTGTGATGAAGTACGTTACGCAGGGCTCATTCTTCAGTTTTGCCAGATCGCGCCGCGTTGCGGCCGAACTGCTGGATGCGCGTAGAGAGGATTCGATGCATTACGGCATCTGGCTTCCGGGAGCCGACGGCCCCGCCGGGGTCGTGTCCCTTCAAAATGTACGGCAGGGACGCCGGGATGCCATGATCGGCTACATGCTGGACCGAAGATACTGGAATCAAGGTTTGGCCACGGAGGGCTTGGGGGTTCTGCTGCGCTATGCGTTCAGCGAGCTTCACTTGCTGCGCGTGGAGGGCCGATGCCATGCGGTGAATACCGCTTCGGTACGGGTGATGGAGAAGAACGGGATGGTGCTTGAACGCACTCTGTCGCAAAAACGATTGCTTTTTGCGGCTCCGCTTGAAATGAAAATATACAGTCTTACGGATCAGCAATATCAGTCCCGCCGCGCGGATGCTGAAGCAAACCGGTAGGATTGAAGGGAGATTCGTGCAGCAAGGTGAAGGCAGAAACTTGGTTTAAGCATCCGGCTGGCATTTTGATCAGCTCCGCGGGGGCAACGCTGCTCTGGGGGAGCGCACTGCCGGTCATAAAAATCAGCTATGAGCATTTTCATATCGATTCAGCAAACGTGTTTGGAGAATGGGTTTTCGCAGGGTATCGTTTTGCGCTGGCAGGACTCATTCTAATCGTGTTGGCCCTGCTGCTCGGGCATACGCGCAGCAGCGGCAGAAAGCCGCTAACCATACCCCGCGTGGTGCGTCTGGGCTTCATCCAGACCTTCATGCAGTATCTCGTGCTGTATGCGGGGCTGAGCTTCAGCTCGGGCATCGAAGGATCCATTCTGGTTGGTTCCACCTCGCTGTTCCAGATCCTCTCTGCGCGGCTGATGGACAAGTCGGAGGGTCTAAGCCTGACCAAATGGTTCGGGCTGCTGCTCGGCTTCCTGGGCATTCTCGTCATGGGATTCGGGCAGCAGGGAGTCCAGTTCCATTTCGGCATCGGCGCTTTGCTATTGCTTGCGTCGGCGGCATTCGGCGGCTTCGGCAACGTGCTTTTCCGGAAGGAAAGCGCCGGCGAGTCCGTCATTGCGCTAACGGGCAAGCAAATGCTGGCCGGAGGCTTGGGGCTATTGCTGGTAGGAGCGGTGAGAAGCGGATTTGCGCCGTTTCATTTTGATCTGCGGGGCTGGCTGCTTCTCGCGTATTTATCGGTGCTGTCGGCAGCGGGCTTTGCCCTGTGGAATACGGTCATGAAGTACAATTCCGTCGGCAAGGTATCCCTATACCTTTTCCTGATTCCTGTATTCGGCGTATTGCTGTCGTCGGTGCTGCTGGGTGAGAGGGTTTCAGCCTGGATCGGATTGTCACTGGCGCTGGTGGTTGCCGGAATTGTGATCGTGAACCGTTCCGGACGCAGCGTTAAAGGGAAAGGACAGCTTCAAGAGAAGGCTCGCAGAAGCATGTAATGAAAGAGGTAAGCTTTGTAACACAATTGAAATATTGCTGTTATGCGTCTCTAACAGAGATGGGGTACTCTTATTGCATGACCCCCTTTTTGAAAATATAAATGATGTTTGGGACCCGCTCGTGACGGGTCCATTTTTTTTGCCTAAAAACGTTAAAGCGGTACGCTGACCCGTTGTTTATTTTTGTAATAGACCCATTCCGTAAAACCGATGTCCTTGAGGCGGGCGGCGACTGTATCAAGCTCATCCGCCACGCGGGCTGGTTTATGCGCATCGGATCCGAACGTCACGTCTACGCCAAAATGGCAGGCCCGTTCGAGAATGGCATCCGACGGATACCAGCCGCCGCTTAGTTTTGTTTTGCCGGACGTGTTGATTTCAATCGCGACGCCGCATTGCGCTATGATTTGCAGCGTTTCATCCAGCACGGCCGTGGCCGGAATATCAGAAAAGGGCGGATAATTGCCCTTCATGGCGTCAATGTGGCCAAGAATTTGAAACATGCCGCTGCGGGCAGAATCTTGAATGAGCCGGTAGTAATCCTCCTTAACCTCGATATGCTCCTTCTCGCTGAGACCCTTCCAGCGGTTTTTGTTAAAAATGCTGACCCCGCGGACGCTATGAACCGATCCGATGATGTAATCAAAGGGATATTCCGAAAGGATGCTGCGGTACAGCGGCATATGCTCGGGAAAATAATCCGATTCGATGCCGAGCAGCACGTCGATTTTGCCTTCATATTCCTGTTTCAGCTGCAGCACTTCGTCGACGTAGTGGACGAGCTCGGATTTGCCCATCGCGATACGCGGGAAAGCCTGATCCTCTTTTTCACCGAAATAAGGGGTGTGATCGGAGATGCCGATTACCTGGAGGCCTGCGGCGATGCCGGCTTCCACATAATCGCGGATGTTCCCGTCCGCGTGGCCGCAGCGGAAATGATGGGTATGAAGATCGAATTTCATATGAGAAAACTCCTTCCAAAAGAGAATGTGGCGGACATTATTCGGAGCTGATGAACTGGGTTTCCGGCATGCCCTTCAGGTCGCTCAGAAACTGCTGCATGGCGGAATTGAGATATTTGCCCGATTTATAGATCAAACCGACGGGATGGCTGACCTCAAGCTCGCGCAGCGTGATGATTTTAAGCGTGCCGTGCCGCAGCTCGCTCGCCACCGATTGCTTGGACATGATCGCCGCGCCCAGGTCGATTTCGACCATCCGCTTGATTTCCTCGCTGCTCGACAGCTCCATCACGATATTCGGCGTAATGCCGTGCGTTTTGAAAATTTCATCGGAAAAGCGCCTGCCGACCGTGTCTGGCGAGAGCAGAATGAGCGGCGTATCCTGAAGCACCTCTGTGGAAACCGTCGTTCTGCGGGCCAGAGGATGGCGGGGCGAGACGATGAGCTCGAAGGTGTCGTAATAAAGCACCGATGTGATCAGATTGGGATTGCGTTCGATCAAGTATCCGATGCCGACATCGATTTGCCCGTTTTCGACGCTCGTATAAATCTGCGAAGAGGCCATGGACTGGATCGACGTTTTGATCAGCGGAAATTGGTTTTGAAAATAAGAGAGCACCCGGGGCAGGATCTGAATCGCGATTGATGTCGTTGTGCCGAGAACGATATGGCCTTGTGGGATGTGTTCCAGGTCGGACAGCCGCTGCTTCAGCTCCTCCACGACGGCGAGAATGCGTTCGGCATGCTCAAGGAATACCTCCCCGCGGTCAGTCAGCGTTACCGGCTGATTCCGGTCGACCAGAACGGTTTTGAATTCATCCTCCAGGCTCTTGATTTGGGCGGATACGGCAGGCTGGGTCAAATTAAGCAGTTCTCCCGCTTTGCGGAAGCTCATCGTCTTCGAGATGGTAATCAGCGTCTCCAGTTGACTGATGTTCATGCAGTTCCTCCTTAGACCTTATTTGTACCCTGAAAGCTGGACTTTCGATCCTATGTATATCCTTTCATTATATGGGATTCGGAAAAACGCCGCAAACCAATCAGCACCAGAGTCGCGGGATATCGCATGATTCCGTGCGATTTTTAAAATAGAATCTACAAAATTCGTCACGGTATTCAAAATTACAACTAAAGGACCGATATATTTATCAGGCTTTCACAAGTTCATTTCCTAAATAGGAAAAAAGAATCGATAATAAGGGTATTTATACCCTGGTTAGAAAATCAAGTGTGAATTTTTGGTGATTTATTTAGGGCTTTACCGTATAATTGGTTCAAAGAGAAATGGGACTTTTGGAGCGTGTCCTGCATTCTATTGTGGAAGGGGTGTTTTAGCAGATATGAAAGCGGAGGTTATCAATCCTTTTCTGGAATCCGCGAAGCTTGTCATCGAGCAGGTTATTCAGGTTTCACCCTCGACGGGAAGCCTAGGAATCAAGACCGTGGAGTTAATTCAGGACCATATATGGATACATATCGGAATGACCGGACAGCTGAGCGGAACGATTATGTTCGGCATTCATGAGCGTGTTGCACTGCGGATGGTTTCCGTGATGATGGGCGGATACGTGCTTACCGAGATGGACGAGATGGGACAAAGCGCCATTTCCGAGCTTGGCAACATGATCAGCGGGAACGCGAGTACGATTTTATCCAATCAGGGAGTAAGCGTCGACATTACGCCACCCAAAGTGGTGAAAAGCGAGCAGGTTACTTCGTTCCTTCCGCAAAAGGCGCTCAGTATCCCTCTCTTAATGGATGGTATCGGAGAACTGGATATTCAGGTCATGATTTCATAAAATAGAGGTATCCATGCGTACAGACGGTTACGTTTGGCTGTGCGCTTCCTTGGGAGGAAATGAAATCATGTTGGAGAATAAAATCGTCGTCATCACCGGCGCCTCAAGCGGGATCGGCCTGTTGACGGCGCGGCTTCTGAGCAGTGAGGGAGCGGTCCCGATTCTGGTTGCACGCTCGCGCCACAAGCTGGAGGAGGCCTCGGGCAGCATTGCCGGGAAGCATGAGATCAAGGAAATGGACGTGACCCGGGACGATCAAGTGAAGCAGGCGATGCAGGATATCCTTCAGGCTCACGGTAAAATCGATATTTTGCTGAATAATGCGGGGTTCGGTAAATTTCAAAATGCCGTGGATATGCCCCCGGAGGAATTCCAGCGGATGATGGACGTGAACTACATGGGGACGGTACGCTGTACGAAAGCCGTTCTTCCCCATATGCTGGAACGCCGCAGCGGGCATATCGTGAATGTCGCTTCCATGGCGGGCAAAATCGGCACGGCGAAGTCTACCGCCTACACGGCAACCAAGCACGCGGTGCTTGGTTTTAGCAATGCGTTGCGGCAGGAGCTCCGCGAGAGCGGAATTAAGGTTTCCACCGTCAATCCGGGTCCGATCGATACGCCTTTTTTTGATATCGCGGATCCATCCGGCGGTTACGTGAGCCATGTGGAATGGCTGATGATGAAACCCGAGCATGTGGCCAGCAAAATCGTTCAGCTGATGAAGACCGGCAGGGAAGAACTTAATCTTCCCCTGAAGGCTGCGGCAGCGATGCGCTTGTATCAGCTGTTTCCGCGGCTTTCGGACAAGCTGACTTACAGGATGATGAATAAGAAATGACTGGCCGGCTCTATCGTGAGCCGGTTTTTTCTTGTGAAAAAGGGTGGCTCTCTGTCTGCTCTGGGAAATTACTTTTGGTGGTGGCGCTCTTTTATCATATAATAAGTAGTAATGACTATAAGGCATGTTCAAAAATCAGGTTTAAAGGATGGAAATAGATGAGCTTAACTTTATTTACAACGTTGGGTGTCGATCAGCGCTTGATCGATGGCCTGTCGGAATACGGAATTACAGAGCCGACTCCGGTACAAGCGGAGGCCGTACCTGCAATATTGAAAGGGGCAGACGTGCTGGCACGTTCACAGACGGGAACTGGCAAGACGTTAGCGTATTTGCTGCCCATTTTGCAAAGCATCGATCCGGAGCTGAAATCGCCCCAGAAGCTGGTGATTGCGCCAACCCAGGAGCTCGCCATGCAGATCGTCAGAGAAGGCGAAAAGTATGGGCAGCTGCTCGGAATTCAGGTGCTGGGTCTGATTGGAGGCGCAGCCCTCAAACGCCAGGTGGAGAAACTGAAGCTGCATCCGCAGCTGGTGGTAGGAACGCCGGGCAGGGTCCGCGAGCTGATCGAGGTCCGCAAGCTGAAAATGCATAACGTAGGTACGATTGTGGTGGACGAAGTGGATCAGGTATTTCAGCTCGGTGGAGCCGGCGACGTCGACCGGATTCTCCGCAGTGCCCTCCGGGACCGGCAGCTGGTCTTTTTGTCGGCGACCGTAAGCGAGGAAACGGCTGCACTCGTCAAACGAGAGATGCAAAGTCCGGTAGAAATCGGCATCGACCCGGACCAGTCCACGGCCAAGGGACTCGAGCATATTTATTTTGCAGGGGAAGAGCGGGACAAGATGGAAAATCTACGCCGGGTCATCCGCCATTACAACCCGAAGAAAGTGATGGTTTTCGTCAATCAGACCGAGACCATCGGGGAATTGCAGTCCAAGCTCAACTTCATGGGCTTGTCTGCAGAAGCCTTGTATGCAGATGCGGATAAGATGGCCAGAAGCCGGGTATTGAGCGGTTTCCGCGCAGGCAAGTTCAAAGTGCTCGTTGCGAGCGGCGTGGCCGCGCGCGGATTGGATATCGAAGGGCTTGAGATGGTCATCAATTATGATCCCGCGCCGGATTCCGAGCATTACGTGCACCGCGCCGGACGCACGGGACGCATGGGACGCAGCGGGCTTGTCGTCTCGCTCGTCACGAACCGGCAGATTTTTATTATGAATAAATTTGCCAAAGAGCTTGGCATCACGCTGGCGGAGCGCAGGCTCTACGGTGGTAAGGTGCTCGAGCCGAGAACGGCATCCACCATGAAAGCCCAGTCCGTGCGGCCAAAGCCTGCTGGAGCAAGCAAGGGTTCCAAGGCAGCGATCTCCGGAGAAGGCGCGGCGAAGAGCCGTTCAAGCAGGGAAGAAGGGCGCAAGGCATCCGGTCCGGCCAAAAGCAAAGGCGAGCCGTTCCGCGGAGGGAAACCGACCGAGCGCCAAAGCCGCAGTGAACGGGAGCAGGACCGCAAGAACAAAGGGGCGCCGAAATGGCTGAAGGATAAGAAACGCCCTTAATGTACGGATGCAGGAAACTCATGGAGGTGAGCCAATGAACGGCAATACGGTGCTGGAAATACAGGGGTTAAGCGGCGGTTACAGCTTGAATCGGCCTGTGCTGCATAATATTTCCTTTCAGGTCAAGCCCGGCGAAATGGTCGGGCTCATCGGCCTGAACGGTGCGGGGAAAAGTACAACCATGAAGCATATTCTCGGACTCATGAATCCCCAAAAAGGCGAAATCAGAGTGCAGGGCAAGAAAAGGGAAGAAGACTCGGAAGCCTATCACGGCTCGCTCGCCTTCGTTCCGGAATCGCCGCTGCTGTACGAGGAAATGACGGTGCGGGAGCATCTGGAATTTACGGCAAGAGCCTACGGCGTGGCACGAACGGATTATGAGGAACGCGCAAACAGGCTGGCTCAGATTTTCCGCATGCAGGATAAAATGGACAGCCTCTCGACGCATTTGTCCAAAGGGATGCGGCAGAAGGTGATGATTATGTGTGCTTTCGTCGCACGCCCTTCGCTTTACATCATCGACGAGCCTTTCCTGGGACTGGATCCGCTTGGCATCCGGTCGCTGCTTGATTTTATGGTCGAGCTGAAGGAAGGCGGGACTTCCATTCTGCTCAGCTCGCATATTCTGTCGACGATCGAAAACTACTGCGACCGGTTTATCGTACTGCATCAGGGCAGCGTGATCGCTCAAGGCACGCTGCAGGATATCGCCGCGCAGGCAGGAACTTCCGGGGCGGGACTGGAAGAGATGTTCTATACCCTAGTGCAGGGCAGGGATTGATATGAATTTGGCACAGTTAAGATCCGAACGCCGCAGCCGTTTCTGGGGAAAAGAAGTGCTGCCGTATCTCGGCTATGTCATCCAGAGCGGCGTGGCGGTGCTGCTGCTGTTTCTGCTAATCGCGTTTTCGGCATGGTACACGTCCCTGGTCCAGCATATCCCCGCAGGACTTCCAATCCGCTGGATCATGCTGATTCTGCTCGTGCCGCTCACGGTAAACAGCAGCTTTCGAACGTATTTGCAGCCGGCGGATACCGTGTTCCTGCTGCCGCAGGAATCGAGAATGAATCATTATTTTAACGCCAGCTGGATCAGCGGCGTCGTATATAAGCTGCTCGGACTCGCCCTGCTATTTTTGATTTCGTGGCCTCTTTACGTCCGCAGTGACGAAGCTCCCAAAAGCTGCGGGTTGTTCCTGGTTGTACTGATGGCCTTGAAGCTGGTATCCAGCTATGGGTGCTGGAAAGAGCTGCGGATGGTGTCACGGCGAGCCGCGATGTCTTACCGCATTCTTCGCTACGTTATTATCGCGCTCGCCGTTGGGGCATGGTTATGGCAGCCGGTGGGCCGAAGCCTCATCTTTATCGTGCTGATCGCTGTCACCTATTTCGTGGCGCTTCGGGTTCCTGCCAAGCATCTCGTGGCATGGGAAAGACTGATCGCCCAGGAGAAAACGCATAGCGGACGCGTTCTGATGATGCTGGGCTGGTTCGTGAACGTACCGGGCAGACAGCAGCGGATTTACGCCAGAAAATGGCTGTCCTGGGCCGGCAATCGCATACCTTGGAAACCGGGGGCGGCCTACCGCTATCTTCTGATGAAGAGCTTCGTACGCAGCGATATTCTGGGGATCGTGCTGCGCGCGGGAATTCTCGGAGCGCTGCTCGTATGGTGGACCCGCGGCGGCATGCTCGGAAGCGGGATCTATTTGTTTTTTGTTTTTCTGGCCGGAGTGCAGCTGTCGTCCCTTCTCCGTTATCACAGTGAATCCTTCTGGCTGCATGTGTATCCCATTCCACCCGGCAGCCGGCGCACGAACGCGATCGGTCTTGCGTTTCAGATCCAGCTGCTCTTTGCGTTTCTGATCTGGCTGCCGCTTCTTGGGGCGATCGGCGAAAAGCCAGGGGCCGTTTTGATAACCTTGGCTGGCGGGATCGTGCTGAGCCTGCTCTTTCGTTTCTTCGCAGGACGCAAGAAAACGGCCGATGACGATGACGAATAGCTGCAGATATGCCAAACAAAAAAGCAGAAGATCGGGATTTCTCCCGGCCTTCTGCTTTTTTTTAGTTCAGCTGAAGCATGGATTTAAAGGTAGTGGATTACACCCAGAAAGAACGAGTGATGATGACCAGGAGGATGAAGAGAACCAGGATTGCTCCCGTGTTACCAAATAATCCAGGTCCACAACCGTATCCGTATCCGCCTCTTACTTCTTCGCTCATTGTTCATTCCCCTTTGCAATGGAGTGTTTTAGTTACACCGTATCTTATGTCTAGGGGAATGACTGTGCTTGGGCAATCACCCGTTCCTCAGCAAAAAAATCAATTTATGAATCGCTTTGCCTTATTTATTTTTCAGATCCTGAATGCCTTGATACACCAGGTCAAAAAGCTCTTCCAGGTACTCTTCCTCGATGCAGGAGAAAGCGACGCGCAGATCATGATCCCCGAGAGCGATCGTACCGACGCCGTATTGGTGAAGGATGTGCGTACGAAGCTCCTCCGCGTTTACGTCCTTCAGCTTCAGGCACATGAAATATCCCGAGTTGAACGGATAGTATTCCCATACGTCCGTGTATTTGCCGCTGTCGAGCAGCGTTTTGACTTTATTGGCGCGGCCCTTCATGATCTGGAATTTCTCTTCCTTCTGAGCATGGAACTCCGGTGACTTGAGTGCCTCGAGCACGAAGGTTTGGGAAGGATGGGCGCCGCTGGAAATGGTGGCGCGGATTATGCCAAGCGTCTTTTGCTCAAGCGCATGAATCACTTCCTTGCTGTCGGAGGCATAGGTAATGAATCCGACGCGGAAGCCCCAGACGAATTCCTCTTTGGTAGCACCGTCGACTTTGACGGCGAGCACGCGCGGATGGAGATCTGCCAGCTTGCCGAACAGGGATTCCTTCAAGGAATCTTCGAAGAACAGCCCGAAATATGCGTCGTCGGTCACGACAACCACGTTAATGCCTGCTTCCGCAGCTTCCTTGACGGCGGCGACGATTTCGTTGCCTTCCTTCAGTCCAGGCGTGTAGCCCGTCGGGTTGTTCGGGAAGTTGAGGATGACAATTGCTTTGCCTTTGTCCTTCTGGGCGAGCAGCGCCTCCCGCAGTCCCTGGCTGTTGAACGTCATTTCCTCGGTGAAAAGCGGATAGTTTACGATCTCGGCATGACGGCGGATACCGAAAGTCAGCTCGTAATTCTCCCAGTTTTTGTCGGGATAAATGACGGCGTCTCCTTCGTTGACGAACAAGTCGGCAACGATGCTGAGTCCGTGCGTCAGCGCGTTCGTGACGATCGGGCTGCTTAGCGATTTTTCACGCAGGGAAGGGTTCTCTTCTCTCATTTTGGCGAGCCAAGCCGTTCGGAGCTCAGGTTTGCCTGCCGGCGGGGCATAAGGGTACAGATCCTTCGGCTGGAATGCGGAGAGCTTGCTTTGAATCACGTCCAAATGCATCGGGATACCGCCTTCGGTGGCAATGCCGATCGTGGCGTTGTACTTTTTGGCATGTCCGGAAGCTTCGGCCGATTGGCTCAAAATGCCTTCTTTCGGGAAATAGATCTCTTTGCCCAGCGTGGACAGCATGTCGTACACATGCGGATTGCCGGATTTGACGCCTTCGTTCAATTGTTCAGCAAGTGAGTTTAACATTTCTTCCATCCTTCCAAGATCGGTTGTGAGGTCAGGCCTTTGGAGCAAAACCCCATGTAAGGTTTTCCGTTTTTACTGCCTAACATTATATCATCTGCGGATGGAACCGTCACGGAAAATGGCACTTTTTAGTACTCTTCCTCAGCGGCGGATGTTTCTTTATTTTTCTTCCGTTCACGTTTCGCCGGCACGCTGCTTCGGATGAGCTCAGCGGTTTCCGGATCTCTCGCGAGGCCCCGCGATTCCAGCCCGCACAAGACCTGCTCCCGCTTGTCTTCTGTCAGGTTCTGGCCGAATTTGAATTTGGCGCTGATGTGATCGGCGGCGATTTTGACCACGGCCACATTACGCAGCCGGGAGGTGTATGCCGGATTCGACGCCTCGATCGGGTCATACCCGCCTTCCGGCTGCAATTTTTTCATCAGCAGGGAGAATGCCAAAGCTTTCTCCTCCAGATCCTGGACCACCTCGGCGCGGCCGCTTGCCGTTACGCTTTTGAAATAAGCCGTGGCAGGGCAGGCAAGGCTGGGATCGCTAAAGTAGGAAGGAATGACCGCATACTCGTCGGCCACGCTGAAGCTGACATGGGGATTCGATTTCAAATGCTCCATCTTTTCGCCGATCCGGCTGCCATGGAAGTAAAATACACCGCCCTCGTAGACGTAATTAAGGGGCGTTACTCGCGGCCTTCCGTCTTCCCCGACGGTACCCAGAAATCCAAAGCTCATGCCGGCTAAAAATGATTCGATTTCCTGGTTTTCCGTAACACTGAATTCTTTTCTTCTCATCTGCGTGTCCCCCGATTAATGTTTTGTGATATTGTTGACAGCATAATGCAGACATTGACAAGGAAAAAGATCCAATTTAGATTAAAATTTATAGTCCAATTTGATGCGGATGGTGAAAAACATACATACGGATCGGGGGTCCGGCTGGATGAGGAAGGGGATTAAACATGGAGCTCACACTTCATATGCAGGCTTATCTGGAAAAGCACCGCTTCAAGTATCTGGCTCTGTACCATGCCCTCCGGGAAGCGATTCAGGACGGTCGTTTGCCTGGGGGCACGAGACTGCCTTCAACGCGCGATCTGGCGCAGCAGTACGGCTTGTCCCGGGGCGCGGTGGGTCAGAGCTATGACATGCTGATGGCGGAAGGCTACGTGCATGCCGAGATCGGAAGAGGGACTTACGTGACACAGGCGGGCTATTCCCCTCCTCCAGCGGAGAAAATCAAGGATACGCCCGTGCAGCTTTCGAGCTGGGGCAAACGGCTGTCTGTGCTGCCGGGTGGCCCTTCGGATCCGGCCGTGCGGGCGGAAATCAGCTTTATCAATCAGCCGATGGAAATGACACGCTTTCCGTATGAGGAGTGGCGAAGCGCGCTCTCTTACGCCGGCGGGCGCGGAGGGAGCAACCTGGAGCATCGGGCACCGCCAGAAGGAGACCGGCAGCTGCGCGAGGCCATCGCCTCCCATCTGCGCGTGACGCGCGGCATTATGGCCCGTCCGGAGGACATCGTTCTGTTCAGCGGCTCGATGCAGGCCATCGTGCTGCTTTTCCAGCTGCTGCTTAACGAAGGGGAAACCGCCGTCGTGGAGAATCCCGGATTTCACGGCATCCACCGGGCCGTTAAGGCCTGCGGCGGCACGATCATCCCGGCAGCCGTTGACCGTCAGGGAATTCAGCCGCAGGACTGGAATTCAGGGATTCTCTTTGTCACGCCGAGCCGGCAATACCCGACAGGAGCGGTGCTCAGCCTGCAGCGCAGGCGGGAGCTGCTGGACTGGGCGCAAAGGCATGATGCAGTGATTATCGAGGATGATTACGACAGCGAATTCCGGTTTGGCGGCAGGCCGATCGAGCCGCTTAAGGCATTGGACACACGGGAGCGGGTCATCTATATCGGATCGTTCTCGCAAACGATGTTCGGCGGTCTAAGGCTCGGTTATGCCGTGCTGCCCGGAGGGTTGGTAAAGGCCGCAGTCCGTGCCAAGGCGCTGTACGATCCGATGTCTCCGGGGGTTTTGGAGCAGCGGGCGCTTGCGAGATTCATGTCGAAGGGCGGATATATGCGTCATATGCGCCGTCTGACCAGGGTATATGGGTCAAGGCATCAACGTTTTATGCTTCTGATGAAGGAGAAAGCCGGCGATATTTTCGAGCTCATGCCTGGAGACGCAGGGCTGCATGTCTATGCAGACTGGCGCAAATCTTGCGAAGAATACAAGGCATTCTGCAAGGCGGCGAACCAACGAGGCGTCGATTTTCGGGATGCCCGGATGTACCGGCTGGATGAAGGTCCGCCCGCGGCCTGCTTCGGATTTGCCCATCTGGCGGAGGAGAGGATTGAAGAAGGCGTGGCGAGGCTGGCCGCCGCCTGGCAGGATGTGCAAAATCTCTCGTAAAAGAGTAAAATATGGTGGTATGAATTAAGTTTATATGTTAGGGGGAGTGACGACATGCTGCATGCGTCGCCATCTTCTTTTCAAATACTGCCTTCCCTGGCGAAGATCGTATGCGAGCCGGGATGGAAATGGCAGAAGCGCGAAAAGGCGCTGGAAAACTATGATTTATTTTACGTATGGAGCGGCGAAGGGACGGTCATCCGCAATGATGAGTCCTATGAAGTCGGCAAGGGCAGCTGTTTTCTGTTCAGGCCCGGAGATCACACGAGCGCGGTCCACAATCCGCAGAAGCCGCTCGTGCTTACCTACAGCCACTTCAGAATTTCGGAACCGGTGAGCGAGATTCCGCAACCTTACCGCCGCTTGAAAGAAACGGTTGATTTCGAATATATGCTTGCAAGGTATGTGAGGCTGTTTCTCGTCAATACCTTTGCCGCGCAGGAGGAAGGGCAGCTGATCCTCAAGCAGCTGATGATTCATCTGCTGCGGCATGACCGTGAGCAGCCGGAGGAGAAGAAAGTCAGCAACCAGCTGACCGAGGTGATCCACGAGATCGCGAACTACGTGCAGCAGCATCCCGGCAAGCCTCATCGCGTCGAGGATCTTGCAGCCCGTGCCGGTCTGTCTCCCCGCTATTTTTCTATCAAGTTCAAGGAATTGATCGGAACGCCGGTACAGTCGTACATTATCCGGACGCGGATCGAGCGCGCGCAGCATCTGCTGATTCACGCCGGCATGAACGTGACGGAAGTGGCGGATGCGCTGGGTTACCGGGACATCTTTTTCTTCAGCCGGCAGTTTAAGCAGTACACGGGCAAAAAGCCTTCCGAGATCCGCTGATCTCCTTCGTTTGTTTCGGCTGTGTAAAGCCCGGGTAATGAGGGTGAAGAAATGGCGGTTGCATGGAACGAAGGGAGGTCAGACGCGGATGACGTACAGACGCAGAATACGCAGACGCGATGTATTTGCAGGCGGACGCAGTATGGTCCGGACCCGGATGCGCCGGTATAAGGCGAGCGAGCCGGCAGTTGATTTGTGGTTTTGATGATGTTATTCATAAAAGCAGCACGGGCGTCTCAGCCCGTGCTGCTTTTTTTGTTATGCTGCCCAAGGTGGCGGCTGACGGAAGGAGAGAGGCGTTGAATGATGACCCTGCTTTCGTATGCCATGTCTTTGCCGCAAATATGTTATTCTAGCATTACAGCAAGGATGAACATAGGAACATGAATAGGGGGCACGTGATATGAACGAAGCTTTTAACGCGGATTCGGAAGATAGCAGACGTATGCTGCTGGCACAGGCAGAGGCAGCTTTGACGGCCGCATTGGAGCAATATGACCTCAAGGAGAGGGAGATTGCTTTTATCCAGGTATCGGAGCATGTAACCTATAGGATCGAAGAGGAAGGCGGCAAATCGTATTTGCTGCGCATTCATCCGGGCACGGCGCCTTCCCGGGAAATCGCCTCCGAAATGGAGTGGCTGAGCTATTTGAGCAAAGTCCATGGCTTACAGGTACCGACGGGGGTGGCGAATCGCGCCGGCTTGAGCCTCACCGAGGTGGAAACCGAGCGGGGACGACAGTGGAAGGTCACGGTACTGCACTGGATTGAAGGCGATCATTTCGAGGGTCAATTCAGCGAAGACCAGATCCGGCAGATGGGTGCCCTGATGGCCCGGATGCACCGGGCAGCGAGCGAATTCGAGGCTCCGGAAGGCTTCGTTCGGCCCATCTGGGATGAGGCACCTTTCGAGCAGGCGGTCGAAAGGCTGAAAAAGCATTACCGAAGCTATTTGAACGAGGAAGAATTCCATTTATATGAGCAGGCGGCAGCCAAGGTTACAGCCCATATGTCCACGCTGGAGCGGACGGCGGACACCTTCGGCATGATTCATGCCGACTATCATGAGGGAAACCTGATATTCCATGAGGGCGAATTCCATCCGATCGATTTCGGCCGCTGTGGCTACGGGTATTACATGTACGATCTGGCCCAGGCTTTCATCGGCCTGTTCCCGCTGCAGCGAGCATTGTTTCTGGAGGGATACGAAAGCGTGATGCCGGTTTCCTTCGGCCCGGACGGCGTGCATGTGCTGGAAACCTTTTTCATCAAATCGCTGATCGAAAACCAAAGCTATCATGCCCCGCATTCCTGGGAAACGGCCGAGCTGCGGGACAGCAAGCCGTACAGCGTGGCTTTGATTCGCCATTATCTGGAGTCCAAGCCGTTTTTATATAACGGCATTCCTGTCTAACGGAACAGAGGAGGTCAAGCGATTGGAAGACACGGGGAAGGAACCGGTTGCGCTGGTCACAGGCAGCTCCAGCGGGTTCGGAATGCTTATATGCGTTGAGCTGGCCTTGCGCGGCTTTAACGTGGTGGCCGGTATCCGTAGGTTGGAGGCGGCCGGTATGCTGATGGAAGCCGCAGAGCAGGCAGGCGTGCGCGAGCGTATCGATGCTGTGAGGCTGGATGTGACCCGGGATACCGACGTAGAGCAGATGGCGGAGCATATCCGCAGTCGCCACGGCTGCCTGGATGTGCTGGTCAACAATGCGGGAACGGCATACGGCGGCTTCATCGAGGAGGTGCCGGCTGAGGTATGGCTTGCGCAGATGAACACGAATTTTCACGGCATGGTACGTGTGACGCAGGCGGTGCTCCCCCTCATGCGGGAGCAGGGGAAGGGCAGAATCATCCAGATGAGCAGCATCAGCGGGCGTATCGGCTTTCCGGGCTTCGGGCCTTACGCTTCCTCGAAATTCGCCGTGGAGGGCTTCAGCGAATGCCTCGCCCTGGAGGCAAGGCCCTTTGGCATCGATGTGGTCCTGGTTGAACCGGGAGCCTACGGTACGCCAATCTGGGAAAAGGGCTTTACGCAGATGAGCACGCGGCAAGGCTCGCCTTACGAGAGCATGCTGGACAAGGTGCTTGCATTTTCCCGCAAGAGCGCAAGCCAAGGAGGCGATCCCAAGGAGGTCGCCAGACAGGTTGCGCATATTGCTTGCATGAAACGCCCCGCTTTCCGGTATGCTCTTCCGCGCAGCACCCGGCTTACGATTCGGGCCAAGGGCGCGGTGCCGGGCCGCCTTTTTCAAAGGCTGCTCGCGATCGTGCTTGAGCGGTCATAGCCGTTCAAGCACGCAGCTGCCGGTCAGCGGGATTGCTTTGCATGAAGCGTGCCGAGCAGCTGTCCCATGCGTACCTGGTCGCCCGTTTTCAGGCCCGGGCACGGCGTGAACGTTCCGTCCTGAGTCAGCAGCACAACGGTCGAGCCGAATTCGAAATAGGCCAGATCATCGCCGTTGACGAAACGCGCGACGGATTCGTCATTATAGCGGATGCTGCTCACGTTCATGGCGCCGACTTTGACCACGGCAACTTCGCCGTATTCTCCGGCGATGTAGGTGATCAGCCGCTCATTGCGGCATAACACGGACTTCATCTGGGTCATTCCGAAATCATTCACCGGGTAGGCCCGTCCTTTGATATGCTCACTCTCCGTACGCACGCCCGTAATCGGGGCATGGATGCGGTGATAATCGGTCGGGCTCAGATACAGCACGAAGACATACCCGTGCTTGTACAGCTCCAGATGCGGAGAGAAGTTCAGCAGCTCCGCGACCGAATAGTCTTGTCCTTTTACGTTCAGGATGGTCCCCGCGTTAATCTCGCCCATGGCGGTAATTTGGGCATCCACCGGGCTTGTCAGCACATCCCGGCCTTCTTCGACTGGACGCATGCCCGGCTTTAGCCGGCGCGAGAAAAACTCGTTTAAGGTCCGATATTCATGTATCTCTTTTTCCGCTTCGTGAGCGGGGATTTGATAGCTTTTAATAAAAACAGGAATGATACCCCTGCTGAGTCGGCTGTGAGAAAAGCGCCCCATCAATGCGGAAAGCCACTTTCTGGAGGAGAGCTCTGTCATCAGCCTCAACAATTCCTTCGCCATGCTTTATCTCCCTTCGGATGCTGCTACCGGCAAAACATATATCAAGTAAACGTTCACGGTCGCCCGTGTTAGTTGCGAAAAAAAGAAGCGGCCGGATCGATTTTTGCAAATAACTGTTTTTAAACACTCGGAAATATCATTACATAGAATACCGTTTTAAGCAATATCGTACAGGTAACGATTCCTTTACTTTTACATGACATGCGCTGGCACTAAAATATTTTTCTATTGCCAACGAATGGGAGATTGGTGTATTTTGGAACCAGGATACGGATGCCTTCGCTTCCCATGTTGTTCGTGGAGGTTCATCTGTTACATAAGAATACGGGAGCTTGAGTGAATCAGGCTGAGAGTGCAGCTAACATCCGCTGCTGACCGGGTATCTGAACTGGATAATGCCAGCGTAGAGAATTCGTATAGTCCCCTCCGGGGCTTATTTGACCGTCTCTCTTTGCATATCCAGGCGGTTTTTTTAATGCCTATTTTTAAAAAAGAGAGGGAGATTCAGGATGAACGACGTATCGAGCATGGAAAAAAGAAAGGGGCTCCGGCTAAGCGACCTGCTGGTAACTATTTTGTTGTCGCTGGTGATCGGTGTGGTGTATCACTTTTGGGGCTCGGTGTATGATCTGTTTAAACCGCTGTTTTTCCAGGCGGATGAGCTCGTGTACGGGGTCTGGTTCCTGGCTCCGACGCTCGCCATGCTGCTGATTCGCAAACCCGGAGTCGCTCTATTGGCCGAGGTTGCGGCCGCTCATGTGGAGATTCTGTTCGGCAGCGAATGGGGGATCCAGCTGGCGCTGTACGGCATCGTACAGGGGCTTGCCGCGGAGCTGGTGTTTGCGCTGCTGCGCTACCGCAGCTTTAAGGTGGGAACGGCGGCTTTCGCCGGAGCGGCTGCGGCGCTCGGTTCGCTGCTGGTGGATATGTATTACGGCTATGTCGCCGATTACACGCTCTGGATGATGCTTTTCAAATATGCGCTGCGGATCGTCAGCTCCGCAATTCTCGCAGGCTATCTGGCCTTTGCCCTCGCCAAGGCGCTGGAGGCTACGGGCGTCACGCAGCTGCTGCGTCCGGTCACGAAACGGGATTACGAAGCGCTGGATCATGATTGAGCAGCGATTGGACGTGGACGTTCAAGACACCCGGGAAATCGCAGCTTCGGTCCAAGCGCTTCGGCTTAAATTCCCCGGCGAACCCGGCTTTGTCTTCAAGGATTTGTCGCTGACGGTCCGCCGCGGGGAAAAGGTGCTGCTGCTCGGGCCGAGCGGCTGCGGGAAATCGACGCTGCTGCAGGTGCTGGGAGGTTTGATTCCACATGTCATGGAGGTGCCGATGAAGGCGGAGAACATAGTCATTCCGCTATCCAGAGGTTATGTGTTCCAGGACCCGGATACCCAGTTCTGCATGCCGTTTGTGGATGAAGAGCTAGCCTTCGTGCTGGAGAACCGGGGCATAGACCGCATACATATGGAGTCTCGGATGCGAAAGGCGCTTCAAGCGGTTGGCTTGATGCTGAATGACCTGCATGTACCGGTGGACAGCCTGTCCCAAGGCATGAAACAGCGTCTTGCGCTAGCCTCGGTGCTGCTGCTTGCACCGGAGGCGATTTTTCTGGATGAGCCGTCAGCCCTGCTCGATCCGGAGGGGCGCACGCAAATGTGGGAGTCCGTCTGGAGCGTGGCAGAAGGACGGACCCTCGTCATTGTGGAGCATCGTATCGAAGAGATCGCGGACCGCGTGGACCGGATCATTCTGTTTGCTCCGGATGGAAGCATCGTTGGGGATGGTCGTCCGGAATGGATCTTCCGCAAGTTCCATCGGGAGCTGCAGCAGTTCGGAATCTGGCACCCGGGCGTTTGGGAGGAATTCGGCCGAAAGCTGGAGAGCGGGCAGGAGAAAAACGGGAACTCTGAAACGGAGGATCGGCCGGATCCGCTACTGAGCTTGAACCGGTTTACCGGCTTCCGTGCCGGAAGGCCGGTGATCCAGGTGGACGCCGCCTCGATTTATCCAGGCGATTTTATCGCTGTGACCGGTCCCAACGGGGCCGGGAAAAGCTCCTTGCTGCTTAGCTTGATGTGTCTGCTCCGTTTCAAAGGGCAGTACTTGCTGCGCGGCGCTATAATGGCGGAAACGGCCGGGGCGAGTTGGAGGCAGCGGAAAAGGGCCCGTCCACCCTCTGATCAAATCGGTTACGTCTTCCAAAATCCTGAGTTTCAGTTTGTGGCTGAAAGCGTCAAGGAGGAGATCGGTTTTTCTTTGAAGATCGGAGAAGGCGGAAATGTGCCGGAGCTGGAGGGGAAAGTGCAGAGCTTTCTGCGCTCCTTCCATTTGGAAGGTTTGGAACAGCGCCATCCTTATCAACTGTCAACCGGTCAAAAGCGCAGACTAAGCATCGCCTCGGCCGTGGTGCGCGGGCAGCCGATCCTTCTGCTGGATGAGCCTACCTTCGGGCAGGATGCCAGTAATACGTTTGCGATTCTGGACTACTGCATGGCCATGCGGGCTGAAGGTGCCGCGATCGTCATGGTTACGCATGAGGAGGAAATCGCCAAGCGAATCGCCACGCGGATCTGGGAGGTGGCTGAGGGGCAGCTGTCAGAAAGACCGACAGGCAGCTGTGCTGACGCGAAAGCGAGGATGATTCCATGATCGAATTTCTCACGCCCAATCGTTCCACGATGCTGCAGCGCGTCAATCCCGCCGTCAAGCTTGTCTTGTTCATTGCGCTGCTGCTGGTCACGGTGCAGACGCGCCGCATTGATTTTGCGGTCAATCAGGCGGCGGC
Source organism: Paenibacillus chibensis (assembly GCF_004001045.1). Lineage (GTDB taxonomy): Bacteria > Bacillota > Bacilli > Paenibacillales > Paenibacillaceae > Paenibacillus_AQ > Paenibacillus_AQ chibensis. The sequence continues at coordinate 122,437 of NZ_BIMK01000030.1, forward strand.
GTATACGTTGGCGCTGTTTGTCCTTGGCGGCTTTACGTTCAGAAAAACGCTGCTGCTTGTCCTTCCATTCGGGCTGTTGTTTGCGTCTTCGTCCGTCACCATGATCTTCTTCGGCAAGGGAGATACGCTGTGGTGGCATTGGGGCTTGCTGCGCATAACCGAGGAGAGCTTTTACAGAGGGCTTCATTTGGGGTTTAGATCCATCGCATTTGCTGCCGAAGGACTATTGTTTGTCAGCACGACGCCTTCGGTGAGGCTGTTCTATGCGTTAATGCAAAGCTTCAAGCTACCCCCGCGGTTCGCATACAGCTTTATGGCTTCGATCCGCTTGCTTCCCATGGTATGGGAGGAATTTCTGATCCGCCGGCAGGCACTTCAGGTGCGCGGTGCGCAGGTGAAGGGAAAGGGACTGAAGGGATTGATGGAGCATATCCGGATGTATGCCGTGCCGCTCCTGTCCCAAAGCATCCGGCGCGCCCACCGGGTTGCCATCGCTATGGAGGCCAAACAGTTTAACGGGAAAGGGCGGCGTACCTACTACTACCCGTCCAGGGTATCCTGGTCGGATGGCATCGCTGCGCTGCTGCTGATTCTTGTCCCTATCGCCGCGTATGCTGCCGCCATAGCCTTTCCGTGGATTGGCATTGCCGATGTCCGCTATCACGCCTGATGCCTGTATTGGGAGATGCCGACCTTAACCGCCGAGCAAGTGGCGGGCATAGGCCATCGGCTGCCGATACGTTTCCTTCCATATTCCATCAAGCCCGGCTTTGCGAAAGCCATAGCGCTGGTCGCGCCCATTGCATTCGATAAAATACGGCGTTCCTTCTGCCGACAGACCGATATCCAGCCCGAAATCGGCGGCATAGGGAAGATGCCGCTCCAATCTTTTGGCAACGCCAAGGGCAAGCTCCCGTACCTTCGTCGTAACCGTTGCGGGATCCAGATGTGGAAGGCTTTCGCCGATAACCATTTCGGCGGGGAAGGCTTTACCTCCCTGGGCTACGTTCGAGACAAAGGTTCTTGAGGAGGCAGCTTTGGCGTACATGCCCGTCACCTTCCATTGACCGCTGAGTCCACGCTGTACAGAGACGCGAAGATCATAAGGCCGCCCCTTGAATTCTGCCAGGGCAATGCGCTCCTGAACGAGATGGGGAATACGGCGAAGACGGCTGCATAGAACGGGGGGAAGCTTTTTGCGACGCAGGGCAACGGTCTTCCAGTCATTGGATTTACCGCTTGAGGAGTAAGTAAGCATCCACGACGAGCCCGCATGCTGCAAACGCAGTATGCCACGGCCGATGCTGCCGGCACAAGGCTTGATGACAAGATCATTATAATGCTGCATCATTTCCGTAATGGAAAGGGATGTGGCATTTTTCGTTTCGGGCAGATGCGCGGAGAGGTTGGGATCTTGACGAAGCAGCTGATGGATCTCATCCTTTCCGTATCGGTTGAATCCGTTGAAAACCATGTATCCCTGACCGAGCAGGGAGTTTATTTTGGCCTGCGAGGCTGCATCCAGATAGATAGCCCGGTTATGAATGACTTGGGGAATGGGCATCCGGACGAGCGTATAGGCGTTATTCCGGAGCAAATAGGCGGTGCACTCGCCGCGACTCGCATCGATATCCTGAAGCCGGATGTAGCATGGAATCAGCCCGTACACGCGGGCGGCCTCCTCGTAATTGGCTAAGGACTCTTGCCCGGTTCTTCCTCTCGGAATTCCCCGGTGCATTTCTGCATTCAGCAGAATCCCGACATAAGAAAACCACACGTGTCATCCCTCCTCCGTTCCATTGATCATCGTGATCTGCGGATACTTCGTACGATCCAAAAAGCGCCTGTCGGCATGAGCTTGGTTGTATAGTCTATGCCATGTCGGCTTGGACAGTAAGGGACGTTTGTCTGCGGGTACATGGCCTATTTTTCCTGACCGACGGCCTGATTTGTCACCACCTTGATCCTGGTTTGTATAGGCTATAGAAGTGAAATCTTCATTATTAGACGAGAATGGAGGAGAAGCTGTGCAGAAGCCGAAGGCAGCGGTCGTTACGCCAGGTTCGTTTTTTATTCCTTCTGGCCGGAGCAGCTCGGTAGAGCGGGTGGTGGAGCAGATGATACCGCTGGTACCCGAAGGGTTCGACATCCGGATTTACGGGGTACAGGAGCCGGACCACCCATCGATCGGAGCCCTTGAGGGCGGAATCCCTGTACACCGCTTGCCGCGGGGTAGCGGCTATGCTTCCGGAGTGATCCGTTCTCTGCAGGCATGGAAGCCCCATGTGATCGATGTTCAGAATCGGCCCGGGCTGGCCTGGCGAATCAAACGGGCTCTGCCTGAAGCCAAGGTCGTATCCTCCGTTCATTCCCTCACCTACGTATCTCCTCCCCATGTCAGCCGCAAGGAGGCTGAACGACTATTGCAGTCTGTAGATCGAATTGTCGTGAACAGTTCTTTTTTGGAAAAGGAGCTCCGGAATCGTTATCCATTGCTGAAGACTCCGATCAACGTCAATCCGCTGGGCGTTTGCCTGCAGGACTTTATGCCGAGATGGACGCCCCGGTCCGAAGCTCTGCGGGAGGCCAAGCTGAAGGACAGGGGATGGCAGGGCAGGCGCATCGTCATGTATGTCGGCAGGCTGCTCCCGTTGAAGGGGGTACACCATGTGCTCGAAGCCCTGCCGGAGCTGATCCGGGCGGTGCCCGATGTGATGGTGCTCATTGTTGGCAGCCCCTTTTACGGCTCGAGCCGCAGGACAGCCTATGAAATCCGTCTGCATGAGTTGGCTGCGCTTTATCCGGATCATGTGAATTTTGTTCCGTTCGTACCATACCCGGCGATCTCCTATTGGTATCATCTGGCTGACGTCGTTCTGGTTCCATCAGCGGAAGGGGAAGCCTTCGGACTGGTGAATGTAGAGGCGATGGCCACGGGCGTGCCGGTCATTGCTTCGGATGCAGGCGGCATTCCGGAAATCGTTGAGGACGGGGTTACCGGATATGTGCTTCAGCAGAATTCGCTTGAAACCGAACTGGCGCCTGCACTTATTCGACTGCTCCGGGATGAGCAGATCCGCTGCTCTTTCGGTCATGCCGGTCATCAGCGGGCGGCACAATGGTTCCAATGGAATCATACCGCGGTACGCTGGCATGAAATGATGCGAAAGCTCTTAGTTCAGTGACAAATGCCTAGTGCCACGCATAGGATGCATGAGGGACGATATGTGCAGGAAGGGAGCGAGAACGCTTGAAAAAGAAGGGGAACAAACCGTCCGATAGAGCCGGCCGACGCCGTTATTTTGTGGATAATCCCAACATACACGAGATTCAAACGATTGGAAGGCCAAGCGTGGAGCATGCGCAGACCTATGAAGAGGCAGCCAAGGACGAAACGGAAAACGACGAAACGAATGCCCTTATCAGTTCGGTTACCGTCGAACCTGCCCAGGAGTTGGCCGTTGCCGACTCGCAGGCGGAAGAAGAGGTCCAGGAGGAACGAGGCGACGATAGCAGCAGCGACACAGAAGCTGTAGTACAGCAGGAGGTTACGATTCAGGAGATCCGGTCCGTTGAGGAGAGGATTACGGAGAAGCGGCTTCCCGATTCGCCAAAGCCTTTCATTTACACGGAGGATCTGGCGGACGGATCGGTCATAACCTCCAAAATTGCCCTAGGGGCCGTGGATTCTTCCCGTATTAAGCCCGGATCGGTTAACAGCGACGCGATCGCCGATTACGCGGTATCCCATATTCACCTGGCAGACGGGGCGGTCACTTCCTTGAAGCTGGCGCCTTTATCGGTCATGGAAGAGCATGTGGCGGACGCCGCATTCAGCGGGAGCAAATTCCGCGATCAGTCGATCGGCGGCGAAAAGATCCGCGAAGGAAGCATCTCTTCCGATAAACTGCAGGATCAGGCGATCGCATCGGATAAAATCGCGGACGGCTCCATCCGGTCGCGGCATCTTGCCGAGCTTGTCGTTACCAGTGAGTTGATTCAGGAAGCGGCCGTCACGGAGAGCAAAATCGCCGGATCCAGCATCCGCCCCCATCATCTGGTGAATGAGGTGGTCGACACTTCCAAGTTGGCGGATGGAGCCGTGACGGCATCGAAGATCCGCAGCGGTGCCATTGACGGCGATAAAATTCGCCCGGGTGCCATCCATGGTGCGCATCTTCAGCCTCATTCGTTAGTCGGGGAGAATCTGGCTGACGGAACGATCGGAAGCAGGCAGCTGGCTGATCGCAGCGTCGGCTCCGGGCAGATTGCCGGCGGTGCCGTAACGACGGGCCACCTGCAGGAGGGTGCCGTGTCATCGGAGATCATTGCCGGCTCGGCGGTGCGGAGCGATCATCTTGCCGATGGTGCTGTGACGGGCAAACATATCGGCGCAGGAGAGATCAGCGCGGTTCATATTGCGGACCGCAGCATCGGACCTGACAAACTGAAGGAGCAGTCCATCGGAACGGTCCATATTGTGGAGCAAACCGTGACTTCCTCCAAAATCGCCGACCAGAGCATTCTACCCGTCAAAATCGCGGACGAAGCCGTTCAATCGCGCCACCTTGCGCCAGGCTCCGTCGGGAAAGAACAGCTGGCGCCGAATTCCGTGAATTCAGAGCACATCCGGGCATCTGCGGGAGGGGTCGGTTCAAGGCGGGCATATTGCCAAACACGCCGTTGAAACGAAACATATCGCGTCGGGCGCCGTAGGATCGGAGCAACTGCAGGCATCCTCCGTCACGGCGGCGAAGCTGGCGGAAGCGAGCGTAACCGCCGAGAAGCTGGCCCCTTCCGCCGTTGGAGGAGAGACGATTGCCAAGGACGGCATTCACGGCTTGCATATCCGGTCGGGTGCCATCGGGAACCGTCAGCTTGCGGAGCGGAGCGTGGGGTCAAACGAAATTATCGACGATGCGGTCGAATCCCGGCACATTCAAGACGGGGCCATCGGGGTTGAGCATTTGCAGCGGGGAATCGTCGGAACGGACATTCTAGGGAAGAAATCCGTCAAGTCGGAACAGCTCGCCGCGGGAAGTGTTCTTGCCGAGCATCTGACTTCGTCGATCATATCCCCGGTCCACCTGACCGATCATGCCGTGACTTCTCCAAAGCTATCTCCGGAAAGCGTAGCGACGGATAAAATAAGGGATCTGGCCGTAACGGCGGATAAGCTGGCCGACAAAAGCGTAACTTCATCCAAATTAGCCAAGAATTCGGTCACCAATGAGCATGTCGCGGAGGACGCGGTCGATTCCAAAGCCATCCAAACGGGCGCAGTTGTTTTTGGACACTTAGCCGCGGACTCGGTAGGCACGCAGCAGCTCCAATCGGGCAGCGTGCAGGAAGAGCATCTGGCCCCCGATTCGGTAAACTCGAAAGCTCTGCAGGACGGCGCGGTGACGGCGCTTCATCTGGCCGCGGACTCGGTAGGTACGCAGCAGCTTCAGTCGGGCAGCGTACAGTCAGTCCATCTAGCGCCGGATTCAGTAAA
>NZ_BIMK01000031.1 GCF_004001045.1 Paenibacillus chibensis
TAACTCAGCAGGCTGTTTTTCTCTTATCCGTGGTTACGGCTTGCGCGCGTCTTTCTGTACAGCAGCAAGGCCCCGCCGAGCACGATCAGGCCGAAGCCTGCAAGCTGGAGCGGAAGATGGCTTTCTTCCCCGGTTTTCGGGAGCATGCCATCGGTGTTCGGGTCAGGCTTCATCCCATTGCCGGAGCTGTCCGGTGAAGCGTTGCCCTTTCCAGGCTGGCCTTGCTCATTCCCGCCATCCGGATGATTGCCGGAGCCGTTTGAACCCGGAGTAGCTCCGCCGTTAGGCTGTCCCGGCTGCGTGCTGCCTCCAGGCTCACCCGGCGTTCCCGGTGTGCCTGGAGTGCCTGGAGTGCCTGGAGTGCCCCCGTTTCCAGGTACGACAGGCGTTCCCGGATTCGGATCAGGAGTTACCGGAGGCTGCGGATCCGTTGTTCCCGTCGGAGGCGTAACGGGTCCTGGTCCCGTGGATGGTCCGCTTGGATCTACCGGAACCGACACTCTGTTGTTTGTTTTCTCCACCAAGACCGGTTCCGTTTGTTGATTCGTAATTTCAAAGGCTATCGGCTTGCTGTCTAACTGATAACCACGCGGCGCCTCAATTTCAATCAGTTGATATTTATTCGGCGCCAAGTCCTCTAACCACAATTCACCATTTACATCCGTCGTCAACTTCGCTTGATCGATACCGGTAACCACTTTATACACATAATTCCCGGCTTGATCGAAGATGTTCGTTTCTTCCCTTAATTCGAACACAGCCCCTTGAAGCTTTTGGCTTTTGTTCGAATTATATTTTGTCAATTTGACGGAACGATCGTTTGCTTTGTTCTCAATCGTCAACGATGTATTCGACTGCTTAATCTGCACGGCTGTGTCAGCTTGTTCAATCACGTAACCGGCCGCTTGGGTTTCTACTAACGTATATTCGCCGTAAGGCAGGTTATCAAACTCGATTTCACCTTGGCTATCCGTCGTTTTCGTGCCGATCAGCGACTTCGAGCTATCATAAAGCTCAAATTCTACGCCTTCCAGAAGAACCGAATGATCCTTCGCGTCGACTTTGGTGATGACCAGCTTACCGTCTGTCCCCCGGGCATTGGTTTGGCTCAAATGCAATATTTGAGTTTGGTTGGCAGCGATGGTGACCGGGATCGGTTTAGCATCAACGAGATAATAATCGGGTGCCGTGATTTCAACCAATTCATAATTGCCAGGATCCAGATCGCCTTTGGCAATCTTCCCGTCCGCATCCGTAGTCAAAGTATCGACTACCTCCTGCGTTCCGGCCTTTCTCAATTCAAACACGGCGCCTTGCAGCTTTTTAGTTGAATCTGCAGCATCGGTTTTGATTAATTCGAACCCGTGACGCAGGATTTTGTTCACAATCGTAAAGGATTCATTCGGATCTTTGAATAAGATCTGTTTTCCTGTCACGCCCGTATAATCAGGATCCATCAGATACCCCGAAGGTACGGATACTTCTTTTAGTTTGTAAGGCAATCCTGTCGTTTTGTTATTGTATCTATAATCTCGGGTCGTAACGGCTTCTCCGTGCGCATCGGTTACGATGGTTTCGAGCAGCGTCGTTCCGGAACCGTTATACAGCTCGAATTTCACTCCTGCTAGGGGTTGGTTCAAATCATCCACTTTGACGATTTTAATTTTCCCGCTGCCTGTAGAAGCTCCTCCGCCCGCTCCGGCTAAAGAGACGACGATTCCTTCCTGATTCCCTTGCCCGATTACGGAAGAGGATTGGCCGGCGAATGCAGCTTTATTGGTTATTCTCGCACCGCTGTCCGCGTTGATAAACGACTGGTATTCCAAAATATAAGCCGTATTCAATGCCTTCTTGAAGGTCAGCTTAAACGTGTTTCCTGTGACCTCTAAGTCATAGTCTGCCGGATCGACTGAACCTGCTTTTTTGGATACATCCCTGCTATTGTTCGAAGGAATATCCGTCTTATACAGCTTTAAGGAATCTTTGAGCAGAATCTGATTATCTGATAATGTATCCGTCAATACGGAACCCGCGGCTACGTAAGATTGGCTCGGATTAATGCTCACATGCCAAGAGGCAATATCGGATTGACCTACTTGATTACCCGTTTTCTCGACGTAGACTCCACCATGTGCAGGTGTTACTTCTACTGATTTTTCAAAACGATTCGTTGTTCCATCCTGCAGCGTTGCATGATTGGAATACGTGCCTTCAACCGGATATGCACCGTCAAGACTGGTTTTGTACGTAATTCGATAGGCGGTTTTATCGATTTGGCCCAGATTCAGCACAAAACCTTTACCATCCGAATTTAGCGTGAACTGCTCCGCTGTAAGAGCTACTTCGTTCGGGTCAATGTCTATCGTGTTATTGGCATCCTTCAGAATCAGCTTATTGACGATCAGAGAGTTGTCTACGAAGGTTTCGTTACCTGTATAGTTATCTTTGATCACGGCATTCTGAATGTCGAACAGATTATAGTTCACATCAATTTTCCATGTAATGGTTTTGTCTTTGGCGTTATATTCGCCTATTTTATTCCCATTTTCAATAGTGTAGTTTTGAGGTGTCACTACTGCAGACTTAGTGATCGAAGCTTGCGGAACGCCCGCTTCGTTCCAATCCAGGGTCCCTACGTTTCTGTATTCGTTATTCGTAGGCATGCCTGCCGTTGGATCGAACGAAGTGGTGTACGTAATAACGTATGGAATACGAATACCGTTAGCCGGGACTTTTAGTTGAAGCACAAACCCGCTTTCAAAGCCAGCATCTCCGCTATTGGCGACCAGCTCAAACTCGCTATGTTCCAGATCTGCTCCGTTAATCTTGATCGTAGCGGGATCTAATTTCATATGTTTGCCCGCATAGTTATCCTTGATGACGACGTCTGTCATATCTTTTGAATCCTGATTCAGCACAAGTTTCCATTCAATGGTCTTATTCTGAAAATCCGACTTGCTTACGCTCTTGTCAAAAATAACTTCACGGATCCCCTTTGAACCCGTTCTCGTCGTGCCATCGTACATTTTCACCGTATTAGCTACGGTTTCATTCTTGTAAATGCGCGCTTGGGCATCAGTTTGGTATTCGATGACGTAAGCTTTGTTGATCGGATCGTTAAACTGCAATTTGAAGCCGCCGTCAAAATCCGTGCCCACACTCGTTAAGGTGTACTTGGACGGGTCAACGAGGGTCCGATTCACGCCTTGGCCCGCACCGTTAATGTCCACGGAATACACATTCACACTACCGCCAACAAGCTTCTGCTTTGTCTTATTCGCTGCATCGAACGTATCCTCGATCCATGCATTCGCTTGGGAAATCGATTGTTCATTATAATTGTATTGAATTTTCCAGGTAATGGTTTGCGTCTGTGCATTATAATCACTTTCAACCGGATTCGGCTTCGTCAGCGGCTCATTGAAGTTCACCTTCACCTTGCCCGTAACCGTTTCAGTGGCTGCTCCATCGCCCGTAAGCTCCGCCGTGTTAGCAATTTCCCTGTTCTTAAACGGTTCGGCGGTTGGTGCTGCAACGCTTGTCGTATAAGTCACCCGATATGCTTGATGGATATCCCCAAGATGAATCGGAAAGCTGGTTTCCGTTGTCGGGGAACCCTTCGGCTGCACGCTGCCGTCTAACTTCACTTCCAGCGGCTGAACTGTAATATCCCCTTTAAGCGATAGTCCGTCATAAGAGAACGTATCATTCAGAACGGCGTTCATGATTTCCTTTTCACTTTGGTTAAATTCGACGGTCCATTCAATCTCATCGGAGTTGATTCCATTTTTATTAGCCTTGCCCGTTTTCTTGAGCTTGTCTACCGCGGTATTGGCAAAATGAACGTCGATGGCGCTTTGGCCGACCGAGCTAAAATCAATCGGCTGTTCCAAGCTGCCGTTCAGCTTCGATTCGTCAAACGATAACCACACAAAGAAATTACCGCTTAACTGGGTTCCTTTAATGGCTTCATTGAATGTAAATGTGACTTCCCCGTTGGTAGACACGACATAGTCGCCTACTTTACCTGTCAATGGCCCTTTTATTTCATTAGGAACCTTAAACTCGGCAGGAAGACTAAAGGTAAACGTTGAGCCGTTATCGTACGGATGTTGATCATCCGGCAATGACCAGTCGTAAATAATGGCTACGGTATCTTTGACTTTGGGTCTGACGTTCTGGATTTCATTCCCCTGCGGAATAATTGATCCATCATCTTCATCAAAAATTGGCTTTGCATCGTAAATCTTAACGCCTGTAATAAGCTGATCCGTAATGACCGGACCCACAGGCTCGCCGCTGGCCGTAGCCATTGAGCCAGGCAATACAAGATTTAATACTAAGGTTACGACCAGAAATAAATATAACAGTTTACTGTGCTTCTTCATGATTACTCCTTTACCTCAGAATAAATTTGTTGAACATGTATGATGTGTTGGGTTCATCAGGCCAGCAGCACGTACGGCGGTTTTGCGTATTTCCTAAACATCCGAATGCTCTCCTCTCCATTTCTCCCGTTTATTCATACGCTTTCCGGCCCGAATTTCGTCTGCTTTTGCCTGAACTTGCCGGATCGGCGCATATCATCTGAACTATACAGCACCGCGCTGAATATTTTCTGAATATAAAGAAACCACCCATTTCCTTTCGGAACATGCGTGGTTAAGAATGTATGATTTTGCCTTTAATAATCAGACGATGTGTCGGGTTCACCATTGGATGGCACGTCACGAGCGTAATTTCCTCATCCTTGCCGTCGCTTTCCAGCACCCATACATCTTCGGGCTTGACGATCAGCTTCTCGGTGACGGTGTATTCAAAACGCTGGCTCCCGGTATCCACATCGATTTTGTCACCCGTCTTCAGTTCATCCAGACGGTTGAAGTTTCTGCCGTAGGTCCGGTTCCGGTGACCCGCGATGGCGTAATTGCCGATGGCCCCGGGCATCCCCGTATGTTCGATGCTGGCCAGCGTCGTTTTCATATTTTGTTTGGTGGCTCCATGAACAATCGGCAGCTTCAGATTAATTTTATCGATCTCCAGCATACCTTCCACTTGCCCGTCCTTGCGTGATGCCTCCTCAGCCGGCGCTCCGGTCTGCGCGGAAGCAACCTTGTCCGTAAGTGAAGCTTCCGAGGTGTCCGGCTCATCCGCGCTGTCTATATTGTGGAAGCTGCTTGTCCACGTCTCGGCTAATTTCTCCTGTCTTGCATTTTCCGCCATCTCCGTCAGCTTGGGGTAGCACAGCAGAACGATCCCCGCGATGATCAGTAAAGCGGAGAGGATTTTCAATTTCAACGCGTCTTCACCTTTCTTTACCTAGGTAGCGAATGAGTGCGTCCGCTCCCATTCCCAATACCACTCTGCAAGCTCCTTGCTCGGCAACGTCACGTACTCCGCATGCAGCATATCCTCCACAAGCCGAAACAGTCTTCTGACCTCGACCGGATGACGGAGGACCGCATACACGCGCATTAAGCCTGCGTAACCATCCTCGATGTAAGGCAGCTTCTCTATTATTCTCTGGTATATTCCGATCGCTTCGGCATACTGTCCGATCCCGCATTGACATTCGGCAATTTGTTTGGCGTGATCCAGCCAAATCAGACGGGTACGCTCCTGTTCCGGCTCCGCCCAAGCATACCGGTGCTCCTCCAGATAATCCCCCGTATACAGCTCCATAATGGCCAGGTGCTCTGCCAGCGTCTCCGGCGTCACAGCCGGGGCTTCACGCAGCCGCGTTTCCCAGACATCAACGTCGAGAATGACGTTTCCCCATTCCAGGCGATAGCCCTCGTCCTGATATTTAATTTTCATATCGAGCTCGTGGGTTTTGATCATTTTCCGGATCTGATAGACGGCCGTATGCAGCTGCGTCGTCGCTTTTTTAATGTCGTAGTCGGGCCAGAGCAAATCCATCAGCGTTTGTTTGCTCACCGTCTTATCACGGTAATAGAGGAGGTAGGCGAATAACTCGGGTGCCTTCAGCGTTTTCCACGGAAAAGACTGTGCTTGCTGACGACGATCCCGATAATGCAGGCTTCGGAGACAGCAGAGCGACGTTGTTCCCGTATCATGGAGGCCGCCCGAAGCATACTTGGATACCCTGCTCATTGTCATGGCCAATCTCGCGGAATGCACAGGCTTAAGCAAATAGTCCATCGCATTGATTTCAAAAGCCTTGACCGCAAAATCGTGATACGCCGTAACGAAAACGATTTGCATGGAAGGATGCAGCTCCAAAAGCCGTTCAGCGAGCACGAAGCCGCTCATTTCAGGCATTTCGATGTCCAGAAAAGCCAGATCCAAGTCCGTCTGCCGGGCCGCTTCCAAAGCGGATTTCGGGTCTTGGAACGTACCGATCAATTCCACATCCACGCCAAGCTCCTCCCGTGACTGCAAAAGCTTTTCCATTTTCAGCAATGCCAAATGTTCATCATCGACTATGATCGTCTTCAAGCCCTATCTCTCCCTCTGGGTTTTGCCGCTTTATCGTTAGCTTTATTTTAGCAACAAATGCCCCCGAGGAGTATATCTTTTAAGCGTTTTCGCCCATTCTTGCATCCTCTGTATGAAAATCCTCTGCCAAGGAACAGTGCTTCCAATCATCCATGATCATATACCCCCGCCGAACCAATGCGAAGATCGTATTCGTCGTGCAGCACCATGCAAGCTCTGAAGCATCACTCAAGGATTCCTCTTCCTCGGGAATGGCCTCGGGATACGTCCAGAATCCGCCCTGATTCCAGCGTATGAGCTTTCCGCCGTGCTTGTGCGCCTGATCCAGCGCATCCTGCTGCTTCTCCGATAAGTCCATGTTTCATCACCACACACTTCCATGTTCATCGATCCGCTTCCGGGCGAACGCCCCGGTACGGTTTTTAAGGGACCCCAATCCCAGCATGTTTCTTCTATAGATATACAATGAACTAAAGCCAGTCCAATGTATATCATTAAAGCACAAGGCTCTGAATATTTTCTGAACATCGATCAGTCTTTAGAACAGATAGCAGGGAATAAAAAAGAGGGCTCTCGCCCTCTTTTTCCTGTCTCTTGCCTTCTGCTAGAGTTTCCGGCATTTCAGGATCAGCGCCTGGAGTACCTGGGTGGCAATCGGATGAATGCCGTAATGCTGCTTCAGCTTCCAGGTCGTCAGAATCAGGCGGCCCTGCGCGCTTTTCTGCTCAAGCAGCGAGCCTCCGGCCTGTCCGATCCAGCCTTGGAAATACCCCGATACAATCTTGCTCGTCTCCGTAATTCCTTCGTTGCCGAACATGTAGACGACGCGGCCGATCGTACCGCCAAGCTTGTTGTAATTGCTGAATGGCACGATGTAGTCCGGATACAGCCCTTCCATCTCCCAGCCCATTTCATGATGGAGCGGAACGCCTGTGAAGTATTCCGGATCGACGTAGTTAAAGGAAGACGTGCGATCCCAGCTTTCGCCCCGCACCAGCTCACGGAAGGTAAACTGTCCTTTTTCCGCCAGCTGATCTCCATCCTCCGCCAGGAAGACGACATGCCCGCCGTGGCGATAGTATTCGAGTACCCGCTCGTCAAGGACCGAGGTGACAACCGCTTCAGCCAGGTGAAGCTCCTCGGTCAGCCGCATGCCGCTGTCTGCCAGCCGGGATCCGAATTCCGACTCCATGCCGTAGGCGCAGACTAGGACATCCTCCGCCGCCCCGCGCGGCGATATCGTCAGCTCCTCCGCGTTTGCTGCCGCGACCTGCTGATCCAGTATGATCAACAGCTTCATCTCGTAGAATCCTGCACCTGCCACCTGCGGAGCCTCGAATGAAATCGCTCCCTCAAGCGCTGCAAACGTCCGGTTCCCCTCATCCAGCGGTATGCTTCCGGAGAGGCCCGTCCCCGGGATCTCCCATCGCACCTCACCACTTAAGCTGCGCTGATCATGATTGGAGATGAGGATGTCCCACGACTGGCTTTCGCCGCTCCACAGGTTCCGTTTGACTCCGTCCGCCATGACCACGAGTCCGCCGTTGAAATCGGCGGCATGCTCCATGCCCCATTTCAGGTTACGGGTGTAATCCATCCATCCGTTCGTTTCCCATTCGATATCTGTGAATTCCGTCACGACATAACCGTTGATTTGCGGCCGTTTCCGCATTTCTTCGATTAAAGATTTGACGGCGCGGTACATTCTGCGCTGGGAGTACATGGAGAGGTTCTCGAGATTCCCGAAGATCCGCTGCAGCTGATACTTTTCAAAATTTTCGTAAGCGGTCAGCGGCTTCTTGAAATCCTCCCGGTGGGTATCGTCCCCCAGGTTGGCAAACCAGGACGGTTCGCCCCCGTAAAAAGCGAGCAGCTTCTCTACGCTTGGCAGTCCCCATACGCCAAACTCGGAGATAATGATCGGTTCTCCTTGCGGCGCATAGCCCTGCACGTAGTTTTGTTCCGGATGTCCGGCCATATAGTCGTCCAGATCCGACTTCCATTCTTCGCTTTGCTCCGGCAGGACGAAGTAGCGGTGATAGTCGTTAATATCCGTCTTGACGTGAATCCAGCCGGAATTGTCGCAAATCAGACGCGTCGGATCCATGGATTTGATGTCCCGATACATCGCGATGACATGCTCCTGCTTGGCCTTGTCATTCGCCAAATCCCATTCCAGTCCCCACTCCTCGTTGTACAGCGACCACATGAGAATGGAAGGATGGTTGAAGTCCCTGTCAATCATCGCGCGCAGCTCGTCGCTGAACCGTCGTCTGCTCTGCTCCGACCACTTCACGACATTCGGCGGCTCCGCCCAAATGAGCATGCCCATCCGGTCGGCCCAATACAGATAGCGGGGAATTTCCACTTTGATATGCTTGCGCAGCAGGTTAAAGCCCATATCCTTGGCTCGCTGGATTTCCATACGGATCCACTCGTCCGACGGCGCCGTATAAATCGTGTCCGGGTAAAAGGCTTGGTCAAGCGCGCCGCGCACGAACAGCGGCTGTCCGTTCAGCAGCAGCTGCCCATCGGCAAATTCGATCGTTCTCATGCCGAAATACGTTTCGAACGTATCCAGCACCGCTCCTTTGGCATCCCTCAGCTGCACCTTCAAATCATACAAATGAGGCTCCTGCGGAGACCATAGCTGCGCACCCGGGACAGGAATGTCATGCTGAACCTCTCCGCTATCTACGTCCGCGCGGGATTCAGTCACTAGCGGCTTCGGATGCAGATGACCCGCAGCCTCGAAGCTCAGCTCCGCCCCCTGCGGCAGATCTCCCGAAAGCATCACCCGCGTCCGCGCAAGGCCGCCGTCGATATCCGGGATCACATGCACCTGCCGGATGAAGCAGCCCGGGCGGCGCTCGAGAAGAACCTCCTGCCAAATCCCGCTGATCCGCGTATACCAGCTGCCCTGCTTGCCGATCGGAATTTCCGCGTTATCCTGCGGATCGAATACCCTTACAGTCAGGCGGTTGACGCCCTCCGGTCTCATCTGCGCGGAGACATCGAACTCAAAAGGCGTAAAGCCTCCCTCATGCTCGCCGACAAATTCCCCGTTCAGCCAGACCCTGGCCTGAAAATCGACGGCGCCGAAACCAAGGATCGCCTTCTGTCCCGGAGACAGTGCGAACGCCTCAAACTCTTTTTCATACCATGCCGTACCGCAGTAATGCACGTATTCCTCTTCGCGCTGCCAGATGTGGGGAACCTCCACCGTACGGGTCTCTGTCAAGCTTTTAGCGTACCAGCCTTCCCGTTCCCCCTCATCCTTGCGGTCAATTCTGAATTGCCATGCTCCGTTCAAACCCAGTTGTTCTCTCATTCTGATCCTCCACTATTTAATGCCCGTCATTGAAATGCCTTTAATGATATGCTTTTGGAAAAATAGGAATACCAGCAGAGCCGGAATGCTTGCCAGTACGTTCGATGCCATCGGTACCGCCAGATCCGTCGCGAAAATGCTCTGGAAGGTCGGGATGCCGACCGGCAGCGTCATCATGGCCGTATCCTGCGCCACCAGCATCGGCCACAGCAGGTTATTCCACGACTGGATGAAAATGAAAATGCTGACGGCAGCCATCGAGCTGCTGGACAGAGGGAAAATGATCCGCGCCCAGATCCGGAAGATGCCGGCTCCGTCCATTTTGGCCGCCTCCAGCAGCTCGTTCGGCAGCTGATCGATAAATTGCTTCAGGATCAGGAAGGCGAGCGGAAGCATCATGCCCGGCCAGATGAGCGCATTATAGCTGTTGCTCCAGCCCATGTCCGTGACCATCTGGAACAGCGGGACCACAATGGATTCCACGGGTACCATCATGCCGGCAAGAATCAGCGCAAAAATGAACGTTTTCCCTTTGAAAGGAATGCGGGATACGGCAAAGGCAGCCCACGAGCTCAGCAGTACCGTAATCGCCGTTTGCACCACGCCGACGATGACGCTGTTGAGCGTCCATCTCCACATCATGGCCGTCCCGTCCGGCTTCATAACCTTGGCAAAGCTTTCAAGGCTAAAGGGCGTGCCGAACAGCTTGCCCAGTATGGTTACGGTCGAGCCCGGCTCTTTAAAGGCGGATATCAGCATCCACAGCAACGGGGCGATCATCATTACGGCAAATAAATATCCGAATACATAGGCCCATACTCTGGGATTCATCCAACGTTTGATCGAAGTCATGCTCATCTCACCTCTTCCTTAGCTTTTGCTCATCAGCAGTTTGTATTGGATCAAAGAAATCAGGGCAATGATCAGGAACAGCACGAACGAGACGGCTGCCGCATATCCGGTATCCCACTGCTTGAACGCGATTTGATAAATATAATGAACGAGCGGCGTCGTGGATGTTCCCGGTCCGCCTTTCGTAATAAGCCAGGTTTGGCCAAACAGCTTAAAGGAGGAGATGGTCTGGAGAATGACAACCAGCGCGGTCACGCCCTTCAAGGATGGCATCGTAATAAAACGGAACTTGTTCCATGCGCCCGCTCCGTCGATGTCTGCCGCTTCGTACAGGTCATCCGGAATTTCCTGAAGTCCTGCCAGAAACAGAATCATATTGAAGCCGGCCGTCCACCACAGCGTAGCGATCAGGATGGAGAGCCATCCCATGCCCCAGCTGCCGAAGAAGGAGACGCCCATCGTAATGCCCATCGAGCTCAGCGTCTCGGCAATGAAGCCGGTTCTGGACTGCAAAATGAATACCCAGATGCTTCCGATTACGGAAACCGACAGCATGTAGGGCATGAAAAAGGCGGTGCGAAGCAAGGTGGTTCCTTTCAGTTTCATATTCACAATTAGCGCCAGCACAAGGCCCAAAACGACGATGGACGGCGTGGAGATGAGAATAAAATACAACGTGTTCCACAGCGAGCTCCAGAACTTGTCGTCGGACATCATGTAGCTGTAATTGTCGAGGCCTGCAAATGTCTTTTCCCCGCCCATGCTTCCTTTGGACAGGCTCGTCATAAACCCTTTAATAATCGGATAAATCCAGAACCACAAATAAATCACCATAAAAGGGGCCAAAAAGGCCAAGGCGGCCAGGTAATTTTTATAGGCATGGCTTCTGTGCTGCTTCACTCCGTCTCACTCCTTTAAAAACATCTCTCCAAGCGTAAGATCACCGCAGGCGGACATTCGCTCTCATTTTCTGTTCTCTTTCTCTGTTCTCTTGTCTCTTCCGAAAATAAGATGATGCTGGGCCTTGGTTCTTGCTTCCCCCGCACCACCTCCGTCCCTGCATGGAATTATCTGGTCATTAATTTGTCCGCTTTATCCTGGGCTTCCTTCAATCCCTCTTCGATGGATTTTTGCCCATAGTTGATTTGCACCAGGGATTCCAATACGGCATCATCGACAGCGCTAAGCTTTGGCGTATCCGGCATATACTTCACAATTTTCATAACGTCCGCATAACCGGCGCGGTATGGCATAGCCTTGTATTCCTCGGAATCCACCACCGATGGCTTGGATGGCACATGGCCAGCTTTTGCCCACATGGCGCCATGATCGGCGAGCCAGTTCGCGAATTTGACGGCAGCAACCTCTTTATCGTGATCATCCTGCTTCGGTACGATCAAGGTGTGCGAATCGCCCCAAGCGGCAGGCTGGTCATACAGCTGCGGGAATGGAACAGCCGCGAAATCAAGCGATTTTTCCTCTCGAAGTTGCCTGTAGCCCATACGCCGGTAAAGGTTACAGCCGCTTTCGAGGTTTTGAAAATGTCGTAGCTGTTGTCGCCGATGTCCGGAAGCATCAAGCCTTTGTCCAGCCAGGCTTTCAGCAGCTCCATCGCTTTTTTGCCTTCAGGCGTATCGATGGTCGGCTTGCCGTCCTTGAAGTACGTGCCGCCCTGCTGCTGAACAAGCGCATACCAGATCCAGTATGTAAATACGTTGTTGCTTCCGATAATCATCGGAGATACGTCGCCTGGCAGCTTCGCTTTCAGCGTTTCCAGCATCTTCGTGAAGCCCTCGGCACCCGGCTCCATCTTGATCGTTCCGTCTTCATTCAGAAGTCCCGCATCCCCAAGGAACTTCTTGTTGTAGTACATGACGACAGCGTGGGTATCCAGCGGAACCGCATAATGCTTGCCGTCGCGAACGATCGCTTCCTCCTGGTTTTTGCCGAAGGTGGACCAGTCGAGACCGGCTTCCTTCGCCAGATCGTCCAGCGGCTCAACCATGCCCGTAGGCGTGAGCTCCGCCAAATGCGATACGTGGGCAACCGCTACGTCCGGAGCGGATTTGGCCTGCAGGGAGGACAAAAGCTTCGGATAATAGTTATCCCAGTTGTTGTTCATAAATTTCACTTTGATGTCGCTTTGAGACTGGTTGAAGGTATTGACCATATCCTCCATGAACTCACCGTCCGAACCGCTGAAGGGTACCCAATAATTCAGCTCGATGGTCTTGCCGCCCGATTTGCCGTCCGATTTCGAAGCGCTTTCATCGTTTGGCTTGGCATCCCCGCCTTTGGAGCATCCGGCCAAGACCAGACTAAGAATCATGAGGACGCTTACAAGTTGATACATCGTTCTTTTCATCGCTAATAATCCCCCTAAAGAAGTGAAGTTTTCCACTGCAAAAACAATATAACACTAATACATGTTTTATATCAATATTTTTTGTAATAAAAAATATGAGGATTTATTATTGACTAAAAAAGCCCCGGATCACAAGCCTTTTAACCGCACAATCCCCATTTTATTATTTTATAAAAAAATGTAACAAAAAAAGACATCCGCCTGAACAGGCGATGTCTGTCTTGGAAGCAGTGGTACGGCTTCGAGCATTATTCCGAGTGACGCAGATTCATGATGATCCCTTGTTCATAGTTGCCGAAGTTCGGGCCGAACAGGTTGATCCCTCCGGCATTGAACGCATCCTCCTTCACGCCGATCCGCAAGGAGACGAAAGGTTTATCCTGCAGATTCAAGTCGCTGACCGTCACGTCCGAAATCTGCACACCGTCCAGAAAGCTGCCGTTCTGGTTGACCTTCCAGTGCTTCAGCAGGCCGTATTGCGTAAAATAAATCGTCCACCATTCGGGGGTGTTAAAGCCCCGCTGTCCCCCGAAATCGCCCGGGCATGTCCAGGTTCCGATCTCGACTCCGTTAATCCAGAGCGTAATATCCGAAGGCCAGTCCAGCTTATGGTACGGGGCCTCCGAGCAAATCTCCATGCTGAATTCGATCTCCGTCGCCTTTTTCCCGTAGGGGATCCGGTTCGGATAGCGGTATTCGACGAAGCCGTGCCGGAAGTAGAGCAGCTGTGCCTCCCTGCGCCCGGGCTCATAGAATGAGCGGGGATCATCCTGCATGCCGATGTAATCCGTTTCGCTCACGAGTCCGCAGCTCGGCTGCACCTGGCAGTCCACATACTCGCCGATCGGCATGTCGATGGTAATAACGTTCTTCTCCTTGTCCGTCGCATCCGTGAACAAATCGATGACGATCCGGTCGTAGTTCTTCGAGTTCACCTTCTGTGTTCCCCGTCCGGGCACCAGCTCGGTGATGATAAGGTTCGCGTCCTCCAGCTTCTTGACGTTGACGGCCGTCGTGGAGAAGGGCAGCCCCAGCTTTTCCGACAGCTCGTTTACGTTATGCGGTCCCGTGCCTAATATTTTCAAAATGTTCATCCGGTGTTCATTCCCGATCACTTTGCTGATTTCTATGGCTTCATCCATCGTCAGCTGCAAAACTTTAATGGCGAACACCTCCAATTCCATGAGATTTTAGAAAAGAAGTTTATTGTACCGAACCGGAAACATTTTTATTACAACTTTTCTTAACATAATTAATATAGCAGATATCTCACGATGTTCAAATGGAATCCTGCACGTTGCTTCACCGGCTTCCCTTTCTCAGCTCGTTATGCAGCTCCGTGATCCAGCCGGAATCAAGCTTCACCACTTCCCGGTCGTATGTGACCAGTCCGTTGATTTCCGTCTCCACGTCGGTCAGCTGGGTATACACAGCGGCGCAGACGCCTTTCCCGACCAGCGGCAGCAGCTGCTCCCGAATCAGCCTGCCATAGGCATGCTGAAGCTCCTCCCGCGATGCGCAGCGCTTATATCCGACCTCCTTGCCTTCCTGCCAGACATGGCCGCGCTCCAGCAGGCTGTAGCCCCCGTATTCCGAAATCACGACGGCCCGGCCCTTGATGCGGTTCGGCATCCGGAGCTTGCGGAAATAGATGTGTACGCTCTTGATGTCGCCTACTTCTTGGTCATGCCAGCCGCTGGCGTGATCCACAGGACGCGTCGGGTCGTACGCCGTGAGCCAGGCCGCCGTCCCGGCAGCGTCGAATTGCCCCCAGGCTTCGTTGAACGGTACCCACATGCCGATGCTCGGGACATTGTGCAGTGCATCGACCATTTCTTTCAGTTCGGCCTTGTACTGCTCCCGGTTCGCCGGATCCTCCCGCCCCATGACCTTGTACTTGTCGTCCCTCACTTTGAAAGCCCCGAAAGCGTTCGGCAAAATGATGTGGTGCAGATGATTCCACCCGCCGCCGCCGTTGATCATATCCTGCCAGACGATCAGTCCGGCCCGGTCGCAGTGGTAATACCAGCGGGCAGGCTCGACCTTGATATGCTTGCGGGTCATATTGAAGCCGAGCTTCTTGGTCAACATCACATCGTAAGCAAGCGCTTCGTCCGTCGGGGCGGTATACAGGCCGTCCGGCCAGTAGCCCTGGTCGAGGATGCCGTGCTGGAATACGGGTTCATGATTCAGGCAAAGCCTTGGGACTCCCGCGCCGTCCTTCTCGACGTTGAAGGCGCGCATGCCGAAATAGCTCTCCACGGTATCCACAGGTTCCCCTTGCTCGACGAGCTGCACCTTCAGGTCATATAAAAAAGGGTCATCCGGGCTCCACAGCCGCGGATGTTCGATTTGCAGCCTCAAGGATTCCCCGGACCGGCAGCGTCCATAGGCGATACGGATGCCTTTTTCATACGCGGCCGCTTCAAGGATAAGTTCATCCGCAGGTTCGTCGTTTGCCTGAATTTGAATCCTTAGCTCCTGCCGGTCCATGTCGGGCGTCAGCTTTAAGGATCGGATTCCTTGCTGCGGAACCGGCTCCAGCCAGACGGTCTGCCAGATGCCCGATACCGCCGTGTAGAACAAGCCCTTCGGCCGCAGCGTCTGCTTGCCGCGCTCCTGTCCGTACGTTTCGGTCGGATCCCAGACTGCCACCACGATTTCATTTGAACCGCCGTTCACGAGATCCGTGATCTCCAGCGTAAAAGGACAGTAACCCCCGGTGTGTCCGCCCGCGCGCTGCCGGTTGATCCATACTTCCGTCTGCCAGTCCACCGCGCCGAAATGGAGCAGAAGCCGCTGCCCTCCCCATCCTTCCGGCACTTCGAACGTTCTGCGGTACCATAGGCGCTGATCAGGCCGAAGCGGTTTGCCCACGCCCGATAAAGCGGACTCCAGCGGGAACGGGACGAGGATCTGCCCGTCATATTCCGCCGGCTCCATCTCCAGGGGACGAATCGCATAGTCCCAGAGCCCGTTCAAATTCATCCACTGCTCCCTGACCAGCTGCGGCCGCGGATATTCCGGAAGCGCGTTATCGGGACTCACGTCCCGTGCCCACCTGGTCATCAGCTTGCCCTGCACAGGCTCCCACGCCCTACTTTGCTTCTCCTCCATGACCCGCCTCCTGAATCGTGCTCATTCGTTGTTTTCCTTCCTCTTTCATTTCCATTTCAGGGAGGCATAATCCTTTTTTCCGGTATGCGAAAAGGGCACCCGCTCTGCCCTCGGATGCCCTTCATATACGTATTCTATGGATACGGAATCGCCCGCTCCACCCTGTTTCTTTTTAGTTCCAATTCACGATAGCTCCCGGTTCCACCGCCTGTGCCTCGCCATCCACTTGGACCCATACCGGAATCGCCGACGGGTTATGCACCAGCCTGCAATCTGCCGAGAAGCGCAAACGTTGAACCGCCTGCATATAGGAAGCAATTTCCGCATTTGTCGCGTACCAGATTTCCTCATGCCCGCCGATCAGCTCGCCGAAGCGTTCCAGCTCGTCCCAATTGTCCTGATCCGCGAATTCATAGCTGTGCCCCCATACATAGAGCAGAGCCATTCGCGGGAACCTGAGATGGAGGTCCAGAAACCGCTGTCCGGCATCCAGCATGTCCTTATGATGGCAGGTTGGGTGCCATGTCAGGAAATTCGCGGGCAAATCAAAAGCTCCCGTGCTTTCCACCGTCCGCGCGTATTCGATCCCAAGCGACGGAAGCAGTGACGCAACCCTGTCGTTATAGGTTCCAAAAGGATAGCTCATCCCTCTGACCGGATAGCCGACCAGACGCTCAAGCGCAGCCCGGTCCTGCATGATTTCATTCACGACATCTTCCGGGGGCGCTAGCTCCAGAAACGGATGGGTTACCGTATGCGCCGATACCTCATGGCCGCTGAATAAAGCCGGTACTTCCTCCGCAGCGATATAATGCTCTTTTCCCAAATTCCCCGAGTTCAGGTGAAACGTTCCTTTAAGGCCGTAACGGTTCATGATTTCCACCAGACGCCGGTCATGCTCACGTCCATCATCGTAACTGAGCGTCACGGCTTTCTGCTTTCCGCCCGGAAAGCAGGCGAGACGGATTGCCACACATAAAACCTCCGTTTCATAATGAGAGAGATTATTTCGTTTTGACAGCAGTACGGGTTTCTGCCGCTGGATTTCGGTTCCCGGTCAGCAGCAGCATGAGGAAAGAAATGAGGATGATGGCGCATGTCCACGCCCATGCCATGGGTGTATTGCCTGCATCCACGGCCACATAAATGGCTGTCGGGATCGTCTGGGTTTTGCCCGGAATGTTTCCGGCAATCATCAGTGTCGCGCCGAACTCCCCGAGTCCGCGGGCAAAGCCCAGAATAAAAGCCGTGCCGAGCGAATGATAGGTGATCGGAAGCGTGATATGACGGAACACCTGCCATTCACTCGCCCCGCTGGAACGTCCGGCGTTCTCAAGCTCCGGATCCACGGAGGCAAAGCCGTTTTTCATCGTCTGATAGACCAGCGGAAAAGACACCACGACCGCGGCGATGACGGCTGCCCACCAGGAAAAAATGACGGGAGCGTTGAACAGCCATTCGATCGCTTGTCCGATCCAGCTTTTCCGGCCCAGGACCACGAGCAGCAGAAAGCCGACGACCGTTGGCGGCAGTACCAGCGGCAGCATCAATACGGTTTCCAGCACGATTTTCCATTTACATTTACGCTTGGACATCCACCAGGCCGCTGCGACGCCGAGAAGGAGCACGACAACGCTCGACAGCAGCGAGACCTGCAAAGAAATCCTCACCGGTGACCAAAAATCATGCCAGCTCATGAAAGACACATCCTTTTACTCTGCTGCGGTAAATCCGTATTTCAGAAACACATCCAGCGAAGCCTTGGACTGCAGATAATTGTAAAAGTCCTCCGCTTCTTTCGAGTGCTTGGTCGCCTTGACGATACCGATTGGATATTCCACCGCCGAATAAGAGGCCGGATCCACGGTAAAAGCAATTTTGACCTTTGACGATGTCAGTGCATCCGTTTTATACACGAATCCGGCATCGGCATTTCCCGTCTCCACATATTGTAGCACCTGACGCACGTCCTTGGCTTGAACCATTTTGGATTGGAGCGCATCCCACAGCTTGGCGTTCATCAGCGCTTCTTTGGCGTAATTTCCCGCAGGAACGCTTTCCGGAATGCCGATAGCTACCTTTTTCACGTCGGCTTTGTCCAGATCCTCCATACCGGCTACTGCCGCCTTGCCGTCCTCCGGTACGACTGCCACCAGTTCATTTTTCAACAGTGTCTTCTCTTTGCCTTCCGCAATCAGATTGTTCTCAACCAGCGGCTTCATGTTCTTGACTGCCGCGGAGAGGAACAGGTCCGCCGGAGCCCCTTGCTCGATCTGCTTTTGCAGCGCGCCGGAACCGCCAAAGTTAAAGCTGAGCTCGATATTCGGATTCGCGGCCTCGTAGGTTTTTTTGATATCGTTCAGGGCATCGGTCATGCTGGCAGCCGCCGAAATGGTCAGATCCACCTTTTCCGCAGGTGCCGCATCGGAAGCGGTTGTGCCCGAGCTGGTTTGAGCTTGGCTGTCTGCACTGTCCGATGGGGTATCCGCACGGCTGCCGCAGCCTGCGGCGAACATGATCATCATCGCAACCAAAACATATAAAACCATCTTATTTTTACTTATTAAAGCCATACTTGCGTCCCCCATTGTTATGTTTAGTTATAATTAGATATAATTCATATAAATTATAACTAGAATCCTTCTGCGCTGTAAACCTGTTCAGAAAACGTTCATTTTCAAGTATGGTACAATAAAAGCATATGAACACATGGTGATTCGGATTGTTTTTTGAATGAGGAGGATAACGATGTCCAGCGATGTATCGTACACGACCGAAGAAATTGCCAAAATGCTGAAAATCTCCAAGCTCACGGTCTACGACCTGATCAAAAAGGGGGAGCTTCCTTCCTACCGGGTAGGCAAGCAGATGCGCGTGGATGCAGCCGACTTTGAAGCTTATAAACAACGTGCGAAAGGTATGCAGACCGCTGCAGCTCAGACAGTAACCGCGTCCGTTCCTGCCGCGGAGCGGTCTCATTCCGGAACCGGGGCTGCGCCAGGCGGCATACGTCCCCTCGTGATCACGGGACAGGACATCAGCTTGGACATTCTGGTAAAATATATGGAAAAAGGCGTCTCCGGCATCCGGCCCCTGCGCGAATATGTCGGCAGCCTCGACAGCCTGATTTCGATGTACCGCGGCGAGTCTGATATCGTCAGCACGCATCTGCTGGACGGCGATACCGGCGAATACAACATCCCGTACATCCGCAAGCTGCTCGTCGGATCATCTTATATGGTCGTCAATCTGCTGTCCAGAAATGCCGGACTTTACGTAGGAAAGGGCAACCCTCTCGGACTGAAAAGCTGGGCCGACCTGAGCCGCCCCGGCCTGCGCTTCATGAACCGCGAAAAAGGCTCGGGTGCTCGCGTTCTGCTGGACGAGCAGCTGCGCCTGCACGGCATCAAGCCGCAGCAGTTGAGCGGATACGAGCAGGAGCAGACGAATCATATCGGCGTGGCCGCGAAGGTCGCTTCCGGGGAAGCCGATGTAGGCGTCGGAATCGAAAAGGCCGCGGCGATTGTCGGCCAGGTGGAGTTCATTCCGCTGATTGAAGAGCGCTATGACCTCGTCATGCTCAAGACCGCGGAGAACATGCCTTGGATTCAATCATTGCTCGGTATTTTGCGGTCGGACGAGTTCCGGAAGGAGCTGCAGGCTATTGCCGGCTATGACCTGACCCGCACCGGCGAAATCTTGTTCGAGACCTGATCGATAACGCCAGCTCCGCAGCCCGACAGATTATCATCCTGGAGAATAGCAGCCCTAAACATTGGTTTATAATGGTTTTGTATCATCTATTAACTGTCAATGAAAGGATGTTCAATCATGGGACATGTAAGGCCGTTTATTTTATCCGAGGATGCGAAATCCCAAGCGGATTTTTACACGAAAACGCTTGGCGGGGTCATTTCTTCCGTTTTGACGCATGGACAGACCGGGGAGACGCGTCAGGAGCTTCAGGACAAGGTGATGCATTTATGCCTGGAGATGGAGGACGGAAGTTCGATTTTCATGGCCGATTCGGTTGAACCATTTACGCAAGGGAGCGGACTTCTCCTCAACATATCGTATAAAGCAGAATCCCAAGCCAGGGAAGCCTTTGATCGGCTCGCTTCCAGCGGACAGGTAAAGGTTCCGTTTGCGCAAAAGCCCTTTGGTTTGTTCTATGGAGAAATCACGGATTCCTATGGCGTAACCTGGATGATCACTGCCTAGCCCGAGTCCATCCCTCCTTATCTCCACAGGCTGGATAATCTTCATATCACATCACTCAGAAACGAAAAAGCTCGCCGGATGGCGAGCTTTTTCGTACGGCATGACACTTTACCATTTGACCAGCAGCGCCAGGGTTCCGGCGGTAAGCAGCAGCAGGCCGACCGTAGATTTAACCGAGAGCTTTTCCTTGAGAAAAAGAAATGCAAACAAAACTGTGATCAGCACGCTCAGCTTATCGATCGGCACGACCACGCTGGCAGGACCATCCTGAAGCGCCTTATAGAAGCACAGCCACGAAAGCCCGGTAGCCAGGCCGGAAAGCGCGATATACAGCCAGCTTTTCCGGTCGATGCGTTTCATTTCCCTCTGCTTCTTCTGCATGAACACGATCAGCCAGGCCATGATCAGCACGACGATCGTCCGGATGGCCGTTCCGAGGTTGGACTCGACGTTCTCGATGCCGATCTTGCCCAAAATGGAGGTGAGCGCCGCGAACAGCGCCGAGAGGCAGGCATAGAGAAGCCAGCTTTTATGCTCGGCGGCCGCAGCCCTCTCCGTTTTGCTTTTCTGAATCATCATGTACGTACCCACGGCGATCACCACCATCCCGATCACCATGATCCACGTCATCCGCTCACCGAGAAAGATAAAAGCCAGGATCATCGTCAGCACATTACTGGACTTATCCACCGGCACCACTTTATTGACATGTCCGAGCTGCAGCGCCCGGAAGTAGCAAATCCAGGAGGCGCCTGTCGTCAAGCCGGACAACACAAGAAATAACAGGCTTCTCCCGCTAATATCCGGCATCGTATTCTGTGAACCGACGATAAAAACCATCAGCCACGAGAAGATCAAGACGACCCAAGTCCTCAGCGCGGTAGCCAAATTGGAATCCACGTTACGTATTCCGATCTTGGCAAGGATGGAGGTAATGCCGGCAAACAGTGCCGAGCCGAAGGCATAAGCGATCCACATCTGATTCGGCCCCCTTCATCAAGTATGTATTTTCTGGACACCGGCGGGCAAAATGTTGCACGTTCGGGAATCCATACACCCATTGTATACCCAAAGTACCGTATCCGGGGAGCCATCTGCAAGCGATATTCCATTTGGCCTACTCCATTCGAGGTCTCAGTTTCTCGTTGACATATCTCTGCCGGGATTCCTCATCCTGCAAATACAACATCACTTCAGCAGCATCGCTATACGCTCTGCGACGAATCAGACTCCGGTTACAATACCAGTAGATGCCTGCGTACATAAGAATGATATAAAAGCTCCATGAAGTAGCAGAAAATTCATATGCCAGGGCCAAACGAAGCGACCAGAAGATTGCCGCGAAAAAGAAAACAAAACCGACTTTCACCATTGTTTCGCTGATCATAATTATGTTCTCGCATCGGAGCTGCCTTGTAATAATATCTTGGTTATGCATGCTCATATACGATTGGCAGGCATCATAGTAATGCTTATCGTAACGCTTCACTGTTCACACCATTCCCTATGATTTTAATGGTACTACATGTAAAAATATTCTATTTGAATAAATATATCCCTTCTATAATCGACAACTTTCAAGAAAATTCCGCGACTCCCCCCGTGTCTGCACTGCCGATCCCAATGATCCAAAAACGATCTCCTCACTCGTTCCAAGTCAAGCTTACGGCTTGCTGCTTCACGGATGCCCCGCCCAAGCTTCAGGCAAAAAACACCATAGATCTACATCCGGGAGGCCGCGTAGGAAAAAATATCTATCCCCGCCGGTTTCCGTTTTAGTCATTTCAGCCCGTATACAAGCCGGAAAATCTCTTGTATGCTCTTGTACGAAATCGAAATAAAACTTGAGCTCCAAGCATATCTATGTGCAGACATCAGATTTCTAACGACGATGGATCTTTTCACGCCCAAAAGTTTAAGCGCTTTAATTATGGCGCCAAGGAAGGAGATGAGATGCTTTCGCCCAAGGATTTAATCAATTTCATCCATAAAGATGCACATCCGATGACTGTTGTTTGTTTTTTAACCCAAAAGTTTAATCGCTTTAATTTTAATGGAAGCATTCGGCACGTATCCACGCTTCGCCTAAAAAACATATCGGAGGGATTCATGATGAATACGACAAATCACAAAGAAACTCATTCCAGAGGCAAATTTATCGCGGCTCTGCTAAGCTTTGCCCTGCTGGGCTCGATTACGGCCATGTCCGGACCTGCGCAGCCCAAAGCATTCGCAGACGAAAGCGCTCCCTCGATCGTGCAGCCACTGGATGCGGCGGATCCGGGCAGCGAGCCTGCGGTGGAGAGCAGTCCGTCCTTCTCGGCAGCAAGCACCGATCTCAACAGCCAAGCAGTAACCGCCGCCGCCATCAACCATGACGCCAACTTCTCACCGGATACGCTTCAGTTCCTGAAAAGCAACACGGGTCTCGACGGCGAGCAGTGGGACAATATCATGATGCTGGTCAACAAGCCGGAGCAGGACGATTTGAACTGGACGAAATATTACGGCTACTGCGAGGATATCGGGGACAACCGCGGATACACGATCGGCATTTTCGGCGCGACGACCGGCGGCTCCAACGATACCGGCCCGGACGGACCGGCGCTGTTCAAGGAATACGACCGGGTCAAAGGCGCCAGCAATCCGACCGTCGAAGGCGGGCTGAAGCGGATCGGCGTCAACGGCAAAATGAGCGGTTCGATCCTGAAAATTACCGACAGCAAGTCAGTGTTCGTCAAAAAGATCAACGGGCTGCAAAATGATGCCGCCTGGAGGGAAGCGATGTGGCGCACCTTCTATAACGTGTACATCAAATACAGCGTGGACCAGGCCAAAAAACGCGGCTTCACGAGCGCTCTGACCATCGGGTCATTCGTAGACACCGCCCTGAACCAAGGCGCGGACGGTGATTCGGGCAGTCTGGAGGGCATCCTGTCCCGTTCCGGCAGCAGCAAGGACGAGAAAACCTTCATGACCAAATTTTACGCCGAACGCACCAAGATCGTGGATACCAACGACTACAACCAGCCGCCGAACGGCAAAAACCGGGTCAAACAGTGGAGCACCCTGCTGAGCATGGGCGAAATAGACCTAAAGGATGCGGACGCTGCCGTGAAAAAAGTGACGAACTGGGAGCTTAAATAGCGGATCGCCCAGCAGGAAAATCGAAAGCCCCATCCGCAGAATGCGTTCCCGACCACGGAAAGCGGATTTCGCGTGAATAACGTAAAAAGGATCTTCTCCGGCCTAATAGGCCGGGAAAGATCCTTTTTCGCTGCTGTCATCCCGTTGTCGCCAAGCTTGCGGCTGACGCGCGCTGAACGTTAACGCCCAGACAGCACCACATCATCCTATCGAAGCAGCGAACAACGGACCCATTAACGTTCCAGATTCGTCCCCGGGGTTAACATCCAACGCTGTCTCGGTTCGCCGGCTTTGGCATCGCTCAATTGAAGCTGCCCGTCGGCCGATACCTCCAGCGCCTTGCCGTTAAAGACGGAAAGGATCGTCGCATTTCCGCCCGAATCCGCCGTAACCTTCCACCGCTGGTTGTCGTAGCCCAGGTAATCGTAGAGCTGCAGCTTGTTTTGTCCGGTGTCGAGATCCAGTGCTTTGCCTCCCTTCGTCCGGATCGAAACCGATCCGTCCCCTGTGGGCACAAGCACCCACTGCTGATTGGAGGAGGCGTCCGGCGTGCGCACGGCGACCGGTTCGCCGTTTTGTGATTGCGCGGCATCGAGGGCCAGACGGGCGCCTGCATTGACGAAGCTTGTTTCGGTCAGACGGGCATCGGACATGCCGCTGACCTGCACATGCTGATAATACGCCTGTCCGCCGAACACGTTCACGCCGAATCTTCCTTCCGCGAACATGCCGTCATGGACGTCCGCGATTTGCTGTCCGTCGACCCAGGCAGCGATGTGGGGGCCGTCCGCCTGGATTTTCACATGATACGTCTCTCCGGGCTGAAGGAACCGCGGCAGCTTCGCCAGCACCTGGCGCTCTTCGAAGCGCCCATCCACCATGTAAAACAATCGGATCGCCTTTAAGCCCGGATCCAGATTGAAATAATAACCGCTGCGGCCGTCTTCGCTGGCGCGGAACAGGATCGAGCCTGCACCGCCGTTCTCGCCAAGCCGCATATCCGCCTCATAAGTGAAATTCCCGGCGTGCGCAGCCGCCATGTAATTGGCATCGCTGGCATAGCTCCCCCGGATGCCCTGCTCCGTGACGACCCATTTCGCCGCTGCCGGACTCGCCTTCCAGCCGGTCAGATTTGTGTCGAATGTGCCGCTGGTGACGCGGACCGTCGCGCTTGCGGCAGCCTTACCGTTCGGCGTTGAAGCCGTAATGACGGCTTCCCCCGCTTTTCGGGCCTGCACGACCGCATGCCCTTGTCCCGGGGAGGCGACGGCAGCGATATCCGGACGGCTCGATGTCCACTTAATCGGGCTAGATGCCGGATGCGCAGCGGTCGCATACGATGCGTATAGATCCTGCGCCTGTCCCTGGGATAGCTCCAGTTCCGCTTGATCCATGACGATTTCAGGGGAGGCGAAACCTTCTCTCCAAGTGTTCTGCAAGCCGTAGACCTGAAGGGACACCACCTTTACTTGGCCTTCCTTCGCGTAAAAGCTCATGCCTCTTCGGGCTGAATCCGGGAAAATAAGATCGGAGAACACGACCCGGCCGTCATTGCCGAATACCTCCACCGAGGATTCATCCACGAAAATCCGCAGCTTGATCCGGTTGTTCACCGGCGCAAGAGACGCCTCATGCCGGGTCGAAAACTGGCCCGAGAAATCGGTCGTTCCCGAGGCGGAGCGGTCGACGAACAATTGCCGGCTGCCCGGCTTGTACCCGATGACCGTTTGCTGATCCCCGCCTTGACGGAGCCGGAACCCGAACTCCGAGGCGCCCTCGTTTGCCGGGAGCTCGATTTCGGCTTCGATTTCGTAAGCGCCCGAGGCCATTCCCTTCAAGATATTATCCGAATTCGCCGTGACCTTCCGATTCGCGATTTGCACCAGCGGGCTGCGAAGCGATGCCAGTTCGGCAATCGGCTGCTGATACATGCGGATACCTTCATCCGTCATTTTCAGCGAGACTTCCCTTGGAGTCGTCAGCTGCCCTTTCCAGCCCGCCGTCGGGAAGCTGAACGGATAATCCCAGTTCGTCATCCAGGCGAGCATGATGCGGCGGCCGTCCGGCATATCCGAGAACGACATCGAGGCGTAGAATTCCTTGCCAACGTCCGTTCGCAGCACCTTCCCGGCAGGATTGTCATCGATGAATTTCCCTTCCGGGGTCACGTCGCCGATGAAATATTCCGCGTCCGAGCCCTGCGTCTTCGGATTGGCCCCGGTGCTGATCATGAGCACCCATTTGCGCTGGCCCGCAGCATCCACCGGGAGCTGGAACAGATCGGGGCATTCCCAGACGCCGCCGCGCACGTAATCGCCGTAGCCGAAGTTATCCGTCAGCGTCCAATCGAGCAGATTGGACGAGGTGAAGAAACGGATATGGTCCCCGCCGGATACGACCATGATCCAGCGTCCGTTCGCTTCGTCCCGTACCACCTTCGGATCGCGGAAGTCCCAGCCGCCGGGATCATTCCCGTTTTTGCCGGGATTCTCAACAACAATTGGCCGGTCTTTGGCATACTGCCACGTCCGTCCATGGTCGTTGCTGTAGGCGAGGCCGATCTTTTGGTTGCCGTTCGGCAAATCCGGGCTGTAGGACGTGTAGTAGGCAATCAGCCCTTTCCCGCCCGCATTCCCGAACAGCCCCGAGGCGTTCGTGTTGTCGGCTACCGCGGAGCCGGACCATACATGGCCCAGGTCATTCCACGGGAGCGCGACCGGCAGCGCCTTCCAGTGCACGAGGTCGCGGCTGACCGCATGGGCCCACTGCCCCCCGTCCTGGTGAAAGAGATGGTATTCCCCGTCGAAATACACAAGCCCATTCGGGTCGCTGGCCGAACCGCGAAGGGGACTGTAGTGATATTCCGGCCGGTAGGTTTCCGCGTAATACTCAGCAGCATCCTTCACGTATGTATCCTGAAAATACGCCGTGCCCGCGTCCACCTTCATCCCGACGAATCCGCTCAGAAAGCTGCCATCCTTCACGTCAATTGCTGCCGGTTCATATCCGTCGACGAATACTTGAATCCGCTGGCCGGCCGCCTTGATTTCGAGATGATGCTTTGCGCCCGGAACGTTGGGATAGGTGTCCCCCGACGTGCGCAGAACGTTACCGTCTGCATTCCGCAGCTGCACGCCAATCCGGTCGCCTTGGCTAAACAGAACCGCAACGTAGCCTGTGGAGCCCTGCGCGTCCCCGCGGAACAAGAGGCCCGCAGAGGCTCCCTCTTGCAGCATGACATTTCCTTCATAGACACCGTCGGTGAGCCGGCTTGCGTGCATTTCCCAAGCGGCCTGCCCGCCCACGGCCGAGCCTTTCCAGCCCTTGAGGTCCGGCTGCCAGCTTCCTTTAGCTGCCGAAGCTGCCCCTATGTTACCGTTTAGGCTGCTGACCATGATGTTCTGGAACAGCGCCGCACCGTCCCACACGTGAAGACCAAGCCGTCCCTTCTGATACGCAGAATCCCGGACGTCGATGACAGGCTGATAAGCGCTGCCCCAATAGACTTTCAGGCTGGAGCCTTCGGCCTTCACCTTCAAATGAACGATATCCCCGGACTTCATGGACACCGGCTTCTCCACGTTCAGCTTTCCTGCGCCCCCGGCGGCATCCTTGAGCCGCAGCACGCCGGCATCCGGCACGATTTGCAGCATGTAGGAGGACCAGCCGTCCTCGCTGCTCCGAAACAGCAGCGACGCGTCCGGATGAGTGCCTGCTTGAACCATCACGTCCGCTTCATAGACGAAATCATCTGCTTGCGTGTCGGACATCGCGATCATATTTTCTTTCGGGTCCGAAGTTAGCAGCAGGCCGTCAGCCGTATTCTGTATGCCGCCCTTGCCCTGCATCTTCCACCCGCTCAAATTGGTCTGTACCATGCTCATGCCAGCCTCCTTTTGCTCCTTTGGCACCGGCTGCGGCTCGGCCGATACCCGCCCGACATCCGCCTGAAACGATAACGCCGCGGAAGCAGCCAAGAGGCCGCTTAAACATAATGAAAGGATTCCTCTTCTTGTCTTCATTCGGTCGTTTCTCCCTTCTCATTTTCCAAGCAACCGCTTACAAAAAATCGAATATGTCACTCTTCCCCCGAAGAGGAAGAGTGGAGCATCCATGATACAGGGTGCCCGTAACGATTGATTCCGGTTAAAAGCGATTTAAGCCAGCGACTCGCCCAGCGCTTTCAAGCCCAGCGCCAGTGCGCCGTATAATCCGGCTTTGCCCCCAAGCCGCGGCGGAACGATATATTCCCCGATCCGCTCCGTAATTTCCTCCGCCTGGACGTAGCCGTTCAAATTCCGCGCCACCGCGTCGCGGATGAGCGGAAACAGCTGCGGCTGCTGCATGACGCCTCCGCCAAGGATCATCTTCTCCGGCGACAGCATCAGAATCGCGCCGGTGACTGCCTGAGCGATATAATACGCTGCGATTGTCCAGGCCGGATGATCCGGCGGCAGCAGATGTCCCTTGGCTTGCCAGCGCGCTTCGATAGCCGGGCCCGCGGCCATCCCTTCCAGACAGTCGCCATGGTATGGGCATCCTCCCGGGTAAGAATCCTCCGGATGGCGCTTCACCGGCACATGGCCTCCCTCCGGGTGAACCAGGCCGTGAACGAGCCGTCCTCCGGCATACACGCCAACGCCGACGCCCGTGCCGATCGTATAATAGACGCAGCTGTCCAACCCTTTGGCTGCTCCCCATGCTGCTTCGCCGAATGCCGCAGCGTTGACGTCGGTGTCCCATCCGAACGGCACGTCGAAATGGCGGCGCAGCGTATCCAGAAACGGGTACTGGGCCCATCCCGGCTTGGGCGTGGTCGTTATAAAGCCGTATGTCGGGCTCTCCTTCCGGAGGTCCACGGGTCCGAAGGAGCCGATGCCGATCGCTTCCACCCGGTTCTTTTCAAAATAGGATATCACTTGGGGCATCGTCCCCTCGGGATCCCCGGTCGGAAAGCTGATGCTGTCCTCCATCAAGCCCGATTCGTTCCCAACCCCGCAGACGAATTTGGTACCGCCTGCCTCTATGGCTCCGATCCGCATGTGTCGATGCTCCTGTCGTCATTTATTTCGTTTTCAGAATCCCTCGCCAACATCGGCTAAGCGATCCCTCATCATTTATTCTGTTCGGTATTCTTTGTCCCTCGCCGGAACTGCTATCTCGTACAAGTCGAACATATCAAACGCCAGGCGTTTGTCATCCGTATGCAGTTCCAAGCCCTCCGCGCCAGGATGGGGATATATCAATTCCGTCAACACGATCTCGCCGCCATTGACGAACACTTCGACGGAGGACTTGTCAACGAAAATCCGCAGGTCCAGGGCATCCCCTCCATCTCGGAGCGATGCCGCGTGCTTGCCTGCAAACGCCGGGTGAAAATCAATGGCGCCGGACCGGCTGCGATCCACGTATACCTCCCCCGTTTCGGCGTTATAGCCTACAACCGTCTCCTGCCCCGCTCCGACTCTGACCTTGAAGGCGAAAGAACCAAGCGATTCCGTGAGCGCGGCACGGGCATGAATCTCAAATCCGTCCAGTTGAAGATCCGCCAACCGGCCGGAAATGTCCTGAGCCTCCGCATCCCGCAGCGTCATAACCGGCTTACGGTACGCTTCGAGCTCCCGCACGGGCTGCTGGGTTAACATCGCCTCGCCGTTCACCTGCTTAAGCCGCAGTTCCCTGGCGATCGTCGTCGCTCCCCTCCAGCCGCCGGTAGGCGTCTGATTCGCATATTTCCAGTTGCTCATCCAGCCGATGAAGAGTCGTCTTCCGTCCGCCGCAGGAACGTCCGACCAGCTGACGCCCGCATAATTGTCGCGGCCGTAATCCAGCCACCGGACCTGGCTTTGCGAGCACGCATCCGGCATGAAACGTTCACCGTCAAAGTCCCCCGTGAAATACTGGGTTCTTGAACCTTCCTCATAATCCGGGGCATCGCCGATGCTCACCAGCATCACCCATTTGCGGCTGCCCGGTTCTCCTTCGACGGGCAGCGGGAACAAATCCGGGCATTCCCAGACGCCCCCGTGAAAACCGATGCCCTCGCCGAACTCGCTCGCAAGCGTCCAGACTTTAAGATCCGGGGAACGGTACAGGCTGACGGATTGGCCGCAAGCCAGGATCATGACCCATTGCGACATCGGCTCATGCCAGAACACTTTGGGATCGCGGAAATCGATGTACGAGTCATGCCTAAGCACCGGATTCCCTGCGTATTTCGTCCAGGTTCTCCCTTGATCGGCGCTGTATGCGAGACTTTGGGTTTGGACCGGATGCTCCTCGCCGGGCACATCTAAATGATGGGTGAATATTGCCACGAGTCCCGGCTTTCCGCCGAAAAAGCCCGTCGTATCATTCCAGTCGACCACGGCGCTGCCCGAAAAAATGGTGCCGTGCTCATCGGGCGCAAGCGCGATCGGAAGCTCCTCCCAGGCCACCAGATCCCTGCTTACCGCATGTCCCCAGTGCATCGGTCCCCAGGTGGTTCCTTGCGGATGATGCTGAAAAAACAGGTGGTACTCTCCATTGAAATAAACCATGCCGTTCGGATCGTTCATCCAGTTGTGCCGCGGGGAAAAGTGATATGTCCCCCGTCTTTGATCTTGCAGCAGTACAGACATTCGATAAACTCCTTCATATGGGGATTGGACGGACCCGGCCGCGATTCGCGCACATAGGCGGTCCGCAGCCGGGTCCGTTTTCGTATTCTCTTTATTGGGCGTTGCGGTCATAACCCGACTGCTTGATTTTGAGCCATTCCTGCAGCCCCAAGCGGTTCAGCTCCTTCAGGTACGCATCCCACTCCTGATCGATTTTCCCGTTTTGATACCATTCTGTGCGTTTTCGTTCCACGTAAGCGAACATATCCGTTTGAATTGTCGAAAGCCGGTCGAGCTCATCGATGGAGAAGAACACGTTCGGGTAATTGTTTTTCGCCTTCATATGCGGCACCATCACGTCCTTCAGCAGCTTCAGGCGCCATGCCGCGTCGTCCGGCATTGTAGTATACTTGCCGTAATAGCTGTTCAGAATTGCCAGCGGGCCGGCGATGCTCGTTTTTTGCCGCAGCTCGACCGGAGCTGTTCCTTCAAGCGGCAGATGCTTCAGCATGCCTTTCGCTTCGTCGAATTCGAAAATGTTTTGCTGTTTGTCATCCCCGTAAGTGCCCCAGTTGTCCTGAACGGATTGCAGCGGATCGTACAGCTGATCGGCCCATTTCGCCGTTTCTTCGGGATGCTTGTTGGTGCTGGTGATGACCATACGGCCGCGGTCCAGTCCGATGCCGTTCGTCCGGGTCACATTCACTTCGCCGCTCGGTCCCGCAAGCGGAGGCATCAGATCATACTTGTCGTTGCTGCCGGTAATGTTCGCCTTATCCCACGTGAAGTATAGTCCGTAGCGGTCGTCTTTGCCCTTGGCCAAATACGTGTTCCAGTCCTGCTGGAAGGACTCGATGTCGATCAATCCCTCTTGGTACAGCTCGTGAATGTATTTGACCGCGTCTTTGTAGCCGTCCTGGGACGCCGTGAATACGACCTTCCCGTCGTCGGTCACGACCGTATGGTCCCAATTCTCGCCCAGGCCGAAGGAGGCGTACAGGAACGCCAAATCCTCGCCGCCCGGCTTATTGATGAAGGACAGCGGAATTTCGTCCGCCTTGCCGTTGCCGTTCGGGTCCTGCGTCTTGAAGGCGATCAGCACCTTTTTCAGCTCATCCGTCGTCTTCGGCATTTCAAGTCCGAGCTTTTTCAGCCATTCGACGTTAATCCACGGCAGATCGTCCACCGCTTGAATCCGCTCTTTGCCGGAACCGAGCTCCTCGATCCAAGGAAAAGAGTAAATATGGCCGTCCGGGGCGGTAATCATCGACTTGTATTCCGGAGCCTGCTCCAGCACCTTTTTGAAATTCGGCATATTCTTCTCGATCAGGTCATCCAGCGGAATGATCGCCCCGTCTTTGGCCAGCTTCAACAGATCATAGTCGCCGTAGCCTGCGTCGAACACCGCATCGGGCAAGTCTCCGCTCGCCATGGCCAGATTGCGCTTTTCCGCGAAAACGTCATTGGTGTAATTGGTCCATTTGATGTGGACGCCCGTTTTCTCTTCCAGCCTTTTATTGATCAGCTTGTCGTTCGGATCGGCCGGGGCCAGCGGCGAGCTTTGCGTCAGGAAGTTCAAGGTTAATTTGCCGTCCTTCGATACCTCGTCCGTCTTGCCTCCTCCGCAGCCGGAGAGCAGCAGCAGCGCTGCCAGAGCGGACAGCGAAACGGCTTTGCCCGCGGTTTTCTTTGTCTGTAATCTTTTCATCACGATGACCTCCATTATTTATACGATCTTCATTGCAACGAAAAACCAGCCTTGCGAGAAAATGAATGATGGCTATGTATGTTCAGGGGGCGGCCTATTTCAGGGAACCCACCATCACACCTTTTTCGAAATATTTCTGGAAGAACGGGTACATTACGAGCAGCGGCAGACTGGAGATGACGATCGCCGAATATTTGATCATCTCCGACAGGCGCTTCAGCTCGTTCATGGCCAATTGATCGCTGATCATGCCCGGCGCGGCCTGGTTTTGAATGAGGATGGAGCGCAGGACGAGCTGCAGCGGATGGAGCTTCGCATCCTCCAAATAGATCATGGCGTCGAAATAGGAGTTCCACTGCCCGACGAACGCATACAGCGCCAGCACGAAGATGATCGGTTTGGACAAAGGCAGGACGATCCGCACGAAGATCCCCGCATCCGTAGCGCCGTCGACATTCGCAGCCTCCTTCAGCTCCTTGGGCACGCCCTTGAAGAACGTTCTGGACAAAATGATGTTCCATACGTTGACGGCGCCAGGAATGATAATCGCCCACACCGTGTTCAGCATGTGGAGGTTGCGGACCAGCAAATACGTCGGAATCAGGCCGCCCCCGAAAAACATCGTGATGATGAAAAGCGTCATGAAGAACCCGCGTCCCGCCAGCCGTTCCTCCGACAGCGCATACCCTGCGCACACCGATACCGCGACGGTTACGAACGCAAAGGCGGCGGAGTAAAACACCGAGTTGAAAAATCCGCGGACCATCGCCGGGTTAGACAAAATCTTCCTGTACCCCTCAAGGCTCCAGTCGGAGATCCGGAAGGAAAGCCCCTTGTTCAGCAGCACGGTCGGGTCCATGAACGAAGCGACCACGATATACACGAGCGGCACGACAACGATGAGTACAGCCAGCGTGAGAAAAATAACATTCAACGCCAGCAGGAAACGGTCGAGCCCGGAATGCTTGACAGCCATATTTGGATACACTTCCTTTCTAGTAGAGACCTTCGCCTTCGTTCAGTTTTTTGACGATAACGTTCACGGTCAGCAGCAAAATGACGTTGATGACGGAGTTGAACAATCCGACCGCCGCGGAATACGCGTAATCCCCCGATTGCAAACCGACCTTGTACACGTAGGTGGCAATGATTTCTGATGCGGGCAGGTTCATCGAGGTCTGCATCAGATACGCCTTTTCGAAGCCGATGGACATGATACCTCCCGCCGCCAGGATGAACACGATTGCCATGATCGGCCGGATCGTCGGAAGATCGATGTTTCGGATCCGCTGCAGCAGATTCGCCCCATCCAGGCTTGCCGCATGATGCAGCTCCGGATCGACATTGGCGAGCGCGGCAACGTAGATGATCGATGCCCAGCCCGCTCCCTGCCAAATATCCGACAGAATGTATATCCAGCGGAAATACCCCGGCTCGGACATGAACATCAGCGGCTTGCCCGTGAAATGCATCATGATCTGATTGACCGGTCCGGTCGGCGACAAAAAGATGAACAGCATGCCGACAATGACGACGACCGAAATGAAGTTCGGGGCATACAAAAAGAGCTGGACGTTCTTTTTTACCGCCGTCTTCCGGACCTGGTTCAGCATCAGCGCCAGCAGGATCGGCACCGGAAAGCTGAAGATAAGGCCCAGGAAGCTCAATTTAAGCGTATTCATAAAAATAACGTCGAAATTGGGCGAGTACAAAAACTTCTCGAAATGCTTCAGCCCCACCCACGGACTTCCCATAATGCCCCGGATCGGGCTGAAATCCTTGAAAGCGATGATGGCGCCGTACATGGGGACATATTTGAATATCAGGGTCAGGATCAATGCCGGAGCGAGCAGGATGTACAAAAAGTAGTTCTTTTTCAGAAAATCGAGCATGCGCCCCGCCGAGCTCCTCCGTTTAAGCACCGCTGCCCGTTGATCGACTTTAACTGTGTTTTCCAAACCGTAACCTCCATTCTTACCGTGAAAGTTGAGCATGCGCGTGACGGAAAAGGCTTTCATTTCCCCTTAACGTTTACCGCCGCTTTTACAATTTATCAAAGGATGTAACATTCGTCAATAACTTTTGTAAATAAATATTTGTGCAATTGACAATAAAATTTTGTTCATAATTAATGGTAAAATGATATAAATGTAAATATTTAGGAAGCAATCCCGAAATGATAACTCAATTAGACAGGAAAACAACGCAAACGGCACTTAAAACTACATCATGTAAACAAAGCAACGTAAAAACATCATATATTCAATCAAAAATGTAAAGTTAATGTGTGCATTTGTAAAAATAACATTGCTATTTCGGCTAAACTATTATACATTTGTCATAGAATAGAAAAGACAGCAAACAACGGGGAGACATACGCACATGCGGCTGGAGTGGAATAATTCGTAGAGGTGAACTGACATACATGAAGGAAAAAGTAACGATTCAAGACATCGCCGACGCGCTGGGCATTTCGCGAAACACGGCGTCCAAGGCGCTGAACGGCAGTGACAGCATTCCGAGCGAAACCCGCAACAAGGTCATCAAAAAAGCGATCGAGCTTAAATATAAACAATTTGCATATATGGAAACCGACAATCTGTTAGCGAAAAACCCGGGGAACATCGCCCTACTGACGGCTAATATGCCCAGCAGCTCCCACTTCGGCTCGCGGCTGATCAGCGGACTCGAGAAACGGATCAGCGCCGAAGGATATAATCTATCGATCCACATCGTGCGCGATTTCGAACGAAGCGCCCAGCAGCTGCCCAACAATTTCGAAACGTCCAAGGTGGACGGTATCATCTGCATCGAGCTGTTCGATAAGGAATACACGCAAAAAATCACGAGCCTCGGGCTCCCCACCATCTTCATCGACTGCGCGGCCGACATGTTCTACCCCGATCTGGAGGCAGATCTGCTGCTGATGGAAAACGAGCACAGCACGTATTTCATGACCCGCAAATTGATCGAGAGCGGCTGCAGCTCCCTGGGATTTATCGGCGATTACAATCACTGCAAAAGCTTCAATGAGCGCTGGGCGGGCTTTAACCGGGCCCTCACCGAGGCGGGACTGCCGCTCGATCTGGACCAGTGCATCTTAAATCCGGACAAGGAATTCATCTCCGAAGCCGATTGGATGGACAAACGGCTGGCGCAAATCACCGATCTGCCTGCGGCCTTCGTCTGCGCCAACGACTTCATTGCGGTCAACGTCATGAAATCGCTCAAGAACAAAAACGTCTCCATTCCCGAGGACATCGCCGTCGTCGGCTTCGATAACGCCCCGGAATCGCGCATCGTCGAGCCGCATCTGACGACCGTGCATATTTTCAGCGACGAAATGGGCATTACGGCGGCCGATATGCTGCTGTCCCGCATTCAGGAGCCGTCGCAGCCGCATCAGGTGACGCATATTCAGACGAAGCCGATCTTCCGGGAATCGGTGATGTTGACGAAGTAACGGGCTCGGCAAGTTCAGGCATATGGGGGTGGGATAAGGCACCCACGCCTTCATAGGTACTATCGACGCAAACAAGCGCCCCGAGTCAATCGGGGCGCTTGTTCTTTTGGGCGGTCTATGGAAGCTCGGATACAACCTTGAGCGGATGCCCTGTGCAATAGCTTACGTATGACTTCGGACGAACGCAGATCGCTTGCTGTCCTTGATCAGCTCCGCTTCTGCTGCTGCAGCTCTTTCCACACCTTTTTATTGCTGTATTCCTTGGCGCTGCTGATATCGCGGCCGAACCATTCCGGAGGGTCAAAGCTTTCGGCTTCCTCTACCGATGCGAATTCCACTTCCAGCACAAGCAGGCTGATCTGCTCATAATCATCAATCTCGATACGGGTGCCGCCAAAGCGTGCCGTCGTCCGTTTTTTGATCAGGGGGATCGCCTGATGCGTTTGGATCATCTGCCCATAGAGCTCCGCGGAAATGCCGTACTCCACTTCCTCGCGGGCGATGCCGTGCCCTCTTTTGAAGGTATGCGTGTACTCCGTCTGCCCCTGCGCCAGATCCTTGATCTTTCTTACCCTCAGCTCCTGATCTCCGGCAATAGCCAAATAGGTCTGCTCGATCATCTGCTCTTTTTCAATTTGGACCTCCTGTGCCTCGATGAGTGATGCCGGATAGGCCGGCAGCAAAAATTTCCGTTCGATTTCAAGACCCATAGGTGTTCCTCCTGTTCGTGATGCGCAGGTGTCTGTACAATACCATTTTTTATCAAATTTTAAGATTGGCTTAAGACTCGTCCTCTAATCTAGAGCTTGCAACTTACATTATACGAATGAATGCACGGGGGGACAATCATAGTAACTTCTTGTTGTAGTGACGCTGCTACTACCTGCCTCGAAGAGCGCTCCGCGGCCAGTCGTTGCTGCCGGACCGCTTCGCTTGTTCGCAATCGTCTGGCCTCTCCGCTGTGACGGTGATGAATGCCAACTTTTTTCTAGTCATCGCTTCGCTGGGCACCGCCATAGAAGCTCCTTGATGTAGTGCACATTGCTACTGCCTGCCTCGGAGAGCGCTCCGCGGCCAGTCGTTGCTGCCATCGCTGTTGTCTTCGGATTCTTATTGAACTCACCTGTCGCTGGGAGAATCCGAAGACAAAGGCGACCGCTTTGCTTGTTCGCAATCGTCTGGCCTCTCCGCTACAATAGGCCGGTACTGCTGCTTCTCTTCCATAAACATAATCACAACTAAAAGGCCGTTCAGGTATCACTCCTGAACGGCCCTTTTCACATTCTTCTATAACTTCAGCGCTTGGCCGCAGCGGGCGCAATACCTGGAGCCCGCGGGCGCGACGGTCTTACATGCATCGCAGATCAGCGCCTGCGCTCCCGCCTTGTCTTGCTCCTTGCCGACGGCTGCTATCAGCCGCTCCTCCAGCTGCTGCTCGGGATTCACGGCGTGCAGCATATACTGCTCATCCCGGGAGCCCCGGCGGATCAGCATAAACAGCAGCGCGATACCGGCAACGGCCACGACCAGCATGCCGATCAGCTTGACGGTACCGCTCGTGTACTGGTAATCCCACAGCGCATGCAGCAAAATGCTCGCCGCAAGCAGCGTGATCATCGACAGCATCCTTTTCGCCTGCGTTCCGCGAGCGCTGCCTGCATATCCGCTGCGTCCCAATCCGTACCATATGCCTGCGGATGCGATCGCCGTCCATGTCCCGTGACCGAACGGCGAGATCAGGGCACGCACCCATAACACGGCCAGCATGCCGGAAGTGGCATGATTCTGCAGGTAGGTCAAGCCGTACATGATGCTCTCGATGGCCGCGAAGCCCATGCCCGCGGCGGCGCCGAAGACGATCGCGTCCATCAGGAACCGCTGCTTGCGGCTGCGCAGGAAGAACAGGCACACCAGCAGCTTCGCGATTTCTTCAATGACGGCAATCCACATGGCTGCCTGGACATGCCCGGACGGATTGGCTTGCATGCCGGTAATATCCAGCCACTCATGCTCGAGCAGCCAGGCAATGGGCAGCGCAACGACGGCCGACGCGGCAAAGACCGCCGCCAGCCTCCACAGCCGGAATCCCAGCAGCTGCGAGCCTCGCATATAAGCGACGAATGAGACCGGACCCACGAACCCTCCGGACAGCAGCGCCGCATAAATCCAAACCGGCTGCTTCAGCCACGCGGCCAAAATCGTGAACACGATGAAAATGCCGCCAAGGATGAGTAAGATGTCCATCCAGCGTTCCTTTTTGACGGTGGATGGCGCAGGAATGGATGCAGCCGGTCGTTCTTGGGACACCGCTTCATGCTCACCCGCGTCCTCGGTAAAATGCAGCTTGGCTTTCACGGTCTCGGTGAGCAGATCCGGCCGGCGGATACGCAGCACCTCATGAAACTGCCGTCTGACCGGCTCATACTGCTGAAGGACGAAATGAAACTCGTCACGCCCCATCACCATCAGTTCTCCGTTCTCCAGCGCCGTCACGGTTCCCGTATGCGCTTCGCCCGTTAACAAGTCCATCTCGCCAAAATAATCCCCGGCTTCATATACCGCTTTTTTACGGCGCCCCGAGCGGACCTCGAAACGGCCCTCGGCGATCATGTAGAACTTGTCAGCCATGACACCTTCCGCTACGATCGCATCGCCTTTATAAACCTTCCGTCTTACCGTCACTTCCGCCAGCCCGCGCAGCTCTGCGTTCGGGATCGCCGCCCAGATGGTTGCCTTGCTGAGCATCGCATGCATCGTACGAATGCGCGCCGAGAAGGACAAGCTTTCATGAAACATCGGGCTTGCGGCGGCAAGCCGGCTGAAGGCATTCTGCTCCAGCCGGAGCGCCTTCACTTCGCCGATGGCCTGAACGCCGGAGGTTCTTTTCTCCTCCAAAAACAGGGCGACTTCACCGATCAGCTCTCCTTCGCCGAGCACATCGAGCGTGACGGATTGCCCCACCAAATTCCGCGATACGACCTGCACCTGTCCGCCCATAATGAAATAACAGGAATTGCCGTAGCTGCCCTCAACAATCAGGCTGTCTCCGTCGTGGAAGCTCTCTTCATGCATTGACCTAGCTGCCCCTTCCAGCTCGGGAACGGGTACGCCGCGAAAAAGCGGGTGACTCCGCAAAAAATCTACCGCCATCATTGTCATTTCCATCTCTCCATACACGAAAAGAATCCGCCGTACGGCAGATTCCTCTCTTTCATCTTCATTTGGTACTGACTATCTCATATTGCCGATAATGCTGCTTCTTGAGTCCTGCATTTTTTTGATAAAATTCGTCATCGTATCAAAAGCTTCATTGCGTTTGTCGGACAACGACTGAAGGCGCAGCATGTCGATCTGTTGGCTGTTCGATAAGGAGTCGATTTTCCCTTTCAGATCCTGGCTGATCTTGTCCAGCTCATCCTTCGTATAGCTTGCCTTGGATCCATCCCCAAGACCCTGCTCAGACAGTTTGCTGCTGACATCGCTCGGGAGTGTATATTGTCCGTCCGTACTCGCCTGAGCTCTTGCATTATTCACGTTGGAGAGCAGATCGCTTATTCCTGCAATCTGTTCATTTCTCTTCTGAACATCGTTGATTTGTTGATTCAGCTGCTTGTCCAATTGACTCGCACGTTGTTCTTGAACGGCCTGAAGCGCCGTTTCAAGATCCATACCGCTAAGATCAATCTGTCCGACGGCATTGCTCGTGCCTCCGCCCACGGCCTGTTTGACCGAGCTGTAAGCTTGATCGTTCATCATAAAGCCCGTTCCGGCGGCAACGCCAATGACCAGAGAAGCTGCCGTCGTTATAATCATTTTACGATTCATCCATCCGACCTCAATTCATCGATTCTATCATTTTGCTATAAAAATGATAGCAAAAACAGGAAAGATAAACAATCCATAATATTACAAATTCAGCCATTGATTAGACAACATGGATCAAATATGATGAGTATATTCTTTCAAATGAGGTGAGCCGGATGTTTTTCCGTAACGTTCGAAGTAAATAGCGATCGGGCTGGATCCAAACGCGTACCAGCTGTCAGGGGCGAAGTCTGCCCTCTGATCGTAAACGGATTATTACTTTGAACGGGCGGAGCCCTGATTTGA
Organism: Paenibacillus chibensis; assembly: GCF_004001045.1. GTDB lineage: Bacteria > Bacillota > Bacilli > Paenibacillales > Paenibacillaceae > Paenibacillus_AQ > Paenibacillus_AQ chibensis. Next base: position 39,373 of record NZ_BIMK01000031.1, read on the forward strand.
AAGGTGGAAATATACGATGAACCCGAAAGAATACCAACATTTTTATAATAAAGTCGGCCGATTGAACGGCTGGGACTTCAGCACACTGCGTGTGACTGTGGAAGGCGCGGCATGGAATTTTTCCGATCAGGTGAAATCATGGTGCCGCCCTGCGGATGTTCTGCTCGATATCGGTACAGGCGGTGGCGAGGCATTGTTAGCCCTTGCGGATTCCGCTCTGCTTTTGGTCGGCATTGACCAATCCGAAGGCATGCTGGAGACAGCGGCTCACAACCTCGGCAGCTCCGGCAGGTCTAATGTGCGCTTCCTGCACATGGATGCGGCGCAGCTTCATTTCCCGGACGCGTTTTTCAACGTCGTAACCTGCAGGCATTCAGAGTTTTATGCCAAGGAAGCGGCAAGAGTATTAACGAAGAATGGCGTTTTTCTTACCCAGCAGGTTAGCGAAGGCGATAAAAACAACCTCAAACAAGCCTTTGGAAGAGGTCAGGCATGGAATAACGAACCCGGCGCTCTAAAAAACCGGTATGCTGCCGAATTAAAGGCTGCGGGGTTTGCCCGGATTCAAACCTTTGAGTACGATGCCACCGAATACTACCATACGGCTGAAGATCTCATCTTTCTGTTAAAATATACGCCCATTGTACCGAATTTCGGCCATGACGAAGCGGATTTTCATATCCTGAACCGGTTTATAGAGGAACACCAAACGGATCAAGGCATCCGGACCCATGCCAAGCGCTTCATGATTATTGCTGAAAAATAACATACTTTACTTTCTGATATCTAAAAAAACAGGCTGTCTGCATATGCAGATAGCCTGTTTTGTTGTATCGTCCTATTTCAAAACCCACATCCAGATATCATGTTTTAGGCGTTGGAGCTTCCTGTTTTGCTTCCTTTTTGGAACCACTCGGATTTCGGCTTGCGGTTCGGGTTCGTTTTGGACTTGCGTCCCGGGCCTTCCTGCGGCTTACGGTAAGGATTCTCCTTCGTATTTTTCGCTGGAGTCCCCTTGGAGTTGCGATTGGAAGCTTCCTTCGAATGACGAGGCTCATGATCCTTGGGCTTACGGGCCGTGTTTGCCTTCGGTTTGCCGGAACGCGCCGCTGCCGATTTATCGGACTGATGCGCTTTGGCGGCCATCGAGGATCTCGGCATCGGATAGTCATGTCCCTTAACCTCTGGAATGCTCTTACCGATCAGCTTCTCGATATCCTTCAGGAATGGAAGCTCATCAACTTCGCAGAAGGAAATCGCTGTTCCGCTCAGTCCCGCTCTTCCCGTCCGGCCGATCCGGTGAACGTAAGTTTCGGGAATATTAGGCAGGTTAAAGTTGATGACATGGGACAGCTCATCGATATCAATCCCCCTGGCGGCGATATCCGTCGCAACCAGCACACGCGTAACCCCGTTTTTGAAATTTTTCAAGGCAATCTGCCGGTCCGTCTGCGATTTATTGCCATGAATGGCCTGGGCAGTGACGTTCACCTTTTTCAAATCCCTGACCACCCGGTCGGCGCCGCGCTTCGTCCGCGTAAACACCAGTGCGGATACGATCGAGGTATCCTTCATCAATTCATTCAACTGCTTCTGCTTGTTTCCCGATGCCAGCAAATAAACCGACTGCTTAATCCGATCCGCTGTGGAAGACACCGGGGTAATCTCCACTTTGACCGGATCGACCAGAAGGGTTTTCACCAATTTGGATATCTCCGGAGGCATGGTCGCCGAGAAGAACAAGGTTTGCTTCTTCACCGGCATCTTGGCGATGATCCGCTTGACGTCATGAATGAAGCCCATGTCCAGCATCCGGTCCGCTTCATCCAGCACCAGAATTTGAACATGCTGCAGATCGATGCGCTTTTGATTGATGAGGTCGATCAGGCGGCCCGGTGTTGCAATAATAACGTCTGCACCTTGCTGAAGCGCGCGCTCCTGTACTCTTTGGGAAACGCCGCCGACAATCGCGGAGCAGCGGATATCCGTGAACTGACTGTAAGCTTTCATATTTTCATCGATCTGGAGCGCAAGCTCTCTCGTCGGCGTCAAAATCAATGAACGTATGCGGCGTGTCGTACCTGGTTTATGGGGCTGCTGGCTCAACAGCTGAATCGTGGGTACGGCGAATGCGGCCGTCTTCCCCGTTCCCGTTTGTGCGCAGCCCAGTAAATCCCGGCCCGCAAGCACAGCCGGAATCGATTGCTCCTGGATCGGCGTCGGCTTCGCATATTTTTCTTTCGCTAGTGCTTTCAGAATCGCAGGGTCAATCTTCAAATCATTAAATGTCATGTGATCTCCTTTAAACCGTCCTTTTTTTCATAACACATAACGATACCACATTTTCATACCAAAAAAGAAGCGGAATATTTCCCCGCTACCTTCAAGGAAGTAAGAATGGCCGTTCAAACCCCGGGCATATAACTTATACATCGCACTAAAAAAAGAGTGACTGCTTCTCCTGCATGATCATGAAATTCAAAGAGAAGCAAAATAAAACGTCAGCGTATCCTCTATAATCAACATTTCAGGAGGTCAGAGGCATGTCCATTCCTTACCGAATTATGTTTCATTGGAAGCACCTGGACTGGAATTTCCCGAATCCTGCCATGAAGCAGGCGTTCGAGGAGCATCAATATTGGAAAACCTGCATGCCCGCCGGGGTCAAGGTCGACCGGCAGGGTACGGTTTACGTATCCGTTCCGCGCTGGGCGGAGGGCGTGCCCTCCACGATGAACCGAATCGTCATGGCGGACGGGAAGCCGGTTCTGGAAGCGTTCCCCAGCTGGGAGTGGAACCGTGCCGGGGATGTGCGGATGCTGCAATCCGTTTTGGGTTATGAGATTGACGAGCACAACCGAATGTGGCTGCTTGACCAAGGGAAAATCGCCTACGCCCCTTCTCCCGAGGGCTCGCAAAAAATGATCGTCTGGGATTTGAATACGCAGCGATTGATTGCCTCCATCGTCATCCCGGACTCCATCGCTCCATACCGCACTTCGTTCCTGAATGACCTGGTTGTCGATAATCGCAACGGGTACGTATATATAACCGATTCAGGCTGCGGCTGGCCAGACCATCCGTTGGACGGGGGAATCATTGTGTTTAACATGAGGACCGGAGAATTCCGCCGCGTGCTGGACCGCCACGAAAGCACGCAGGATTTTCCGAAGTTCCGTTTTGAGATCGACACGGAGCCTGTTTACCGCAACAAACCGCTCAAGATCGGAGCCGACGGTATCGCCTTGTCTGCCGACCGGGGCTCGCTATACTACTGCCAGGTCACCGGCCGCAATCTCTATTCCATCGACACCTCGCTGCTGAGGGATTTCTCTACGCCTCAAGAAACGATCCGCCGCAGCGTTCAAGCCATGGGAAGCAAGGACACGACAACCGACGGCATGCATGCCGACAATCAAGGAAATGTACTGTACACGATGCTCGAAGGAAAGGGTATCGGCTGCTATTCACCTGTTACCCGTTCCTTCACCAAGCTCGTGTCCGATGACAGAATGCTCTGGGTAGACGGCGTCGCCTTTGATCAGCAGGGCTCCATCATCTTCAATAATAACCGGCTGCACCGGATGTTCGAGCAGCCGCAACATATCGACTGGGAAGATCCCTATAATCTCATCGTATGGAAGGCTTATATGGGTAAGGACATCAAATCGTATTTATATGGCTAATGAAAAAGGCGAAGCACCGGAATCCCCCCCGGTGCTTCGCCTTTTTCATTATTTGTTCTCGTACAGTCCCAAGCGGTTGATCCGCATGTTGCCGAAACGGATGTTTCTGGCTTTATCTTTTTCCTGCGTCAAGGCCTTCAGCTGATCCGTGAGCTCGTCGAACCAAGCTTTGTCCGAGGTTGCCAAGGCAAGGTCAATCAGGCTCTCAAGGTTCTTTTTATCATCAAGCGGGTTCACCGGCAGGTGCTTTAACCAAGCCCCATGCAGAGCAATCACCCGGCCGATGGTCTTCTTGTTGTCGGATTGAACGATGCGTACTCGAACCAGATCCTGCTGAGCTCCCACCGTTTCAATGTATCCGTGAATGAACTCCCCGTCCACCGTCTTGCCCTGGACCCAATCGCTTTTTTCGAATGTCATCATCATTCCACCGCCTATTTTAAAAGTTGGTATAACTGTAACTTGAATAGTAACAATATGTTGTACTGTAATCATATTAGATACAGTTGGAAGAGTCAACTTCAAATGGCTTCTGCCCTTAAATGCTGCTCTTTCTATATCTTTACCCAAAAAAAGACATCCAGCCTCATCTGCCGGATGTCTTTTTTTATTTTATAATATCAACCCAATCTAGTGCTTGGATACCAGCTGCTTCATGTCCGATATCAGACGATCCAGCTTGGCATAGTCCTGAACCAGCGCGCTAATTTTGGAGTCCTGGCTGCTCATGCTGCCATGCATTTCCTCGACCGAGGCCATGTTCTGCTGCGTTGCAGCCGCGATATGCGCCATGCTGTCGGAGATATCCTGCTGCCTTGTATGAAGATGCTCCGCGGAACCGCCCACGCGGTCGGCACGCTCCTTCACCTGCTCCATGTTTTCATGGATGCGCTGAATCAGCTGCATCACTTCCAGCGATACCTCGCTGCTGGTCGCTACGGCGGTCTGTCCCTGAACGACCTGGTTATGGACCGCACTGATTTGTTCACGAATACCCGACAGGATCTCGCCGATCTCGGATGCGGCCTTGCTCGAGCTGTCGGCCAGCTTTCGCACCTCGCCGGACACGACCGCGAAGCCCTGCCCGTGTTCTCCGGCCCGCGCCGCTTCGATCGCCGCATTGAGCGCGAGCAGATTCGTCTGCTCCGCCAAACCGCGGATGACCATGACGATGGAGCTCACCCGTTCATTCTCTTCATTCAGAAGCTGCATCATCCGCACGGTATGGTCGATCATCTGATGCACGCTTTGCACCTCGCCGGATAACAAGGTAATCTGCGTGCTGCTTCGCTCCGTGAGCTTGGCGTTGTCTGCGGCATAATCCTGCAACTGGCCCGTCCCTTCAAGCAGCTGCCCGACGGCGTCATTCATGATTTGTGCGTTCTCGTTAATATGCATAATGCTGTCCGTCTGCTTTTCGATCGATGCCGACATTTCCGTGAAGCTCTGCGTCACCTCTTTGGAAATTTCTCCGGCCCCGCGCACGCCCGACTGCTGGCTTTCATTAAATTCGTTCAGCACCAGCACCGAGGATTTAAGCTGCTGAAGCAAGTTATCCACCGTATTCTTCGCTTCAAGCGTTTCCTGCTGCTTCGCCGTAACCTGCTGTTGCAGACGCTGGCTGAATCCGGCCGAAAAGGCAAGGGCTGCTGTGGCAAACGCCAAATAGAGATACAAATAAACGAGGGATTCCCCAGGAAATAACTGCTCCCGGTACGTCGGCGTCAGGTACAAATAGGTGCTCACCCCCGCCCCAAGAATGCCTGTGAAAATAATCGGCTTATAATCCGCATACAGCGTCATCACGGCCAAATTGACATAGATCAGAAAATATGTGCTGATAATGGGGTGGGGATCAGATAAAATCAGCATTAAAACGATGACCGTAATAATAGAGGCAACAAAATACTTAATGTAGGAAGTTAAAATACGCCGATACGTCATCAGCGTAGCTGTACCGCAGGTGACAAGCCCAAAGACGGCAAGCAGCAGGATCATGTTCATGCCAAGGCCGATGGCCAGATCCGTCAAGACGCCAAGCGCCAGCATCACCCACAATATTTTGACAAACAGCCGATTCCGTTTATCCAGTTCGGTAAGCTCTCCAATTCTCATTGTTTCTTGCTCCTTCGGCAGAGTATGTATAGAGATGTGTCCGTAGGTTCCTTAGGTCTACCCGATCCCTGATCCTGAATGGGCCGCCGTTCGGGGGAGCATGAGCCAGGAATAGCGGTCCTTATGGCTGTAGATCTCCTTGACGTTCACGATGGTCGGAAGGACATAATCTCCTTTATAAAAGACCTTTTTCGATATCTTCTCCATGGGCACCTGAAACGAAATGCGCAGCGCCCGCTGCAGCACCGGTTCCATTAAGGTAACGAAATACTTTATCTTGTTTCTTTCTGCGAATTCCACCGTTGCGGAGAGCAGCTCGGAAATAAAATGGCCCCGATAGGTGTTCAGAACCGCCATCTTATCGATCTCTACTACAGCCCCTTCCGCCTGCCGAATGACCGGATGCTGATCAAAGGCTGCGGTCTCGTTGATCGAGCTGTCGAAGCAGTATGGCTTGATTTCCGCCGATCCGACATAATGCCCTTCATCCGTCACGACCACGTATCTCTCCAGGATCTCATCGGAGAATTCAAGCTCGAAGCCTTTTTCCAGCCAGACCGTTGTCCAGATTCCGTTAAACATCGCCAGCTCCAGTTCGTTTTCAACCCTTTTAAACATAGTCTCCTCTCCTTTTGGCAAGATGCACCTGTCTCTCTAGGGATTTTCAGAAAATAGTTTACATAAAACATATCGGATATGATCGAGAAAATAATTAGTGTATGGAGATGGCTTGTATTCCTTTTTGTTACAAAAATCCAAACTTTGCAGAGGAATGAGACCGTGCCACATAACGAGAGAAGACAACGCAAAAAGCCCCCTTTTCAATCCTCATGAATGAAAAAAGGGGTGATTTTTCAGGTCCCGGAATACGGCTTTCAATCCACGCACCCACGTAGGGTGCGACCAAAAATCGCTAATGTTACGGCAACTTCACTTATCGTCTTTCAATCCACGCACCCACGTAGGGTGCGACACTGAATGAAAAACCGTAGGGCTTTTCCGACCATCTTTCAATCCACGCACCCACGTAGGGTGCGACTAGCTCCTCGCACTTTACCTTCATGCCGCAACCTTTCTTTCAATCCACGCACCCACGTAGGGTGCGACCCTTCTGCCAGTTCCATCATTGCATCACCTTTACTTTCAATCCACGCACCCACGTAGGGTGCGACAGCGTACTGCAGGATCATGTCACACGGCATGCATCTTTCAATCCACGCACCCACGTAGGGTGCGACCCTAATTGCCAATTATTCACATCCTTTGTATCAACTTTCAATCCACGCACCCACGTAGGGTGCGACCTTTACGATTTTTGTTCTCTATGCAGACTCGAGCTTTCAATCCACGCACCCACGTAGGGTGCGACACGCCCCCCAGATACCATCAATTCTCTTTCTTTCTTTCAATCCACGCACCCACGTAGGGTGCGACCAACAGGCATGCGGCAAAGTGAAATCCTTGCTTTAACTTTCAATCCACGCACCCACGTAGGGTGCGACATCGGCGGCAAATAATATCAATCAATCAAGCCGCTTTCAATCCACGCACCCACGTAGGGTGCGACGTTGTTGGTTATGATGTGCAGCCCGTGAAATCTCTTTCAATCCACGCACCCACGTAGGGTGCGACCTCAGCGGAGATGGTATGACCCTTACCGCTCTTCCGCTTTCAATCCACGCACCCACGTAGGGTGCGACAACGATGTCAACACACGCGCCATCCAAGACAGGCAACTTTCAATCCACGCACCCACGTAGGGTGCGACTTCATCCCACTTCATAGCGCGAAGCTCTTGACCTCTTTCAATCCACGCACCCACGTAGGGTGCGACTGCGCCATATCCAGAAATGAATATCACGATCCATTTCTTTCAATCCACGCACCCACGTAGGGTGCGACGGATAGTATTGATTTCCCTACCTCACCTAGTCCTCTTTCAATCCACGCACCCACGTAGGGTGCGACCAGGACTTCGATTAGGACTTGGATCAGTCCGACATAGCTTTCAATCCACGCACCCACGTAGGGTGCGACTCCCATGGCCTTAAACGCGTCTACCGTCGTCTTGCTTTCAATCCACGCACCCACGTAGGGTGCGACGCTTGAAAACGAATGCCTCTGACCGTTAACGTACTTTCAATCCACGCACCCACGTAGGGTGCGACGCAACCGACATAACCGCAGCATGGGAAGTAATAGACTTTCAATCCACGCACCCACGTAGGGTGCGACTATCCTTATAAGGCCGAATGGCTGGAAGTTGATCTTTCAATCCACGCACCCACGTAGGGTGCGACAACACAGGCTGCCATATCAGCAGGGTACAGTGACTTTCAATCCACGCACCCACGTAGGGTGCGACTATCCTGTGTAATTGCGTATTTCGTTCGTACTGCCTTTCAATCCACGCACCCACGTAGGGTGCGACTTTAGATGACATGGACCGGATATTCACCAAGATCGGACTTTCAATCCACGCACCCACGTAGGGTGCGACTAGGATTATCGATCTCCGAGTTAATAAATGCTGTTACTTTCAATCCACGCACCCACGTAGGGTGCGACAATACCACCGAACGTATAAGCCATAGGCGGGCAACTTTCAATCCACGCACCCACGTAGGGTGCGACGCGCAGGGTTAAGCGTAACTGCATAAGCGTTCCCTCTTTCAATCCACGCACCCACGTAGGGTGCGACTCAAAAGTCTAAAGGTTTCTTTCATCTGATCAACTTTCAATCCACGCACCCACGTAGGGTGCGACCTGTTTAGTTCGTTCTGTAGTTCCTTTAGGAACTCTTTCAATCCACGCACCCACGTAGGGTGCGACTCAGCGCTTTGAGAGAGATACGGTTCTTATCGACTTTCAATCCACGCACCCACGTAGGGTGCGACAGAATTTGGTTCCAAGTCTCATTCCAGAATAATCTTTCAATCCACGCACCCACGTAGGGTGCGACTTGGTGTTAACGGATCGGCTGTCTAAGTCTTGATCTTTCAATCCACGCACCCACGTAGGGTGCGACAACTTCCCAAACCCTTTTGTCTTGGCTGATCAGGCTTTCAATCCACGCACCCACGTAGGGTGCGACGTTCCTTTTGTTCGCGGGTATTGTCCGTCATGGCCTTTCAATCCACGCACCCACGTAGGGTGCGACGCTTAAACGGCGGGTTTGTTATGATGGCATCGGCTGCTTTCAATCCACGCACCCACGTAGGGTGCGACGTACATTTGAATTCCTCCCATATGATGTTATTTCTTTCAATCCACGCACCCACGTAGGGTGCGACTATAGCTCGTATTCGCCGTTGTTTCTCATGGTATCTTTCAATCCACGCACCCACGTAGGGTGCGACTGCCTCCTCTTCTAAAAAGACAATATCTTCAGGGACTTTCAATCCACGCACCCACGTAGGGTGCGACCAGCTCAGACGCTCATTGCCGTCAGCATAAGCCCACTTTCAATCCACGCACCCACGTAGGGTGCGACCATAAGGAACTGTTAGCCTCTTTCCGTTTGCAAACTTTCAATCCACGCACCCACGTAGGGTGCGACCGTAATCGGAGCCGTTCTCAGCTGTAACCCACGACTTTCAATCCACGCACCCACGTAGGGTGCGACATTTGATGTATTGAATCCGGGGCTGCTTGCATACTTTCAATCCACGCACCCACGTAGGGTGCGACACACTAAGACCGGATAGTCCGTAATTGGATTCAACTTTCAATCCACGCACCCACGTAGGGTGCGACTGCAATGGTTGAATTTTGTGTTGAGGGGTTAACTTTCAATCCACGCACCCACGTAGGGTGCGACACTTGCGATACTTTTTTCCCGTTCACTTCTTCATCACTTTCAATCCACGCACCCACGTAGGGTGCGACGAAGGGGCCGAGGGTGGAACTGACCCCAAGCCCGAGCTTTCAATCCACGCACCCACGTAGGGTGCGACTCCGATTTTCAAGGAAAAAACATCACAATCAGCATTAATCTAAACTTAATTATCCAATAATTACATTTTTAGCCTCAAATAAATTTACTTTTTTTGAGATTTTTATTGTTAAATGGAATTTGCGTGGTGCGAATCGCCCTGGAAAAACATGTTCACTTCACATTCGCACTACACAATAAGAGGCCCTTCCAAATCTAGAGATTGCTTAATACCCACATGTTCAACTTTATTTTTGTAATTGTTCCCCATCTGATAAATTCGAAGGCTATCCTCTTCTGGATCAATGACATCCATGAGCTTCATTTTCAATACTGTAAACTGGGTAGCATCGACAATGCATTCAAAAACAGAATGCTGAACACGTTGACCATAATCTTGACAAATTTTTGATACTTTACGGAGTCTGCGCTGTCCTTCACTGCTCATCGTACTGACATCATACGTAATTAAGACCAGCATAGATCGCACCTACTTCCAAAGAAATGGAGGATATTCATCTAGATCATTGCGCAAGTATCTTGCTAATAATAAAGCCTGCGCATGCGGAACCAATCCCCAAGATATTTTCTCGCCCAGATACGGGTGAGTGATTTTTTCTTGTTTTTTGCTTTGCCAAGCCGTAAGAAACTTCTTTCTACCTTCATCTGTCATGATTACTGCACCGTTTTCTTTGAGGATAAAATCTTCTCTGCTCATCATTTTTTTATTGATGAGAGAAAGTACAAACTTATCGGCAAAGACACCTCGCAGTTCCTCCATGAGATCCAGTGCCAAGGAGGCACGACCAGGACGATCTCGATGTAGAAATCCAATATAAGCATCCAAGCCTACGCCTTCCAAGGCAGAAGCGGTATCATTTGCCAATAGAGTATAAGCAAGTGAGAGCATCGCATTTACACGATCCAATGGAGGCCTACGAGAACGCCCATGAAAATAAAAATCTTCTTTTTGCTGCAAGATCATATCGTTAAACAATTGATTGTAAGCCAGCGCAGCCTGCCCTTCTAAACCTCGGATCCGTTCCAAATCCTCACATTCCCGGATCATTAGCATAAGTGAAGATAAATGTTGGGAAACAGCCTTAAATTCTTCTACATTTATACGTAGCGGGTAATCACGCGTCATTCTTTCCAGCATCCATTTATGGTTGAATATTTTACCAATGATGAAATTTCGTGCAATTCTCGCAGAAAGGATCTCGCTTTCCGATACAAGACATTGCTTCTTTCGCAAGATGACATTTCCTTTGCTTTCACCGACAACTCTTGCTAAAAATCTACCGTTCATGGTCATGAAAACAATAGAAATATTTCTTTCGGCGCAATACCCCATGAATGCCGGACTAGCTCCTGTGTAACCAAAAGCAACGATGGACTCCAAATTATGAAGGGGCAACCTTCCCAATTTGTCTTGATCTTTCAGTAAGACGACGTTATCTCCATCAAGCGACAAATATACGTCTGGTTGAGTAATAAACAATGTATTTAGGAGTTTTTTCATTCTCTCATTTTCCCCTCAACGTAACTACTAACCATACGCTTATTCAAGACCTCCGGTAAACATATCGAATGAAGGGAACAACTTTGGCAAAATGAACCTGTTTTCACTTTTGGCGTATACCTACGTTTATAATAGTCCTGCATTTCAGTAATAGCGGCAGTCACTTTATCTTTGATATTCGAAGTTAGCTGCACTTCAATCCGATGTTTGATTTCGTGGTAAAATAAATATCCGACTTCAACCTTACACAACATCATTTCTTCAAGACACAGAGCCTGTGCTGCTAATTGTAGAACATCAGCATCATTAACTTTGGGCTTGCCTCTCTTATACTCCACAGGATAAGGTATATATTTGCCTTCTGCGCCATGGATTTCTACGCCATCATCATTTTGAATAAATTCCACCACATCACAGACCCCCGTAATTTGAAGGTTTTTCGATTGGATAGGCATAGCTCGTACAATAAGTCTATCCCCTCGCTTTTCCCTTATAAAAGGCTGGTCAGTCTTTCGGTGAAGATGCTGTCCTTCCACGGTCCTCACATTTTCTTCCCATTGTTGCTCAATGTGAATTAATGCCCACTGTCTTTTACAAAATTCAAAATGTTGAATACCGGACAGCATAAGGTAGTGATCATCTTCATTAACGTCCATCGATCATATCGACCTTCAAGCCGTCCAGTTCAGTGACTTCGATCACGAAATCCTCGAAAGACCTCGGTTCGTCTGTCCGTGGTTTCACAGATAGTGAACGGTGAACTTTGGCCGAAGAGTATTGCCCCAATTTGGAGGAATGCGTCCACCAGTATACTTTATGGATTTCCATGCTTCCTTCGGGTCTAGCCGAGGACGCATCATTCTCAAAAAGAGTTATTATGGCCTGTTTGATTTTATCCGCATCTTCATTCGTAAATCCGGTTTTCTCCGCCAACTGAGTATTTATGCTGCCATAAAAAACATACAACCCAAAATCAACACGGTGCTTCATTCCCATGGTATCGGAACCCCGTTCTTTACCTGGCTCGGAATTCACGCTCTTGGTAATCTGCATGCTTGTAATATCAATCGGGTTTACGCTTTTTGCCGTATGAATAGATACTGGTCCTCTTACACCTACCGAGACACCGCTTCCGCTTCCAGATCCTTTAAAAGCAAAAACTTGGCCAAAGCTGCGAACATCTAACCATTGCATACAGGCGACACGAGCAAAATCATCGCTTGAAGCTGTTTTGGACTTGAAAATTTGATTTAATTCAGCATTGCCATCGGCTCGCTCTCTTAAGCTGTTATAGTCATCATTCTTTCTGTCATTCGACTGCACAAAAATGATTTCACCCATATCCTGCAGCCGATTTCGGATTTTCCGTTTGATCGCCACATCGGATATTTCTCCATAGCCGTCATAATTTTGTCTCGGACGGTTGCCGTTTAGCGGATCTCCATTAGGATTAGCATTGTTGACCGACAAAACAACCGCAAAATCGATTTTATGATCTAAACTGCTCATCTTTATCTCTCCTCTTAATGGGATGCGAATTCCGCATCTTCCGTTTTATCTTTCTTTTGATAAAGTTCATGGCGTTGGCTGTAGAATCCTAACAGGTATTTACCGGATAAAGGCTTGTTGTTGAAATCCTCGGATTTAAACTTTGAGCCAATTTCGTCTATAATTTTGGATAAATAGATTGCTTTGGCTCCCAGCTTTGCTTGATAGGCCTGCAAGTTCTGTTGAATCGTATTCCATGTTCTCTCTGGATGCTTGGAATATGCGTTCATATATCGAATAGCATTGGTTGCGCGCTGTTCATCACGGCCCAGTGCCTGCCTCTCCAATACATCTGCCACAGCAAGTAAACGTCCGAACAGGTAGTCACGATTCTCATTCTCCTTATCTAATGCCACTAGAAGCCCCTCCTTATGATTAATTAAAGCGCAGGCAATACTAAGCGTCTTCTCCCACTCCCACTTTTCCATGGAAACAGGATTGGATGCACGGTGATAAACACTGTTCACAATATCTCGAGGAATTGCCGCACCGTCGATGATGCACGGCAGCATGCGTTCCATGAGCCCTTTGACGATTTTATCGCTTGCTCTTGGCCCGTATGCGGCGAAAGCAATATCTTTCGTTGCTGGGGCACCGTAAAACTGGACGAATTCTCCATCCTCATTTTTACGATAGCGGTGAAGCCATGCGCAAGTAGAATGCCATTTTGCGAGCCTATCCAGATAAAGTTCCTTATTTAAGTTTCGGAAGTATAACACGGCCATTCGGCCCGTTGTGGCTGAATCCAGCACCAATATATTGGCCTCTGATTTGAAATGCTCTGCGGAACTCCGATCCAGTTTGTTTTTGTAACCGTCCAATGCTTTAGCTACCTCGATAGCTAAGGGCATATTGGTATTGGACATGATGACATCAGCCGAAACGATCTCAGGATCCAAAGAAAAGGTATCTTCTGTTGGATCGGGGAGGTCAATTGCATCATTTCCCCACACGAGGAATACCCGCTGATCGATAATTTTCCCTTGACGATTAATTAGCCATTTTAATGCGTTATGGGCCTTCTGGGAGACGTCATAACTGATGCTGGCTGCGTCCCTGCTCTCTTTAAATCGTCCTCGAAACGTAAATCCTGAAGTATCATTGGCTGAGATGAGCTTCGCCTTATCTGCCGGATTGCGTATTTTATTCGCATGTTTATCCGTGCTCGGAAGCATTTTCCCGGTAACGTAACAAAGATCTTTATCGCTCAAACGCTCCCGGTAAAAGTGAATAAACGAATCATACATTTCCGCGTCTTTCCATACTTTCGTCAACATACGCTCAGGGGAGTACACATTAAAACGGATAAAAGCACTGTCTTGTTCACCAGCCAGCACGCTAAAAATGGCAGGTTTCTCCGAATATAACGCTTCGTATTTCTTGTCCCACTTTTCGATCAGACGCTGGTTCTCATCCACACAGAGAATGTGATGTGCAACTAAATCATGAATTAACTGTCTTTTGCTCAAGTATTGATAAATGCTTTTTACTTTGGAATGTGCATGGGGGGATTCCGCCCAGTTCTGAAGTTCTTGTATGTAAGTCTTGAAGGGCTCTTCCTCTTTGATTTTGCCCCCGTATTCTCTGAAGTCCCCTGCTACATAACTCAATTTATCATGCAGCGGATAGGGTGCGATTACCGCTCCTGCACGGCTTGCTGACTTTTCTGTGCTGGGGATCAGCGTGCTAGCATCCTTATTGGTAATGACGAAAGCAGAGTGGAATTCTCCATCTTCCGTAATTGAAACTTCAATATGCGCATTCTGAGTCGTATGCGAGATAGGAAGAAGAGTATATTCACGATCATTGTTCTTTTTTTCGATCTTACCGACACGATCCAAATTCGATTCATAGGTTTCATATAGATTTAAAAGCCAACTCATGGATTCACCTCCTCTCCCCATTGGGCTAACAATGCATCCGCCGATTCAACATTGTTCGCATCAAAACGCTTCGGCTTCATATCCGTAATTTTACGCACTTGTCCGCACTGCTCCGGCCTTAAAAAAACAATGACCCCGTCTCTCATGACAGGATTCCATAGGCGCACTTCCATCTGATCTCTTCCGGTTTCATCCGGGTAGTTGATCCCGTGCACCATAGTCCCCAGATGAATTTCACCATAACCGTCGTAAAACCCGTCACCTTCACCAAATCTGCAAGGTTCCACATACCCCTGGCATTCGCGTGTACCTAAAAAAATGTCTCTGCGTCCTCCTGCCTCAAGAGATCGTTTCAAAATGTTATGGTGCTTATGTTCATTACGGTCAAATGTCATATCTGGACGATTCATATTGAATTCAAAGTGAGCTCTGACTTGGTATTTCACATCCTTTAAATATGTGTAGTTGGCAAGCGTATTTCCTCCGCCATAATCAATCGGACGTACTCCCTTCGATTCCATGCGGATCGGATTTATCACTCGAATTTCATCCACGATAAATATAAGCGTTGGTTTCCAGTAAATGCTTTCTACAACCCCTTTAATGGCCTGATACGTCGGCACCTGATATGACAACTTCTCACCGCCAAGCTTCGTCAGAGGATCTGTGAAGAGTGCGTAGTCGCCGTATACCACAAACTCAATGGAATTTCTCATCGATTCACCTCCTTTCATTGCATCTATTAAAATAAGTTCATGCCCAGCCAACTGTCGTTCTCGTCGTTTAGTCCAAACTCTTCACTATAAGCTCCTTCTTTCAAAACCAAAATCTGTCCATCCAGAATTCTTTCAATTCCGTCGTTCTTTAACAATTTCTGAAGTTCATAATCAAATATGTTAATCGTATATTGCTGTGCTCTTCTCAGTAACCTGGAGAAATCTTCAATGCGCTCGGCTCCATTCAACGAAGCTATAATTTCTTTCCCCTCATCTCCGTAAGGTACGAGGACCGACGTCGCTATATGATCTATTACTTGAAAATGCTCTGCGGCTGTGTGGTAACTGTTGGCTATAAACAGAGGTAATCTTTGGCTTTTGTTTCTAGAATATGCTTGATAATAATCATTTTCAGATTTACTAGCAGTTAATAATGACGTCATTTCAACTCTCAGCTTGGGGATAGAATAATTTAAGCTTGAAGCAAGTTCCGTATAAAACTCATGGAAGTATCGCTCCATGGCTTTGACCGATAATATATTTCCGCCATGACTCGACGAGTTACGTTTCAGGTCAATTAAAATCCTTTTCGAGATTTGCTTCCCTGACTTCACTTCCTTCAAATGGTTTAGATTTTCTTCCTCATGATCAATAACATAGACCTGCTGAACTTCACGCTCCCCGTGCCTGTTGCACCGCCCTGCTGCTTGCGCTATCGAATCCAGACCCGCCAATGAGCGAATAACGCATTCGAAGCTCACATCAACTCCCGCTTCAATTAGTGGCGTACTTACGCATACAATGGGATCCCCATTACTTAAATGCAGTCTGATTTCGCCCAGCTTTCTTTTTCGGTGTGCCGCACACATAGACGTGCTTAAATGATAAACCGGTATATCTCCGACAGTTAGCACTAACTGCTCGTATAGCTTTCTCACAACCGTCTTCGTGTTTAATATGACCAAGACACTTTTCGTGTCTTTCATTTTTTCATTCACAAAATCTGTAAGCCTATCATTATTGAATAAGTTATCCGTCGCCAGGTCCCTAATTTCCACCCTCTTAAATGCAGCAATGACTTCATCCAACTGATCAATCATCTCAGCGTCTGGATTGATATTCAGCTTATGTTCGACAAAATCTAGTGCAGGTTGGGTGGCTGTACACAGCACCATACTACTTTGACCGTAGGCAGATAAGAAGTTTAAAGCTTCATTAAATAAAGACACACAGGAGACGGGTACCTTCTGAACTTCATCGAAAATAATGACGGATTCACTTAAATGATGCAGTCTTCGGATATTTCTGCTTCCTTTTGCATAAAACACATTCAAAAACTGCACCATCGTTGTGAAGATAATCCGCGACTCCCAATTGTCTTTTGCTAACTTAAGCTTCTGCCTTACATTCAACACACCATCCATCCGTTCATCATCATCCGTGTCCTCAATTACATTCGAATGATGTTCTAAGATATGAACTTCATCCTGCAAAATCCGACGCACCTCCGCCGCATTCTGCTCAATAATGGTCGTGTATGGCAGAACGTAAATAATACGCTGTTTGTTATGATTTATAGCGTGTTTCAGTGCATACCTAAGACTGGCCAAGGTTTTGCCGCCGCCAGTCGGGATAGATAAGGTATATATGCCAGAGGGTCTATCTGCAAATCCATCGCATTGTTCAGACATTCGGCTTCTAAGTACATTGATAAGAGAATGGTTTGTACTTCGTTCTGTGAGCGCATTGACTTCATCTAATAGTCGGATGTAATAGGTGTTGAACAGATCTTGTCTATCAGGCTCCTCAGGTTCTTGTATCCCGTTCTCTTCAAACCTCCTGGTGTTTGTCCGATCCGCATCAATCAGTGCGCTGAACACAAACTTGGTTAAAAACATAATCTTAGCTTCACTATTCAACGTTGAAGGTTTATTTCGAAAGGTAACAAGCTCCGCTGCGGCTTGATCGACATATCGATGGAATTCCTCTTCACCTATCACATGATTAAAGAAGAGACGCTCGCTCACTTCAAATTCATCTAAATCCTTGTCCCGTACTCGTCGCAAATAGTCCGACTCTAACTCCGGATTCAAAAAATCTTGGAGATATGCATGATGAGAAATTACTGCGTTACCGACCACTTCAGCTAAAATCCCCTTGGCCGGGTCTATTTTGCTCGTATGAAATAAGTTATAAAGCAAGCGTCCACCAGCGGTTGAGTGATCCACGCTTCCTCTCTTGGGTGGTGAATCAGGATTTCGGACGGCCTCCAGGATGTATTCCCTAAATGCATTCGAATACTTTCCCATATCATGGAGAATACCTGCCAGTCCCGTAATGTGCTTAATATTTAGGCTATAACCAAATTCTTCGGCTAGATCTTTTACGCCCAGCAGATGCTCTTCGACAGTCTGCTGTTTATCGTCACTTTTGCGAATATGGGCGATATAGGTCATCTAACTCCCCCTTCTGATACTTAAAAGGCAAGAATAGTTCTATATACCCATCATAATTTCGATATAGTTAATCAATATCCTCCAAAAAATCCACAATATAGAACAAAAAAATGTGAAATTTGTACGATTTGACAACAATTAAAAAGGCCACTGCGCTAGGAGGCAACTGTACTTCTACGACCCGCTACTTCCGATCGAGCACTTTCAATTCACGCACCCACGCAGGGTGCGACTTTGCCCATTTACCTAGCATGGCCGTCGATGTATCCTTTCAATCCACGCACCCACGCAGGGTGCGACTGTCCACCATTTTCGGATCGATGCTGATGGGAGTCTTTCAATCCACGCACCCACGCAGGGTGCGACGTACATCCATCATCACATCAATCTAAAGGAGTGGCTTTCAATCCACGCACCCACGCAGGGTGCGACAGGGCGCGGCCGGTGTTCGAATTGATCGTGAGTGGATTTCTTTCAATCCACGCACCCACGCAGGGTGCGACCTCTCGCGCCCTCTGTTCGGCCCGGGCGGCATTTTATCTTTCAATCCACGCACCCACGCAGGGTGCGACTTAATTTGGATTTTATTCGGGTTGCTGCCCTAACTTTCAATCCACGCACCCACGCAGGGTGCGACTACACGGGGTAATCCTTTTGCGTGTGTGTCGATTCTTTCAATCCACGCACCCACGCAGGGTGCGACGGTTGATCCTGACTATGGTCGCAGCAGCATGAAGCTTTCAATCCACGCACCCACGCAGGGTGCGACTCCGTTTTCTCATATAAACATCCAGAAAAACGGTTAAAACTATAATAAACCAACTCCAAAAAAGAGAATGACATCCCTTTTAATGTAAAATAATCAAATTAATTGGATATTTATTGGTGCGAATCTCCCTGCTTTTCTATGTGCACTTAACATTCGCACCAAAATGTACGAAACAATAACTACCTAAATTATACCACAAACTCAATAAACTAGGACTTATCATACCTTATCAAACAGGTCAAATACGTCCCATAGCCTCTCGCGCTCCACCTTCTCCTTCGGCACGAACCGCACCGCTGCCGAGTTCACCTGGTAATGCAAAACTCCCGGTTTCGGGCCGTCATGGAATACATGCCCCAAATATGCGCCGGACAATCGGCCGTATAGGGCCGTGCGCGCTTTTCCACTGCGAAGATCCGCTCTTCTCTCGATAAATCCTTCATGGATCGGCTGTGTAAAAGCGAGCATTCCCGTACCGGCGTCGAACCGGTCCCGAGAGCTGAACAGCGGATCTCCGCTCAGGATATCCACATAGATGCCCTCGCTCGCATGATTCCAGTATTCGTTGTCGTATGGGGGTTCGTCTACTGGTAAGGTGATTCCTGGTGCTACCCTCTCGAGCTGATTCCAGTATTCGTTGTCGTATGGGGGTTCGTCTACTCCGTTCTGCGTCACTTCATACTGCAGACGGGTCAGGCGGCGCCACAGCGCTTCCTTATCCTGTTCCGAGTGCCAATATCGCTCTGCAAAACGGGGACGTCCCGAGCCTTCATAATACTGGTTGTAGCGGTAACGATGGGACTTATAATAATGCTGGTGGACGGCTTCCGCCGGATAAAACGGCCCCGCGTCCCGGATTTCGGTCACGATTTTGCGTTTGAACCGGCCGCTGGCCTGCAGCGCGCGCTTCGAGGCTTCCGCCTGCTCCCGCTGCCCGGCGCTGTGCACGAAAATTGCCGTCCCGTAAGATGTCCCGCGGTCCATGAACTGCCCGCCTGCATCGGTCGGGTCGATCAGCTGCCAATACAGCTCCAGCAGCCGCGCATACGGAAACACCTCGGGCTCAAAGCTGATCTGCACCGCTTCGAGATGCCCCGTCGTTTCCGTTCCTACCTCTTCGTAGGTCGGGTTCTCCGTGCGGCCGCCCGTATAGCCGGACACGATCGACCGGATGCCGGGAAGCTCATCAAACGGCTTCACCATACACCAAAAACATCCGCCGGCGAACGTCGCCAGCTCGGTATGCCTGCATTCCTTGTCCATCCGCGGTCCTCCTTTCCCTTCATATTCAACTTACCACGTTTCCTCGACCAAGGAACCAAAAAACGTACGACCGCGGGAATGTGGTCGTACGTTCTCATTTATTGGGGTTACCGTAGACGGCTAACCATTTTGTAATTTCCCGGAGCGGCTTGGAAGCCGAGCTGATCGCGGTTAATCCGGAGCATGGGGGCGTTCATGGAATCATTATGGGTCCGCAGCGAAGTCGCGCCGTATGCGAGCGCCGTCCTGACGGCTTGGAGCTTCAGCGCCAGACCGAGTCGTTGTCCGCGGCACTCCGGCAGCACGCCGGTATATTGATGGTACATATCTTCGCCGGAAAGCTCATTTTGCTGCAGAGTCGCCACGCCGACATAGCGCTCGCCTGCCTTGGCGATATGAACGAACTCCGCACGCACACCCGGGATCTCAAGGTTCCATTTCCGCCATTCCTCGAACCAGGGGAAGTCTTCGTTGTATCCGGGAATATCCTGATGCGTGATCCGGTACAGCTCGTGAAGCTTCCGTTCGTTTTCTTCCCCGGGTTCATCCGCTAAGGTAACAAACCGGATCCCGGACCGCTCTGCCGTTTCGATGCACTGGAACAAGGCGTCGTTGCGGTATGACGCCAGATCAAGCACCGATTCGAAGGTATGCCGCTCCCGGGCATATCCTCGCCGCTCTGCAAACTCCAGGGAAGCTTGATCATCCTCCTTAATGAAGCACACGAGGCGGGAGGCTTTGACTTCATGAGCCCAGCCCCTCATCTCACGGGCCAAAGCCCTGCCGGCTCCGCATCCGCGATCGTCCGGATGAACGACCAAGGTGACGTTCAAGCTGCCGGGTTCATTCCAGGGCGCGCGCCAGGCGATCGCATAACCGGCGACCTCGTCCCGCTCGTTCACAGCCACCCACTTCGGCCGGTCCCAGCCCATTAATTGGCCGTCTTCGCCATAATGCAGCTGCCCCGGCGGGATGCTCTCTTCTTCGGCCCGCAATTGCTCGCCCGTCGTCGGCAGCGACCAGATCAAGCTCAGCAGCGATGCGACGGCCGGATAATCTTCCTTGCGCAATGGACGTATCGTATATTGAGACAAAATTCGGTTTCTCCTCCCATACTTCTCATATCTTCTAAAAATCATTATCCCATATTTCCCGCTCCCTTTGATGGTAAAATTTAGGTATAGTTTTTTGTTACGCGCAGAATGCTGCAAAATAGAGGGGAGCAGCGCGATGATTCGAGAGATTCGGAACCCGGCGACGCCTATCTGGACATGATAAAATTCGGAGGCTTCCCCGGCATCGTCGTCGGTTCTTTTATAGCGGCGTGCGGAATCTTGGTAACCTGGTCAAGCTTGTTAAACCGAAAAGGGCTGCCCCAGGGCAGCCCTTCCTAACCTTCATATACGCTTCGGCAGCAGCTTATGGTATCTTTTCCGCAGCTGATGCAGCGCTTCGCTTCCCGCCACCGCCTGCTCCTCCATCTGCTTGCCCACCGCTACGATCAGCGTCTCAAGCAGCGCGACGGGTGCCACCATGGAATGGAATTCCCACAGCTGTCCGCGCGCGGTATAGAGCGTCACCGTCGCCTTATCCAGCATCGGGCTGACCAACAGGTCCGTGACCAGCAGCGTGCGGTATCCCCGCTCCTTCGCGTCATCCAGCAGCACCGCCAGCTCCGGCGACTCGGATACAAAACCGAAGATCAGGACCACATCCTGCGGCTGCACATGCACCAGACGGTTGAACAGCTCATGTCCGCCCCGGTCAAGACGCGTCACCCGCATGCCAAACCGGGACAGTCTGAAATCGGCGAGCGCGACCAGGCTTTCTGCCGATCCCGGCCCGTACACATAGACCGTGCCTGCCTCCCGCAGCAGCCTCGCCGCTTGGTCAAAAGCCTCCTGGGCGAGCCGGTCTGCCGTCTGCTGCAAATAATCGGCTCCGACCCAAAGGCTCGCGGCGGCGTCTTCCTCATTCATTTTGGAAAAAGCCGACTGCAGCTTTTGCGACGGGGAGAGCAGCATCTCATCCTTCACCTTCTGCTTGAATTCCTTCAGATTTTTGCAATTCACCTCGGCCCAAAACCGCGATACCGTTGAGATGCTGACGTCACATGCGGAGGCGATGTCCTCCTCCACCATAAACGGGATATCCTCCATGTGTTTGGAGATGTAATCGGCGATCCGCTGATGTCCGCGGGTTAATTTCCGGTTCTCAAATGTCAGTTCCATGGCGCCTCCTCCTCTTCTGCGCAGCGATGCCTGAATTGAAATTGCGAAGGCATTGAGATGCTTATACCGCATCCACCTCAACCTTTTTCTTGAGCAGCTTCTTCACCGCGCCAGCCGCGCGTACCTGCAGATGCAGGCTCGGGGAGATGAATCTTCGGCATGCGCCGGACTGAATGGCGGCTTTCAGCTCGGCCACCGTCCCATAATCTCCGGGCAGCTCGTTGTACACGCATCCCACCTGGAACATCTGATGGGCATCGCTGCCGGCCACGACCGGAACGCCCAGCTTCGCGCCCAGCGGCAGCACCAGAGCGATATTTTCCTGAATGCCGATTTCGTGAAGGTCTTTTCCGTTCAGGTCGAAAGCGTCGAAACGGCTCAGCAGCTCCGGATCCACATGGTACAGATGGTTGGACTCACGGAACGGGTGCCCGCCGATCACCATCATGCCCCGCGGCTCGCACAGCTCGAACAGCTCCTTAAGGCCGATAAAGGTATCCGCTGTCGTGTGATTCTCGAGCAGGGCACGGATCTCGAGCAGACGGTCTTTAGGTCCGCTGACGAGAATATGCCCGCCTTCCGCCACGTCCACTTCCATGCCCGTAAATATTTTAAATCCGCCGCGATCGTAATAATGATTGTTGCAGGGCAGCATCTGATCCAGCGTGCCGTACACTTCGTCGAAACGGCGCGTATTGAAATGCTCGGTCAGCGTAATGGCCTGCAGCCCTTGGTCTCTGGCCTCATCCAGCATTTCGTTGAAATGCTCCATCGAGAAATCGGTTTTTTTGGACAGTTTAACATGAAAGTGAAAGTCAATTTTCATCGGTGTAGTTCCTCCATTGCAGGTTTGATATGAAATGTAACGGGCTCCAAACGGCAGCCTGTCTGCTTGTCATACATATTGATGCGGTCCTCGCGGATTTCCGCATATAGAAGCTGCCCCGGCTCAAACTCCGGATCACCCAGAATACGGGCGGTCAGCTGAACGTCTCCATAATCGATCCGGATCAGCGACTCGGCGCCCGATGGATGCACGTCCTTCACTTTTACCGGGATCAGGCCCTCCTTGCGTTTCTCATGCAGCACGATGTCCTCCGGCTTCAGCGTCATCACCACGCCGCGATCCGGGTCGCCATCTCCTTCCGCCACCCGGAAATCTCCCAGCGGAGTGCGTATATAACATTCATTCCCGCTGCTGCGGCAAATTCCTTCCACCCGGTTCAATTTGTGGTCTCCGCTGCCCATGAATTCCGCCACCTGCAGCGTCTTCGGATGACGGTACAGCTCTCGCGGCGTATCCACCTGAACCAGCTCGCCGCCGAAAAAGACGGCAACCTTCGTCGACATCGTCATGGCTTCCTGCTGGTCATGCGTAACGTAGACGATCGTCGTGCCCAGCTCGCCGTGCAGCCGTTTGAGCTCGGCGCGCATCTCGGTCCGCAGTTTGGCGTCGAGATTGGACAGCGGCTCATCCAGCAGCAGAATCTCCGGCGACGTTACAATGGCGCGGGCGATTGCCACCCGCTGCTGCTGGCCTCCGGACAGCTCGCCGGGATAACGGTCCGCCAGCTCGGGAATCCGCATCTTGTCCAGGGAAGCCATGACGCGCTGCCGGATCTCCGGCTTCCCAAGCTTGCGGATCTGCAGGCCGAAGGCGACATTGTCAAAGACCGTCATATGCGGCCACAGCGCATAGCTCTGAAACACCAGGCTTACGCCCCGCTTCGCCGGGTCCATATGAAAGGACATGCTGCCGTTTGCAACCTCTTTGCCGGCAATGACGATCGTTCCCTCATTCAGCTTCTGCAGTCCGGCAATCGTGCGGAGCAGCGTTGTTTTGCCGCAGCCGGAAGGGCCAAGCAGCGTGACGAAGTCGCCCTCCTCGATCGTCAGATCGACGCCTTTTAAAATATGCTTGTTCTGGACGTTCACATGAATCTGCTTCAGTTGAATCGCACTCACATTACTGACCCCCTATTCCTTTCGTCAAATCGGCCTTCCCGAACTTCACGGCCAGCAGGTACACCGTGACCACGATCGCGATAATGATCATCAGCACCACG
Source organism: Paenibacillus chibensis (assembly GCF_004001045.1). Classification (GTDB taxonomy): domain Bacteria; phylum Bacillota; class Bacilli; order Paenibacillales; family Paenibacillaceae; genus Paenibacillus_AQ; species Paenibacillus_AQ chibensis. The sequence continues at coordinate 63,562 of NZ_BIMK01000031.1, forward strand.
TTGGTCAGCTGCTCATACCCCTTTTCCACATAATAAAAGGTGAGCGTGGTCAGCGTCTCCGTCCGCGGCGTGACGAGCATGATGATCAGCTCCATCTCTTTCATCGCCCCGATGAAGACGAGGATGAACGCGGACAGCAGGCTTTTGCGGCTCAGCGGCAGCAGCAGGCGCCGGAACCGTGTAAACCAGGACGCTCCGCCGAGAACGGCGGCTTCCTCCAGCTCGTTTCCGATCTGCATCAGCGAGGCGCCGCCCGCTTTGACTGTAAATGGAAGCTCCTTGACCACCGTGATCAGAATAATGATCGTAATCGTACCGTACAGGGCGGGGATGAACAGCACGGGCTTCGCGAACATCGTGATATAAATCGCTGCCAGGGAAATGCCGGGAATGAAGTACGGGAAAAACGACAGCTGATCCACGAGCCGGCCCATCGCGCTATTTTTGCCCCGGGCGACGACATAACCGAAGAGAAGTCCCATCACGGCGGCGATCACCGAGGCGATGCCTGCGATCACCAGCGAATTTTTCAAGGCAAGCAGGAAAATCGGATTTTGGAGCACGCCCTTTTCTCCGGTGTTAATGCTCGGATCCGAGCCTCCCAGCCAGTAATGCAGGGTAAGATTGGCCGCACTAAAGGAACCATCCTTGAGCAAAAACGTTTGCAGCAGCAGTACCAGCAGCGGTACGACCGCAACGATGACCATGCTTATCACCGTCGCTGCCGCCGCGGGAAGCTTCCACCTTCCAAGGGAGGTATGCGTTACCGCACTGCCTTTGCCCGACACCGTCACATAACTCCGTCTGCGCCCGATCAGGCGCTGGTTCAAATATATGGCTCCAATGGAGATGAGCATCAGCGTCAGAGAAAGCACGCTTGCTTCCGTCGTCAGCCGCGAGCGCATGCTGGAATACAGCATCGTCGAGATCATGTAAAAGTTGACCGGAGTCCCCAGCAGCGCGGGCACGCCGTAGGAGCTGACCGCCTTGGTGAATATCAGGATAAAGCCCGATAGCACGGACGGCAGTACCAGCGGGAACACGATCCGGCGCAGCACCTGCAGACGGCCCGCCCCGACCATCTCGGCCGCTTCCTCCAGTTGGCTGTTCATGGAGCTTAAGGCCGCGCCAACCAGCAGGAAAAAATAGACGCTGTCATGGATGGACAGGGTCATAACAATCGGTACATAACCATAAGAAATCCAATCGGGAGGCGCCACATGCAGCAGCGACTGCAGAATGCCGGGCGTCCCGCCGATTTTGCTGTTCTTGAAAAAGGTCAGCCAGGCCTGGGACAGCATCCAGGACGGCAGCAAATACGGAATGATCGCCAGAAACGTGATCGTTTTCTTGAACGGAATGTCTGTGCGCGTGACGAGCCAAGCCAAGCCGCAGCCGAGAACCATGGATACCACGGATACCGACAGCCCCACCGACAAAGCGTTCACCACCGGCTTATAAAAGAGGGACCAGCTGATATCGCTCGCCAGCACGCGCTGCCAATGGTAGAAGGTCAAATGACCGGGATCGGCAGCCGCCGTGAGCCGTGCATCCTGCGTTCTCCAAACCAACGTCGTATAGATCATGTGAAGTACTGGCCAGACGATCGTGTACGCCAGAAACAGAAGGGCCGCCGCCCCGATCAGGTTCAGCGGATTCCGCAGCGCATTCCGGCACCGGTTGAGCCACCTCGTCTGCCATGCGTGCAGTGCAGGTCTATGAAGCACGGTTATCTCCTCCTGTCTTTTGATGGAACGGCTGCCTCGCGGCAGCCTTTGTCACAGTCATGAGGAACCGTTATTTTTGCTTAATCCAGAAATCCCGTACCTTGGGCGAGGCAAAATACAAAGCTTCTCCGTCATAATTCCACAGGTTCAGCTGTTCGAAGGAAATCTCGTTTTTGGTCTTCACGTCGGAACGGGGAACCCAGGAGCCCACCTCGTTAAAAGGGTTCATGCCTTCGCCCTGCCCATCCTTCTCGCCCATCATCCAGCGGATGAACAGCTTGCCTGCCGCCTCATGCGGCGCTTTGTTGGCGAGGAACAGGTAACCCGAGTCGGGAACCGATGTTTTCGGCTTGATGTCGTAAATCGGCAGAATGCTCCAGCCTTTCTCCTCCACCTTGGACACATCGCCGGACACCGCCAATCCGATTGCGTCGCTGTCTGCTTTGCCGATGGCATCTAGTACGTCGTCGCTTCCTTTTAATACAATCAGCCCGTTAGCGAACAGCTGCCGGATAAATTCATAGCCTGCATTTTCGGTGCCGTGCAGCTCGATATCCTTACCGAACTTTTCCTTATAAGCAGCCGCCATATCCTCGCTGTTTACGACCATGGTCGTAAACAGGTCCATGAAGGCCGGGGAGCTGAGCGGATCGGCGGTATACACCTTGCCTTTATACTCCGGTGTTGTCAGGTCCCACCAGTTCGTAATGGGAGCGGTCTTGTAATGCTCGGTGTTATAGAAGACGGTGCGGAATTCCAGGTAGTTGGCATACCCTTCCGCTTGCGTGCGATAGGGCTCGTCGACCATGGGAGCCAAATCCTCCGGCAAATATTTGATGTAGCGGCCGGGCTTCACCATTTCTTCCTCCACGGCTCCGCTGACTTCCTTCGTAATGATCACGTCGGGATTGAATTGCCCCGCGTCCTGCTCCTTGGTCACCTTATCCATCATTTCGTCGGATTTTACTTTGCTGACCTCGACTTTGATCTCCGGGTACTGCTTCATGAACGTCTCTGCCGCGTCGTTCGCACGGCCCGAGGTCGAATACACAATGAGCTTGCCTTCTTGCTTGGCCTTAGCGTACAGCGCCTCGACCGTTTCGGCATTGGCATCCGCTCCGCCTTTCTGCCCGGCATCCTGAGCCTGCTCAGCCGGTTTGGAGCCATCCGCCTCCGCGCGATCTTCACCGGCATTGCCGCCGCATGCGGTCAGGATCAGGGCCGTGCCCAATACCAGTGTCGCGGCCTTTCCAGGCTTGGAATGGCGAAGCATAGAACCTAACGGGTTTTTCCATTTCATGTTCATTTGAATTTGGCCTCCCATATCGAATCAAGGTTTGTTAAGCATCCGGATTTGGCTTACCTCTTTACTATAGGGAGGGAATGTAAAGGGAAGATAAGGCGAGAAGATGATTTTGGTAAAAAATTATTATTTATTGTAATTTGAAATAAATTTATCATCCTTAAACTCCCACCGATCCCGCGGCAGGAAAGCAGCAGTATATAAAAAACGAAGCAGCCCTTCGGCTGCTTCGTTTGTATTCACTGTTCGCGGAGGCCCGTTAACAGTCTGAAACCCGGCTATTCCGTGATCATCCCATAAGCCGATATTCGCTTGATCCTGCGGGCTACCAGCATGGATACGAGGTAGGCCAGCGCAATGAGCCCGATGCAAAGCATGACGATCAGGGGAATCTTCACGATGAATTGTACGTTATGAATCCCCGCCCCCGACAGCAGCAACGTAAGCATCGAATTGGTGTATACACAACCCAGCACCCCGCCGATGATGACGCCGACAAGGACAATCGGTATGAAGCTCATCGCGATCTGGGACATCAGCTGAAGGGTCGTATACCCCGTCGCCTTTAATATGCCGAATTCCCGCCTGCGCTTGAGAATCATCGTTTTAATAACCAAATACAGAATCATGACGACGACCAGCACCGTGATCGCAAGCACCAACACCATTACGGCGAACACCGCCGAAATATAAATGCTGCTTTGACTGTCTATCGTCTCATCCACATTGATGATATTCCCGATCTGCTGTCCATGTTGGGCTCTGATGCTTTCAATAAAACGGGTCGTATCCATCCCCTTCAAATAGACGTTGATGACGGAGCCCTCATAGTCCGGGAGGATCTGCCTTACCCCGGGCAGGGTCAGATATGCCGCTTTCCCCATATTGCTGATCGATTGGCTTAGCCCTGTAATCAAGTACGTTTGGGAGGCTTGGCTGATTTCAACCTTGACCGTGTCCCCGATGCCTTTACCAAGCCGTTTGGACACCGCCCAGGATACGGCGATTTCGTTATCGTATTTCGGAAACCGCCCCTCATACACCGTCTGGTTTTCCAATTTGCCAAAATCATCCGAGATGTTCATGTACGTGTCCTGCCCGTCGATCCGGGCCGTAATGAAATCCAAAATCGCGATTTTGGCTACGCCATCCATCCGCTCGATCGCCGGGATCAGCTTTTTGCCGTCTGACGCCGTTTTGGCCTGTATCATGACGTTGGATGTCTCCGCACCTACGAGATGAATAAATGCCTTTTTATTGGATGCCACATTGTAATACAGCACCACGGAGAAGACGGACGCAAAGGTGATGGCTGCGATAATGAAAGCGATCATGCTGTTCTGCTTGCCGTTCATCATTATCGTTTTGCAGGCGAGCATGAATTGAAGACCTCCCCTGGATTTCTCCAGCGGAACAGGGTTCCTTTTGAAATTATGCGTCATCATCCCGCCGCGCAGCGCCGCGACCGGATGAAGCTTCCGAATGCGTGAAGCGGAGAACAGGGTCACAGCCAGCACGAGTATTGTGACGATTAGAACGCTAAGAACATTCGCCTCCGCATCCCAGCCGTGTATCCACAGCAGACCCGTTAATGACGAGACGATGCCCCCAAACGCGGGAATAACGGCATAAGATAGCGCCACGCCAATGACGCCCGCACAAAGCGTAATGAACATGAACTGCATCACAATCGACATCAGTATCTGCCGGCTGGTATAACCTATCGCCTTCAGGGCGCCAATATGGACGATGCCGTCATCGATGCTGTTCGTTACGCGGAACTTGATCACGATCAAGGCGACCAGCACGATGACCCCCGCGAACGCAACCAGAATCATGGAGACGATGTTGATCGTCATCGTACCGACGCTTTTCATCGTTTCGATATCCGTTTCCCAGAAGGTCGGAGCAATCGCGTTCAGGCTCGGGTCCGGGGATCTCTTGTTAAACTCATTCATCAGCTGCTTAGTCGACTGCCGGCTGTCTTTAAGGGCAGCGGACAAACTGATTCCTTCGGCAGCCGGTCCTAAAGCTTCAGACAATTCGCGGTATGCCGCATCCGGCAGCAGGAACTTCATCATGCCCATGCTCGGCGTACCCAGCATCGTCGATTCGAAGAATCCCGCGACGCGGTAGCTGAATGACTTCTCCTGAAAGGTAATGGTGAAGGGATCGCCCAGTTTGTAACCTCCGCTAGTCTTAAAGCTGTATGGAACATAGATGTCATCCGGCTGCACGGGAGCCAGCTTCTGAATCAGCTTCAGAGATGAGAAATGCCGCTTCGCATCGCTATTAAACAGGGCCGCGCCGCTATTCATATCGCTTTTCCCATAACGAAACTTCGCTGCATCCATCAAGATCATGGATTCCATTTCGAATGCTTTCACGTCCGGGTTATTCTTCCAGTAGTCGTGGTAGGCCGCTTTATCATTTGCCTTGTTCAGCATAATGCCCAGGTGCGGATCTTGGAGTTCCTCCACTTTATCGTCATAGAAGGTGCTCATTTTGAACATCACCGTGATGCCGACATTGAGAAGCAGCGCCGCCGCAAAGATCAGGACGAATAATGAAAATGCCGCGCTTTTGCCTCTTTTGATATTGGCCAGGGCCAGATTCACGATGTTCATCCTACCACCCCATATCCGCAAGAAAGGCTTTCAGCTTCTCATGCCTTGCCGAATGAAGCTCCCCGTCGAAAGCACCCAGCTGGAGATCCCCGCAAATGACGCCATCGCGAAGATAAAGCACCCGGTTTCCCCGTAAAGCCGTTTTCATGTCATGGGTAACCATGACGATGCTCTGCCCGTTTCGATTAACGGCGGTCATGATATCCAGCACGCTGTCGCTCGCTGCCGAGTTCAGGGCGCCGGTCGGCTCATCCGCAAAAATGATTTTCGGACTGTTGATCAACGCCCGGACGATTCCTGCCCGCTGCGCTTCGCCGCCGGAAAGCTGGGAGGGGAACTTCCTCCAGGACGTTTCCTCCAATCCGACCTTTGCAAGCAATTGCTCCGCCTTGGCTGCGATTTCCCGTTTATTCCTGCTCACCAGCAAGCCGCTTGCCAGCACATTATCGAGGACGCTCATATTGTCCAGAAGATGGACCTGCTGAAACACGAACCCGCAATGATTTCTTCTGAAAATCGCAAGCTGATCGTTGTTCAGTCTGGAGATATTTTGCTCCTCGAAATGAATTTCGCCTAATGTTGGCTTATCCATGCCGCTGAGGGCATAAAGCAGCGTCGATTTTCCGGAACCGGAGCTGCCCATAATGACCGTAAAATCCCCCTCCGTCAGGCTGATGTCCAAATTTTTGAGCACATGCTGCTGGACGCCGCCGCTGGAAAAGGTTTTGCATAATTTTTCCGTTCTTAACAACTGGTTTGGCATGAAGCGAATCACCCTTATCGATATATTGGACTCCGGCATCATTCGTCCTATACAAAGAAGACTGTAATGCGGATTACAGTCCTATCATACAAAAGCAATTCTTATTTAATCTTTGTTCAATCCTTAACCGTTTCTTAATTCGCTCAGGCCAGCTTGATGCACAGGGTCACGGTGAAGCCGTTTTCCCGGTTATGACACTGGATATCCCCCAGCATTTTTTGCATAAAATACTTGGAAATGAATAGACCCAGTCCCGTTCCGCTTTGTCCTTCGGCGTTATGGCCCCGGTAGAATTTATGGAACAGCAGCGGTAATTCGTCCTCACCGATGCCGGGACCGTCATCCATAATGTCCAGCACCAAGTAATCCTCGCTAAGGCGGGAGGTGATGGTCACCGGTGTGCCCGCGTATTTGTAGGAATTGCTCAGAATGTTATCGAATACCTGCTGCAATCGAGCCGCGTCCGTGACGATCAGGCATGGCGGAATCGGTTCGCAGCGAATCTGGTCATCGAAATTCACGTTCGAGATGATGTCATGCAGTACGCCGCTTAATTCCTCGGTTACCGACACCTTCAGCTCCTGCAGCTCCTCTAAGGTCGCATGGAACATATCCGTTACCAAGAGATCGATTTGCTCCGCCTTGGCATAGATCATGTTCAGCTGCTTGATGACTTTGTCGTCGCTTGCCCGGACCAGCATCAATTCGCTCACCGCTTTAATGGAAGCCACCGGCGTTTTGATATCATGGCTCAAGCTGGCGACCAGTTCCTTCTTGCTGCGGTTTGCCTCGTACTCGCTTTGTCTTGCTGCAGCCAATTCCTCGCGCATAATATCGAAGCTTTCCGTAAAAGCGCCAAACGGGTTATTTTTGTCCATCTTCAGCGGAACATCGAAGTTGCCTCTCGCAATATGCACGGCAAAGCTCTGCAGCTTACGAAACGGCTTAAAGAAGGCATGGTTCAAAAATACAAGATACAGCGTGCAGAATACCGTTAATGCAGCGAAAATTCCCGTCATCACCAGCACAAGCCGCTTCTTGCTCTGCTCGATGACGGCCTCATCATCATAATGAACGATGATTTTACCGGCGGGTGCCCCCTGGATCAGGACATCCGTCACGGTATCCCGGTTTTTCAAAGCATCGTTCAAGGTCGTGGGCAGCCCTTCCGCCGATTGGTAGCGTACGACGCCTTGGTGATCGAGAACAACGAACTGCAGCGGATTGCCGTTATAATTCTCCTGCTCGAGACGGCCCCAATGGCTTTCCGTTATCTTCACGACTTCGTTCACGGCAGCCAGATCGACGTTGGTATTGACCTTCAAGCCAATGGCTCGGAGAGACAGGAACATGCCCGCCATACAAATGAAAAGAACCGTAAGGACCACCCATTTCATCCTCATCCCCGGCGATCCTCCAGGACGTAGCCTGTGCCCCATTCGGTTTTGATATATTGCGGCTGATTGGGGTTTTCTTCGATTTTTTCGCGCAGGTGGCGGATATGCACGTTCAGCGTGCCGTCCCCGGTAAACGAATCGCCCCATACGTTGCGGAACAGCTCTTCCTTGGTGACCACCCTGTTTTTGTGGCTCGCCAAATAAGAGAGAAGCTTATATTCAAGCGTTTTGAGCTTCACGTCCACCCCGTTCACGCTTACGCGGCAGAGGCTGCAGTCAATCTTCACGCGGCCGAATTCTATCGTTTCGTCGGAAGCGTTATTCCCGTATCTTTTGAGCACAGCCTTCACTTTGGCCAGCAGAATACTGAGCGTATAAGGCTTTTGTATGTAATCGTCCCCGCCGATGTTGAGGGCAATGAGAATATCGTCGTCGCTGGAGCGGGCGCTAATGAACAGAATGGGAATTTGCGTCACTTGCCGCAGCTGTTTACACAATTCGAAGCCCGATGCCTCGCCGAGGTTGATATCGAGCAGGATCAGCGAAACTTCATGCGCCTTCACGAATTCCATGCATGCCCTTGCGCTGGTCACATATGCGGATTCGACCTCAAACATATTAAAATACTCGCACGTCGTCTCCGCCAGCACGGTTTCGTCGTCCACGATTAAGCAATCATATTTCATAAGAGACTCTCCATGGAAACTTCATATTAGGCCTTGATTGGATACTTTTGTAATATACCATGGGAATGGGTGAATTGTAATGCTCGGATACGTTGAGGAAACCAGGAGGATGGATGTCTGCCCTGGATTCTCTCAGGCAAAATAACGCTGAGGAATGAACGGGGAACTATATAAAAGAGCGAACACCTTAGGAGTGTCCGCTCAAGAGCATGTGTGGGTTTGTACTTGCAGGTACGATACAGAAGGTTCTTGTATGTCATCCGGTCCGTATCGCCCGTCAGACCCTTACTTAGATTCGATTCGCCCCAGTGCGTTGGCGTTCTCTTCCAGAGCTGCCCGGGCTGCCTTCCAGCTGGAATCGCCGAGTCCGAGCGCGCTCCGCAGGTAAGCCCATGTGACGCGCTGGAGCAGGGCCACTCGTTCGGGATTCTCGTCCGTCGTCTCCGTGACGCTATATCCGGGGATTCCGCCAAGCGAGTGTTCTCCCCCGAAAAGGGTGAGCAGGCTCTTGCTGCCCGGGCTCAGAAAGTACGGATCGGTGAACCAGTCCGGCCCCCGAGTGGATAGCATGGATTGGTCCTGATCCCCCGCGACCACGAGGGTCGGCGTGTTCATGTCGGCGAAGCTCGGGTTCATGAACGGGAAGTGCTCGGCCGCGAACGGGCTTAAGTCTGCTCCGCCCGAACCCGTTGTGGCAAGCAGCACACCTGCCTTGATCCGCGGGTCGGATAGGTCCTCTCCCGGCTCGCCGCCGGCATCCAGAACCCGCGCGCCGAGCAGCGTGCTCACCGTCTGGCCTCCCCAGGAGTGACCGGCTGCGGCGATGCGGCTTCGATCCAGGCGCCCGCTGAGGCTGGGCACGGAATTTTCAATCTGATCCAGTTGGTCCAGGATGCGCTTCAGGTCGTCGACCCGCAGGCGCCAAATCAGCGGTGTACGGGGATCTTCAGGAGGCAGATTCAGCGTTCTGGAGTCCAGGTGGGTGGGTTGAATGACCACGAAGCCGTGAGCAGCCCAAAAGTCGACCAATGGGGCGTAGCCGTCCATCGACGAGCCGAAGCCGTGAGAGAAAACGATAATGGGCAGTTCACGTCCCGTCGCAGGCGCAGACACCCGAACTTGCAGATCTTCACCCCGATCCGGGGCAGATAGCACGACTGGTTTTACCGAGATGACCGGAGTAGACGTATTCACGTTGATTATTTGCATAAATATAATTCCTTTCTTAAAGAGAGATTAGTTTCCATCATACGCTTGAGACAGGATCACCATGGGAGAAGGCGGCTCGCGTTCGAAAACGTGCCCGTTGGACCGTTCTCGTCGAGGAGTGCGAGCCGCACGGGTTGACGGGCGGCCTGCTCGACGGTGCCCGTGCCCTCGAAGTTGTTGAGGTCCGTTGAAGTGAAGCCCGGGCATACGGCGTTGACCTTGATGCTCGTGGGCTCGAGCTCGATAGCGAAAGCGAGCGTGATTGCATTCAGAGCCGTCTTGGAAGGGCTGTAAACGGCACCGAACATCGGGCGGTGCGGATTGGCCGGGTCCGCGTTCAATGTCAGCGAGCCGGCGCCGCTCGATACGTTAACGATGCGTCCAGCCGGTGCTTTGAGCAAGAGCGGCAGCATCGCTTGCGTGACGGCGATCACGCCGAAGACGTTCGTCTCGAACACCGCCCGAACTTCGTCGAGTGATGCAACGCTGGGCCGACCTGCTTGCCCGACCTCCTCCAGCGTCCGTCCAGGCTTGCCCGCGTGCGAAATGCCCGCATTGTTGACGAGGACGTCAAGACGGCCGAGCTCGCTGCGGATGCGCTCTGCCGCCGCTGCGATGGAGTCTTGACTCGTGACGTCGAGCTGGAGCGCACGGGCAGGCGCCCCAATGCTCTCCGCCGCCTTGTGCCCATTCTCGAGATTGCGTGACCCGATGAGCACGGTGAAACCCTGGCCCGCGAGATCCTTTGCAATTTGAAGGCCGATTCCTTTGTTAGCCCCGGTGACCAGAGCGACCGGTTTATTGTGCATGATGATCATCTCCTTTTCGTGCATTGAAATGTGAGTTTAATAAACCGCCACCGGTTGATATGTCAACCTAATGATTAAACATCCTCCTCTGGTTGATGTGTCAACCTTGATGAATACTGTAACATGTTGTGGTTGACACGTCAACCGTGATATGATGTTGCCATGAATAAGAACGAGCTAAATGAAGAAGAAATGCGTATATGGCATATGTGGAAAGGCTCCTTTCAGACCATCTTCGGCCGCGTAATCAAAGACATGTCCGAGAACACAGGACTATCCGAAGGAGATTATGGAATATTGGACCGATTAGACCTGTTTGGGGAGGGCAGCCTTCGCCAACAGGAATTAGCCGACTCGATGGACTGGGATAAGAGCCGATTGTCACACCATTTGACGCGGATGGAGAAACGCGGACTCGTGAGAAGGAAACCGCTGGACACGGATCGTGGCGTTCAAGTCACCATCACTCCCGCCGGGAAGTCGGCGCTTGATGAAGCCCGTCCGGTCGTCTCGAAGGCAATACGCAAACATTTCTTCGATCAATTAACGGATCAAGACATCGAGTCGATCTCCAGGCTGGCGGGCAAAACAAAGTCTTCGTCCTGACAAGTCCCGCCGCCTAGACAGCAATGGTCATGAAAAGCTCCTTCGCCAGAACGGCGAGGGGGCTTTTACTTTCCGTCAGTCTACCTAATATTGGGCCGTGAACAAACCAAAGAAGCTGCCGCAGGCAGCTCCTTTGGTTATTTTATGTGTCGGCGCATGGCAGCCCCTCACCAACTAAGCTATAATAGGAAGAACACGCCTTATGACTATAGAACCATAACAATGAACTAAACATTTTTATAGAAGGACGGTATACCGTGACACAACTTCCAATTGAACAAATGAAAATGATTCAAAAAGAACTGATGCGGTTCATGATGAAATACAAATTCGCTTTGCAGGAGGTCGAGACCAAGATCAAGATCCTGCAGGAAGAATTCCAGCTGCTGCATGACTACAATCCGATCGAGCATACCAAATCGCGGCTCAAATCCCCGGAGAGCATCATGAAAAAGCTGATCCGCAAAGGCGGAGCCCGTTCGCTCGCCGATATCAAGGACAACATTAAGGACATTGCGGGCATCCGGATTACCTGCTCCTTCATATCCGACATATACCGGATCAGCGACATGCTGCAGGGCCAGAACGACCTGAACATCTTAGCCGTCAAGGACTACATCAAAAATCCGAAACCGAACGGCTACAAAAGCCTGCATATCCTGGCCGAGGTGCCTGTGTTCATGTCCGACCATGAGGAATCGATGTGCGTGGAAATACAGATCCGGACCATTGCGATGGATTTCTGGGCCAGCCTGGAACATAAAATCTTCTATAAATATAACGAGACGGTGCCGGATCGGCTGATCGCCGATTTGAAGAAAGCCGCAGACACCGCCTTCGAGCTGGATACAACCATGGAGCAGCTGCATAACGAGATGGATGAGATCAAAATGGCTCACCAGGCCGACGCCAAGGAAGAATTCCAGCTGCTGATCGATAACGAGAAATTCCGGATTCCGGAAAATCTGCTGAAGCTGGTCTCGAAAATAGAATAGGACATACTCGCCACATGCCCATTAGATTCCCTGTAGCGGAACATGTTAAAGCGCCGGCTGCCCAGCCGGCGCTTTGGCTTTCTCCTATCATGTCGGGTTGATCCTAACCGTCAACCTAGCCGGGGTAGGACCAATACATGAACTCCTGATCCATGCGGTCGACCCGGAAACCCAAATTTTCCAAAACGATTCCGGAAGCAGTATCATCCGGGACGCACCGGGATATGATTCGCTTTACCTCGTCATGACCGCAGGCCCAGCCGATCAGCTTACGCGCGGCCTCGATGCAGTAGTCCTGCTGGTAGCTTTCTTTTGTCGCAAAACCAATCTCAACCACGCCTTCCGCATCCGGTTCCCCCAAAAAGCCTATGCCGCCTACGATTTCAAGATTTTCCTTGCACACCATGATCCAGGAATCAAATCCTCGCGTGCCTTTATTTCGGCATAGCGTCTCACGGAATAAAGGAATCGCATCGTAGAAATCCTGGCCGCACCACTCGCCATCGCATGCATGGCTCCGCACCACAAAAGCATGCTTGCCCTCTTTTTCCGCCGCATCGATCAATTCCTGCCCCAGCATGTACAGCATTAAGCGGTCGGTTTCAAGTTTCATTTCCGCATCCTCTTCTCAAAGAATTCATCATTTGTTGCTTCTACCATCAAAGGTCCTGCTCCATTATTTTCAGACAACAAAAAAGCAGAGAATGAACCTTCGGTTCATCCTCCGCCTTATTCCTCATGCTGCAGCCTTTTGTGAGGTAGTCAGCATACCCGCAATCATGCAGCTCGTTCCTTGCTGTTCCTTAAGCTTCGCTAGCCGGCGGAGTGAAGGTGCGCTTCGCAAGCTCGGCATCGAGCATGTAGAACGCGTTGCTGTCATTATCGATGCGGCGCAGCTTCTGGATGATGCTGTCGAAGGTCGCTTCCTCTTCCACCTGCTCATCGATGAACCACTTGAGGAAGTTGATCGTCGCGTGTTCCCGCTCGTCCCACGCAATATCGGACAATTCATAGATTCGCTTCGTCACCGTTTGCTCGTGCTCGAAGGAATGCTCAAAGGCATCCAGCAGCGAGCCGTATTCATTCTGGGGATTTTCCATGCCCGAAACCAGGGCGCGTTTGCCCAGCGTGTTTATGAAATGGAATATTTTCATTCCATGATATTTTTCTTCTTCCGATTGCATGATGAAAAAATTCGCAAAGCCATCAAAGCTCTCCGACGAGCAGTACGCCGCCATGGCCAGGTATACCTGAGAAGAATAAAATTCGTAATTCATTTGGTCGTTCAACTTCGCGAGCAGCTTCTCACTTAACATCGGATCATTCTCCTTCGTGCCGGGATTATAATGAAAGCAAGCCGCATTCGGCGCGAATCTTCAGGATTCAGCATCCAACGACTTCCTTCTCTTTTGCTAGTATGTTGGAAAAATGCGGGAATGTAAAGAGTCTACAGTGTCATCGCTTGTCCATACCTTGCCAGGAACGACTCCTTCTCTTTATAGTCCGGCATCACGCTGCCCACCCGTCTCCAGAACGAACGGTCATGATTCATATGGGTGAGATGGCACAGCTCGTGGATGATGACATAATCGATGACTTCAACCGGTGCCATGGCCAGCCGGTAATTGAAGGTCAGATGCTTGTCCGAACTGCAGCTTCCCCACTTGGTGTGGGATTCTACAATTTCAACGGATTTGGGTTTGACCTTGAGCTGCTTCTGATAGATCGGCAGACGTTCCAAGACGATTCTTTTACAGCTGGCAAAATAAAACTTCTTCAGATCGCGTCTCAGCTCTTCCTCGCTCCGGTGCTCCGTTTCGATGAGGTCGTTCAGAGCGTGGTATGTTCCGAGGTGAAGGAACTTGCCCTGCTCCTGATATTCTTTGGTCTTCGGAGCTTCGCGCGCGTTCGCTATGTCCTGAAGCCGCTCCAAAATTTTCTTGCCATGCTGCCTCACGGCTCTCGCCACCTGCTCGTCCGTCGCTCCGTTAGGCGCTTTAATGGTCACAAGCCCGCTCGGTTCGATCTGGATCGAAATCTTGGTCCGAGGTCCATAGGATACATGGCATTCGATGATGTGCTGTCCGATTTCTATTTTCATGTTCTGCATCGCTTCTTTAATATGATTTTTGATCGGTAAACTCGACTTCCAGATGAGAATGCTCTCTATCGTATGAATGCCAATCTCAGATACTTTGGCTTGATCGCTCTTCGATTCTTTGGAATAAACAGCTCAGTAATATTTCACCATAAAAAGCAAAAAAGGCCACTCTAGAAAAGCAGCCTTTTCCTCTTCTTAACGTCCCCACACCATATTCCACATCTGTCTGCGGTGGTACCGGTTTTGCGGATCGACGCCGCAGCCCATCAGCCACTGCACCGCGTTCTCCCTTTCGGCCGGTGACACTTGTACGCCCATACATTCGGACAGCTGGTCGACCATATTGCAGCAGCCGTGATAGCATCTCAAGTCCTCGTATTTTTGCGCGCGCAGGACGCCGCACACCTTGTGAAAACAGCGCGGGTCCATCATGCGGCGGCGGAACGTTCCCATTAATCGGGGATCAAGCTGAGCCATGCAAATTGTCTCCTTTCGCATATGCATCGATTTCGCCTGCAAAACGGTAGAACGGCGCGAACGCCCGGCCTCCCGGCTGCAAAACGGATACCACAGCATATGGCGAGCTCGCCGGCAAGGACAGGGTTCATACCTGCATCCCCGCAAAAAGGCGTTTGACGCTAGACGCTGCCATATTTCTGCGCATAATGGGCCAGCGTCAGCAGCGGCCAAATCCGCGGATAGCTGTGATAGCGGATATAAAAATGTCCCGGCAGCCCCGCTCCGGTCGGATACGCCGCCCGTCTGCCGCCTGCCTCGCGGTTCCATGCGATCAACAGCGCCATGGCTTCGTCCATCGCCCCGGTCGGCTGATCATAAACCGCGATCAGCGCGTCGAGCGCCCATGCGGTATGCACGACCGTGGAGTAGGGCGCCGGGATATAGGCTTTGGCCGCATCGCTGCGGCAGGACTCGCCCCAGCCGCCGTCAGCCTGACGGATGTCCAGCAGCCAATCGGCGGCTCGGCGCAGGGCGGGATGCCGTGCCGGAAGGCCGACGGCCCTTAAGCCGGTCACCGCGGCCCATGTGCCGTACACATACGTCACGCCCCAGCGGCCGTGCCACGAGCCGTCCGGCTGCTGCCGCTGCAGCAGCCACTCCGCCGCCGCTTGCACCCGGGGATGCGCCAGGGTCAGCCTCGCATGGCTCCCGAGAAACTCCAGCGTCCGCCCGGTAATATCCGCCGCCGAAGGATCAAGCGCCGTATCCTCGAAGTTCTCGAACGCGAACAGGCGCGTCATCACGGAGCGGCTGTTCCGTTCAAAGGCCGCCCAGCCGCCGTCGTCGTTCTGCATGCGGAAGAGGTAACGCACGCCGCGCATCCAGGCGTCAGCACAAACCGCATCATACGGCATGCTCCGCGTCAGCGTTCGGAGGGCCGCCTGCGTATCATCGACGTCGGGATTGGCCGTATTGCTCTCGGAGAATCCCCAGCCGCCATCCCCCTCCCGGTTCAGGCCGCTTATTGCGTGCTGCAGCGGCAGCAAATACTCTACCGCGCGCTGCACGGCTTCGTCCTCCGCCGGCAGTCCGGCTTCCTGCAGCGTGTAAGCGGCAAGCGCCGTATCCCACACGGTGGAAGGAGAATTCTGCAGATGCGACTCCCCGTCATCCGTCTGCGTGACGAACGATCGGAGTCCCTGCAGCGCCCGGGCAACCACCGGCGAGCTCGGCCGGTACCCGATCGCCAGCAGCGCGTAGATCATGAAGAAGGTCGCGCTCGTATAACTGTACAGCGTCCCGTCCCCTTCGATATGCTCCAGAATATATCGCTCGGCTTGCTGGAGAGCCAGCCGCTCCCCGTTGCTGCTCCAAGCAGAATCGCCTTGCGCACGTCCATTTCTATGACTCCGTTGCCGCATGCTCTGCTGCCGCCTCAGCCTACGGTGCTTCTCCGTCGCGTAAAGATGACGTATATCCATTCCGGATGGATGAGGCAGCACGAATTTCATATGTCCCAGGATCAGGAGCGGCGCGAAATGCGCTTTAACGTATGAGCTCCAGCGGTGAAAACCGAGCGGAAGCCGCCGCGGGAGGCGAATCAAGAATAACGGCAGCGGATAGCGCTTCGGCCAGGGGTACAGTCCGTTCAGGGCCAGCATGCATTTGGTGGAGGCATGGGCCTTCTCCACGCCCCCATGGCGGAGAATATACGCCTCGGCGCGCTTCATCTCCGGTGCGTTCCGTTCCATCCTCCCGGTGAGCAGCAGCGAGGTATAGGCTTCGACCGTGGAGGACAGATGACCGCCGTCGTCGTCATACAGCTTCCACTCGCCGCCCGGTGCCTGCTGGCGGATCAGGCGCCGGGCAAGCCGCTGGGTCAGCTCCCGGTCATCCGGACCAAGCGCGCTGAGCAGCAGCAGCATGCCCGCATCCGTCATTGGCCCGTTCTCGAAATCATACCTCCACGAGCCGTCCGGCTCCTGTTCTGACTGCATCCGCGCCATATACCGGCGCATCTCCGCCTGAACCTGCTTCAGCACATCCGCCATCGTCTCCCTCCTTTCGCATCAGCCATGGCCAAACTCGCCCTTTCGTGATGCTCCTATCGTATGCCCTGTTCCCGCTGTTGGTGGAGGTGTATACCTAAGCTTGGGTGATAACACGGACCTATTTTGCAAAAGCGGCAATTCCCCGCGCATTTCCACGCCTCCATCTGTGACCGGAATCATGGCTCATCGCATTGAACAGCAGGCATAGTAGAAAGAAAGAGTAGAAAGAGCCGGGCCGGTCGCCGCAGCACTGCGCTTTTCGCACCATTCGGCGTATCCGGGCCGGAATGGAATGACCAGCAACGCAAAAGGAGCCAACACATGCATAAGATTCTTTCCAACGAACACATCTCTGGCGGTATTTATCGTATGACGGTGACAGGGGTTTTTCACGAAGCGGGCATGGGCCAGTTCTACATGCTGCGCGCTTGGCGGCACGCTCCCGTCCTGTCGCGTCCCATTAGCGTCCATAACATCGAGGAAGACCGCATACAGTTCCTGTACCATACTGTCGGCGAAGGTACGCGACTTCTAGCTAAGCTGCAGGCAGGCGACGCCATCGGGCTTGAGGGTCCGTTCGGTACCGGCTTTCCGCAAGTCCAAGGACGGATAGCTCTGATCGGCGGCGGCATCGGGATTGCACCCCTCTTGTATGCCGCCAGGCAGCTGAAGCAGCCGGATATCTACCTCGGCTTCCGGGAGCAAGCCTATTTGACGGAGGCCTTTGAACCCTATGCGAACGAGCTCACCGTCCAGGTTGGGGGCAGCATTCTGGATGGCCTCCATCTCCGCCGGTACGATTACGCCTTCGTATGCGGACCGCTCGGCATGATGAAGGAAGCGGCGCGGATGGCAAAAGGAATCACGACGAAGCTGTATGTATCTCTGGAAAAGCGCATGGCTTGCGGTATCGGAGCCTGCTACGCGTGCACGGTCATGAATAAGAACGGCAACCGCAAAGCATGCACGGACGGCCCCGTATTTATGGCGGAGGAGGTGGATTGGCATGGCGACCTTGGACTGTAACGTCGCCGGCATCGGCTTTCAGAATCCCATCGTGATGGCCTCCGGCACCTTCGGTTTCGGCCGGGAATATGCCTCATACTACGACATCAACCAGCTCGGTGGCATCTGCAGCAAAGGGCTCACCCTCCATCCCCGCACGGGTAATAGCGGCACCCGAATACGGGAAACCGCTGGCGGCATCATGAACAGCGTCGGGCTCGAAAATCCCGGCATCGACGCCTTTCTGGCGGAGGAGATGCCTTTCTGGGAAACGATCGTGCCGGTCAAAATCGTCAACCTCGGCGGCAGCCGCATCGAGGAATACGTACTGGGCGCGCTCCAAATCACCGCGGATGCGATCGAGCGCCGCCAAGCCCACCTGCACGGCGTGGACATGATTGAGCTGAACATCTCCTGCCCGAATGTACGGGAAGGCGGCATGGCCTTCGGGATCAAGACGGAAATCGCGCGGGAGGTCATCCGGGAGGTTCGCCAAGCCACCTCGCTGCCCCTGGCCGTGAAGCTGTCGCCCCAAGCGGAGAATATCGTCGAGATGGCCCTCATGTGCGAGCGGGAAGGTGCGGACTGCATCTCGCTCGTGAACACCTTCTCCGGCATGCTCATCGACATCCATAAGCGCCGGAGCGCTTTTGCGAACTCTTACGCCGGACTGTCCGGCCCGGCCATCAAGCCGCTTGCCCTGCGGATGGTGCATCAAGTGGCGCGCCAGGTCCGCATTCCCGTGATGGGCATGGGCGGCATTACGTCCGCTGCGGACATCATCGAATTCATTATGGCCGGCGCCGAGGTGGTGCAGGTCGGTACATATAACTTCATGAACCTGCGTGCCGGGGAGGAGCTGCTGTCGGATCTCCAAGACTTCATGCAGCAACAGAACCTGAGCAGTCTGGACGAAATACGTGGGATCATCCGCTGAAGGATTACAACCGCTACGGCCCCCGTTTCACTAAGCATATTCGGTCGTCCCGATGCCCTTTTGCCGCTGCGCCCTTACCCTTGCAGCCGCCATATACAAAAGGAGAGCCCCCGCAGGAGCTCTCCTTCATTCAAGGAATCCGCAGCAGCACCGCGATTCCTTTTTCGTTTTATAAGGGTCTAACCGAGGCCCTCGCTTCTTCAGCACCAAGCAGCCTTGTATCCCCAGCTTCGCCTTGCTATATCAGCTTCCGCCGGTACCACTTGTCGCCCCGGAAACGCCAGTAGAAAATCGCGCCCCGTATGCCCCATTCCGTCACCATCGCGATCCAGACACCCATGATGCCCATCTTCATCGTAATCGCCAGGAAGTATCCCAGGAACACGCGCAGCACCCACATCGAGAGCAGGGACGTCACCGACGTAAAGTTCGAGTCCCCTGCCGCGCGCAGCGCCGACGGCATGATGAAGCTGACAGACCAGAAAATCGGCTGCGTGACAGCGATCAGCAGCGTCAGCTTGAAAATATCCGGTACAATCTCGGCCGGCGGCGAGAACAGATTCACGATAAACGGAAACAGCGGCAGAATGACCGCGGCAATGAAGATGAAAAAGACCGTCGACAGGCCCATGAACGACCGGATGAACTTCCTTGCGTCCGGGATGCTGCCGTTGCCGATGCACTGGCCGACGACCGTGACCACCGCGATGCTCAGCGCGCTGCCGCCGATCTGGAACAGCATCGAGATCGAGCCGGCGATGGCGTTTACCGTAATGGCGAGCGTTCCGAGCTGCACGATGAAGGTTTGCGTCAGCAGCTTGCCGCCGTTGAAGAACATCTGCTCCGCCGCGAACGGCACGCCGATGACCATGATTTTTTTCAGGATCGAAAAATCGATCTTCAGCGCGTTTCTGATCTTGTACTGCAGCGTATGGTTCATGCGGATCATGTAGAAGAGCGACACCGCCATCCCGAGCACCCGCGCCGTAATCAGCGAAATGATCAGGCCGATGATGCCCATGTCGAACACCGTAATGAATAGGATGTTCAGCAGCAGGTAAGTCAGATTCAGAATCAGCGACAATCCAAGGCAGGCCTTCGTGTCGGCAACGCCGCGCAAGGCCCCGGTAACCGCCTGGAAAATCGCGATGAACGGATACGATATGCAGCTGCCGATCAGATAGATGCGCGCATTATGGAACACCTCGACGTCCGCCTGGCCGAACAGCAGATTCAGCACCGGCGTATGGAATGCGATCACGAACACGCATAAGATCACCGATATGATCGCTACCGCGGTAATCGCCTGCCCCGCAGCCTTGGATACCATGTCCTGATTCCCGCTGCCCTTATACTGCGCAACGATAACCGTTCCCCCCGTGGCCACGGCGATAAAGACGTTGACAAGGAAAATATTCAGCGAATCGACCATGCTGACCGCGCTCACCGCCGCCACGCCCGAGGAAGCGATCATCGCCGTGTTCATCAGGCTCATTAAAATAATAAAAGCTTGATCCACAAATATCGGGATTATGATCGCGATAATTTGCTTATAATCAAGCTTACTTCCGGTGAAGTATTTCGTCAGAAACATATTTGTTTTTTGTTTATAATATGGTGCCGGCGTACCCAAGGGATCATCTCTTTTTCCGTGTAGTTCAATGCGTAGACTATTATAGCACGGATTGTTCCGCCGGGATGTGACGAATGCAAATTTAATTTTCGGGCGTTTTGATGAAGACGATTTTGACCGCCACGACCTGCCCTTGTCCGTTTGTTGACATATACACTCCGTAGGTCCCGTCGCCCATACCCGTACGCGAGACGACGCCGCCGTCCAATACGCCCGCTTCCTCCCCACTTTCCGTGATGTCGCAGCAGGCGTAATACCACTCGCTATCCGTATCTCCGGGCTGTGCATCCGCATCCGGCACCCGATATTTTTCCACGTCGAAAATGCCGGCTTGTCCGCTGTCCACCCCAACGATAAACGAGCATTTTACCCACTCCAGAAACTCCGCTTGGTCTGCGACCGAACTGTGATAGGCAGCGAGCTTGGCACAGGCCACGCCCCAATCCCGGACCTCGGTCTTGTCGACCTGCCCCGTCCACGTTCCGTTCAATGCGTTGTCCAGCACGCCCATAATGATCGTATCCCGGTTCAACTCATAACAAGGATCGGCCACGACCAGCTCTCCGGAATGTACTTCAAATTCGCCCAGATGAATGTTCATGAGGTTCCCTCCCATAACTACGTAGAATTCCTCTCTATTGTACCATGACAAACCGGCGTGTCATTACCGGCCGATTCCCGCGAATCACGGTTCCTATTTGCGCAATTTCGACATTTCCCTAACTATTTCGAGTGGATTCATTCCTAAATATACATTATCGTGCTAATATACTAAATTGAGGCAGCGAATTTCAAAATATTGTCTCGACATACATAATTTTAAGGAGAGTTGAGTAATGAAGAAGCTTTTATCACGTAAGATTCTTGCAGCCACATCCGTAGCCTTGCTATGCACGACTGTCGGTGCCGTCGCCTACGCCGGCTCCACGCTGAAGAAAATTGAAGCTTACCAGAATGCCGGCATCCGCATCGAAGTCGACGGCAAAAACGTGAACCTCGGCAGCGGCGCGAACGCAACCTATCCGATCGTTTACAACGGCAACAGCTATGTGCCGGCCAAGGTGGTTGCGGAAGCGCTGGGCGGATCGGTGCAGTGGGACGCGGGACGCCAGGTCGTGGCCATCACCTCCGGTGTTTCCGATGCCAATGCAGGCATTCCGTACAAGGATAACTCCGATAATGTGTCGACGCAGCCATCCGATACGGCTTCCGGGAAGCCAAGCACGCCTCCGGCGACGACGCCTTCGACGTCTGCTTCAAGCGGCTTTTCGAAAGAACTGTCCAAATCCGCGGACATGAAAAAGGCGGCTGAAGACAATAAAGCCCAAGCCCTGAAAACCATCAAAGCTTACGCCAAAGCGGTCGCGACGGGAGATTATTCCGATATTGATGCTATCATCACAGCTTCAGTCGTCGACAAATTGGAATTCGACACGTTCTGGGGCGGCACCAGCTATGCCAAAGAAACCGCACATAAAACGATCCAAGGCTTGCGCGATGCCAATAAACAGGACACGCTGACCAAATGGAATAACGTTGTTCAGAAAGCGAGCTTAAGCGACCTGAAAATCGAGGACCCGTATAAACTGGAACTTGTCGCATCGCTAAAATACTCGCTTCCAGTGAAAGGCTTTGACGCCTTCGCGACCATTTCCATGGATTTGAATTACTCGGTTCCTTATAAAGAAACGATTTTCCGTCTCGAAAGAATTAATTTCTATTAATAACGTTGACAGGACCCGCGTAGCGCGGGTCCTTTTTCATGGGCGGAACCATCCATGCTTATCTATTGTTGCCTAGGTGCTTTGATCGGATGTCCGCTCAAGCTGATCATCAAACCCGTTCCGATAACCGCCCCAGCGTATCCTCCACCTTCTGTACCAGCTGTTGCATTTGCGGCAGGTTCACCTGCTGTAGAAGGGCAGCATCCTCGCAGCCAGCCAAAAAATGAATGGCATGTACGAACATCGCGAGCTCCAGTTCCTGCACGGGGTCATCGCCGGCGAGCTGGATTACGTCTAGAAACGTCAGGGTAGGCGGAGGCAGATTTCCATGATGCTGTTTCATATAGATGGCTTTGAGCATGCATTCCAGCGCGCGGTCACATAGGATGACGCATATATGTGCCGAGGCCGGACGCATAAACCGGCGGGCGCACTTCATATAAGTTTCGGACAGACGCAGCAGCTTTCGGATACTTCTGGACATGAAGCGTCCGTGTCCCTGATTTTCTGACATCTTCATCTTTTCTGCTATGTACATATCGATGGGGTTGGATTGATTCACCTGCTTCAGCTCCCATTCAGGTATATGGCACGACGGATCGGATGCCGTTATCTTTTTGCTTATCGTGGACATACTGATTGATATCATTATACAACAAAATGATAGTCATAAATATTATTTATGATATTTATTTAGCCATGTATAGGGCAGCGGATTTTATCTACACTTTTTAGTAGAGAGGTGTGGAAGGGATGACGGAACAGGACATACTGCTGCGGGTAGGCGCGCGCATTCGCGAGCTGAGGAAAGACAAAGGATTAACGCAGGAAGCCCTCGGCGAAAAAGGCGGCTTTCATTTTTCATATATCGGACAGATCGAACGCGGCGAGAAGAACGTCGCTTTATTGAATCTCGCCAAAATCGCCGAAGCATTAGAGGTAGACATTTCGCAGCTCTTTACGCAGCCGCATCAGGACAATGGAGAAAGGTCCAAAGCAGACATTCAGGAGATCAACTACATGCTGAGCCAGCAGAATGCGCAGAAGGTCGCGATGGCGAAAAATGTGGTAAAGGAAATCCTTAGCTATCAGGAAAATAAGGAATAAGTAAAAGCCGATTGGTTTCCCAATCGGCTTTTTGATAGGCTCTAAATTACGCTTACTGCTGAGCTTTGGTCCATTCGCCCTGGATGCTCGCTTCCTTGATCAGGTTGTTGACGTCGTCGACGACCTGTTTGCCGCCTTTGGCCATGTACTCGGAGACGTATTTATCCCAATCGGAAACCGGCCGCTGGCCCACGATCATTTTGGTCAATTCATTGTTCGCGAATTCATTGAGCGAAGGCATTTTGCTGTCGAGCACCGAAGAGTGGATACGCCCAACCGGGCTGACATACAAATCCGAATGCTGCAGCATGTCTACCATCTCTTTGTTGAATGCTTTGGATTCCGGCGTTTTGGATTGGACTTCATAGTCTTTCATCGATTTGTCGCCTTCAATCCAGCCGCCCAATTTTTCGTTGAAATAAGCCAGCGGAGCGTATTTACTGAAATCGTCCGATTGCTCCGGCACGCCGTCGACCATGTTGTAGCCTTTGCCTTCGCCGCCGTACGTCCAGTCAAAATATTCGTTGCTCGGATTTTGATCCTTGGCCGGCACGTATTGCTCCATGTAGTTAATCATTTCAAGAATTTTCTTCACTTTGGCGTCGTCCTTCTTCAGAGCGGAGCTCAGCATCCAGATACGGTAATAGCCCGAGCCGCTGACATACCCTTTCGTTCTGTCCGGAGCCGTAAATGCAGGAATGGAAACCACTTCGGCGCCAGGCACGTTCTTCTTCAGCGTCGGAATGTCGAGGTTGCTTGGCTGAGCGCCCTTGTTGACCCCGACTTGCTCATACCAAATGCCGACTTTGCCGGCGTTGAAATCCTTGAACACATCATTATACGGCTTGGTTGCCCAGTCCTTGTCGATGGCGCCGGCCTTATACAGCTCGTTCAGCGCTGTCACTTTTTCCTTGCTGCCTTCCGAAATTTGACCCGGAATCAGCTGTCCATCGCTATTTTGGTGATACCATGTGTTGGCCCAGTAGGCACCGAAGGACGGGTCATACGTAATGTTCTTCGCCAGACCCAAGCCGACGGTATCGTTCTTGCCGTTTCCATCCGGATCTTTGGTCGCGAACGCGGTCGCAACCTCTTTGAGCTCCTCGAAATTGGTCGGCACTTTCAGGCCCAGCTTGTCCAGCCAGTCCTTCCGGATCACCGGCTTCTTCCCTCCGCTTGCAGGGAAATAGAGCGGAATGCCGTAGATTTTGCCATCCACGCTGACCGCATCCCATACGGATTGCGGAATCGCCTTGAAGGTATCATAGTCGTTCACGAAATCGTTCAGCGGCAGGAATGCGCCCTGCTTCGCCCACTTCACATAGTTGGCATCCGCGCCTTCCGTGCCGATGACATCCGGAATATCGCCTGAAGCCATTTTGACGGTAAGCTTGTCGTCGTATAAGTCGAACGGAATATATTGCGGCTGGAACGTAATGTTGAACTTCTCGTTGATTTTTTTGACGGCTTCGCCATTCGGTTCCGGAACCGGCGTGGACCATGTTCCGTCGAACCAGGTAATGGACATGGCCTTATCCGATGCGGACGATGAACCCTGATCTCCCCCTGAAGCCGTATCTCCGCTCTTGGATCCGCAAGCGCTGAGCGCTCCCACCAAAAGAACTGCCGATAAAGAAAGCGAAATCACCTTTTTCATACTTTCATTTCCCCCTTAGATTTTTTTACAAATCCTCCAACCTGGTTATGCCGAGGTACTTCGAGCATTATTCTTTTACGGAACCGAGCATCACTCCCTTGGCAAAGTGCTTTTGCAGAAACGGATAGACGATCAGGATCGGAATCGTGGCGACGAGGACGGCAGCCATCCCGATGGTTTCGGCAGGCGGCGGGTTCGTGAACCCCGCTTGGGCGCCCGCATCCACCAGACTCCCCTGGTTCAGGATGATCATCTGCCTCAGAATGACCTGGACGGTCCATTTTGCCGGATTATTCAGGTAAAGCAGCGAGGTGAAATAAGAGTTCCACAAGCCTACGGCATAAAACAAACCGAATGCGGCTAATGCGGGTTTGGATAACGGGAGTATGATTCTCGCAAAAATGTGCAGATCGTTGGCGCCGTCGATAATGGCCGCTTCCGTTAAGTCATATGGCACATTGGCGAAAAATTCCTTCATGACGATCATGTTGAAGGAGCTGATGGCACCCGGAATAAT
The DNA here is from genome assembly GCF_004001045.1 of Paenibacillus chibensis. GTDB lineage: Bacteria > Bacillota > Bacilli > Paenibacillales > Paenibacillaceae > Paenibacillus_AQ > Paenibacillus_AQ chibensis. The sequence goes on from NZ_BIMK01000031.1 coordinate 88,875, forward strand.
CAGAGCCCACAACGAGTCCATCAAACCGGTGGCCTGGACGATCATGTAGGACGGAATCATGCCCGCGCTGAACACGAACGTGAACAGCACCATGAACATGAACACTTTTTGGCCCAAAATTTTACGGGATAGCGCATAAGCCATCATGGCCGTCAGCAGCAAGCTGACCACCGTGCCCACGACCGTCACGTAGATAGTCACCCCGACCGATCGAACGAACTCCTTGGAGCCGATAATATACTGGTATGCGTCGAGCACCCACGTCTTGGGCCAGAGAAGGATCTCCGATTTGACGAAATCATCGTACGTGGCGAAAGACACAACGAACATATAATAGAATGGAAACAGCATCGTTAACGCAATGAGTGCAAGAAGAAGGAAATTGACGATATCCAGCACTTTATCCCTTTTGCTATTGTGGAGCACAAGTTCTCACCCTTTCTTCTAGTAGATTCCGCCACCGCCAAACCGCTTCGACAGCCGGTTCGCTCCAACGATCAGGATTAATCCCACAACCGATTTGAACAAGCCTACGGCCGTGGCAAAGCTAAAGTCGGAATCTTGAATCCCTTTGAAGTAAACGAAGGTGTCCAGAACATTGCCCACTTCCATCGTGAACGGAGTCAGCATGAGGTAAATTTGTTCGAAGCCCACATCCAGCACGCTTCCAAGCCGCAGAATTAACAGGATGAAAATCGTGCTTTTGAGGGCAGGCAGCGTGATATGCCAGATTTGTCTCAAACGGCTTGCCCCGTCCACCGCCGCGGCTTCGTATAAACTCGGATTGATGCCCGACAGAGCCGCCAGGAAAATAATCGTTCCCCAGCCCGATTCCTTCCATATGACCTCCAGCACCACGAGCGGCATGAACCAGTGCGGGTCCTGCAGGAACGCGATGGGCTGCATATGAAACACGGCTCCGAGCAGCTTGTTGATGATGCCGTTCGATTTCAGCAGAACCGTCGAAATGCCGATGATGATAACCCAGGACAAGAAATGCGGCAGATACACGATCGACTGGATCACCCGCTTGTACAGGCTGCTGCGCACTTCATTCAGCATGAGTGCCAGAATGATCGAAACCGGAAAGGCGAACAGAATTTGCAGAAAAGACAGATATAACGTGTTCCACAATACCCGAACGACTTCACGATCCTCGAATATCGTTTTAAAATGCTTCAATCCGACCCAATCGCTGTGCAAAAAGCCTTGGAAGGGGCTGTAATCCTGAAAGGCAATAATATTTCCGGCCATCGGGACGTAACGATAAATGATAAAAAAAGCGAGGCCGGGCAGCAATAACAAGTAAAGATAACGCTCGGTCCACATTCGTTTCAAAAGCCCGTTTTTTCCCTTGGAGGCTTTCGGCCGAAGCGGACGATTGGCCAGCGTTTTCGAGTCCATCGGTTTTACTACGCTCATCTTCTCTTTCACTTCCCTTTACATCGTCTCATGATCGGTTTCTACTCGGCGCTGCTTCCCTTGTCCAGTTTCGGCGTATCGGTCAAAACCATGCTGGCATGGTCGGTACCGTGAAGCTCGAAGAGGATGATTTCATTCTCGCCGGCTCGCAGGAACGGGGCAGGGACATACAATGTTTCTTGCGGTCCGATTTCCCAATACCTTCCGATATTGTGACCGTTCACATAGGCGACGCCCTTCTTCCAACCGCTGCATTGCAAAAATGTATCCGCAGGCTGATCGATCCGGAACACGCCTTTATAAAAGGCAGGCGTTTCGCACGCTTGTTCCAGAGCCTGAAATGACAGGCCGGACAAGTCCTTCATAGGCAGCGGGTAGATTGTCCAATGGAACAAAAACTGTCCATTCAAACGAACGCCCTCCGTAATGCCTTTCAAATCTTTTAAGAGCGGACCGTAGTTGACCCGTCCCATATTCTCAACCAGAATCCCCAGCTTCGCGCCCTGCTCCGGAATGTCGATCATCAGGTCTGCCGGGCTCCAGCGTTCCACCGTCCCGATATATTGCTCATCCACAAAAACCAGCGCGCGGTCATGCACATCCTGCAGCACGAGCCTGCAATCATTTCTTGGCCCGGTGATCGTCGTCTCGTAGTATATAAATCCGTAATCCTGCCCCAAGGCTTCCATCGTTTCCGGACAAGACCGCTGGACCGGAGATGACAGCGCTGTCAAGGAGCCGAGAAGAGGCGCGCATTCCGTGAACTTCACTTCACCGAACGCCTTCACAGGAATGGGCTCCGGCAGAGCCAGCGGCGCTAGCGGCAGGTATTTCTCGAGAACCTCTCTTACGGCATAAAATTTGTCCGTCGGGACGCCATGCTCGTTCAGCAAAACATCGTAATCATAGCTCGTGATCGTAGGCTCATACTTCTCGCCGTGGTTGGCCCCGTTATAGAAGCCGAAATTCGTGCCTCCATGGAACATATAGAAGTTGACGGAGGCGTTTCGCTGCAGCATTTGCTCCAGCGTGCCCGCTACATCCCCGGCATCTCTCGTATGGTGTTCTTCGCCCCAATGGTCGAACCATCCGTTCCAGAACTCCATGCACATGACGGGCTGACCCGGCTGGTACTCTTCCAGCTTGTCGAAATGCGGCTGCACGCCCGAACCAAAGTTCACCGTCGCGAACACGCCTTCCGTCATGCCGCCTTGAAGCATCGAATCCGATGGTCCGTCGGAGGTAAAGAGCAGGCAGTCGACGTTTCTGCGGATCAGGCCATCCCGTAAATACTGCAAATATTTCTGGTCATTCCCGTAGCTCCCGTATTCATTTTCGATTTGCATCGCAATGATCGGACCCTCGTTCGTACATAAATGCGGAACCAATCTCGGAATGAGCTGATCGTAATAGGCGTCCACCTTTTGCAGGAAATGAGGATCATAGCAGCGGAGCCTGACATTCCGGTCCTGAAGCAGCCACGCGGGAAGTCCGCCGAACTCCCATTCCGCGCATATGTACGGGCTGGGGCGGATGATCACCATCAGGCCGACCTTGTCGGCAAGTGAGATGAACCGTTCCACGTCGGCGATTCCCTCAAAACAAAATTCTCCCTCCGACGGCTCATGCAAATTCCAAGGAACGTACGTTTCGACGGTATTAAAACCGCAAGCCTTCAATTTCAGGAGGCGATCCTCCCAATACTCCGGCACCACCCGAAAATAGTGCATGGCTCCGGAAATCACTTGAATGGGCTCGCCGTTAAGCACAAACTGGCTGCCTTGAATCGAAAAGTCCAAGCTGCTCATGATCCTGTTCCCCCTTTATTTATTTGGCGCGTGAAAAAGCGATCTCATTATAAAAATCATCCAGCTCAATCGACTTGCCCTTCTGCAGACGGGACTCCTCCGCTGCGAAGGCCATCAGGTGACTGCGCAGGGATACACTCGCAGACGACAGGCTCGAGCTGCCTTCGTCATAATGTCTGACTTCATCCAGAAAGCTCCGGACGATTTTCGTATCCCCGCCGCCGTGGCCGCCCACCGGCTCGCTGAGGTTGACGATGGTTTCATGCTTGGTCTGGAAGCTGAAGAGGGAGAGGCTGTTGTCTTCCATATTCCCGCGAATCTCGCCCTTCGTTCCCATGATCTGAACGATCCGGGTCTGCTCTCTCGTAAAGCCGCACATGCTGAAGGTCGCCGTGGCTCCGCCTTCAAACTCCATGTTCACGACCTGATGATCGACCACGTTATTATCCGAGCGGTAGACGCATTTCCCATAATCGGTCGTTTGCAGCGCGGCAATGATTCCCTCGTTCGTATGATCCTCGGTAAATTTCTTCGCCCAGCCTTTGCCTTCGCCCAAGTAATACTTCCCGGCATGGAACGGGCATTCGTTCTCGACGGGGCATCCGTCCAAGCAGCGTGCCGGCGCTCCTTCCGGAGCGTTGCGCTCGTTAAAATGCATCAGCGAACCGTAAGAGCTGACCCGCAGGCATGGCTTATCGACAATCCAGGAGAGGATATCCATATCGTGGCAGGATTTTTGCAGAATCATCGGGCTCGATGCCTCTTTGTTCTTCCAGTTTCCGCGGACAAAGCTGTGCGACATGTGCATGACTTCCACGTTTTCGTTCAGCTGCACTGACACCAGATCCCCGATTGCCCCGTCTTCGATCATTTTCTTCACCGCAGACCAAAAATCGGTGTACCGGAGCACGTGACAAATCGTCAGCAGCCTGTTCTGCTCCCGGGCCGTTCTCTCCATTTCGATGCATTCATACGGGTCGGGGGACATCGGTTTCTCCAGCAATACATGGTAACCTGACCGCAGTGCCGTGATCGTCGGTTCGAAATGCATGCGATCCATGGTGCAAATGATGGCAATATCGGCTCTTCGGGTACCATCCAGCAGCTGTTCCCATGTTTCAAAGCCGTTCTCATCCGAAATATGATGCTGCGCCATGATCTTCTGCCGGCGTTCCGCATTCGGATCTGCTACGGCGACGATGTCTAGCTCATGCGGATTCGCAACCGCAAACGGGGCATAGGCGCGCGCTCCTCTGTCTCCCGCTCCGATTAAAACAGCAGACATTTTTTTCATGTAAGTCTCCTACCTTTCCAATCTCTGAAGTTATATTTCTATGAAATGTGTTATCAGCCTAAAATCTTTCGGGCATTATATATCGGCTTTCGTTGGTGAATCATGAATTCAACGCAATAAAATTTGGATGTAAATTTGGATATTGGTTTTCGGGAAAACCTCACGGCGGAGTAGATCAATAGACAAACGAGGAGTACAGCATTATTTGCGATATTGCAGCAATGAAATCGCTATCATTTTGCTTAAAAAATAAAAATGCGGATGATATGGTGAGGTGAACATTTCACACATTTTTGGATAAGCATCCAACCAAATTGCATTTTTATCATAATAAACGAGGTATATTTGGATTGTCAATCGTTATTTTTGGAATAATTTTGGCGCAAATATACATAAACGCCTTTGCAGTGCATATAAAAAAGCCTGACGTCTTTGGAGACATCAGGCTTAGGTCAAGGCGGTAAGGATGGGAATACGCTTCATGTTACATGTCTTTCGTGCTTCGTTCGAATGCCGAGGATTCCCTCACGACCAGGCTGCATGGCAGCAAAATTTTGGGTAGAGACGGATAATGCCCCTCCAAAAAATTGGACATGAACCGGGCCGCCACCTTTCCGATTTCATATTTAGGCACATGCACGGAAGTCAGCGGCGGGCTCGTATATTGGGCAACCAGAATGTCGTCCATGCCGACAAAAGCGATATCCTGTGGAATGCGTCCGTCCTTTTCCACTACGGCTCTCATCGCAGGAATGGCCAGCATGTCGCTCGCGCAAAAGAACGCCGTCGGCCATTCGGATTTCGGATGCTTGGACAACTTGTCCGACAGCATGCTGTAGCTGTTATTGACGTTCCATTCCGTATTGATGATCCATTCCTCGGGCAAAGCAAAGTTTTTTTCGAGCATGGCAAATTTATACCCGACGAACCGTTCATCGCTGTCCATGCTTCTTTTGGAATGCGCAGGACCGCCGATAAAGCCGATCCGCGTATGCCCCTGATCTATTAAATGGCCGACCGCCGTCCGCGCGGAGAACATCCGATCGCAGTCCACGACAGGAATGGCCAGTTTTTCATCATTCAAGCTGACCCCGATAACGGGAATTTTCTTTTGCTCCAGAAACTCGATCAGTTCCGGATCATACCAGCTGATGGTCACCACCCCTTGAACGCCCGTCTCATTGATTAGGGCTTTGATCCCGTCGGTGCCGCTGACTTCATCCGAAGTGCGCACGATGGCCTGCGGCAGTCCCAGCTCGTTCATTTGATCATGGAACCCCGCTAGTACCTGGGAAAAGTAAGGATGGTCATCCATCAGCTGCTGCGGAACGATACAGGCGATTTGTTTCATTGTCGTACCGCTATGGTGATCGAGATGTTGATGTTTGGTATGGATTCGGTAACCGAGCTCGGTCGCCGCATCGAGTACTTTTTGCTTCGTTTCTTCATTCACAGGACGGTTCTTATCGTTGCTGATCGCACGTGAAACCGTTGAGATGGATACCCCTACCCGCTCTGCGATATCTCTGAGCTTTGCCAATATTCCCACCATTCCTTTTAGCCAAATTGGCGCCAAACATTTTCAGCAATATGATCATATCATATAATGAGAGGCATATGTAATGTATCGCACTACAGGATTACTTCGTTAATAAGCTGACTTTCTCCTTTCCCAAATCCCATTATTTACTTGTTGTTGATAATATAGGTTTTGAATACGATGGATTAGGCCATAACCAATTACAACATCTTAGGGGGAACATGATTTTGAAAAAATGGCTTGCTTCTTTATTTGCCATCGTCATGATGAGCATTTCATTCCAATCGGCGTTTGCCGCCGAGTCGGAGGAATACGATCTGGACCGGTTTTATCCTGCTGACGTAGATGGACACTGGGCTGCGGATGTACTGGAGGATTTCATTCAAGCTGACATTATTAAAGGCTATCAGGAAAACGACGACATCTACGTCAAGCCGGATGCCAATATCACAAGAGCCGAATTTGTTGCCATTTTGCTGAGAGCGGCCAGCCCTTCCGTGGAGCAAGACGCTAACCGCAATACATACGCCGATGTGAAGCCGGGTGACTGGTTCTATGCCGTCGTCAATGAAGCTAAGGCGCTGGGCCTTGTCAACGGCATCGATGCCGCTCATTTTGCGCCAAACCAGAAGATTTCCAGAGCGGAGATTAGTGCGATCTTGTCCAGATTTTTCAGCGAAACCATCGATTTTAACGGTACAGCGGCGGACTTTAAAGATATCGGCCAACATTGGGCCAAAGAAGATATCGAGAAATTAAGCAAAGCCGGCATTGCCGGCGGTTATCAAGACGGAACCTTTCGTCCTCAAAAAACAGCGACCCGCGCAGAAGCCGTGGCCTTATTGAATCGCGCTTTCCATAAGGAATCCGGCCAGCTGCCCGATGACGACACGCTGATTGATCTGATCAAGCAATCCAACCAGGAGCAATACGAGGCGCTGGAAAGCGGTTCGTTCGATCAGCTCAAAACCAGCATCCCTAAACATAACGTCGGCTTCGCCAGAGACGCCCAGTTATTTTCCATCGATTTGATCCAGTCGTACCAAGAGGGCGGCATGAAAATCGAGTACAATATGGTTGGGGAAATGAAAGGTGAAGTGCTTTCGAAGTCTGACCGCTTTGCAGCCGTGAGCATCACGGGCGGGGAAGTCGAAGTGAAAATAACCCAAGGGAAAAATGTCACGACAACGACCATGGCAGGAGACGCAACCTACTGCCTGCGTAAAACGCAGGACGGCTGGAAAATCTACGGTGTGGAAGAGTAATGACCGCTCATGCGGAATGATTGACGAGAGCAAAAATGAGCAGCAAGACTGCTCTTCAGATGAACCAGAGAAACCCTGTCCCTTTTCAAAGGAACAGGGTTTCTCTCATTCCGGGGTGTGCAGGATTCTGGATTGGCAGAAACGATAAGACGAGGGTTGGACTCCCTCCCTATTTCGCCGCGGTTGCCTGCTTGGAGACCTCCACCGTACGCGTGCCGCCGTTCCATTTCACGGATACGCCCAGCAGATCGCCAAAATCCTTGATCGGCACGTAAAGCGAACCGTTCAGCGTCGCCGGCGAATACGTCAGCGCGGCCTGCTTCCCTTCTATAAGAGCGAAGGGAGAGCCGTCCGCGATCGAGAAGACGCGCGTTCCGTAGGTCACGGTCGTCCGCTTCGTTTGCGCGTCGTAGGCGACCTTGGCTCCGAGCGCTTCCGTCAGCGAACGGAAAGGGATGAACATCCGGTTGTCCGTCGTCATGACGCCGGCCCCGGCCGGGAGCGTGAGCGCCTTCCCATCCAACGTGACCTTGGCATCCGACTTGGCGAACGCGCCCGCCGCGCTGCCCACAGATATGGACTTCGTCAAGTCGGAAGGCAGCGGATACGCATACAGCTGGCCTTCCGCCTGGACAAGCAGCATGCCGCTCTCCACCTGAAACGCACCGTAACTGCGCGCCGCCGTCTGTGCGCGGAGCACTGCCTTGCCCGTCGAGACATTCAGCGCGTAGACGGTACCGTCACTCTGGCCGACGTACAGGCCGGATTCGATCATATCGACGCGGGTGGCCGGATTGTCGAGGCCGTTATAATACACCTGCGAGCGATCAACGACTTTGCGCGCATGAATCCCGCGGTTGTCGTCATTCAGGAAAAACAGCTTGCCATTATAAGGGCCAGCGATAAACTCCCCCCGATCTGCAATCAGTTCCGGCTTCACGACGGCGGGATCGGCGTCATAATGGAAGCGGTAGACGCCCTCCCCGGTAACGGCTGCATAGACGTCATTGCCGTCCATCACCACTTTGGACGGGGGATAGACCGGACCGCCGTCAGCCGTTTTAGCGACGAACTTCTTGCTTGCCGTAATCTTGCCGGTCTTCAAGTCTACCTCGTCAATGGTCGCCGAAGTCTCTACCAAATCAACATTCGGCCATTGGTCCTGGAAGTACAGCTTATCCCCTTCGGCTTTGAGAAGCCCCGAATGGTCGCCGGACAGCCGCCAAAGCGTCTTGCCCGTGGCAGGATCAATCGCGTAAGTCGTATAGACGGTAATCGCGCCCGATTCTACGGCCCCTGCAAGCAGCATGCCGCCGACGAGTCGTGGCAAGGTCCTGACGTCTTGATTCCGCCATTGCTCCTTGCCTGTGGGAAGATCGACCGAGATGAGCGATTCGCCGGCAAAGACGTACAAGGTTGCGTTGTCTACGGATATCGACGGCGTCTGTCCTGACGGAGCCCGGTAGATGCGCTCCCCCTTGCCTGAGGCCGAATCGACCTGATAGATGGAGCCGTCTTTGGCGCCAACGTATAGCGTTGTTCCGTTTGCATCCGCGATGGCGGCATCGCCAAGCCCCGTCCCGAATGTCCACAGCGTCTTCCCGGTGGTCGCCGCCTTTGCGGTCAGCTTGCCGCCAGCAACATAGTAGACGCGCCCCTGTCCCGCGGTGACTGCGGAAGGATTCGAGGCGGACGAGCTCTTCGGCGCGTCGAGCGCCGCCGTCCATGCCGGCTTGGCGAGCGGTACCGGATTCGTCAAATAAAAGTCCGAGCCCGGGCTCGAATAACTTGCGTTCGGACCGGATGTTTGCGCCCACGCGGGCGAGCCTGTCCAGACGCTTCCAAGCGTTCCGGCGAGCAGCAGCCCTGCCGCTGCCACAGTCCATTTTCGCATCATCAATATCCTCCCAGCTTCTATCGAAATTTACCTGCTGTCTTATGGACGCTGTCAACCGCCGCAAAGTTTCGATGTTGAACCATCGAAAAAAAGGCTGGTCGGAAATCCAACCAGCCTCGGTGCATCGGGAGAACTCTCTCCCTTTTAGAAAAAGCTTTAGCCCTGCGCCCCGTCCAATCCCTACTTGAACCCCGTAAACGCCGACCCGGACTGCATATAGTATTTCTGTCCGAAAAAGTAGAGCAAAATCATCGGAATCGCCATAATCGTCGACGCGGCCATCAGCTTTTCCCACTGCGCCCCGTGATCCTGCTGGAATCCCTGCAGGCCGAGCGTCAGCGTCCACTTCGCGGCATCGTTCAAATAAATGAGCGGTCCCATAAAATCCGTATAGGCTCCCACAAAGGTAAACAAGGCAACCGTCGCCAGCGCCGGCTTCAAGGTCGGCATAATGATCTGGGAATAGATGCGCAGCTCCGAGGCCCCGTCCATTTTCGCGGCTTCGGACAGCTCCCTCGGAATGCCGAGCAGAAACTGCCTGAGCAGGAAAATGTAGAACGGCGCGCCGAAGAACGCCCCGATCGTCAGCGGCAGGATCGTGTTGACCCAGCCCAGCTTGGCGAAAATGATGTATTGCGGAATCAGCTGCACCTGCGACGGCAGAATCATCGTCGCCAGGACGATCGCGAAAATGATTTTGCTCCCAGCCCAAGGAATCCGGGAAATCGAATACGCCACCAGCGGCGAGGCGAACAGCTGCCCGACGATGCATAGGACGCAGATGACCAGGGTGTTCAGCATGTAATGTCCGAACGGTACTGTCTCGAACGCGGCTTTGTAATTCGACCATTGAAACGACGCCGGCAGGATGCGCGGCGGCAGCTCGAAAATTTCGTTCGACGACTTGAGCGAGGTGAACACGAGCCAGATAAACGGAAACAGGAAGAAGAACGCGAACAATATCAGCATCGTATGCGGAAAAATTTTGGTGCGAAGCATTTTTGCGGCGCTCATCCGCTATTCACCTCCGTAGTAGACCCAGCGTTTGGACGTTTTCAGGACCAGCAGCGTAATCAGCATGACGATCACGAACAGGATCCAGGCCAGCGCCGAGGCATATCCCATTTTCAGATTAATGAAAGCCTCCTGGTATAAATTGACGGCATAGAACAATAACGACTGCCCGGGTCCGCCGAGAGCGCCTCCGCTTGACTTGCCGCCAGCCAGAATGTAGGATTCCGTGAAAATTTGAAAAGCCCCGATAAGCCCCATGATCAGCTGGAACAAAATGATCGGCGACAGCGCCGGTACCGTGATTCTCCAGAACCGGTGCCACCAGTTGGCGCCGTCGACCTGGGCCGCTTCGTAGTAGGTTTGAGGAACGCCCTGCAACGCCGCGAGGAAGATGAGCGCCCCCGCACCGGAGCCCCAGAGCCCCATTAGGATCAAGGATGGCTTGGTGAACCGGGGGTCGAGCAGCCAGGCCGGATCGGGAAGATGCGCCCAGCGCAGAAAAATGTTGACCAGGCCGAAGTCCGGATTCAGCATCCAGGTCCAGAGCAGGGCGCTGGCCACGCCCGGAATGACGGCCGGGAGATAAAAGATCGTGCGGTAATAGCGGATGCCCTTCACCTTGAAGTTCAGCAGCAGCGCGATGAGCAGCGAGCTAAACAGCGTGACCGGAACGGATATGAATGCCATGAAGAGCGTGTTGCTGATCGATTTATAGAAATTGCGGTCTTTCATGATCGCGGCGTAATTGTCCATGCCCACCCATTTCGGGGGATTGAACAGATCGTATTCCGTCAAGCTGAAGTAGAGGGAACTGAAGAAAGGATACACGGTAAAAACCAGAAAACCGATGATCCATGGGGAGGCAAAGACCAGCCCCAACCAAAAATAATGCCATTCCTTTCTCGTCCAGCCCCTTCTCCGCTTCGGCGGCGCCGCGGATACCGTTTCAATCATCTGCACGTCCTCCTCGTGATCGTTGGAATGCCAGGCTAAGGCCCGTGGAGCGGACCTTAGCCTGGTACAAAGAACCGGATTATTTGACGAGAGGCTGAATTTTGTCCTTCACCCTTTTCAGCCCTTCATCCAGGCCGACATCTCCGCGCAGGATGGCGTTATACTGGTTCGAGAATTCCGTCATGTACTCCGTCGAAAAGGATGTGGCCGGGAAGGAGTGCAGGTTCGGGCTGGAGGAATACTTCAAAAACTCCTGGAATCCCGGCACTTCCTTATAGCTTTCATGCGTCTGCAGCGAGGTTCGGGTCGGCAGGTTGCCGATGGCCGCGGTGAACTCCGCCATCTGTTCCGGGTCGGCCATCCATTTCAGAAACTTCCACGATTCCTCCGGATGCTTCACGCCCTTCGGAATGTAAAAGACGCTCGTCGTCACGTTGCCCGGGTCCTTCAGGTCCGGCTTGCTCTCATCATAAGGAATAGGCGCAATGCCGTATTTCAGGTTCGGGGCGTACTGCTTAATGAACGTCGGCAGCCATTCGCCATCGATCGTCATCGCGTATTTCCCCGTGAAGAACGGATTTTGCGGCGACATGTACTGCCCCAAGCCGGATGCGAAACGGTCGAGCTCCTTCGATCCGAATTGGTCCCAGATGCCTTTGCCGAATTCCACCGCCTTCTTGACTCCGGCATCATCCGGCGTGACCTGCTTCTTGTCCGCGTCGTAGTAGGAACCACCGTAGGCATAGCTGAATGTATAGGCATCGACGCCGGGCCACAGGCCCAGCTGCTGCAGCTTGCCTCCATCCTCCTTGATGCTCAGCTTCGTAATGTACTCCTTCAGCTGCCCCATCGTCTCCGGCGGACCGCTAAAGCCGGCCTTCTCCAGCAGCTCCTTGTTATAGAAAAGCATTGAGACGTGCATTGCGATCGGTAAAGCGTACGTTTTGCCGCTCGCCTGGGAAGAGCTCAGCGCAGCGGGCACGAAGTCGCCGAGGTCGACGTTGTCCTTCCGGATGAAGTCGTCCAGCGGCATCATGGCCCCGCGTTCGCCCCACGGCACGACGTCCTGACCGAAGTTGGACGCGACATCCGGCGGGTTGCCTCCGGTAATCGCCGTCAGCTGCTTCTGGTAATCGCTCTGGGACAGTCCTTTCACCTGAATGTCCGGATTGGCGTCATTCCATTTCTTGATCAATTTTTCGAGGGCTTCCGCCTCCGGGCCGGTCCAGCCGTACCAGAAGCTCAGCTGCACCTTTTCTTTCGGAGCATCGCCCCCCTTCGCTGCTTCGCCGCCTTCCTGGCCGCTTGCTGCCGAATCTTTGCCTCCTCCGCAGCCCGACAGGACGGCCGCCAGCAGGAACACCATGATGAGCCCCCATGTACTCCCTTTTCGCAACATGTCTCTTCCCTCCTTAATCTTAGGGCGGCAGCGACGCGGAGAGCGCGCTTGCCGCCATCAACTACCCACATGGTATCATGTAAGCGTTTTAGTTAATTTCACTATTGTCTCTAGTAATTGGATTATCGTTAAAAATTAAATGATTTGCCCACTACCTGTTTCCGAAACTGGTTCGGGGAAATGCCCGTGTATTTTTTGAAGATCCGGCAAAAATACGCAAGCTCGTTGAACCCCGTGGCATAACATACGTCCGTGATGGACATGGACGGCCGCTGCAGCAGGACGAGCGCGTTGGATATGCGCAAATCGACGAGGTAGCGGTTGAAGGTTTTGCCTGTCCACTCCTTGAACAGCCGGCAAATCGTCGGCTTCGACATGTTGGATATGGCGCAGATATGCTCCAGCTTGATGTCCTCATGCGCATTCCGGTCAATGTATTCGACGACCTTGTTCATCGTGTCGCGGTATCTTTCGATTTTTTGGAACCCGGCCTTCACCAGCTCCCCGTTCACCTGGCGGATGAGAATCGACAGCAGCTGCAGGAGGCTGGCCTTCAGCATGATTTCGAAAAAAGGCGTCCGCTCCTCGTATTCTCCGAGCATGTCCAGGAGGAGGCTGCGAATCCTGCCGTCCGTGACGCCGTCGAAGACGATCTGCGAATGCGGGGTGCAGTCCGACTGCGAAAAATGCCTCAAATATTCGGCGTCAAAAAACCTTCGTTCTCCCGAAGGATCCGCGAAGCGCTCATTGATGAAGGAGGGCATGAATTCGCAGCCGAGGATCTCCACTTCCTCCTCGAAGGCCTGCACGCGATGCAGCGTAAAGGGGGGAACGAGGAACAAATCACCCTTACGGATCCGGTACTGCCGGTTGCCGATCGTGTGCATGAATTCGCCTTTGGATATGTACCAAATCTGATAATAATCATGAAAATGGGTCGACAAGCTGACGAGCGTGGTCATCCGGTACATTTTGCAGTGCAAATCTGCCAGCATCTCGAGCTTGGAGTTGAAATAAATGACCCCGGCGCGGGTCAATCGATCGATATCGAGCTTTTTCATTTTCGCATGACTCCTCTCTGTTGTTCCCTGGAATGACGGCCTTTTTCGCTTCAACGCCCGTTTCGGGCCGTTGGAATTCGATACGGAAGTACAATCTTTCCCTTCGCGAATCGCCTAGAATGAGATTCAAAAATCGAGGGAGGCTTGTGCTTGCATGAAGAATAAAATCGCTTATTTGGATGGATTGAGAGGGCTGGCGGCCTGCGTGGTCGTGGTTTCCCACTTTTGCCAGGTTTTCGCGCCGTCCGTTTTCGAAGGAAAACCGGAAATTGCCCATTTTCCCTTCGAAGGCTTGGCCGCGCGCACGCCGTTGAACCTGATGTTCAACGGCAACTTCTCGGTTTGCGTCTTTTTCGTGCTGAGCGGTTACGTGCTGAGCTGGCGCTATTTTCTCACGAAGGACAAGATGCATATCTACGCGTCCGCGCTGCGCAGGTTTTTCCGGCTCGCCCTTCCGGCTTCGCTGTCGGTTTGCCTCGCTTTCGCCGTCATGCGGCTGGGCTTGGGATTCTATGAAGACATCCGCCAAATGACGTGGTCATCGATGCCCGATCCGTTCACGGCCAGCCCCCGCGTTCTCGACATGATCCGGGAGGCCTTGCTGCATACCTTCTTCACTTATGGATCCGCTTACAATCCCGTGTTATGGACGATGACGTACGAGCTGCTGGGCTCCTTCCTCATCTTCGGGTTTCTGCTGACCCTCGGCCGCTTCAGGCTGCGGATCATCGGTTACGCGGTTCTTGCGGTGCTGCTCGCCGATTCCTATTACCTCGGCTTCGTGCTCGGCATGGCGCTCAGCGACCTGACGTACAGCAGCGGCCGCAACCGGTTGACCGCCGTACTCCCCTCCTGGAGCGCTCCCCTTTTGTTGAGCGCCGGGCTGTATCTCGGCTCTTTTCCCTACGTGGGGACCGGCAATACCATCTACTCCATTCTCGTATGGAAGGGCTCGTCCACCTTTTCGTTCTTCGTGTTCTACCACACGCTGGGCGCTTGCCTTACCTTGACGGCCCTGCTGATCTCACCCCGTCTCAAAACGCTGTTCGGCCGGCAGCCCTTCCTCTATCTCGGCCGCGTATCCTTTTCGCTATACCTGGTTCATTTCACCATGATTTGCTCCCTCGGGTCCTATCTGTTCTATCAACTTCACCTCCTGTTCCCGTACGGCGTCAGCACAGCCCTCACCGTTATCCTAACAACTCCTTTCATCTTTGCAGTAGCTCATTTTTTCTGCCGGTTCGTCGACGCTCCCACGCTGGCGGTGCTTGGTCCGTGGAGCTGGCGGGTCATGGCTCGGCTGGTTCGGAAAAAGACCGGGCGTGTGCCGGTTGAAAAGTCGAAGGGGGTTTAGCGCACAACCTGTGAGCGAACTCTTCCCAATGCAAAAAAAATCTCCGGAGACTCGTTCCAGCGCTGCCGTGCGCTATCAACAAGTCTCCATGGAGATTGCAAATAGAGTCAGCCAACTGCCGTCGGCTGCTTCTTTAATGGGCGCAACGCAAAGCAGCCATTTCCCTCTGCGAAAATGGCTGCTTTGTCTGTTCTTGCCGCTTATCAGCTCCCCGGCAGATCGATCCAGCGATACGGCTGCTTGGCGGCGATCCATCCGTTTTCGATGATCGACATGATGGCGACCGTCTCGGCAGGCGGCACGCTCGCATGGCCCGTCTCGAAGAACGCCACCAAATCCCGGATGAACCGCTGAAAATAATCCGAAGCCGGCTGCGCGACGCGGCAGGCGCCCGAATCGTAGTTGACGGCCATCATGAACGGGCAGCCGGCACCCGGCTGCTGAATCGTGGCCTGGCGGCCGCCCGCAAATTCGATCAGCAGGGCCGGCGCGGCTTCCGTGCCGATGAACATGACACGCTTCGCGTCCGGACCCATCAACGCAACGACCGGCTCGATCTGGTGGATCGAGTAGTTCTCGAACGAGCCCGGCCCGAGGCTTGAAATCACCCGAATCCCCGCGCGCTCGACATCCCCGTATTCGTCGGCATAACGCAGCGCGGATGAGGAATACAGCGGCGTGTGATGCTGCGCGGCCCGCTCGAACAGGCGCAGCGCAGCCTCTCGGTCAGGCGCGAACGTCTTGTCCACGTACGTCGGCTTCCCGGAAGCGAGCGGCAGCGCCGCCAGCGCCTCATGCTGCTCCGGGTTGTCGGGCGACAGCACAATGAGGTAGTCGCTTCGTTCGATGACCTCTTCGATCGTAGCGCACCAAACCACGCCGTGCTTGGCGCACCAATCCCGGTTGGTCAGTCCATGCTCCGCGTCCTTGACCGCATGCGCAAACGCGACCTCCATCGCCCCGCCCGAGGCTTCCTTGATCCATCCGGGGTATTGATTGGCATGCCATTCGTCCAGGTAGTAGTCGATAAAGCCGATTTTCTTCATGCCTCCGCGCCCGCCTTCACCAGGGATACCTCGCGGCCTTCGCTCGACGATTCGTAAATCGCCTCGATCATTTGTGCGGTCAGGATCACGGTATCGATGTGCGACGGCAGCTTTTCGCCTGAATGGATGCCCGCGATAAAGCCGTCGATCTCCTCTTGGAACGCGTTGGTCTTCGTATAGCTCGGCGTGCTTTCGATCAAGGCGCCGTGCTTGGCCGAATAGAGCGTAAACTCCTTGCCGTACTGGAGGCGGATGCCCGCCTTGTCGCCGAGGAAATCGATGTACGTCTCCTCCACGCCGATGTTTTGCGCCCAGGCGCCGTTGAGCGAAATCGACGGTCCTTCGGTCCGGATCATCGCGGTCACGAAATCGTCCACGTCGTAACTGCCCTCATAATTCGGCGGCCCCGCCCACATGCTGAGGTATGCATAATTCCGCAAATCCTGTCCCAGCTTGGAATACGCCTGTCCCGTCACCGTCTTCGGCCGCGGATCGCCCGTACAGTACATCACAATATCAAGATAATGCACGCCCCAATCGATCAGCGCCCCGCCGCCCGCGACTGCCTTGGTCGTGAAGTCGCCGCCGAGTCCGGGAATGGAGCGATGCGCGCGGAAGCTGACCACGACGTGGTACAGCTCGCCGAGCTCGCCGCTTTCGATCATCTGCTTGATGATGTTGACGCCTTTATTGAAGCGGTTGACGACGCCGATGTTCAGCGTCATGCCGGTCTCGTGCTGCACGCGCTGCATTTCGAGCGCCTCCTTGTACGTCCGGGCCGCCGGCTTCTCGCACAGCACATGCTTGCCCGCGCGCATGCAGTCGATCGCAATCGATGCATGGACGTTATTCGGCGTACAGATCGACACCGCCACGACTTCCGGGTCCTCCAGTACCGTATGGTAATCCTCCACCGCCGAGCCGCAGCCGTACTCCTCTACCGCCTTCTCGGCCCGCTCCTTGCGGATGTCGCAAAAATACTTGATCTCCGCATCCTCGTTCGCCATGTAAGCCGGGATATGCGCATTGTTCGCAATCGTTCCGCAGCCGATGACGGCTACAATCGTTTTGGACATCGTCTCTTCCCTCCGTTAGTTCGCATCCGGATGATGCAGCTCCGGATGGCATAAAGTTATATAGGTGACCGGCTAACGCCCTCGGAATGACGCGCCCGCCGCCCTTGCGGCCGGCCGGCAATTCATTCATCAAAGCATGGCGGCCAGCTTACCGATAGATTAACATGTAAGCGGTTTACTTGATTTGAATATTGTATGTGAAAATAGGATTATCGTATCCGTTTTGAAGCGGCCATGAAGCCACTGAATCCAAAGACCGATCGCGGAACAAGCCATATGGGCTTGATTAAAAATTATGCGGGGCGGCGGCGGGGTATGACTTGTTACATATCTTATAAAGACCATAAAGTTAACCGGATTCGGATCTTTGTGAGAGAGTTGGCATGGTCTAGAGAAAGCCAGGTCAAAAAAACAAAAAAAAGAGCACGCGGTCGATCCGCATGCTCTCTATGTTCTCGTTTCCAACGGCATCCGCTACATGCATGGGCTTACGCACATGTACAACGCGCCATTTGAGATCAAATCGAAATGTCCAGCTTCTTGCCCAGGTTGGGGTCGATGCTCTTTTCCATCATCTGAATCAGGTTCTGCCCCTGCAATTCCGCCTGGCCCTTGGCCATGCGAAGCACCGCTACGCCGACCTGCTCGTGCAGCGCCGCCTGGCTCATCGATGTAGACAAAGCCGCAATATCCATCATGCCACCTCCTTTGCCCTTTATATCGGTTTCCGGTGGAAATCTCATCAACTCCCGCGTGGTGTTTTCTTGGCGCTGTATTTTTCCGTATTCCAGCCGTTCCGGCTAGAGGACTCCCTTTTTCACATTGCGGTACAGATGGTGATACACCTCATGCGGATACAGATGGAACCTCTCCTTCAACGCCACGCAGACCGAGATGATCCTATCCGTCCCTTCCGAATTTATCTCGAAATCGATGCCGCGCGACGTGAGATAGTGGTACATCGCCTGCTTGCGCTCCAAGCTGTCCCCCAGCCCTTCCCTGTACCTCCGGCTCCAGCCGAACACGGCGCGCTTCCATTCCTCCAGGGTCACAGGCTCGTGCGCAGGCGGCTCCGATTGATCCAGCTCGTCATATAGACTCTGAAAAACCAAATCATACAGCTTTTTGTCCCGCCGGACGCGGCGAATGGCTTCCGGAAGCTCCAGCTGCAAGAAAAAATGCTCCACTTCGTCCTGAAACGTATCCAGCAGCGGAAAGCGCGAGGCGTATCCCAGGCTTTCGACCAAACTCGTGTAATACCATTTCTGCTGCTCATAACCGCGTTTGAAGCGTCTCCATACCGCATCCCCGTGAGCGTCAAAATCCCGGAGGGTGGAACGCAGGTTATGAAGCTTATCCGCACAAGAGAGCTGCCTGAGAGGCAAATCGGCGCTTTTCAAAAATGTCAGCGTATGCTCCTTCCGCGCTTCCCAAGGCGCCGATTTATCCGGCTCCGACGCTCCCTGCACCAGGCGGAGAACCTCGCTGCCGAAACGGCTGTGAAGCTCCTCCTCCGTCGTGTCCGTATCCTCCAGCGTATCGTGAAGCAGGCCGCCGATGACAACGTCCTCGCTGCATTTCGCCTGCTGCAGAATCATGGCTACCCCGTACGGGTGGCTGATATAAGGAATGTCCGTCCCCTTCCGAAGCTGATCCCGGTGCGCGGCCGCGGCGAATTCAATGGCAAGATCCAATCGAGACATAGGGCCCCCTCCTTTTCTTTACATTATATATGAACGGGGGGCCGCATGCTGAATTCACTTCATATTCAGTTCATAAAGCTGCTTTCCCCATCTTGGCTTTTTTCCCAATTATCCTACTGACAGATGCATGTTGGAGATTAACTGCTGCACACATCCACTCTAAAAATCAGGCCCGGACAGGGCTTGTTGTGATGCTTTATGCGGAGCTTTTCTAACCAGACCGAAATAAGCGAGCATGGCTGCAGCGCTCGTAACTACAATAATTACGCCTAGCGGAACGGCGGTGTTTTCGCCCGCAATCCCGACCAATGGAGCAACCACCGCACCTAGAAGAAAAGGAATGACACCCAGCAGCGCGGCAGCACTACCCGCCATATTCGCCTGTCTCTCCATGGCAAGCGGAAATGCCGCAGTTGATGTCATGCCTATTGAACAAACAAAGAAAAACAGGGGGATGACCAAGGTGAAAAGCGGACCATGGACCGCAGCGACCACGAGCACGGCGATGCTTGCCAATAAGGCCACCCAGAGGCCAAATAACAGAAATGTCTGTTCAGAAATTCGATGCGCCATCCGCCCGACCAATTGCGATCCGATAATCAAGCTGATGCCGTTCGATCCGAAAAGGAAAGCGAAAACGGCCGGTGTGACGCCATAAATATTTTGATAGATAAAAGGCGTTCCCGAAACATACGCAAAGACGCCGGCGATCATGATCCCCTGTGCCAGCATATAGCCGACAAACCGGCGATCACGCAAGAGCCGTCCGTAGCCGCGCAACTGGTTTGCGAAGTTGGGTTTCTCGCGTCTTTCCGCCGGGAGCGTCTCCTTCAAACGCCATTTTGTCATCGCCAATAAGTAAATTCCCAGCAGGGACAGTGCGATAAACACGCCAACCCACGTCGTGAACGAAAGAATGCCGCTGCCTGCAATCGGTGCTGCAAGGGGACCCAAATTACCTACGAGCAAAAGCAAAGAGAAAAATTTAGTAAGCTCGTGACCGCTGTATAGGTCGCGGGCTATTGCGCGCGAGATGACGATTCCCGCGGAAGCG
Organism: Paenibacillus chibensis; assembly: GCF_004001045.1. GTDB lineage: Bacteria > Bacillota > Bacilli > Paenibacillales > Paenibacillaceae > Paenibacillus_AQ > Paenibacillus_AQ chibensis. Next base: position 108,762 of record NZ_BIMK01000031.1, read on the forward strand.
GCAAACCCTTGGGCAAACCGGAACAGGATGAGTAGTCCAACATTCGGTGCGAATGCGCAAGCCAACGAGGAGATGATATATACGGCCATGGAAATCAGCAGTGGATTTCGTCTGCCATACACATCGCTGAGCGAGCCCATAACGAGCTGACCGATGCCTAGTCCAAGCAAACAAGCCGTCAGGCTAAATTGGACGAGTGATGCGCTTGTTCCGAAATTCTGTGCGATTTCAGGAAATGCCGGTAAGTACATATCAATCGTAAATGGGCCTAACGTCGAAAATATACCCAACAACAAAGCCAGGCTAAATACATTCCAATGATTATTTTTTGTCATTATGAATAAAGTCCCCGTTCCTAGTATTGTTTCTATTTTTCTGATATGTTGTCCGATCACAGGCCTACATGACCGGTGGTGCAGCTCATCCTTTTTTCTCCGATCTCCTCTCCTTTCCTGGTCTTTGTTGTCTCCTCAGTCATGATTTCATGTTTAGTTGAGTATAAGGCTTAACGTTAACGGTCAGTCAAGGATTTTCGCTTAAAAGCGTAAAAATAAAACCTTACATTAGAGTAGATTACAGAAAAAGCAGCCCATCCTTAGATAGGCTGCCTACTTGTTCCGGTTGTCTTATGGATTTGTATCGCTGATCTTCGTCAGAAAACCGTTCTGTCCGGCAGTATTCATGAATTGGTAAATGGATTGAACGGCTGAATAGGTAAACAGATACCATTGGTTCTCCGTCGCATCATATAACATCACATCGGGATCGCCCTTGGGATGAGATAATGTATAGACATCAAACCGTTTAATGCTGTTCCCTTTTTGATCCAAAAAATCAAACTGTCCACTCATGTAATAGGCCCCCGACGTAAGCTCGATAACACTCGATGTGTACCTGGCAGGGGCATCCACCTTACTTCCCTTGTTTTCAAAAATATGATAGATCGCTTCGTTATAGGCACTCCCATTTATTTGTTCTACGATGCTGCCCATGGTATAGTAAACTTCGTTCTGCAATGCCGTCACCTTCACGCCGTCCAGAACAAACGGAGCAGGCTCAACAGATACGGTCGAATTTGTGTATTCGACGCTGCCGTTGAACGTTTCTGCAATAAAGCGAAGCGGAACCATGATGCGATTATTCTTGATATATGGCGCTGCATCGAGAATCGCAGGTTTACCATTTTTCACCGCTGCTTTGCTCTTCAATGTTAAGATTACCCGCATATCGTTTTTGGAGAGCGTAACTTCCGAGCCCGACCAGTTGACCTTGGCTCCCAAATTTTCACTGATCAAACGCAAAGGCACCATCGTTCGATTGTTTTTCATTTCGGGCTTTACATCGGAGGCAATCGCATGACCTTGAATTTTTATTTGCATATCTGCCGCATATGCAGTTGAAGAGACAGATAAAATGAATGCAGCGATCGTTCCTGCAAGAACCTTTTTCATCATATTGATTCCTTTCTTATCATATTTTAGCGGACAAATACTATAACGAGAACGATGACGTAATGTTGCGCTAAACAGTATGTTAGCGCAACGAAGGCAGCCTGTTTTTGGGTCGACTGCCTAAACAAAGCCATTCCCCTCTTTTGAAATTGCAACCATACTCGAACCCGTTCCGTATATTAGGATACAAAACGCGAACGCGAATATATGGAGGTACTTAGAGATGAATGAACAACAGGGATGCGTGAAATGCGGCAGCCGAAACGCCAAGACCAAAGAGGTGGCCATGACCGGCACGGGGCTCTCTAAAATGTTTGATATCCAGCACAATCAATTTGTCGTCGTCTATTGCGAAAATTGCGGCTATTCCGAATTTTACAACAAACAATCATCCATGGGATCGAATATTCTTGACCTTTTCTTTGGTTAGGAGGTGGAGGCTCGTCCTCCTCTCCCTTGACCCTAACGGGTTATCTGTTAAGGTGAAAAGATCGCGGCATAATGAATTCTTTTATAAACGGATTCCAATTTTAATGAAAACGGTACTGACATTCTGTTGTCTGGCCAGCCGCTTATTTCTCACATATAAAAAGCACGCAGCAGATTAATCTGTGCGCGCTTCCCTTTGATTACTTTTCCTCTAACTCATCCGGGACGTCGTATTTATAAATATGTGAGGTCAACGCAGCGACGGCATCATCGACATTCGTCGTGGCAGGCTCCCGTCCGACCACGTCATCGGTCTCGTCATGAAAATTCAAACGATCCGCCTCGATTTCTTTCTGTTTATTTTTTTCCATTCTTCTGGGCTTCTCCTCCCTTCTTATTCCGATGTCAGTTCTTCTTCTGTTAACGAGTACAGAGGTACTTCCCGCTCTTCTTCAGGTTTATTCAGCGCATAGATGCGCACCGTCTCACTCTGCTCATTCACATGTTGAATATAGATCGGTATCCCATCACATAGCACATTTGCCATTACGGGAGATGACGCAATTTCTTGTGCTCTTTGAACATTCATGTAGAATGACCTCCCTTTCTGAGTAGAGTTCGTCTTTACTATGCTCGAAGTAAATATCTGCTATTCATGCTTCTTACCAGCACGGCATTTTAAAAACGGCTATATCGACCGACTGCTTCAAACACAGCCCAAGTAGAAGCCGGTACCTCTAACTGTGCGAATCCGCCCGGAGCATCTTTCGTCGTGGCTGCGCCAATGTATTAATCGAGCTCACCGTTCTCTTCCATTCGACCCTCCCCCGGATCACGTCCTTATTCCTTATCAAAATAAACGGTTTTTCCTGAATCTGCGGAAATATACACCGCTTCAAGGATTTGTGAAACAATCATAGCTTCCCTCGGTTTAACCAAGGGTTCGGTATCGTTCACGATACTGTGAATCCATTGTTTGGCTTCATACTCGAAATCGGTCATTTCTTCTCCTTTGAATCGTTCTCTTGCATTCGGATTCACATCGATATGATTCAGGAACAAGCTTCCGTTCCTCTCGCCGTTGATCCGCAGTTCATTTTTAGTGAAATCAGCTCCTCCCTTCGTTCCGCAAAGCAGATTTCCGCCGCCTTCCACAATGTTAAGGGCCCAACTGGTTTCAATGATGACCGTAGCTCCATTTTTAAATTTTACATACCCGAACGCCGAATCTTCGACTTCGAATTCGTTAGGATCCCAGGCTCCCCATTCGTTCGCGGCATTTTCGGTATATTTCAGTTTATGGAAAACACTGCCGACGACACTCTCCGGTTCATAGTTATCCATCAACCATAGGATCAGATCAAGGGAGTGGGTTCCAATATCAATCATAGGACCGCCCCCCTGCTTCTCTTTATCCAGAAACACGCCCCATGTAGGTACGCCTCTTCTTCGGGTAGCGACAGCTTTGGCAAAATAAATATCTCCAAGCTCCCCATCGGTGATCATCTTCTTTAACAGTTGGCTTCTGGCGTTGGAACGATTCTGATATCCGACGGTTAGCTTCTTGCCTGTTCGCAAGTGGGCTTCGTACATCGCTTTAGCCTCCACACCTGTGACCGCCATCGGTTTTTCGCACATGACATGTTTGCCGCTTTCGAGAGCATCAATGGAAATCGTCGCATGAGAGCTGTTCGGTGTAAGCACGTGTACGACTTCAATATCTTCTATCGCAAGCAGTTCCTTGTAATTAGTAAATACCTTTGCGCCCGGTGTGCCGTATTTTTGTGCCGCTTCCTCGGCTCTTTCCGGCTTCAAATCGCAGAAGGCCACCATCTGTACATTGTCTAACTTGGACAAACACGGCATATGTTTGCCGCCCGCAATCATGCCGCAGCCAATGATCCCTACCTTTACAGTTCTCATTGAATTCCCTCCCCCGTGTTACTTGAACTCTACCGTTCGGTTCTCCTTATGAGCGATGTATGCCGCTTCCAATAGCTCCGTCAATTTCTTCCCGTCTTCCAGTCCGAAGGGCATCGGCTTGTCATGAATTAATGCATCTGCCCATTGGATGATCGGAAGCGGCTGCTCTTGAGGGAGCTGATGGGGTGAAATCCATCCGGAAAAAGGTAAATCGAGCTTCTTCGAAATGACTCTGACGGTATCCCCTGAGATGATCAAGGTGCCCTCCGTACCGTATATCTCAAGAGCAGAAGGAGTATTGTATGTAACCAGGCTTGTTTCGACCAGTGCGACCGCATTGTTTACGAACTCAATCGAGCACTGCGCATTATCTTCTACTGCCCGATGGGTGAAATAATGAAACATGGATGTGATTCTTTTGGGCTTACCGAGCAGCATACTTGCGATGTACATCGGATGACAGCCCAAATCCATCATGGCTCCGCCCCCTGTTTGCTTCTCATCATACCAGTATTCCGGCAGCCAATTGTTTAAAGCACCGTCGTGTCCGTTACGAATGCGCAAAAGCGTAATGTCCCCTAATATATGGCCATCAATCAGCTGCTTCGCGAACAATTGGTGTGGTCTTGTAAGAGCAGGAAATGAAATGCAGAACTTGACGCCTGCTTTGCGTACCGCTGCAGAAACCAGGTCGCATTCCTCAGTGGTAAGCGCCATGGCTTTCTCGGTAAAGATGTGTTTGCCGGCCTGAGCGGCTGCTACCATGATGTCTGCGTGCATACTTGTAGGGGCATCAACCACGACTCCATCGATGTCTTCCCGCTTTAGCAGAGTGTCCAAATCCGCTTCGAAATCCGTTCCCAACCCAGCTGCCCATTCGCTTCCGCGTTCAGGCTGTTCATCCCAGACGGCCGTGAGCTTAACGTTTCCATGGTTTTGTAACCTTCTTGCGTAATCAGCTGCATGCACATGCCACTTACTTAACATCGCAACGTTCAACATGCGTTTCCCCCTGTAATCGTTTAATCAAATCATGTGAATTTGAGTACTGTTAAAAAGAGATTTGGGATGGCAGTGACGCCATCCCAACATGGATAAATTTTCTTCATTAGAACCCTATATCATCTCTTTCCGCAGCTTTTTGAGCTACGAATTCTGCCATTTCGTCGACGCCGGCAGCTTTAAATTTTTCTTGAACATTATGAAGTATATTTAGAGCTTCTTGATCCGACGCCGCAAAAAATGCTTTCTTGAATTCATCATCGAAATTCAAACTGCTGGTTTTACTTATAAATTCCTGATATTTTGGCCACTCTCTTTCGAGGTAGCTGGCACTGACTTTGTCGATGATTTTGATAGGCATTTTTACCGAGAAGCTCTCCTCCAGCTTTTGCCACTTCGTTTTTTGATCTTCAGGCGTTGGCCAAGTGACATCATTGGAGAATGCCCCGATGAATCTACCTGGAAGATAATTGAGCCCTGCGTCTCTTTTCAGATCCGGGTTGTCATCGAATTGTTTTTTCACATCCGGAATCCATTGGGGGATCCCGTTTTCCATGGTATAGTGCGTTCCTTCGATTCCGAAATACGCAAGCAATCGGCCTTCATCGCTGTTGACGTAATCAATGTACCGCAATGCCGCATCGGGATCTTTGATGTTCGCGCTCAGGAAAAGGACAGGGAAACCGGAACGGCCAGGTTTCTCAACCTGCGTTCGAATATCTCCGTTCTTATTCTTCATCGGTCCGAGCAGTTCATATTGCATTTCCGGATTCGTTTTATACAGCGTTTTTTGTAAATCAGCTAACATCGGTTGGGCTCCGAATACAGCAAGCTTGCCTGTCGTTAGCTTTTCATTCGCTGTTGTACTCGTATTGTTGAAGGCTTCAAGATCAAACAAACCTTCCTTTAGCAGCTTTCTCATGTATAACAGCTTGGCTTCATAATCCTTGGATTGCGTCCAGTGGATCAGTTTTCCATCGACTTCACGGAAGTCCGAAATCGAGTAATCCGACCATCCTGCAAGGAACTGCCCATAATCCCATCCATTCCACATCGTTCCGGCCGGGATGACCGGCTTCCCGCCGATATCTTTGAAACCGCCATTTCTGATCTTGACCAATAGATG
>NZ_BIMK01000032.1 GCF_004001045.1 Paenibacillus chibensis
CAGTATATCGGAATAGAAGCGTATGGATTCCTCAAGATTTGATACCCTCACAAATACTGCCCCCATGAAATTTACAGCCATTAACGTTTCCTCCATTTCTTGTATTCTCATATTTCTGAATCCTTTACTTGAAAGATGCAATCCCTACTAATCCAGCTCCATCTTTCAATTGATTTGGCACATTATTTTCTATGAAACGATTGTTTTATTACTTCAATTTATATCCTTTCAAGATTGCAGCCCCCTTTTACGCAGATTTCCTTTTGCATTTTCTTTATGTTACTTAACATTTCGTTTCTCAAGCTCTTTTATTATTTTGTCCGTAATTACATCCATTGGTTCAAGGCCAGATACGATTAGATCACATTCAGCCATGACATTTGAATTTATAGCTTGGTATAAATTTCTCACGACTATAAGATATTGAGTCAAATCCTCTTCGATGTTCTTTAAAGTTTCACCTGGAGTACCTTCGGCATTGTGTATTCCTCTTAAAATCCTACGAGCCAGTGCTACTTCTAATGGAATATCAATACAGACTACAAAATCAATTAATTCGGCCATTCCTTCCCGTCCCCTACCAAAAGGTTCTTCAACGATAATGAATTTTTCTGATTTTATCATTTGGTTGTTAGGTAGTTTTATCGATCTTCCTTGAACCAACTCATATAAGTCTCTATTAAAATTTGGATTGTGAACTAATTTAGGGTCGGCACCTTTTTCCAACCACTCCAAAAAATCATCTGGATACTTATTCGTTGATTCATAATCATCAAAGTGGAATGATATCGCATTAACAAGTTTATCTCTTAATTGCTTTGTTAAGGTACTCTTACCTGAACCAGATGGTCCACTTACTGCAATGGTGTACGTAGACTTATTCATGATCCTTCATCCTTTCTTTTATGAACTGTTACGGCCATTTCAGCTAACGCGCGCTTCCCTATTCACGACGCGAGCCGTCCTTAGATAGCTCCTATCGGCTCGTGCGTCATGTACCTCCTTACGTATGGAACCATACCCGCCCAAAATTTCATTGCAGCTATATTATATAATATTTTACCTATTTACCATATTTACGCTTATGCTGCCTATAGAATGCGTGAAATCTATTTTCCGCTCATCTCGTTGCACCTCTTTGATGACAAAAAAAGAGCCTCACACAAGTTGTATGAACTCGTGTAAGGCCTCTCCTCTACTTCATGTTTCCTACGACTTTCACTCGCAGTCTCGTCGCATTTCCCGGATGATAAGCCAGCGGGGTTTCTTCCACTTCCACAAGCTCAACCGTTGCCGGATCAGCGCCAGCCAGCATCGCCTGCTTCACGGCTTTTTCTTGCGCATCTCTTAATGAATCCTCACGGGGCTCTGTGGAATAAATATAAATTTGTTCATATTGTCCGCTGATTTGAGCGATACATGCGCCTATGGCGTTGGCGACGCCCCCGTTCTCAGGCTTAATCATATGGGATACCCCGCGAATCGTGTCCGGAATCACGACACTGCCGCCGCCTACCAAAACAAGCTCAACGTCTCCTGAGGAGGTCTTCATTTTATCAATGGCCTGCTTAATGATGGCTGCAATTTCTGCTTGCACATTTTTTGCGAAGTCTTCATCCAGATGCGCTACCAAGCTCTTATCCCCGACATCCGCGAGGCCCAGCCGAACGGCAATGTCGGTTGTCGTCAGCGTTTGCCCGCCAAAGACCAGCGCTTCCTGTCCAATCTTGTATCCTACGCTGTCAGGGCCAACCGTGATTTTACCGTTCTCCGAGCGTACGATGCTTCCGCCGCCCAGTCCAACCGAGATAATATCCGGCATGCGGAAGTTCGTGCGGATATCGCCCACCTCGACCGCAACCGAGGACTCTCTCGGGAAGCCGTCCTGCAACACCCCGATGTCCGATGTCGTCCCTCCCACGTCAAGAACCATCGTATCTTTGATCTTCGCCAAATACGAGGCACCGCGTATGCTGTTCGTCGGCCCGCATGCAATGGTTAGGATCGGAAATTGTTTAGCGTAATCGATCGACATCAGGGTACCGTCATTCTGGCATAAAAACACCGCTGCGTCCGTGATGCCCTCTTCTTCTAACGCCTGTACAAATCCATGGGTTGTCGTTTCAATCACCTTGCATAAGGCTGCATTGAGTATGGTCGCATTCTCCCGTTCAATTAAGCCGACAGAACCAATCAATGAAGAACAGGAAACAGGGAATTCAGCTCCGTATACTTGATGGATGAGATCGCGAATCTGGAGCTCCTGGTCGTTTTTAATGGAAGAGAACACCCCGATCACCGCGATGGATTCGACACTGCCGCGCCATTCCTCTAAAAGTGTTGTGATTTCAGCTTCATCGACTTCTCCAAGCACTTGGCCGTCATATTCATATCCGCCATGAACGAGCGCATATTTACCTGACAGCTTCTGAACCATATCCTCAGGCCAGGACGTGTACGGAGCAACGGAAGCCGTTGCCGGGTAACCCAGACGAATGACGCCGACTTGGGCCAGCTTTTTACGCTCCACAATGGCATTGGTACACTGCGTCGTGCCTAACATGGCATGCGTGATTTGGGTTTTATCAATATTCGATTCCTGCAGCAAATTCCGGAGCGAGGTTTCAATCCCCGTTTTAATATCTAGACTTGTTGGGGATTTCACCGCATGAAGCAAATGATGATTCTCATCCAATATGATGGCATCTGTGTTGGTGCCGCCTACATCGATCCCGATTCTATACATTCTCAGCCACCGCCTTTTTCACCAGTTCCTCAATAGCAACATAATCGTAATCATATCCGAAGTATCTTGGTCCTACCGTCTGGACTCCCTTTTCCGTTCTCCACTTTTCATGAGCGGGCAGTCCGACCACTCGTACGCGTTTACCGTATTTCAGGCTCTCCGTGGTTACAGGCGACAAGGTTTCGTAATCAACCAGACAGATCAAATCAGGAGTCATCGCTACCACTTGACCGTTCTTTTCAGCAATCAGGTTTTCATTTTGAAAATGAACCTTCATCTCTCCGCCTTTAAACGTCTCGATTCCTTCAAGATGCATCTGGCCGAGGTTAAATCCTCCCTTGGTTTCCCGGATGACATCCACGATTTTGCCTTGGAAAAGTTCATAGCCGGATACCAGTTTCAGCAGTTCTTGAAGCTTATCGCCCGCGTCCCGGTTCTTCGATGTAATGATGGCTCCGATCTGTTCGGACAGGGTCACGATATGATGAACGCCGCTCTGCTTGATTTGCGCACCCGTTGCCGGATAGAGGCTGACTAAAGCACTGGCCCCCATTTCGACCGTGGCCACTCTGGCGAGCCGTTCTGTCCATTTATTATCAATGGTCTCAAAGATGCCGATGTTCCCTTTTTCATCCGTAATCGCCATTGGTGTCGCCGGAATGCCATCCAGGTTGAACGTGACCATTTGCAGCTCCGGGAATGCCCGTCCCATACCGTCACAGTCGATCAAAGGCAATCCCAGCTGCGCCGCAACGACGATGGGAATCATGGAATTGACGCCTCCCGCTTCCATCGGGAACGTGCCGGCGATCTGTTCTTTTCCCAAGTAATTCGCTAATTTTTGAAAAACCTTAACAAACTCGTCCCCTTTAGGGAATTTCTCCACGAGTACGGAAGGCGCCCCCATCATCGCAGCCGGGATAAAAAAGTCCTCATCCTGAATCTCATCGACGGAGAATAGTTTTACGGGTCCAAACTTCTCAATGGCCGAAAGAGCCATCAATTTGCCAATGTAAGGGTCTCCCCCTCCGCCGGTTCCTAAAAATGCTGCGCCGACGGCGATGTTTTCAACAGCTGCTTGATCTAAATATCTCATTTACGTTTCCTCCAATATGACTGTTTTCCGAGCCGATAAACGATAGCCTGCATAATACAATACAAAAGAAATGACAATCCCGATCAACGGCTGATTCGGTACCTGCGGCAAGCTTGGGAACAGGGATAATACAACAGGGGTACAAGCGATAACGGCGCCCACTAGCCAGGAAACGACGCCCAGTATATTCACGCCTTCGACCTCATGCCAGCGGCTCTTATCCCCTTTGCCCAGCACCCAGTAAGATGCGATCATCACGCCTGCCACCGGCGGAATCATGGCCGACAGGATGGACATAATCGGTGTAAAATAGTTGAGTATGCCGACAACAGCTAGTACCGTCCCGATCGTTCCGGCGATACCGACGGCCCATTTTTCTCTTTCCTTCGATACGTTGAACACGTTGATTAAGGCAAAACCGCCTGAAATGGCATTCACGAGGTTCGTCTTCCATGTAGCGAGGATCAAAACCACACCGCCAATAAACGGAGTCGTGATGCTCAAAAAGGTTGCAGTAATATCGCTGGCCTGGTAAGCAATCGTCAGGACGGCTCCTGCACCAATCATCAGCAAGCCTGCTGGGATAATTCCGAAAAGGGCGGCTTTCAGGACATCGGACCGTTTTCTCGAAAATTGGGAGTAATCACCCGCGACAACCGCGCCCAAGGCAAACGACCCCAGGGTTACCGCCAGTCCGTCCGTAAAGCTCATAGCTCCAGCTGGCTTAAAATTCTGAATAATCTGCAGCGAGTCACCGGTCAATGCTTTGATAAGACCAAACACGCTGATCCCGATCAATAAAGGAACGGCAATATAGCTGATGACGCGCAGCACTTTAACGCCATAGATCGCCGAGACTACCATCACAAGACCGCAGATAAGAGAAGCCAGCGGAACCGGGACACTCATTCCACCTACGGCTAATAAATTGGCCAAGGCTGCACCGCACACATTCGCCTGTATTCCGAACCATCCGAGGCACGCAACGGCAAGGATGATCGAAAGAATCGTCCGCGATCCTTTTTTGCCGAACACCTGACCCGCAACCTGAACCGTCGGTCTTCCCAGCTCCGTGCTTTGAATCCCCTGCAAAATCATGAGCAATACAATGATGGAGTAACCCACCAACGTGACGAGCAGCGCTTTCGACAATCCCATGCCTGCCACCAGCGTGTTTCCCACCAATAAACTGGGGATGCTGATGACCGCGCCGGCCCAGATGATCCCGAGACTGAACCAGGATTGATGCTCTTTAACGGTTTTCATATGATCCCCCTAACCTTATTCGTTCGAATTGTTTTTTCTTTTATAGAATGAGATCAAGCTTTCATTCCATGATTCACAGGATATTCCCGTGTGAAAGGTGTATTTTCTTTCATTCATTCTATGTAATTGTAAAAGATGAAGCCGAGCACCGTCTTTTTCAGAAAACAAAAAAAAATCCGATGTTTTTGTCTGATTGGACAAAACATCGGAACTTTTTAGTTATGGATGAGACGGTAGACCATGCAGGCGGTATAAACTTCGTACGATTCCGAATTGATGGTCACATCATATCCGATGAGCTCGCAAATTTTTTTAATGCGATATTTCACCGTATTTTTGTGGACGAACAACAGCTTGCTGCAGTCATCCATATTCCCCTTCGCATCCAGAAGAAAAGTCATCAAGGTTGTCAATGCGTCAGGGTCGTCCAACAACGGCTCCAGGACAGACAAGCATTCTTCCGTGATTTCTTCCCCTTGTTTGCTGAGGTCGATGGCCCGTTTCAGGGAACGGACTTCAGCCGCGGTGTATAGTTTTCGGTGATGGTAGACGCGGTTAACCTCTTTGGAGGCTTCGTTGACGAGCTGGTACATCCGGCGTACGTCCTGTGTGTTCCGCATCCTCGGAGAATATACGATGCTGGATATTTCAGCGATGAGACTCGTGGTTTCGATATATTCCTCTGCGATTTCAAACTCATTGTATTTATAGGAGCAATTCCCCAGCAAAACGACAATGCAGTGATCGATCGTTTGAATGACCGCGGTTTTATAATATTGCGAGAGATGCGCTTTTAAGTCTTCCCTGATCCTTCGTTCCTCCGACAAATCCTGAATGTAAACGAGCCACATCATTTGGATGGCGGAAACGTCGATATACAGCAAACTGGCCAATCTGCGCATTTTTTCGCTCTCATCATTCACGATGGCTTTAACCAGAGCGTATTCGCTGACTTCGTTATGCTTATCTCCCCACAAATTGATGGCCACCTGCACCACCTCGCTGATTTGATCCATCGTCTTCGGCGGCAGCTTCGTATTTTCCTTAATGATAAACAGGTACAGGGACTCGCCGTTTTTTTGCTGAACACGTTTGTATTCAACAAAGCAGGACGAATTCAGCTCCCCTTCTCCCGTTCTGCCGTTCAAAATGGAAGGCGCCATGGACCGGATCAGATCCGCAACAGGGAGCGATGAATTTCGCGGCCACATGACACGATTGATGATATCCAGGTTGCTGTTTGTCAGAACGATGTTCGCTTTCATCCGGTCCGACAGCAGTTTGAGGGTAATTTCCACACTCCGCAAATGCTCCGGCAGCAGCGATACCTTTTCCAGTGATTCATTCACGAAATGCTCATTCACATTCTGATTGCTGACGATCGCCTCCATGACTTCATAAATGACTTCATTATACCTGAGAGAGTAATCATTTCTCGGCATGCAAATAATAATAAAATTCAAAGATTCGGCCAGCTCGAGCACTTCATCGGCGATATCTGGCATGACAATGCCGACATAGTACAGTATCAATCCCACTTCACCCAGGTCATGCAGGTACTGAACGGTTTTACACTGCTGCTCCACGCTGTCCTTTATGGAATAAAAAGAGCTGATGACCAGCTCTTCGGCATACCACTCTTCTTGAACGGTCTGAATAATTTGCGAAAAGAAATTGACGTCCGCTACCTCTAAAACAGATAATGAGGATACGGTCTGGTGAAGCCTGCTTGTTCCAGTCACAACTTGAGCCCCTCTAAACGAAGGCAGCTGCAGTAAATCTTTAACGGTTACCCCAATTCAACCACCACTTTTTTGTTCAATTCAAGCTGCTCTTATTCTTCAATCTGTACGATAGCTTGATCGGCCTAAGATAGGCTTCATTACTATTAGTATAACCCTCATTATGATAAGCAACCAAGTAAGTTCCTTTGCCAACAATCCAGGTCTTCCTAACCTGTATTTGAACACGTAAATTAATACCTCTCACTTACTAACCAGTCTTTAGCTTGATCCATGCTTGAAAAATATTTAATACCTAAGCTACGCCTCGCAGTTTCATTCGTTAAACATTTATTAATATGATTCCTTCCACTTCTTGTAGCTCCAACAATTGCAATCTTCAATATGTTCTGTTTAGTCCTTACAAGGCTTTCCGCAATATATTCTGCAATTTCATATAGGACATCTGTCCCTTCTAAATGGTATAGAACACGATATTGTTTATTCGTAGTTCTCATGAGGTCTTCATTATTTTTTACTTTTGCTTTGATTAATGGCATATCTGTGCCAAGATTATCTATACATGAAATCCAAATCTCTCCTCCATTATGATAGAGGGAAAAGGATGCTCTTAAATCTGGTACACTTGTCATTTTCTTAAAAAATATAGATCTCAGCCATTTCCTGATTCCCATATATTCATTCTCCCATGCCTAATTGATGGCTGCTTCAAAATTACCTTCAATGATCTTAGCAGCCTATACAGTCATGCTCACAGATGAAATTATTGATGAACTATAAAATGTTGTATCTTATTTTGATCTTTCAACTTCATTAGATCTGTTTTTAACATTTCCGGATATACGTTCAAATCCTTCAATTCATCCAGTAAGAACCATTTAAATATTAACCTTCCATTGTCTTCAATGCCCTTAAATTCTCCATCTTTCGTTAAAACTTCGTATCCATCCGGGAAATCAATTAAATAATAAAATCCGATCTCATGATAACGCTTATCTTCATATTCAAAGAAATCCTCATTCACAAAGAGTAGTTTACTCATTTGTATCTCGATATCGAGTTCCTCTTTAATTTCCCTTTTAATGGTTTGATCTGTTGATTCATTAAATTCTACCCGGCCTCCAGGAAGGTTCCAAAAATCGTCCTTTTCCGTCGTGTGCAATAATATACGATGATTATGAATAGCTATCCCCGCTACTCTGAAATTAAATTTATTATGATCTCTTTCAAATGTTATCATAGGTCACCTTTATTTTTTGGATTTAGGATTCATCATGATCTCCACAAAAAACCTATTCTTGAATGAGCTTCCATGCACTCTTCGAATAAACTAACCAAATCTTATAGTCTGTAATTTCATCCTTCAAATCATAAACTCTATCCATGTCTCTGTAATGTCCAACTGCAGTTATTGGTATCTGAATTTCTCCTTTACCTTTTTTGATCTTTGATAAATCTATAAATAAACCTTCCTTTGTAGATTCCAATAGAATTCTTGAAATATCACTTGGGATATCAATGATCGATCTTCTCGTCAATTTCTGTAATTTGAATACAACTGCTTTTGATAATATCATTTCGTAATCCTCTAGCTTTGTTACATAGAGTTTATTAAACCATCCATCATCATGTGCATAATAAGCAAATCTTACCTTTGGTATATCATTCAATGGCTTTGCAAGATGACTAAAGAATAATAATTCAGCGATTTGTAATTTAGTCAGTTGATCGAGATCTTCTTCTTTATAAAAGTCAACCCAGCAAAAATCCCCATAACCATATATGTAATCATCAATTAATTCATTTATTTCTTGAGATGTTACATAATCAAATCTGGAGTGCTGATTCCACTTCGCATTATCAAAATTATGTTTAAGCAAAATTAGGTTTTCTGGTCTATTATCTAAACAAGACATAAATTCAAAAAATTCAATACCATATGAATAAAAGCAATGATTATCTATTTCGCTACCACTTACATAGATGATCTCTCTAATATTATGTTTTTTCTTCATTGGTTTTACCCTCATATCATTCATGTAAATTGATTTGATAAATCTGTAAGATTACTTGTGTTCACGACGTCCCACCACCTTAAGCGTTCGTAGTGAACGGCCGCAATGCGGTTAGGTGGCCGGATGTGTCCTGCTACTCCGATTGATCTATCAGATGTTGACAACTTCTTAGAATTCTCTCTCAAAATAATCTTTGTATATTCCCTTTAATGTCTTAATGAGTTGAGCATTTGATTTATATTCAACGCTTTTTAATCGATTCGGAGTAAAGTCTATTATTAATTCTTCATTTTCGAACAATTTAACTCTGAAAATATATCCGACCCCTCCTTCCTGATTATCACTTGGAATCAATTTTTCATCCTTAATTACATTGAGGATGTTTGTTATTTCGTCTTTCTTAGTTATGGTTTTACTTTCTCCGGTCTTCCCATCAATCAATTCGATCTTGTTGATGTCTTGGATATTGCCCGGATATTCATTTGCAATCGAAGTCGGATTATTAATTTTCTTGTCTTCAATACTGCATGAGATGAGAGCGGTTATCGAGAACATAACAGCCAGAAGTAATAATAGTTTTTTTATGTTTGTCACCCGCTTTTCGTCCACTGAAATACCTCATTGAAACCTTTTCGTTACTTTATTTCTCTCTCATGAATAACCCCAAACATCCCTGTCATTCCTTCGTGCTTGTTAAATCCATACTTTGTATAAAATGATTCTTTTCCTGCCGACGCGAATAATCCAACAAAAGACTTTTCCGGTGCATTTTTCATTAGGTAATCTGTGATTTCAGCCATGATTAAGCTGCCAATACCTTTGCTTTGATGTTCCGGATCTACAGCCACGTCTTGAATATAAAAATAGATCTTGCCATCACCAACTACTCTGCCCATACCTACAATCTCATCTTTGTATTGTATAAGAACACCAAAAAGTGATTTCTTTAAAGATTCTTCTGCAACTTCAAAATTCATATAGTCTTCCCATCCAACTGCAGTACAAAGATTCTTATATTCCTCAATAGTAGGTATTCTATTTATTGTTTTATATTGGTTCATCATATACTCTCCTTGAAATAATTATATTCTATGAGCCCAAAGGGCGGTCGCAATGCGGTTCTGCTAACTGAATTATCTCCTGCTTCGCCACTTAGCCTCGCAGGGTTGTCCGCCTGAATCAACTTCCTCGAAATGGATCGGGCGCACCGAGCAGCCACCAGGATTCGATCCGTGAATACGGTAGAATACGAAGGACTCTTCTCCCTGATTACTCTTGCAAAAGATACTGAAAAAAATCATTCATATCTTTTCCACATATTATTAGTTCCTCTAAATCCATTTCAATAAATGGAATTGAAATATAAGATTCCCGGAGCAAACTCTCCAACTCCATATTCCTCATTAAGTTCAATCAGTTCGCTTACCGGCCAAAATACGATATAGGCATGATTAATAAATCCTTCAAATCCGTTTAGTTCTTTGATCATTTCTTTATAATCATCAGGCAATGTAAATCCTAGGTCCGTTTCGATCACTTGAATATTTATATCAATAGATGAATCCGGTGTAATTTCGTGTTTAAAATATTTCAAGAATGAATTTGTCATTTTGTTTTTCCTCGCTCGCGTATCCCTTTCCATCGAAAAAAAACTCCTCCGAAAAAGCTTTCACTGCTTCCCCGGAGGAGTTTTTTGTTCATATGTAGAGCTGCCTTCTCTGTTTAATCCACGAAAAAGTCGGGTTCCGGTCTGATCTTCGTTTTGAGCTGTCTAAGATTGTACTCCATCTTGAGCACGATATCCTCGATCTGCTTCGGATCGATCGCGAACCGTTCCGGTTCCGGCCGGGAACTCGATTTCACTTCGCGCAGCGCGAGCTGCTGCTCCTGCCATTTATCCATCAAGTCCGAGATTGTTGCGTAAAAACGTTCATAATCGCTAATAATTTCATCCAGGTAGGAATCCACTTCTTCCGGATCGTACCCCCTTAGCTTGGTGTTGAACACCTTTTCGTGAATCGAAAGAGCATCCAATTGTATACCCAGCTGCTTAAACAGCTTTCTCTGTTTATCCAGTCGGCGCTGCATATGTTCATCCATTGCCAATTACCTCCAAATCGGTTACTACTCAAACGGGTATTCATTTCATAATATACATCCCCTTTATTTTTTATATCACAACCGGCGTCAATATGAAAATGGTTCGGCGCTTTTTTGGAGGATATTCCAAAGAAAACGCTTGATTGACGCTTCTCTTTTCCAGACATTGACTTAAGCGGGAAATGTGATATTATCAATATATGAGTACATATTCATATGTTAATTTTAATTTTCCATACTTGTGATATACAGGAGGTCGTTATCATGTCAGATTCTCATGCCCATCAACATCAGCATTCCCACGGAGGACACCATCATCAGCATGGGCCTGCCAGCTTTAACCGGGCTTTTATGATCGGCATCATATTGAATACCGTATTTGTCATTGTGGAAGCCGCCTACGGCTACCTCAGCCACTCCTTATCCCTGGTCGCGGATGCAGGCCATAATTTAAGCGATGTGCTTGCCCTGGTGCTTGCTTGGGCGGCCAGCCTTCTCTCCAAAAAGCTCCCAACCGAGCGCAGAACTTATGGTTACCGCCGTTCATCCATTTTAGCCGCTTTGTTTAACGCGATTTTTCTGCTGGCGGCGATCTTCATCATCGCTTGGGAGGCCATTCAGCGTTTTGCCCATCCCGAGCCTGTCACCGGATCGACTGTCATTTGGGTTGCAGCCGTGGGTATCGTAATTAATGCAGCTACGGCCCTGCTCTTTCTGTCCGGGAGAAAAGGCGACCTGAACGTCCGCGGCGCCTTCCTGCACATGGCTGCAGATGCCGGCGTATCGCTTGGCGTCGTCATTGCGGGTGCCGTCATCATGTTCACCGGTTGGCAGTGGCTGGACCCCGCCCTGAGTCTGCTGATCGTTGTCGCCATCTTTGTCAGCACCTGGAACCTGCTGAAGGATTCGCTCAACATGGCTTTGGACAGCGTCCCTCCGGAAATCGACGCGGCTGCAATCCGCATCTACCTGCAATCCATTCCAGCCGTGACCGATGTTCATGATTTGCATATTTGGGGCATGAGCACGACGGAAACGGCACTGACGGTGCATTTGGTTGTTTCCGAACCGGAACAGAATGATCGGATCATTCAGCAGACGGTGCAGGAGCTCCATGATCGATTCGGGATCGAACACCCGACGCTGCAGATTGAATATGGCACGTATCCTTGCCGGCTTGCTGATGCGTCAACCATTTAACGGCTTCCATTTACAACCCCATTGATTTCCCTTCTTCTCTTTAGGGTAAGAAACAATACAGACCATTATCCTAAACATGCTGAAGGGAGTTTTGACAGATGAGCCATTTAAGCGACGCTCAGCTCCAGGAGCTCAACCATACACTGAGGGAACAAAAGAAAGACTTGGAGCGTCATTTTAGCGCGAACGGAGAGGAGAATTCCGCCCTTGGCGAATCCTTAACCGACTCCACCGGTGACCTATCCACGGTAGACAACCATCCGGGAGATCTGGGAACCGAGGTTTTCGAGCGTGAACGCGATTTAGCCGTTAATGATTCGTTACACGAAGAACTGGATCAGATTAACGGTGCGCTGGAACGAATGAATAAGGGAACCTACGGCGTCTGCCAGATATGCGGCCGCGACATACCGTTCGAACGCCTGCAGGCGATTCCGTACACGGCATACTGCGTGGATGATACGCCGGAACGTTCTCTAAGAAGCGACCGCCCCGTGGAAGAGCAGGTGATAACACCTCCGCCAACTGGAGCAGGTGAGGGACGCCAAGAGTATGACCGGCGGTTCGACGATGCGGATGCCTGGGATTCGGTTGAAGAGTATGGCACCTCCAACACCCCGGCCATGGCTGCCAAACGAGATGTTGAAGATTACGATGACGGCATGTAGTATATCGTTTCTGCATCCCCTTGAACGAATGGAACAAATCACAAATCCCCGGCTCTCTTCAAGAGAACCGGGGATTATTGCGATGCATGATTAGCGGTTGGCTGCCTTTACCTGAACCCGAGCCCGGCTGCGCGCCGAAAGCATGCAGGCATCGAGGACCCTCATATTCAGCACCGCGTCCTCCGGTCCGAAAGGCAGCATTACATCCTCAAGCACCGCATCGGCAAAACCGTCCGCTTGAAGCGAGAAGGAATTAAACACGCCGAGGCGTTCTTCTCTCCGGGTATCGCCGGCATAGACGATCAGCTGCGGCGGCTCATCATCATGCTCCCATCCGAAGGCAAGCGGCAGCTCGATCCGGCCCTGGCTTCCGTGTACTTCCAGCTTGCAATGAGGCGAGGCCGTCATGCCGCAATCGAACGTGAGCGCAACGCCGGAGGGGAACTCCAGCATCCCCGAAGCCATCAGATCGATTTCATGCTCCGGCGAAAATACGGCATGCGCCGAGACAGCTACCGGCTCTTCTCTAAGGATCATTCTCGCAGCAGAAATCGGATAACAGCCTACGTCGTAAAGCGAGCCTCCACCCATATGCTTCTGATATCTGACATTGGATGTGTCCTGAATGTTATTGTAAGTAAAACAACCATGAATCGACCGGATATCGCCGATCTCCCCGCCCTCCACGATCTCGCGGATACGCCGGTGTTTGGGATGGTGGCGGTACATGAACGCCTCAGCGTAGATGACGCCCGCCTTCCGGCAGGCCTCCACCATCTCCCCGGCCTCTTCGGCATTCAATGCCGCAGGCTTTTCGCAGAGCACATGCTTGCCTGCCCGGGCTGCTTGGATGGTCCATTCCCGATGCAGATGGTTCGGCAGCGGAATATACACCGCGTCAACATTCGAATCCCGGAGCAGCTCCTCGTAACTGCCGTAGGAGACAGGAATATCGAACTTCTCTGCCACTTCAGCCGCCTTCCGCGGATTCCTGCTCGCGACAGCCTGAACCGTACATTTACGAGATCCCTGAACGCCCGGGATAAAAGCGGTCTGTGCAATGCTGGCCGTGCCCAGAATGCCAAAGCAGAGCTTCTTATTCATTCTTCCTTCTCCTCCTTCTGCCTCATGAAATCTGCCTAATAATTATCCTTGACCGCCTTGCTCAGCATGCCGATGCAGCGATCCAAGTCGGTTTTGACCTGCTTCTTGTACAGCTTGGCTTTCTCGGGACCGTCGTCGGTGAAGTGATACAGCACGATCTCCTGAAAATCCACGCGCGGATCATTCCCCTTGAGCTGCTTGGTCCGGTATAGAACACCTTCTTGAACGAGCTCATGCAGGGCACGGTATATTTCGCTCTGAGGAGGATTGTAGCCGAAGCCCTTAAACTCCTGCCGCATCTCCTCCAGCATTTGATACCCGTATCCGCGATGCTGCTCGACCATGGTAATCAAATACGTTTTAATAAAAGCACGCTGGGCAATCATAAAAGCCACACCGTTTCCCCCTTCGCTTCTTTTCCTTCATTAACCAATTCAAATCCATTATAAACGACTATTTTTCAAAATGCATAACATGTAATTTTCATCGCTATCGACCCGTGGCTGCCCCATCAAACCTTCAAGCTTCCGGGATGGGCGTCTGCATTTACATGGTTAAAAATACCGTAACCAGGCCAGAATTAGGGCTTTCGATCCTTTTGTGACCCCATCAGGAGATGTGCTAGATCAAGAAACCGTATCTTCGTAAACGAAGTGTCTCTGGCGGAGAATGTTTTTTCTGTTGTGAATTTTTCATATGTTGTAATAATCATGTGTGCATAAAACATAAAAATGCCTATCAACGAGCTTTCCTAAAAGTCAGACCGCATGTCGTTGTTGTTTTACTGTCGATAGCCCGCCTGATGGCCTTACTCGTATTGCATGCATAAAAAAAACCGACTCTCCATCCCCCCTAGCCGCAAGTACATTGCGGACGGGATATCAAGAGAATCAGGTTCGGTTTGAGATGATTTTATCGGCTGTCTACCATAGGGACGTTGGTATGCTTCTGCTTCGGCACATGGCTGCGCCCCTTGCGGGCAAGGGAGGATACGCCAACCGTCCATTTTCCGAGCGGCAAATAAGACAAAGCTATCGTAAGCCCGTACGACAGAACGATACAAATCACATAGGTCATGATCATTCGGAGCGTCACATTCCAGCCGGCAAACAGCCATGCGTCGATCCGGTAGCTCTGTCTGAGCATCAACGCATGCACCAGATAAGCTCCGTAGGAATACTTGCCAAGCGTCTGGAAGAGCTCATGGCTGCTAGCTCCGGATTGCTTCGTCCTTTTTTGGGCCCAGGCATAAAATACGAAAATCGAGCTAACGAGAAATACGCTGATGAGCGGTCTCAGCAAATTCAGCTGGTTGAATGTAATGCTTAGGCCACCCGGCGTCTCGAAACTCTGTACCGTAATGTACGTGTAGTATCCAAACAAAACGATGAAAACCGTCCAATAAACGCTCTTGCCCTTTTCAAGCCAAAACTTCCATCGGTCCAGATTCATTCCGGCGGCGGCACCCAAAATAAAATAAAAAGAGAAATAGAGAAAATTGCGGTCAGCATACTTCGTGAAAAACGGTGTCAGGAAAGGCACATTCGCCTCGTTCATCCAATCGCCGATCCAAAACAATTTATTCAAGAGCAGCATGCAGAGCAGCCCGGTCGCGGATAACGCCAATCCATGCCACTTTGGAGGAATCCATTCCGCGCATTTGCGCATGCCGTATCGGAAAAGCGGGAAGAGCAGGTAAAACTGAAATATCATGACGATGTACCAGAGATGGTAGCTGTTTTTACCGGTAAAAAGCATATGAAACCCTTGGCCGAGCGCATGGACATTCCACACGGGACTCGTGAAAAAATACACCGCTGACCATAATACATAAGGGATGAGTATATCCGTAATACGTTTGCGAATGAAAGAAATATAACGGAACGGACCGTCGTAATTATAAAAGAGCACCAGCCCCGTTATAAAAATAAATACCGGCACGGCAAACTTGCTTGCCACGAGCAAAACGGTCATGATCACCCCGTCTTCCACCTTGGCGCCGTCCACCACCGAATAATGGGCAATCGCATGCTGCAGCGCTACGGCCAGAAAGGCCAGCCCGCGCAGCAGCTCCAGTTCATGAATCCTTGCTTTTTTCGGCATAACCTCACTCCTGTTCTAAAGCCGGAAACGCTACATACAAATATAAACCTGCCGCTGCCCTCCTTAAACGAAAAAAAGAGCGCTTGCCAGACTATATCATCTGCAGCGCTCTTTTGACAAATGGTTTTAATATTTTTTGGGGATCAGACCATAGTTTACCCGCTCCGGAACTTCGATCACTACCATTCGGAGCGGCTCCTGATCCGCGTGAAGCGTCAACTTTTCCCCATGCTCCGTATTTAATAGCATAAAATCCCGTGCATGGAACGCTTCCCGCCGTCCGTCATCCCCCTGCCAGAAGCCTCCGCCGCTGACGGCAAGCGCCGCAATCGTCTTCCCGGGGTTCAGCGTGAGGCTGTGCTCCTGATGCGGCATGAGCTCGATATCCCACATACTCGCTTCCGCCGTTAAGCGAATCGGCGAGCCCTCGCCAAGAACCTGTTTAACACGAACCCCGTCCTGTGTATGGATAGGAAACTCCTCGTGTTCGTACTGCTCATAAGCAGGCTCCTTCTTCGCTTCCAGCTTCAGATCCGGTTCAAACCAGATTTGGAATGCTTCCATGTCCGGCCCCACAAAACGCTCTTCATGACTGACGCCGCTGCCTGCTTTGATCACCTGTGCTCCGCCTGCCCCGACCGTACTCCGCGTTCCGAGCGAATCGCCATGCTCAGCCAAACCGCTCAGCACATAGGTCATGATCTCAAAGCTGTAGTGCGGGTGAAGCGGAACATAGCCCTCTTGAGGTGTATGCGCCCAAGCCCAGTAGAATAGCGGACCTACACGATTGATTACGGATCCTTCGCCCGAGAATCCGATCGGCTTTTGCTCTGTGATTTTACCCCCGTCAAACATCCCTTTTCCCTGCATGGCCGGTGTGTACAAACGTATTTTCATCCGACAGCTCCTCCTTTATGATCCAGATGGTTCATTTCTTAGAACAAGTGGTATGCTCCAGGACCGGTCAGTGCAACGCCTACGACCACCGCGATGAGAATCAAATTGTATTCAAAGCCGTTAGCCGTCGCCCAAAATCCGTTTTTTCCGTGAACCGTTACGATGGCACCGAGCATCGTCAGTGTGATCATGATCGCCGCCACCGGAGTCCATACTCCGGCTGCGAAGAGCAAACCGCCAGCCAGCTCGAACAAACCGGTAACGATGGCTGCAGGCAGCGCCGGCTTAACATTCATTGATCCGAGCCAACCCGCCGTACCCTTAAGACCAGGGCCTCCGAACCATCCAAACCATTTTTGTGCTCCATGTCCTGCGAACGTCAAACCAACAACCAATCGGATTATTAACAAACCCCAAGCTATCATTTTAAATTCCTCCAATATATTATATTCTTAAAATAGTTTAGCTTTACATTGAGATATTATTGCAAATAAAACCTCTTTGTCAGCCGCACTAATATTTCGTCAACCGCATCATGATTTGTTCCTCTCCTGTCATTTCAATTTATCTTGATTTAAAGATATATGAATTTCAGGCTTTAGTCAACTTTTTTTTGTTTAGAATTCCTGCTCATGGATATATTCGCCTTGTTCCGCTAATAATATGTCGAAAAGAACGGGGCCGAGACAAATGAAGAGTCCTACCCAATCCGGGAATCAGCGGGTCACTAGAGATTTCGGGGAATGGCAAGCACTCCTTCGGCATGAAACGCTGCAGCGGATTAAATTCGGAACCTTTATCCAGCTCATAGCATGCCCGGAACTGAAAGATCTGTTCATCAAGAGTATCTCGGAGAACGACGAATTGTTAAAGCTGCTCCGGCAGCGATTAGAATCCAACGTTCCCTGAACGGCCACTTGCAGTAGAGGTGAAGGAATTGAACCCGATCATAGAGAGCCTGCTAGGCATGAAAGCATTTAACGACCAATTCATTGCAGAAGATCTGCTGCAGGGTAATCGGAGCCGAATGAGCTTGCTGGCGAATTGCCTTCAAGCCACTTCGGATGAACAGCTCCTGCATGAGCTTATCCTTCAGATTCGTTTTTCCATTCAACTGGAGCACTCTTTATTGGAGCTGTGCTTAAAAAAAGACTGGCTGTCAGGTAACCCTGCGGAACAGCTGAACCGTGATTTGAAATGGGCGTTCAAGGTGATGCAGCTCGCTCCAAAACCCGAAGAAAACCGTCAATCGACGTAAGCCCACCGAAGACAACCGCATGCAAAAGGTTTATCCTTTCTAGGATGACAAAAACCGGCTCGCTGCACTTGGCAGCTGCCGGTTTTTATAACTAGGCTCATCTTAATGAAGCTTGGAATCATCATCCGGAATACGGGTTGTTTCATCGGTAATCAGCCCGAGGTCATTATTGTACCGCTCTGTGTTCAGCGAACGGTTATCCCTGAAAATATCGATAATTTCCCGGTCTCGCCCGCCCGCTTCGACGATGACCAGAATTTTACCTTTGTCTACGTAGCCTTCATAGTCCTTAGCCTCATCCTCCGGTATGCCGAGTCCGATCAATCCCCCCACCATCCCGCCTGCTCCTGCGCCGACGGCAAGGCCTGCGAGTGTTGCTGCGATGGGGCCGGCAGCTAAGATGGGACCAATGCCAGGAATCGCAAGGGCACCGATGCCTGCAAGCAGTCCTGTCACGCCTCCAAGCATTCCGCCCGTAGCCACGCCTGCCGCCACGCCTTCCGGCGCCTTCGTGCCCGTATCCTTCGTCAGAGACTCCAAATCCTCACGGTCCTTCGTAATGACGGAAATACCCTTGGAAGGAAAGCCATCGTTCTGCAGAGCTTCGATGGCCCGGGAGGCCTCCTGTTCCGTTTCGAACACGCCTACAATCTTCTTCTCATCCATGACCCTTTCCTCCAATTCACTGTTTGTTTTCATATTACCCTCTGCAGCCGAAAAACAAACAAAGGAGCTCTTATACTGGGGCCTGCCTGCTATTGGGGACGAGTCCTTCTTGTAGGAATAGCTTCAAGCGGATCATCCGGCCAGTAATGCTTCGGATACCTTCCTTTCAGCTCCTTTTTCACTTCAAAATATCCGCTCTGCCAAAAGTTCGCCAGGTCGGATGTAATTTGAACGGGTCGCTGCGCTGGAGACAAAAGATGCAGCGTCAGCGGTATTTTGCCGTGACCGATGCGCGGCGTCTCATGCAGTCCGAACATTTCCTGCAGCTTGACCGCCAAAACGGGCTGCAGCGGGTCGCTGTAATCGATTGCGATTCTGGAGCCGCTTGGCACCGTGTAATGCGTCGGGATCTCCCGGTCAAGTCGGCTTCGTCGATCCCATCCCAGCATCTGATCCAGCACGCTGGCAAGCTGCAGCTTTTGCAGATCCGCGCGGCTCTTCATGCCGTGCAGATAAGGCAAGAGCCACTGCTCCAGCGTTACGAGAAGCGCCTGCTCCGTCATATCGGGCCATGTCGGGTCCGCCAGATGCATCAGCTGGAGCCGCTGCCGTAGCTGCCTGGACGGTTTGGACCACGGCAGCATCTCGATCCCCTCGGCTCGGATCCCTGCGAGCAGAGCCGACGCAATCCGCTCCGGATCCGGTTTAACGGCTGGCGATTCGCGAAGCGTGATTGCCCCCAGATTCACCTGATTCCGGGCTTTGACACCGCCGAGCGACGAGTCCCATTCAACGATCAGAGCCTCCTCGATCTCATCAGCGTGGTATTGAAGGAGGTCCTGGATCGAAAGCGGAGAAGCCAGCAATATTTTCCCCTCCGCTCCCTTCTGATCATCGACCTCGGCCGCAGTCAGAAAGGAAGACCGGCTCAGCAGCTGGGCTCGCGGAAGCTCGACGCCTCGTCCCGAGGCCAACAGGAACTTGCCATCCCCGCGGCTTTGACCGATACGATCCGGATAGGCGAAGGAAAGAAGCAAACCGATCTTCCCCATATCCGGGTTTTCACCGGCAGGAATGCCCAGCTGCTTGCGGATACGGCGGCTTTCCTGGACGATCCGCTTCAAAGCCGCAACATCGGTATGCTCCGCCGCAGTGCTCTGTTGCTCCCAAAGAAATACGGCTTCGATCCGGGTGCGGATATCGGCATCCCGTTCCAATGCATTGCCACGCATCATATCCCTTTCCTGGAGAAGTGCTGCGATGGCTGCCCCCAATCCGCCTTGCCCCATCTCTTTTGCCTGAAGCATCATCGCCGCCAGCCGCGGATGCATGCCGAGCTCTGCCATCTGTTTGCCTCGCGCCGTGATCATTCCATCCGGATCGACCGCACCAAGACGCCGCAGAACTTCTCTGCCTCGTTCAAACGCGGCGTCCGGAGGCGGATCCAGAAACTGCAGCTCCCTTGGATTCCGGACTCCCCAAGCAGCGAGCTCCAAAGCAAGCGGAGCCAAATCCGTAGCCAGAATTTCAGGCTGGTTGCGTGGGCGCAAATGATCCTGCACTTCGGCGCCCCACAGTCGATAGGCGGCTCCCGGCGCCGTTCTTCCCGCCCGGCCCCTGCGCTGGTCAGCGGAAGCGCGGGATACCCGGTCCGTTGCCAGATAAGGCATTCCAGTCCTTGCAGAGAACAGCTGGGTCCGCATCAGACCGCTGTCCACGACGATTCGGACGCCATCGATCGTCAAGCTGGTCTCGGCGATCGAGGTCGCCAGGATGATCTTGCGCCGGTTCCCCGGATCGGGTCGCACCGCCGCATCCTGCTCGAGCTGCGGCAGTTGTCCGTACAACGGCCTTATTACCCCGTCTGCCTGTATTCCGCCTCGCTCCAGCTCAGCCTGAAGCCTGCGGATTTCCCCAGCACCCGGGAGGAAGGCAAGCACGTCGCCAGGATGCGCGGCCGCTGCCTCACGAATGACGGCCGCCATCTGCTGCTCCAGCTTCATGCCGGCAGGCTGGGGCCTGTAGAACGTCTCTACCGGAAACTGACGTCCGGGACATTCCACCACGGGAGCATCCCCGAGGAGGTCGGCAACCGGCTCCGCTTCCAGCGTGGCCGACATAACCAGAATGCGAAGGTCTTCCCTCAGGACAGACTTTGATTCCAGAGCCAGAGCCAAGCCAAGATCCCCTTGCAAATTACGCTCATGGAATTCGTCAAAGATAATCATGCCGACCTCTTCAAGCTCGGGATCGCATTGCAGCATGCGGCTCAATATCCCTTCCGTCACCACTTCGATCTTGGTATGTTGACTGATCCTGCTGTCCATCCGCACCCGATAGCCTACGGTACCCCCGATGGATTCGCCGAGAATCCGCGACATGTACTCCGCCGCAGATCGGGCAGCCAGGCGGCGGGGCTCCAGCATGATGATTTTGCGCCCCGATAGCCAGGGCTCATTCAGGAAGGCGAGCGGTACCTGTGTGGTTTTACCTGCTCCCGGTTCGGCCACAAGCACCGCAGATGTGCCTGTACGAAGCTTGTCCAGCAGCTCCGGCAGCACCCGCTGTATAGGAAGTTCATTCATTGTCAATTCACCAAGTCTTTCCGTATTCATATTTCGTCCCCTACCATTATAGAGCCCCGGACGACTGGATATCCACGCCGATTTGCTATAAAATGATCGAAGCTGTACTAAGGAGGGGAATTACGTGAGTCAGGACCCATTACCGGTGCGAGGCAGATTTGCACCTACACCTTCCGGCGAGCTGCATATCGGCAACGCCTGGGCGGCTCTGCTCTCCTGGCTTCAGATCCGCAGTCTGGGCGGAACGTTCGTGCTGCGGATGGAAGATATCGACATCCAGCGGTCGCGGCCGCATCTCGCGCGCCAAATCATCGACGATTTGTACTGGCTCGGTCTGGACTGGGATGAAGGTCCGGATGTCGGGGGCCCATATGGTCCATATACCCAAAGCAAGCGGCTCAATTATTATGAACATGCCTTGAAACAGCTCGAACGGCAAGGATACCTGTATCCCTGCTTTTGCAGCCGGGCCGATCTGCTGGCAGCCGCAAGCGCGCCGCATGGCTTGTCTTCGGAAGGCCCCGCTTATCCGGGCACCTGCCGCCAACTGACGGCAGATGATATCGCATTAAAAAAGCGGGCCAAACAGCCCTCCTTGAGATTCAAAGCGGAGCACCAAGCCCTGGTCTTTCAAGACGGAATCGCCGGCCGCCAGGAATGCGATGCTGCGGGCGGAGGGGATTTCATCGTACGCAGGGCGGACGGCATGTTTTCTTACCAGCTCGCCGTCGTCGTGGACGATGATATGATGCGTATTTCGCATGTTCTGCGGGGGATGGACCTGCTGGATTCTGTACCGAGACAGCTCATGCTGTACAAAGCGCTGGACATGCATGCTCCAGCCTTTGCCCATGTACCGCTATTTATGGGCCCGGACGGCAAGCGGCTGGCCAAACGGCACGGCGGTACCAGCCTTGCGGCGCTGCGCGAAGCGGGCACCGCGCCGGAACGGATCGTCGGCTGGCTGATGTGGGTTGCCGGGCTGACCGAGCACCCTGAGCCTTTGAAGCCTGAGGAGTGCATACCGCTTTTTAACATGGACAAGCTTCCGACCAAGCCCATCCTCATCACGGACGAGAAGCTTCACGGGTTGCATGGCCATTAATTTTTGATTCGAATCATATCAGGACGAAAAACCTCTATCCCTACCTTACGAAAGGTAACGATAGAGGTTTTTGATTTCCTGTTTATCCGTCATGAAGTCTTTGGATTACGAATCCTGAAGCCGGTCGCGCAGCTTTTCTTCGTATTGCAAAAATGCCGTGCTGCCGCTGAGTCCTCTCTGCTCCATCAGCATTTGAAAGCGCAGCTTTTTCTCGGTAAGCGTGCGGGTCAGCTTTTCCTTTTCGCCGGCGTTCTCGCATAGATGAATCAGGTTCCGCAGCTTGATGAGTTCCCCCTGCAGCTGCATTTCCTCCGGAATCAGCCCGGCATTTTTCATGATTTTATATGACATCCGCAGGTCCTCCGGAATATGGGACACATCCTCCAGCTCCAGCGGCTTTCCTTTGCCGGCCAAGTCCTTGAAATCCCCTTGCTCCATGGCCTGATGAATTCTTTGCTCCGCCAGCCAAGACATGATGCTCATGTGCGGGCAGCCTCCCTTTTGAATAAGGTATTCTTCTTACTATGTAATCATGGACAAAAGGGGATGTCAAACCGGAAATACCTCCTCCGATCGGCTTACTTTCCCGGAAGACATGCTGCGTATTGGCTGTGTTCATGCGATACCAGGCTGCTCCGTCTTCGATATTGATACTGAAACCAAATGGAAAAAGCCGCCCCCGCTTCTGCGGAAACGGCTTTCTATGAACCCGTTCGCTTCTTTTAGCAGAGCAGGGATTCCGCTCCGTCGATGATGATCTGTGCCCCTGTAATATGGCAGGACTCATCCGACCCCAGGAATGCCACCAAATCCGCCACATTCCCCGGATCTCCCGGTCCATCCGCCAGCGGCTGACTGCCTTCGGGAAATTGTACCGGGATAATAATCTCCTTCAGCTTATCCGTCTTCTCGGTGCTCTGATCGATGTTGGTGGAAATAGACCCCGGACAGATGACGTTGACGCGGATCTTGAACTTCGCCAGCTCCAGCGCCGCCATTTTCGCAAAAGCCACTTGTCCTGCCTTCGAGGTGCTGTATGCCGACATGCCGAAATTCGAGAACGTCCGGTTACCGTTGATGGAGCTCGTAATGATGACGCTGCCGCCCTGCTTTTTCAGGTGTGGGATCGCGTATTTCACCGTCAAAAACGTACCGTTCAGGTTAACGTTCAACGTATGCTGCCAGTCTTCCAGCTTCATGTCCTCAATCGGGGAAAGCACGCCGTTGATTCCCGCATTCGCAAATACGACATCGACCGTTCCGAACAGCTCCACCGTTTCGAGCACCGCTTTTTCCACCCGGGCGGCATCCGAGGTGTCCACGTCAAATGCGCGGGCGGCGCCGGGCCGGATGGCGTTGATTTCCGCTTCGGTCTGGGCGGTGCGGTCATTCAGCAAATCGAACAAGGCCACATTGGCTCCCTCTGTCGCCATTTTAATGGCAGCCGCTTTTCCAATGCCGGAACCGGCTCCCGTCACAATCGCTGTCTTTCCTGTAAAACGCAGTTTATTAACCTGCTCCTGGCTCATTCTTATCTCTCCTTTGGGTTCCTGGTTCTATTATGTTTCATCTGTCACAAGATTACCCAAAAAGAGGAGCAGCTTAATCAGGAGAAGGACAACATTTTTCAGACCTCTTTATTTAAGAAGATGCGAATGTATGGATTTATTTACCACTGCAGCTCTAAAAATGCGGCGTCATCCTGCAATCCGCCTGTATGCGGGGCGTCGAGCAGCACCTGGATTTGTTCATCCGGCAGCAGCTGGCGGATCGCATCCAAATCGTCCAAGCCGTCGGTGTACAGCTGCAGACGCGCCGGCACGCCGTATTCCAGCCGCGTCTGATACACATGCGGCGAGCCTCCAACCGGCCCGGTTAACGTGGACCAGCGCTCGCTTGTAAGCATCGTGGCATGAAAATGCTCGCTGATCTCCATATCGTTTTTCCAAAAACGCAAGCGGGAATCACCCTGCCAGGCCATCCAGATCCTGCCATGCTTTTTCTTGGCCGACGGGAGTTCGATCCGCCCGCAAATATACATGGTCTGGCTGCCGAGCCGCTGTTTATCCTCCAGCACCTCACGCAGCAGCGAGGGTACTTCTCCCGGAGGGGTGAGCTGCTTCAGCTGCTCCGAAGCCGCGCCGGTAATGTCCTTCATGAATCCCGTAAACGCGGCCGAAGACCATTCGCGGGTCGTGCTTAACCAGTCCAGCAGGGTGTTGCCTAAAAATCTTGCCGCGAAATCACCTTGATAGCTCTGACCAACCCCGTCGCAGAGAACAAAATTGCAGGAATCTCCCTCGATATGAACACCAACAAAATCCTGTCCTTTTTCCCCCTGGATCAAGCTATCCATAGCACGTCCGTAAGCATATCTGCACGCGAAGCGTCCATGATAAGTCGAAAGCCTTTGCTCGGCAGATTGGGAACTGACAAACGAAAACACATCCTGGGCTGCAGCCGTATTGGTTTTCATAGATTACCCCTTCCTACGCTCTGACTGGCGTTGCCGCCGACATCTGGAATCCGATGGATACGAGCTCCGAACAGCTTCCCGGAAGCATCATTAATGCTCCGGGAGACAACAGGTAATCAGCCTCGGCCAGCATTTCCCGGTAGCTTTCCGGAAGTGGCGAGGACATATTGCGCAGCTTCGCCGCATGCTCGTCCTGCAGCTCGGTTTCCGGAAGGATCCCCTTCCACCGGCGCGGCTGCAGAATAGGCTGGTCCAGCATATGATCGGAAATGAAAATGTTCTCAACCAGCACATTTCCATCCGGCACACTCATGCTCATGATCCGTTTCGCGATCGGCTCCGGGTCATCTCCGGTCGCGACTCCGTCGGTCATGTGGCAGACCAACGGGGCAGGGCAATCCTGCATGTGAGGCAGCTCGGACTGCAGAATACGTTCGGCCTGCAGGAAAGCTTTCGCCGAATCTGAAAAACGCTTCGGGGTGAGATCCGGCAGCGTTCCGACAGCCGCGATTTCATCGATCCCCTTAATTCCGTTGAGCAGATCATACACATCGTCGCTGTAGGCCAGAATGGCTATCCGGTATCGCGGCGTAAGTCGGTTGCCTTTGGTGGAACGGAACACCATTTGGCGAATCGCCAGCGATAACGCTTCGTATACAATGTCGATGCGGCGTGTATTCTCCATCAGCATATTCATGGATGCGCTGATATCGATCAAATAAATAATAAGCGCGGGCGTGCGCTGGGAAGCTTGAATGGTATAATTCATCTCTTTGTCTGACTCCCCTTTTCATGAATAAATCGCGGTTAAACGTTAGGCAGCTGGTAACCCGCGTTGGCTAGGAACTTGTAGATGCCGTTGGCGCGGGTACTTGTTTTCCCAACGGATTTGAAATATGCGGCGTCCTGCTCATAGAGGCGGGCAAAACTCGTCGCATATTCCCGGGCTTTGGATGTATTCCCGCCCTTCTGGGCATTGTACGCCTGGTTATAGTGAGCAATCAGCTGTACCACTTGCTGCGAGCGTTTCTGCTGAAGCGCCTTTGCTTTGGCCGCGGCTGCTTTGCGGGCGGCTTCTTCCTTCGCCTGCTGCTGCTTCAGCTGCTTTTGATAGACTTCATATTTGGCCTGTTTGTCATACTGTTCCTGCAACCGTTTCTTCTCTTCTTCCTTCGCCTGCTGTGCCAGCTTCTGCTGCGCAAGATAAGCCTCATATTTCGCCTGTTTGTCATACTGTTCCTGCAGCTTCTGCTTTTCCGCCTTTTGCTTGGCCAGCTTGGCCGCTTCCTCATCCTGCTTGCGCTTCCGTTCCTCTTCCGCCTGTTTTTGCTTGTCTTGCTCGGACTTCTGCAGCTCGGCAAGCTTGGCTTCCTCCTGCTGTTTGGCAATCGCTTCGCTCGCCACAGCCTCCTTCTGGCGGCTTTCCGAACGGTCGGCCAAAATCTGATTCACGGTGATTCCGGAGCCTCCGATCAGAATCAGAGCGGCGATTCCGATGGCCATCCACTTGCGGTTCCGGTACAACGGAATTTTACCCGTCTCCTCTTCCTGAGGCTGAGGGTTTAATTCGTCTTCAAGCCCTCGAATGGCCGCTTCCAGCTCGACCTGCATCGGCGAACCCGCCGGAACGAAATGATGGGCGGAGCGGTACACTTCAAGCGCTCCCTTGACATCCCCTTTTTGTTCCATTTCTCTGGCCTGTAAAAACAGACGGTTAACGACACCGTTATCCTGGCCTTTCGTACCCGGTCCGGTATCCGTTGCTGCAGGCTTCTCCTTTGCATCGGCAGCCGCCTTGGCAGCCTCGGATGCATCCGTCTGCAGAGCTAACATATCTGCGCCTTCGCTTTCTCCCTTAACCGCTGCCGCGGCAACCTCGATTTCACGCTGCAGCAGCTGTTCCTCATTGATCGAGGATAAGGTGACGAGCCATTCGCCGAAGGTCGGACAGCTGCTGACATCCTGGCTTTCCCAGGCTCGTCCGAACAGATCGGCAATCCTGCTTCCCCAGTGATGCTCAAGCGATTTTTTCAGCACAAAATACCGTTCACATGGATTCTGCATTTCAGGCTGATCGAAATAGCTTTCTCCCCATGCCTTGCCTACAACTTGAGGATCACACCAGCCGAGCATTTCGGCAAGAATAATGGCTCCGGCAAAACGGTCAGAATACGGGCTCCACAAACCGCTTTGCACCGTGCGATGGGCCGCATATCCCGGCGAACCGGTCAGCAGCACGTCAGGGCGGTCCATTTTCGGGCTGTATATCTGCTCGACGTCAACCAATTCCACAGCCGAGCTCTTCTCCGGTAAATCGACTTCAGAAAAAAACGGAAGCATTACGTTCGGAGCGGATAAGTCGCAATGGGCAAGACCCCGCTGCTCCATCCCGGAGCCGATGCCAGCCAGTGCCTTGGCGAGCGAAAGGCTATCGGTGCGTTTGAGCTGCCGCTGGTCGGCAATCATGTCAAACCAGGTTACGCCATGAACCCATGGCATCAATACGGCATAGAGCAAGTCCGGATGTTCAGCAATGATATCTCCGTTTCTTTCGGGAGTGAGCACGTC
Source organism: Paenibacillus chibensis (assembly GCF_004001045.1). Taxonomy (GTDB): domain Bacteria; phylum Bacillota; class Bacilli; order Paenibacillales; family Paenibacillaceae; genus Paenibacillus_AQ; species Paenibacillus_AQ chibensis. The sequence continues at coordinate 27,596 of NZ_BIMK01000032.1, forward strand.
TCGTTTGCAGACCTGCAAGCCCGGGCTTTCACTGTAAATCTCCATCATTTCAGATTGATAGACCATCGCCGGAATGCGGAATTTAGGAAAAAATACCTTTAAAGCCTTCGCTTCATGCGGACTACCCTCAACAGGGATCAGCTGGTAAACGATTCCCTGCCTGCCGGCTTGGGCGTATGCTAAACCCGGTGCGGCAGGATGCTGCCCTACCGTATAAGCCTTCCCGTTGATGCGGATCCGTTCACCCGGATTAGGCTGAAAAGTCATAGATATCCCCTCTCTTTATCCAAAAACAATATAGACTGCAAGAAAACCGGGAGTTCACGAACACCCGGTTTCTTTGCGTATATAAGGATTCGTTCCAAACCCCGATACCCTATGATGCTATGAAAGTAACACTTAACGGGTTTCGTCGACGGTGCGGAATTTTTGGGCAATTGCTGTCAGCTCCTGGCTGATGCTGTTCAAGATTTGCACGAAAGATTGCATCTGCTTGCCTGCCTCTTGAAACTCCTGGAAGAAACGCTGCTTGGTCATCCCTTCCCATTGTCCTTCCATACCGTGAATCGCTTGGGTCAAGCTGCTGACGATTTGCTGGCTTTGCTCGCCGCTTTGCTTAAACTGATTCGCTACCTGATCGACCTGCTCGGGGGTAATTAATATACGTCCTGCCATTATGTGCCTCCTTCAAAGTTCGATAGTTTTCTATCATTTCGATGTAGACTATACTATAATTTGCCAATTCCTTCAAAAGTCGCTAGTCCTGATCCTTTATACCCGCATCCTATCCAATTGAAACATTTTCCAACAGCTTGTGGAATCTTTCTTCCTCATCATTGGAAAACCCAGTGAATTCGATTTTGTCGATATCCTCATGATTGAACAAAAAAGTATAGTTAGGGTCGATGTATCCCTCCGGGTAGACAACACCCAAATAATCATACAAGGTGTTGCTCTCCATTTGGATCTGCTTGCGCCCGTAAATCATCAACTTTTTCTGAGCGCCCTTCAGCAGAACTACCGATCCGAGCGGAAGCAATATTTTCGCGTGTTCCCGTTCCTCCATCGTTTGTTCAACCATCCTCTCTATTGACAAATATGTACGCGTCAACCGGGATTCTACCATCCTCGGCAAACATGAACCTAAACTTGATCGTTCATGCTTTCAGGCTTATGTGACCCATAAGCTTTTCGCTTCTGCAAAATGTACTTATGAAGGTTGCCGGCAAGCATCATATAGGCCAGGGCAAACAGCAAAAGAAGCATAATGATCAGCATGATCTTGATGTTGTATCCCCCAAAGGTCTTGATCAGCAGGCTCCCGATCAACACTCCGGCTCCGGAGCAGGCCAGAATCAAGCCCTGTGATTTTCTCAAACCTCCGCCCTCTGCGGCAGCTGTGTCATGATCTTCTCGGTTGTAATAACCGCTGCGCAGCAGCTTTATATGAATCGCGTACAGCAGACCGAACACGATCACATAGCCGGCTCCGGTCAGCAGCATAAACCATGGCGACGTCATGCCAAGAGTTGCGTAAGCAAGCTTGTTTGCAGCAGCCGTGAAGGCTGCCGACCCCAATATGCCCAGCACGCCCAAAAAAAACAAATGGAACGTCTGCATTTTTTGGGGGGAAATCAGGATGATCAATCCCAGAATATCGATTACGCCAAGCGGCACAAGCAGGATCCAGGCCCAAATAGGAACGAAAGGATCCGCAACGGCCAAAATGAGCAGCAGCAGATTAGGAAGTATAAGCAGACTGATGCTCTGGGAGCGTATCAATCGCAGCGGATAAACACCGCTGAAATCATCGATAGTGCTTTGTTTATGCTGAGGAACCCCGCTGCTCACCGTCTCCTCACTCCTTCACTTCAGGCAAACATCCTGCCCAGCCTGCCGATTTTATTTTTCACCTGTTCCGCCAGCTCGCTCGCGCCGTGGGAAACAGCTTTCACCGAATCAGAAACGGCATGATAGGTTTCCGCTGCCGCATGACCGATACCGTCCGCCGCCGCCTTAGCTCCCTCGACCGTTCCGTCGATTACCGCATCCACCCCGTCCACTGCATAGGTTTTCAACGATTTCCCGTTTATTTCAATATCCGTTACTGCAGAAATCACGACACCTGACGCAAGGCCTACCACCGCACCTACTGCCGTTCCGGCAACAGGCACCGCGGAACCGACGGCGGCTCCGATCGCCGCACTGCTTGCCATCGTCCCAAGACCCAGGCTTCCGTTTACCAATACGCTTGCGGCTGCACGGCTCGCGCCTCCGCGCTTGTAATCCTGAAAACCGGAAACTCCGGTATCAAACAAGAGTCCGGCATAACCAAGCTTCCCGCCAATGCCTTTAATGGATAGGGACTCCTTGGCAGCGATTTTCGGATCAACGAATTTCCAGACCTGCGGATTCTTCGCCGCATTGTTCAAAGTGTAACGCGTCCCTTTGATTCCTTCATTGAGCGCAAACGAAGAGCGCGCGCCCTTGATCGTCGCGACGGAACCATTATTTCTCATATTGACGTTAAAGCCGCTTTTGACCATCGTGCCAAGCATCAGCGCACCGTACCCAAGGGATGCCCAACCCGCCGTCGTTGGCCCCTGATAGCCCCAACCGACGTCAACACCATGCTCGGCGTCGCTTTGTTCCTGTACCGCCATCACGGCAGATGAGGGATTCGAGATAGGGAAGCTGCGACCGCCATAGTCCGGAAGGATCGAGTTCCCGCCCTGCATGCCCGCCGCGCGAAAACTGGCCACCGGAGAGTTATAGAAGCTCGCCGACCCGAGAAACGAATGCTGCTGCTGGTCCGCGGTTTGAAACTGCCCTGCTTTGTTTTGCAGGTTTCTTCCCATTTCGTTAAGCAGGGTATAAATCTGCTCTCCTTGCTGGTTGGCTGCCTGCCACTGATTCAAGAGAGATTGCCGGATAGAAGATTCCCACATTAACGATCCTAAAGCCTGATTTAAAGAAGCAGTAATTTGGCGGATTTGCTCGCTGCTCTGCTCCAACTGACGACTTAATGCCCGGAGTGCTTCCGGTTCAACAGCAATACGCACGGACCATCACCTTCCATCTGATTTACGCAGACTGCTTCAGCCATAGAAGCAGCATCTCTTGAAATTGTTGTTTACTGGCAGGACTGGCGGTCAGCCAATCCTGATCCCCGCTCGTGCTCATGCGGACAAGCCAATTCATGGACTCATTCACCACAAATGCCGCGTTCTGCGTTTCCCAGCTGCTTCCATTCCATGTAGATAAGTGCATTTCGCCTTCCGCTGTCCGGAACTTCATGCAGCGTGCCAGCGCGATGGAGCCTTCCACGTCGCTGGTCGCTGCGGCCAGCTCATCGCTTAAGTCCTCAAGCGAAAGATTCACCGCGCGGCCGTATATTTCCCCGAATTTCTTCTTGGAAAGCAGCAGAGCCGGAGTATCGGCGGGAGCATAGTCCTTTAGATCCATTTCATCCACCAGCCTGCAGCATGCCTCGTCCACGGTTCCCAATTCGTCCAGCTTATATTGGCAATCGTTGTCTGATTTACATACCTGGACGACACGCTCATTCGTTACGTGCAGGTACCCTTCGAACGTTTCGTTGTTACGTTTATAACTTAACCAGCAGGAGCGTTCCGCCAAACCCGCAATGGCCACCCTTGAAAATACTTTGGGAGGCATGGCCAGTTCGACCCCGTTGTCTTCCTCTATGAGATATCCCTTGTCAAGAAGAGAAGCTTTGACAACATCCCATTCTTCGGCAATTTCCTCCGCCAAATATCCTTGAAAAGGATCCTCAATGCCCAACAGACGGTCGGAACCTAATATTCCAGCCAGAAAAAAGAATTCTTTATTATCGAGTGTAATCGTATCTTGTTTGGAAGCATGAATCGTCAACATTATGAGCCACCTCCCCTCAAACAACAACATGCCATCGGTCACGAATTTCTGTGACCCAGTGATTGCTGTCCCATTGGCCACCGAACGGAATTGCAGCTTTCACCCTGGCAAACTTCCGCTTAATGTAGTACCCCTGTCCCGGTGGAAGAATTTTCAAGCTACCAGGGGCATTATTCGATTCCGAAAAAGGAATCCGAAAGAACGATAAATCATTAGGGTCTAAAGTCCCGAACAAAAATCCGCTTTGACAGGATTTCACATCATTAAACCAATCCACCCCGAAGGTCGGAAAATCCGCGGGAACGCCCGAGAGCAGGACGTGAACATTCCGGTCCCGTCCCAGACGGACGATGGAGCTGAGCTGTTCCTTTATCGTAAAATCATTTAACTGTTTAGCAAGAATATCAGCATCATCAATTGCCAGCAGTAGCGCAGGGCCTTCCGGCTCTTCACTGCCGCGGCGCTGAACCTGTTCATACACGTCGGCAATCAGCGCTGAAAGCTCTTCTTCGCGGGTTGCCCCGGCCTGCACATGGGGCAGGTCTCGAATTAGAGATAGTCCCCGGCTTCCATACCTGGCGTCCACCGTATACATATGAAGCTGTTCAGGCGAGTAATGATAAGCCAATGAGAGCATCCAAGCAAGCATGAATGACGTTTTGCCGCCCTCCATCGGACTCGCGACGATGAAATGAGGCCCTTCCTGCAATTCCAGCTCAAATGGCTCAAGGTCGTCTGTTAACAATCCGACCGGAACTTTCATGGAAAGCTTGCGGTGGAACGACTGCCCCAAGCTTGCCATACAAGGCATCAACTCATGAAGCGGAATCGTATCGGGCAGCTTATTGATTTTCGGCGCGTGCTCCATTGGATACAGACGCGCAATGGTCTGGATCTGGTTTCGCAGCTTCAGCGAACGGCCGGCTTCATCGTCTCCGGCCGCCGGTAAAGCGGCTTGGAATTCAAGCGGCGGTACGTGGCCTTTCACGAGCCCCCGGCCAGGGGGCATCGCTCCCGGATTTCTCGCGGGTCTGCCAACAGCATAATAATAATCCGCCGCGTCCGCAAGCTCAAAGGTCGCCGCGTTTGCGATATTGCTCCGTACTTTTTCAAAAATATCCGAAATACGGTTCGAGGTCATGATGAACGTCATGCCCAGATTGCCGCCTTCACGCAATATAAACTCCAGCATCTCGTTCTCTTCCGGAAATGAATTCCGGAAATTCAAATATCCATCGATGACGACGACGATTTGCGGAAGATCGGATGACTGGGAACGCCGATATGCTGCAGCTGTCTTGACGCCAGCCTCGGCAAACCATTCTTTGCGTCTGGATACCGCCTTTACCAGAAAACGGAACAACCGTTTGATGCGGTCATCCTCCTCAGCCATCATCACACCGCCAATATGCGGCAGCGATGCGAAATCACGCATCATGCGCCCCATATCAACGATATAGCCATTCCATTGCCGTGGTGAATAACGGCTGGCCAGGGACATCAGCAGCGTCTGGATCAATGTCGTTTTGCCAAGCCCGGGCATTCCATATACCGCCCAGTGTCCCTGTTGTATCGAAAACGGAAGCGGTCTTTGGCTCTGGTTCGGCAGATCATCGATGATGCCGACAATGCCCTCAAGCTCCTGTTCATGCATTTCCCTTGGCAGGGAAGGCAAATCATCCAGCTCGAGCCGTTCCGGAAGCGGCGGCAGCCACGGCCCTTGCAGGCGAGGAATCCCTGCTTCTTCAGCTGACTTCGCAAGCTTGTCGATGAAGACCTGCAGCTGCTTGGGCGGCTGCTCCATTTGCAGATTCGTGGCAGACATGCTGGCAGCCAGCAGATTTTCGCGCTTTCCGTTTAATGCGATTTCCGTCGGGACGATCCTTCCCGGGGAATCCGTCTGCTCCACGTAGGGCGCGCCGCTCCAGGCAAACTGCATTTCTTCAAAAATTTCGTCGCTGCCGACCTGTAGATAACCGCGGCCCGGCTTGTTAATCCAAGCCGCGTTAGGAATTTTGAGCATGTCCCGGCTGTCTCCTTCGTCCTGCACGCGCAGGCAAATCCGGAAACGGGCGTTACTCCATATTTTATCGTCAACAACGCCTGCCGGTTTCTGAGTCGCAAGGATCAAATGAACCCCCAGCGTTCGGCCTATAGCCGCAATGCTGATCAGTTCATCCATGAACTCGGGCTGATCTCTTTTGAGCTGGGCAAATTCGTCGATAATAATGACCAGATGCGGCAGAGGTTCCCCTCCTTCGCGTCGCAGAAGCTTATAATACTCATCGATATGCTGCAGGTTGCCGGCATCGTTGAGCAGCTTTTGGCGCCTCACCAGCTCCGCTTTCAGCGAAACCTTGGCCCTTTCCATCAAGCTGCTGCTCAAATTGGTAATGGTTCCGACGACATGCGGCAGGTCGACGAATGTATTCGACATCCCTCCGCCTTTATAATCGATCAGCATGAATGCAAGATCATGAGGATGAAACTCGGCGGAAAGCGAGGCCACAATCGATTGAATAACCTCGCTTTTTCCGGAACCGGTTGTTCCGGCGATCAGACCATGCGGTCCATGGCCTGATCGTTCTATTTTATCATGAATATTCAAATTGATCTTTTTGCCGCCTGCGCGCACGCCGATCGGCACCGGCAAGCTGTCCGGGTAGCGGTTGCTTCTCCAGCGCTGCTTCACGTCCAGATCGTCTATCGTTTTTATATTCATCATTTCGAACAAGGACAGCACATCCGGGATGTCGGAAGCCAAAGAACGCTTCAACCGGACCGGAGCCATGTAACGCGATATAGCCTCCGCCCGCTCCAGTGTCAGTACATCCGGTACAAAGCTCATTTGGTCGAAAGCTCCGTCTTCCCGTTTCAAGGTGTAATGGCCTTCGCCCTGACCGACATCCACAATTAAATGGCATTGCATGGGCAGCGTTTCCTTGCGGTCCGACAAAATGATCGTGCACGCATCGACTTCCCCAGGCTCCTCAAGCAGGAGCGGAAGCAGCGGTTCTTCTTCGATCAGCTGGCTGCCCGATAATAGGACCAACTGAACCGGAAGCTCCACCGTTTTCTTTTTATGCCCGCTGCGGGAGGTTTTGCGGCGCATCAGCCGCTGGAACAGCTCGTCCGCGAGCTGATGCGCGCTGCTGCGGCGATCGGACAGATAGCGCATATTCCGGTGCTCATCCCACGTATGCGGAAGCCAGCGGAGCCAGTCCCAATCCGCGGCGTCCTTATCCTCGTAAAACGCGGCCAGCTTCACCTCATCCGGCGAATGCCGAACGGCCAGCTGGGTCATGATGACGCGCAGCGAATTCATGACCATCTCGCGTTCCCCCACGATGCCGATCACCTTCGCCTGATACAGCGGCAGCGAAACCGGTGCGTCCGCGATGGTCTCAAATTCGTCTGCCAGCTCCTGCGCCGCCTCGATCAAGGGATCCTTCATGTAGCCATCCGGACGCGGGGTTTTGATTTCCATATAAAAAGGAAGCCGTCCGGAACCGATCCGCGTATGTAGAAAATCATCATCCTCAAAGGAGCGTTCCCAGAGGACGCTGCTGCGGTTTTTGACAACATGAAAACAGACATCCGGATCACCATGAACTTCAAAAAGCACGTTCACCTGTTCCTTATGCCCTGATTTTAATTCTTCTCTATGCTTGTCCAGCTCCACATGATATAAACGGATGCGTTCCTTCAGCTGTTCCTTATACTTTTTCTTGTTGCCCAGGTATACGAAAAAGGGAATCGTATAAGATGTCAGCATCATCATAACGGAAACCATTTGAAACATAATGAAATTAGGGTTGCCCATCTTCCCGGACAAGTTCATATATATAAAATCCGATACTGAATATCGTCATGACGGCCGGAAGCAGGATCGAAACCAGAGAAAACGAAGGCTTGTTCGGCTCGTTCTGCGGCTTCAAAATTTCAACGGTGCCTTCCTTCAGCGTCGGTCTGATCCGTGGCGAGCGTTGATACAACACATTCACGATGCGTCAGCTCCTCCTTTAGTACCCCAAACTTTCTATCTACCTTCTATGTATTCGTACGCATTTTTTTCAGCAAAGTTCCTCCCTTAATCGGCCATTACCCCGGTTGAACCATCTTGAAACAGGCTTCTTTTCCCAAAAACAGGCGCTTCCTCATCCGTCGTGGAAAACGCGCGCTGCAGCCTGACGAGGCATCCTTCCCGAAGACCGGCTTCGGCGACATCCTGCGAATCGCGAATCGTAAACCAGAGGCCATCCGGAAACTTTCCTTCTAATATATACTGCTGACCTGCCCGCGGCGCTTCCCCATAAACACGCATTCCAAGCATTTCCTTCAATTGAATGACGGGATAATCGTCCGGAACATCTATATCAAGCCAATCTCTTTCCTGACGGCTCTTCATCACGGTCAGAATCACTATTTTACACCTCTCATCCACTATAAATCTATGATACATAAGATATAATCGCTTCTATGATAATGTAACACTCGTGCATAAACATGTCAATTTGTGACAAATTAACTATTTTAAATCATTAAAATTTTAATTAAAATAGGCACAGAGAATCATTTCCAATATTTTTTTATTCCTTTTAGTGATAAAATAGCCTTTTTCAAGTAAACTCTAATCGATACTTTCAACTTTCCGGTTTTATGCCAAGGCCAGGCGCAACATGCTATGAAACTGTGAAAATTGTGTGCAATTTAAGTATTTATAAGCTTTCTTTAAGGTTTTTTTAATAATCGGAGTTTACAATGCATATATGGAATAACACGAATGAGGTGATTTTCTATGAGAATGTTAATTAGTTTCCAAAACAAGCTGGTCCCTGTCTACTTTACTACCGAAAACAAACAATCTGTCCAAAAAATAATGAAGCTGCTCAGCGGCACCTTAGAAAATAAGATCCAGTATGGCAAAAGGGCATTGAAAAAATGCTTGGATTCGTTAATCAGCATTGAAATTGAAGGTTCTGAAGCCATTCTGCACAGCAAAAGTGAAAACGACACCCTGGCCTTGTCCCTCTATTAAGAGGGATTTTTTTTTTTGCAACAAAAAAGGAGCCTTTCCTGAAGACTCCCTTAGTTAGTTTGATCGCAATCATTCTATTATTTGAAGGAATACCACTCCACGGCATTTTGCGCTTTTTGGATTCGGATTCTGAACAGCTGCAGCAGACTTTCGCGGGTATGTTCTTCCGGGCAGGCGTCCAGTTTTCGCAATATAAACCGATCAATGGACATGACGATCCTCTCCCTTAAGAGTTAATTCAGGAACATTTTTCCTGTTTTACATATTTACCCGCTTCCAGGGTTTTCAATCACGCCGTATCATCGCTGAAAAACATGCTCCGCTTCCCACATCAGCATCATCATCATCACATAGATAACGACGGAGGCGATCATCAGGAGGAACGCGAACAGGATAGCCAGCATCGACAACAGCGGAGCAAGGAGAATCAAGATAAACGAGGCGGCAATAACGGCAATGAACCATCGCCAGCGCTGAACCGCCTTGATCTGGAATTCATGCAGCCCGCGGCGGCCCGCCATATCGCTGATGCCGTAGCACAGATGGAAAATAATATACACCTTCAGCACGAACACCACCAAGTTGACGATAAAATATAGGAGCCACGAGTGGACCGATGCCCAGGATATGAGAAGCGACATGACGGAGATGGCGATCATGACGACCGACATGTTTTTGGCGAGACGAAAATGTCTTGACTTGTTTTCCAGCTTGGCGAACCCGAGAAAGAACAGCACATAGCCGATCACGTCCGGCAGAACGTCAAAACCGTTAATGCGGATATCAATCAGGAACAGAAATCCCCACAACAAGTGAATAAACCCCATACACTCCACCTCCCGCAGCTTTCTTCTATTATATATTAGTAGGGCAAGCCTAATTATACCCTAAAAGGAAAGCCTTTACATGCAATATATCCCAATGCTTGGGCCACAAAGCAGCCCTTACTTATTCATCATGCGGCCGGCTGTTCCAGAATGAAGATTTACGGCGTATCGGCTCTTTGGCGGAACGGTCTTTGCGGTTCACCTTGCGCTGGCTGCGCTCTTCCTTTTTCACCTGAAACTGCAGCTCGCGCTGGGTTTTACGATAATTTTGCAGCCGTTTCTCGTCAATTTCCCCTGTTTCCAGCGCGGCAAGAACCGCGCATCCCGCTTCGTTCTCGTGACGGCAATCCGCGAATCTGCAGCCTTCGCCGATCGCTTCGATATCGGAAAAAACCTGCTCCCAGCCGCCACCATCATCATCATACAACTGCAGCTCCCGCATGCCCGGCGTATCGACCATCAGTCCACCGCCCGGCAGCAGAAACAGCTCCCGATGTGTGGTGGTATGGCGTCCGCGGCTGTCATCCTCGCGAATGCCCTGCGTTCGTTGTTCCGTCGAATCCGACAGCCAGTTTACGATCGTTGATTTGCCGCATCCGGACGAGCCCGTGAGGGCAACCGTGACGCCGTCTTTCAAATAACCGGTGACCTCTTCCTTCCCCCTGTTCTCGATCGCGCTCACCGCATGTACCGGAACACCCGGTGCGATCAGCTCCATTTCTGCGGCTTTGACCTCCGGATCATCGCACAGATCGGCTTTGCTCAGCAGAATGACCGGTGTGACCCCGCTGTTCCAGGCCATGATCAGGTACCGCTCCATTCTGCGCGGATTGTAATCATCATTCAGTGAAGTAACCAGAAAGAGAATATCGACATTGGCGGCGATAATCTGCTCCTGCGCCGACTTAGCCCCTGCTTTTTGTCTCGAGATGCAGGTTTTGCGGTCCAAAATGCCATGGATGATGCATCGATCCTCGCCTTCAAGCAGCTGCAGCTCGACCCAGTCGCCAACGGCCGGATAAGTGCTTCCGTTCAGCAGGGCATGTTTCATTTTGCCGGACATTTCGCCCCAAATTTCACCGTTTGCGGTGTACACCCTGTATTTCTGTCCAAAATCGGCAATGATTCGTCCGGCAGCGTGCGTGCTTCGCTCCTCCTTCTCCCATTCAAGTTCCCAAGTCGTGTTCCAACCGTAATGCATGAATTCGTTCAAATAAAAAGCCCCCTAGTTTGGTTGTAATTGTTGATGGATCTATAGAAAAACGCCTGAAAGACGTGTTTTCACGGAATTTTAGCGATGAATGCGCATAAGCAAAACGTCTATCGACGTAATCTCTCAGAAGACAGACCGCCATCAGCGGATGTTTCTCTTGCAACATCACGAAGCCATGGCTCTGTAGTTTACATTTTCTGATATGATGAGAAAAAGCCCCGAAGCCAAATGCTCCGGGGCCATAAGTACGGCATGCACAGCCGTAATCATAACAAAAGCCGCGGAGACATCAGGTCTCCGCGGCCGATGGGAAATCAGCTGTATTCAAATTAGAACACAGCGACCTTCTTGTGCCGATGAATGGAGACCGATAAATCATCATAACGAACGACGGATGCAAGCAATGTATTGTTTTTCATGATTTTATCGTCTCCCTTCCTGTCATATGCTGACATCATAACCAGAATATAAAGTGGATGTCAAGCCCTTTTATTTCACGTTTTCCCAATGTGTCCACTGCTCGCGGGGATTAAGCTCGTAAATGCCATCCTCCCTGTACATGAACTGATGCATAATGAATTCTCTCCGGATGGTCGCAAAATCCTCGTGAAACTGCTTGATGAATTCGTTGATTTCCTTTTCCGAATACTTGCGTCCCGGCTCCAGCTGCTCAACCAAATGCTCAAGCGCGATCAGCTTTTTCTTGTACTGGGCCGGAATTTGACGCAGGCGACCGTCCTTCGCGAAGAAGTTACGGATCACCGCTGATTTCGTTTGCGCGTTCTCAGGCTCTGACATTTCTTTGCCTCCTTCCTTGAATATGAATTTAAGCGAAGCCTCCGCATGCTGCTGGATAAAATAGCGGTTCTGGGCAAAATAAACCGTATTCTTCTCGCGCCGCTCCGTGATCAGGGCTGCTTCCCTAAGCTTGGCTGCATGGTGTGTGACCGTCGGCTGCGAAATATTGAGCTTCTCGGCCAGCGCCTGGCCGTTCATCTCGCCTTCGGACAGCAGCAGCAAAATCCGGAGCCGTGTCGGATCAGCGAGCGCTTTATGATAGTTCACAATTTTCTCTAGCTGCATCTCGTCACCTCCGGCAATATGATGGAACCAACTAATTAGATGTTTATCTAATTTGATGTTTGTTTAATTATATGCTGATCGAATTCGATCTGTCAATTCATAAGATGATCACCGATCGAATCCCGGGTATGCGGCTGGTTTTTGTCAGTAAATTACGATAGGATGGTAAGTGAATTGTTTATAGTCAGAGGAGGAAGTAAGCTATGCAAGATGTCATCATTATCGGGGCGGGTCCCTGCGGATTATCCGCGGCAATCGAATGTGAGCGCAGAGGGCTGTCCACGCGGATCATTGAAAAGCACAGCCTCGTGCATTCCATATTTTTATATCCGACCCATATGCAATTTTTCAGTACGGCCGAGATGCTGGAAATCGGGGATATTCCATTCCCGACCTCCAATGACAAGCCTTTTCGCTATGAAGCGCTGGCCTATTACCGGAAGGTGGCGGAGCATTACGGGCTAGCCATCTCCCAGTACGAGGAAGCTCTGACGTTAGAGCGGACAAACGATCAAACCTTTATCGTCAAGACGCTGGACCGCAAGGGAAAGCATCACCAATACGAGGCGCGGCATGTTGTCATCTCCACCGGATATTTTGATCATCCGAATTATATTGGCATCCCGGGAGAGGATCTGGAGAAAGTGACGCACTATTTCCGCGAGGCCCATCCCTACAGCGGCATGAAGGTAACCATTATCGGCGGCAGCAACTCCGCAGTCGATGCGGCGATGGAGCTGATTCGCGTCGGAGCGACCATCGATATGGTTTACCGCGGCGAAACCGTCTCCGAAAACATCAAGCCCTGGGTTCGTCCTGTATTCGAGGCCATGGTGCAGAAGGGAAAAATCACTGTTCACGTCCAATCGCATGTCACGGAAATTACGGAGGATTCGGTGCTCATTCAGGACAAGGACGGCCAAACGGACCGCATCGACAATGATTTTGTGCTCGCCCTGACCGGCTTCCGTCCCGACCGCAAACTGCTTTCTTCCTGCGGGGTGGAGCTTGACGGCGATATGGAGAAGCCGCTGTACAATCCCGAAACGATGGAAAGCAACGTGCCCGGACTGTATGTTGCAGGCGTCATCGCTTCCGGCCGCAATGCCAATGAAGTATTTATCGAAACAGGCCGCAATCATGGCGTGCTGATTGCAGAGCATATTACGAGTACCAAGTAGGCGGACGGTCAAGCCTTTGTCTTGGGTACATTTTTCATGATCTGCTGCTGATGGATATTTTCCAGCCACATTAAGAATAATGCTGTATAGAGGGTATGGTTGACAGGAATGATGAATTCGGGAGGCGATGCCGGAATGGATATGACGTCACTCATACTGCTGCTCCTGGCGGCTTTGGGTATTATCAGCAGCAATGCGCCAATTACGATCGCGATGATCGTTCTGCTTCTGCTGCGGGTTTTACATCTGAATCAGGTATTCCCGTGGCTTGAGAAATATGGGTTGACCGTCGGGATCGTGATTCTGACCATCGGCGTTATGACGCCGGTTGCTAGCGGCAAAATGAGCCTGCAGACCATCGGCGAATCGTTCCTCAACTGGAAATCGCTGCTCGCCATCGCCATCGGCATGCTGGTGGCGTATCTTGGCGGACGGGGCGCCGCTTTGATGTCAATGAACCCGACGATCGTGGCCGGACTCCTGATAGGCACCGTGCTCGGTGTCGCGTTGTTCCGGGGAGTTCCTGTCGGTCCCTTGATTGCGGCCGGCATTCTGTCGCTTCTCATCGGGAGATCCTAGGGCAGGATGAAGCAATAAAAGAGCCTTGGCTTATGCCAAGGCTCTTTTTCAATTCGATCAGCATGATCCATGAAAGGATCACACCTCGAGATGCTGCACGTTAAACAATCTTGCATAGCTTCCGTCCAACGCCATCAGCTCGGCATGCGTCCCCTGCTCGGTAATCGTTCCATGCTCCATCACGATAATCTGATCGGCATGGGTAATGGTTGATAAGCGATGCGCGACGATCAGCGTCGTGCGGTTCGCCGACAGCGACTGCAGCGCTTGCTGGATTAAGTGCTCCGATTCCAGATCCAGCGCGGACGTCGCCTCATCCAGGACGAGAATATCCGGATTTTTCAAGAACACCCGCGCGATGGCGATCCGCTGCTTCTGCCCCCCGGATAATTTGACCCCTCTCTCCCCGACCTCGGTGTCATAGCCTTGAGGCAGGTTCATGATGAACTCATGGGCGTTCGCGGCTACCGCGGCTGCTTCAACCTGGGATTGAGGCGCATCCGGATTGCCGACGAGAATATTGTCCTTCACCGAGCCGCTGAATAGAAAATTATCCTGCAGCACCATGCCGACGGAACCCCGCACGCTTTCCATCGTCAGCTGCCGTACATCCCGGCCGTTAATCCGGACGCTGCCCTGCTGAATATCGTAAAACCGCGGAATGAGCGAGATCAGACTGGATTTGCCTCCGCCGCTCATGCCGACAAAAGCCACCGTCTGGCCGTGCTCGATCTCCAGGTTGACGTCCTTTAATACCCAGTCCCCCTGCTCATTGTACTTGAACCATACTCCGTCAAACGTAATGTTACGCGCAGGCGCGTCCAGATTTTTGGCGTCTGGCGCATCCACGATATCATACGGCTCGTCCAGCAGCTCCATGACCCTCTCCAATGAGGCCGAAGCCTGCGTAAGAACCGTAGAGGAATTGATCAGCCGTTTGAGCGGAGCGTACAGCCTGTCCAGGTAGCCGAAGAAGGCTACGAACGTGCCCAGCGTCAGACTGTGATGAATGACCCGGTAACCGCCGTAGCCGATCACGAGCAGCGGAGCAATATCGGTCAGCGTATTGATGATGGAGAACGTAAGCGCGTTCCAGCGGGTTGCGGCCATCGCCTTGTTCAGAAAATTTTGGTTGATCGACTTGAACTGCTGATGGTCATGCCGCTCAAGGGTAAAGCTGCGGATCACCGAAATCCCTTGAATCCGCTCATGCAGATAAGCCTGAATCCCGGCCAGTGCTTGGGAACGGTCTTTGGTCAGCTTTTTAAGCCGCTTATACAGCATATTGACCGCAATGCCGTAAAAAGGCAAAATCGCGATCGAGACGAGCGTCAGAACCGGATTCAGGTATAGCATGGCCACGAGCACGAACAGGAGCGTAAACATGTCCAGCCAAATATTCATCATGCCGACTTCCACGATGTTTTTCGTCTGCTCCACGTCGTTGATAAAGCGGGAAATGGCTTCCCCGACTTTCGTGTTCTGGTAATACCGCATGGACAGCCGCTGCAGGTGTGCATACAGCTTGTTCCGCATGTCAAACAGAATCCGGCTCGTAATGAATTGAGCGAAATACTGCCTTAAGTATTCCACCGGTCCGCGAATGATAATGAATAATACCAAGGCCCCTCCGAGAATGAGAAAAAGCTGGGTTACCTGTTCCTGTACGCTCAT
Source organism: Paenibacillus chibensis (assembly GCF_004001045.1). GTDB lineage: Bacteria > Bacillota > Bacilli > Paenibacillales > Paenibacillaceae > Paenibacillus_AQ > Paenibacillus_AQ chibensis. The sequence goes on from NZ_BIMK01000032.1 coordinate 43,088, forward strand.
CTTCGGATTCATGAGCAGATCGTCGACGACATATTTCAATATCATCGGCAGCGTGAGCGGAATGCTGAATTTCACCATTCCGATGATCAGCGTAATGACAATCCATTTCGTATAAGGTTTAACAAAACGATAATATGCTTTCCAAGGATTCAAAGCCTAGTGACTCCCCTTTCTAAGTTGAACAACTGCCATGTCATATCTATAATACCCTGTCAAACGGATCCCTCTGCGGCTCACCGGTTGACATTTCCTCCTTACAGTGATTAGATATCTTTAAGCTGTAGCATTTGATCCGAGCGAACCAGAACACTGTAACCAAAGACCCTGCCGCTAGGCAGGGAACTGTAGGAGGCCCTAAATGTCAAGACAATTCGTTACGGAAGCGGTCATGCTGGCGATTTACGGAGAACTGCTGCTGACTCCCGTGCCGGTTGAATATATGATACCGTATACCAGCCTGCTTGAGCTCTACGAGTTTTTATCAAGCGATGAAGCCTTGATGAGCAATGCGGAAGATGATAAACATGTCAAAGAGAAGGTACGTGAGCTGGTCGACTATCTCGATGAGCCGCTCAACAAGAAAAAAATCCAAAAGGCGCTCAACATGCCATGGGCAAAAAGCCCTTATATTCTCATCGGCGAATCCACGCGAATTACGGTGGTCAACGCGATGGACACGGCGCCATACGGCGAATTATTCGACCCGGTCGAAACCGAGCTGCTGCTCGTTTCCCAGCGTGAACAGACCCCTCTGCTGACCGATCAGCCGGAGCTGATCCACCGCATCATCGATGCGTCGGTTCCAGTCCAGGTATTCGATATCGACGACTTCGAGTTTGCGGTGGAAAGCGACCATTTCACCCATAATATCTAAGTCCCGTCCGTTAAGCAGCGGCCCATAAGCAATCAAAAACTCCTTTCCTCTCGGAAAGGAGTTTTTGCGCGGCACAGTGCTACACAAGGTCAGACGCTATTCCGTGTGATTGCGCAACATGCCCATCAGGGTCATCGAGAGCAGATCGACCGATGGCCACGGTTCCCCGAAGAAACGAAGGGCCTTGTTTACGTCCGCCTTAAAGTTCAGCTCGCTTTGCAGGCCTTTCGCTTCGTACAGGGCGATCACCAGAAATTCTTCGTCTCCGCTACCATTCACCCTTTTGAAATCCGGTCCGGAAAACATGCTCAGCAAAGTCATTTCCTTCGCCGTGAGCGATGTTTCCTCCCATAATTCCCTGCGGGCCGCATCCTCCAGCGATTCTCCGGGTGTCATCGAACCGAGGGGAAGCCCCCATTCCTCAGCACCCGCCCTTTGCTGCAGCAGCACTTCCCCGTTTTTGTTCTTAACAAGGATGGCTACCTGTACGGTAATTTTGGACGTTTTCTTAATGTATTGGCGGAAATCACGGTCCAAATGAGACAAGCTTCTCCCTCCTTCCGCAAAACTGAGATTACAATTACCCGGCGTTCGTAGTCGTATTTTCCTGATCGTCTTCATAAATATATTCAATGTCGTCCTGGGACTCCAGGTAACGAACAACCAGGTCGTAGCCGCTTAAATACCAGCCGTCCTGCTCTTCCAAGAAAAAGGTAATGCCCTCGATTTCCTCTTCGAGCAGCGGACGATAGGGTTCTTCAACCGAAATTCCCAGCGAAAAACCCGGATGCAGCCCCCCTCCCGAGCTGTAGCGGGGAAAGAAGCGCAGCGCGCTGCCGTTTTGCAGCCCCAGTTCCTTGATGTACCATTTTGCCGCGTCGTTACTGATCCGAAGCTTCATCTGACTTCCATCCCTTCCATCGGTTGTAAGCGAACAAATTCTTTGCCTTTATACAATATATCATAACACTAAAGACCTATCTCCTGAAAATATAAATTGACAGAGCTGTGAGGAGGGTGATAAAATTCTCAGCATACGAGGTCCAAATTCAATTAATTACCAATGAAAGGGTGAGCAAGGTGTTCAAGACTCATGATTATTTTAACCAACGTACAACTGAATACCGGTGCAGCCCTGCTGGTGGAACTGATTGTTGAAATCTGCTCGCAGACTTCAAGGAGCCATTGAACATTAACCTTCCTTCAGACCCGGTTGCACGAAACTCAACCGTGAGCATCATATGTTAGGATTCCAAGGCATATCGTCCGATTACGGGCGGTGTGCCTTTTTTAATTTCTTGGCTTGAACACAGCATTTACCGGCAATACCCAACATGAGAGGAAGTGAAAGCTTTGTTTTCCGTACTTAAAAACCTCGGCTGGTTTTTCCGCCAGGAAAAGAAACGTTATCTGATCGGTCTGTTCATGCTGATCATATGCGGCATTGGTGAGCTGTTCCCTCCCAGGCTGCTTGGAAACGCCATTGACGAAATCGTCCGCGGCTCCATCACCTGGGCTTCGCTCACGAAATACATTGTCCTGATCCTAGTGACATTGATTCTGATTTATATTTTCACGTACATATGGATGCACAAGCTGTTTGGCGGGGCTAATCTGGTGGAGCGCATTCTCCGCTCCCGCTACATGAACCAGCTGCTGCGTATGACTCCCCCGTTCTTTGAACGGAACCGTACCGGCGATCTGATGGCCCGGGCGACCAATGACCTGCGCGCCGTGGCCAATACCGCCGGATTCGGCATGCTGGTCATGACCGATTCGACGGCATATCTGACCGTTATCTTATTCGCCATGGGCTTTATGATCAGCTGGAAGCTCACGCTTGCGGCCATTCTGCCGCTGCCTTTCATCGCACTCGCAATGAAAATCTACGGCAAAAAGGTTCATGAGCGCTACACCGAAGCACAGGATGCTTTTGGCGATATGAATGATCAGGTGCTGGAATCGGTGGCCGGTGTCAGAGTCATCCGTGCGTACGTTCAGGAAAGATCGGATGAACGCCGCTTTCAGGCTATCGCCGATGACGTGTACCACAAAAATATGCGCGTAGCTAAAATGGATGCGCTGTTCGAGCCGACAATCCGCTTATGCGTTGGCCTCAGCTACGTGATCGGGCTCGCCTTCGGCGTCTACCTCGTCTTCAAAAATCAGATCACCCTCGGGGACCTCGTATCGTTTAATATGTACCTCGGGATGATGATTTGGCCGATGTTCGCCATCGGCGAGCTGATCAATGTCATGCAGCGGGGCAGTGCTTCCCTCGACCGCGTTGATGAAACGTTGTCCGTCGTTCCGGATGTACAGGACGTTCCGCATCCAGCCCATGTCGATTCGCCGGACACGATTACGATCAAAGACGTGACCTTCCGCTATCCGACTTCAACGGTCGATAACCTGAAGCATGTCAACCTGACGCTTCACCGCGGGCAAACGCTGGGCGTTGTGGGACGCACGGGAAGCGGCAAATCGACGCTGCTCAAGCAGCTCCTTCATGAATATCCGACAGGCTCGGGCGACATTCTCATTTCCGGCACACCGATTGAGCTGATCGCCAAGGACCAGCTGCACAGCTGGGTCGGATATGTGCCTCAGGAGCAGATCCTGTTCTCCAAATCAGTCCGGGAGAACATCCAGTTCGGCAAGCATCAAGCCGATGATGATGTGATCATGCAGGCGATTGCGACCGCCGCTTTTGATAAGGATCTGCACACGCTCTCCGACGGACTCGATACTTTGGTCGGGGAAAAAGGCGTGTCTCTCTCCGGCGGTCAGAAGCAGCGCGTTTCGCTGGCGCGGGCCTTTATCTCCGATCCGGAGATTCTGATCCTCGATGATGCCTTATCCGCGGTCGATGCCCGCACGGAAGCGCGCATCGTTGATAACATCCGGGAGCACCGCTCCGGCAAAACCACGCTGATCTCGACCCATCGCCTTTCCGCGATCGAACACGCGGATTGGATCGTGGTGCTCGATGAAGGCCGCATTATTGAAGAAGGTACCCATGCCGAACTGCTGGATCGCGGCGGCTGGTACCGCGAGCAATTCGAACGGCAGCAAGTCGAAAACAATCTGAGTAACGAGGAGGAATCACTATGACTCCTAATCCCAGGACGGGGAAGCGTTTATTCCAATACGCGCTGACCGCCAAAGGCATTTTCATTGCCGCCTTCATCGCCCTCGCCATCGGCGTCGGCGCAGAACTTGCCGGACCGTTCATCGCCAAGAGCATGATCGACGATCATATGCTGGGCATCGAGCGTCCATATTATGAAACGACAACGGCCGACCAGGCCGCCGAATACAACGGGCATTACTACAAGCGCGGAGACCGCTTTGAAGCCGGAGAGGCCAAAGGCGCCGAAATCCGGCTGCTCCAGTCGGGTCGCAGCTTCTATTTCATCGATCAGCCCGTCACCAATCCCCAAGGGGAGCGCAAATTCGCTGACGGACAAATCACCATTACCTATGGCGACAAAGTATCGCAGTATCCGGCCCGGAAGCTTTCCGCCGCCGAGCTGTATTCCTTTTACAAGCCGGAGGTTCCCGGCATCCTGAAGCTGGTCGGATTATACTGCATCTTCCTTCTGATCAGCATTTTTACGGAATTCGGAAAGACCTACTGGCTTCAATCCTCGGCCAACAAAGTCATTCAGAAGCTTCGTAACGACGTTTACGCCCATATGCAGCGGCTGCCCGTCTATTTTTTCGATTCCTTGCCTGCGGGTAAAGTCGTTTCGCGGATCACCAATGACACGGAAGCGGTCAAGGACCTGTTCGTGGCCGTGCTTGCCAACTTCAGCTCCGGTGTCATCTACATTACCGGCGTTTATATCGCCTTATTCCTGCTGGATGTCCGCCTGGGTCTCGTATGCTTGTTCATCGTTCCGCTCTTGATCGTGTGGATTATCCTTTACCGGAAATTCGCTACCAAATACAATACGATCATCCGCTCGCGCCTGAGCGAAATCAATGCGATCATTAACGAGTCCATTCAAGGGATGTCCATCATCCGCGTATTCCGCCGGCAAAAGCAAACCCGGGAGGAATTCGAGGCTTTAAACGACGATTATATGAAGCATCAGAACAAAATGCTGAATTTGAACGCCTTGACTACACACAACCTGGTCAACGTGCTCCGCAGCTTTTCCTTTGCCGTTATTCTCGCCTATTTCGGCTTCGGCTCCATTTCCGGCGGAACCGCCGTATCGCTCGGCGTGCTGTACGCGTTCGTCGATGTGCTCAGCCGCTTGTTCCAGCCGATCACCGGCATGGTGAACCAGCTGGCTGCGCTGGACTCCTCGATGGTATCCGCCGGACGCGTTTTCTCACTGATGGATGAACCCGGCGAAGACGTGACGGACGGCTCCATGCCGCGCTACAAAGGAAACGTCGAGTTCAAGAACGTATCCTTTGCCTATAAAAAAGATAACTATGTGCTTAAAAATATTAACTTTGAGGCCGAGCAAGGACAGACGGTCGCGCTGGTCGGCCATACCGGCTCAGGCAAAAGCTCGATCATCAACCTTTTGTTCCGGTTCTATGATCCGCAAATGGGGTCCATCACCATCGACGGCCAAGAGGTAAAGGATCTTCCGAAACAGTGGATCCGTCATCACATGGGCATCGTACTGCAGGATCCCTATCTCTTCACCGGCACGATCGCTTCCAACGTAAGCCTTGGCGACGAAAAAATTACCCGCGAGCAGGTTGAAAAAGCACTGCGGGATGTCGGGGCGGAGCGGATTCTTGCCCATCTGCCGAAAGGGTTCGACGAACCTGTGGTCGAAAAAGGCAGCACCTTGTCCGCGGGACAGCGTCAGCTTATCTCCTTCGCGCGGGCTCTGGCTTATGATCCGGCGATCCTGATCCTCGATGAGGCAACCGCCAACATCGACACGGAGACGGAAAGCTTGATCCAGTCTGCGCTGGAGGTATTGAAGAAAGGCCGGACGACGTTCATCATAGCGCATCGGTTATCGACCATCCGCAGTGCCGACCAGATTCTCGTTCTGCATCGCGGCGAAATCGTGGAACGCGGCAATCATGACGAGCTGATGCAGCTTGGCGGCAGATACTATCAAATGTATCAGCTGCAGCAGGGCTCAGGGCAAGCAAGCGACAGTATCGCGGCCCCCTCGGCAGCGCCATCGCCAGCCTAATTTCGATATGATGAAGACCTAAACAAACAACCCGTAAGCCAACTAGCGTACTAACGCCTGGCTTACGGGTTTTTATTTTGAGCTCCCTAGCTTCTGAAGCAAAAGTCGCTTTGACAGCAAAGGAATGTTGATAGATGCAATCGCGGGTCGCCCGCTCTACACTTCACCGGTTAATGCATGCAGCAGATCCAGCGCCTCCTCATGCTCCGGCTCCTGAATCAACGCCTCGCGTGTATAGGCGAGCGCCGATTCGATCTGATCAAGCTCATAGCAGCAAATGGCAAGGCAATACAAAACCGTCGGAACTGGCGCCTCCTCATCCGCTTCCAGCGACGCCTCGAGGAACAGCTTCGAATCCTCATACTGCTCCATTTCAAACAGCAGCAATCCGGCATCGAGCGCCAAATCATAGCGCTGCTCCATGACGTAAAATGAAGACCACATCTTATGAATGCCACGCCGGATATCCGTCATTTCCTCATCGCTCGCTTCCGGCAGCAGGCTGGAGAAACGCTTGGCGCTTTGGATGAAAAATTCAGCGTCATATCCGCCAAGCCGCCAAAAGGCAAGCAGCGGCTGCACTCCCATCGATTCCACATGACGATCGACCCATTCCTTCAGGGAAAAGAATTCGTCCGGCCCGAACCGTTCGATCGACCGGCGATACGCCAGACGGGTATTCACGTAATTCATCGGCTTCTCCAGCATCAGGATACAGCCGACATTCAAATTTTTATAGTATTGGGACGTAAAAAGAGACTCTGCCCTTCTCTGCTCGAACACATGCTGAATCGCATGGTAATTCGCCGTGAGCGAAAAGCTGCCATGCAGCACCAATTCGGGAGGCTCTGCAAACTTCCAGTTCTCCAGACGGTGGTCGCCTTTGTCTGCCGTGAGCAGCAGAAATCCCGCCCGGGACAATCGGCTCAGCCTTTCAAGGCATTCCAGTCCAACGGCCGGAAACAAAATATGCGAGTCCTCCAGCTCCTCCTGGTACAAGGCAATGACATCCTTGTATGGAAAATCCGCATGTTCATATTCAGGTGCACGGCGGTGCGAGTAGTCCATCGACAAATTTTCCAGCAACTGAGCCGGGGATAGCTTCTCCGGTGTATCCGGAAAATCGACGATGACGTCACATTCGTAGATGCGGCCATCTCCCACATAAAGCAGCTCTTGCGGAATGCTGTCAAAGAAATAGTTGGCAACGATGAGCAGCGGCTGCTGCAAATCACCGGGCCGGAGCGTCGTTCCCGACACGGTCAGGTTGAGCTCGTGGTCCGCCACGGCATCGAATCTGGCAAAGTCGAGCAGTCCCTGATCTATATACGTCTGCAGAGCAGGATGCCGCTCCCAGCTCTCCACGTTTTTCATTGGCAAATCCGTCATCACGTACCGGAAAGGAGGCAGGGGAATCCCTGCATAGTCACGAAGCTCGCAGCATTTTTGCAGCACGTGAAATGCAAGCCTCCCCGCTCCCGCGCCAAGCTCCACAATGGTCACACATTCCTTCGTTTCTCCTTGCGCGGCCCGGTCCCGCAAAAATCCAAAGATCATTTCGGCGTAAGCCTCCGCGATCATCGGATTGCTCGTAATATACTGCGGTACCTGGTCATTGTTCCAGGCTTTGAGCCCCTGCTCTTCAAAATACTTCCGCTGCCATTCCCATATCGGAGCTTCGCTGAAGCGGAAGCGCTCTTGTCTCTGTTCTGTCATTCACTTATAACCTGCTCTCCATCATTCGTTAGAATGTATCGTACCACAGAAGCCCCGCCGACTTAAAGCTCTCTGCATCATACATGCTCCTGAAAGAAAGCCTCTTCATCAGCTCATTAGCTAACGAGAGGCTATTCATGTTATCCGGTCCATGAGGTATCGAGCGGAGCTGAAGTCACGTGCTTCGCGCGCTGAAGCGGTATCCGGATGGAAACGACGGTGCCGATGCCGGGTCTGCTGAACAGCTGCACGCCGTAATCTTTTCCAAAATAAAGCTTGATGCGCTCGTTCACATTGCGGATGCCATACCCTCTTCCCCTGCCGGTTCCTTTGGCTATTCCCGGATTGTTGTTCATGGACGTCGTCGCCTGGTGCAGCATCTCCTTGCTCATGCCGTTGCCGTCATCCATGATTTCGAACAGAATGGAATCCTGCTCCTTGTCCAGGCGCCCGCTGATGCGGATGTAGATCCGGTCTCCACGCCAAGCATGCTGCATGGCATTCTCCAGAAATGGCTGCAAAATCAGCTTTACCGTGACGAAATTGACGATGCTTGAATCGATGTTGAACTCCACATCCATGCGCTCTCCGTATTTTACCTTTTGAATATCGATATAAGCCTGCGTTTGCTCCAGTTCTTTATGGATGGGGATAATCGTTTGCCCCTCGTTCAGCGTCAACCGGTAAAACTTCGCCAGGTTCATGACCATCTGATGCTGCTTGTCCACCTGTCCGAACTTGGCCAGCCTGCTGATGGAGGACAGGGTATTGTACAGGAAATGCGGATTGATCTGAGCCTGCAGCGTTTCCAGCTCCGCTTCCTTTTTCTTCAGATTCGTCATGTAGACCTCTTCGATGAGATGCTCCGTATGCTCTCCAAGCTTGTTGAGCGAAGCCGCGATCATCGAAAATTCATCATTTCCTCTGTAATGCACCCGTTTATGAAAATCCCCCTGCTGGAACATGCTCAGGACCGATACCACCTTCGATACCCGTTTGGAAAAGAATCTCGACACGCCAAGCGCCACCAGAATGATCACGACAAAACTGGCAAGACAAATGACAAGCGTCAAAATATTAACCTTGCGTGTTTCATGCTGAATGATGGTGTCGGGGACTAAGGCGGTCATCCTCCAGTTCAATTTGGGCAGCTGTTCACCCAAAACCGTGAAACGCGATACATCCATCAGATTGTAGTTGGATTGCCTGTCAGGCACATGATCCCCCGAGCCGTACATGATCTGATCATTGTCGTCGAGCACGAGCAGCATGCTGCCGCTGCCGATTTTGTTAATGTCCACGCTCTGGAAAATTTCAGAGAGATACACACTGATCCGTACGAATCCGATCGTTTCCAGCTTGGTCGGATTCCGCGTGTCCACCAGTCTCCGAAGCAGCGAAATCCGGCCGAATTTGCTGTCGTCCTCCACCTGCTGCCACACCACGGTTTTGCCGTAATCCTCTTTGGGAAAATTTTTGTACCATGCTTTATCTTCAATCCGCGCCAAATGAAACAATTCCCAGTGCTTCCCTTTTGCCAAGGCATCGGACATGGAATCATCATTATTATAAATCTCCGGGAGCGTCTCGTTTTTCAGATACACACTCATCCACACTTTCCGGTTGGTTGAATCCACTGTTTGCCTGAATTTCGGAATCAGCAGCTTGGTTGTCGTCTGGTAGCTGACCCAGCCCTCCTCATAACGCATAATTTCGAGCGGGAAGCTTTCGTCAAAATAAAGACTATCGGAAAGTCTTTGCGTATCCTCCAACTTGTAATTGATATTGTCACAAATTTGGGCCAGTGTCCCTGCCAGATTCGTATTCATCTGCTTCCCGTAGAGATTCACAAGAATCGTGTTCGCCATATAACCAAAAATGGAAATCGGAACAATAATGAGTATAAGATAGGATATGAACAGCTTCATGCCAAAGGGTAAGAAGATGCGTTGCTCGCGACGTATACGGTTATATTTGCCCATACCTACATTTTTCTCCTGAATTCACCCGGAGTCATACCGTATACTTCTTTAAACTGGCGGCTGAAATATGGCATGTAGCGGTAACCTACGCGGTCGGCGACTTCATATATTTTCATCCGCGGGTCCTTCAGGAGCTCTCCCGCTTTCTCCATGCGCATCGAAATGACGTATTCGCTGAAATTGGTGCCAGTAACCTCCTTGAACAAGGAGCCCAAGTAATTCGGGGAAAAGGATAAATAATCCGCCACTTCCTTGAGCGTCACGTTGTCATGCAGCTGCTGCTTCACATAGCGGATCATTTCCTCAACGAGCTTTGCGCTTTTCTTCTGCCGCTTGTTCTGGATAATTTCAGCTGCGCTGAACAGCCGATATCTGAGCCAGGAGCGGATATCATCGATGGTTTCATACTTCAGCATGATGTCCGGCTTGCTCAATCCGTCATGCTGCAGAGCTTGGAACATGTTCTCACTTACGGATCTCAGCTGACTCTCCAGCCTCATCCAAATATTCATGACGTAAAATTGAATCTGAACCCGGGTACGGATCGCCCCGGCCAGCTCGAATAAACGGTCGACCTCATCGCTGATTTGGACCAGATCGTAATGAAGGACGGCATTTAAGAGCGCTTCAAGCGGAATATCCGTTTCCGGCATGCTCACGGCATCTTCAAATTTGAGCTTGCCATGATCGATCACTTTTCCCTTACCCTCAGTCAGCTTATAATCCAGGGCGGTGAGGGCTTCAACATAAGAATCCCGCAGCGCGTGCAAGTGCTCAGCCCGTCCGCCGACACCAATGGTGACAGAGAAGGGATGAAGCTCATGAAGCCTCTGTATGATGTTTCCCAGATCCGGCTCCTGTTGTCCGCACTCGGCCAGCAAGAAAATCCGCTGTTTCGACGTACGGCATACATGATGGATTCCCTCCGCTTCCAGCAGCGGCAGCGCAGATTCATAGAACCGGTTAAACCATTCCTGCTTCATTTGCTCGGGAAGAGGATCCAGCTTCCAGCCGATATCGTCGATTTCCATCGCGGCAGCTCTGGCCGGCCAACTTACGTGCTTCAGACCATAGTGTTCCAGCAGAATATTCGCCGTTTCTTCCGTGTTCACACCTTCAAGCAGTTGAAGCAAGTATTCGTTTTTAGCGATCTGCCTGTAGGCTTGCTCCGTCAATGATCTTTGTCTTTCTACATCCAGCTCCAGCACGATTCTTTGCAGCGCATCAATCAATTCCTGGTCATCCATCGGCTTCAGGACGTAGCTGTAGGCATTGAGTGAGACAGCTTCCTTCACATAGTTGAAATCCTGATAACCGCTTACAAAAATAACCTTGATTCGCCCGTAAAACTCCTTCGCCTTCTTCACAAGCTCCAGCCCTGACATACTGGGCATATGTACATCCGTTACTAATACGTCAATGGCTTCCCGCTCCATGACTTGCATAGCCTCGAAACCATTGTTGACGGCATCCACAACTTCCAGACCCAGCTCAGTCCAAGGTATAAAGGTCCTCATCCCTTCCAGATCGAGGATTTCATCATCTACAATCAACGTTTTATACATGAAATCTCATCTCCTGACCGAATCATTGATTACCGTCTATCCCCTATTAAATATCGCCCTCTTAAACGCATGAGAACGCATAAGCCGTCCATGGGACGGCCTGCGCTCTTCTTACCATTACTATACCAGTTTTTGCTATTATTCACCGATTTTTTTCAGGTTCTCCTGCCATTTTTGAGTTTTGAAAGCCAGCAGTTTTTCATAGCCGACTGACATGGCATCCTTTTCTGCCTTATCCAGAATAGCCAAGACTTCTTCATCGTTCTTCGCATACAGCGCTTTCGCTCTGGATTCGGAGAAAATGTCCTTAACCTGATCCTGGATAATACCTTCCTCTGTATCCGGCATCGGGGCCAGGTTCAGGAAAGCCGTAGCGTTATATTGCGTTTTCCATGTGATCGAAGACTGATACTTGGTTTCCCAGTTTTGTTTTTCAGGCGGCAGCGTTTTCTCGAATTTCATTTTGGATTTGTCAATGTATACGGTATTGCCAACCCATTGAAGGTTAACCGTCGGGTCCATAATTTTGCTGACTGTTTCATGATCGTTGGCATACGTATCCGTAAACATCGGATATCCTTCTTCGTCGAGGCCTTTCCACAGCGTGCCCTCAGGTCCCCACATAATAACGCGGCTTCCTTCCTCGCCTGTCAGCCAATCCAGGAATGCGAAGATTTTCTCGGGATCCTTGGCGGATTTGGTGATCACAGCAACGTTCCAGCCGAGCTGATTGTAGCTTCCCGCAAAGATTTTGTTTTTGTCGAGGCCTTCCTTGTGAATCGGCCAGATCATTTCGTAACCGGCAGTCGGATCTTTTTTCTTCAGTTCCACGTCGCCTTTGCTGCCATATTCCGTCGGGCTGGCGCCGGCAGCGATCGCAAAGCGGCCTGTGTAAGCTTTCTCATTCAACTGATCCTTCGTTTGCGTAAGACCGTCTTGATCCATCAGCTTCTCACGGAACAGCTTGGAAGCGAACTGCATCGACTCGCGGTAAACCGGATCCTGAAAAATGGACGTGAGCTTGTCGCCGTTAGGTACGGCTTTTTCTCTAATGTAAACCGGTGAGTGGTCTTCGCCGAAGGCGCTATAAAGGATGTCCAGGCCCTGACCGTCCTTGGCCAGATCCGGTTCGAAAGGTATTATGCTCGGGTATTTTGCTTTAACCGCTTTCAGGTAGTTGTACAGATCATCGGTAGTCTCCAGCTTAGGAGAGCCTAGATCCTTATATATTTTGCTGTTCAAGAGATAGCCCGCATTACCGGCAGGCTGGGACGTATACCAGTTTGGAAATTGATACAGCTTGCCGTCGCTGGAACGAAGCATGTTCAGCGTAGACTCTCCGGCCCATTTCTTCAAATTCGGATACTTATCCAGATAATCGTCAAAAGGAACCAGCATTCCTGCTTCGCGCAGCCGCTCCACATCCTTGCCCTTTTCCGTCCAGATCACATCCGGCAGCTCTTTGGAGGCAATCAATGTATTCAATTTCCGTTCCGCGGAGCCTTCTCCGCCCCCGGAATTAATGGCCGTAATGTTGACTTTCTTGTTTTCTTGAATCCATTTACTTGCTACATCTCCGCCCCAGGTCGGCATTGTATACCAGTCATAGTGGCCATAGAAGCTGAAATTGATCGGTTCGCTGCCCAGCTCGAACTTATCCGAGCTTCCCTTATCCTTATCGCCGGCTTTCTCTTCTACCTTCGTGTTATTGTTGTTGGCGCCTTCGGCAGTTTTATTGTCCCCGTTTTTGCTTCCGCCGCAGCCTGCAAGCACGGTGGCTGTTGTGCACAAAAAGACCAGTGACACAATCAGCGATCTTCTCCAGCTTTTCATTCAACATAACCCCTTTTCCTATTCATTCGATTTATGTCAGGATGATGCGCAGCATGGAATATACCACAATGCAAGCAGCATTATCAGCCATGCCGGCCGGTATCCTGATGTTTAAAGCACATGCTCTAAACGCTACTCTTTCAGCGATCCTACCAATACGCCTTTGACAAAATATCTCTGCACGAAAGGATAGACCGCTATAATCGGAATGGTCGCGACCATCATCGTTGCCATGGACAGCGACTTGGTCGTTACGCTCTGCATGTTTGACATGCGGGCCTGCGCAGCCGAATCCAATTGGGACATTTGTTCTCTCATAATATTGCTGCTCAGGATCTGCTGCAGCATCGACTGGATCGGCAGCAGCTTTTCCTTGGTGATGTAAATGCTCGGAAGGAACCATTCATTCCAGTGGAACACCGCCGTAAACAGACCGAGTGTTGCGATAACCGGGCCGGACAAGGGCGCGATGATCCGGAAAAACGTAGACCAGTTGCCACAGCCGTCCATTTTAGCCGACTCCTCCAGGCCTTCGGGAAGCCCCATAAAAAACGTCCGGAAAATAATCATGTTCCATACACTGATCAAGCTCGGGATAATAAAGACCCAAAACGAGTTCATCAAGCCCAAACCGCGTACGACGAGGAAAGTCGGGATAAGACCGCCTGCAAAGTACATCGTCACGATGCACATCAGCATATAATATTTCCGGCCGATCAGCTCCTTTTTGGTCATCCCGTAAGCAAAGATTGCCGTGCACAGAACCGATAGAATCGTTCCCACGACCGTTCTCATCACGCTGATCCAAAAGGCGTTCAAAATGCGTTCATCTTGAAAAACAACATTATAATTCTCAAGCGACCATTGCCGCGGCCAAAAGGTAATGCCCCCCAGTGCCGTGTCCATGCCGTCATTGAGCGAAATGACCAGTGCGTTCCAAAATGGATAAAACGTGCTGAATCCCAGCAAAATTAAAAATGTGTATACGAAAATACTGAGAATTTTGTCGCCTAAGCTCTTGCTATGCATCCGTTTGCAGCCCCCTGTCTTCTTCCATGCCGACGTTCCCCTGAATTACCACAGACTGTTCCCGGATCTCCGTGCGAACATGTTAGCGAAGGTCAGCAGACCGACGCTGATCACGGCTTTGAATAACCCGACAGCTGTCGCGTACGAATAACGTTGATTGGTCAGACCCATCCGGTATACGTACGTATCGATGACGTTGGAGACATCTCTTAACACCGGATTGGATCCCAGCAGGAGAATATCCTCAAAGCCTGCGCTCAGCAGGTTACCGATTGCCAGAATCATGAAGATCGCGATGACGGGAATCATCGAAGGAATCGTGATCATAAACATTTGTTTGATCCGTCCCGCCCCGTCCATCGCCGCGGCCTCGTACAAACTTGGGTTGATGCCGGCAATTGCAGCCAGGTAGACGATGGAACCGAAGCCGATTTCCTTCCATACGTTGGTGGACACGAGGATTCCCCAGAAGTATTCTGATTCCCCTAAAAATCCGATAGGCTCCTTGATGATATGAAGCTTCTGCAGCAGCATGTTCAGGCTTCCGTTATCGGTAGACAGGATCGACATCGCAAGTCCGGCGACAATGACCCAGGATAAGAAATGCGGAAGATAACTGACCGTCTGAATCACCCGTTTGAACGCCATATGACGTACCTCGTTCAGCATCAGAGCTAGAAAAATCGGTGCCGGAAATCCGACGCAGAATTTCAAGAGGGCAATGATGAGAGTGTTGCGAATGATCGTCCAGAACTCCGGAGAATGAAAAAACATGCTGAAATGCTTAAAGCCGACCCATGGGCTTGCCCAGAAGCCGTCGAAAATACTGTAATCCTGAAAAGCCATTAAAACGCCGTACATCGGTATGTAGGAAAAAACAAAAATCAATATGAGCGCCGGTATGACCATCAGCTGAATATCCCACTGCTTGATCATCCGGTAAGCGACTCCCCGCTTCTTCTTCTTGTTCCCAACTTTCGTTATGGTTGCGAGCTGCGCCATGTATGCTTCCCCCCTTAGCTATTATTGTAATCGCTTGCAGAAGGGGAAACTATTTGCCTCGTCAACGAAATATGATACTTTTAACTGTTGCTGTTGATCATGCAAAAAAGCCCTCTTCCCATATTACCGGAGAAAGGGCTTTTGCTCTTGCCGCTATTTGAGTGTCTTTGGATCCGTCCCGGGAGCCTTAAAAGGTAGTCCGGCCTCTCCGGGGCTTCGTTTGACGCTGACTTTATATTTGCTGTCGACATATACGGAAGTTTTAGCGGTTGAAATCACCTGCGGATACATCTGTCCCGGCTCCGGTGTGGTGAAATGATAGGATATGACGGCCTTTTGACCCGAGAATTCAATTCGGTCGACCAAAATGCCGTAGCCTGGATTGGGCATATCGGATTTGGAGAGGATGATCTCATTCACTTGATCATTGACTTTCACCACTTGAACCGCAACCTCGTCATCCGACTCGCCGGCGTCCTGCGGACCCTTCACGGTGTCGATGTACTTCAGCGCATTAAATGTCATTTCGGCTGCCTCCATACGGGAAATTATCGACTGAGGATGGAAACGCTTCTCTCCGTCCAATTCGGTAATGCCTGACAACAATAAATCGTGTACAGCCTCTCCGGACCAGGAATGCAATAGATTCATGTCCGCTATGGGGATTACGATTTGTATGGATGGATTTGTACCGATCGTTTCTGTGATTGCTTTATGCAGCATGACGGCAAATTGTTCTTTCGTCAGACCGCCGTTCCAATCCTTGATGCCCTCGCTAAGCAGGCCATGCCCTGCCGCAATGTTCGCAGCCTGGGCAAACCATGCGTTCGGCGGTATACCGGGGGCTTCGGCAGCTCCGTTCACTGCTTTTAGATCCATGGCTTTGACAAGCATGGAAACCGCCTGAGCAGCCGTAATGTTATCCGAAGGCGCGAACCTTTCCGCCGACACCCCGTGAATGATCCCTTGGCTTTGCAGGGTATCTACGATTTTGTTCTGCCGGGGATCCTTGATATCCGAAAATGCGGACGCGGATGACGAAACTGCGAATGAGCAGATCACCATCCAGGCCGCAGCCATTTTTGCATTGAAACGCATCGCGATCACCTCCACTTTTTCAGACGGGATTCTTCCGGCAAAGGTTTCATATCATTGGAAAAAAGCGGCGTCTTATTCTCATCCATGATTGAACATCGATGGGCGACATCTATGTCCGGGCCTTCTCCATTTCATTATCCAATCCGAGCTTCGTATATAGTTCACTTGTATATTTTTGCAATTTGCGTTCGAGCTCCTGTGCCTGCTCCTTGAAGCTGGTCAACTCTCGAATCATTCTGGAGCGGCCCGCGGGGCTGAACGTTTCCTGGATACGCTCCTTAAAATAGTCGTGAACGATATAATTCCGCTGCTTCCATACTTCTTTTAATTTCGCCGTCTCTTCCTCCGAGAAGGGGAAATGATGCTGAATCTCATTCACCAGCTGGCCAAGCGAGTTGCTCAGCTTTTGATGGTACAGATCGGCAAGATCCTCCTCGGTCGGGACTTTTCCCTGGGAGATCTTCATCAGCATTAACAGGTTGACGAGCTGCTGCTCCAGTGCCTGAGAATAATATACCGCGAGTCCGAAATAGGCAAATAATTCTTTGGAATGTTCGCTATCCAAGAGCCGTGTCTGTTTCATCATACCCTCCTACCCATCGTTTCGCGATGACATCGTATACTTCCATGTTAAAGGATGTACATTCAATCATCAACCAGCAATATGAAGGCAGGCGCTCGCTCGCTTTTTTTCGCATCCAGAGACTCAGGTACGTGCATCCCTGCGAACCGAAACGTACATATATACCAGAACCAGTGCAAGAGAATACGCAAGGCCGTAGCCCACCATCCCCCACACTTCATGCGGAGAAACGGTTGTCCCGGTGTTCAGCAGGCCATCCATCAGAGAAGAGACCGGCGGCAGCAGCCAGCGCAGCCAGGCCAAAGGCGACGGAAGATGAGCCGTGATCGATTTGGCTCCGATGGATACGATGACCACGATCAAAAGCATCGCCGTTGCCCGCGCTCCGTTTGGCATCAAGGCCGTTTGAAAAAACAGGGAAAGTGCTGCGCCGAGCATGCCCATCACCAGATGGCCAAAGGCTGCAAGCCACAGCTCGTCCGCATGAACAGGCCTGACAAACATCTTCGTCACAATGGGAAAAAGGATAAATAAGACCGTGAAAAGAACAATCGGCACAAACAGAGCCATCATCTGGGATAAAAGATATTTTTTCATGCTTCCGATTTGCGTCACATGCAGCTGCTCCTGCTGCGGACTGACGTGGTTCAAAAAGGTGCGCCCCATCCATGCGGCTCCAAGAAACAAGAATACCGACGTGACGGAATAGCTGTCCATAACCGGGTTCGGCTTGTAGGAATACAGGATGAACATGGCAATCAATGTGGCCGCGAGAGGCGCGAAATAGGTATGCCTTCTTGTATAGCTTCTCAGCATAAAGCGGGCTAACGCGATCATGTCCTGGCATCCCCCTTCGGCTCCGCGGCTCCTATAGCCTGTGCTCCCAAATGCAAATTCATTCTATCCGCAGGAATGACCGACACGATCGATCCGCCGCGGTCCAGCATTTGCCGCAGAAGCAGGTCCGTGCTGCCGGTCAGCACGTCCAGCTCCCATGCCTCCGTTCGTTCCGAGGCAAACAGGACTGACGGATGCTCGGCCAACTGCCTGATTGCGTCCTCATTCAGGCCCCGTACGACGATTCGAGTCATCTTCAGGGAATCCTGAAGCCCTCCATCTGACTCCTCGACGATCGCCCCGTTTTTCATCAGCAGGACGCGGTCAGCGATGCCCTCAATCAGCGTGGATTCGTGAACCGACATGACGATCGCCGTCCCGCCGTTCTTCAAATCGGTCAAAAGATGAAGCAGGCTTTCCTGAGCCTTGGTATCCAGACCGGACAGCGGCTCGTCCAGCAGCAGCAAGTCAGGGCTGCCCATCATCGCTTGAATGAGATTGATTTTTTGCAGCATCCCCTTGGAAAATTGATTCATTCGGGCATGCGCATATCCTTCCATGCCCAGCAGCTGCAGGTATTCCTCCATTTCCCGTCTCCCCGACAGCTTGTCGATGCCCCGCACCTCCGCTGAGCTGAGTAAATACTCGGACGGCGTGAAGGGAAGCGGAGGAAACCGCTCCGGGACGTACCCCGTAACAAGCCGGCCCGCACGTACTTTCCTCATTCCGTCCGTTGGACGGGTCAGGCCGGCAATCAGCCGGAGCAGCGTGCTTTTTCCGGAGCCGTTCCTTCCCACCAGAGCCGTGCACTTCCCTCTCTGCACCTGAAGCGAAATCCCATTCAAGACACGGCTTCGGCCGTATGCTTTTCCGGCATCCTCCAAGCATATAAGCTCATTGGAGCCTAGCTCCCGATCATTGAATCGTGATAATCCCAAGCGTTTATTCCCCTCTCCGGCATAGCCCCATGGTTACATCCGATCCGGAGTTTCGACACCCAGCAGCTTCATGGTGCGCGACAAGGATGAAGCGGCGAGGCGTGTCAACTGCAGTCTGGCCGTCCGTTTTTCCAGATCATGGATGACAATCCTTTCCTTATTATAAAATTGATTGAAGGATTGTGCCACATCCAGCGCATACCGCGCAAGCACCGATGGCTCTTGGAGACGGATGCCGCGCTGCAGCTTATCAGGAAAACCTGTGAGCAGCTTCAGAAGCTCCCAGCCTGAGTCTCCCAGTTCATCCGGATTGCCGGCTGTTTCACTTGAGACTTCGGGCTCTGATTGGTCCATAGCTGCACCCTTGGCAAGTATGCTTTGCGTTCTGGCATAAGTGTACTGGACATAGGGACCGGTCTCTCCATCAAAGTTCAGTGCCTCCTCAAGCGAAAAATCCACTTCGTTCATGCGGTTATTTTTGAGATCCCCGAATATGACCGCCCCGATGCCTACCGCGTTCGCCACCTGCTCTTTGTTTGCAAGCTCCGGATTCTTCTCGTTGATAATCGCCATGGCGCGGTCAACCACCTCATCCAGCACCTTTTCCAGCATGACGATTTTGCCGCGGCGCGTGGACATTTTTTTGCCTTCGAATCTCATTAAGCCGAAGGGTACATGGATACAGCTGTCAGCCCATGTTTTCCCCATACGCCGGAGAACCGAGAATACCTGCTTGAAATGCAGCGCTTGCTCGCCGCCCACCACGTATAAAATGCGGTCCGCCTTCATGACATCATGTCTGTAGATGGCTGTAGCCAAATCGCGTGTAGGATAGATCGTCGTTCCGTCATTTTTGATGATCAGACAAGGCGGCATCCCTTCATCATCCAGGCGGACCACCAGCGCCCCGTCGCTTTCCTCGAGCAAGCCCTCCGATTGCAGCTCCGTAACCACAGACTGCATTTTATCATTATAGAAGCTCTCTCCCAGCGTGTAATCGAAGTGAACGTGAAGACGATCGTACATCCGGTTGAACTCCTCCAGGCTCACGTCTACAAAATAACTCCACAGCTTCCGCGCTTCTTCATCGCCGGCTTCCAGCTTGCGAAACCACGCTCTGGCTTCCGGCTCCAACGTATCATCCCGCTCCGCTTCCTCGTGAAAACGGACATACAGCTGAAGCGATTCCGCAATCGGATTTTCCGCGATCGCCTTGTCATCGCCCCATCTTTTGTAAGCGGCGATCTGCTTACCAAACTGGGTTCCATAATCCCCAAGATGATTGACGCTGACGACGTCAAAGCCTGCGAGCTTATGCATGTTATAGAGGGCCGCTCCAATCATCGTTGAACGCAGGTGACCGATACCGATAGGCTTGGCGATATTGGGGGAGGACATATCGATGACAACCTTGATCCCTTCCCCCGTTTTCGGTACATGCCCGGCTTCAAGCTCCTCCATCATCACTTTTCCGAAGTACCCACGATCAAATTTCAGGTTCACATACGGTCCCGCAGCTTCGGCGTTAAGATAAGATTCATTGAAGGCATCGGCAATATCCTTGGCCGCTGCCTGCGGAGCCTTTCTGAACTGCTTCGCCAGAATAAAGCAGGGAAAAGCGACATCTCCCATACTCGCTGACGGCGGTACTTCCAGCAGCCCCATGATCTGTCTTTCCTCCAACTGTACGTAATTCTTGAGCGCTTCCGCCGCCCACTGAAATAACATCATACCCGCCATCTCCTTATATCAGTTCATTTTGTCGGTCAAATCAAAAAAGCCCTCGTCTCTATAATAGAGACGAGAGCTGAATTCCCGCGGTACCACTCTAAGTAAACGAAATATCAGTCATGCCCTTCGATTCCGCTTCCCTTGACAACCGTTAACGGGGTTAACCGGACTGTTCTCCTTGCTTCATGACATTCAAGAAGCCTTCGAACAGCCGTCTCACGGGTGCGCTTCGCGAAAGAAGCATGTGCCGGCTTTCACCCACTCCGGCTCGCTGTCCATGCTGGCTTTTCGTTACTCTCCCGATCGCTGACGTTCAATTTTACAACATTATACACACCGCAAGATCGGGAAGCAAGCGGTCTTTCAAACATTAACCGCTGATTTTTCATTCTGATCGGCTGCTGAGGGCTGCCAGGCAAGCAAAGCATTTGCTTCTAGCACCTCCAGAAATTTCGCGAGCCGGGGCAGCAGCGGCTCTGCCTTTTCGCCGAATTGCAGATGTAGTTCGTCCGCGATTTGAGCAACGGATAAATGACCGCGGCATCGGGAAACGACCGCACTGCCCAGATCATCCAGATGAATCCGGATGTCCTCCGGCTGCTTCAGCCACTTGACGGATTGGCGTTCCAGCCAGCTTTTTCTTGGAAGGATTAGCGTTACGCGCCCTTCATCCTTTTGTACGGACGATATTCGGTCGGTGAGCACCGGTACCATGCTCAGCAGATTTTGAGCTTCAATGGTTTTCATTGCCTTTTTTTTGAATGTAAGCCCGAGCATCTCTCTTACCCCTCCCGTTTGGAAACGACGGATCTATTTTTGCGTCCCATTGTCATCCAGGTCAGCATGACCACAACCAGCATGAAGACGATGAACGGCAGCCAGTTATTTTTGATCAGCACATCGCCAGGGATAGGAACATTCAGCCAAATCAGAATCGCGATGATGACGCCGATCAAGGATTCCCCTGCAATGAGGCCGGATGCAAGCAGCGTGCCGGTTTCCACCCGGCTTTTCAGCAGAGCTTCATTTTTGCGCGAGCGCCATTCCACGAACCAACGTACGATTCCTCCAACCATGATCGGGGTGCTGACGTGAATCGGCAGATAAATACCCACGGCCACAGTTAGGGAATTCAAACCCAAAAATTCGAAGACGACAGCTGCCGCGACCCCGATGAAGATCAAATCCCAAGGCAGGTTGCCGGACATGATTCCTTCTACGATCAGCCGCATCAGCACCGCTTTCGGAGCAGGCAGATCCTCGGAACCCAGCCCGTAGCTCTCGTTCAGCACGGACAAAATAAATCCGATGACCAAACCGCTGACCAGAACCCCGATCATCATGGCGACCTGCTGCTTCCATGGCGTGCCTCCGACAAGATAGCCCGTTTTCAAGTCCTGGGAGATATCCCCTGCAACGGCCAAGGCTACGCATACAATCGCACCAACGGTTAACGAAGCGATCATGCCGGTCATCCCGGTTAGTCCCGTGAGCTTGAATATAATCGTCACGATCAGCAGCGTAGCAATGGTCATGCCCGATACCGGCGAGGACGAGCTTCCGATCAGGCCGACAATCCGCGATGCCACGGTGACGAACAGGAAGCCGAAGATGGCAATCGCGATCGCACCGATGATCCCTACGTCCGTTAACGGCGCAAACGCGATGATAATCACGAGCAGCGCGATCATGATCGTGACCCAAAAGCCAGGAATATCGAAATGGGTCCGGTCCAGCGTCACCTTCGCATGGTCTTTCTTCCTTAAGCCCGTAAGCGTCGCCGTCAAAGAACTGAACAGCATCGGCAGCGATTTAACCAGCGTAATGATGCCGCCGGCCGCCACGGCTCCGGCACCGATATACCGGATATATCCCTCCCAGATCCCCCAAGCGTCAAGTCCCGGTATCGGTTTCTCGCCCGGAGGCAGCACATTCGGATCCCCCGCTCCAAAAAAGCCGATCATCGGAATGAGCACCAGCCAGGCCAGAATCCCGCCTGCGAGCATTTGTCCCGATATTCTCGGGCCGATAATATAGCCTACGCCAAGCAATGCAGGGTAAGTGTCCATGCCGATCAGCGAATTTTTGAACTTGTAAATGCCCGTCTCAATTTCGGTCTTGAAAAATTTGAAGCCGTCTCCAAGCGCCTTGACCAAGCCGCCGGCAAGAAAGCCGAATACGACCATTTTGGCGCTTTTGCCGCCGGTTTCCCCAGAGATCAGTACCTCCGCACAGGCGGTGCCTTCGGGATATGGCAGCGTTTCATGTTCATTAACGATCAGGAGGCGACGAAGCGGGATCATCATCGCGACCCCCAAAAAGCCTCCGACCAAAACGATGAAGCTGACGGTGCTCATATGCGGGACCTGCTTCCACATATACAGCGCCGGAATCGTAAAAATAGCCCCGGCCGCCACGGCTTCACCCGCGGTTGTCATCGTTTGGACGATGTTGTTTTCAAGTATCGATTTGCGTTTGAATATGCCGCGCAGCACGCCAAGGGAAATAACGGCCGCAGGAATGGAAGCGCTGACGGTCAGCCCGATTTTGAGACCGAGATAAGCATTGGCTGCCGCAAAAACCACAGCCAGGATTACCCCCAAAATAACGGCTAGAAGCGTTAATTCCGGCAATGATTTCGATGCGGGTATGTACGGTACGAAAGAATCCGATTCCTTGTGTTCTTGTGCGCTCACGAATGTCTCTCCTTCCATGGATGTGTAAAGCTACATGATAAACAACCATATAGTACCCTAATCCAGTGGAATTCAAACCCAAGTGCTCAGGAACATGGGAAGCATAAATAAGCCTGAAGGCAAAATAAGCCTGAAGGCTGTCTTGGCGATCTCGCCAGGAAGCTTCAGGCTTATGTAAACGATGTTCTATGAGCTTCATGCTGCAGTGAGCATTTGACGACACGCATCCGCGCAGCGACGGCAAGCAGCGGCACATTCCTTGCAGTGCTCATGCTGATGCTTTCCGCATTCTTCGGCGCAAGCTTCGCAGGCTTTGAGGCATAGTTCGCAAATTTCATGGACAAACGGACTTTGACGAATCATGGATTGTGCGGCGAAATCGCAAATATCCGCGCATTCCCGGTCCAGGCGGATGCACTCCCGCAGCATCGCCAGTTCATATTCTTTCAGGCTGGAGACGTAGCAGACATTACAAGCGTTCATACACTGCAAGCAAGCTTCGATACAATCCTTGTACAACAATTCCTGGTTCATCATGATTTCAAAACCTCCCGGTTAGTATTGGCTCTGTTTCTCTATTAACCACAACCGCGGGAGGGGAAACCAGGAAAAATCAGTATGCCGCGTGTAGATCAGCTGCGTTCCAGTGCTCTCATGCCTGCTTCGATCAGCCCCTTCGAGAAATGTTCCCCGATGAAGACAACGACATCCGGCACCTCGCCCTGAGGGCGAATCCGCAGAAAATCGGGCTCGCGGAAGGCATACTGGAACAAGAACCGACTTGCCGTATCACTGAAAGTCAGCACGCCTTTGGCTCGGTATACCTCCCGCGGAAGATTGGCGATGAAGCTTTCGAATTCCGCGCTGTCCACGGGACCATTCAAATAATGGGTGTATACCATGACATGCTCATGCGTATGATGATGCGTCCCGGCGTGGGATGTAGCATCACCCTCATGATCTTCTTCAGCGATGTCGAATCGTTCGTTACCTTCTGCCAGGCTTGTCGGTAGGGCTTGAACATTCCCCATGCTTTCCAGTACGCGGGACATATCCAAATCGCAGCGGATCGCGGGAAGTACGGGAGCATATTCATTCCAGCGTGTAACCACCGAGGTGAGCAGCTCTTGTTCGTCGGCACGAACCCGGTCCGTCTTGTTGAGAATCAGGCATGAAGCCGTACGGATTTGCTCCTGCATTAACCGGAAGGTTTTCCCCTTCTGGTTGTGGTAAAGCTCAAGCAGGTGGGCGGCATCTACGACGGTAATGACCCCCTTAAGCTCGATTTTCTGGTATAGGGCTGCCTCCGTAACCCCGTCCAAAATCTCCATCGGATTCGCGACCCCCGTCGCTTCGACCACAATCACATCCGGCGCGTCCCGCTGGATGAGTCCGGCGATCTCCATGCTGAGATCGCCGCGGATCGAGCAGCAGATGCAGCCTCCCAGCATTTCCGTCATAGGCACCTGCTCCTGCACAAGCAGCCCGTCCAGATTCACGTCTCCGACCTCGTTCATAATTACGGCCGGCAGCAATCCCTGTTCCTGCCAGTAAGCTATAAGCTTTTGCAGCAGCGTTGTTTTACCGCTTCCCAAGAAACCGGACAATATGTAAATGGGCGTCATCGTTTGTTTGGTCATAACGTTCTCTTCTCCTCTTCCATCCCTTAGTGATGCTGTTTTTTAGCAAAGTGTACTACACCCTTGTATGTACCGCAACCTTCTGACTTACCCGGCACGCCAAAGAAGCGAATTTGCATGTTTGCGCTCAAAGGGATATCCTATAAAGACACTCTAAAAGGGAGAGGAGAGAGAAGAGAAATGAAATCCGCAGACCAACACCGCAGCGAAGCCCCGGATACCGTATCCTGCATGATCATTACCGTGTCCGATACGCGTACTCCGGAAACCGATACTGGTGGACAACTGATAAAATCCCTTTTGGAACAAGCAGGACACCGGATTGCGGTTTATAAAATTGTTAAGGACAACTATGAAGGCATTCGCGAATTGATTCATGAAGCTTCAAGCAGTCCTGAGGTGGAAGCTGTTATTTTAACCGGAGGCACGGGGATATCCCCCCGCGATACGACGTACGAAGCCGTTTCTTCCTTGCTGGACAAGCAGCTTCCGGGCTTCGGGGAAATTTTCAGGTATCTCAGCTTTACCGAGGATATCGGAGCCGCAGCGATTCTCAGCCGCGCCATTGCCGGAACTGCAGGCAGCACAGCCGTATTCTCTATTCCCGGCTCCACCGGAGCCGTTAAACTGGCTATGGAGCGCATTATCCTACCGGAGCTGGGCCATGTCATGAGAGAAATTTATAAAAAAGAATAATCGCACAAGAAAAGATGCCGGAAAGCTTCGATCGCTGTCCGGCATTTCGTTTGTTTACTGGTTAAAATCCATTCGGTTCAGCAAGGAATTAAACACCTCATGCACCTGCTTGTCGTAAATCCCTTTATCTTTTCCCGATGAGGTATAAATCAGAGACGCCCGATTATGGCTGTAGATCACCGTATGCATGTTTTGCGAATCAATCCGATTCTGGTCTCCATACCAATTATGGATCCGTTTGATCCGCTCCTGTTCATCCGTGAACACATGCAGGTTAATATACTGCTGCGGGTTGCCCCGGATATAAAACATATAGCTAATATTTCCCCTGCCGTCTTCGGCGTACATTTCATGCGTCAAGGGAATTTTCTTGGCTCCGAACGTCAGCTGCAGCTCATTGAGCAGCTGACCGTTCAACCCCTTCCCCTGAGACTGAGCCCTGATATTTCCTTCGGAATAAGAATCGAAATTATACAATTTGGTTTCTTTTTTGATGACGTTATGCGTGTCGCAGCCAACCGCGGCAATTAGCAGCACACAGGCAAGCAGCAATGCAAACGGTTTGTTCATGTCGGTTCATCCCTTCCAGATTCCCTGCTGCCGCTTGAAGCGGAAGACAGCCTGTTATGGGCTTAGAATGCCAACATTTCAAACACATTATGCGCTGGTGGGATGCGATGGTTCCTGCTGCTTTATTCCAGACGGACGATCGTTCGTCCGACGGCCTTCCCCTGTAAAATGGATTGGAGCACGCCAGGCAGCTCTTGGAGCGAGCATTCTTTAATACCGTCCTGCAGCGCCCTTTCCGGCTTCCATTCGGCGCTTAGCTTGCTCCAAACCCGTTTTCTCCAATCCATCGGGCAAAACACCGAATCGATGCCAAGCAGCTGAACGCCGCGCAAAATAAACGGATATACCGTGCCTTCAAAGGAGGTTCCGCCTGTTAGACCGGAAAGAGCAACCGCTCCGCCATACCGGATGCTTTTGAGCAGGCCAGCAAGCTGCGCCCCTCCAACCGGATCGACCGCGCCCGCCCAGCGCTGCTTGGCAAGCGGACCTGAAGCCATCGTATCCTCCCGTGCGATCACCTCCGAAGCCCCCAGGCTTTTCAGCCAATCGCTCTGCTCCCCGAGCTTGCGCGTGCTTGCCGTCACACTAAATCCTGCCTTCGACAACATGTCCACGGCAAAGCTGCCGACACCGCCCGTTGCGCCGGTAACGAGAACCGGTCCCATTCCAGGTGTCACCCCGGAGTGCAGCAGCCGGTCGACTGACAAGGCAGCCGTAAAGCCTGCTGTGCCGATTCCCATGGCTTCCCGCAGGGATAAGCCTTCCGGCAGCGGAACCAGCCAATCACCCGATAAGCGCGCATATCTGCTGAATCCTCCATCATGGTGTGTTCCGAGTCCGTAGCCCGTACATACGACAAGGTCGCCCACGTTATAATCCGGATGCCCGGATTCAACGACCTCACCCGCTAGATCAATGCCCGGGATGATCGGATATTCGGGAACGACTTTCCCTTCCGGCGTGCTGGCAAGCCCGTCTTTGAAATTCACGCCAGAATAATGCACCTTGACGAGAACATCCCCCTCAGGCAGCTGGTCCAGGGTCAACTCCTCGATGCGCCCCTTGAGGCCATCCGTTTCCTCCCGAATGACGTATGCTTGAAATGCTTCCATGTGCATTGCTCCTTCCCTGACATTTGACTTCATTATAACACCACGCCGGACGGTAACACATATGACGGGTAACACATGTGACGCTGGCGTCCGATCTTGTCGGACGGTAGGCTCCCTACGCAGGATTTGGCGGTTTATGCGCTTTCCCGAGAAATAATGATACGGCTTCGCATACCCTTTTGAGAGATTGAACCCTATGTCTTCAAAAGAAAAAGACCCGGCAAATTGCTCGTGCCGGATCTTCCTGTTCTATTCTTCCACCTGCAAATATTCAGCCATCAATTTCTGTTTCAGCTCCCAGGCCTTTTCGCTCATGTTAATCCGGTAAATTTCCGGATTCAGCTTACGCAGATACTCGGGCCAGAACAGCTCCATCTGCTCCCGGTGGTATTGGCGGATTTCATCCAGCGAAGGCAACGTATACTTCTGCAATCCCTGTTTGAATACCTCCTGCAGCATCGGAATGGCATCATAATTCTTGACGTATTTATGCAGATAAGGATGCTGCGGATTAAAGAGCTTTAAGCGCAGGCCGTCCCGAGGCTTTTCCTCCTCGGGAAATGCCATATAGTCTGCCGTGGCCTTGCCGCTGACGCGATCCACAATGCGGTAGACATCTTTTTTGCCTGGCGTGGACACTTTTTCAGGGTTCCCGGAGATTTTGATGGTCGGAATCATTTCACCCTTCACTTCACGCTCTACGAGCTTATACACCCCGCCGAGCGCCGGCTGATCTGCAGCCGTGATGAGCTGGGTTCCGACTCCCCAAGTATCGATGCGGGCGCCCTGGGCCTTCAAGTTCAAAATCGTGTTTTCGTCGAGATCATTGGAAGCGACGATTTTGACGTAGGGAAGTCCGGCATTGTCGAGCATTTCCCGGGCTTTAATGGACAGATAAGCCAGGTCGCCGCTGTCAAGACGGATGGCGGACATTTTCTTGCCCTGAGCCTCCAGCTTCTTGGCCGTTTCAATGGCATGAGGCACACCGCTTTTCAGCGTATCGAAGGTATCCACAAGCAGCGTAACATCATCCGGCATGACTCTGGCGTAGGTGTCGAACGCCTCCTGCTCAGAAGGAAAGCTTTGTACCCATGAATGGGCATGTGTTCCCTTCGTCGGGATGCCGAACTTTTGACCGGCCAGCATATTGGATGTTGCGTCAAAGCCCGCAATATAGGCAGCCCGAGCCCCCCAGACGGCGGCATCGGCTTCCTGGGCGCGGCGCGTGCCGAACTCCAGCAAAATATCCTTGCCGGCAACCTGCTTGACGCGGGAAGCTTTGGTAGCGATCAAGGTTTGGAAATTCATGAAGTTCAGCAGCGCGGTTTCCACCAACTGCGCCTCCATTATGGTTCCTTCCACGCGAACCAGCGGCTCGTTCGGGAATACCAGCGCCCCTTCTTTCATCGAATACAAATTTCCGCAAAAACGGAACTGCTTCAATTCTTCCAGGAATGCCGAATCATAATTTTCCTCCTGTTCGGACAAATACTTGATATCCTCGTCCGTGAACCGAAGGTTGGCAATATAATGGACGATCCGCTCCAGTCCGGCAAATACGGCGTAGCCGTTTCCGAAAGGAAGCTTCCGGAAGTATGCTTCAAATACCGCCTTCTGCTGATGGGAACGGTTGACCCAGTGCGCATACATCATGTTGATCTGATATTTATCCGTATGTAAAGCCAGTCCTGCGGTTTGCATAGCAGGCTTCCTCCTTTATACGCCAGTCCCGCGCGTCAATTGCTGAAGCTGACGGCAGCGGAACCGCTGTAAAATACAATAAAAAAGATACGTTCCAACGGCTTCTGTGCGCGTATCAGGTGTAAATGGACAGCAGCGGCGCATAATCCGTAAATCGATATAATTGCGCCGGACGCTGGGAGTATTGATTGGAGCTCATCGGCTTGCCGTCCTCGTCCCGAACCTCTTCCAGGATGCCCTGCCTGCTGCGGGTTGACGTAATTTTACGAATAAAATTCGGTTCGCTGAATTCGGGCACAACGGTCTGAATGACCTGATACAGCTCGCTGAGCGTGAACTGCTCCGGAAGGAACTGACGGGCGATGGTCGAATGCAGCATCTGCTGCTGAATCCGCAGGTAGGCGTCACGGATGATCTCCCGGTGGTCGAAGGCGAGTTCCAGGCCGTTCAGTACCTCTTCGATGCCAAAAAGTCCGACTTCCCCGGCATCATCCGCCGCCTGCCTGCTTTCCAGCATCCATTCCTCCACAAGGGCGAAAAATGCATGGCTGATAATCCAGCCGCGCGGATCTCTTCCCGGCGTGCTGTATACGCCCAGATATTCCAGATGGCCGCCGTCCACTCCCGTTTCTTCCTTAAGCTCTCGTGTCGCGGCATCGTAGATCGATTCACTTTCGCGGCAGAAGCCGCCGGGGAGGGCCCACATACCGGCAAAAGGCCAGGATTTACGGCGAATCAACATGACTTTCAATTCCCGGATGGGAAGCGTCTTGGTCACTGTTTTTCTTTCTTTTTTGGTTAACGTAAACATGACGATATCTGCCGGAACGCCGTCCGGCGTACGATATTTTTTAGCAGAATAAGCCAGTGCTTCAGGTGAGGTATCACCTTGTTTCCCATGTTCGTTCATATTTATCACCACATAAAAATTTCTTTTTGATACTTTCATTATGAATTATTAAAAGAAAATGTCAAGTGTTTTTAGGGAAACGACGGCAGGAACTGCTGCTACTTCCGGTGCACCACCCGGAACGTTGCGGTCGCCATACAGCCAAATGTGCCTTCACTGTCATATATGCGCGCTTCCGTCGTGAGCGACCGGCCGGCCATATGCAGCACACGCGCTGTCACTGTCAGTCTTCCGGTGGTCATGGCGGACATGAAATGAACGTTAATGTTGGTCGTCACGCAGCTGTCATCGTTCTTCGCAGCCGTCGCCACCATTCCCATCGCCTGATCCATCAGGGACGTCAGCACGCCTCCATGGATGATTCCCATTGAATTGGTATGATGCTCCTTAGCATCCAAAGCAATGACGATTTTTTCTTCATCGGCCGACACGAATTCACAGCCCAGATAAGACCAAAATGTGTTTTCGCCGCGCGCAATCATTTCTTGAAGTGCATTCATTGGTAGTCCCCCATTGTTGTCTAAATTCATTATGCCCATTATTTCTCTCGGGTGTTCATTTCCAAAATGACCTGATCCCGGCACCAAATGCCGTTTTCATAAATCGGTTCAGGATAGTTGTTCACAAAATAGTCCCGCTCTATCCGGACCATGCGGAATCCGCATTTCTGATACAATCCTAGCTGATCCAGGCTCGAATTTCCGGTCCGGACGATCACCTTGCCGTATTCCTTGGCTCCAGCCTCGTTTAAGGCCTGCAAAATCAGCCTCTTCCCGTAACCTCTGCCCTGATACCTCTCTTCCACCGCTGCATTCACGATTTCCGCTTCCGATGAGCTTAAACGCAGGAGCCCGCATACGCCGATGATTCTTCCATTCTGGTCCGCAACGGTCCAGTCGGTCTGATGCAAATATTTCTCCACTTGAGACCAATCGGGATCCGCCAACAGCAGTAGCTGCTTCGGAAGCACTTCTCCCGGCAAGGCCTGGCGAATCGTAATCTCTGTCTCCATCCGCATGCAGTCCTTTCTCTTATCTAACTGTCACTGGCGCCCGGCCCAATCCGGTATCCGCAAATAACCCCACAAGCGTGGGGCCATGCTCAGATCCATAGTACAGTCAAGTATTTTGCGTACGCCTGAGAAACACGACATTCGTTGATGTCAAAAAAAAGGCTTGGATACAGGATCCAGCCTTAATTCGTCGTCGCTTAACCGCAGTTGGAAGGTGGCGCATCCGTTCCCGCTTCTACGTTGATCTTCTCGGAAACCGTATCGCGGATGACAGACATCACCAGCTGCAAAAGGTAATTGATATCGCTTTGGCTCTGCTGGAACTCGACAACAACCGGAATCGCGTCGATCTCGTCCTGCAGCGTTTCCATTTCCTTTTCGATTTTCGCTACCATTTGCGGGTTTTGAAAAGATTCGAAGGCCACGATTTCTTTCTGGCGTTTCTTCAGCGTGGCGATCAGACCCTGCACATGCTCATGGTTGCGGATTTTTTCTTCCGCCTTTTGGTATTGCTGCACTTCTTCGCTGCTCGAGATCAGTTCCGCCAGTTCCTTGGCTTTTGCCATGATATCGTCGCGGATGATCAAATCCTTCGTATCGTAAGACATCATACCCAAACTGTTGCGATGGCCCTTTTCAATCATCTTCTATTACCCCTATTCCGTTTAATTGACTCTATTAGGTTAATGCAGGAGCTGAACTCATTTCCGGAACGATTTCACCTTTGATGTACCAGGTCATCGCATCCGTAATTTTGACATGGACAAAGCTTCCGATCAAGTCCGGATCCCCTTCAAAATGAACGAGCTTGTTGGTGCGTGTCCGTCCGGCCAGCACAGAGGCGTTATTTTTGCTTTCGCCCTCAACCAGCACTTCAACGATTTGACCACGGAGGTTTTCATGGCTCTTGCGGCTGTGGAGCTCGATAGCACGGTTCAGGCGCTGCAGGCGCTGCTTTTTGACATCCATCGGCACGTTGTCTTCCATGACGGCGGCTGGCGTACCTTCACGCGGCGAATAAATGAACGTATAGGCGGAGTCAAATCCCACCTCATCGACGAGCGAGAGCGTATCCTGGAACTGCTCCTCCGTCTCGCCAGGGAACCCGACGATAATGTCTGTGGTCAGTACGGCGCCCGGGATGGCAGCCTTAATCTTGCCAACAAGCTCCAGGTAGACTTCCCTCGAATATTTGCGTCCCATAATTTTCAGGACTTCGGTGCTTCCCGATTGGACGGGCAGGTGAATATGCTCAACCAGATTGCCGCCTTTGCTGAGCACCTCGACCAAATGATCATCAAAATCCCGCGGATGGGAAGTCGTAAACCGGATTCGAGGAATGTCGATCTTGCGGATATCATCCATCAAGTCCCCGAAGCTGTAGCTGATATCGGTAAAATCCTTGCCGTACGCGTTGACGTTTTGCCCGAGCAGCGTAACTTCCTTGAAGCCCTGGCGGGCAAGCTCGCGCACCTCGGCAATAACGTCCTCCGGACGGCGGCTGCGTTCCTTCCCGCGGGTCATCGGTACGATACAGTATGTACAGAACTTGTCGCAGCCGTACATAATGTTGACCCAGGCACGCAGTCCTTCCCGCTTCTTCGGCAGGTTTTCCACGATGTCGCCCTCTTTGGACCACACCTCAACGACCATTTCCTTGCTGAGCAGCGCTTCACGGATCAAATGGGGAAGTCTGTGCACATTATGCGTGCCGAAGATCAAGTCCACGAATCCATGCTTCTGCATGATGCGATTGACCACATTTTCTTCCTGGGCCATGCATCCGCAAACGCCAAGCAGCATCTCGGGCTTTTCCCGCTTCAAATGGCTGAGATGTCCGAGCTCGCCAAACACTTTATCTTCCGCATTCTCACGAATGGCGCAGGTATTCAGCAGAATAATATCCGCTTCCTTGCGCTCCTCGGTTGGCGTGTATCCCATCTCTTCCAGCATACCCTTGATCGTCTCCGAATCATGCTCGTTCATCTGGCAGCCGAATGTATACACGATGTAGTGCTTGCCTTTGCCGATCTCCCGAAGATCTTCGGGAATCGCCGTGTCATACAGCACCTGCACGTCTTCCCGGCGGCGCTTCTTGCTTTGTCTATGGTTAGGCTCCGAAATAATATGAATCTCCCGGCCTTTAATGCGGATGGTCTTGCCGTGTTCGTCTTCAGACAGGACCTTGGCATCGGAAAAATCAAAATATTTGGAGTAATCCTTTGGTTCCTTGGCCATGCTTGCTGATCACTCCTTCAATCCCCTTGGGGGCAGCCCCCTTCGCCTAAAAAGGCATTCCAGTAAATTATAACATGAACCTCTTGGGTTATCTACTTTCCAGCATTCAGATTGCAGCAAAAAACGGGAGAATTCTCTCCCGTTTCATGAAGCCTGTATCCGTTTGTAGTACGCCTTATTAATCGATAATTTCGGCCGTATCTCCGGTGTTGACGCCGGCTGCATTGCCTTCGTCGGTATCGATGTGCATGTCCAGCGCAAAGCTGTCCGATACGCGGGCGATGACGTTTTCGAATACGACGCCGCGTTCTCCTCCGACGCGAACCTTCAGCAATTGCTGATCGGCAATTCCCCAATTAGCCGCATCCGAGGTATGAAAATGGATATGGCGCGCAGCAACGATGACGCCCTGCTCCAGCTCCACCTCGCCTTTCGGGCCTTTAACTTTGACGCCCGGCGTTCCCTCGATCTTACCGGATTCGCGAACCGGCGCCTTTACGCCGATGGCAAAGGAATCCGTACGGGAAATTTCCACCTGGCTTGCTTTGCGGGCTGGGCCCAGGATTCTTACCTTATCGAATTGCCCCTTCGGACCAATCACAGCTACCGTTTCATTGGCGGCAAATTGGCCCGGCTGGGACAGCGGTTTAAATTCGGTCAGCTGATAGCCTTCTCCAAATAAAGCCTCAATATGTTCTTGGGTAAGATGAATATGTCTTGCGGATACTCCTACAGGTACAGTTTTACTCACGTGGATCACTCCTTATATTTTCTCTATGATCTGTACGCAGACTCATTATACATCCTTTTACCCGAAAATAAAAAGGCGCTACCGCATACGCGGGCGCCTTTTCAGCTTTTATTTGAATTCCGCTACAAGATTGTCAAATTGTTCGCGGGATAGAAGTGATTCCTGCTGGGCAAGCGGCTCTTCACGGAAGCCGGGTACCAGATTTTCGTAGGCTTTCTTGTTCTTGTCCTGATAGATGAGGCCCGTGACCATGCCGCTGGTTTCCATCAAGGTGGTCATCGCCGCGATCCGGCTGGATGGATCATAGTCCGGAATCGTGTCCAGCGGAACGATGTTGTCCTTGAACCACTCATACGTATTCACCTTATTGAAGGTGACGCAAGGGCTGAAGACGTTGATGATCGAAAAGCCCTCATGCTTGATCGCTTCCTCTACCAGCGCCGTCAGCTGCTTGATGTCGCTGGAAAACGACTGTGCGACGAAGGTGGCACCTGCGGATAAAGCCAGCTCCAGCGGAGACAGCGTCGTTTCGACCGATCCCTGCGGCGTGCTTTTCGTCACGAATCCTTCCGCGCTGCGCGGCGAGGTTTGTCCCTTCGTCAATCCGTAGATTTGGTTGTCCATGACGATATAGGTCATGTTAATGTTTCTGCGGATGGCATGAATCGTATGCCCCATACCAATCGCGAAGCCGTCGCCGTCACCGCCCGTCGCGATGACCGTCAGATCCCGGTTCGCCAGCTTGACGCCCTGCGCAATAGGCAGCGAACGGCCGTGAATGCCGTGGAACCCGTAAGCATGAATGTAACCCGAAATCCGCCCCGAGCAGCCGATGCCGGAAATGACGGCCAGCTGCTCCGGCTCAAGGCCCGAGTTCGCCGCGGCCCGCTGAATCGCAGCCTGGATGGAGAAATCCCCGCAGCCCGGGCACCAGTTTGGTTTGACGTTATTGCGAAACTCTTTGAATGTCGCCATGGTTATACCAGCTCCTTACTTGCCTGACTGACTTTTCTGCACTCTTCGGCCACAATGGACGGAAGGAACGGATTACCGTCATATTTCAGCACGCTCGTTATTTTGTCTCCGCCACCGGCATGCAGCTTGATCAGATCCGCGAGCTGACCCGTCGCGTTGTGCTCGAGCACGATCACTTTTTTCGCCTGCTCCACATAGGATTTGACAGCTTCCGCCGGGAACGGATGCAGCAGCCGGATCATCATCTGGTTCGTCGTGATGCCTTCATTTTCAAGCGACTCGCGCGCTTGCTTGATCGTGCCGCCCGTAGATCCCATACCGATAATCAGCAGCTCCGGATTCTCATAGGCGGCATCCACATGAATCGGATGCTCCACGGTAATCCGGTCCATTTTGCCGAGACGTTTATCCATCATTTGCTTGCGGTTTACCGCACTTTCCGATGGACGTCCGCTTTCGTCATGCTCCACGCCGGTCACATGGTGAATGCCGTGCTTCTGGCCCGGGAGCACCCGTGGGGATACCCCGTCCTCGGAGAGCTCGTAGCGCTTGAACAAAGAGCCTGCAGGAAGCTCCGGCGCCTCCTGCACCAGCTTGCCGCGATCAATCGAAATGCGGTCGTAATCGAGCTGCTCGCAGGACTGCTTCCCGAGAGACAGCTGCAGATCCGTGACAACGATGACGGGCAGCTGATACTTGTCTGCCAGATTAAAAGCTTCTATCATATCGTAAAAGCACTCTTCAATCGAGCTTGGCGCCAGCACGACTTTAGGAATTTCCCCATGCGTGCCGTGAATGAGCGCGTTAATATCGCTTTGCTCCTGTTTCGTCGGAAGCCCCGTGCTCGGTCCGCCGCGCTGCGTGTCCACAATGACGACAGGGGTTTCGGTCATCCCTGATAAACCGATGGCCTCCATCATCAGCGACAAGCCCGGTCCGGCAGACGCCGTCATCGAACGCACTCCTGCATAGCTCGAGCCAATGGCCATCGTAATCGCGGCGATTTCATCTTCCGTTTGAACGACCGTGCCGCCAAACTTCGGCAGCTTCTTAATCAGATATTCCATGATTTCCGAAGCCGGCGTAATCGGATAAGCACTCATGATGCGGCAGCCTGCGGCCAAGGCACCCAGCCCGATCGCGTCATTGCCGATCATGAACAGCTTTTGCTTGCCGTCGGCAGGCTCCAGCCTGAAGTCCTCCAGCGGTCCTCCCGCCAGCTCAAGCACATAGTCTGCGCCGTGCTGCACGGCCGCGACATTTTTTTCGACAACCGCCGGGCCCTTGCGCCCGAATTCTTCCTCCACCGCTTTGTTGAACACGTCCATCGGAAGCCCGAGCAGCGCCCAGGACGCGCCGGAGGCAACCATGTTCTTCATCAGGGAAGTTCCGAGATCTTCCGCAATGGAAGTGATCGGCACAGGAAACAGACGTGCGTCCGTCCCTTCAGGCAGCGTCGGTCCAAACTTGGCATCCGCGATAACCACGCCACCCGGGCGAAGCTCATGCGCGTTCAAATCGATGCTCTCCTGGTCGAAGGCGACCAGGATATCCAGATCGTCCGCGATCGCGCGGATCGGCTGCGTGCTGATGCGTATTTTATTGTTGGTGTGTCCACCTTTGATACGTGACGAAAAATGCCGATAGCCGTACAAATAATAGCCGAGGCGGTTCAGAGCCGTCGAAAAAATCCGGTCCGTGCTCTCCACGCCTTCGCCCTGTTGTCCGCCTATTTTCCAAGACAATTGACTAATCAAAAAAGCCCACTCCTTCTCCCCGCTGCAATGTGCCATCTATGTTTGCGAGTTCCCCATGGCAAGTAATTTGAAAATAACGGTTTAACCGCTTATAGAGAATGTTATTCCGGGGATATCAGCCCGTATACACCCCAAAGTGTACACTTTCTAATATCTTAAAAAAGTTTAGGTCGAACCGGAGCAAATATCAAGGATTTTTTGTGTGACATTTTTCACCGTGAGCCGCTCCGGTTCATGATTCTAGTGAGCTGCGCCTGTTCCCTTAGAAGGCAAATGGGTGCCTAGATAGGACAAGGCATTGCCCGAAAGCCAATTGCGGACCAAATCCTCGGAATAATGCTTGCACAAAAGCTCCGCAAACGCTGGATATTGCCCCGGATGCTCCAGCCCTTCGATCCACGAATCGATGCCGTCAAAATCCGAGCCTACCATCAAATGCTTCTCCGCGCCCAACTCGCAAAAATGCTCGATATGGGGCAGCAGCTCCTGCGGTCGCACCGGCCCTTCTCCGCCTGATCGCACGAACCAAGGCACGAAGGTCATCCCGATACGGCCGTCCATCGCCACGATTGCCCGGACCTGCTCATCGGTCAGGTTACGCGGATGCGGACAAACCCCCTTGGCGTTGGAGTGCGATGCGATGAACGGCCTGTTGGTCCGTTCCGTAAGCTCCCAGAATCCGGCCTGGGACAGATGGGACACATCAAGCAGCAATCCGATCTCGTTGCTCAGGTCGATCAGCTTCCGCCCTTTTTCGGTAAAGCCTCCATTCCGCTCTTCAAGCACCCCGTCCGCTGCCCAGTTGGCGTAGTTCCATGTAATTCCGAGAAACCGCACGCCCATCTCATAACACATCCGCACATAAAACAAGCTGCCCTCAAATCCGTCCGCTCCTTCAACCGACAGAAGACCCCAGGGGACCGGTCCTTGACCACCTTTGGCCGCGGCCGGATGTTGAATCGTTTGGGCCAGCTCGTCAGCGTCCTCTTTCCAGCGAAGCCAACGCACGCCGCCGCCGGTCTTCATGACTCGGTTTTTGAACGCATCTATCTGATCCAGAATATATTCGTATTTCGGAATGCCCCATTTTTCCGATAAATAGATGGCAAAGCACTGCATCGAGACGCCGCCCTGGATCAGCCTGTCGTAGGTGACATCCAGCTTCCGATCGTTCTGGAAGGATATTCCTGCATCCTCCCTCATTTTGCTCAGCACGTCGCAGTGAAAGTCAATGATGGGTAACTTCATTTTTAAGTCACGCCCCTCGTAAAATGTTCATGGATCGGCACCCGGCCGAAAATGCAAAAAAACCTGTCTATCCCATATAAACTGAATGGAAGCCACAGGGAAATCCCCTCGAAAAGCCCGACTTCATTCAGCTTATATCAATAAACAGGTTTCAACAACAACGATATACACAGTTCAACTCATCTAGGCTCCACAATCAGCTTGATTGCGGTCCGGTCTTCCCCATCAATCACAATATCCGTAAATGCTGGAATGCAGATCAGATCAACTCCGCTTGGCGCGACGAATCCCCGGGCAATGGCAACCGCTTTAATGGCTTGATTTAGCGCCCCCGCTCCGATTGCCTGCAGTTCAGCAGCACCACGTTCACGAAGCACGCCAGCTAGAGCACCGGCAACAGAATTTGGATTGGACTTTGCTGAAACTTTTAATACTTCCATGGTAAGTACCTCCCCTGGGAATGATGATGGTTAGCTTCCACATACTAGATGTTATTCGTGAGTGGTAAAATAATTCCTTCTTTTTGTCAATTTTACCTGGAAAAACACATCCATAGTCTTAGCCGCCGATTTCGTTCCCGCTCGGAAAGTTCCTTAATCCATAATCCAATCATCTTCCAGTAAACGAATTTTCTCCATTTTTTTGGCTTTTCCTGTCGCATCATCCAACTGGACGAATAAGCCGTGGAACTGCCACTTCCCGTTGTCTACCCGGAATCGCACCGGCAGCTGCGTTTTGAATTTGCGCAGTACCGCCTCCCGTTCCATGCCCAGGATCCCTTCCTTAGGACCCACCATGCCGGCATCGGTCAAATAGGCTGTTCCGCCCGGTAAAATCGTATCGTCATTGCTCTGCACATGAGTATGTGTACCTACGACGATCGAGGCGCGGCCATCCAGATGCCATCCCATGGCAATCTTTTCTGATGTCGCTTCCGCATGGAAATCCACCAGAATGTATTTATGCTTCTTGCGCAGCTGGTCCACGATTTCATCGCTGACGCGGAAAGGGCAATCAATCGCCGGCAAAAAGGTGCGGCCCTGCAAATTCACGATCGCGAGTTCCTTACCGTTCGCTTTGATTACCGTTGAGCCCAGCCCTGGCGTACCGGGAGGGAAATTCGCCGGACGAATCATCCGCGGCTCATCATCGATAAAATCGAAAATCTCCTTGTTGTCCCATGTATGGTTGCCCATCGTAATCCCATGAACACCCCACTCGAAAAAATCCTTGGCGATCGACTCGGTGATCCCTCTGCCGGATGCGGCATTTTCACCGTTCACGATTATGATATGCGGGTTATACTTTGATTTCAGGGAAGGCAGCGTATTCTTTAACGCCTTTCTCCCTACGCTTCCGACGATGTCTCCAATAAATAAAACGTTAATAACGTTTCCCTCCTTGATTAGATGAAAATTTACGAAAAAGTGAAAAGTGGCCCCACAGAGCGGCGGCCACTTTTCAAATAGCGATTATTTAGCGTATTCAACCGCCCGGGTCTCACGAATAACGGTAACTTTAATATGCCCCGGATAATCCAGTTCATTTTCGATCGTTTTCGTGATATCCCTTGCCAAGCGGAAAGCTTCCGCATCATCAATCTTCTCAGGCTGTACCATGACGCGAACCTCGCGTCCGGCTTGAATCGCGAACGATTTTTCTACACCCTCGAAGGACTCGGAGATTTCCTCCAGCTTTTCCAGACGTTTAATATACGTTTCGAGTGTTTCACGACGTGCTCCCGGTCTTGCCGCGGACAATGCATCCGCTGCTCCGACCAGCATGGCGATGACTGAAGTTGCTTCGACATCACCATGGTGTGATGCAATGCTGTTGATAACCACCGGATGTTCCTTGTATTTCTTCGCCAGCTCCACGCCGATTTCAACGTGTGATCCTTCCACTTCATGATCCAGCGCTTTACCGATGTCATGCAACAAACCGGCCCGTTTGGCAAGAACGATATCCTCTCCAAGCTCTCCGGCCATCAGACCTGTGAGATAAGCAACCTCCATGGAGTGCTTCAGCACGTTCTGACCATAGCTGGTACGGAATTTCAGGCGGCCCAGGATCTTGATCAGATCTGGATGCAGCCCGTGAACTCCCACCTCGAAGGTCGCCTGTTCGCCGTATTCGCGAATGCGTTCGTCGACCTCTTTGCGTGACTTTTCCACCATTTCTTCAATCCGCGCCGGATGAATTCGGCCATCAGATACCAGTTTTTCCAAAGCGGTACGGGCGATTTCCCGACGGATCGGATCGAATCCTGACAGAATAACAGCTTCAGGCGTATCATCGATAATGAGATCAATACCAGTA
Source organism: Paenibacillus chibensis (assembly GCF_004001045.1). Taxonomy (GTDB): domain Bacteria; phylum Bacillota; class Bacilli; order Paenibacillales; family Paenibacillaceae; genus Paenibacillus_AQ; species Paenibacillus_AQ chibensis. Next base: position 83,078 of record NZ_BIMK01000032.1, read on the forward strand.
AGGGTTTCCAGTGCGCGGATATTACGGCCTTCGCGACCGATGATCCGGCCTTTCATTTCCTCATTCGGCAATGTCACGACAGATACCGTCGTCTCAGCCACATGGTCTGCAGCGCAGCGCTGGATGGCTAGCGTCACGATTTCTCGTGCCTTCTTGTCCGCTTCCTCCTTGGCCTGCTGCTCGATGTCTTTGATCATTTGAGCGGTCTCATGCCGTACTTCCTGTTCCACATTGCTCAAGATGATGCTTCTTGCATCCTCAATCGTCAGATTGGAGATGCGTTCCAATTCAGTGACCTGGCTTTTATAAATCAGATCAATCTGCTGTTGTGTCTCTTCAATACGCTTCTCTTTGTTAGCCACTTGTTCTTCTTTGCGTTCCAGCGATTCAATCTTTTTATCCAGCGACTCTTCTTTCTGCAACAATCGTCTTTCCTGCCGTTGAATTTCATTCCGACGCTCACGAGTGTCTTTTTCAGCTTCAGTACGGATTTTATGGACTTCGTCCTTCGCTTCCAGTACCGTTTCCTTTTTCAGTGCTTCAGCTTCCTTCTTCGCATTTTCAACAATATTCAATGCAGCTTGTTCAGCACTAGAAATTTTAGCTTCTGCAAGAGATTTGCGAATAAAATATCCAATCACGAACCCCAAGAACAATCCGGCAACAACGAGAATGATCGATAATAGCCACGTAGGCATAATTTCACCCCCTCGTTGGTTCCTCCAAGGTATTCCTTGGGATTTTTTGTACAGTCGTTCAATCAACACGTTCATCATCATACACAAATCGTAAATCAACGATTCTTATCTCCCGCGAATACGGGCATTATCCATATGAATTGGCGCTCATGAATCTTACAGAAACAAGCCTTTTTTGGAAGGAAAAAGGGTTTCATTACGGTACAAGATTCATATTCATTTTAGTATTTGTGAAAAGATATTGTCAAGAGAGTGCATTTCATAATATGTCAGCTTCTGCCTCAATCAAATGAAAAATCCTCCAATTCCTCATCAGCATCCCCATTTTCCTGAATGAATTGATTGATTGCCCTCCGGACATGTTCGCCTGAAAAGCCCCTTCTCATTAAAAAAGATCCGGTTTTCCGCTTCTTGTCCATCACTTCGCCGCGCGTTTGATTCCATTTTTTTCTTCCCACAATCAGACAGCTCTCGAATTCCTGCTCCTGGCTCACCTCATCAAGCGCCTCGCTGATCAGAGACTTGTCCACGCCCTTCTGGCGAAGCTCCTGCCTGACCCAGGCTCTACCCTTCCGCTGGCTCGAAATGCGCTGGGAGGCCCACTGCTTCGCATACAGCTCGTCGTCAATCAAGCCTTCCTGCTCCAAGCGCTGAAGAGCTTGCTCAATGACCGACTGCGAAATTTCTTTTTCCTTCAGCCGATCCGCCAGTTCCTTTCGGGTTCGCTGCTTCCGTTCGAGATATTTGAGTGCTTGTACATAAGCCCGCTGCTTCTCATCCGCCAGCACGATATCTTCAAGTTCCTGTTTCGTGAACTGGTTTCCTCTCAGCATCCGGTACTTGATCATGACATCCTCATGAATGGACAGCTTGTATTCACCGAATGAAATCAAATATCGTCCCTTTTGCTTCGGCTGCCGCTCCACTGCCGTGATCACCAGCTCCTGATCATCCGGAAAATGAGACACATCCGTCTCTTCCTGCTGCCCTTGCATATCTTCTTCTAGCTGCATGATCTCCCCCCCTGAACATTGCCTCCTATGGAAAAGGCGCCCCGGTCAGGTTCACCAGGGCGCCTTCTATAAAGGCTTTATAGGCTAACGTCTATTCAAGCTCCAGCAATTCCTGTTCTTCCTTCTGCTCATCTTCCAGTTCGCTGGACGTAGGAGCTGGAACCACCGTCGTAAGATTGCTTGCTTCCCGAATCTTGTTCTCGATGGCATCGGAAATTGGCGTGTTCTCTTTCAAGAACTGCTTCGCATTCTCACGGCCTTGGCCGAGTCGTTCGCCTTCATAGGAGTACCAAGCGCCGCTCTTGTTCACGATATCCAGTTCCGTACCGATATCGATAATGCTGCCTTCCTTGGAAATGCCTTCTCCGTACATGATATCGATCTCCGCTTGTTTGAACGGAGGGGCCACTTTATTCTTCACAACCTTGATCCGCGTCCGGTTACCCACGACATCATTGCCCATCTTAATGCTCTCGATCCGACGCACATCCAGGCGTACGGAAGAATAGAATTTCAGGGCGCGGCCGCCAGGCGTTGTTTCTGGGTTACCGAACATCACGCCAACCTTTTCGCGAAGCTGATTAATGAAGATGGCAATCGTCTTCGACTTGGCGATCGCACCGGACAGCTTCCGCAGCGCCTGAGACATCAGACGAGCCTGCAGACCCACATGGGAATCGCCCATTTCACCTTCGATTTCCGCCTTCGGTACGAGGGCAGCTACCGAGTCCACAACGACAATATCTACTGCGCCGCTGCGCACAAGGGCTTCGGCAATCTCAAGCGCCTGTTCGCCTGTATCGGGCTGGGAAAGCAGCAGTTCATCGATGTTAACGCCAAGCTTGCTTGCATAAAGAGGATCAAGCGCATGCTCCGCATCGATAAATGCGGCTTGTCCGCCAGTCTTCTGAACTTCCGCAATGGCATGTAAAGCCACCGTTGTCTTACCGGATGATTCCGGTCCGTATATTTCAATGACGCGGCCTCTCGGAAGACCGCCAATACCCAATGCTATATCTAAAGCCAAGGAACCGCTGGGAACGACTTCCACTTGCATGTGAGTTGACTCACCCAGCTTCATGATTGAACCTTTACCAAATTGTTTCTCTATCTGACGAAGCGCGACTTCCAGCGCAGCACGACGATCTGACAATAAACTCACATCCTTCACCGTTTATAAACCTATCATACCTTGTTTTGGAACGTTTGCCAAGCATTTTTTCGAACATACATTCGTTTTTTTTTGCCCCGGTCATTCTCCTTCCGGCAGTTCGCCACGGCCCCGGGAACAGAAAAGAACCGCAGCAAAATCCATTTTTGCACGGTTCTTCCGTATAACAACATTATAACTCGTTCACGGTCTATTGTACAACTTCATCCGATGCCGATTCCGGTTTATGCGTCACGAGTCTCAGCCACAAATGATGAAGCAGGGTCTTGACCGTACGGATCCGGATCGTCTCACGGTTGCCGCTGAATCTCAGCTCGAAAACCTCCGTTTTCTTCCCCTTCTCCGCAAGCCCGACATAGACCAGCCCGACCGGCTTCCGCTCGGAGTAACCCGGCCCGGCAACCCCTGTGACCGAAAGTCCGAAATCGCTGTCCGGAATCATCCGCACATGCTCCGCAAGCACTTCCGCCACTTCATGGCTTACCGCTCCCGGAGCCTCTTCTCCTTCAAGCAGCGCATGCGGAACATGCAGAAGCTTCTCCTTCATCGCGTTGGAGTAGCACACGATCCCTCCAAGAAACATCGTTGCGCTGCCCGGAATCGACGTAATGCTCTCCATCAGCAAGCCGCCTGTGCAGCTCTCGGCCGCGCTCAGCGTGAGCCCGCGGTCCGCCATGATGTCCACGATCATCTTCTCAATCGGCACGTCCGAGCTTGCATACATATGCTTGGGCAGGCGCTTTTGAATTTGAGCCTCTAGCGCCTCCAGCTTTTTCATCGCCTCGAGCTCGCCGGCCGCTTTGGTCGAGATGCGGACCGAAACTTCGCCCTCCTTGGCGTAAGGCGCGATCGTCGGATCGCTTTGGGCCTGAATCAGATCCAGCAGCTTATCCTCAAGCAGCGATTCGCCGATACCGGCGAATTTCAGCATCTTGGAGTAAATCGGCATCTCGTCCGTCAAAGCATGCTGCAAGAGCCACGGTTTGACCTGGCTCTCGAACATCGGTTTCATTTCTTTCGGCGGGCCCGGCATCACGATATAGAACTTCTCGCCCTCTGCGATCGCGATTCCAACCGCCAGACCCGTCTCATTCGGAAGCGGCGTGCTGCCGTCAATGACAAGCGCCTGGCGGCGATTGTTCTCGGTCATATCGATCCCACGGTTGACGAAGAACTTCTCCACCTGGTCCATGGCCAGCCGGTCGATATGAAGGGAGCGGCCCAGCACGGCGGCAAGAGCATCCTTGGTCAGATCGTCCTGGGTCGGACCAATCCCTCCGGTTAAGAGCACGATATCCGCGCGCTGTGCAGCGTGCTCGATGGCATGCTGCAGCCGCTGCATGTTATCGCCGACGACCGTCTGGTAATAAACGTCGATTCCCATCCCGGCCAGCTCCTGAGACAGAAACTGCGCATTGGTATTCAAAATTTGACCAAGCAGCAGCTCGGTTCCTACTGCAATGATTTCTGCTTTCATGCTGTCATTCCTCCTACCTGATGCGTATCCTCACACCTATATTTAACACAATACAAGCCGGATACTATCAATGTCCGTATTGGAAAGAAAAAGCAATAGGATCTCCCTATTGCCGTTTATGCATTGGTAAGCCGAAGCAAATGTTTGTTTTTGACGAAATAATCGATCCCGGAGTAAATCGTGATAAGCGCGGCCGCCCACGTCATAATGACATCCAGCGGAACGCCGATCAGCTCGAATGGGAAGTTGTTGATAAGCATCAATACAATGGCGACGATCTGAACCACTGTCTTGGCTTTGCCCCACTTGCTTGCCGCAACGACGGAGCCGTCCAGGAGCGCAATCTGGCGAAGGCCGGTCACAGCAAATTCGCGGCTGATAATCACGACGGCGATCCAGGAATCACATTTGCCCATCTCCACAAGCGAAATGAGTACCGCCGCCACAAGCAGTTTATCCGCCAATGGGTCAAGCAGCTTGCCTAGATTTGTAACCATGTTGTTCTTGCGTGCCAAATAACCGTCTATACCGTCCGTGCTGGCTGCCACAATAAAAATGAATGCCGCGATCAACTGATTCAGGGGCAGCTCGTAAGAATTCCAGACCAGCGGTTCCGGATAGAAGCTGAAATCCACCAGGAGAAACACCATCATGATCGGAATCAAACATATTCTTGCAATGGTAATACGGTTGGGCAAATTCAATGTACACCCTCCCCGGATAAAACAAACTAGAAGTATAAATTCACATGATCAGCACAAAATGTACCGGAACTAACTATGTAAAAACGTCCCTCACTACACTTATCTTCACAAGTATAATATAACGTTTTATCACCTGTCAAAAAGATGCAGGCGGCTTTCCCGCCGCTGCCGCAGCCAGGCTTCGGGTTCTTCAGAACCCTTTTATTTGAAATTCGTGAACTGCAGATCCAGAGGCAAATCCGCCTTGCGCAGCAGCTGCATCACGGCCTGGAGATCATCCTTGCTTTTGCCGGTCACCCGGATCTGGTCTCCTTGAATCTGGCTTTTGACCTTCAGCTTCGAGTCCCGAATAAGCACGTTGATCTTTTTAGCATTTTCCTGATCAATGCCCTGCTTCAAAGTAATGCGCTGACGAACCGTCCCCATGGATGCAGGCTCAATTTTGCTGTAGTCCACATTTTTCAACGAAAGACCTCGCTTGATCATTTTTGTCTGCAAAATATCGATGACGGAATTCAGCTTGTATTCATCATCCGAAACGATGACCAAAGCTTCTTTTTCCAGCTTCAGGCTGCTTTTGCTTCCTTTAAAATCAAAACGGGTCTCGATCTCCCTCTCTGCCTGGTTAATGGCATTATTCATTTCCTGCAAATCGAATTTGGAAATGATATCAAATGAACTTTCTGAACTCATGTTCACACGTCCTTTCATAAAACTTCATGTCATATTATATGAAAATGTGGCGGACAAGTCTATTTTAAACTATGCGTCATGCTTTTAATCACAGCAAAGAGACATTCCTGCCCGGGAATAACGGATCATCAGGAATGTCTCTTATGGGCAAAGGCTCGGCCTTAGCGGCTCCGTGCAGGCTGTCTGAACATGTCCAAAATCCCCAGCACGATATGCGCAAGTCCGAAGCCCAAAATGCCGTAACCCCATGCATTGGGAGTCAGATAATAACCGAGGAGGCTGACAATGATGCCTAAACCGGTCACGATCCAGCTGACTGTCATAGTCCATACACCTCATTTCCCTTGGAGATCATAAGACAGGAATCAAATTGAAGCTAGTCCTATTGTCTCCGGGAAGGTGCACGCTTATTCGCTGTACCCTGGCAGCTGCAATATGATCGAATCTGTTGAGCCTGCTATTGGCCGGAACTACTGTCCGTGCTGTTCGAGCTCCCCGCAGACTGATCTTGGGTTGTATTCAAGCTGCTCGGATCCACGACCTGCAGCACGATTCGAGAAGTCGATTTCCCGTCCGTAACGGTCTGCCCGGCAACTGTAATAGTCGTCGCTGGCGAATATCCGGATTTAATATACATCCCCGAAGAATCGAGCGGGAAGGATAAGGAATCCCCGTCTTTGGTTTTTCCGTAGGAAAGCTTTTTGCCATGACTGTTCTGGCCGTTATAAACCTCAAGCCAGCTCTCACCGGTTGCTTTGATTTCCACAGTTACCGGCGTCCCTTGGGCAGCGGCAACTTTGAATATCGTGTCTTTGCCCTTTTTGCCGTCCTGCTGTACCGTCACAGTCCCGCTCGGAGGCGCCGTTGCACCGTTGTCCGGTGTCGTCGTATCCGTACCGCCGTCCGCAGGGGGAGTCGTCGTCTGGTCGCCGCCAGTGCCGCCAGCAGTGCCACCTCCAGGCGTCGTCTGATCCGGATTTGTTTTATCCGTACCCTCTGCCGTTTTGCCCGGATCGGTCGCAGGTGGCGTCGTGTCCGCCGGTTTCTTGGAAGGATCCTGCTGGCTATCCGTCACTTTGGACGGATCAACATTATTTGATTTCGTATGGCTTGCCTGGCTTGCATAAATATAAATGACGACGATAATCAGAATCGGAAAAATCCACATCAATGTCGTAGACAGCCACTTGACGTTGCGTTCCGAGGAACGGGTGCTGCTCCGCTTCTGAATCACGGGCTCCATCGTCGGTTCAGGCTCTGCAGGCGCCTCTTGCTTATGGCCCTCCAGCAGCAGATCCGGATCGAGTCCCACGGTCTCCGCATAGGTTTTAATAAAAGCCCTCACGTAAAAACTGCCGGGGAGCACCTTGTAGTCCCCTGCTTCGATGGCCTCCAAATATCTTTTGCGAATTTTCGTCATTTCCTGAACATCATCCAGACTCATGCCTTTCTGCAGTCTGGCCTCCCTTAACTGTTGTCCCAGTTCGGACATGCCATCACCTCCTCATCCTAAGTGTGTATTAAATGTCGTCATTGTAAGAGCTGGTAAAAGTATCATAAATGATTTCTTCCGTCGGATTGTTGCGCAGCTCAACGATAATGTCAAAATCATCATACGTATATTCGGATTCCTGTACAAAAACATCAGGATGCTCGATCACTTTGGTGCAGGGCATCCCCATAATATCCTGCAGCAAATTATAATGACGTTCATTGGAACGGATCGTGCTTACGATACCATCGATGATAAACACGTTGTTCGGGTTCATCTCGTCTTCGGACAGCTGGCTTCGAACCGTTTGGCGAAGCAGCGTCGAGGACACGAATGTCCAGCGTTTCATAGCGCAGACACTGCCGGCTATAATGGACTCCGTCTTGCCGACCCGCGGCATGCCGCGAAGACCGATGACCTGATTACCGCTCTTCTTGAATAATTCACCCAAAAAGTCGACGAGTAATCCGAGCTCGTCCCGGGTGAAACGGAAAGTTTTGCGGTCGTCGGAATCCCGGTCAATGTAGCGGCCGTGGCGCACGGCCAGAATATCGACAAGCTTGGGCTCGCGCAGCGCGCAGACCGTAATGTTGTCGACCTTTTTCAACATGGCTCCCATCAGGGAAATCTTCTCGTCATCATCGGTTTCAAGAAGCATCCCCCGAGTTTTGCCTTCCACGCCGTTGATCGTTAATATGTTAACCTCAAGCATACCAAGCAGGGATGCGATATCCCCGAGTAGACCCGGACGGTTTTTATGTATCCTGTATTCCATGTACCATTGTTTCGTTTGTTTCATTTGATTAGCTTCCACCTTGACACCCCATCTGAACTTTTCCCATGTATTTCGACAAAATAAACCTGCTGCCCTTACGGGAGAGGCTCTCAATTCCATGCCATAATGTTGGGTCACGTTAATGATATATAAAATAATACTGAAAAACAAGTTCAATACTGTAACCATTAGAGAAAAGCCCCCAAACGGGGGCTTTTTCCTAAAATGCAGCGCTAGATCGGCGAATCCGGCTCCATCTTCTACCTATGCATTTCTCTTGGCCAGCTTGACCATCAGCCGGGCAATCGTGTGTCTTTCCTCTTTGTTGCCGACTTCCCATAACTCTTTCAGAGCGCGGTTGGAAGCGTTCTGCGGATCGACCTTCTCGTCCAGGAAATCACCGATTTCGTAGGCAAGGCTGGCGATCGTATCTTCGCTCATTCCCATTTTTTCGGCTTGAACGATACGTTCCCCGAGAAATTTTTTCCAGGTATCAAAATTCTTGAGTACGGTCATTGATAAGTCCTCCCTTGGCTGTGGCGCATTGAGATTTAAAATCAACAATTGTAATATAACCTCAAAGAACCGGGCCTATACAAGAAGAACCTTCCAAGTGGCTTGGAACCAGAAGCCGGCCGGCATCAGGTGATCCAGCCCCCGTTGGGGCTGATGACCTGGCCATTAATATACCCCGATTCCGGGAGCGCCAAAAAGTACACGAGCGATGAAATTTCATCCGGGGTAGCCAATCTCCCGGCAGGAATCTCCTCCTCGAGCATGCGTTTCTCATCCGCATCGAGATGACCGAGCATTTCCGTGTTGACGGCGCCGGGCGCAACCGCATTCACAGTAACCCCCGAAGGGGCTAGCTCCTTCGCAAGCGCTTTGGTGAAGGCATTGATGCCTCCCTTGGTGGTTGAATACAGCACCTCGCAGGAAGCCCCGGAGATGCCCCATACCGAGGACATGTTAATGATCCGGCCGTACCGCTGGGAAATCATATGAGGCATAAAAGCCTGCGTACACAAAAACAATCCCTTTAAATTCACCGCCATCACTTCATCCCACTGCTCTTCCGTCACATCCGCAAGCATCCCGTAATGCGAGATGCCGGCGTTATTGATCAGGATATCCGGCAGCAGGCCATGGCTTTCCAGCTTGTCGCGCATGCGGAGAATCTGCTGGAGATCCTTCAGGTCCGCGGAAACCGTCAAAACTTTTGCCCCATGCTGCATGCAGCGTCTGGCCACATCGTTGGCAGCCTCATGTGATGCGCCGTAATGGATCACGACATTCATGCCAACCTGCGCAAAGCGCTCAGCGATCGCTGCGCCGATTCCCCTGCTCGCGCCTGTGACCAAGACCGTGGTCTCGTTCAGTGCTTTCGTAAACTTCTCTTCTCCCATGCCGCTCATTACGGGTTCACCACAATTGACACCGCGAGCTGATTCCAATCGATATGCTCATGTAGGCGGTCGTTGACTTCTTGCAGTGTAATCGATTCATATGCCTGAACCACGGAGAAGAAATCGCTGTCGCGGAACTGGTAGCGGGTGAATTCATGGGCGATATTTTCCGGTGAATTCAGCATCCGCAAATATCCCCCGATTTTCTTTTTGCGGGCCCGTTCGAAATCAGCCTCCTTGAAGCCGTTCTGAAGGATCTTGTCGACTTCCTCCCGTAGTCTGGCCAGCAGCTTATCCGGATCCGGCGTATCCCCTCCTACCGCGGAGAAAGCATACTGAGGCGAGCTGTTGTATTCATGGGAGAAGCTGTCGGAAATGAGCTCCTCGTCATACAGCTTCTGATACAGCTCGGTGCTTGAACCGAACAGCAGATCCAGCATAAGCTTGCTCGTCAAATCGCGGCGGAGCAGCTCGCTGCCGGTAGCTCCCACATGCTTTTCCTTAAATCCAAACAGACATTTAGGCATGGATACCGTCAATTTGGCAACGCGGCGCTTCTCGGCCACCTCGATCGTCTCCGGATCGAAAATACGCTCGATATCCCCCTGCGGCTTGTAATCTTTGGCTTCCTGGTTGGCACGAACCAGCGCGAAGATTTCTTCGGGCTTGACGCCCCCCACCACAAACAGCAGCATGTTGCTCGGATGATAAAAAGCGTTGTAGCACGTGTACAGTGTTTCCTTGGTAATGGTGCTGATGGATTCCACGGTCCCCGCAATGTCGATGTGAACCGGATGAATTTTGTACATCGCCTCGATCAAACCGAAGTATACCCGCCAGTCGGCATTGTCGAGATACATGTTGATTTCCTGGCCGATGATCCCCTTTTCCTTCTCCACGTTCTGATCGGTAAAATACGGATGCTGCACAAAATTGATCAAGGTTTCCAGGTTCTTATCGATATTTTCTGTAGCCGAGAACAAATATACTGTTTGGTCAAAGCTTGTAAACGCATTGGCCGAGGCTCCGTTGGTAGCAAATGTTGCGAAAATATCGCCCTCCGGCTCTTCGAACATTTTGTGCTCCAAGAAGTGGGCGATGCCGTCCGGCACAGAGATTTCCTCCTGCCCTTCCACGCGGAAATGGTTATCTACCGACCCGTATTTGGTCGCGAATGTGGCGTACATTTTTTGAAAGCCCGGCTTAGGCAGCACATACACATGCAGCCCGTTATCCATGACTTCCTTGTACAGGGTTTCCTGTAAGTTGTCGAACTGAAGTTTCTCCACCGGTTATTCCTCCTTCTGCCCCTTCAGGAAATAGATCGTATCCAATTCAAAGGTTGCCGCGGCAGCCTTGACATCCTCGATCCGAATGGCTTCCACCTGCTGCAGCAGCTCGGCTCGCGGGCGGTCCTTTCCGGAAAATTGGCGGTTGAAATCATACGCGATCATTTCAAAGGCGGAATCATCGATTTCCAGCAGCAGATTGCGAATCATCGCCTTCGTCTGTGACATTTCGAGCTCGGTAATGTTGCCGGCGCGCATTTCTTCCAGCTGCTTTTTGATGATCTCTAGCGCTTTTTCATAGTTCTGAACCTCGATCCCGGATTGGATCGTTCCGATGCCTTTATGCCCGTCATAGCGCGAGGACGCATAATAAGCTAGACTGGCCTTTTCGCGGACGTTCATGAAGAGCTTCGAATGCGGATAGCCTCCTAAAATGCCGTTATACATAAGGACTGCGGCATACTGCTCATCGGCATATGTAATGGATGTGCGCAGTCCCAGATTCAGCTTGCCTTGGCTTACTTCCATTTTCTCCACGACCGTGCGGACCTCATCCGCTTTTCGGACGGAAGTTTCCTGCTTGTAGGACACGTCATTGGAAGCCGTATCAAACGAAAAGTGTTTATTCACAAGCCCGGCGACCTCCTCAAGGGTCGTATCGCCTACCACGTACAGATCCATGCTGGCGTTTTCAAGCCAGTGCTTGTAAGCTCCGTACAGACTTTCAGGCGTAATCCCCTCCAAATCCTTGCGCTGGCCTAGCGGATGCAGGCGATAAGGCTCATTGCGGCACATTTCCTCAATGCAGCGCTCGGAGGCATACCGGATTTTATCGTTAACGATGGCATCGAGCTTTTTACGCACATTTTCTTTCTCGGCCGTAACGTAGCTGCTGCGGAAATGCCCGTCTTCGAGCGCCGGCCGCGTGACCACTTCTCCGAGAAAAGCGAAGGACGCCTCCAGCAGACTGCCTTCACTTTTGACAAAAGAATCATTGATGGTGTCCATGCGGAACTGAACCATTTGATAATTGCCTCTTTTATATACATCAAAGCCGAATCCCGCTCCGTACATTTGCTCCAGCTGCTCGCGGAACTGTCTCGTCTCCGGGTAGGATTCGGTTCCGCGTCTTAATACGAATGGAGTCAGGGCCGTTGCCGTAACCGTATCCTCCGCGAGCGGAATGCCGGTATAAAGCGATATGGCAAATGTTTTGAAGCGCTTCGTGGGCAGCACGTGAATCCGCATGCGCCCCGCGTTTCCATGTTGAAATGCTGTTTTATTCAAGGTCCATAACTCCTTTAGCCATGAATTTGTCTTGCAATTGCCTTATGAATATGTTCCATTCTATACCAATACAAAGTCAAGAAGCAACCGAAGACAAACCCTCCGGTTGCTGTTTCCGGGCCAAAAAAAGCCCTACATGCAAAAGATATGCTGACCGATGGTTTTGACCTGCGGCCGGGACCAAATCCACTTCGAGGTCGCCGTTTTAGGGTTGAAATAATACAGGCAGCCACCGGATGGATCCCAGCCGTTCAAGGCCTGCTGTACCGCCTTGCGGGCTACTTCATTCGGTTCAAGCCAAATCTGTCCGTCGGCTACGGCCGTAAACGCGCCCGGCTGGAAAATGACGCCGTGTACCGTATTCGGAAAACTTGGCGATTTGACGCGGTTCAGGATTACGGCAGCCACCGCGACCTGTCCCTCGAAAGGCTCGCCCCGAGATTCCCCGTAGACCGCGTTAGCCATAATTTTCAGGTCATTTTCCGATAAGCCCATCGTATTCGCGGAAGCCATCGGCTCGCTTTTGTCGCCTCCGGCATTATTATTGTTTCCGGCTGCTGGCTCCTTGGCTGCAGTGTTTTCGGAAGGCTTCCAATTTTTCGTGGCGTTATACAGCTTCAGCTTTGTTTTGGCCCCTACCGTCCCGTCCACTTTCATGCCGAATTCGGACTGAAACCATTTGACCGACTTCAATGTCGTCCAGCCGTATTGACCATCGATTTTGCCGCTATAGAAGCCAAGAAATTTCAAGCGTCCCTGAAGCTCGTAGATGTCCTGTCCGGAAGACCCATACTTCAAAACGGTCGTTCCGAATGTCGGAATTGCTTCTTCTGTAACAGGCTGTTGAGCGGATGCAGCCTTATCCTGCGTTCGAGGTTGAACACCCGCGAATACCGCAGCTGACAAAAGGACCAGAAGTCCAAAGATCATCCCCAATTTTGCTTTTCTCATTTGGCAGCTCTACCTTTCTCTTGTGAGTGTGACTAGGATGGCTACGGTTATTATGACAAGAGCAACCATGATCTATACACATTGCAAAAGAAAGGTTGGAAATGGCCTGAGACATGCCGGTAAATGCGCCTATTTGCGCCAAGTGATCAGAAGACAAACAACGGCCTGAAGTACAATGGCTTGTACAACGGGCCGCCCATTCATGATTTTAGATTCATTGATGTTTCCTCTATAAAATAATTACATCGTTATGACTCGATAACCGGCTCGCCCGGCTTGTTCAAAATGTTGTCTTCGAGCACCGTGAATTTATCGCCGTATTCCCGGATAATATGCTTCTCCCCCCATGCGCACAAGGAATCAAGAATGGACTTCAGGCTCCATCCATAGTCGCTGAGCTCGTACTCGACTTTGGGCGGCACCTCGCTATATACGATCCGGTTTACAATTCCGTCGTTCTCCAACTCGCGCAGCTGCTGCGTCAGCATTTTCTGGGTAATGTTCGGCATCAGACGGCGTAAGTCGCTGGTCCGTTTTTTGCCATACGTCAAATGGCAGAGGATGACGCATTTCCATTTCCCCCCGATGACCTCTAACGTCGCTTCCACGGATATATTGTATTTTTTCATGCTGTAACCTCCGATCGATGTATGGGAACCTTTTGGTACCTATAGTACTTAAAAGTGCGTACTGTTCATTTCGGCTACCGGGCTTCATAATAGCATTCACCGGCCGGGATGACCAGACAGGAGTGAACAGAAAATGCATCAAAACAATAAAAAAAGCATCTTTGCGCTTCTGGCATTAGCCATCAGTGCATTTGCAATCGGAACCACCGAATTCATTAGTGTGGGACTGCTCCCCCTCATTGCGAGGGATTTGAATATATCGGTAACACTTGCGGGACTGACGGTAACTCTTTACGCCCTGGGCGTTACCATCGGGGCTCCCGTACTGACCTCGCTCACCATGAGCATGTCACGCAAGAAGCTGTTGATCGCGATCATGCTTGTATTTATAGCCGGGAACAGCATGGCCGCTTTTGCGGGTGGCATAGCGATGCTGCTCGCGGGACGGATCATTGCGGCGCTGGCGCATGGCGTGTTTATGTCGATAGGTACGACCATCGCCGCTGATATGGTGCCTGAAAACCGTAAAGCGGGGGCGATCGCTATCCTCTTTTCCGGGCTTACGATCGCTACCGTCACCGGCGTGCCGCTTGGCACCTGGATCGGTCAACAGGTTGGATGGCGCTCGGCGTTTGTAACGATAACCATCATTGGCATCGTGGCCCTGGCAGCTAACATGATCCTGATTCCCAAGCAATTGCGCAGCGGAGTGAAAACACCCGTGAGAGAGCAGGTAAAGCTGGTCACGAACCTCCGTCTGCTCCTTGCCTTTCTGATTACCGCGCTGGGCTATGGCGGGACGTTCGTTGTCTTTACTTATTTATCCCCACTGCTTCACGATATAACAGGATTTAAAGAGTCAACCGTCGCTTTCATCCTGCTGCTGTACGGAATCGCCATTGCCATCGGAAATTTCATCGGAGGAAAGGCGGCAAACCGCAATCCGCTATCCGCACTGCTTGTGATGTTTATCCTGCAGGCGCTGATATTGCTGCTCCTTTCATTTACGGCTCCGTTCAAAGCGGCGGCTTTGATCACCATATTCATGATGGGCCTGCTGGCCTTTATGAATGTCCCCGGACTGCAGTCGTATGTCGTAATGCTTGCTGCGCGTTATGCTCCCCAGGCCGTGGATGTAGCCTCGGCTGTAAACATTGCCGCGTTCAACGCGGGAATTGCGCTTGGAGCTTATTTAGGCGGGATCGTTTCGGATAAGATCGGCCTTATCCACACCGGCTCTGTCGGTGCTGCGATGGTGGCTGCCGCTGTCTTGCTTACCCTTTGGAGTAAATTATTGCAAAGAAAAGAAGCTTTATAAGTTGTACAAATTAACATAAGTTCATCATAAGGAGGAAGTCATCATGAAGCTGCATCTGCAAAGCACGACCAAACTTTACAACGGAGTGGACATGCCCTGGTTAGGTCTTGGTGTTTTTAAGGTCGAAGAAGGATCGGAGCTCGTTGATGCTGTAAAAGCCGCCATTCAACATGGATACCGCAGTATCGATACGGCAGCCATCTATGCTAATGAGAACAGCGTTGGCAAAGGCATCCATGAGGCGTTGGCCGAAAATAACCTGCGGAGAGAAGATCTTTTCATTACGTCAAAAGTATGGAACAGCGATCAAGGCTACGAGGGAACCTTAGCCGCCTATGAAGCCAGCCTCGCCAAGCTGGGCCTGGATTATCTGGATCTGTACCTGATCCACTGGCCTGTGGCCGGAAAATACAAAGACACCTGGAGAGCTATGGAAAAGCTTTATGAGGAAGGACGTGTTAAAGCGATCGGGGTAAGCAATTTTCACGTTCATCATTTGAAGGATTTGCTGCTGGAAGCCCGCATCAAACCGATGGTCAATCAAGTTGAATTTCATCCCTATCTGACTCAGAACGAATTATATTCGTATACCCGAGAGCAAGGGATTCAAATGGAAGCCTGGTCTCCCCTCATGCAGGGCGAGCTGTTGAACCAGCCCGTTCTTCAGGCCATTGCGGATAACCATGGAAAATCAGTCGCTCAGGTGATCCTGCGCTGGGACCTTCAGAAGGGAGTCGTCACGATTCCGAAATCAACCAAAGCGCATCGGATCATGGAAAACGCGTCTCTGTTCGATTTTGAACTGACAAGCGCTGAAATGGAGCAGATCCATGCCTTAAACCAGGATCGTCGCGTCGGTCCAGACCCTGACCATTTTGACTTCTAATTGCGTCTCTAAACAGAGCGAACAAGACGAAAAAGCAGCCAAGGACGATCCTTGGCTGCTTTTTTGCTTTATGAGCTGATCCGGTTCTGCTGCTGATACTGCTCCAGCGAAACCAGTACTTCACGCGGTTTGCTGCCCTCATACGGCCCGATGATACCTCTGGCCTCCATGGAGTCAATCAATCTGGCTGCACGCGTATAGCCTACTCTCATTCTTCTCTGCAGCAGTGATACCGAGGCCTGCTTCGCTTCCAGGACGATCTGCACGGCCTGATCGTAGAGCTCATCCAGTTCCTCGTCACCACCAGACTGGCTCTCATCCACTTCGGGAACCAGCGATTCATCGTATTTCGCTTCGCCTTGCTCGCGTACATAATTCACGATGGTTTCCACTTCCTGGTCGGTCATGAAAGCCCCCTGAACGCGTATCGGCTTTGATGATCCCATCGGCATAAAGAGCATATCGCCTCGGCCAAGCAGCTTCTCCGCCCCTGCCATATCCAGTATCGTTCTGGAATCGACCTGCGAGGAGACGCCGAACGCGATTCGGGATGGAATATTGGCTTTGATGACGCCGGTAATAACGTCAACCGATGGCCGCTGCGTAGCGATGATCAAGTGAATGCCTGCGGCACGCGCCATCTGGGCCAGGCGTGTAATCGCCTCCTCCACGTCATGGGCGGCGACCATCATCAAATCCGCCAGCTCGTCCACGATTACGACGATGTAAGGCAGTACGGCCGGCAGGTTGTCCTTCATCAGATTGTTATAGCCTTCGATGTTGCGCGTGCCTGATTTGGAGAACAGCTCATAGCGCTTCTCCATCTCGACGACGATCTTTTTGAGCGCCAGAGAAGCGCGCTTGGGATCCGTCACCACCGGCGCCATCAGATGCGGGATACCGTTGTATACGTTCAGTTCGACCATCTTGGGATCGACCATCAAAAACTTGACTTCATCCGGCTTGGCTTTGTACAAAATGCTGGTAATAATGCCGTTGATGCACACCGATTTACCCGAACCTGTAGCCCCGGCCACAAGCAAGTGGGGCATTTTGGCCAGGTTGCCGACGATGGTCTGGCCCGATATGTCCCTGCCGAAAGCAATGGACAGCTTCGACTGGGCATCCTGGAAAATCGGCGTTTCCATGACTTCGCGCATCGTAACCAGGGATACTTCGTTATTCGGAACTTCGATCCCGATGGCGGATTTCCCCGGAATCGGCGCTTCCATACGGATATCCTTGGCTGCAAGCGCAAGCGCAATGTCATCCGTCAGGTTGACGATCCGGCTTACCTTAACCCCGATATCCGGTTGAATTTCATACCTGGTTACGGCTGGTCCGCGGACCACTTCCAGTACTTTGGCGCGCACGCCGAAGCTCTCCAGCGTCGCCTCAAGTTTGCGGGCGGTCTGCATGTAATCATTCTGATCACCGGCCTTTCCGCTATTTTGCGGTTTAGCCAAAAGCTTGAACGGAGGAAGCTTGTAAGGCTTCGGCGGTGGAGCGGGCGGCGTGGTCGCCATAAATTCCGCCTCGCCTTCCCCTTCCGCGGGAGCCGCTTCCCCTGTGGATGCGTTATGGGTACCAACCAAAGCGGATTCGGGTTCCATCGCGTCCTGAAATCCGTCATGCTCATGCGATGACGGGATGGGATCTAGCATCGGTTCATTGTCATCCCAATCCTCATCCTCTGCATTCCCTTCTGATTTCACCTGTTCGAAGAAATCCCGGATGATCGGAGATGGCGAATGATCCTCCTCCTCCCTTGGCCAATGCTCCACGGGCGGCGAGTCGTCCTCCGGTTCTTCCTCGTATTTGTACACGGGAGCATGTCCCCCGGCATTTCCGGAATGTTTGCCGATCGGCTCCAAGATATCGTTGCCATCCAGCTCATCTTCCTCACCTTGCAGGGGCGCGTGCTCTGGCTTCACGAATTTGCTGCCGAAGAGTTGAAAAAACACCGGCGTCGAACGTTTGGCTTTTGGCGGCACAAAGTCTTCCAGCTCGTCCTCTTCATCCTCGTCCGGAAGCTGCAGCTGCCGTTTGCGGGTCGCTGTTTTTGGAGCGGTAGCGACCGCATGGCGCTTTTGATCCACCATTCTCTTTTGCATATTGCTGCCCGCCTGAACCACGCGCTTGCGTATAATTCGCATCAGGTCCACGTAAGACAGATTCGTTATCAGCATAAAACTGATGATAAACATGACGATCATTAGCAGCTTGGTTCCCGGGTTCCCGAACAGCCAGAACAGCATGGCATACTGAATCGCCCCGGCATAACCGCCGCTGATATCCTTATTCATCATGGAATGATCTTTGGAAGCCGTAGACGATATTAAAGCGCCATCCAAATCATTATGTACTTGAGATATAATATGTCCTGCGCTTAAGCCGGGGACAGAAGATAGCTTCTTTTCCAAAGATGAAACGCTGCTCATGAGCGTCAAAGCCAGGATCAACAGCACGATCCCGCTTTTTCGCGTGCTCCAGCGACTGGGCCACTTCCGTTGAATCATCACGGCGAGTCCCAGATAAATGCCTATAAGAGGAATTACAAAATAGAATCGGCCAAGGAGAAGTCCGAACATTTTGGATAAAGACCACCCTACCGCCGCTTCGCCGGATAAGGCGATGACAGAAAGGGTGATCAGAATAATACCGTAGATTTCGTATTTCAGAACATTGGTCAGCAAAGCCTTTTTCCTTTTTTTGCGTTTGGCCAAAACTTGTCACCCCCGGAATCCCATTATACCATATAATACCGTGGGCACCTATGTTCTGTTTTTCGAAACGAGCTAGTTTTTAACTGGAGGGAACGTACTGTATAATCTGACCCGGGGCAAAGGCCGGATTGAGGTAATTGTCTAGCGGACCGTCCAGCAGCCGTATGATCTGCGCCCGATTGAAATCCAAAGGACGAACCTCCATCAAAACGCCTTTTACCCGCACCTCGGCCGATGGATCCTCTTCCCCCCGGTGCTCCCACACGTCTTCAAGCGGCATGATCGTATGCAGGGTCATTGTTTGATCCCCTCCGCTTCCAGCGATCTCTTGCCGTCGTCGATCAGCCGGTTCAGCTTCGCCAGTGCCTGTCCGATGCCTCCCACTTCGTCCATCAGCCCGTATTTGACGGCATCCAGCCCACCCACGGGTGTGCCCACATCGCGATTCAGCTCCCCTGTCCGGAACATCAATTCTTTAAACTTGCTTTCCGTGATGCGTGAATGAGAAGTCACGAACCGCACAACGCGCTCCTGCATTTTCTCCATATACTCAAAGGTTTGCGGCACCCCGATGACGAGGCCGTTCAGCCGGATCGGATGTATGGTCATCGTCGCGCTTTCCGCGATAATCGAGTAGGTAGAGGACACCGCGATGGGGACGCCGATGCTATGTCCGCCGCCAACGACCACGGTTACGGTCGGCTTCGTCAAGGAAGCGATCATTTCGGCAATGGCCAGTCCCGCCTCCACATCCCCGCCAACCGTATTCAAAATAATGAGGATTCCGTCAATATTTTTATTTTGCTCCGCCGCCACCAGGGTCGGAATGAGATGCTCATACTTTGTCGTTTTATTTTGCGGAGGAAGGACCATATGTCCCTCGATTTGTCCCACAATCGTCATACAAAAAATGTTGGATTCATTCGCTGCGGGCACATTCATTTGGCCCAGCTGCTGAATCGCATCCAGTGCCGCCTTCGTTTGGTTTTCAGGCTGCTGTTCGTCCGGCATTGCCGGCGATTCTTCCATATGGGGTTGTCCTTGTTGATGCGACATGCTTTACCCATCCTTTCAGTAAGCGGGATATATTCATGCTGCTTAGTATGGCGGTTCCAAGAGTGATATTATTCCTTCTTTGATTTCCACACTTTGCGAGTAAAACACCTGGTATGAAA